>NZ_JAUZVT010000001.1:0-1397464 GCF_031932285.1 Microbacterium aquilitoris
AGGCGATCACCAAGGCGATCAGGTTCATCGGCGCCGGGGCGGCGGGCGCCGGGGCGGCGGGCGCGGCGGGCTTGGGCTCCGAGGACGCCGAGACTGCATCCGCGCTCCGAGACCGCGGCGCGAGACCGCTGTCTGGGCCCCCACGTGCAGTCTCGCGAGACGGGGGCGTGGCGCGCCGGGCGGGCGTGGTCTCGGCGGGGGGCCAGGCGTCTCCGCCGGCGGCGCGCGGGAGGCCGCGGCGGACCGCGCCGGAGCCTGCGTCGTCCGCCGAGGCCGCGGCTGCGGAGGCCGCAACGGTGGAGGCTTCGACTGTGGAGGCCACGGGGGCGGATGCCGCGGGCTCAGCCGCGTCGTCCACGACCGGGTCCGCTCCGTGGCCATCAGCCTCGCGAGGCGCGTTCTCGACGGCGGGGACGGCCGGGGTCGCGGCATCCGGCGCCGTCGACGCCGCGGGCGGCCAGGCCTCGCCACCCGGCGCGCGCGGGAGCCCCCGGCGTGTCGCAGCACCTCGAGCCGACGCGTTCTGCATCGACGCGGTACCGGTGGGCGCAGTTTCCGTCGGCTCGACGGCAACGGCTGGCGCGCCGGGCGCGGGGGGGTCGACGGGCGCGGGCGGGTCGACGGGCGTCGGTGCGACCGCCACCGGCGCAGGGGCCGCCCCGGCGGGCGGCCAGGGGTCGCCGCCGGAGGCGCGCGGGAGTCCGCGGCGCACGGAACGCGCGTATGTCGCCATCCGCTCCTACTTCTTCCCCGCCTCGAGCGCCGCGATCAGCTGCGGCACGACGGTGAACAGGTCCCCGACGACACCGAAGTCGGCGATGTCGAAGATCGGTGCGTCTCCATCTTTGTTCACCGCGACGATCGTCTTCGCCGTCTGCATACCCGCCTTGTGCTGGATGGCCCCCGAGATGCCGAGTGCGACATACAACTGCGGTGACACCGAGACACCGGTCTGGCCGACCTGGTACGAGTAGGGGACGTAACCGGCATCCACTGCAGCGCGGGACGCTCCGACGGCCGCGCCCAGAGCGTCGGCGAGCTGCTCGACGAGGGCGAACTGGTCGGCCGAGCCGAGCCCGCGCCCGCCCGACACGACCTTCGCCGCGCCGCGGAGTTCCGGGCGGCTCGAGACGGCGACCGCCTCGTCGAAGCCCGTGATGGCGGCGGCGGGCGCTCCGGATGCCTCGACCTGCAGCCCGACGATCGTCGGCGCGTCGACGGCCTCGGACCGCGCATCGATCGACCCCTGCCGGACCGTGACCACGAGCGGTCCGTACGTCGCCCCCGCGGTGACGTTGTAGGCGCCGCCGTAGACGGAGTGCTGCGCGAGCACGCCGTCGTCGTCGCGCGAGACGCCCACGGCGTCGACGCAGAGGGCCGCAGAGGTCCGGGCAGCGAACCGTCCCGCGACGTCCCGGCCTTCGATGGAGTTGGAGATGAGGACGGCGTCCGGCTGCACGAGAGCGGATGCCGCGACCACCGCGTCGACGATCGGTACCGTGAGCGCGGCGTCGGCGCCGCCGAGCCCGGCGGTCAGGACGGTCGACGCGCCGAGGGATCCGGCCGCGGCGGCGAGGTCGGCGTGCCGGGACTCGTCGGCCACGAGGAGGACGACGGGGGCGCCGATCGAGGCGGCGGCGCCGATGAGACCGGCGGCGGAAGCGGCCAGCTCCCCGCCGGGGGTCACGTCGAGCCAGACGAGGACGGCGTCAGGGGCGAAGTCGGTCACGATGTTCTCCTCGGTCTCTCACGCCAGCCGGTTCTCGAGCAGGAAGGCTGCGAGCTTCTCGCCGGCATCCCCCTCGTCGACGATCTTCGTCCCCGCCTGCCGCGGCGGCTTCTGCGCGACCGCGGTCATGATGGACTGCGGGGCGGATGCCGGGTCGACGTCGACGTCGAGATCGGCGAGCGACAGCACCTCGAACGGCTTCTTCTTCGCCGCCATGATGCCCTTGAAGTTGGCGAAGCGGGCGTCGGGCAGCGCCTCGGTGATCGAGATGACGGCGGGCAGCGTCGCGGTGACCGACGCGGTGCCGAAGTCCGTCGCGCGCGTGCCGCTGACGGCATCCGTCGTGATCTCGACGGCGGACAGAGCGGTGGCCTGCGGGACGCCGAGGTGCTCGGCGAGCATCGCGGGGAGCACGCCGCCGGCGCCGTCGGTGGACAGGTTGCCGGTGATGACGAGGTCGAACCCGGTGCGGCGGAGAGCTGCGGCGAGGACGCGGGACGTGACGCCGAGGTCGGCGCCGCGCAGCGCATCGTCGGTGACCTGGACGGCGGAGTGAGCCCCCATCGCGAGCCCCTTGCGGAGGGAGGCGGTCGCGGCATCCGATGCCATCGTCATGACGACGACCTCGGTGCCCTCGTTCGCCTCGGAGTACGTGAGGGCGGCTTCGAGAGCGCGCTCACCGATCTCATCGAGGACACGCTCGGATGCGTCACGCGCGGCGAGCCCCGTCTCGAGATCGAGCGTGCGGTCACCCCAGGTGTCCGGCACTTCCTTCAGCAGGACGACGATCTTCATTGACTCCTCCTCGGTATCGCCTCAGAGTCTACGGTCGGGCGCGAGGCTCCCGGTCGGGCCGCGACGGCGGCGGGCGGCTCAACCCCCACGGACCGCCGCAACGGCCTCGATCTCGACCAGCTGATCCTCGTACCCCAGCGCTGCCACGCCCATCAGAGTGCTCGGCACGTCATGCTCACCGAAGGCCTCGCGCACGACGTTCCACGCCGCCACGAGGTCGCGCCGGTCCGATGAAGCCACCAGAACCCGCGTCGACGCGACATCGGAGAGGGACGCACCAGCGGCATCCAGCGCGACGAGCATCGTCTCGACGCAGCGCTGAGCCTGACCCGCCACATCACCGACCGCGACCGTCGACCCGTCGTCGGCGAGCGGGCACGCACCTGCGAGGAAGATCAGGTCGGCCCCCGCCTCGACGTATGCCGCATACGCATACGGCGCCGCCGCAAGACCCTCGGAGCGCACAAGGCGGACGGCGCTCATCGGTGCCGGAACTCCGGTGCGCGCTTCTCGCGGAAGGCGGCCATGCCTTCCTTCTGGTCCGCGGTGTCGAACAGCCCGGCGAACGCCTGCCGCTCGAACCGCAGCCCCTCCGCCAGTGTCGATTCCACGGCGACGTCGAGCGCCGCCGTCGCCGCGTACAGCGCGGGCAGCGGCTTCGACGCGATGGTCTCCGCCGTGCGCTGCGCATCGTCCAGAAGCTCCGCCGCCGGCACGACGCGCGAGACGAGGCCCGACCGCTCCGCCTCGTCCGCCGTCAGCTGCCGCCCCGCCAGCACGAGTTCCGCTGCCTTGAACGACCCGATCGCCCGCACGAGCCGCTGGGTCCCGCCGAGCCCCGGGATGACCCCGAGACTGATCTCCGGCTGCCCGAACCGAGCCGAGTCGGCCGCGAGGATGATGTCGCACATCATCGCGAGCTCGCACCCGCCGCCGAGCGCATAGCCTGCCACCGCGGCGATGGTCGGCGTCCGCACCGCTGCGAACCGCGACCACTGGCCGAAGTGGTTCGCGAGCAGCATCTCGCTGCCGCTGAGCGCCTCCATCTCCTTGATGTCCGCGCCGGCTGCGAACGCCCGCTCGCTGCCGGTGACGACGATGGCGCCGATCCCGGCGTCGGCGTCGAAGGCCTCCGCGGCATCCACGACATCGTGCATGACCTGCGCATTGAGGGCGTTCAGCGCCTCGGGTCGGTTGAGGGTGATCCACCCGACGCGTCCGCGCGTCTCGGTGAGGATGGTCGCGTAATCCGTCATCCCTTCATGCTCGCAGATGGATGCCTCGGTCAGGCGTCCCAGCGTCGCAACAGCGCAGCGAGCGCCTGGCCGCCGCCGATGCACATCGTGACGATGGCGAACTCTCCGCCCGTGCGCTGCAGGGTCAGCGCCGCACGGACGGTCAGGATGGTGCCGGTCGCACCGACGGGGTGGCCCAGCGCGATCGCCCCGCCGTAGGGGTTCGTCCGCTCCGGGTCGAGCCCCGTGTCGCGCATGACCGCGATCACCTGCGACGCGAACGCCTCGTTGAGTTCCACGGTCGCGACGTCTGCAGGGCTCAGCCCCGTCTGGGCGAAGAGCTTCCGCAGCGCGATCGTCGGCGCGTACCCCATGATCGCCGGGTCGAGCGCCGCGGTCGTGACGGCCTCGATGCTCGCGAGCGCGGGGAGTCCCTCGGCGCGCACGTCCGACTCCCGCATCAGCACCGTCGCGGCGGCGCCGTCGTTGATCCCCGAGGCGTTCCCCGCGGTGACGGTGCCGTCCGGGGTGAATGCCGGACGCAGCCGGGCGAGCGCCTCGAGCGTCGTGTCGGGACGCGGGTGCTCATCCCGTGTCACCTCTACGGGCCGTCGATCGGTGGTCGTCGTGGCGACGATCTCTTCGGCGAAGGCGGCGCGGGCGGCATCCGTCGATGCGCGGCGCTGGGACTCGAGGGCGTACGCGTCCTGCTCGGCGCGCGTCACTCCGAAGCGCTCGGCCACGGTCTCGGCGGTCGTACCCATGTGCCGCCCGCTGAACGGATCGGTGAGCATCGCGAGGGTGCCGTCGAGCAGCCGGCGGTGTCCGAGCGTTGCTCCCGAGCGGGCGTCCATGTCGTAGAACGGCATCCGCGTCATGTTCTCGGCGCCGCCGGCGACGGCGACATCGATGCCGCCCCAGCGCAGCTCCTGCGCCGCCGACCAGATCGACTGCAGCCCCGACCCGCACAGCCGGTTCACCGTGAAGGCGGGAGTGTCGTCGGCGAGGCCTGCCGCGAGCGCGATGCGTCGAGCGATGTAGGCGTCGCCGGCGACCTGACCGATCGTGCCGATGACCACCTCGCCGACGCGGGACGGGTCGACCCTCGAGCGGTCGAGAGCGGCGGACACCGCCTGCGCGCCCAACTCGTGTGCGGGTGTCCCTCGGAAGGCGCCGTCGAAGCGGCCGACGGGAGTGCGCGCCCCGGCGACGATGACGATGCGCTCCGTGCTCGTGGTGTCCACCATGGCCTCATGCTCGCAGACCGCGCCGACGCCGTACATACGACCGCGCCGCAGCCTTTGACGAGCTGCAGCGCGGTCGCCGGGATCGATGACGTCAGCGCGTGGCCGGGACCTCGAACCGGAGGAACACGGATGCCCCGTTGCCGATCAGCACCGTGGGTGCGACGATCGTGGCCTCGCCGGCCTTCCTCGGCCCCGCCGTCGACGTGTACCACGTCTCCCGCGTGATGACATCGGAACGGTAGTTGTCGTCGAGCCCCGCGACGAACTGCGCGAAGGACCGCGGGTCCGGCCCTTCTCCACCGAACTCGTCGTCGGCGTCCGGGGCGAACAACTCGACCTGGTACGTGCTGCGCACATCCTTCGGCACGGTGACCGTGAACGGCGCGTACTCGGTCACCTTCTTCGCACCGGGAGCCGGCGCGAGCACCGTGCGGAACGAATACGACCCGCCACGAGCGGCCTTCAGGACGCTGCCCGAATCCACCGTCACCCACCTGCCGCTCTTCAACATCTGCACACCGCTGAACGCCGCCGCCCGGTAATCCGCCTCGAAACGCGTCAGGACGTTCACCGACAGGATCCGCACATCCTCGAACGGGTTGCTCTGCAGCGCCGCCACATCATTCGCGACACCATCACCCACGTAGTAGGGCAGTTCGGAGGGGCTCGCGTAGCGGTTCACGTTCTTCAGGGTCGCCGTCGCACCGTTGGCCCGCTGATACGTGATCGTCCACTCGACCCGCGCAGAGCCCTTCTGCACGTTGTCGAGCATCCGGACCGCCTCGTTGCCCATCTGCGCGTACGCGGCGCCGGGGATGAACCCCGGCTCGGACACCTTCGTGACCGTCGTGTTCTTCAGGGTGCCGTAGGCGCTGGTGGTCCGGATCTCGATCGTCGGAGCGGGCACGCCGAGCTTGCCGCGGATGCCGGCGGTCCGATCGTCGAGGAGCTTGCCCTTGACCCGGCCGATCGCGCTGACCATCTTGTACGAGCCGGCGGAGTCGGGGACGATGCGCGCCGCCGATGCGCCGTGGATGCTGGCGGAGAGAGCCGAGTTGCCGCTGCCGGGGTGGCCGTAGGCGAAGACCTCCGTGCCGCAAATGGCGGTCACGGTGCCGACGCTGGCCTCGGTGACGGCGCCGTAGCCGTACGACATCGCGATGTTGCCGCCGACGACGATCGGATAGTCGGCCGCGCGATTCTCGCCACCGGGCACGGCGAGGCCGCCTGCCACCGCGCCGCGGAAGCCGGGGATGCGTTCACTGAGTCTGTCGGTGGCGTCGTCCAGGTCACTCGCCGACGTCCCGATCGTCACTCGCACCGGCTCGATGCGGCGAAGCGTGCTGCTGCGACGAGCCGTCGACTTCTCGTCGGCCATCCGCTCGACGGTCTGCGTCTGCGACGGGCTGAGCGTCTTGGATGCCGGCAGTGCGCCGATCGCCTTCATGTACGCGGCCGGCGTCACCCCCGCGACGTTGTCGGGGAGCGAGCTGAAACCGTACGAGACCGCGCCGAGCAGGGCGCCGTCCGCGTCGTAGACGGGCGAGCCCGATGCCCCGGCCCACACGCCCGCGGCGAGCGAACCCGACGTGCCGTTGACGATGTCGCCGTCGAGCTTGACGAGGAGCAGATCGCGCGGCTTGCCCGCGGCATCCGTCCCCAACGCGTTGTCGAGCTTGCCGATGTACTCACCGGTGAAGGTCGTGGGCTTGGTGCCCTTGACGGTGGAGCGCCAGGTGACGGGCTCGCCCTCCTTCAGGCCGCTGATGGGCGAGATCGCCAGGCGCTGGCCCGGCAGATCGCAGAAGAGGTTCGGGTCCGACGAGACGGCGTTCGCCGGCGCCGCCGTGAGTGACGCGATGAGGACGGTGGCGGCAGCGGTCGCCACGGCGACGCGCGAGACCCCCGATTTCCGCGCAGGACGATAGGACATGGTGCGTTCCCCCCAGGGTGACGTGTGCGCGCCGAGACCGAAGGTGCTCGGCCACTGGTCATGCAGATGTCCTGAATACCACGTGGGGCGTCCCGGTGGGGAAAAGATCAGCCCGCGGCCTCCTCCGGCCGCTCCAGCGCCTCGACATCGGCGGCATCCGGGACGTAGCCCTCGATGTGCCGCTCGTCCGAACCGCTGTACGCCGCCAGGGGACGGATGAGGGCGTTGGATGCCTGCTGTTCCATGATGTGCGCCGTCCACCCGGTGATGCGGGCGGCGATGAACAGCGGCGTGAACGTCAGCGTGTCGAAGCCCATGAGGCTGTACGCCGGGCCCGACGGGTAGTCGAGGTTGGGGTAGATGCCCTTGCGCGAGACGAACTCGGACTCGAGCGTCTCGTACAACTCGGCGACGTCGGGCCGGTCGTAGTGCTCGACGAGTGTGTCGAGCGCGGCCTTCATCGTGGGCACGCGCGAGTCGCCGCGCTTGTAGACGCGGTGACCGAACCCCATGATCTTGCGCTTCGCAGCGAGCGCTTCGTCGAGCCAGGCCACGACGGCGTCGGCCGAACCGATCTCGTCGAAGATGTGCATGACGGCCTCGTTCGCGCCGCCGTGGAGCGGTCCTTTCAGCGCGCCGATCGCACCGACGACGGACGAGTACAGGTCGCTGAGAGTGGACGCGATCACGCGGGCGGTGAACGTCGATGCGTTGAACGAGTGCTCGGCGTACAGCACCATCGAGCGGTTGAACGCGTCGACGACGGCCTCATCGGGCTCCTCGCCGAAGGTCATCCAGAGGAAGTTCGCGGCGTACCCGAGGTCCTCACGCGGCTCGACGATCTCCTGCCCCCGGCGGCGGCGCTGACCGTACGCGACGACGGCGGGGAGGATCGCGAACAGGCGGATGCTGCGGTCCAGGTTCTCCGCCGGCGTCCCCGCGGCATCCAGCACGTTCGCGATGCCCGCGGTCTCGAACGCGCCGAGCAGGCTGACGACCGTCCGCGCCTCGTCCATCGGGTGGGCCGAGGTCGGCATCGCGTCGATGAAGGAGCGGATGTCGGCGGGCAGCGCCCGGTTCGCCCGCTCGACCGCCTGCAGTTCGGCGAGCTGGTCGCCGGTCGGCAGTTCGCCGTGCCACAGCAGGTAGGCGACCGCCTCGAACGGCTGCGTCGCCGCGAGCTCCTGTACGGGATACCCGCGGTACAGCAGGGAGTTGGTCTCGGGGTTGACCTTGCTGATCGCCGTCGTGTCGGCGTAGACGCCGGCGAGGCCCTTCTTGATGTCGGGGTCGCTCATGTTCGCTCCTGTTCGTCGACCGTCAGCGGTCGATGCGGAAGGTGAAGACGTTCGTGTCGAAGTGGTTGTACGACTCGTAGTCGATGAGGTCGTACAGGTCGGCGCGGTGCTGCATCTCGCCGAGGCGGGACGTCAGGTGCCCCTCGTCGATCAGCGTATCGAGCGCACGCTCGGCCGCGCCCATCGCGATGCGCAGGAGCGACACCGGCCAGATCACGATGTTCACCCCGACGTCCCGCAGCTGGTCGACCGTGAACAGGTCGCTCTTGCCGAACTCGGTCATGTTCGCGAGGATCGGCACGTCGACCGCCTCGCGCACGGCGGCGAACTCCTCGAGGGTCCGCATCGCCTCGGGGAAGATCGCATCGGCGCCGGCATCCACCAGTTTGCGCGCGCGGTCGGTCGCGGCATCCAGCCCGTCGACGGCCCGGATGTCGGTGCGCGCCATCACGAGGAAGTTCGGGTCGCGACGCGCGTCGACGGCGGCGCGGATGCGCTTGAGTGCCGTGTCCTCGTCGACGACCGCTTTGCCGTCCAGATGGCCGCAGCGCTTCGGGTTCACCTGGTCCTCGATGTGCGCACCGGCGATGCCGGCGTCCTCGAGGGTCTGGATCGTCCGCGCCACGTTCATGGGCTCGCCGAACCCCGTGTCGGCATCGATGATCGCGGGGAGCTCCGTCTGGCGGGCGATCTGCTGGCCGCGGGCGGCGACCTCGGTCAGGGTCGTCAGTCCGATGTCGGGGAGCCCGAGATCGGCGGAGAGGACGGCGCCCGAGATGTAAACGCCCTCGAAGCCCTTCCGTTCGATGAGGCGGGCCGACAGCGGGTTGAACGCGCCGGGGAAGCGCAGCAGCTCCCCCGTCGCGAGCCGCTCGCGGAACAGACGGCGCTTCTCGTGCGCGGGTGTCTGTGCGTACAGCATCAGCGCGCCTCCCTTCCGCCCACGGGGCGTTCCGTATTCAGTCCCGACGAGGTGCCGCCCCCGACGGGCGCCGCGGGATCCCGCGGGTCGAGTAACCCACCCGGCCGCACGCGCGAGCGCAGGGACTGAATACCGAACGCACGACCCATCAGCCCGATCATCAGAAGAGTCCCGTCGGGGCCGGCGCGGTCTCGAGGACGCCCGCCTTCGCGACAAAATCGAGCTCGCGCACCTCATCGGCCGTCAGCTCGGGCAGGCGCTCCACCAGCGCGAGGAACCGGTCGATCTCGGCGGGCTCGAGCACGGGCTCCGCCAGCAGCCGGAACTTGCGCACGTAGTCCGCGCGGGCGAACGGGCGGGCTCCGAGGGGATGTGCATCCGCGACGGCGATCTCATCCACGACGGTCGAGCCGTCGGTCAGCGTGATCTCCACGCGGCCGCCGAACGCCTTCTCGTCAGGGTCCTCCGAGTGGTAGCGCCGCGTCCACTCGACATCCTCGGCGGTCGTGACCTTGTGCCACAGCTCGACCGTGTCGGGGCGGCCGGCGCGCTCGGGCGCGTAGGAGTCGACGTGGTGCCAGCCGCCGTCCTGCAGCGCGACCGCGAAGATGTACGGGATCGAGTGGTCGAGCGTCTCGCGGGATGCTGTGGGGTCGTACTTCTGCGGGTCGCCGGCGCCCGAGCCGATCACGTAGTGCGTGTGGTGGCTCGTGTGCAGCACGATCGAGGCGATGTTGGCCGGGTCGCGGAGTTCGGGCCGCTCGGTGCCGAGCTTGCGGGCGAGGTCGATCCAGGCCTGCGCCTGATACTCGGCCGAGTGCTCCTTCGTGTACGTGTCGAGGATGCCGCGCTTCGGCTCCCCTGCTGCCGGGAGCGGCACGTCGTACGCGGCGTCCTTGCCGTCGAGGAGCCACGCGATGACGCCGTCCTCCCCCTCGTAGATGGGGGACGGCGAGGTCTCGCCGCGCATCGCACGGTCGACGGCCTCGACCGCCATCTTGCCGGCGAAGGCGGGGGCGTGCGCCTTCCACGTGGAGATCTCGCCCTTGCGCGACTGACGCGTCGCGGTCGTGGTGTGGAGAGCCTGGCCGACGGCCTGGTAGATCGTGACGACGTCGAGGCCGAGGAGCGTGCCGATGCCCGCGGCCGCCGAGGGGCCGAGGTGTGCGACGTGGTCGATCTTGTGCTTGTGCAGGCTGATCGCTCGGACGAGGTCGACCTGGATCTCGTATCCGGTGGCGAGGCCGCGGACGAGCGCGGCGCCGTCGGCGCCGACGTGCTGCGCGACGGCCAGGATCGCGGGGATGTTGTCACCCGGGTGCGAGTACTCCGCCGCGAGGAAGGTGTCGTGGTAGTCGAGTTCACGCACGGCGACGCCGTTCGCCCACGCCGCCCACTCGGGGCTCGTGCGGGTCTCGTTGTCGACGCCGAACACCGTCCCACCGTGGCCGTTCGCCGACACCGGGTGCGACAGCGCCTGCGAACGGGCCGCGCTGACGGGTCGACGGGTGAGGGATGCCGCGGCCACCGCCGCGTTGTCGATGATCCGGTTGACGATCATGTCGATGACGTCGGACTCGACCGCGACCGGGTCGACGGCGACCTGGGCGATCTTGTAGGCGAGCTGCTCCTCGCGGGGAAGCGGCTCGTCGCTGCGGTAGACGCGGACGTGGTGGGTGACGGTCATGTCGTTTCCTCCGGGGTGTCGGACAGGGAGTCGAGTATCGAGGTCAGGGCGTTGTGCAGGTGCACGTGCGTCGCGTGCGCGGCGAGGTCGGCATCGCCTGACGCGATCGCGCTCGCGATGAGACGGTGCTCCGAGACGGATGCCGCGAGTCGTTCGGGCTTGTCGCGGGCGAGACGCCGGACGCGTACGAGATGCGTGCGGACGGTGCGCAACGCGGACGTCAGGTAGTCGTTGCCGACGGCCGCGTCGAGCTCCGCATCGAATCGCGCGATGAGCGCGTAGTACGCGTCGGCATCGGAGACGGGCCCATCGCCGGCGTCGACGGCGGCGAAGTCCGCGGCGAGCGCAGCGAAGATCGAGCGGTCCGGCGCACGCGAGGCCAACCGCGCCGCCGTCTCCTCGAGCGCGCGGCGGACGTCGAAGAGCGCGCGGATGTCGTCGACGTCGATGCCGGTGACGACGGTGACCCGCGGCGATGCCTGCTCGACGAGCCCATCGGCGGCCAGACGGCGGAGCGCCTCACGCAGCGGGGTCCGGCTCACCCCGAGCCGCGCAGCCTGCTCGACCTCGCCCAGCACGGCGCCGGGGCGCAGCGTGCCGTCCTGGATCTCGCCCAGCAGCGTCTCGTACGCGCGCACGCCGGCGAAACGCGCGGGGGCATCGGTCATGGCCTCAGTGTATGCACAAGGCGACCCTCCGGGGGCGGGCGAGCCTGAATCGGGAAGTTATGTATACACGGACACGGCACCGGCATCCCATGAGGCGACGGCCGTCAGCACGGCCTCGAGGCTGCGGTCCGCGGCATCCGGATCCACCCTCGCGACGGCAAGCGCCGCGATGACGAGCGATGCGCAGACCTCCGCCAGCGCCGCTCGCGACCCTGCGGAGATCTCGGGTCGCGCGGAGTCGACGCCCGCAGCGATCGCGGATCGGAGCTCATCCGTGTAACCCGTGACGAGCGCACGCACGTCCGGATCGTCGTCGACGACAGGTGCGCACGCGGCGTTGAGCAGCAGGCATCCCGCCTGCGCCCGGGGGGTGCCGCTGGCGATCGCAGCGCGCATCTCGGCGATGTACCGCTCGAGCGCCTCGGGACCGGCATCCGGCTCGCGGAGTCGACCGATGCGCGAGCGCACGACCTCGTCGAGGTACCGCGCGACGACGGCTTCGAAGAGCCCCTTCTTGCTGCCGAAGGCGTGGTAGATGCTCGAGCGCTTCAGACCGGTCGCCTGCTCGAGCTCGCCGATGCCGGTCTCGGCGTAGCCGCGCGCCCAGAAGACATCGCGCGCGGCGCGGATGACGTCGTCGCGGTCGAATGCGCTGGTGCGGCCCATGGTGGATCCTCTCGGTCACTCGTAGTATATTGTACCGATCGTTACACAATGACGCTTGGAGAAAACATGCGCGCAGTCACCCACCCCGTTTTCGGCGAACCGGCCGACGTCCTGGAGACGACGGAGACCCCCGACCCGACGCCCGGCGCCGGTGAGGTCCGCGTCCGCCTCCTCGCCTCCCCCATCCACAACCACGACCTGTGGACCATCCGCGGCACCTACGGCTTCAAGCCGGAACTCCCCGCCCGCTCCGGCACCGAGGCCGTCGGTGTCGTCGAAGAGCTCGGCGAGGGCGTCGAGAACCTGCAGGTCGGTCAGCGAGTCGCCACCGGCGGCACCTTCGGCGTCTGGGCCGAGCAGTTCGTCGCCCGCGCCGCAGGCCTCATCCCCGTGCCCGAGGGCCTTCCCGACGAGCAGGCCGCGCAGCTGGTCTCGATGCCGTTCAGCGCGATCAGCCTCATCGACTTCCTCGACCTCAAGCCCGGCGACTGGATCGTCCAGAACGCCGCCAATGGCGCGGTCGGCCGCATGGTCGCCCAGATCGGTCGCGCCCGCGGCCTCAACGTCCTCGGCCTCGTTCGCCGCAGCGCCGCCGTCGCGGAGCTCGCCGAGCAGGGCATCGACCGCATCGTCGCCGTCGACACCGACGACTGGCAGGACAAGGTCGCCGAGATCACCGGCGGCGCCTCGATCATCGCCGGCGTCGACTCGGTCGGCGGCGAGTCGAGCGGCCACGTCCTCTCGCTCCTCGGCGAGAACGCCACCCTCGTCGTCTTCGGCGCGATGGACGCACCCGTGATGCAGCTCGCCTCGGGACCGGTCATCTTCCGCCACATCACGATCAAGGGCTTCTGGGGCAGCAAGGTCAGCACCGAGATGGATGCCGCCAAGCGCGGCCAGCTGTTCGGCGAGCTCGCCCAGCACCTCTCGTCCGGCGTCCTGACCCTCCCGGTCTCGGCGACCTTCCCGCTCGAGCAGGCGCGCGACGCCGCCCGTGCGAGCCTGACCGCCGGCCGCGTCGGCAAGGTCCTGCTGCGCCCGTGACCCGGGGCCTGTGCGCGGCCTCCGTGCCGCGCACGGGTACCGTGGACCGGTGACCGAAACCTCCCGCTATGTCGTGGCCACCGACGGCGCCTGCAAGGGCAACCCCGGACCGACGGGGTGGGCCTGGGTCGGCGAGGACGGCCACTGGGCCGCGGGCTCGGTCATCCAGGGCACCAACAACGTCGGCGAATTGCTCGGTCTCCTGAAGGCGATCGAGGATCACGCGGATGTCAGCGAGCTCGTCGTCCAGGCGGACTCGAAGTACGCGATCGACACCTACGAGAGGTGGATGGACGGTCACCGACGCCGCGGCTGGAAGACCTCCACCGGTGCGCCGACCAAGAACGTCGACCTTCTCGAGCAGCTGATCGTGGCTCGTGACGCCCGCCGCGCGGCAGGACTTCCCGACGTCGTGCTTGAGCACGTCCGCGGCCACCGGGGTCACGTCCTCAACGAGTGGGCCGACGAGCGCGCCGTGCGCGGGGCGGAACACGCGGCATCCGGCAAGGAATCCGCGTGGTCGTCGCTCGGCGGCAAGCACGAGAAGCTCGACGTGTCCGAGGCGCCCAAGAAGAAGCGCTGACTCAGCGGGCCTGAGCCAGCAGCTCCACGAGCCGATCGAGTGCGGGCCGCTGCCCCTTCACGACGCGTTCACGGGCTCTGGCCAGCGGCATCCACTCTGCGCGATCGACCTCGGGGAATGATGCCGTCCGGCCCGATCGTGGCGGCCACTCCATCTCGAACTCGCCGAAGACGAACGCGTCCGCCTCGAAGCCCGCACCGTCGGCGACGAAGACCGTCACCCGCTTGCCCGACGAGTACGCGAACGTGCCGAGCTCGGCGTAGTCGACCTCGGGCGGCAGGACGCCGAGCTCTTCGTCGAACTCCCGCTTCGCCGCATCCAGCGCATCCTCGCCATCCTCGAGCTCGCCCTTCGGGATCGACCAGGCACCCTCGTCCTTGTTCGCCCAGTACGGCCCGCCCATGTGAGCGACGAACGCCGACACCCCGCCCTCACCGTCGAGACGGTAGAGCAGGATGCCGGCGCTGTGCGTGACCACGGACGGGCGGCGCTCGTCAGATCAGGCGCGACTTCGGCGAGACGGAGTACGTCTCCTCCGGGTCGGTGACCGCTGCCGGCGCGAGCGCATCGTTGATGGCGGCGTACGTGTCGTCGTCGAGCTCGATGCCCGAGGCCTTCACGGTGTCCTCGAGCTGCTCGGGACGCGACGCCCCGATGATCGCCGCGGCGATGTTCGGGTTGTGCAGCACCCAGGCGAGGGCGAGCTGCGGCATCGTGATGCCCGCACCCTCGGCGATCGGCTGCAGCTTCTGCACGGCGGAGAGGGTCTCGTCCTTCATGAAGCGCTTGATCATGTCGGATCCGCCCTTCTCGTCGGTCGCGCGCGACCCCTCGGGGAGCGGCTGACCCGGCTTGTACTTCCCGGTGAGGACGCCCTGCGCCAGCGGCGACCAGACGATCTGCGAGATGCCGAGCTCCTCGGAGGTCGGGACGACCTTGCCCTCGATGACGCGCCACAGTGCGGAGTACTGCGGCTGGTTCGAGACGAGCTGGAAGCCCAGTTCCTTCGACAGCGCGTGTCCGGCGCGGAGCTGCTCAGCGGTCCACTCGCTGACGCCGATGTAGAGCGCCTTGCCCTGGCGGACGATGTCGGCGAAGGCCTGCATCGTCTCCTCGAGCGGGGTCTCGTAGTCGTAGCGGTGCGCCTGGTAGAGGTCGACGTAGTCGGTGTTCAGCCGCTTCAGCGAGCCGTTGATGCCCTCGAGCAGGTGCTTGCGCGACAGCCCATGGTCGTTCGGCCCTTTGGGACCGGTCGGCCAGTAGACCTTCGTGAAGATTTCGAGGGACTCGCGGCGCTGACCCTTGAGTGCCTCGGCGAGGACGGACTCGGCCGCCGTGTTGGCGTATGCGTCGGCGGTGTCGAACGAGCTGATGCCGAGGTCGAGGGCCTTGTGGACCGTCGCGATCGCAGCGTCGTTCTCGACCTGGGACCCGTGGGTGAGCCAGTTGCCGTAGGTGAGTTCGGTGATCTTGAGGCCGCTGTTGCCCAGGAATCGATAGTTGACCATGTCACCGACGCTACTCCCGGGCCTCGTCCGGATTCGCCC
This sequence comes from Microbacterium aquilitoris, assembly GCF_031932285.1. Lineage (NCBI taxonomy): Bacteria > Bacillati > Actinomycetota > Actinomycetes > Micrococcales > Microbacteriaceae > Microbacterium > Microbacterium aquilitoris. The sequence continues at coordinate 15,355 of NZ_JAUZVT010000001.1, forward strand.
CTTGACAGAGTCTCGCCAAACGCGGCGGACGGCGTCGAGGCACCCGGTGCCCGGCGGGGTGATTCGGGAAGGTAAGGCTTACCTTGCTACGATCGACCATCGACGTCCCCGGCCCCCGACGAGAGACCATCGATGCCCTTCCCCCGCCGTTCCGCTCTGCTCGCCACCCTGACCGTCGCCGCCCTCGCCCTCTCGGGCTGCGGGGCCTCCGAGGTCGTGACGCAGAAGGCCGCCTCCTCCGGCGAGGAATCGACCGACTACCCGCTCACGATCGAGAACTGCGGGCGGACGGTCGAGGTGGATGCGGCGCCGCAGCGCGTCGTGTCGCTCGATCAGAACTCGACCGAGATCCTCCTGTCGCTCGGCCTCGCCGACCGCATCGTCGGCACCGCGTCGTGGACGGACCCCGTGCTCCCATCGCTCGCCGAGGCGAACGAGGACGTCCCGCGCCTCGCGGACAACGCCCCGACCTACGAGGTCGTCCTCGGCACCGACCCCGACTTCGTGACGGCGTCGTTCGGGCGCCACTATGCCGAGGGCGGCGTCGTCCCGCGCGATCGGCTGGATGAAACCGGCATCGGCTCGTACCTCTCGCCCACCGACTGCTCCGACGACCGGAGCGTCAACGGCGGCGGGACGCGCACCACCCCGCTGACCGTCGACGACCTCTACCGCGAGATCAGTGAGCTCGCCGAGATCTTCGACGTCCCGTCCCGCGGCGACGCGCTCATCGCCTCACTGAAGAAGCGCGCCGCGGCAGCCGTCGAGGGCGTCGACTTCGGCGGCGAGAAGGTCCTGTTCTGGTTCGCCGACACCCGCACGCCCTACGTCGCGGGCGGCAGCGGCGCCCCGGCGATCCTCGCGCGCGAGACCGGCATGACTCCCGCGTTCCCCGCCGAGACCGACGACTGGCCGGCCACCTCCTGGGAGGCCGTCGTCGACGCCGCTCCCGACGTGATCGTCCTCGGCGACCTGCAGCGCGACCGCTTCCCCGGTGACCGACTCGACGACAAGGTCGCCTTCCTCGAGAGCGACCCCGTCACCCGCTCGCTCGACGCCGTGAAGAACACCCGCTTCATCGCCCTGCACGGCGCCGAAATGAACCCCTCGATCCGCTTCGTCGACGGACTCGAGAAGATCCGCGCCTGGTGGGACGAGAACGAGGCGGGGCGCTGACCGCCACCGCGGCGCTGCCTCATCGCCGGGCCCGCCGCATCCCGCTCGCGATCGTCGCCACGGCGCTGTCGGTCGGCCTCGTCGTCCTGACGATCGCCGTCGCGCTGACGCTCGGGCCGGCGAACGTGTCACTCGTCAACGTGCGCGACGTCATCACCAATCACCTCGGCCTCACCGACATCCCCGTGCGCGTCGCGGCCGACGCGATCGTCTGGCAGGAGCGCCTCCCCCGGGCGCTCGTCGCCGCGGCGTGCGGTGCCGGTCTCGGGCTCTGCGGCGTCATCCTGCAGTCCCTGCTGCGGAACCCGCTCGCCGACCCGTTCGTCCTCGGTGTCTCCTCCGGCGCCTCGACCGGCGCGGTCCTGTTCGGCGTGTTCGGGGTCGGCGGCGGCGTCCTCACCCTCTCGGGCGGCGCGTTCCTCGGCGCGCTCGTGGCGTTCGGGCTCGTCCTCGTCGTGTCGCGCTTCACGGGCGGGGGCACCGCATCGTTCATCCTGGCGGGCATCGCGGCGACGCAGTTCTTCTCCGCGCTCACCTCACTCGCGGTGTTCGCCTTCGCGGACTCCGACGAGACGCGCGGCGTGATGTTCTGGCTCCTCGGCTCGCTCGAGGGCGTCCGCTGGGACGACGTCGTCCTCTGCGCCGTCGTCGTCCTCATCGGCTCGGTCGTCGCGGTCGCCTCGGTGCGCCCGCTCGACGCCTTCGCGTTCGGCGACGACGTCGCGGCATCCCTCGGCATCCATGTCGCGCGCACTCGGATGCTGCTCCTCGTCCTGACTGCGCTGATCGCCGCGACCCTCGTCAGCGTCGCCGGCGCGATCGGGTTCGTCGGGCTGGTCCTGCCCCACGCCGCACGCCTGATCGTCGGCTCGCGCCACTCCCGCGTGATCCCCGTGACGATCGGTCTCGGCATGGTGTTCATGATCGCGGTGGATGCCGTGTCCCGCGTCGCGTTCGCCCCGACACCGCTCCCCGTGGGTGTCGGTACCGCGCTGATCGGTGTGCCGGTCTTCGTCGCCCTCCTCGTCCGACGTCGGAGGCGCGCATGAGTCTCGTCGCCGAGCACGTGTCGTGGCGCCGCGGTGGCGCCCTCGTCGTCGACGACGTCTCGCTCGCACCGAAACCCGGATCCGTCGTCGGCCTCCTCGGCCCCAACGGGTCGGGCAAGTCGTCGCTGCTGCGCCTGTTGCAGGGCATCGCGAGACCCGACGCGGGTCGGGTCCTGCTCGACGGTTCCGACCTGCGGCACCGCGGACGCCGCGAGGTGGCGCGGACCGTCGCCGCGGTCACGCAGCACGCGACGACCGAGGTCGACCTCATGGTCCGCGATGTCGTCCGCCTCGGCCGCACACCGCACGCCTCGCTCTGGGGGCCGGATCGCGCCCGCGACGACGAGGTCGTCGACGCCGCCCTCGCGCAAGCGGGCCTGACGGCGAAGGCCGACGCCCGCTGGCACACCCTCTCGGGCGGCGAGCAGCAGCGCACGCAGATCGCCCGCGCCCTCGCGCAGGAACCCCGCGAGCTCCTGCTCGACGAGCCGACCAACCACCTCGACATCCGCCATCAGCTCGAGTTGTTGAGCCTCGTGCGGAGCCTCCCCGTCACCGTCGTCGTGGCCCTTCACGACCTCAACCTCGCGGCGATGTTCTGCGACGAGGTGCTCGTCCTGGCCGCCGGCCGCGCCGTCACGGCCGGCCCTCCGGCCGAGGTCCTCACGGACGGACTCATCGAGGAGGTCTACGGCGTCCGGTGCCGTGTCACGGTCGACGACGGTCGCCCGACCATCGCCTTCACGCCGCCGGCGTGACGGAAGGTACCGTCGCCACCGGCGTGACGGAGTGACCGGGCTCAGACGGATGCTGCGGCGGCTGCCTGGTCGTCCTCGGTCGCCACGAGCTGGCCGCACGCGCCGTCGATCTCCTTGCCGCGGGTGTCGCGGAGGGTCGTCGGGATGCCGGCCTCGTTGAGGCGCCGGACGAACTCGTTCTGCACGTCGACGTCCGACGAGGTCCAGATCGATCCGGGCGTCGGGTTGAGCGGGATGGGGTTCACGTGCACCCAGCCACGGCCGCGCTGGTTGAGCTTCTCGGCGAGGAGGTCGGCGCGCCAGGCGTGATCGTTCATGTCCTTGATGAGCGCGTACTCGATCGAGACGCGCCGGCCGGTCTTCTCGAAGTACTCGCGCGCAGCGTCGAGGGCCTCGTCGACCTTCCACCGCGAGTTCACCGGGATGAGCTCGTCGCGCAGCAGATCGTCGGGCGCGTGCAGCGACAGCGCGAAGGTGACCGGGATCTCCTCGGCGCTCAGCTTGCGGATCGCGGGGACGAGGCCGACGGTCGAGATCGTGATGCCTCGGGCGCTCATCCCGAGGCCGTGCTTCTTGTCGACCATCGTGCGGACGGCCTGCATGACGCGGGCGTAGTTGGCGAGGGGTTCGCCCATCCCCATGAAGACAATGTTCGTGACGCGCTCGTCCTTGTGTCCCACCTTGCGGGGGTCGCCGAGGCCGCTGTCGGCGATGAGCCGGTTGGCACGGACGACCTGGTCGACGATCTCGGCCGCCGACATGTTGCGCGTAAGCCCGGCCTGACCGGTGGCGCAGAACGGGCAGTTCATGCCGCAGCCGGCCTGGCTCGACACGCACAGCGTGATGCGGCCGGTGTAGCGCATGAGCACCGACTCGACGAGGGCGCCGTCGTGCAGACGCCACAGGAACTTGATCGTGTCGCCGCCGTCGGTCTCGAGGCGGCGCACCTCGGTCATGAGGTTCGGCAGGAGCCCACCGACGAGCTCCTCGCGGTTGCCCGCCGGAAGGTCCGTCATGTGGGCGGGATCCGACGTGTAGTGCTGGAAGTAGTGCTTCTCGAGCTGCCCGGCGCGGAATCCCGGCATCCCGAGTTCTTTCAGCTTCTCGACGCGCGCCTCATGGTCGAGGTCGGCGAGGTGCACCGGCGGCTTGCCGCGCTTCGGGCTCGCGAACTGCAGGAGCGGGCGACCCTCGGCATCCTTCGCCTGCGTCCACCCCTCGGTCGCGGGCCGCACCTGCTTGGGGGATGTCGTGCGCACGGCGGACATGCCCTCAGGGCGCGCGGAGGGGGACTCGGTCATGGTCCCAGGCTACCGGGACGGGCTGGGCGGATGCCGGGCGGCCCTAGACTCGTCGCCATGACGGATGGGGCTCCGCAGCGTCGCGGAACGGTTGCGCACAAGGTGCTCAACAACAACGTCGTGATCTCCCTCGACGAGCAGGGTCGGGAGCGGGTGCTCATGGGCCGCGGCCTGGGGTTCCAGCTGAAGCCGTCCGACACCCTCGACCCCGCCAAGGTCGAGAAGACCTTCATCCTCGACACCGGGGAGGACGGCGAGCGCGAGCGCCGCATGCTCACCGACACCCCTTACGCGATCATCGAAGCGGTCTCGCGGGCCGTCGACCAGGCCGAACGATCGCTCGGTCACCAGCTCGGCCGCCCGCTGACGATCGCCGTCATCGATCACGTGCAGTTCGTGCTCGAGCGGCTCGCGAAGGGCATCCGCATCCCGGTGGCGAACATGCCGGAGCTGCGGGTCCTGCACCCCGCGGAGTTCGCGGCCGCCAAGGCAATGGCCGAGTCGATCTCGGCTGCCCTCGACACGGAGCTGCCCGCGGAGGAAGCCGTCTTCCTCACCATGCACGTCCTCAACGCGACCCGCGACGAACCCAACGGCACGGCGGCACTGCTGTTCCGGCGCGTGCAGCACGTCGTGATGACGGTCGAGAACGGCCTCGGCGTCTCGCTGGACGTCGACAGCCCCGACTACGCCCGGTTCGTCCTGCACATCCAATTCCTGCTGCAGCGCCTCGTGTCGCGCACGATGCTCCGCAGCGGGGACAGCTCGTTCTTCGAGTTCGCGAAGCACAGCTACCCGCGCTCGTTCGCCATCGCCCAGGAGGTCAAGGCCTACGTCATGGCGGCGACCGAGTCAGAGCTGACGGATGAGGAACTGCTCTACGTGATCGTCCACGTCGAGCGCCTGGCCTCCCAGGTCGGCGCCGCACCCACCGCGAACTGACCCTGGCGCTTTCATTCGGGTGCATGCTAACGTGACCACTCGCAGGGCGATGCAGCCCTGCACGCGACGGATTGTTACTGCGGCAGCAGGCAAAACCTGAACTCACCTCGCTTTCGAGCGATGAACGAGTTCAGGTTTTTTTGTTGCCCGGAAACGGACCCGACGCGTGCCCCACCCGAGACTGCCGCGCCGATGCGGCAAGGAAGAGCGTGTCCCCATGGACTACTCGAAGACCGCGGCCGGAGTCCTCCAGGGCGTCGGCGGAGAAGAGAACGTCAGTTCGCTCGTGCACTGCGCGACCCGGCTGCGTTTCGTGCTGAAAGACGAGTCGAAGGCCGACACCGCCGCCGTGAAGGCGACGCCCGGTGTCGTGACGGTGGCTCAGGCCGGTGGCCAGTACCAGGTCGTCATCGGCAACGACGTTCCCGACGTCTTCGCCGAGATCGGCAAGATCTCGAAGCTCGGCGCAGCCTCTGCCGACGGCGCCGCGACCGATGCCCCGAAGGGCAATCTGTTCAACCGCTTCATCTCGATGATCTCGTCGATCTTCACCCCCGTCCTCTGGGCGCTCGCCGGAACCGGTCTGCTGAAGGCGTTCCTGGCCGCGGCGGTGACCTTCAACTGGATCACGACGGACACGACCACCTACGCCGTCCTCAACGCCCTGTCGGACGCGTTCATCAACTTCCTGCCGATCGCGCTGTCGATCACCGCCGCGCGGTACTTCAAGGCGAACGAGTGGACCTCGCTGGCCATCGCCGGAGCCCTCGTCTACCCGACGATGGCGGGCCTCGTGGGCCAGCCGGGTCTCACCTTCTTCGGCATCCCGTTCACGATGGTCAGCTACGTCTCGAGCGTCATCCCGATCATCGTGGTCGTGTGGCTGCAGAGCCACGCCGAGAAGTTCCTCTACCACGTCCTGCCGGGCGCCGTGAAGCGCTTCATGACCCCGATGATCGTGGTTCTGTTCGCCGTCCCGCTCGTGTTCGTCGTCATCGGCCCGATCTCGGACCTCCTCGGCGGCGGCCTCGGCAAGGGCATCGGCTGGGTCTTCGACAACGCTCCGTGGGCGGGCGGCGCCATCATGGGCGGCCTCTGGCAGGTCTTCGTGATCTTCGGGCTGCACTGGGGCCTCGTCCCGCTGTTCACCCTCGAGTTCCAGACGACGGGGCAGATCCTGCTCGTCGGGCCCGTGTTCGCCGCCGTCCTCGCGCAAGCAGCCGCCGTCGCCGGTGTCTGGGTGCGCGCCCGGAACAAGAACCTCAAGTCGCTGGCCGCGCCCGCGACACTGTCAGGCTTCCTCGCCGGGATCACCGAGCCCGCGATCTACGGCATCAACCTGCCGCTCAAGCGCCCGTTCGCCTTCGGTATCGTCGGCGGCGCGATCGGTGGCGCGATCATCGGCATCGGCGGCGTCTTCGCGAAGGCGTTCGTCGTCCCCTCCGGTCTCGCCCTCCCGGCGCTTTTCGGCAACGGCAACATGATCATGCTCATCATCGGCCTCGGCGTCGCGATCGTCGTCCCGTTCCTGCTGACCGCGATCGTCGGCTTCGTCGAGCCGGCCGAGGAAGCCGCCCCCGCGCCGGCCTCGGCGGAGAACGACCTCGTCGTCCTCAGCCCGCTCGACGGGACGGTCGTCGACCTGTCCGAGACGCCGGATGCCGCGTTCGCGGAGGGCGCGCTCGGCGACGGCGTCGCGATCCTCCCCCGCAGCGGCGCCCTGTACGCGCCGTTCGATGCGACGATCGCCGCGGCCTTCCCGACCGGTCATGCGATCGGTCTGCGCCACGCCGACGGCGCCGAGGTGCTGATCCACATCGGCATCGACACCGTCAAGCTCGCCGGACAGCACTTCGATGTGAAGGTCACCACCGGCCAGCAGGTGAAGGCCGGCGATCTGCTCCTCGAGTTCGACGGCGACGCGATCGAGAAGGCCGGGTACGACCTGACCACCCCGATCGTCGTCACCAACGGCGAGCTCTACCCGGCGATCACGGACCGCGCCTCGGGCCCCGTCTCGCACGGCGAGCCGCTGTTCACGGCGGTCTCGGTCGAGTCCGCTGCCGTCACGGCCTGACTCGATCCGGATGCCGGGTGCCGCCCGCACCCGAAGCGGGGGCGCCCGGCATCCACCCTCCCCCTCGAAGACACACGACACGACACGAAAGCGACTCATGAGCACCATCTCGTTCCCCGACGGCTTCCTCTGGGGCGGCGCGACCGCCGCGAACCAGCTCGAGGGCGCATACCTCGAAGACGGCAAGGGACTCTCGATCCAGGACGTGATGCCGCAGGGCATCATGACCCCCCGGACCGACGGCCCGACGGACGACAACCTCAAGCAGGTCGGCATCGACTTCTACCACCGCTACGCCGAGGACATCGCGCTCTTCGCCGAGATGGGGTTCAAGACCTTCCGGTTCTCGATCGCCTGGAGCCGCATCTTCCCGAAGGGTGACGAGACGGAGCCCAACGAAGCCGGCCTCGCCTTCTACGACCGCGTCCTCGACGAGCTCGAGCGCCACGGCATCGAGCCGCTCGTGACCATCTCTCACTACGAGACGCCGCTGCACCTCGCCGAGACCTACGACGGCTGGGTGAACCGCGACATGATCGGGTTCTACGAGCGCTACGTGCGGACCCTCTTCTCGCGCTACGGCGCGCGCGTGAAGTACTGGCTGACCTTCAACGAGATCAACTCGATCGTCCACGCGCCGTTCATGTCGGGCGGGATCAACACCCCCAAGGACGAGCTGTCCCCCTCGGACCTGTACCAGGCGATCCACCACGAACTCGTGGCATCCGCCCTGGCGACGAAGGCCGCCCGAGAGCTGGCGCCGAACGCGCAGATCGGCTGCATGGTGCTGTCGATGCCGGTGTACCCGCTGACCCCGGACCCCGACGACGTGTTCGCCGCGCTCACCACCGAGCGGGTGAACCTCGCCTTCGGTGACATCCACGTGCGCGGCGAGTACCCCGGCTACTACCTGCGGAGCCTGCGCGAACAGGGCGTCGAGTTGACCATCACCGACGAGGACCGGACGCTCCTTAAGGAGAACACCGTCGACTTCGTGTCGTTCAGCTACTACTCCTCGATCTGCGAGACGACCGACGAGTCGAAGCGCGTCATGGGCGAGGGGAACCTCTTCGGCGGCGTCAAGAACCCGACGCTCAAGGAGTCGGAGTGGGGCTGGCAGATCGACCCCGTGGGCCTTCGCCTCGTGCTCAACCAGTTCTGGGACCGCTGGCAGAAGCCGCTGTTCATCGTCGAGAACGGCCTCGGTGCGAAGGACCAGCTGGTCGAGGTCGACGGTGTGAAGACCGTCCAGGACGACTACCGCATCGCCTACCTGCAGGCGCACCTCGAGGCCGTCGGCGAGGCGATCGCCGACGGCGTGGATCTCATGGGCTACACGACGTGGGGCTGCATCGACCTCGTCTCGGCGTCGACGGCGCAGCTCAGCAAGCGGTACGGATTCATCTACGTCGACCGCAACGACGACGGATCGGGATCGCTCGATCGCTACAAGAAGGCGTCGTTCGACTGGTACGCCGAGGTGATCCGCACCAACGGCGCATCGCTCTCGCGCTGACTCACCCCCCGATGCGGTCGTGGTTCGCCACGGCCGCATCGCTGTGTCCCGGGCCGCCGAGCCGTGCCGCGAGCGCCGCGATGTCGGCGGGGGTCGTCCGGCAGCATCCGCCGATGAGGCGGGCACCGGCATCCACCCATGCCTCCGCCTCGGTGAACGCCGCTCCCGCCTCGCCCCGCCAGGACCGGGATGCCGCGTCCCACGTCTCGCCGCTGTTCGGGTAGACGACGGCGGCCGTCCCCGTCGGCACACGGTCGAGCACAGTGGTGATGAGCGGCGGCGCGCAGCAGTTGGCGCCGACCGCGACGACGCCCGGGGCGGAGGCCGCCGCGGCGAGCGCGCCTGCGAGGCCGTCACCCTCGAACGCCGTACTCGCTGCCGAGAGCGAGATCCATGCCGGGACGTCGATCCCCTCGAGCGCGAGGGCGATCGCCTCGACCTCGGCGGGAGAGGCGATGGTCTCGATAGCGAGCAGGTCGGGTCCCGCACCGGCGAGCACCTCGATCCGACGGCGATGCCAGCGGGCGAGGTCGGCGACCGTCATCCCGTAGTCGCCCGTGTACTCGCTGCCGTCGGCGCGCACGGCTCCGAAGGGACCGACGGATGCCGCGACCCACGCCCGTCCTTCCGCCGCCTCGCGGGCGAGCCGGACCGACGCCGCGAGCAGCCCGTCGACGGCCGCCCCGTCGTACCCGGCCGCGCCGAGGTTGTCGTACCCGAGTTGGTACGAGGCGGTGGTGATCACCTCGGCGCCCGCAGCGACGAACTCGGCGTGCACGTCGCGGACGTCTCCGGGCGCGTCGATGAGGACGCCGGCCGACCAGAGCGCGCCGGTGAGATCGTGCCCCCGAGCCTCGAGCATCGTCCCGAGTCCCCCGTCCAGGATCAGGGGGCGGTCGGCGATCGCGGTGCGGACATCGGGCATGCGGTCACTTTAGGCTCGCGGGGCTTCGGCCCCGGTCCCGCATTACGCTGAATGATGTGACGACTCCCCGCATCCGCCCGATCTCCGTCGACGACGCGGGCGAGGTCCTCACCCTGCAACGGGCCGCCTTCGTGCAGGAGGCGCTCATCTACAACGCGGTCGACATGCCGCCGCTCACGCAGACCCTCGACGAGGTGCGGGCCGAGCTCGAGGAGAACCTCGGCTGCGTCGCTCTCGAGGGCGAGCGCATCGTCGGCTGCGTGCGTGCCCGCGTCGACGGGGATCTGCTGCTCATCGGCCGCATCGCGATCGCCCCCGACCAGCAGGGTTCCGGGCTCGGCACGAGCCTGCTCACCGCGGTCGAGGAGCGGGGCCGTGAGGCCGGCGCGACGACGGCCGAGCTGTTCACCGGGTCGCTCAGCGAGGCGAACATCCGCCTGTACGAGCGCGAGGGGTACGAGGAGAGCGAGCGGGTGCCCGGGGACGACGGCACCGAGCAGGTCTTCCTGCGCAAGAAGCTCTGACCCCGGCGCGCACCGGCCGTCCATCTCCATCCGGGAGAATGGAGGGATGACGCGCATCGCTTTCCTTGACGTGGACGGAACCATCCTCGAGCACGGGACGGCGATCGCCGACTCGACGATCACCGCCATCCGGACGGCGCGTGAGAACGGGCACCTGGTCTACCTCTGCACGGGACGCGCGGCGGGCGACATCCACCCCAAGGTCCGTGAGATCGGATACGACGGCGCCATCACGAACGGCGGCGCGTACGCCGTCCGCGGCGAGGAGCTGCTGTTCGCCGACCCGATGCCCCGCGAGGACACCGACCGGCTGATCTCGTACTTCGAGTCCGAGGACATCGACTTCTTCCTGCAGTCCGATGAAGCCGTCTTCGCGAGCGAGGGCGTCGGCGGGATGCTGGACGAGTACTTCGCCGAGCGCCGCAAGCGCCACCTCGAAGAGGCGCGCCGGCTCGGCCAGACCGACACGATCGAGCCGAAGCCGATCGTCACGTATCGACCCATCAGCGAAGCGAACCTCGACGCGATCGCGAAGACCACGTTCATCAGCAAGCGCTCCGACAGCGTCGACCGGGCCCAGGCCGACCTCGGCGACCGGTTCCACGTCATCCCCGGCAGCATCCCGCTCCCCGGCGGATCGAACGGCGAGATCGGCCTGCGCGGCGTGAACAAGGGGTCGGCGATCCTCCGGGTCCTCGACACGCTCGGCCTCGACGTCGCCGACGCGATCGGCATCGGCGACAGCTGGAACGACGCCGAGATGTTCGACGTCGTCGGCTCCCCTGTCGCGATGGGCAACGCCGACCCCGCCCTCAAGGAGCGCGCCGGGAACGTCACGACCGACGTGCTCGACGACGGCGTCTGGAACGCGTTCGTCAAGCTCGGCCTCGTCTGAGGCTGCGCGCGGCGGTCGATGCGCGTGTGCCGCGGCGCGTGCGCGGATGCAATGGATCGGGCGCGACGCCCCGGCATCCGCTCGTGACCCTCGGCGTGTCGCGCCGAGACTCCTGCTTCCGCGAACGGGTCAGTCGAGGAAGATGTCGGGGAACAGCTCGGTGTCGGGCGTGCCCGGCGTCGCGGCGTAGCCCGAGAAGTCCGTGACGCCGGCCTCGCGCAGCACGTCCTCGACGATGAGCGTCTGGCCCGTGTAATCGCGGGCCGGCTTGCAGAGCACCTCGTACGCCGCGTCGGCGTAAACCTCGGGCGTGCGGCTGACCTTCATCATCCGGTCGCCGCCGAGGGCGAACTGCACGGCGGCGGTGGCGATCGTCGTCTGGGGCCAGAGGGAGTTGGCGGCGATTCCGTCCTTCGCGAACTCGGCGGCCATGCCGAGCGTCGCCATCGTCATGCCGTACTTCGCGAGCGTGTAGCCGGTGTGCGCGCCGAGCCATTTCGGCGACAGGTTGAGGGGCGGCGACAGCGAGAGGATGTGGGGGTTCGCGGCATCCTTCAGGATCGGCAGCGCCGCGCGCGACAGCATGAAGGTGCCCCGCACGTTGACGTCCTGCATGAGGTCGTACTTCTTCGCGGCCAGCTCGAGCGAGCCCGACAGGTCGATGACCGAGGCGTTGTTGACGACGATGTCGATGCCGCCGAACTCGCCCTGCGTCTTCATGACGGCCTCGGTGATGTCGCCGTCGTCACGGACGTCGCCGACGATCGGCAGCGCGTTGCCGCCGGCCGCGCGGATCTGCTCCGCGGCGGAGTGCACGGTGCCCTCGAGCTTCGGGTGAGGCGTGTCGGTCTTGGCGAGCAGCGCGATGTTCGCGCCGTCACGCGCGGCGCGCAGGGCGATCGCGAGGCCGATGCCGCGGCTGCCGCCCGACATGAGGATGGTCTTTCCGGCGAGGGTCATGGGTTCTCCAGGGGATCAGGATCGACGCGAACGGGATGCCGCGGCGAACGCGGCGACGCGGGCTTTCGAGTCGGCGGTGTCGAACGCGGCGCCGATCGTGCGGGCCTCGTCGTCGAGGTTGTCGGCGAAGGGCCGGTGTGCACCGGTGCGGACGAGGCGCTTCGCCTGGCCGAACGCGCCGGTGGCTCCGTCGAGCCAGGCGCGCGCGATCTGCTCGGCACGCTCGCCGGGCTGGTCGACGACCTCCGCGACGAGCCCCCACTCGAGCGCCGTGGGCGCATCGATCGTCGTGTCGGAGAGGAGCAGCCGCAGCGCGCGGCGCTGCCCGATCGCGGCGGGCAGGAGGGTCGAGACCCCGAGGTCGGGAGTGAGCCCGATGTTCGCGTACTTGCTGACGAACACCGCGCGGGGCGACGCGACGATGTAGTCGGCCGTCAGCATGAGGCCGAGTCCACCGCCGGCGACCGCGCCCTGGACGGAGGCCACGATCGGGATCGACGACTCCACGAACGTCCGGATGCCGTCGTGGATGACGCCGGCCATCTCGGTGATCGTGTCTCCGCTGCCTCCGGAGGTCGCCATCTGCACGACGTCGCCACCGGCGCAGAAGGCCGGGCCCGCGGCATCCAGCACGATCGCCCCGACCGTGTCGTCGCTCGTCAGCTCGTGCGCGAGGTCGCGCCAGCGCGTGCCCATCTCGAAGTCCATCGCGTTCAGCGACGCGGGGCGGTTGAAGGTCAGCCGCGCGAGAGCGCCGTCGCGCTGCAGCAGGATCGTGTCGCTCATCGGTTCTCCACTCATCTGGGGGCCATGCGGATCGAGCCGTCGAGGCGGATCGTCTCACCGTTGAGGTACCCGTTCTCGACGATCTGCTGCACGAGCGCCGCGTACTCGTCGGGCTTGCCGAGCCGGGTGGGATACGGCACCTGCTGACCGAGGGACTCCTGGGCCGCCTCGGGGAGCCCCGCGAGCATCGGGGTCTCCATGATCCCGGGCGCGATCGTGCAGACGCGGATGCCGGAGCGCGCCAGCTCGCGCGCGATCGGCAGGGTCATGGCGTGCACGCCGCCCTTGCTCGCGGAGTACGCCGGCTGCCCGATCTGCCCGTCGAAGGCGGCGACGGACGCGGTGTTGACGATGACGCCGCGGTCCCCGGATACCGTGGGTTCGGTCGCCGCCATCGCCGCCGCCGCGTGCGCGATGACGGTGTACGTGCCGATGAGGTTGATGCGAACGATCCGCTCGAAGTCCGCCACGGCGTTCGGCGACCCGTCCCGGGCCAGGACCTTCGCGGGCGGCGCGATGCCGGCGCAGTTGACGGCGACGCGGAGCGGGGCGACGGCGGATGCCGCGGCCACCGCGGCCTCGACCTGGGCGGCATCCGTCACATCGGCGGCGGCGAAGGTCCCACCGAGCTCGGCCGCGATATCGGCTCCGGCGGACGACGGCAGGTCGACGATGACGACGTGCGCGCCCTGCGCGGCGAGGCGGCGGGCGGTGGCGAGGCCGAGCCCGCTGGCTCCCCCGGTGACGACGGCGGAGGATCCGGCGATGTCCATGCGCTCTCCTTCGAACGGTATCGGGTTTCACTGTGCGCGCGACTGGGTGCCACGGCGACGGGATGCCTCCAGGCTAGCCGTCCCACGCTGGGGGCACGACAAACCCGTCCCTGCGACGGCAGGATGAGGGGATGTCGATCCCGCAGCACGACGCTCCGGTGCCTCCGATCGCGCGCCGGCTCGCGCGCGGCGCTGCCCTCGCACCGGTCTGGACCAACAAGCTCGGCGGGATGACGCTGCGCACAGACGACGAGCGTTACATCAAGATCGGACCGGTCCACCTCGAGACCTCGATGTCCGACGAGGCCGAACGGCTGGCCTGGGCTGCGCCGTACGTCCGCGTACCGACCGTCGTCGAGCAGGGCGACGACGGGGAGACCGAGTGGCTCGTCACCAGATCGATCGCCGGGCTCTCGGCGGTGCACCCCGACTGGGTGGCGCGTCCCGAGACGGCGGTCCGAGCGATCGGCGAGGGCCTTCGCGCCCTGCACGAGAGCCTGCCCGTGGCATCCTGCCCCTTCGACTGGACCGTGCCGTCACGGATCGCCAACGCGGCGGAGCGGGGTGTCGTCGTGCCGGCCGACCTTCGGGAGGGGCCGCCGATCGAGCAGCTCGTCGTGTGCCACGGCGACGCGTGCGCGCCGAACACGCTGATCGGCGACGACGGCCGGTGGAGCGGTCACGTGGACCTGGGGCAGCTCGGACTCGGTGACCGCTGGGGCGACATCGCCGTTGCGGCGATGAGCACCGGCTGGAACTACGGCCCCGGCTGGGACGGCCTGCTGCTCGAGGCGTACGGCGTCGGCCCCGACGAGGAACGCCTCGCGTACTACCGCGACCTGTGGAACGCGACGTGAGGCGTCACCGTATGGCGGCGTCGAACACCGCCACCGCGGCGAGGTAGCCGGCGACGACGAGGGCCGTCGAGACGAGCGGCACCCAGGCGAGGTCCCGGCCGGTCCGGCCGGCGACGACCGCCGCGGACACGGTGACGAGGATGCTCGCTGCCGCCGCCGCGATGAACAGCATGCCCGCGGCATCCGCTGCAGCCCCGTCGCACGACGCCCCGCAGGCACCGCCGGCGAAGACGGTGTGGAAGAACCAGAGCACCGCGGTGACGACGATCGCGAGCACCTGGATGACGGCGACCGCGAGGACCGCGGCCACCCCGGTGGGGCGCGACGCTGCGGTGCCGGCGGTCATACCGCGGACGCTACCAGCCGCCGGGGTCGTTCGCTCGCGCCGAAGGGCGACGCGCGGCGCGGAACACCCGCCACATGGCGCGAGCGAAGACCGACCCGCGGCCGGGCGCATAGGCTCGTCCGGTGAGCGAACGGACGAGCACCGGACCCCGCCTCCTCGAGGTCGCGTGGGACGACCCGCGTGCGACGGCACTCCGAGACGAGTTGGATGCCGACCTCGGCGCCCGCTACGACGGGTTCCACGGCGACGAGCCGGCCGAACGCCGCGCCGCCCGCTCCCGCGCGCTCGCGATGCACCCGGATGACATCGTCGCGACGCTGATCGCGGTGGATGCCGACGGCACCCCCACGGGCCACGTCATCCTCCGCCGCCTCGGCGACGAATGGGAGATCAAGCGACTCGTCGTCACCGCGGCGGCCCGGGGCCGCGGCATCGCGCGCGCCCTCATGCATGCTGCCCTCGACCGGGCCCGCCTGGGCGGCGCGGAGCGCGTCATCCTGCAGACCGGCATCCCGCAGCCCGAATCGGTCGCCCTCTACGAGTCGCTCGGGTTCACCCGCATCCCGGTCTACGAGCCGTACGCCGAGACGATGCCCCGCTCGATCTGCTTCGCGTACGTGTGCTGAGGGCGCCCGCGCGACGGATGCGCCAGGCGCGTCACATCCAGACGAACCGGAACGAGCCGACGGCCACCGCGACGCCGATCGCCGCCGCCATGATCGCGAGGGCGCCGACCACGGCGATAGCGTCCCGCCGCGAGAGCCGTGACGTGCGCGCCCACGTGCGCTGGATCGCCGAGCCGAACCCGCGGGCCTCCATCGCCGTCGCGAGTCTCGTCCCGCGTCGCACCGCGAACACGAGCAGCACGAACGCCATCGAGAAGAACCGGCGCACCGCGTTCCGGTCCCCCACGCCGCGGGCACGCCGTGCGAGCCGCATCGCGCGCCAATCGTCGACGAACAGGCCGAGCGTCCGCGTGCCGGCCAGGACGCCGAGCACGAGCCGCGCCGGCAGCCGCACGATCTGGGCGAGGGCGGCCGCGAGCTCGATCGGGTCGACGCGGCTGAACAGCAGGATCGTCGGCAGGGCCAACGCGATGACGCGGATGCCGACGGCCACCGCGAAGGCGATGGAGTCGTCGCTGATCGTGGCGTACCAGAACGACGCGTAGACCCGTCCGCCCGGTTCCGCGTAGAGCAGCATGCTGAGCCCCGCGACCGGCATGAGGACGAGGATCGGCGCCACACGGCGGAGGACCGTCCCGACGCCGATGCCGGTCAGGGGGATGCAGAGCGTCAGGAGCACGACCGCGACCGCTGCGCTGACCGCGTCGATCGTCGTCAGCAGCGGGATCGACAGGACGAAGGCGATCAGGATGCGGACGGCCGGGTTCACGCCGTCGAGCCAGGCGTCCCGCCTCGCCGTCTCGATGCCGGAGCGCGCGAGCGTCATGACGCCACCACCCCGAGGTCGATGCGCTGTCCGCCCAGCAGCCGGACGACGTCCTCGTCGTGGGTGACCGCGACGACCGCCCGGCCGCCGGCGATCTGCTCCTGCAGGAGCGCGACGATGCCCGCCCACCCGCGGCGGTCCTGCCCGAACGTCGGCTCGTCGAGGACGATGACCTCGGGGGACGTGGCGAGAACCGTGGCGACCGACAGCCGCCGCTTCTGCCCGCCCGACAGGGTGAACGGATTCGCCCTCGCGAGCGCGGCGAGCCCGAGCCTGTCGAGCAGGCCGTCGACGACCGCATCGATCTCAGCGGCGGGCAGCTTCAGCGCGCGCGGACCGACCTCGAGCTCGGCGCGGACGGTCGAGGCGAGGAACTGATGCTCGGGGTCCTGGAAGACGGTGCCGATGCGGGTGAGCAGCTCGCGCGAGGTCCACCGCGACGGCCGCACACCTTTTCGTCCGGCCGGCACGACGCCCGCCTCGACCGTCCCGGCGAACTCCGGCAGCAGGCCCGCCAGGGTGAGGGCGAGGGTCGACTTGCCGACGCCGTTCGGACCGGTGACGACGGATGCCGCGCCTGCCGACACGTCGATGTCGAGTCCCTCGCGCACCGGGGTCCGCCCGTCGCGCGAGACAGCGAGCCCGCGAGCGCGGAGGGCGACCGGACCGCCCGCCGCGGCCGACGGCAGCGCGGGGAGGTCGACGGGATGCCCCGGCAGCCAGACCCCCGCGGCGAGGAGCGCGTCGGCGTGACGCGTGAACACCTCGGCGGGCGTGCCGTCGGCGAGGAGACCCCCGTCCGCGTCGAGCACGACGACGCGCGTCATCAGGTCGACCCAGACGTCCGTGCGATGCTCGATGACGACGAGCGTGGCGCCGGTGGCATCCACCGCCCGCCCCACCGCGGCCCGGACCTCTCGCACCCCGACCGGGTCGAGGTTGGCGGTCGGCTCGTCGAGCAGGAGCAGGCCGGGATCCATCGCCAGCACACCCGCGATCGCGAGGCGCTGCTTCTGTCCGCCCGAGAGCTTCGCCGTCTCGCGGTCCAGGGGCACGTCGAGACCGACGGCGTCGAGCGACGCGCGCACCCGCTCGGGGATGCGCTCGGGCGGGACGCCGAGGTTCTCGCACCCGAAGGCGACGTCGTCGCCGACACGGGACAGGACGACCCCGGCGTCGGGGTCCTGCAACACGAGCCCGACCCGGCCGCGCTGGGTGGTCGGGTCGGCACCGTCGACGGTCATCCGCCCCGACGTCGTTCCGTCCTCGTCGCCGCCGAGCAGACCTGCCATCCCGGCGAGGAGCGTCGACTTGCCTGCACCCGACGCACCGAGGAGCAGCACGCGCTCCCCGGGCGCGATGTCGAGATCGACCTCGCGCACGGCGGGGAGGCGCCGGCCGGCGTAGCGCCAACCCCACCCGCGGGCGCGCAGTCCCGCGGGCCGGGACCCGCCGGTCAGACCTCGTCCGCCTGTTCTCGACCGGCCGCGAACCGGCTGAGTGCGCCGGTCTTGGCGAGGGCGCGGACGAGCAGCCACCCCACGACACCGGCGAGCGCGATGCCCGAGACGATGATCGTGCCGAGGTAGATGAGGTTGAACTCGAGCGTCTTGGCGATGTTGGGCGACGAGCCGAAGAAGAACTCGAAGATCCAGGCCGCGACGCCCGCGCCGACGCCCGCGAGTGCGGCCACCCCGATTCCGAAGCGGCGGTAGAGGAACACGGCGAAGATGAGCTCCGCGCCGAGACCCTGCACGAGACCCGACAGCAGGGTCGAGGCGCCCCAGACGTTGCCGATGATCATCGACACCACGGCGGCGACGACCTCGACCAGCAGCGCGGCACCGGGCTTGCGGATGACGAGACCGCCGATGACACCGCCGATCAGCCAGATGCCGACGGCGAAGCCGCCGAGGCCGGGGGTCGCGGCATCCATCACCTCGAACCAGCCGTAGCCGACCCCGTTCCAGAACCAGAACAGGAGTCCGACGGCGACGCCGAGGACGGCGGCGACGACGATGTCGACGACGCGCCAGCGGGAGCGGTTCGGTGACGAAGCGGTGAGCGTGTCGGTTTCGGACGCGACAGCATGCATGTGTGTTCTCCTCCCTGCGCCGGCATGATCCGGATCAGGTTCGACGGTCGAAGCGTGGGTCGCTTCCTCTCAGCCCGGCTCACCGGACTCCCGTGGTTGTGGGTCGAGTATAGCCGCAGCCCCGGGCGCGATACCGTGGTCCCGTGACCGTGGACGACGCCGCTACCCGCACGCGCCGGCCCCGGCGCACCCGACCCTCCGACGACCCCGCGCCGGCGACGAGGCTCGCTCTCGCCTGGGTCGACGACGACGGGCATCCGACGACCCGCGTCGCCCCGGCGACGGGCGGGGCGGCGTACGACCTGCTGCCGCCGATGCGACGTCGGCGGCGGATCCGCGGACGCGTGATCGGGATTCCCGCGCTCGCGATCGTCGCCCTTGCGACGACCTACACGACGGCCATGCTGCTCTGGCCGCTCTCGTCCACCACAGCGACGGCGACGGCGACCGAGACGGCGCCGCTGGCCGGTGCTCCGAGCGCCATCTCGTGGCCCGCCGCCGGCGGGGCCGCGGTCGGCATCGACGGCTTCCCCGCGGCGGTCTCGTCGAACGATCCCGCACAGATGGCGAGCACCACGAAGCTCGTCACCGCCCTCGTCATCCTCGATCAGAAGCCGCTCGCGTCCGGCGAGCAGGGGCCCGCCTACGACTTCGGTTTCGCGGACCGGCAGGAGTACTGGCGCTACGTCGCGCAGAACCAGTCGGCCCTGAACGTGCCCGACGACGGCTCCCTCTCCGAGTACCAGATGCTCCAGGGCATGCTGATGGCGTCGGCCAGCAACTACGCGAACCGTCTCGCGACCGACGCGTTCGGCTCCGTCGCCGACTACGCGACGGCTGCCGATGCGTGGCTCGAGAAGAACGGCCTCGACGGCATCACGGTGACGGATGCCTCCGGCTACGACCGCGGCAACGTGGCGACCCCGGCGGCGATGATCGCGCTGGCCGAGAAGGCCCTCGAGAACCCGGTGATCGCCGAGATCGTCGGGACCAAGACCGCGGAGCTCCCCGGCGCGGGGACGTTCGAGAACACCAACGCCCTCCTCGGCACGGACGGCGTCGTGGGGCTGAAGACCGGTAGCTACGCGGGGTACTACAACCTCGTCGCCGCGCAGAAGATCGACGTCGGCGGCATCCCCACGACCATTTTCGCCTCGGTCGCCGGGCAGCCCACGAACGATGCGCGTGCCGGCGAGGCCGAGCGCCTGCTCGGCGACCTCGCCGACGAGGCCGCTGCTCCGACGGTCCTTCCGGCGGGGACCGTCGTCGGTGAGGCCAGGACGGCGTGGGGCGCGAAGAGCCGCATCGTCACGGAGAAGGATGCGTCGCTGCTGCTGTGGAACGGCGCGACCGCGAAGAGCGCGGCATCCTTCGACGTCGAGGGCGATGCGACGGCAGGCGCGGACGCCGGAGACCTCACGCTGACGGGTCCGGCAGCCGAGGTCGAGGTGCCGCTCAGGGTCGAGAAAGCCCTGCCCGGCCCCGACGCCTGGTGGCGGCTGACGCACCCGCTCGAACTCACGGGCATCGGCGGCTGACGCTCAGGCGAACCGGACCGTCTGCTGCAGTCGGGTCCGCACGTCGAACAGCTCGTTGCCGCCGATCTCGCGCGCTCCGCTGACGCCACGGCGGAGCACCGTCGCGAGGGCGCTGCGGGCGACGACGGCCACGGGGAGACCCTTCACCTTGCCGAGCTCCTCGACCGCCGAGACGACGTCGTCGTCGGGCAGGACGACGAGCGCCGCACTGAACTTCACCTTCGCCGCGCGGCCGAGCCCGCGCGCCGCGAGCACGAGCTGCGCGACCGGCGAGCCCACGACCGCGTCGCCCTCGATCTCGCCCCGGCGGGTGCGGACGGGCGCTCCGAAGTCCTCCGAGAGAACGGCGTACAGGCCGCTCGGGCCCAGCACGATGTGATCGAGCTTCACGTCGGGATCGCGGCGGTCGGCGGCGACGTCGTGCCAGACCGTGTACCCCATCCCGAGCTCGGCGACGATGCGCGCCGTCGCCTCCTCGGCGAGCGCGTCCGCCAAGAGCCGCCGCACCTCGTGAGGGGCGCTCCGCACCAGGGCCGGGTCGTACGGATCGGGCAGGTCGACGCCGCGGCCGGCCCACTCGCGGATCAGGTCGAGGTAGCGTTCGCGGCGCCAGCCGCCGGGCTGTCCGAACGACCGGGCGCGCGGCCGGGTGTCGGTCTGGCGCGCGGCCGGACGCCACATCGGAGCGGACGCGTCGGGCGCGTACGACACGGTGTCTCCGAACCCCTGCCCCCGGTCGTACGAGGCGCGCGCCTCGGCGGTGCCGACGAGTTCCCACGCACGCTGCACCTGCACGAACTGCGCGGCGTCGCCGCCGGTGTCGGGGTGGGTCTGCCTCAGACGCAGGCGATAGGCCTTGCGGAGATCGTCGTCGGTCGCATCGACCGCGACGCCGAGCACCTCGTAGGCCGAGGCGGAGAGAGGACTGTCGAACACGTCAGCTCCAGAGGGGGACGGTCGGGGTGAACGACAGCGCCTGCGCCGCCGTGCCCGCAGGGACCTCGGCCAGGGTCGCGGGCTGCCACCGGGGCGAGCGGTCCTTGTCGACGAGCTGTGCGCGGATGCCCTCGACGAGGTCGGGCTGCGTCCGCCCGAACCACTCGACCAGGGCGTACTCCTGCGCGAGCGCCGCCCGCAGCCCGGGCACCCCTCGGGCGGACCGCACGGCGGCCAGGGTCACGGTGAGTGCCGTCGGCGCCTGGGTCTCGAGCTCGTCCGCGGTGGTGTGGGCATCCGTTTCGGGCCGCGCCCGCAAGCGCGCGATGACGTCGGCGACCGTCTCGGCCGCGAAGGCGTCGTCGATCCACCGGCGCGCCGACGCCAGGCGCGACGGCTCCGGCGTCTCGTCGAACAGCATCGCGATCTCGGTCGGGGTGTCGGGGTCGGCGCGCGTGACGAGCGCGTGGCGGACGTCGTCCAGCCGGTCGGCGGGCACGAGGTGGTCGGCGAATCCGGCGTAGATCGCGTCGGCGGCATCCATCGTCCTGCCCGTCAGCGCGAGGTACTCGCCGATGCGGCCGGGAGCGTGCGCGAGCAGCCACGAGCCGCCGACATCGGGGGTGAAACCGATGCGCGTCTCGGGCATCGCCAGGCGCGAACGCTCGGTCACGATGCGCACCGAGGCGTGACCGGCGAGGCCGATCCCCCCGCCCATCGTGACGCCGTCGGCGAAGACCACGATCTGCTTCGGGTAAGCGGCGATGCGCGCATTGAGCGCGTACTCGTCTCGGAAGAAGCCCATCGCGGCCTCGGCATCCCCCGCCAGGATCTGCTCGCGGAGGGTCCGGACATCGCCGCCGGCGCAAAAGCCGCGGTCACCCGCGCCGTCGAGCAGGACGAGGCGGATGTCGGGATGGTGCTCCCAGCGTTCGAGCGCGTCGGCGATGCCGCGGATCATGCCGTGGTCGACGGCGTTGATCGCTTCGGGCCGGTCGAGGGTGATGCGCCCGACACTGCCCTCCGCACGGACGAGCAGAGGGGATGCCGCGGGTTCACTCACCCGGGCAACGTTACCGGGCCGCTCCCCGCACCGGCCGAGAGCGGCGTCGGTCAGGACTGTACCGGTCAGGCTTGCGCCGGGCGCGGCGCGCGACGCCGGGACGGCCGGCCCGTCGGACCCGCCGAGGCATCGCCGCTCTGCACCGGGATCTCGGTCGTGACGAGCTGGACGACGTCGGTCGGCTCATCCTCGACGTCGAGGCGGAGCGCCTGCACGAGCGCCAGACCGTGGCGGGTCGTGATCACGAGCCGCTGGAACTCCGCGTCGCCCTCGAGGTCGATCACGACCGACGGCCTCCGACGCCGGACGAGGACGAAATCGTCGCCGCCGGCGGAACGCCAGACCCCCATGGCAACCGTCCGGGGGACAACGGTGCCGGGAGCGGGGACGCCGCGCAGCCACGTCCACGGATCGTCGACGAGCTGCACCTTGACGATGTGCGCGCGCTCGACGCGGACGGCATCCTTGCGGAACGCCAGCACACGCTCGGTGGCGGAGAGCGCGACCTCCAGTCGCGACGAATCGAGCAGCAGCGTCACCATGGGATCAGTCTGCCAAACGCATCCACCGCGACGGATGCCCGAGCCGCAACGATACGGTCTCGACCACGGCCTCAGCCCTGGATTCGGGGGAACGAACCGGTGGGAGGGGCGAGTTCGTCGATCGCGTGCGGGAGCGGGAACTGACCGACGGCGGCGATGAGACCGGCGACCGTCTGCTCCTTCGCCGTGACGCTGACGCCGAGGCCCGCACGGCGGGCATCCTTCGCGGTACGGGGGCCGATGGCGGCGATGACGGTCGCCTCGGGGATCTCGGGGAACTGCTCGTACACCTGCTCGGCGACCGATCCGCTCGTGACGAGGATCGCGTTGATGCGTCCGGAACGGACATCGGTGGCGACCTTGTCGGTCACGGGCACGCCGACGGTGCGGTACGCGATGACGCTCCGGACGTCGTGCCCCGCCTCTTCGAGCAGTCGGGTCAGGACGGGTTTGGCGAGTTCGCTGCGAAGCGTGAGCACGCGCATCGGGTCGGGCTCGAGCGCGATGAGCTGAGCGGCCATGCCGGCGGCGGAGTTGTCCTCCTCGGGGACGAGATCCACGCGGTAGCCGACGGCGCCGAGAGCGGCGGCGGTCGTCTCGCCGACGGCGGCCACGCGCGTCGTGTGCGGGATGACCGCTCGGTACGCATGCAGGACGTCGACCGTGGTCGAGCTCGTGAGGGTCACCCAGTCGAACGCGCCTGAAGCGAGGTCGCGGAGTGCGGATTCGAGGTCGGTCGGGTCTTCGGAGGGTGCGAAGTTGATGAGCGGAGCGATGACCGGCGTCGCTCCCTGGGCACGCAGAGCGGCGGCGACGCTGTCACCCCAGGGACCTCCGCGCGGGACGAGCACACGCCAGCCCTTGAGGGGCTTCGGTGCTGTCGCAGCGGATGTGTTCATGGTTCGACTCTCGTATAGGCGGTGGCCGCCCCGCAGCGAGACGGCCGACGCTCATCGACATGAGCGCGGATGCGCACGTTCGGGACCGTGTCGTCGGCAGCACTCGCGCCGTCGCCGCTGCCTGTTCCGAGCATACCCCCGGCGTCGGAAGCGACGACGCGGGGAGGCGTCAGCGCGTGTACAGGCGGACGACGCCCCAGACGACCACGCCGACGGCCAACGCAGCGCCGACCACGGCGACTGCGGCACCGGACGGGTTGCGGTCCGCGAATCCACGCGCCGAGACCTGCGCGCGCCGCGTGGCGCGAGCCGCCCGTTTGGGGACGTTCGCCTTCTCTTCGATGGCGGCGAGGGCCGCCTTCAGCTCAGCGCGCGCACGCTCGACCGGGTCGGTGATCCCGAGCGGGACGGCGGTGCGGGGGAGGTCAGAACTCATCGGCCACTTCCTTCACGATTCGGGCGTCGGTAGACAGTGCCTTCGCGGGATTCTCACGATTCTTCATACGCCGGACCCTCAGGAACCCGAGGAACGCGGTGATGACCACCAGCAGCAGTCCGAGCACGACGAGGATGAGAGCCGCCAGCCAGGGCGCCATCCACGACGACAGCCCGATGACGGTGAACGCGCCGATGGCCGGCAGCGTCCAGAACAGGAAGAAGAGGGCGAGGACGAACCAGAGGCCGACGATGCCGGCATCCTTCCCGGTCCGCGCCGCCCACGTCTTCGCCGCGGTGATCTCGGCGACGATCAGGTTCTTGACGAGCTCGGGCAGCTCTCCGACGAGACCGAGGAGACTCTCGTCGCGGCGGTCCCGGAATCCGCGGGGGGTGCTCATGACGCGGACGAGGGCTTCTTGCGCGAGCTGCCCGTCGAACCGGACGAGGCCCGGCTCGCCGGCTTCTTCGCGGAGCCGGTCACGGCGTCAGCGGTGGTCTTGGCGGCATCCTTCACGTCGTCGGCCGCATCCTCGGATGCGTCGAGCGCGGCGTCGAGCTTCTGGCCCGGGGTGCCCGAGGTGGTCGCGGCGCGGGTGACCTTGACGGCACCGTTCCAGAGGACGCTTGGCAGGGCGAACGCGGCGGACTTGCCGAACTCGGCGACCTTGTCCACCTGCTTCTGCACGGCGGGCGTGTTGTACACCCGCAGGTAGGCGTCCTTGATCTGCTCGTAGCGCTGGCGGCCCGCGCGGGCCCCGAGGACGTAGCCGGCGGTGAGTCCGACGACGATTCCGATCTTGCCCTTCATGGCGATTCCTCACGTTCGAAGCGATGTGGTGCCGAGCACCCAGCGTATCGGCGCATGCCGTTCGCGGTATCCACCCTTGACAGGTGGCTCAGGTCGTTGCACCCTCACCGTCGGAGTGCCACAGGAGGCCCGATCGGATGCGTTCCGCTTCGGTCTCGGCATCGGTGGCGACCCGGGCGAGCCCGGTGCCGTCGATCCAGGCGCCCACGACGCCGAGGCGATCGTTCGTGCGGGCCGCACGGCGCAGCTCTTCGCGCGCGGGCGACAGGGCCGACGACGGCAGCGCGCGCGGCCAGCGCGCCCGGTACGCGGCGCGGACGGTGCCCACGTCGGTGCCGAGGAGCTCGGCGGCCGCCGCCGTGGCTGCGGCGATCGCCTCGGCATCCGTCCCTTCGCCGGCGGGCAGGGTCACACGGACGATGTGCGGTTCGCCGTGTTCATGCGGCCACGTCGCCGTCGCGTGGACGACCGCGAGCGCCGCCGCCTCGCCCGGGACGGCGTAGACCGCGTGTCCCCGCGGACGCGCGTCGAGGCCCGGGGCGTCGAGGACGAGCGTCACGACGTCGACGTCTTCCGGAGAAAGGGTCGGGCCGTCGAGGCCGTCCAGGTGCGGGGCGAGCAGCCGTCGAGCGGTGCGCTCGGGTGTCGCGACGATGATCGCATCCGCCTCGTGGACGCCGCTCTCGCCGTCGGCCGCCGCCCACGACAGCGACCACCCGGCACCCGCGCGCTCGATCTCGGTGACCTCCGTCGCCGCTCGGACCTCGACCTCGAGGTCCGTCAGGCGCTCCGCGAGAGCATCGACGAACACCGACATCCCGCCCCCGATGCTCGCGCGGGAAGGGGCGGCGTCATCCTTCCCGGCCAGCTGCTGCGCGACCGCACCCGAGAGCGAACCGGTGCGGGTGAGCGCGGAGTTCAGACCGCGAGCAGCGCGATCGACGTCCACCTGCTCGGGCGGCACGCCATGGATGCCGTACGTCAGGGGCGCGACCATGCGGTCCAGGATCCGCGCCCCCACGCGCTGGCGCACGAGGGTGGCGAGGTTCCGCTCGGCACCGATCGTCAGCGGCGGTCGCAGGCGGTCGACGTACGCCCGCCACGCGCCGCGTGCACCGATGATCCGGCGCGCGCGGGGGTCGAACGGGTTGGCCGGGATGCCGAGGATCGACGCCGCCGGCAGCGGCGCGACGCCGTGCGGACCGGCGACCCAGGTGTCGGCATCCTGCGCCGGGACCACGGCGTCGCGCAGGCCCAGTTCGTCGATGAGCTCGGCGAGGGCGCCGGGGGCGACGCGGAAGCCGTCGGCCGCGACATCCGTCATCGTCCCATCGAGCTCGGCGGAGGCGACGATCCCCCCGAGGCGATCGCCCGCCTCGAACAGCGTCACACCGATCCCGACCTTCGCGCAGCGGAGTGCCGCGACGAGCCCGGCGATCCCGCCCCCGACGACGGCGACCCGCGCCCGTCGGGCCTGCGAGATGAGGTCGGTGGCGGCGTCGGCGGTCATCCTCCCATCCTCCCCCACCCGCACCTTGCCGACGGTGGGAACATGGAGGCATGGCCCTGCACATCACCGGCGACGGTGCCGCCGACGCACTCCTCACCGACGAACCCCTCGCCCTCCTGATCGGGATGCTGCTCGACCAGCAGATCGCGATGGAGACCGCATTCGCCGGCCCCATGAAGATCCGCGACCGCACGGGTGGGCTGGATGCCGCGCAGATCGCCGCTGCCGATCCCGAGGAGTTCGTGGCCGCCTTCAGCCAGACCCCGGCCGTCCACCGCTTCCCCGGTTCGATGGCCGCTCGCGTGCAGGCGCTCTGCCAGACGCTGGTCGACGAGTGGGGCGGCGACGCCGCGGCGCTGTGGACACAGGGCGAGCCCGACGGGCGGACGGTGCTGAAGCGGCTGAAGGCGCTTCCGGGGTTCGGCGACCAGAAGGCGCGCATCTTCCTCGCCCTGCTCGGCAAGCAGTACGGGTACACGGGCGACGGGTGGCGCGAGGCCGCCGGCGCCTACGGCGAGGAGGGCTCCTTCCGCTCGGTCGCCGACATCGTCTCGCCGGAATCGCTCACGAAGGTGCGGGAGCACAAGCGCGCCGCGAAGGCGGAAGCCAAGGCCGCGAAGGGCTGACGCCTCGCGCCGCAGCGGGCACGAGGCGTCGCGGGGTCAGGCGCCGCGCAGGCGCGGGGCGAGGTAGGTGTGCAGCTCGGAGAGCGAAACGCGCTCCTGCGCCATCGAGTCGCGATCGCGGATCGTCACGGCGTCGTCGTCGAGCGAATCGAAGTCGACCGTGACGCAGAACGGCGTACCGATCTCGTCCTGGCGCCGGTACCGGCGTCCGATCGCACCCGCGTCGTCGAAGTCCACGTTCCAGCCGTTGGCGCGCAGATCGTCGGCGACCTTGCGGGCCAGCGGCGACAGGCGCTCATTGCGGCTCAGCGGCAGGACGGCGACCTTTACCGGCGCCAGGCGCGGGTCGAGGCCCAGGACCGTGCGGGTGTCGGTGCCGCCCTTCGCGTTCGGCACCTCCTCCTCGCGGTAGGAGTCCACGAGGAACGCCATCATGGCGCGGGTGAGACCGAAGGACGGCTCGATGACGTAAGGGACGTAGGTCTCGCCGGATGCCTGGTCGAAGTACGCGAGCTTCTGCCCGGACGCCTCGATGTGACTCGAAAGGTCATAGTCGGTGCGGTTGGCGACGCCCATGAGCTCGCCCCACTCCTTGCCCGCGAAGCCGAACCGGTACTCGACGTCGATCGTCGCGGTCGAGTAGTGGGCGCGGTCCTCTTCGGGCACGTCGAACTGCCGCATGTTCTCGGGATCGATGCCGAGGTCGAGGAACCAGTTCCAGCACGCCTCGACCCAGTGGTCGAACCACTCACCGGCTTCGGCGGGCGGCGTGAAGAACTCGATCTCCATCTGCTCGAACTCGCGCGTGCGGAAGATGAAGTTTCCGGGCGTGATCTCGTTGCGGAAGGCCTTGCCGACCTGGCCGATGCCGAACGGCGGCTTCTTGCGCGACGCGGTCAGCACGTTCGAGAAGTTCACGAAGATGCCCTGAGCGGTCTCGGGGCGCAGGAAGTAGAGCCCGCTCTCGTCGTCGACGACGCCGAGGTAGGTCTTCACGAGACCCGAGAACGACTTCGGCTCGGTGTACTGACCCTTGGTGCCGCAGTTCGGGCAGGGCACATCGCCGAGACCGTTCTCGGCCTTGCGGCCCTTGCGGGCTTCGAAGTCCTCGATCAGCGTGTCCTCGCGGAAACGCTTGTGGCACTGCAGGCACTCGACGAGCGGGTCGGTGAACGTCGCGACGTGCCCCGATGCCTCCCACACGCGCTTGGGCAGGATGATCGACGAGTCGAGGCCGACCATGTCGCCGCGCCCGCGGACGAACGTCTGCCACCACTGGCGGCGGATGTTCTCCTTGAGCTCGGTCCCGAGGGGGCCGTAGTCCCACGCCGACCGCGACCCGCCGTAGATCTCGCCCGCCTGGAAGACGAACCCGCGGTGGCGGGCGAGGGCGATGACTTTGTCGAGACGGGACTGCTCGGCCACGGTGGCTCCAATGGTCGTTGTGAAGAGGGTGCGCGACAGCGCGGATGCCGCAGAACGCGGCATCCGTCAGTCTATCCGGGCCTCTTCGCCGGGGCGACGCGGCTCAGGAAACGAAGCGGATCGTCACCGGCGGGTTGTACCACTGCCCCTGGTTCGCCTTCACGGCGCCGATGATCGCGATCACGATCAGCAGCACGTAGACGGCCAACAGGATCAGCAGACCGATGCCAATGAGGATGAGGATGGCACCGACGATGCTGGCGATGAGCATCGTGAGCTGGAAGTTCAGCGCGGCGGCCGTGTGCGCGCGCACGAACGGACCGCGGTCGCGCAGCACGAGGTAGGCGACGAGTGGCCCGACCCATCCCGTGAAGATGCCGCTGAGATGCGTGAGGGTCGCCCACAACTTCTCGTCCTCGGGACGCATCGGCGGCACAGGCGTGTACGCCCCGAACGGGGGCTGGGGCGGCTGCGGAGGAGGAGGGGTGGTCATGAGGCCAGCGTAGGGCGGGAGCCGCACCCTCGTCACGCGGCTGGAGTAACCGATACGTTCGTAGTGGGCACGTGCACCGTGCCGCGCAGAGACATCGAGACTCGGGGGAAATCACACATGGACGCACTCGTCACAGGCGGGGCTTTCGTCATCGGCGCCATCGCCGTCGTCGCCGTCATCGTCTTCATCATCATCTTCATGGTGGTGCTGCGGGCGTGGTACAAGGTCGCCAAGGCCGACCAGGCGCTCGTCATCGTCGGACGCAACCAGAAGAACGCGTCGGGGGATTCATCGCGCATCTCGGTCATCACCGGCGGCGGCGCGCTCGTCAACCCACTGACGC
Source organism: Microbacterium aquilitoris (assembly GCF_031932285.1). Classification (NCBI taxonomy): domain Bacteria; kingdom Bacillati; phylum Actinomycetota; class Actinomycetes; order Micrococcales; family Microbacteriaceae; genus Microbacterium; species Microbacterium aquilitoris. The sequence continues at coordinate 44,408 of NZ_JAUZVT010000001.1, forward strand.
AGCGGGCCGAGATGATCTCGCTGCGCGCGCGTCAGATCAAGATGGAGCCGACGGCCCAGTCATCCACCGGTGTCACGGTCAACGTCAGCGGTGTCGCCCTCGTCAAGATCGGCTCGGACCCCGAACTCGTCCGTCGTGCGGCCGAGCGCTTCCTCTCGCAGGACGGTGCGATCGAGCAGTTCACGACCGAGCAGCTCGAGGGTGCGCTCCGCGGAGTCGTGGCGACCCTGACCGTCGAGCAGCTCATGAACGACCGGCAGAAGCTGTCGGACCAGATCGCCGACGGCATCAAGAGCGACCTGCTGTCGCAGGGCCTCATCCTCGACTCGTTCCAGATCCAGGGCGTCACCGACAAGAACGGCTACATCGACGCCCTCGGCGCGACCGAGGTCGAGCGCGTCCGCCGCGAGGCCGAGGTCGCGCGCATCAACGCCGCCCGCGAGGTCAAGGCGCGCCAGATCGCGACCGACGAGGCGAACCTCATCGAGCAGACCGCGTACGACAAGAACTCCGCCGCAGCCGCGGCCGAGGTTGGTCGTGCCCGCGCCGAGGCGGAGCAGGCCGAGGCCCTCGCCCGTGCCGAGCGCGAGCAGGCCGTCCTCCTGCAGCAGGCCGAGAACCGTCAGGCGCAGCTCGACGCCGACGTCAAGAAGGTCGCCGACGCCTCGCTCTATGAGCGCGAGCGCTCCGCCGACGCGGACGCCTACACGCAGGTCAAGGCCGCTGAGGCGCGTGCGCAGATCGCCGCCCAGGAAGCCGAGGCCACGCGCCTGCGCGCCGAGGCCGACGCCGCCGCCGTGCGGCTGGAGGGTGAAGCACGCGCTGCGGCCCTCACGGCAGAGGCACGCGCCCTCGCCGAGAACCAGCAGGCCCTGCTCGCGCAGCGCGCCATCGAGTCGCTCGTGCCGCTCATGACCGAGTTCGCACGCGGCTTCGACAAGGTCGGCTCGATCACGGTGCTCGGCGGCGAGGGGGCATCGAGCCACATCGCCGGCGAGAGCGCCTCGAGCATGCGCGCGACGTTCGACGCCGTCCAGGCGGCGACGGGCATCGACCTGCGCGGCATCATCCAGGGCCAGGCCACGGGTCGCGGGATCGCCCAGGGCTTGCAGAACGAGCAGGCGGCGCAGGACGCCGCGCCGCTGCGTCGCCGGGCGGCGGAGCCCGCCGCTGAGCCGGCAGCGCCCGTCGACACCCCCTCGCCGGACGCGGTGTGAGCACGCCCGAGGGAGGCCGGTCGCTCGTCGTCGACGAGCAGCTGGCCTCCCGCCTCGCGCGCGGCTTCCTCCGCTGGCAGCTGACGCGGCCGTCCTGGATCGTGCTGATGACCGCCACGGCCCTGATCGTGATCCTGAGTGTGTTCCTCACCGCCACGGGGAGTGAGGGCGCTGCGTGGGTGGGCATCGCCATGGTGGTCATCCTGTGCGGAGCGGTGATCGCGTCGTGGATCGCCGTCCGATCCTCGATCCTGCGCGCCTACCCGGTGGGCTTCGTCGCGACGGCGACGCTCACCGCCGAGGGCATGCGGGCGACCTCGGCACTCGGTACGAGTGACATCCGCTACACGGCCTTCCGCCGAGTGGATGCCGCCGGCGACGCGCTCCTGCTGAAGGTCGGTTCGCCGCTCGGACCGGTCGCGGTCATGCCGCGGGCGCTCCTGTCCGACGCCGACATCACCCGCCTGCGCTCGACCACCTCGCACTGACAGACTGCGGCTCCGGTACGTCCGGGGCCACAGTGCTGTCAAGCGGGTGCGCCGCGGTCGCGTCGGTTCGTAGCGTCGGACCATGACCTTCTCGCCCCGCCGCGCCATCGTGACCGCCTCCGACTCCGGGATCGGGCGCGCGACCGCCCTCGCCCTCGCCGACGCCGGGATGGACGTGGGGGTGACGTGGCACTCCGATGAGGACGGCGCGAACGAGACGGCCGAGGAGGTCCGCCGCCGCGGCCGCAACGCCGTCGTCGCGCAGTTCGATGCGACCGACCTCGAGTCGGTCCCCGGCACGGTCCGCCACCTCGCCGAGCAGCTGGGTGGTCTCGACGTCTTCGTCAACAACGCCGGCGGCGGCACCGGCGGACCGTTCCTCGACATGGACATCGACGGGTGGCGCACCGTCGTCGGGCTGAACCTCGACGGCGCCTTCGTCGGCATGCACACGGCCGCGAAGCTGATGGCCGATGCCGGCCAGGAGGGGCGCATCATCGCCGTCACGAGCGTCCACGGCTCGCAGCCGCGCGTCGGTTCGGCCGCCTACGTCGCATCGAAGCACGGTCTCGAAGGGCTCGTGAAGACGATGGCCCAGGAGCTCGGCCCGAAGGGCATCACGGTCAACTCCGTCGCCCCGGGCGAGATCGCGACACCCATCAACGACATGGATGCCGAGGACGCCGAGAACACGCATCGCCCCGGCATCCCGATCCCCCGTCCCGGCAAGCCGGAGGAGATCGCCGACGTGATCGCCTTCCTCGCCTCCCCCGCGTCGTCGTACGTGACGGGCGCGACCTGGGTCGTGGACGGCGGGATGCTGCAGATGGGCCCGCAGGCGGGCTCGCACATGGAGTCGGACGACTGGCGTTCGGCGGGATGATCCGCCGGAGATGAGCCCGGCCGCCTCCGACGTCGCAGGCCGGGCTTAACCTGGAGGGATGCCCTCGGACGACAGACGCAGACTCACCCGCATGCCACGACAGGGCGCCATCGTCGCCGTTCTGGCGATCGCGGGACTCGCGTCGTCGTTCATGTTCACCCTGGTCGTCCCGATCCAGGCGAAGCTCCCCGAGCTCCTGAATGCCTCTCGCGAGGACACCGCATGGGTCGTGACGGCGACTCTTCTCGCCGCAGCGGTCTCGACGCCGATCGCGGGGCGACTGGGCGACATGTACGGCAAGCGCCGGATCGTCCTCATCCTGCTGGGGCTCCTCATCGTCGGGTCGGTCATCGCCGCCCTCTCCCCCGGCATCGGCGGCATCATCGTCGGACGTGCCCTGCAGGGCGCCGTCACCGGCGTCGTCCCGCTCGGCATCTCGATCATGCGCGACGTGCTGCACGAGGACCGGGTGGATGCCGCCATCGCCTTGATGTCCGCGACCCTCGGGGTCGGCGGCGCCGTCGGCATGCCGGTCAGCGCGATCATCACCGAGACGAGCGACTGGCACGTGCTCTTCTGGATGGCTGCGGGGCTCGGCGTCGTCGTCTTCGTCCTCGTCGCCCTCGTCGTGCCGGCGAGCGTCCTGCGGACCGCGGGCAGGTTCGACTTCGCCGGGGCCATCGGCCTCGCGATCGGTCTGACGGGGGCCCTGCTCGCCGTGTCGCGCGGCAACGAGTGGGGGTGGACGTCGCCGGCGACCCTCGCCCTGGGCCTCGGCGGCCTCGCCGTGCTGCTCGTGTGGGGCTGGTTCGAACTCCGCATCCGTGAGCCCCTCCTCGACCTGCGGGTCGCGGCGCGCCCGGCCGTGCTCCTCACCAATCTCGCGTCGGTCGCGATGGGCTTCTCGCTGTTCGCCTCGAACGTGTCGTACCCGCAGATGCTGGAGCTGCCGGCATCCGTCGGCGGCTTCGGACTCACCCTCGTCCAGGCGAGCTTCATCGTCATGCCCGCCGGTCTCGTGATGATGGTGCTCTCGCCCTTCTCGGGACGCCTCGCCCGCACGATCGGCCCGCGCCTGCTGCTCATCATGGGTGCGAGCGCGTTGATCCTCGCGTACGGCTACTCGCTGCTGTGGGCGTCGGAGGTCTGGCACCTGCTGGTCGCGAACCTGCTCATCGGCGTGGGCATCGGCTTCGGCTACGCCGGCATGCCGATGCTGATCATGCGCTCGGTGCCCCAGCACGAGACAGGCGCCTCGAACGGCCTCAACGCGCTGTTCCGCTCGCTCGGCACCTCGATCGCCGCGGCCGTCGTCGGCGCGGTGCTCGCCGCCCTGACGGTCGACCTGGGCGGCACACCCGTCCCGGCGCCCGAGGCGTTCCACCTCTCCTTCGCCCTCGGTCTCGGCGCCGCCGTCATCGCCCTCGGCGTCGCCCTGTTCATCCCGCAGCGCCGCGACCCGCACGAGGCGCGTCCCTCGATGCCCCACTGACGCAGCCGCTCGCCGCGCAGCGGGGGCCGTTGGACCGCTCGCGCGCCCTCTATCAGGTCTCGGGATCCACGACAGCCCCGTCGCGGGATCGGGCGCAGGACACCAGGATGGGGTGATGTCCTACGCCACCGAACGCCGCTCGAACCCGACCGCCTGGGCCGCCTTCTGGGTCGGCCTGCTCGGCCTCATCCTCATGCCGATCCCGCTGTTCATCGGTTTCTTCGTCGGCGGCGGGCTGTCGATCGTCGCCGCGATCCTCGTCGTGATCGCCCTGTTCAAGGGCCTCGCCCGCAGGGGCAAGGGCATCGCCCCGGTCGTCTTCGCCGCGATCTTCGTGCTGCTCACGTGGGGTGGCATCTCGGTCGGCGGCGGCATCGTCTGGTGACCGCCCCCTGACCGCCGGCTCAGATCGCCGACCACCCGCCGTCGCTCGGCAGGAGGACGCCGTTCACGTTGGCCGAGTCGTCGCTGAGCAGCCACGTGATGGCTGCGGCGAGCTGCTCGGGCTGGGCCACGGGAGGGACGATCGCCTGCAAGATCGGACCGACTCGCGATGCCGCGTATTCACTGCGCATCGGGGCCTCGATGTTCGTCGCCACGGCTCCCGGAGCGACGGCGTTCGCGCGGATCCCCTGCGGTCCGTGGAAGAACGCGACGCTCTTCGTGTACCCGGCGATCGCATGCTTGGACGAGGTGTAGGCGGCGCCGGACGTGGATCCGCGCAGGGCCGCCTCGGATGCGACGTTGACGATCGCGCCGGATCCCGCGGCGATCATGAGCGGCAGTACGGCTCGCGTCAGCCGCATCGGGCCGGTGAGGTTGACGCTCAGCACTCGTTCCCAGGTGGCGTCGTCGATCTCGCTCGGCGGGAGGAAGGCATCCATGATGCCGGCGACGTTGGCGAGCCCGTCGACGCGGTCCGCGGCGGCGCGCATGATGAGGTCGATCGTCTCGGCGCGGCACACGTCGCCGACGACCGTCTCGACGGGAAGGTCCGACAGTTCCGCACGCACGTCGTTGAGGCGCTCGGCGACGACGTCGGTCGCAATCACGCGTCCGCCCTCGCGCGCGATCCGGACCGCGGTGGCGCGTCCGATGCCCGAACCCGCGCCCGTGACGATGATGGTCTTGCCTGCGAATCGGCCGGTGGTCGCTTCGGTCATGTCTCCTCCTTCGAGAGTGGCGCTCGGTGCGCCGGTACAGTTTTAGCACTCAGTGCCGAAAGGTGTCTATGAACTCCCCCAGCGAACGCCCCTCGGGCCGGCCCCGCACCATCGACCCCGACCGCGTCTCCCTCCTCGCGCTCCGACTCTTCGACGAGCGCGGGTTCGATGTCGTGTCGATGGACGATGTCGCGGCTGCAGCCGATGTGAGCCGCCGGTCACTGTTCCGGCTGTTCCCCAGCAAGGCCTCGCTGGTCTGGGGCGGTCTCGACGAGGCGGTCGATCGCTTCCACGCCTGCCTCGCGAGCAGCGCGGCAGAGGATGACACCTGGGAGGCGATCCGGAGAGCCTTCGCCGCCGCTGCGACCATCCCCGACGAGATGATCGAGGTCACCCGTCATCGACTCCACGTCATCCGCGACAACCCGACCCTCTGGGCCATGGGTTCCGCGAGGATCGGAGCGCTGGCCGACGCGGTCGTGGAATTCATCGCCGAGCGCGACGGCTCGTCGGTCGACGACCTGACGACGGTCGTCCACGCGCAGGCGCTCAGCGGCGCGTCGAACGCGGCCCTCGTCTGGTGGGCGTTCCACGGCGGCGACGAACCACCCGCCGACGTCGTACGGCGCGCGTTCTCGCTGATCGCCTTCGACGATGCGGGGGCGACGCCCGCCTGACCGTCAGGCGCGGAGCGTCGCGCGCGCGACGGTGAACGCCTCGACCGCGTCGAGGTCGACCTCGACGCCGAGGCCCGGCCCCGTCGGCACCCGCACGTGTCCGTCCTCGAGGACGACGGGCTCCGCCACGATGTCACGGTCGTAGAACCGACCGGATGCCGAGACGTCGCCCGGCAGCGTGAACGCGGCGTGCGCGGCGAGCGCCGCGTTCGCCGCGCGGCCGATCCCGGTCTCGAGCATCCCTCCGCACCAGACCGGGATCCCCGCCGACGCGCAGAGATCGGCGATGCGGAGCGCCTCGAGGTACCCGCCGACGCGGCCGGCCTTGACGTTGATGACTGTCGTCGCCCCGAGGGCGAGCGCGTCGCGCGCGGCCTTGACCGAGGTGATCGACTCGTCGAGGCAGACGGGCGTCTTCAGCTGCTGCGCGAGGGCGGCGTGGTCGACGAGGTCGTCCTCCTGCAGCGGCTGCTCGATGAGCAGCAGGCCGAACCGGTCGAGCTGCGCGAGCGTGTCGGCGTCGGCGAGCGTGTAGGCGGAGTTCGCGTCCACCTGCAGCGGGATGTCGGGGAAGGCTGTGCGCACGGCATCCGTCTCGGCGATGTCGCGACCGGGCTTGATCTTGATCTTGATCCGGACGTATCCCTCGTCGAGGTAGCCGCGGACGGTCTCGACGAGGACTGCGGGGTCGGATTGGATGCCGACGCTCACCCCCGACGGGATCGTCGCCGCCGTCCCGCCCAGGTACGACGCGAACGAGCGCCCCTCGCCGCGGAGGGCGGCGTCGAGCAGGGCGAGCTCGAGCCCCGCCTTCGCCATCCGGTGGCCGACGAACGGGTCGAGGACGCCGGCGACGTCCTCGGGCGCGAGGGTCCCGCGCTGCAGGAGCGCCGGACCGAGCCAGCGCGTCGTGACGTCCCACGCACCCTGCGTGTACTCGCTGGAGTACACCGGTGCGCTCTGCGTGACGACCTCGCCCCACCCCTCGCCCGCATCGGTCCTCGCGCGGACGACGATGACCTCGCGGTCGGTCATGGTGCCGAACGACGTCGTGAACGGAGCGACGAGCGGGATGCGGAGCACCCGGAGCTCGATCTCGTCGAGGCGGACGGATGCGGCGTGCTGAGCGAGCGGCATGGGGTCAGGTTACGGGCCGTTGCACGACGGGTGCAGCGGCATCCGTCGATTCCTAGACTCGGCCCATGCCCCTCGAGACGACCACCTCCGGAAGCCTTCCCCGCTCGACCGCGCTGATCGAGGCGAACGCCGCGCGCGCGTTCGCCGACGACGGCTTCACCCTGCTGCCGAGCGCCGAGGCCGAGGAGCTGACGGCGCGTGCCGTGGCGGACGTCGTCGAACGCCAGCGCGCCGCGGGCATCACCCTCGTCGGCGACGGCGAGTTCGGGAAGGCCATGACGAACCCGGTCGACTACGGCGCGTGGTGGGGATACTCCTTCCAGCGCGTCGCCGGGCTGTCGCTCACCGAGGTGAACGCCTTCACCGAGCCGCCCGTGCTGTCGAGCCCGGGGAACGTCCGCCTCACGAGCTTCCTGGGTCGTCGTGACCGGCAGCGGTTCCCCGCGGTCTATACCGAGGCCGTCGAGACCGGGCGCATCGCCTCGGCCTTCCCGACCACGACGGGTCCGCTCTCGTACCGCGGCCACGACGCGGTGGCGGCGGACATCCGCAACCTCACGGCAGCGCTCCACGACGGCGAGCAGGGCTTCCTCACGGCGATCGCGCCCGGGTCCGCCGCACGAGTGCACAACGACTACTACGCGTCCGAGCAGGAGCACATCGACGCGTGGGCCGATGCCCTCCGTGAGGAGTACCGGGCCATCACCGACGCGGGCCTCATCCTGCAGCTCGACGACCCGTCGCTGGCCGAGAACTTCGACCAGATCGACCCCGAGCCCTCGGCCGCGGACTACCGGGCGTTCACCCGCATCCGGATCGAGGCGATCAACCGCGCCATCGAGGGCCTTCCGAAGGAGCAGGTGCGCCTGCACCTGTGTTGGGGCTCGTGGCACGGTCCGCACACGACCGACGTCGAATTGAAGGACATCCTCGACGTCGTCCTCGAGGCGAACGTCGGGTCGATCTCGTTCGAGGCGGGAAACGTCCGCCACGAGCACGAGTTCGCCGTCTGGGCCGACGCACGGATCCCCGAGGACCTCGTCCTCGTCCCGGGCGTCGTCAGCCACGCGACCAACGTCGTCGAGCACCCCGACCTCGTCGCGCAGCGCATCCGCCGCTACACCGACATCGTCGGCGCCGACCGCGTCATCGCGTCGACCGACTGCGGCCTCGGCGGGCGCATCCACCCCGACATCGCCTGGGCGAAGCTCGAGTCGCTCGGAGAAGGGGCCCGACGGGCGGGCTGACGCCGCGCCTCAGCTCCGGACGAACAGGTACCCCTCGCCGGTGCGGAAGCCGCCGACGACCAGGCCGGCGTCGAGCTGCGTGCGGAACGCGTCGCGGACCTCGCGGCGGAGGCGGGCCGCGGCATCCGCATCTTCCCGGCGGAGCGCCTCGATGTCGCTCGGGATCGCGACCGTCGCGATCACATCAGATGCCTCGGGCGTCGGGACAGGCGACGCCAGGTGCCACGCCACGTGCAGCCGATCGCTCTCGTCGCCGCTGTTGATCGCGTCGCCCATGTCGCCGTAGTGGTCGACGAGGTAATCGGTGACCCGCCCGCCCAGGACCTCAAGGTTGAAGTGGGCGTTCCGGGCGATGAGCGGATCGAACGTCCACGTGATGGTGCCGACCTCGCGCGCGAACGCCCACTCGCGCTGATGCGCCTTGAGCGCGCGGCCGATGCCCCGCGCCTGCGCCTCGGGCAGGACGCCCGTCACGTGCGAATGCATGCTGCGCGAGGACGGCGGCCCGAAGAAGGCAGCGGATGCCGCGACCATACGCTCGCCGTCGAACACGCCGACGACGTAGTTGCCGGCGTGCTGCAGAGCCCGCAGCAGGTTCGGCGGCATCCCGCCGTCCGGAGAACCCCAGACCGCCTCGAAGACGCCGCTCGCGGCGACCATCTCGTCGATCGTGTGCAGTTCGCGGATGTCGAGCGCGTCAGCCATCCCGCCACGCTACGCCGGTCAGCGCCGCCAGCGCTCGAGCGTCGGGCGGAGTCGCTCGAGGGCGCCGCGGACGAAGTCGGGGTTCCGGCGGTACCACTCGAGGTGCGCTTCGCGGATCTCGGCGGGATCGACGAGATCGCTGTTGACCCGCCACACCGGCTCGGGCACGGCGTCGAGTCCCCACGCGTCGATGACCCAGTCCTCGCGCGGCGCGTGGACGGCATCCAGCAGCGGCCGGCCCGGATCGGTCGCCGCGCCCGGTCGCCCGAGGGCCCGCAGCACGCGGTCCCCGATCGCGAGGATCACGGGGTTGCCCGGATGGTTCACGGTGCGGACGAGGTCGAAGCCCGGCGCCGCGAACAGGTCGGAGACCCCGACGTCGAGCTGCTGCTCACGCCGCTCGAGCTCTGCGATCGAGTCGGCCGCCTCGGCCCGGACGGCGCCTGCGCCCAGCGCGTCGCGGACGGGGATGCCGCCCGCCTCGGCGAGGGTGCGGACGTCGTGGTACGCGACGATCGGCGGATCCTCCTCCGTCCCCGGCACGTGCAGGACCGCCTGAAACGGGTAGAGGCCCGAGAAGCGGACGACCGGGAAGGTGACCGCCCGACCCGACGCGGGGAGGGATGCCGCGAGCTGCCGCGTCCCCAGCGGGAGGTCGTGGTAATCGTCCTTCACGGGTTGCGCGATGAGCACCGAGGCGCCCGCGAGCACCTCGTGCAGGCGCGCCGCCTCGGCGGCATCCATCTCGTACACCGGCGGGACGCGCAGGAGCGTCAGGTCGTCGGAGTCCAGCACGATCCGCACCGACTCGGCCTGGCAGTTGCCGACGACGACGCCGTAGTCCGTGCGGGGAAGGTCGCCGAAGAACCCGGCGTAGTGGGCGCGGCGGGCGGTGAGCGCATCGTCGGTCATGCCTCGAGCGTCGCAGGCGCCCCCACACTCCGGCCACCCGCTTGCGCGCGGGCACGCACCGAGCAAGGGGAACGCGCTGGGCACCTGCGCGACCTAGGATCGTCGCCGTGCAGCTGAACGAGACCCGCGCCTGGAACCGCTTCTACGCCGCCGGCACGCCGGTCGACATCGAACCCGTGACGGGGTCGCTCATCGACCTGCTCGACGAGCGCGTCGGCCGGTACGGCGAGCGCGACGCGATCGCGTTCTTCGGCCGGGCGGTGACCTACGACGAGCTCGGCTCGCGGGTCGCGCGCGTCGCCGAGGGACTGCGGAAGCTCGGCATCGGCGCCGGCGACCGCGTCGCCCTGATCATGCCGAACGCCCCGCAGCACGTCATCGCGTTCTACGCGGTGCTGCGACTCGGCGCCGTCGTCGTCGAGCACAACCCGCTCTACACGCGGGACGAGCTCGAGGTGCAGTTCCGCGACCACGGCGCCCGCACCGTGATCGCGTGGGACAAGGTCGCGCCGCTCGTCCAGTCGCTGCCGGCCGAGCTCGGCATCCGCGACGTCGTCTCGGTCGACGTGACCACCGCGATGCCGCTGAAGACGCGGATGCTGCTGCGCCTGCCCGTCGCGAAGGCCAGAGAGTCGCGTGGCAAGCTCACGGCGGCCGCGCCCGGCACGATCCCGTTCACACGGCTCGAGAACTCCGCACCGATCGCCCCGAGGCACCCGCGGCCCGGGCGCGACGACCTCGCCTGCCTGCAGTACACCTCGGGCACGACGGGCGACCCGAAGGGCGCCATGATCACCCACGGCAACCTGTGGGCGAACGCGCGCATGGGCGCCGCGTGGATGCCCGACTTCCGCCACGGCGAGGGCAGCATCTACGGCCTGCTGCCGATGTTCCACTCCTTCGGTCTGCTGCTGTCGGTCATCTACTCGGTCGAGACCGGGTCGCGCGCCGTGCTCTTCCCCACCTTCGACCCCGAACTGGTGGTGGATGCCGCGAAGACCTTCCCGCCGACGTTCATCCCCGCCGTCCCGCCGATGTTCGACCGGCTGGCCCGGGTCGCCCGCGACGGCGCCCTCGACCTCAGCCGCGTCGTGTACTCCATCTCGGGAGCGATGACCCTGACCCCGACGGTCGTCTCACGCTGGGAGAAGCTCGCGGGCAGCATGCTCAACGAGGGGTACGGCCTCACCGAGACGAGCCCCATCGCACTGGCCAACCCGTTCGACGAGTCGCGCCGTATCGGGGCCATCGGCATCCCGTTCCCCTCGACCGACATCAAGGTCGTCGATCCCGACGAGCCGACCCGCGAGGTCGCGCAGGGCGAGACCGGCGAGCTGCTCATCCACGGACCGCAGGTGTTCGCGGGGTACTGGAACCGTCCCGAGGAGACCGCCGCGACCCTCCTCGAGGGCGGCTGGGTGCGTACCGGCGACCTCGTGCAGCAGGACGAGGACGGCTTCGTCACAGTCGTCGACCGCAAGAAGGAGCTCATCATCACGGGCGGTTTCAACGTCGCCCCCTCGGAGGTCGAGCAGGTCGTGACCGCCACGCCGGGCGTCGCTGAGACCGCGGTCGTCGGCATCCCCCGCGGTGGCGGAGCCGAGGTCGTCACCGCCGTGGTCGTCCTGGAGGAGGGCGCGACGTTCGACGAGGCCGCCGCGCGCGAGCTCGCCCGCGAGCGCCTCGCGGAGTACAAGCGGCCGACGACCTACGTCGTGTGGGAGGAGCTGCCGAAGTCCCTCATCGGCAAGGTGCTCCGCCGTCGGGTCCGCGACACGCTGCTCGCCGATCGTCACGCCACCCGCGCCGCCGTCGGCGAGGACTGATACACCCGCGCGGAGTGTCGCACAACCTGGGTGCCCCGTCCAGGACCGGTGCCTAGCCTGGGACGAATGCGGAACGTACCTCCCGTCGACCTCCCATCCTCCGACGACACCGCAGCGCGCGACACCCGATTCTTCGGTCAGCCGTTCGCGCTCGCGCACGTGTTCGGCGTCGAGATGTGGGAGCGCTTCAGCTTCTACGGCATGCAGGGAATCCTGCTGCTGTACCTGTACTTCTCGGTCACCGACGGCGGTCTCGGCGTCGACAAGACGGTCGCGGCGAGCATCGTCGGCGCCTACGGCGGCGCGGTCTACCTGTCGACCGTCCTCGGGGCGTGGGTCGCCGACCGCATCCTCGGCGCCGAACGCGTGCTCTTCCTGAGCGCGATCGTCATCATGGCGGGGCACATCGCCCTCGCCCTCCTCCCCGGCTTCGCGGGCGTGACCGTGGGCCTCATCCTGGTCGCCTTCGGATCGGGCGGACTCAAGGCGACCGCCACGAGCGTCGTCGGCACCCTCTACGCCGCCGACGATTCCCGACGGGATGCCGGTTTCTCGCTGTTCTACCTCGGCATCAACCTCGGCGCCTTCGCCGGCCCCCTGCTGACCGGACTGCTGCAGTCGACCCTCGGGTTCCACTGGGGCTTCGGGCTCGCCGCACTCGGCATGGCACTGGGCCTCGCCCAGTACTCGTTCGGCCGCCGGAGCCTGCCCGCCGAGGCGCGCGTGGTGCCCAACCCGCTGCCGCGCGGACGCTACCCGCTGTTCGCCGGGATCGGCGTCGCCGCCGTGGTGGTCATCGTCGTCCTGGTCCTGACCGGCGTCATCCGCGCCGACAACCTGGCGCTGATCGTGATCGGTGCGGTGATCCTCGCGGCTATCGCGTACTTCGCCGTCATCCTGCTCAGCCGTCAGATCACCTCGCAGGAGCGCAGCCGCGTGTGGGGCTTCCTGCCGCTGTTCCTCACGTCGGTCGTGTTCTGGTCGCTCTACCAGCAGCAGTTCACGGTCGTGACGCTGTACTCGGCCGAGCGCCTCGACCGCAACCTGTTCGGCTGGGAGATGCCGATCCCGTGGGTGCAGTCGATCAACCCGGTGTTCATCATCCTGCTGGCGGGCGTCTTCACGGCGGTGTGGTCGAAGCTCGGCTCACGCCAGCCGTCGACGCCGGTGAAGTTCGCATTCGGCGTCGCCGTCATGGGCGTCGCCTTCCTGCAGTTCCTGCCCTTCGCGGGCGGCGGGGCGAACTCGACGCCGCTGCTGGCGATCGTCGGCATCCTGCTCGTCTTCACGGTCGCCGAGCTGATGCTCTCTCCCGTGGGACTGTCGGCGGCGACCAAGCTCGCGCCGGAGCGGTTCCAGACGCAGATGGTCGCGCTGTTCTTCCTGTCGGTGTCGCTCGGCACCGCCATCGCCGGCCAGCTCGCGACGCTGTACGACCCCGAGAACGAAGTCCCCTACTTCTCGACCCTCGGCCTCATCTCGATCGCGATGGGCGTGCTGCTGCTGGTCTGCGTGAAGCCGGTGCTGTCGCTCATGAAGGGCGTGCGCTGACGGATGCCGCGCGTCACGCGGTCGGCATCCGTCACCGCACAGGGCAGAATCGAGGGATGACTTCGTCCGTGTCGCAGCTCCACCCCGACCACGCCTGCCTCATCGTGCACGGCAAGGACAGCCCCGGCATCATCGCCGCGGTCTCGGCGATGATCACGCGGATCGGTGGCAACATCGTCCAGTTCGACCAGTACTCCGACGACCCCCGCGGCGGCGCGTACTTCCAGCGCGTCGTGTTCCACCGCCCGGGCTTCGCGGGGCAGCGCCCCGCGATCGAGACCGAGATCGGCGACACGCTCGCTCCCTTCGATCTGGAGTGGTCGCTCACCGACCAGTCGGTGCCCAAGCGCATGGCGATCCTGTCGTCGAAGCAGGACCACTGCCTGCTCGACCTGCTGTGGCGCAACCGCCGCGGCGAGCTGCCCATCACGGTGCCGATGGTCGTCTCGAACCACGCGACGTCGGCCGATGACGTGCGCTCGTTCGGGGTGCCGTTCTTCCACGTGCCGTCGACGCCGGGCCCCGACAAGTCGGCATCCGAGGCGAAGATCCTCGAGCTGCTGAAGGGCAACGTCGATTTCGTCGTGCTCGCCCGCTACATGCAGATCCTGTCGCCGGAGTTCCTCGCCGAGCTCGGGGTGCCGGTCATCAACATCCACCACTCGTTCCTGCCCGCCTTCATCGGTGCCGAGCCGTACCGCAAGGCGAAGGAGCGCGGCGTGAAGCTCATCGGTGCGACGAGCCACTACGTCACCGGCGACCTCGACGAGGGTCCGATCATCGAGCAGGACACCATCCGCGTCACCCACGCCGACACGACCGCCGAGCTCGTGCGACGCGGCGCCGACGTCGAGCGTCAGGTGCTGTCCCGCGCGGTGCGCTGGCACGCCGAGGACCGCGTCATCCGCCACGGGAACCACACGATCGTCTTCTGACGCGGGGTTCCGGGGACGCGATTCGCCGCCGCGGGCCCGTCGGGGCGGCCTGTCGCGTCCCCGGAAGCGTTCATCGGCGCCGAATGGCGGCCCGCGACGCGCACAGCCCGACCTTCGGCGCGACTGAGCGCGCGTTCAGCCCGTCGCACTCCCCCGTCGCAAACGGCAGCGCCACACCGCGTGTTGAGACAGGGGAAGCACAGGGGGCGACCACGCCCCGCACTCCCCTGTCGCAAACGGCAGCGCCACACGGCGTGTCGCGACAGGGGAAGCACACAGCGCGACGAGCGCAGAGACCCCGCACACAGCGCGACGGGCGCACAGACCCCGCGCTCAGCCCCCGAACTCTCCCAGCGAGGTGACGGTGGCGGATGCCGCGTCCCACCGCCTCAGCCCGCGCGCCGTCCCGAGGATGGGGTCGCCGAGCAGCGGCAGCGCGCGCTCGAGGTCGGACACCTTGATCCGGCGCGCGAGGGTGACGTGCGGCATCCATTCGCCCGGCGCGGTGTGCGGAGCGTCGTCGCCGGCGCCGGCGGCCTCGTGCACGGCGGCGTGCAGGGCGAGCATCTCGGCCGACGGGACGACCGAACGGGCCAGCACCCGCCGCTCCCCCGCCCCGAAGAGTGCGACCGCACCCAGCCTCACGGGGAACGCCGCGGGCAGCGGCACCCGCGCGAGGGTCACCGCGGGACGCACGAGCAGCGTCACGTGCGGGGCATTCGAGGGCGACGTGTGCGCGGCGAGGCTCGACAGCCCGGCGTCGGCGAGCGCCTGCCACTCCGCGCGCACGGCGCGCTCGGTCGCCGCATCGAACTCGAGCTCGATGCTGACGACCGGCGCGCCGCGCACCGCGGTCACCAGATGGTGACGCGCTTGTCCTGATCGAGCCAGAGCGCGTCGGCCTCGGTCACGTCGAAGGCGGCGTAGAACTCGTCGATGTTGCGGACGATCTGGTTGCAGCGGAACTCGTTCGGCGAGTGCGGGTCGATCGTCAGCAGACGGATCGTCTCGGCATCGCGCCCCTTCTGCTGCCAGATCTGACCCCAGCTGAGCAGCAGACGCTGGATGCCGGTGAGTCCGTCGATGACGGGACCGTCGGCATCCGTCGACCCGGTCGTCTTCAGGTGCAGCCGATACGCCTCGATCGCGATGCCGAGGCCGCCCAGGTCGCCGATGTTCTCGCCGATCGTGAGGGCGCCGTTGACGGTGTGCCCCTCGGACAGCCCCTGCGGGACCAGCGCGTTGTACTGCTCGATGAGGGTCTTCGTGCGCTCGGTGAACGCCGTGCGGTCCTCGTCGGTCCACCAGTCGTTGAGCGCACCGGTGCCGTCGAACGCGCTCCCCTGGTCGTCGAAGCCGTGGCCGATCTCGTGCCCGATGACCGCACCGATGCCGCCGTAGTTCGCGGCCGGATCGCGCTCCATGTCGAAAAACGGGAACTGCAGGATCGCCGCGGGGAACACGATCTCGTTCATGAGCGGGTTGTAGTACGCGTTGACCGTCTGCGGGGTCATGAACCACTCGTCACGGTCGATAGGCGAGCCGAGCTTCGCGACCTGCTGGTCGTGCTGCCACGCGTTCGAGCGGCGGACGTTGCCGATGAGGTCGGATGCATCGACCTCGAGCGCCGAATAGTCCTTCCACTTCACGGGGTAGCCGACCTTCGGGGTGAAGGCCTCGAGCTTCTCGAGCGCGCGCTCGCGCGTGGCGGGCGTCATCCACTCGAGCGACGAGATCGACTGCCGGTAGGCCTCGATGAGGTTGTCGACGAGGACGTCCATCTCCTCCTTGGCGCGCGGCGGGAAGTGACGCTCGACGTACACCTTGCCGACCGCCTCGCCGAGCGCGGCCTCGACGAGCGAGACACCGCGCTTCCAGCGCTCGCGGTTCACGGGCACGCCGGTCATCTCGGTGCCGTAGAACGCGAAGTTCGCGTCGACGAAGGCCTGCGACAGGAACGGAGCGGACGAACGGATGACCTGCAGACGCAGCCACGCCTTCCAGTCCTCGAGGCGGCCCTCGACCAGCAGCGTGCCGAGGCCCTCGAAGAAGCTCGGCTGGTTGACGTCGACGTCCTCTATGACGCCCGTCTTGCCGGCGGCGACGGCGTCGCGCCACGGGGCGAGGTCGACGCCGGTGAGCTGCACTGCGGCATCCCACGACATCAGGTTGTAGGTCGCGACGGCGTCACGGCTGCGGACGTTGTCCCAGTGGTGGGACGCGATCTCGGTCTCGAGGGCGACGACACGGTCGGCCTGCGCCTCGGCATCGTCGACACCGGCGAGGCTGAACAGCTTCGCGACGTACGCACGGAACGCGATGCGGGTCTTCTCGAAGTTGTCGAGGCGGTAGTAGCTCTCGTCGGGCAGCGACAGCCCGCCCTGCACGAGGAACATCACGTAGCGCTGCGGGTTGCCCGGGTCGGGCTCGATGTAGGTGCCGAAGACGCCCGAGACACCCTCGCGCTCCAGCGACCCGGCGGTGCTCAGGAAGCTCGGGATGCCGGTGACCCGGTCGACGAGCGCCAGCTGCGGGGCGACGGCGTCGGCGCCGCGCTCCTCGATCGTGTCGGTGTCCATGAAGCTCGCGTACAGGTCGCCGATCTTGCGGGTCTCGGTGCCCGGCTCTGCGTCCGTCGACTCCTCGATGATCGCCCGGACGTCGTGCTCGGCCTGCTCGGCGACGAGGTGGAACGACCCCCACCGCGCCTTGTCCTCGGGGATCTCGGTGCGGTCGAGCCACGATCCGTTGACGTAACGGAACAGGTCGTCCTGCGGTCGGACGTCGGAGCTCAACTCGTCGAGATGGATGCCGGAGGGAAGGGTGTTCTCGGTCATGCGTCCCACCCTATGGGCGCACCCAGACCCCCGGCTCACTTCCTCGTGGTCGAGCACTTCTCCGGGCCCGGCTCGCCCGCGAACCGGGCGGTCGTCCACTCGATGAGCTCGTCGAGCAGCGGCGACGGACGCTCGACGACCGCCGCGTGCTCGTAGCCGTCGTAGACGCGGTAGTCGACGACCTGACCAGCCGAGCACATCCGCTTCGCGAACGCGGTCTGTGTCGCCACGGGGATGACGCTGTCCGCCCCGCCGTGGGCGAGCAGCACGGGCGCGTTCTGCCGGAGCGGCGCCGCGTTCTCTCGGAGGTGCACCCCGAGGGGACCGGATGCCGGGGGCTCCGAGAACAGCCGCGGATCGCCGCTCATGCCGAGCGAGGCGGCGACCGAGACGACGATCGCGGGATCGGACAGACATCGCTCCGACATCTGCCGGAGGACGGTGTCGGCACCCGGCCTCACGTACTCGTCATAGGACACGTCGTCGTAGATCGACGAGAACGCCGCGAACGCGTACGAGGCGAAGATGCTGCCGCCGGTCACGCTCGAGATGTTCTGCACGAGGGCGGACGGATCACTCGCCGGCGCGAGCGCCGCGACGCCCTGCACGTAGAGCTCGGGCGCGTACTCGCGCGCCATCGAGCCGGCCCAGAGCGCGGCCGCGCCGCCCTGCGAGTGGCCCCAGATGACCGTGCGGGTGCCGAGGTCGGCATCCTGCAACTCCCGCGCGGCGCGCACCGCGTCGAGCGACGCCGTCGCACTCGGCGGACCGATGAGGTACGGATGCGGCCCCTCGGTGCCGAGGCCGATGTAGTCCGTCGCGACGACCGCCCATCCCTGCCGGATGATCGTCGGCAAAATGTACAGCGCACCCGACCACAGACCGCGCGGCTGCAGCGAGGGGGCGCAGCTCTCCGAGAAGCCCGTCGTCCCGTGGTTCCAGTCGACGATCGGCCACTTCCCGTCGCCCTCCTTCGGCACGACGACGACACCGCTCGCGACGCGCACCTCACCCTCCACGCCCGTGGTCGTGTAGAGGATCCGCCACGCGGTCGCCGAGACCGGGATGCCGGCGGTGAACGGCTCCGCCCGGATCAGCCGGCCCGGTTGCCCGGGCATGTCACGGGGCGCGGCGTAGAAGTCGTCGACGACGGTCGAGCCTTCGCGCAGCGGCACGGTCACGAGCGCGGTCGTCACGGCGAGCGCGACCGACACGAGAGCGGTCACGGTGCGCCCCCACCGGCGCAGCCTGCGGGGCTCGTGGCGGCGCTCGGCGCGGGTGTCGCGGCGACGGCGCAGCCGCATCCAGAGGTCGGTGACCCCGCTCATGATGAGGCGGGCCCCGAACACGACGGCCACGACGAGCAGGGTGATGTCGGGCCAGAACAGCGCGAGGACGCCGAAGATCACACCCGAGATCGAGAAGGCGGCATCCGCGATGCGGGCATCCAGCGTGCGTCCCTTCGCGAAGACGGCCACGAGTCCCGCCGCGCCCGCGGCGAACAGCAGAATGCCGACGAGCGTCGCGACGACACGGACCGTCAGGCCGGGGGTGAGGAGCACGATGAGCCCGCCGACCACCCACGCTCCGCCGGTGATCGTCCGCCAGCGGGGGCGCTGGCCCTCGCCGTCGCGGCCGGTCAGATCCAGCACGCCGGTGAGGACCATGCCGCCGCCGATGAGCCAGGCGAGCACGCCGAGGGCCGTCGTCGGGCGGATGACGATGACCACGCCGAGCACGACCGCTGCCACCGCGACGATCACCCGCACCCACTCGGGCAGGCGCGCGTAGAAGCGCCCGAGCGCGAGTCGCTGCAGCAGCCGCATCCGGTCCCTCCTCCGTCGTCGGCGTGAATCCTCCACCGTAATCCTGCTGGCCGATGAGCTCCCGCTCCTCGACATCGGGCGACTCGGCGTGCAAGGGGCCGCCGCGGGCAGGGCTACAGTGAGCGCCATGGGACGGGCCGGGACGATGCGCGCGAGCGTCCGCGACGTCGCCGCCCGCGCCGGAGTCTCGACGCAGACCGTCTCGCGCGTCATCAACGACAGCCCGAACCTGCGGCCCGAGACCCGTGCCCGCGTCGAAGCGGCGATCGCCGAACTCGGCTACCGCGTCAACAACGCCGCACGATCCCTGGGCACCTCGACGACCCGCACCGTCGGGGTCGTCGCCTCCGACGCCACCCTGTGGGGCCCCGGCGCGGGCATCGCCGCGCTCGACGCGGCGGCGCGGGCGGCGGGCCGCTGGTTGGCGACGACCTACGCGGATGCCGCGGACCCGGCATCCGTCACCGATGCCGCCCAGCGGCTGCTCGCCCAGGGCGTCGATGCGCTCATCGTCGTCGCCCCGCACACCGCGACGCTCCCCGCCCTGCGACAGGTCGCAGGCGACACCCGGCTCGCCGCGCTGCACACCGGTGAGGGCGCCGCCCGGCAGCGCGCCGGCGCGGCGCTCGCTGTCGACCACCTCGTCACGCTCGGCCATCGGCGCATCGCGCGACTCGCGGGACCCGCCGACTGGCTCGAGGCCACGGCCCGCGACGAGGGCGTCGATGGCGCGCTGGATGCCGCCGGCATCCGTCCCGCGGCGATCTGGCACGGCGACTGGAGCGCGGCGGCGGGAGCCTCGATCGCGCGCGAGGTGGCCGTCGCGGTGCGCGGAGCGGACGGGCCGACGGCGGTCGCGGCGGCCAACGACCAGATGGCGCTCGGCCTCATCGCCGGCCTCGTCGCCGAGGGCCTGCGGGTTCCCGAGGACGTCTCGGTCACGGGTTTCGACGACAACGCGGATGCCGCCTTCTACACGCCCGCGCTCACCACGGTGCGCGTCGACACGGCCGGTGAGGCGCAGCGCGTGGTCGCCGAGGCCCTCGGCCTGCCCGCGCGCGGCGATGTCGCGGAGCCGGTGCTCATCGCTCGCGCATCGAGCGCCGCGCCGCCCGACTGAGCCGGCTCTGGCGCGAGCAAGATGTTACCGGTAACATCAATCGCATGACCGATCTCGATGAGGCGATCGCGGCCGTCCGCGCGGACGTCGCCGCCCTGCATGCCGAACTCGTCCGCTACGGCCTCGTCGTCTGGACCGGGGGCAACGTCTCGGGACGCGTGCGCGTTGGTGAAGACCGCAGTGCCGACCTCTTCGTCATCAAGCCGTCCGGCGTCTCGTACGACGACCTCGCGCCCGAGAACATGATCCTCTGCGACCTCGACGGCACCGTCGTGCCCGGCACCCCGGGCAGCGACCGCTCGCCCTCGAGCGACACCGCCGCGCACGCCTACGTGTACCGGAACATGCCGGACGTCGGCGGCGTCGTCCACACGCACTCCCCGTACGCCGTGGCCTGGGCCGCGCGCGGCGAGGAGATCCCCTGCGTCATCACCGGCATGGCCGACGAGTTCGGCGGCCCGATCCCGGTCGGGCCGTTCGCGATCATCGGCGACGACTCGATCGGCCGCGGCATCGTCGAGACGCTGATCGGCCACCGCTCTCGCGCCGTGCTCATGCAGAACCACGGACCGTTCACGATCGGCGTCAGCGCGAAGGATGCCGTGAAGGCCGCCGTGATGTGCGAGGACGCCGCGCGCACCGTGCACTTCGCGCGGCAGGGGGGCGAGCTGATCCCGATCCCGCAGGAGAAGATCGACGCCCTCTACAACCGGTACCAGAACGTGTACGGCCAGAGCACGGACGCCCGCCGATGAGCGTCATCTCCTCCGGCGGCGCGGCGTTGGGCATCGAGCTCGGCTCGACCCGCATCAAGGCCTGCCTCGTCGACGCGAGCTACCCGACCACCGTGCTGGCCGTCGGCAGCCACGAATGGGAGAACGCCCTCGTGGACGGCGTGTGGACCTACTCCGAGGACGCGATCTGGTCGGGCCTGCAGGCCGCCTACGCCGACCTTGTCGCCGACGTCCGCCGGCAGGGCGCCGAACTCACGGAGCTCGCCGGCATCGGCGTCTCCGCGATGATGCACGGCTACCTCGCCTTCGACGCCGAGGGGAACCTCCTCGTGCCGTTCCGCACCTGGCGCAACACGTCCACCGGCGCTGCCGCGGCCGAGCTGACCGACCTGCTGGGTGTCAACATCCCGCTCCGCTGGTCGATCGCCCACCTTCACCAGGCCGTCCTCGACGACGAGGCGCACCTCGCCTCGCTCGCGAAGATCAACACCCTCGCCGGCTGGGTCCACGAGAAGCTCACCGGACGCTTCGCGCTCGGCGTCGGCGACGCGTCGGGCATGTTCCCGATCGGCACGGACGGCGGCTACGACCGCGGCCGCATCGCGGCGTACGACGCGCACGCCGCCGGGTTCCTCGCCGGACGCAGCCTGACGGACCTCCTGCCCGCGGTCCTTCCCGCGGGGGCGGATGCCGGGACTCTCACCGCCGCAGGCGCCGCCCTCCTCGATCCGGCCGGCACGCTCCGCCCGGGCGCCGTGACGGCCCCCGCAGAGGGCGACGCCGGCACCGGCATGGTCGCCACCAACGCGGTCTCACCGCGTACGGGCAACGTCAGCGCCGGCACGAGCATCTTCGCAATGGTGGTCCTCGAGCGTCCGCTGGAGCGCGTGCACACCGAGATCGACCTCGTCACGACGCCCGCCGGCGACCCGGTCGCGATGGTGCACTGCAACAACGGCGCGAGCGAGCTGGCGTCGTTCGCGTCGCTGTTCGCGCGGTTCGCCGCGGCATCCGGTCAGTCGATCTCGACGGACGCCGTCTACGAGACGCTCCTGCGCGAAGCGCTCGAGGGCGCTGCGGATGCCGGTGGGGTCCTCGCGTACAACCACCTGAGCGGCGAGCCGATCGCCGGTCTCGACGAGGGCCGGCCGCTCGTGGTGCGCACCCCCGACGCGGACTTCTCGCTCGCGAACGTCATGCGCGCGCAGGTCTACGGCGTCTTCGCGACGCTCGCGATCGGCATGCAGACCCTTGCCGAGGAGGGCGTCGCGCTCGACGCGATGTTCGCGCACGGCGGGGTATTCCGCACCGCCGGTGTCGCGCAACGCTTCCTCGCCGGCGCGCTCGACGCGCCCGTCACGGTCGGCGACACCGCCGCGGAGGGCGGCGCGTGGGGCATGGCCGTGCTGGCGGCGTTCGCCGCCGCGGAGTCCGGCCAGGACCTCGCGTCGTACCTCACCGACCACGTCTTCGCGGGGGCGGCCTCCGTCACGGCCGACCCCGACCCGGTCGACGTCGCCGGGTTCGCCGACTACCTCGCGCGCTACCGCGACGGCCTGGCCGTCGAGGGCGCCGCCATCACCGCTCTGCCGCTGCGCGGCATCCGCTCATCGAACGAAGGAACAGCATGACCCTCTCCACCAGCCTCGAGCAGTACACCGTCTGGTTCGTCACCGGCAGCCAGAACCTCTACGGCGAGGAGACGCTGCGGCAGGTCGCCGAGCAGTCGCAGGCCGTCGCGGAGGGCCTCGCGGGCCTTCCGGTGAAGGTCGAGTGGAAGCCCGTCCTGAAGGACTCGGACTCGATCAAGCGGCTCGCCCTCGACGCCAACGCCGACGACTCGGTGATCGGCGTCATCGCGTGGATGCACACCTTCAGCCCCGCGAAAATGTGGATCTCGGGTCTCGACGCGCTCCGCAAGCCCCTGCTGCACCTGCACACGCAGGCCAACGTCGAGCTGCCGTGGAACGACATCGACTTCGATTTCATGAACCTCAACCAGGCCGCCCACGGCGACCGCGAGTTCGGGTACATCCAGACGCGCCTGGGCGTCGCGCGCAAGACCGTCGTCGGACATGTCTCGAACCCCGTCGTCCTGCAGCAGATCGAGGACTGGGAGCGCGCCGCCGCGGGCTGGCAGGCCGTCAAGACCCTCAAGCTCGCCCGCTTCGGCGACAACATGCGCTACGTCGCGGTCACCGAGGGCGACAAGACCGAAGCCGAGCTGCAGTTCGGCGTGCAGGTCAACACGTGGGGCGTGAACGAGTTGGCGGATGCCGTGGCCCAGGCATCCGAGGCGCAGATCGACGCGCTCGTCGAGGAGTACGTGGCCTCGTACGACGTGGCGCCGGAGCTGCTGCCCGGCGCCGAGCGGCACCAGTCGCTGCGCGACGGAGCGGCGATCGAGATCGGGCTGCGCTCGTTCCTCGAGGCCGGCGGCTTCGGGGCGTTCACGACGTCGTTCGAGGACCTCGGCGCTCTCACCCAGCTGCCCGGCCTCGCGGTGCAGCGCCTCATGGCGGAGGGCTACGGCTTCGGCGCCGAGGGCGACTGGAAGACGGCGATCCTCGTGCGCGTCGCGAACGTCATGGGATCGGGTCTGCCCGGCGGGGCGAGCCTCATGGAGGACTACACCTACGACCTGGTTCCCGGCAACGAGCGGATCCTCGGCGCCCACATGCTCGAGGTGTCGCCGACCCTGACGACGTCGAGGCCGCGCCTCGAGGTGCACGAGCTCGGGATCGGCGGCAAGGCCGACCCCGTGCGCCTGGTCTTCACGGCGGACGCCGGTCCTGCGCTCGTCGTCGCGATGAGCGACATGCGCGACCGGTTCCGCCTCGTCGCGAACGTCGTCGAGAACGTCGACGCCCCCGACCTGCCGAAGCTGCCGGTGGGTCGCGCGGTCTGGAAGCCGTCGCCGGACTTCGCGACCTCGGCATCCTGCTGGCTCGCTGCGGGCGCCGCGCACCACACCGTCATGACGACGGCCGTGGGCATCGAGGTGTTCCGCGACTTCGCCGACATCGCCGGCACCGAGCTGCTCGTCATCGACGAGGACACGACGGTGCGCGGCTTCCAGAAGGAACTCCGCTGGAACCAGGCCTACTACCGCCTCGCGCGCGGTCTGTAAGACGCACACGAGAACGCCCCGGTGCCGATGTGGCGCCGGGGCGTTTCGTGTGTTGCGGCCTACCGGGGCGCGGATTCGGATGATGCGCTCGGATTCGGACCGGCTTCCCCGTTCTCATCCGAATCCGGCGAAGATCTCCGAATCCGTCGCCCTGACGGGCAACGGGATGCCGGACGGGCTCAGTGCCCGCCGTGCCCGCCGTGGCCCGTCATGAAGACCTCGTTGACCGAGGCGCCGGGAGCGTCGCTGCCGATCGGGGTCGCGGCAAGGGCCGGTGTCACGACACCGGCGAGCAGGAAGGCGCCGGCGATGAGACCGCCGATGCTCGTCCGCGCCGCGGCCCGCGCGGTGGGCCGACTCGGTCGTCCCCTGTCGGCGCGACGCAGCGCGACCGCCGACACGACGCCGACGGCGAGTGACAGAACCGCGGCGACCACCACGGGGTAGATGCTCACCTGCGCCGGCCCGACGAGCATGAGCGCGAACAGCAGGACGATCCCGACCAGCGAGACGGCCACCCCGGAGCGGGGCGTCGCGAGCCGGCCCTTGGCCAGCGTCACCATCCCCCACGCGAGGGTCGCCGCGCCGACGGTGGCGAGCAGGATGCCGATGCCACGGTCGGCGGCATCGGCACCCTTCACGATCGCGCCCGCACTCAGCCCGAGCTGGACCAGCCCTGCTCCCCACGCGGCGAGCGCGGGCCAGGAGCGGACGAGGGCGGACGGCGACATCAGACGGCCGCGCGGGTGGGGACCTGCTTGTCGGCGGCGATGCCGACGCCGAGCAGGACGATCGCGCTCGCGAGGTGCAGGAAGTGGTCGGCCGTGTTCAGCGCGAGGATGTTCGCTGCGCTGCCGACGAGGAAGAAGCCCACGATGCCGAGCAGCAGGTACGCGGCTCCGACGACGAGGTTGACGCCCTTGGCGGCGCGGACGTTCGACAGGCCGCCGATCAGCAGCGCGGCACCGATCAGGAGGTGCGCGACGTTGTGCAGCGGGTTGACCATGAAGATGCCGAGCAGCAGGCCACCATCGGTGGCGATGAAGTCGACCCCTCCGGTGACGGCGAAGCCGAGCAGGCCGACGAGGATGTAGACGGCGCCGAAGATGACGGCGACGAGGCGGTTGGGTGAGCTGGTCATGTGAGTGTCCCTCCATTTGGTGCGACGGATGCCGCGGCCGTGCATTCAGGTGCTACACAGCATTCGGTGCGAGGCCGGGAACGGATTGCGCCCAGTCTGTTCACGCGACTGTAGGGACGGGCAGGCCTCCTCGCTCAGGCCTTGTGACCCCCTCCGCATCCCTGCTATGGACGCGCTATGCCGACGGGAGTCGCGTTCGCGATCGGTGCCCGTCCGGCCAGATGATCGACACTGCGTCCGACTCGACCTCGACGACCGCATCGTTCCGCACCGGCGCGCCGGAGCCGCGCAGATCCAGCACCACGATCGCCTCGTCACACGAACCGAGGTCGACCACCGGGACGACGGCGCGGTCGCCGAGGGGACTGGCCCCGTCCCAGCGCAGCACACCGGCGACTCCGCCGGTGAGTGAGCGGATGCCGCTGGTCACCCCGCCCGACGATGCCTCCGCCGCCGCACCGTTCACGCGCGATGTCGGATCGTCGCCGGCGACGGCCCACCCCCCGACGCGCAGACGCAGCGCGCCTTCCGCGCGATCCTCGACGCGCACGACCCGCACCTCGATGCTGCCGCGGACGAACGAATCGACCCGGATGCGGCCGGCGCGACTCGCGACGCCGGTGAGCCCCGACCCGTGCACGTGCGTCGTGGGGGCCGGCTCGACCCAGTGGGCGTCCCACACCGCCGAGACGGACCCGACCCCGTCGTCGACGCGCGTCCCGAGCAGCCGCATCCCGCTGCGGTGGGAGCGGCGACCGTCGGCATCCGTCATCGTCACCGACTGTTCGAGTGGATCGCGCCACGCCTGCGCGTCCAGGAGGGGCGCGGTCGCCGTCGAGTACCCGATGCGGGCGTACAGCGGCGAGTCCGTCGACACCGCACCCGCGCGGGAGTGGTCCGTGCCGTGGTTGACGACGCGGACGATGCCGTCGGCGGTGGTGCCCGACACGATCCACCCCGGCGAGGTCACGGCGCGCAGGACGTCGCCCGTCTCGACGGGGAGCGGCTCGGCGGGCGTCGTCCAAACGGGATGATCCGCGGGCAGCAGGACGCCGAGCAGCCCCTTCACCGCCCAGTAGGGGGACCCGGGTCCGGAGTAGGACTGCGCCAGGACGCGCCACTCGCCGTGCCACCCCATCGTCAGGATGCCGTCGGCGTCCGGGGCGCCCCGTTCGGCGAAGTGTCGGACGATGAGCTCCGCTGCATAGCGCAGTCGACCGGGTGAGTGCGACGGCACCTCGGCGATGACGCCGACCCAGAACACGGCCGCGGCCGCGAACCGGTAGATGAGGCTCCTGCCCTGGATCAGGGGCGACCCGTCGCCGCCCACGAGCGTGAGCGCATCGTCGAGGAAGCGATCCAGCCGGGCGACGTCACCCGCCGTCCGTCCGCCGGCGAGCTCCGTGGCCCCCGTCATCCGGGACCAGAGGACGGGGTACACGTGCAGCGCCCAGCCCACGTAGTGGTCGTAGGAGCGCTCGTCGCCGTCCGACAGCCAGCCGTCCTCCTGCACGAACGAATCGTGACGCGCGAGGTCGGCCGCGATATCGGCCGGAGACCACGGTCCGCCGACCGAGCGCAGGAACGTCTCGACGACGATGCGGAACCATACCCAGTTCGTCCGCGGATACGTGTCGTCGCCCACGACCGGCGTGAACCACTCGATCGCGCGCTGCCGGGTGACGGCGTCGAGGGCGTCCCACACCCAGGGCCGCGTGAGGTCGAGGACGAGGGCGATGGATGCCGCTTCGACCTTCGCCTGCCCGTGCTCGTCCGGTCGCACCCACCGGTCGGGCGCTCCGGGATCGACCCCGGTCGCGATACCGCGGCGCACGAACGCGATCAGGTCGTCGACACCGACGCCGCGCTCCCCTGCGATCCGGAAGCCCGCCAGCAGCAGCGTGCGCGCGAAGCCCTCGAGTCCGTCGATGTCACGGCCGTACCCGCCCTCGGCTCCCGGAAAGAGGATGCGACCGCCGCCGGGTGACGCGTACCGTCGCGCGGCATCGAGGAGGGCGTCGGCGTGCGCGACCCACTCCGCGCGCGACCACTCCCCGGCGAGCATCGGATGCCCCGGTCAGCCTCGTCGGCTCGCGAGCGTCCGCCCGGCATCCCGCAGCCAGCGTTCCGGGTCGGCCATCGACGCCGCGGCGCTCCCGGCCAGCTCGGTGGTCGAGACGGCGTGCGCGTACCCCGACGTGTCGGCATCCGCGCCGATCCGCCCGGCGACGACCGCGACCGGCACCGCTCGCGACGTCGCGAGCCCGTGGACGAACGCGGGCACCTTGCCCGCCGCGGACTGACCGTCGAACGAGCCTTCACCCGTGACGACGAGGGATGCCGCGCCCACCGCGCCGGCGAGGTCGACGAGCTCGGCGACCCGCTCCGCGCCGGGGACGAGATCCGCGCCCCACGCGGCGAGGGCGAAGCCCGTGCCGCCCGCGGCGCCCGCACCGGGCAGCAACGGGTCGGCGCCCGGAGCGTGACGCGCGATGCACGCCGCGAAGCGCTCGAGCACCCCGTCGACGACCGCGACGTCGGCGGGGGTGAGCCCCTTCTGCGGCCCGAACACGGCCGCAGCACCCGAGGGCCCCGTCAAAGGGTTGGTGACGTCGCTGAGGACCGTCACCCCGCCCGCGGGCATCGGACGCACGTGCGTGAGGTCGATGGCCGAGACGGCGGCGAGTCCACGCGCGCCGGCGGGCACGTCCCGCCCGTCGGCGTCGACCATGCGCGCGCCCAGGGCACGCAGCATTCCGCTACCACCGTCGGTCGACGCCGACGACCCGATCCCGAGGACGAGTCGGATGACGCCGCCGTCGAGGGCGGCGGCGATCGCCTGCCCGAAACCGGTGGTGTCGGCATCCCATGGCAGCCGGTCGTCGCCGAGCAGTTCGATCCCGCTCGTCGAGGCGAGTTCGACGACGCCCGTGCCGTCCGGCAGCAGAAGCCATGAGGAGTCGACGGCGGTGCCGCGGGGCCCCCGGACCCGCACCGGGCGTCGCTCGGCGCCGGGGACGGCGGCCGCGAACGCGTCGAGGGTTCCCTCTCCCCCGTCCGCCATCGGACGCAGCACGAGCTCTGCCGCGGGGTCCACCTCGCGCCACCCGGCGGCGAAGGCGGCCGCGGCGGCGGCAGCCGGGAGGGAGCCCTTGAAGCTGTCGAGCGCGACGACGACGCTCATGCGCGCGGAGGGGTGCTCTCGCGCAGCAGCACCTCGAGTCGCAGGTCATCCGGGTGCGGCTCCCACTCGGCATCCGTCGCCGCGCGGAACGCCTGGTAGCCGACCTCTTCGAGCGGCACGCGGACGGTCGTGAGGGCCGGGGTCACGTCGCGGCCCGTGGGGATGTCGTCGAAGCCGGCGAGGGCGATGTCCTCGCCCGCCGTGCGCCCGGCGGCGCGCATCGCCGTCAGCGCCCCGATGGCGACGACGTCGCTGATGCCGAAGACGACCGTCCCGGGCTCGATGCCGTCCGCGAGGGCGCGCGTCATGGCCTCGTAGCCCGCTTCGCGCGTGAACCCGCCGCGGTAGACACGGGGCGCGGACCCACCCGCAGCGGTGAACCCGGCGGTGAACCCGTCGAGTCGGGTGTCGCTCGTGGCGGTCCCCTCCTCGGCGGCGAGCACGACGGCCTGGCGGTATCCACGCTCGACGAGTGCTCGACCGAGGGCTTCGGCGCCGCTGCGGTTGTCGAGGACGAGGGAGCGCACATCGCCGGCGCCCTTGCCGAGGGCGACGACCTGACCGCCCATCCCGCTCAAGAGCTCCAGCTCGCGCGTCAGTTCGGCCGACGGTCCCGCCGTGGTCCGCGACGCCGCGAGGATCAGCCCGCGCGGGCGTTGTCCGCGCAGGGCCCGGACGAGCCTGACCTCCCGCTCCGGATCGCGCTCCGTGATCGCCACGGTCACGACGAGCCCGGCCTCATCGGCACCGCGGGCGACGCCTGAGGCGATGAGCCCGAAGTAGGGGTCGGCGATGTCGGCCACGAGCAAGGCGATGATCGCCGACGTTCCCCGCGCGGTCGCCTGGGCCGACAGGTTCGCGCTGTATCCGAGCCGCGCGGCGGCCTCTTCGACCCGCTCCCGGTAGGAGTCGGCGACCTTGCGGGTCGAGCCGTTGAGGGCGCGCGAGGCCGTGGCGAGCGAAACGCCCGCCGCGCGGGCGACGTCGTCGAGCGTGACCGCGCCGGACGGCGCGACTCGACGCAGGGTGCGGTCGGTCATGGTGCGCAGTCTACGGGCGGCGGTTCAGGCAGCACGGGATGCGCGTCATCGACCGGCGAGAGAAGGCGAGACGGATGCCGCGAACCCCGCCGCGGTCCGGCGCACCACCTCGAGCGGGTCGGTCGCCCAGATGTCGGCGTTGAAGATCTCGACCTCGATGTCGCGGTCGTATCCCGTCGCCTCGACGGCGCTCGTCAGTCCGGCCAGGTCGATGACGCCGTCGCCCGGGTAGTGACGACTGAGGAGGACGTCTGCGGGGAGCGGGGTCTTCCAATCGCACACCTGGTACGTCGCGATGCGACCCTCCCGGCCGGCGCGCGCGATCGAGTCGAGCACCGCGGGGTCCCAGAAGATGTGGAAGGTGTCGACGGCCGCACCGACGACATCCGCATCGAAGTCCGCCGCGATGTCGAGGGCCTGACCGAGGGTCGAGACGACGCAGCGGTCGGTCGCGTACATCGGATGCAGCGGCTCGATGGCCAGCGTCACTCCCGCCGCCTTCGCGTGCGGAGCGAGCTCGCCGATCGCATCGCGCACCCGCTCGCGGGCGCCGATCAGATCGCGGGACCCTTCGGGCAGCCCGCCGGCGACGAGCACGAGCACGGCGGTCGACCCCGGCGCGCCGGCGGCGGCGAGCGTCGCCGCCTCGTCGATGGCGACGAGATTGTCGTCGATCGACGCGCGCCGTGCGGGGCCTTCGGGCATCGTGAAGAAGCCCGACCGGCAGTGGGTCGAGAACCGCAGCCCCGAGTCGGTCAGCATCGACGCGGCCGTCGCGAGACCGACCTCCTGCACCGGTTCGCGCCAGAGCCCGATGGACTGCACACCGGCCTCGACGGTCACGCGGAGCGCGGTGGCGAGGTCGGCGTACTTGATGGTGCCCTGGTTGATCGACAGGCGCGGGTCGACGGCGCTCACGCGTCGAGGCCGTTCAGTCGCAGCATCCCGTTCCACCGCTCCGCGGCGAGCTCGGGACGTTCGAACGCCTTCGCGTCGTTCGCGAGCTCGACGATCCGCGAGAGGTGCGGAAGGCTGCGCGCGGAGTGCAGACCGCCGACCATCTGGAACGCGGGCTGGTGTCCGTTGAGCCAGGCGAGGAAGGCGACGCCCGTCTTGTAATAGAACGTGGGCGCGGCGAACACCTGGCGCGACAGCGCCTCGGTCGGGGCGAGCACCTCGAGGTAGCGCGCCGGGTCGCCCGCATCGAGCGCCTGGATCGCCGCGGAGGCGACCGGCGTCAGGGCGGCGAAGGCACCGAGCAGCGCGTCGGAGTGCTGACGAGCGGATGCCGGGTCCCGCGTCGGCTGCGGGGCGTCAGGCACGTCCGCACCGCCGATGAGGCCGACGTAGTTGAAGTCGTCGCCCGTGAACATTCGCACCGACTCGGGCAGGCGCTCGCGCACCGAGACCTCAGAGGCCGCGTCGAGCAGGCTCATCTTGACGCCCGCCACCTTGTCGACGTTCGCCTCGATGACCTCGAGCAGCACGGCGGATGCCGTCTGCCAGTCGGTCGCCCCGAAGTACCCCGCGAGCTGCGGGTCGAAGGCGGTGCCGAGCCAGTGCAGCACGACCGGTGCCGTGGCCCGCGACAGCACGGCGTCGTAGACGCGGCGGTAGTCCGCCGCGCTCTCGGCGACCCGTGCCAGGTGACGGGAGGCCATGAGGACCGGACCCGCACCCTGCTCCTCGGTGAAGTGGAGCTGCTCGAGGTAGGCCGAGACGACCTCGTCGAGCGAGATCCGCTCCTCATCGATGTGATCGGTGTTCACGCCGACGGCGACGGAACCACCCTCTTCACGGGCGACCTCGGCGGAACGCGAGATCAGCTCGCGGGTGGCCGCGGCATCCAGTCCCATGTTCCGCTGCGCGGTGTCCATGGCGTCGGCGACGCCGAGGCCCCACGAGTACACGTTGCGTCGGAAGTCGAGGGTCGCATCCCAGTCGATGTCGGCCGGCTGGCCCGGGGTGTTGTCGGCGTGCGTCTTCGGAACGACGTGCGCCGCCGCGTACGCGACCCGGCTGCGGAGCGGTCCGTCGGGGCGGGTGTAGCCGGAGGTGTCGACGAGGGGGACGCGCCGGAGTGCGCCGTCTCCCGAGAGCAGGGTGAGGTCGGTCATCGATCAGTCCAGCGACAGCGCGTCGAGCTCGATCTTGCGACCCTCGCGGCTGGAGCGGAGCCCGGCCTCGGCGAGCTGCACACCGCGCGCACCGGCGAGGAGGTCGAACTCGTAGTCGGTTCCCTCGACGTACGAGACGAGGAACTCCTCCCACTGCTGACGGAAGCCGTTCATGAAGACGTCGTTGACGGGGATGTTCTGCCAGTCGGCGTCGTAGTCGTGGGTGTCTTCGAGGTCGGGGTTCCACACCGGCTTGGGCGTGGCGTTGCGCGGCTGGATCTTCGCGCCGAACAGGCCGACGACGGCCGAGCCGTGCGTCCCGTCGACGTGGAACTCGACGAGCTCGTCGCGATTCACGCGGACCGTCCAGGAGGAGTTGATCTGGGCGACGACGCCGCCCTCGAGCTCGAACACGCCGTAGGCGGCGTCCTCGGCGGTCGCGGTGTAGTGCTCGCCCTTCTCGTCCCAGCGGTCGGCGATGTGGACGGCCGCCTGCGCGTAGACCGTGTTGACGCCGCCGAAGAGGTTCTCGAGCACGTAGTTCCAGTGCGGGAACATGTCGACGATGATGCCGCCGCCGTCTTCGGCGCGGTAGTTCCAGGAGGGGCGCTGCGCGGGCTGCCAGTCGCCTTCGAAGACCCAGTAGCCGAACTCGCCGCGCACCGACAGGATGCGGCCGAAGAAGCCCGAGTCGATGAGGCGCTTGAGCTTCTGGAGGCCCGGGAGGTACAGCTTGTCGTGGACGACACCGGTCTTGACGCCGGCCTCGGCGGCGAGCTTCGCGAGCTCGAGCGCCTCTTCGAGCGACTCGGCGGTCGGCTTCTCGGTGTAGATCGTCTTGCCGGCGGCGATGGCCTTTCGAAGGGCGGTGGCACGCGCCTTCGTGACGAGGAAGTCCGCGTAGATCTCCCAGCGCGGGTCTGCCAGAGCGGCATCCAGATCGGTCGTGTAGTCCTCGATGCCGTGCTTCGCGGCGAGCTCGGCGAGCTTCGCCTCGCTGCGGCCGACGAGGAGCGGCTTGACGGTGACCTTCGACCCGTCGGGCAGCTCGATGCCGCCCTGCTCGCGGATCGCGAGGATGGAGCGCACGAGGTGCTGGCGGTAGCCCATACGGCCCGAGACGCCGTTCATGATGATGCCGATCTCGCGGACGGCGGGGGCGGCGGGAGCAGCCGCCGGGGCGGGTGCGGTGATGGTCGTCTCTGACACGGTGAGGTCCTTGTCTGCTTCTCTGCGTGCGGCGTCGGGGCTGCCCTGAACGCCGCGGAGGCGAATGGGTAAGCGCTTTCCCCCCAGTGTGACACCGGCGATGCGATTGCGCAACAACTGCGTCATTCGCGTGAACGATGATGGTCGGGTGATCATGGAACCGGGGCTTGTCGCAAAGACGTTACATATTCGACATCGGTAAGCGCTTGCCGTCCTGAGCCTCCCCGGTTACCTTATGAGCACCCCTTGTCATGACATGCCGACAAATGCCGACATACCCGCTCATGACTCACCCCGCGCTCATCGAAGAGTGCACGCGAAGGAGAAGCAGTGAAGAGTTCCCGCACCATCCGATCCGCCACCATCATCGCCGCGGCTGTGGGAGCCCTCGTGCTCGCCGGCTGCTCGTCTTCGGGGGGCGGCGGGGGCGACGACGTCACCCTCGAGTTCGTCCAGTCCGGTGACGCCGCTCAGGGTGGCGGCTATGCCGCGCTCGCCAAGAAGTACGAGAAGGAGACCGGCGTCAAGGTCAAGGTCGTCGAGGTCCCGAGCGATGACCTCCGCACCCGCCTCCGCACCGCCTCGCAGGCCAATGACCTTCCCGCCCTCGCTGCGGCACCCGACGCCGACCCGGCCTGGACCGACCGCATGCTCGACCTCACCGACATCTCCAAAGACGCCAAGGTGCTCCCGGCTCTTCAGGTCGAGGACCCCGAGGACGGCAAGGTCAAGGCCCTCCCGACGACCCTGACCGGTGTCGGCATGTTCCTCAACAAGACCCTCTGGGACGAAGCGGGTGTCGAGTACCCGACCTCGCTCGACCAGAAGTGGACCTGGGACGAGTACGTCCAGAAGGCCACCGAGGTCGTCGACAAGACGGATGCCGAGTTTGGCGCCGTCATGGACAGCTCCGCCCACCGCCTCCGCGCCTTCATGTTCGAGTTCGGCAGCCAGGGTGTCACCGAGCAGTCCGACGGCACCTGGGCGCTCGACGCCGAGGGCGAGAAGGCGCTCGAGTACTTCAAGAAGCTGAACGACGACGGGTTCATGCCGAAGGCCGTGTGGGCCGCCGGTGACGACCCCAGCGCGACCTTCAAGAGCGGCCGCGTGGCCGGCTACATGTCGGGCGTCTGGCAGATCGCCGACTTCCAGGCCAACATCAAGGACTTCGACTGGGTCTCGGTGCCGCTGCCGCAGCAGCCGGTCCGCTCCACCAACTACGGTGCTGCGTCCTGGATCGTCGCCTACGACGGCACGGGCGTCGAGAAGGAGACCCTCGACTTCGTGAAGTGGATGTACCAGCCGGAGAACTACAAGGAGTACTGCGAGATCTCGGGCTGCCTGCCCGCGATCGACGGCGTCGACATCACCTACAAGGACGACGCGTACGCGTTCGACCTCTACAACGGCGAGATCGCCGAGTCCCCCGAGATCGCTGCGCGCCAGACCGTCGACGGCCTGAAGAACAGCTACACCGGCCTCGCCATCGACAGCGAGCCGCTGAAGGACGAGACGATCAAGTACCTCAACGGCGAGCAGTCGCTCGAGCAGACCGTGAAGAACATCGACACGGTCTCCACCGAACAGATGAAGTAACCCGCAGGGAACCGCACACGCATGACTGCAACCATCACGCCGGACGCCTCCGCCCCCACGGCGGGGGCGCCCGGCGCGCCCTCCCCCCGCCGCAAGCGCGCCTTCGGCCGGTACCGGATGGCGCCGTTCCTGTTCACCGTCGTCACGGCCGCCCTGTTCGCCCTGTTCTTCCTGTGGCCGGGCGTCCTCGGACTGTCGTACTCGCTGACGGACTTCCGCGGCTGGGGCGACGCCGAGTTCGTCGGACTCGACAACTACAGCAAGCTCCTCAGCGACCCGAGCTTCTACTCGGCCCTCGGCCGCACGTTCGTCTTCGCACTGCTCTCGGTGCCCCTCAGCTACGCGCTCTCGCTCGGCATGGCCGTCGCGATCAACGCCGCGCACGCCCGCGGCAAGACCGCTGCGCGCATCATCTTCTTCCTCCCGTGGCTCGTCTCGCCGATCGTGACCGGTGTCATCTGGCGCTGGATGTTCGGCGAGAGCTTCGGCTTCGTCAACTTCGTGATCAGCATGCTGGGCGGCGAGCGTGTGCCGTGGTCCTCGAACGCGGACCTCTCGCTGCTCGTCGTGATCCTGGCATCCTCGTGGGCCGGTGCGGCCTTCAACATGCTGCTGTTCGTCGCCGCCCTCAACAACGTCCCGAAGTCGTACTACGAGGCGGCCGAGCTTGACGGCGCCAACGGCTGGCAGCGCTTCCGCAGCATCACACTGCCCTCCATCGCCCCGACGTCCGTCCTGGTGATCCTGCTTTCCACGCTCGGGCACATGAAGGAGTTCGCACTGGTCCAGTCGCTCAACGGCGGCGGTCCCGGAACGCAGAACCGACTGATCGTCCAGTACATCTACGAGACCGGCTTCAAGCAGTCCGAGATCGGCTACGCCAGCGCGGCGTCGATGGTCCTCCTGGTGATCCTCATGGTCATCGCGATCATCCAGCTGCGCATCAGCCGGAGGAGCAACAACTCATGGTGACCACCTACGCCATCACCGTCCCCGACGAGAAGAAGCGCGAGAGCTTCGAGCGTCGCCGCCGGTCGAAGAACCTCCGCCGCCGCGCCGTCGTGCCGACCACCATGCTGTGGGTCCTGGCGCTGCTCATGCTGTTCCCGCTCGCGTGGTTCCTGCTCTCGTCGTTCAAGCCGGGCAGCGAGCTGTTCAGCTACCCGCTGTCGTTCTTCCCCAAGGAGTGGACGCTCGGCGGCTACGAGGCGGCGCTCGAGCGCATCGACTTCGCCCGTTACTTCCTGAACACGGCGATCGTGGCGACGGTGTCGACCGTCCTGACGGTCTTCCTCTGCGCGACGACGGGCTATGCGCTCGCGAAGTACAAGAACCCGTGGCTGAGCGTCCTGGGGCTCTTCATCCTCTCGATGACGATGCTGCCGGGCGAGGTCATCCTCAACCCCATGTTCGTCGTCATCCGCGACCTCGGGCTCTACAATCAGCTCGCCGGTGTGATCATCCCCTCGATCGTCACCCCGACCGGCGTCTTCATGTTCCGCCAGTTCTTCATCACGATCCCGGATGAGCTCATGCAGGCCGCGCGCATCGACGGTGCGAGCGAGTACGGCATCTTCTTCCGGATCATGCTGCCGCTGGCCCGGCCCATCGCGCTGACGCTGGCGATCATGTCCTTCCAGTGGCGCTGGAACGACTACATCTTCCCGCTCATCATCCTCGGCGACCCCGAGCAGTTCACCCTGCAGATCGCGCTGCGGGCCCTGGTCGGCGCCGAGAACATCGAGTGGACGATCCTGCTGGCGGCATCCGTGCTGTCGATGATCCCCCTGGTCGCGCTGTACCTCGTGTTCCAGAAGTACGTGACCTCGTCGAACATCAACGCAGGACTCAAGGACTGATGCATTCACGGGACCACCTCGTCCTGGAACGCGTCGACCGCTTCGTCGGGGAGTACCTCGACCGGGCCGTCGTCGCCGACCGAGCTCCGCTCCACGTGTCCGCCTGGCAGGTCCCCGACAAGGGCGACCTCCCGGGCGAACCGGTGTCGGTGGAGCGGATGCGGCAGGATGCCGCGTTCGCCCCCGTCGAGGGCGGTCACCTCTGGGGCCGCGCCTGGGGCACGACGTGGTTCACCGTCGAGGGCGAGGTGCCGCGGTCTTGGGCCGAGCGCGACGGCCGCATCGAGTTGTCGCTCGACCTCGGCTTCTCGCAGGCCAAACCCGGCTTCCAGTGCGAGGGACTCGTGCGGACGCGGGAGGGCGTCGTGGTGAAGGGCCTCGAGCCGCGGAACCATCACGTCCCCGTGTCGAACGGCCCCGGTGAGCGCGTGTCGTTCACGGTCGAGGCCGCCGCGAATCCCGACCTGTCGGGGGGCGACGACTTCAAGAGCCCCCTCGCCTTCTCGCCCACTCCGCTCGGCGACCCGGCCACGGCCGGCGCCGAGCCCCTCTACCGCCTCGGACGGATGGAGCTGCGCCTCGTCGACGAGACCGTCGAGCGCCTCCGCCGCGAGGTCATCGTGCTCGTCGGCCTCGCCCGCGAGCTGGTCGACTCCGATCCGCGTCGCGCGCGCATCCTCGACGGACTCGAGCGCGCGCTGTACGCGATCGACCCCGACGCGCCCGCCGAGGGTGCGGCGGCGGCCCGCGGCATCCTCGCTCCCCTCCTCGCGGCACCGGCCGCGGCATCCGCTCACCGCATCACCGCGACTGGGCACGCCCACATCGACTCTGCGTGGCTGTGGCCGAGCCGCGAGACGGTACGGAAGGTCACGCGCACGTACGCGAACGTGCTCGATCTCATGGACGCCGATCCCGATGCCGTCTTCGTCAGCTCGTCGGCGCAGCACTTCGAGTGGGTGCGCCGCAGCGATCCCGAGCTCTTCGCGCGGATCAAGGAACGCGTCGCCGAGGGACGTTTCCTCCCCGTCGGCAACATGTGGGTCGAATCCGACGTCAACATGCCCTCTGGCGAATCGCTGGCCCGTCAGCTGCTGGCGGGTACGCGCTTCTTCGAGGAGCACTTCGGAGCGCGCAGCGACGTCGGGTGGCTGCCCGACTCGTTCGGGTTCCCCGCCGGACTCCCCCAGCTGCTGCGCGGCGCGGGACTGGAGTGGTTCTTCACGCAGAAGATGTGCTGGAACGACGTCGACACGATGCCGCACCACTCCTTCGTCTGGGAGGGGCTCGACGGGTCGCGGATCTTCACGCACTTCCCGCCGAACAACACCTACAGCGGCGACATGCGGCCGACCGAGCTCGCCCGCAGTGTCCGCAACTTCGCCGACCACGCGGCCAGCACCCGCTCGCTCATGCCGTTCGGCTTCGGCGACGGCGGCGGCGGACCGACACGCGAGATGATGGCCGACGCCCGCCTGCAGGCCGACCTCGAGGGCTCCCCCACGGTCGCCTTCGGCACGCCGCGAGAGTTCTTCCTCGAGGCGGCCGCCGAACCCACCGACCCGCCCGTCTGGTCCGGCGAGATGTATCTGCAGTTCCACCGCGGGATCTTCACGTCGCAGATGCGCACCAAGCGCGGCAACCGGCGGAACGAGGCCCTGCTCGTCGAGGCGGAGCACTGGAGCGCGGCCGCCGCGGTGCGCCGCGGCATCCCGTACCCTGCCGTCGAACTCGACGAGCTCTGGCGCGAGGTGCTGCTGCTGCAGTTCCACGACATCCTCCCCGGCAGCGCGATCGCGTGGGTGCACCGCGAGGCGGAGCGCTCGCACGCCGAGACGACCGACCGGCTCGAGCGGATCATCGCGGATGCCGTCGCCGCCCTCGTCGGCGAGGGTTCGCAGCCCCTGGCGCTCAACCCGGGCACGGCACCCGTCGCCGCGATCGCCGCGGGCGGCGCGGGACCCGCGCCGGCGCCGGTGCCGGTCACGGCCGAGAACGTCGACGGCGGATTCCGCCTGCGCTCCGACCAGATCGACGTGCGCGTCGGACCCGACGGCACCCTCCGGAGCGTGGTCGAGCTCGCCACCGGGCGCGACCTCATCCCCGCCGGTCACCGCGGCGGACTGCTGCAGCTGCACGTCGATGCACCGTCGAAGTGGGACGCGTGGGAGCTCGACGCCTCGTACCGCCTCGCCACGACAGACGTCGACGGCGGCACGGCCGAGCTGGTCGACGGCGTCGTGCACGTCGTGCACCCGCTGCCGAACGGCACCGCCGAGCAATGGATCGACATCCACCCCGAGGGCGGCGGCGTCCGCATCCGCACCCGCGTCGACTGGCACGAGCGGCACCGTCTGCTCAAGCTCGCGTTCCCCGTCGCGGTGCACGCGCAGGACGCGGCCTACGAGACGCAGTTCGGTCACGTGCGTCGCCCGCTGCACACGAACACGTCGTGGGATGCCGCCCGCTACGAGGTCTGCGCGCACAGGTGGGTGCACGTCGGCGAGCCGGGCACCGGTGCGGCGATCGTCAACGACGGCATGTACGGCCACGATGCGACGCGCACGAGTGACGAGGACGGGACGGTCACGACCGTGCGGCAGTCGCTGCTGCGCGCGCCGACGTTCCCCGACCCCGACGCGGATCAGGGCGTGCACGAGTTCACGTCGCTCTTCGCGCCGGCCGAGGCGACGACGGATGCTGCCCGCTGGGGTGCGATCGTCGGTTCGCCGCTGCGCGAGGTCACGGGCGCAGCGCCGGTCGCACCGCTCGTGACGAGCTCGACCGACGGCATCGTCGTCTCGGCGGTCAAGCTCGCGGCGGACGGCAGCGGCGACCTCATCGTCCGCGCCTTCGAGCAGCGCGGCGCCCGCACCGGCGGCACGCTGCACCTCGATGTCCCCAGCTCGTCACTCGAGGTCTGCGACCTCGTCGAGACCGTCGGCCGCGGCCGCGCCGACGCCGCGCGGCGGACCGACGACCGCACCGTCGCGCTCGACCTGCGCGCGTTCGAGGTCGTCACCCTGCGCATCGCGCTGCACGAACCGGAGCAGTCATGATGATCGACCCCGATACCGACACCTTCGTCGCCGACGTGATGGCCGCGGCGGATGCCGAGGCCACCGCGCTCCTGCAGGCGTCGACCGACGTGTCGCTCGCCCCGCTCGGACCGCACCGCGAGTCGATGAGACGCGCGAAGCTGCTGGTCGCGGTCTTCCTCGAGCCGGGGTCCGCATTCGCCGGCGACCCGGCGGCGGTCGCCCTCGCCGAGAGGTATGCGGGGATCCTGCACGACCTGCAGTCGCCGACGGGGCTCTTCCTCGGCGGCGACAACGTCGAGTCGCCGCCCGACACCGGATTCACGATCAACGACGTCGGCGACATCCTCGAGCTCGCGCGCAGCTCGGGCGACGCCCGGCTCGACCGGGTCGCCGAGGTGCTGGGAGGCATCGCCGATCGCGCCACCCCGGCGCTGCTCGCGGGTGGCGTGCACACGCCGAACCATCGCTGGGAGCTGAGCGCCGCGCTCACCCGGCTGCATCGACACCGCCCCGACCCGCGGCTCGAGGCGCGGGCGCGCGAATGGCTCGCCGAGGGCATCGACATCGACGCCGACGGCCTGTACTC
The DNA here is from genome assembly GCF_031932285.1 of Microbacterium aquilitoris. Taxonomy (NCBI): domain Bacteria; kingdom Bacillati; phylum Actinomycetota; class Actinomycetes; order Micrococcales; family Microbacteriaceae; genus Microbacterium; species Microbacterium aquilitoris. The sequence goes on from NZ_JAUZVT010000001.1 coordinate 84,061, forward strand.
CGAGCGCAGCGCGAACTACGCGGTCTACGTCTCGAACCCCTCGCTCCTGGTCATCGGCGACGTCCTCGGCCTGCCCGAGCTCCACGACGTCGTGGCACGGAACCTCGAGGCGACCCTGGGACTCATCCACCCCGACGGCTCCGTCGAGACCGTGCACTCCCGCAGGCAGGACCAGCGAGAGACCCGGTTCCCCCTCGCGCCGTTCGCCCTCCACTACCGCCGCATCGCCCTCGAGACGGGACGGGGTGACTTCGCGTGGGCGGCGCGGGTCGCGGCATCCGCACCCGTCATCGATCCGCAGACGGCCCTCGCCGACATGATCCTGCACCCGGCGCTGCGCGAGCCGCTGCCCGCGGGCACGGCGCCGGCTGACCGGGCGCGCATCGTGTGGCCGGTCTCAGGGCTCGTCGTCGACCGAACGCCCGACCGTTCGCTGGTGGTCTTCGGCGGGTCGGACTACACCGTCGCCCGCCGCATCCGCTCGGGCCTCGCGAGCAACCCGACGTTCCTGCGCCTGTTCGCCGGCGACGCCGTCCTCGACTCGGTGCGACTCTCGCGGCACTTCTTCGGTCTCGGCCCGTTCCGCGCCGATGAGATGACCGTCGAGGACGACCGCATCGTGCTCGAGGAGCGGCTCTCCCCCGCGTACTTCGGGCCGCTGAACACCACGCTCCGCCGCCCGGGCGGCGACTACCGCGTCGTCGACGAGGGTCGCTTCTCGGCCGCGATGTCGTTCGACGAGCGTCCGCGCGACGAGGTTCCGCTCCGTACCCGCATCGACGTCGTGCCCGTCGAGGACGGCGTTCAGCTGACGGTCGAGACCGAGGGTCCGATCTGTGCGTGGAGCCTCGAGTTCGCCTTCCGCTCGGGCGGCGCGTTCGAGGGGGTCGACGTGCGGGCCGACGGCACAGCCGTGCTCACCGGGGGGACCGCGCGGTACGCCGTCGGCGACGACATCCTCGAGATCGGCCCCGGGACGGGCTCGTCCGCACCGGCCGCGTACCTTCCCGGTGAGGACTACGACTACCTGGGCGGCACCGACGCCCTGGGTGGTCCGCGGCTCTACGTGACCGGGACGACACCCGGGCGGGCGACGTTCACCGTCCGTCGCGTGCGCTGACTCAGCGTCGGCGCTCGGGGACCGCCACGACGGCGAGCACCGCGCAGCCGAGCGCGGCGGGCAGCAGGGGCGGCAGCATCCACGTCAGGATGACGACGAGCGCGACCGCCGCGACATAGAACGCGAGCCCGCGCAGGTCGCTGCGGACGGTCGCCGGAACGCTGCGGACGGCCGCTCGCCAGCCGGTCCGCGGATCCCACGCGCCGGCTGCGATCAGCAGCCCGACGGTGAGGACGGCGAGGCCCGTCCATCCGACGGCTTCGATGACGCCGCCACCGGGCAGGAACCCCGACCGTGCGAGGTCGATGTCGATGGCCAGCACGACGGCGATCACCGCGGCGATGAGCCCGACGACGCTGCCGCCGGCGATCCCGGCACGGACGTCGCGCCAGAACAGACCGAGCCGCGAGTCCTCCGCCGCGATGTAGCGGGCCAGGTGACGGATGCCGGCCGCCAGCGCGATCGGCAGGGTCACGACCAGCACGCCGACGAGCACGACGAGCAGACCCACGAGGAGGACCTCCCCGAAGAGCGCGAACTTCGCGGCGGCGCCGGGGAACCGGGACGGAGCCCGTTCCTCGAGGACCGGACCGCTGCCGGAACGGTCGGCGCGCACCGCGGCACGCACCGCCCGCCGATCCGTTCGCGTCGCGGCCATCGTCAGCCCTTGAGGCCCTGCGTCGCGACGCCGTCGACGAGGAAGCGCTGGAACACGAGGAAGAACAGCAGCACGGGCACGAGGGCGAGGAACGAGGCCGTGACCGTCGCGCCGAAGTCGCTCGTCGACGACTGGTCGTTGTAGAGGCGCAGCGCGATCGGGAGAGGGTAGTTCTCCGGGCTCGTCAGGTACAGCAGGGGCCCGAGGAAGTCGTTCCACGACCAGATGAAGGCGAAGATCGCGCACGTGATCAGCGCCGGCTTCACGAGCGGAAGGATGATCGCCCAGAAGATCCGGACGTGTCCGGCGCCGTCGATGCGGGCCGCCTCATCCATGTCGCGCGGCATCTGACGCATGAACTGCACGAGGAGGAAGACGAAGAACGCCTCCGTCGCGAGGAACTTCGGCAGCACGAGCGGCCAGAACGTGTCGACCAGGCCCAGATTGTTGAACAGGATGTACTGCGGGATGATCACGACGTGGAACGGCAGCAGCAGCGTGCCGATCATCGCGGCGAACAGGATGCCGAGTCCCTTGAACTGGATGCGGGCGAACGCGTAGGCGGCCAGTGCGCTCGAGAACACGGTGCCGACGACGGCCAGGACCGCGAGGATGAGCGAGTTGCCGAAGAACTGCCACAGCGGGACGCCGGCGATGCCGTCGAAGACCTTCAGATAGTTGTCGAAGGTCGGCTGCTGCGGAATGAGTCCGGGGTTCTGACCGAATTCGGAGTTCGGCTTCAGCGTCGAGATGCCCAGCCACACGAGCGGGTACAGGACGAGGGCGGTCAGCGCGATCAGGACGACCAGCCAGATGACCGTCTGCCAGGTCTTGCGCTTCACGCGGCGACGCCGCGGCGGAGCGGCGATCGTCTGCTGCGCGGCAAAGACCGGGGTGGATGCCGCGCCCGAGGTCGTGGCGACGTTGGATGTGCTCATCGGTTGTCTCCGGCGTAGTGCACCCAGGAGCGCTGGGTGCGGAAGAGGATGAAGGCGATGATCGCGACGACCACCAGCAGGACCCAGGCGATCGCAGCGGCGTAGCCCATCTGGCCGTCGCTGAAGCCTCGCTTGTAGAGGTAGATCGTGATGAAGTTCGTCATGCCGGCGGGGCCGCCCGAGCCGTTCGAGATGATGTACGCCGAGGCGAACACTTGGAACGCACCGATGAGACCCAGCAGCAGGTTGAAGAAGATGACCGGCGAGAGCATCGGAAGGGTCACCGCGCGGAAGCGGTACCAGGGCCCGGCGCCGTCCATCTCGGCCGCTTCATAGAGCTCCTTCGGCACCTGCTTGAGCCCCGCGAGGAAGATGACCATCGTCGCGCCGAACTGCCAGATCGACAGGATGATCATGGCGGGCAGGACGAGGCTCGGGTTTCCGATCCAGCCACCGAGGTCGATGCCGATGGCCGACAGGGACGAGTCGACGGGGCCCTCCGAGCCGAACATCGCGCGCCAGACGATCGCGACCGACACCGAGCCGCCGATGAGCGACGGGGCGTAGAACGCGGAGCGGAAGAAGCCGGCGCCCTTGTCGCGGTAGTTGAGCAGCATCGCGACGAGGAGGGCGGCGATCAGGGTGATCGGCGTCCCGACGAACACGTAGACGAGAGTGATCTGCGCCGACTGGATGAACTGCGGGTCGTTCGTGAACAGGCGGACGTAGTTGTCGAACCCGATCCAGCGGGGCGGCGTGAAGATGTTGTACCGCGTGAACGACAGGTACAGCGAGTACCCCATCGGGATGATCGTCAGCCCGAAGAAGCCGACCAGCCATGGGATGAGGAACCCGTAGCCGGCGAGCGTCTCCTTGCGGGCGCGCGAGCGCTGGGTGGGACGGCTGAGGTTCTCGGGCCGGCGTTTGTTCGCGAGTGCGCGACGCCGCTTCTCGCCGGTGACGATGACTCTCGTCGCGGTGGTGCTCACGGGTGGCTCCTGATGTCGGGGGGACGGTGCGGGGTCCGGATGCCGCGGCATCCGGACCCCGCGATCGGTCACGAGTTGAGGGCGACGTCCATCTCGGTGAAGAACTGCGAGACGGCCTCGTCCACGGTCATGGTCCCGAAGTTCAGTTCGACGCCGAGCTGACGGAACTTCTCCTCGAGGGTGCCATAGCCGACGATCGGAACGGGAGGTGCGTCGCCGAGACGGTCGGCGATGGACTCCTCGTACGCCTTGACCTGCTGGCTCAGCGGGTCAAGGTCGGCGGCGGCCAGAGCGGTCTCCGACGCGGGCAGACCGCGGTTGGTGCCGAAGATCTCACCCGACTCGGGCGAGTTGACGAGGAAGTTCACGAGCGTCGCCGCAGCCTCGGGGTGGTCGGTGTTCGCTGCGATCGAGTGCAGCATGGAGGGCTTCAGGTAGAGGTCCTTGGCGCCTTCCTCGGTCACCGGCGGGGCGACGAGGCCGAGCTCGGTGTAGCTCTCGCCGAGGTTGCCGAGGTAGCCGGCGCCGAAGTTGTCCCACGTGAGTTCGCTGGCGGTGATGGCCGTGTCGAACGGACCGAGCGGCAGAGCCTCTTCGACGGTCTGCTGCGGCGCTCCGATGCCGTCACGGATCGACTGGCCCTCCTCCCAGAACGCCTTCAGGCGCGCCTCGTCGAAACCGGGCTTGCCGTCCTCGGTGAAGAGGTTGCCACCCTCCGCGCGCAACTGGAGTTCGAAGTTCTGGATGCGGCCGGTGTAATCGCTGCCGCCCCAGTACTCACCGCCGCTGGCGTCGGTGATGTCCTTCATCCAGGCGGTGTAGTCGTCCCAGGAGCCGCCGGGGAACTCGTCGACACCGGCCTTCTCGAGCAGGACCGGGTTGGTGAACAGGCCCCAGGCGTTCGTGGAGGTCGCGATGCCGTACGTGGTGTCGTTGACGACACCGATGTCGAGGATGTTCTGCGGGAGCGGGTCGGTCTCGATGATGCCGCCGAGGTACGGGTCGAGGTCGAGGAGGAGCCCGTTCTCGGAGTACTGCCGCAGGTACGAGTAGTCGAACTGCATGACGTCGGGGAGGTTCTTGCCCGCTGCCTCGGTCTGCCGCTTCTCCCAGAACTCGGGGAACGCGAGGAAGCTCGTGCTCACCTTGATGTTGGGGTACTTCTCGTTGAACGCGTCGATCGCCTTGTTGTAGAGATCGGCGCGCACGTCGTTGCCCCAGAACGCGAGGTCGAGCGAGACCTTCTCGTCGGGGTCGTAGGTGCCGGCGGGCTCCGGCGAGCCGGCGCAGCCGGCAAGGGCGATGACTGACCCCGTCGCGAGTGCGACGGCGGCGAGTGCGCGTTTGCTGAACATCTTTGTCCTCTCTCGAACGTCCGTGTTGCGAGTGCTGGTGGACGTCATGGTCCGTGATTGCGACTTCCTTCGGTGCCGTGGATCGATGCCCACAGGAAAGCGCTTGCCCCGAGAGTAGCGCCAATTGAAACGTTTTTCAAGAAGATTGAAACGTTTTTACGACGCAGCTGTGACCGGTCCCAACCCACCCTATGGCCCATACTCGCATCTCGAGCGGACCGGCCAGGCCGCGAGTCAGCGCACCACGACGAGCTCGTCGCCGCGCACCTCGAGGCGCGCGCGGAGCACGGCACAGCGCCGCCCATCGGGCTCATCGGGCACGCCCGGGTGCGTGAAGAAGTAGAACCAGACGCGCTCCCCGTCGCGCACGGGCGCCCCGTGATGGCCGAACCCCGGGCTGGGCACCGTGCCGGCGCCGAGAATGACGGCATCCGCTCCACCCTGCCGCCGCCACGAGATCGCATCGTCCGAGCGGTACACGCCCATGCCGCGCCACTCGTCGACGATCATCCACCAGGATCCGCCGAGCTCGAACACCGTCGGACCCTCGTGGGACCGTCCGCCGATCGCGGTGCCCTCGGATTCCCAGGTGGTCAGGTCGTCCGATACGGCCACCTTGGTGACCGACTCGGCGGCCTCGTCTTTGTACCAGAGGCGCCAGCGCCCGTCGGGGGCGCGAGCGACACCCGCGTCGATCACGCGGTCGCTGTCGAGAGCGAGCGCGCCGATCCGATGCCACTCGGACAGATCCGCCGACCGGTACTCCACGATGTGACGCGCGTACCCCGGCCACCGGTCGGGGACCCCGTCGATCTCGGTCAGGTACATCCGCCAGATCTGCCCGTCGAACACGACCTCGGGCGCCCAGTGGGTGCGATCCGTGCGCGCGGGCGGGCCGGCGGCATCCAGCTGCAGCCCGTCGGCGGTCGGCTCGAGCGTCCCCGCGTACGACCAGCGGATGCCGTCGGTCGAGCGGGCGACGCCGATGCGGCTCCCGTGCACCCAGGCGACGCCCGGACCCGGGTCGGGATGGGTCGCGCGCCGCTGCGTGTAGAACATCCACCAGTCGCCGGGGCCGGCGATCACGACGAGCGGATCGGTCGCGCCGTCGTAGACGGGATCGCGGTAGACCTCGATCATGCGAGACCCGCCTGCGCGAGATGGAGCTGCGCGTAGCGGCCGCCGCGCTCGAGCAGTTCGTCGTGCGAGCCGCGCTCGACGATCTCGCCGCGCTCGAGGACGACGATGACGTCGGCTTGCCGGACGGTCGAGAGCCGGTGCGCGACGACGAGGGTCGTGCGCCCCGTCATGAGGCGACCGAGGGCATCTTTCACGAGCTCCTCGGACTCGGGGTCGAGGGCGCTGGTCGCCTCATCCAGCAGGAGGATCCTCGGGTCGCGGATGAGGGCGCGGGCGATCGCGAGCCGCTGCCGCTGGCCGCCCGACAGGCGCGCGCCGCGTTCGCCGACCACGGTGTCCCACCCCTGCGGCTGGTCCTGCACGAACCCCCACGCGTTCGCATCGCGCAGGGCCCGCTCGATCCGAGCGTCGTCGACGTCGCCGAGACCGTAGGCGATGTTCTCGCGGATGGTCCCCTCGAAGAGGACGGACTCCTGCGGAACGACCGACACGAATCGGCGGACGGTGCGCAGGTCGAGGTCCTGCATGTCGTCGCCATCGAGGAGGATGCGCCCTCCCGTCGGGCGGAGGAACCCGAGGATGAGGTTGAGCATCGTGGACTTGCCCGACCCCGACGACCCGACGAAGGCGACGGTCGCGCCGGCGGGGACGTGCAGGTCGATGGCATGCAGCGCATCCTCGGCGGCGCCGGCGTACCGGTGCGACGCGCGATGGAGGGTCAGGTCGCCCGTGACGGCGTCGACGGTGCGCTTGCCGGCGTTCTGCTCGAGGTCGGGGTCCTGCAGCACCTCGGCGATGGAGCGCACCGACTCGAGTCCGCGCGCTCCGACCGGGATGAGCATGAGCAGCTGCGTCAACCCTTGCGTGAGCAGCGTGAAGTACGTCGACAGCAGCACCACCTCACCGGGGGTGATGGGCAGGATGCCGGTGAGCGAGAAGGTCGCGGCGAGGACGAGGCATCCCACCCCGAGCAGCTGCATCGCGACCCACGACACGGACGCGACGTGGCCGTTGAGCATGTCGAGGTGCAGCCCGGCGCGTCGGACGCCGTCGGCCCCGGTCGCGACCCGGGTCACAGCGGTCTGCTCGAGGCCGTGCGCCCGGGTGACGGGGATGAGGGACGCCATCTCGCCGACGCGGGCCGAGAGCGTCTCGACCTCGCGGCGGAAGTGCGCGTTGCGATCGTGCGAGCGTCGCCGCATGCCGTAGCGGATGCCGATCGCGATCGGGACGGCGAGCGCGTAGACCGGCAGGAACGCGGGGACGGCGATCGCGGTCATCGTGATGGCGCCGATCATGACCATCGTCGCGGACAGGAGCGGGTGCGTGACCTGCTGCAGCATCAGCTCGACGTTCTCGACGTCGCGGACGACCTTGGTCTGCACGATCGACGAGCTGATGCGCGTGTGGTAGCCGATCGACAGGCTCTGCAGCCGCTCGGCGAGGGCGTTGCGCAGGTCAGCGCCGGTGTCGCGGACGACCGTCATGAAGCTGCGCGTGTAGAGGATGTGGTTCGGGTAGTTCTGCAGCAGGAGGACGGCGGCCAGCACGAACCACCACATGACCTGCGACACGTCGCCGCGGCCGGCGACGACGTCGATGACCGCGGCCGTGACGACCGGCAGGAACCAGAGCGGGATCTCCTTCGCCGCGAACGCGAGGACGGCGACGGTCATCCGTCCCGGCCGCCGGGCGAGCAGACGCAGCACCGACCGCGCGGGGCGGTCGCCGTCGATGAGACCTTCCAGATGGGAAAGCGTTTTCCGCGTCATGGTCCCATCGTAGGCGCGACCGATGCCGGGCCGGAAGCCCCCGCGACCAGTACACGCGCGTTCCGGGGACGCGGGATGCCGCCGAGCCCCGGCATCCGCGACACGTCGGGTCCCCGCAAGCCCAGCCGGGGCGCCCGAACCCGCGGGTCTATCGTGGAACCGCCCGCCTTCCCTCGACACCGGGACCCGATGACCACGCCAGCACCCGAGCACGAGCAACGCCCCGTGCATCTCGCGGGGCGGTCGATCCTGCTCGTGCTCGCCGGCGGGACGGCGGGAACGGCGGCCCGCGAAGCGCTCTCTCTCGCGATCCCGGCGGTGGGCGGCATCCCGGTGGCGATCTTCGCCATCAACATCGTCGGTGCCCTCTTCCTCGGTGCGCTGCTCGAGGGCCTCTCCCGCCGAGGACCCGACGTCGGCCGGCGTCGGTCGTTGCGGTTGCTGCTCGGCACCGGCTTCGCGGGGGGATTCACGACGTACAGCGCCCTCGCCGTCGACACCGGGCTGCTGTTGGCGGACGACCACGCCGCGGCCGGCATCGGATACGCCCTCGCCACCGTCGCGGTCGGGGCGCTGGCGACGGTGGCGGGCATCGCCCTCGCTGCCGCACGCCGCCGGAAGCAGGCTGCCCGATGACGCCCCTTCTCTTCGTGGCGCTCTCGCTCGCGGGAGGCGTGGGTGCGGCGCTCCGCCTCATCGTCGACGGTGCCATCAAAGCGCGTGTGAGGGGCGCGTTCCCGCTCGGCACGCTCCTCATCAACGTGTCGGGCTCGTTCATCCTGGGGTTCGTCACGCAGCTCGCCCTCGGCGGCAGCCTCGACGACGCGTGGCGACTCGTGATCGGCACGGGCCTGTGCGGCGGGTTCACGACGTTCAGCACCGCGAGCTTTGAGACGGTCCGGCTCGTGCAGCAGCGCCGATACGCTCTGGCATCGGTGAACGCCGTCGGGATGCTGGTGGCCGCCGTCGCGGCAGGACTTCTCGGCATCGTGCTGGGGCGCCTGATCGGCGGATGACGAGAAGAGGATGCCGCATGGGGAAAGCGCTTGCTGGCATACTCGAAGGAGCCGACGAAGGAGTCCCCGTGACCGTCCCCCGACGAACCCGCATCGTCCTCGCCGGAGCCCAGGGCTTCGGAACCGTCCACCTCGAGAACCTGCGCCGCCTCGGCGATCGCGTCGAGCTGGTGGCCGTCGCCGATCCCACCCCCGTGCCGCCCGAGAACCTGCCGGCGGGCACGCAGGCGTTCGCCTCACTCGCCGATGCGCTCGACGCCGTCGACGACATCCACGTCGTCATCGTCGCGACGCCCCTGCACACCCACGCGGCCCTCGCCGGCCTCGTCGTCTCGCGCGGCATCGACCTCTACCTCGAGAAGCCGCCCGTGCTGTCGTCCGCCGACTTCGCCGTGCTGGCGGATGCCGCGGCGGCCTCGGGCGCGCGCGTCCAGGTAGGGTTCCAGAGCCTCGGATCGCTCGCCATCCCCGCCCTCATCGCCGACGAGTTCGGGCTCGGACCGATCCAGGCGATCGGCGCCGTCGGGCTCTGGTGCCGCGACCGGGCGTACTGGTCGCGCAGCCGGTGGGCCGGGCACCGTGTGCTCGACGGGTTCCCCGTCCTCGACGGCGTCGTCGCGAACCCTCTCGCCCACGCGACCGCGACCGCCCTCGCCGTCGCCCAGTCGACCGCCGCCACGGACGTGACGCAGATCACCGCAGACCTCTACCGCGCCAACGCGATCGAGGGGGACGACACCAGCGTCATCCGCCTGTCGACCGGCCGCGGCATCCGCGTCACCTCCGCGCTGACCCTCTGCGCCGTGCAGGACGAGGACCCGTACGTCCTCATCCGCGGCACCCGCGGATCGGCCACCTTCTTCTACACGGAGGACGTCGTCGAGACCGACGGCCGCCGCGTCGAGTTCGGCCGCGTGGACCTCGTCGAGAACCTGCTCGACCACCGCGACCACGGCACACCGATGCTCGCTCCGCTGCACGAGACGGGAGCCTTCGTCCGTGTGATGGATGCCGTCGCCGACACCGAGCCGGTCGCGATCGACGCCGCGTTCGTGACGTGGAACGAGGAGGGCCGCTCGCCGCGCGTCGTCATCACGGGCGTGCAGGACGCCGTGGAGCGCGCGGTCGACGCCGAGGCGACCTTCGCGGAGCTGCACCTGCCGTGGGCCGCGAAGACCGAGGCCGCCGTCCTGGCCGACCTCGCCGCACCGGGCGAGCCGCAGCATCCGATCGCCGTCCTCGTCGACGGCGCCGATGTGACCCGATCGTCGAGCCCGCGTCCCTACCTCCATCCGGTGAGCACGCCGGGCGGCGTCGTCGTGTCAGACACGCACCCCGCCGACCACGACTGGCACCTCGGCATCAGCGTCTCGCTGCAAGACGTCTCGGGAGTCAACTTCTGGGGCGGCCGCACCTACACCCCCGGACGCGACTACGTCTGGCGCGACGACCACGGACGCATCGTCGCGACGCGCGTCGAGGGGGCGGCATCCGCCCTCGAAGCCGAGTTCGCGTGGATCGGCCGCGATGGCGCGCAGATGCTCACCGAGCAGCGTCGGATGACGGTCGCCGAGGCCGGGCCCGGCGCGGCCACCATCGACCTGACGTTCACGCTCGCCACGCGCGCCGGCACGCTGCACCTCGGCGGCCCGGGCAGCAACGGCCGGGTCGGCGGCGGCTACGGCGGACTCGCGTGGCGGCTGCCCGCGGCGACCGACGTCGACGTGCGGACCGCCTCGGCGCACGGCGAGGATGCGGTGCACGGCACCGTCGCCCCCTGGCTCGCGTGGTCAGCGGAGTTCCCCACCGGCACGGCGACCGTCGCGATGGCGCCGCTCGACGAGGACTCGGCGGCCGACCCCTGGTTCGTCCGGGTCGCGGGCTACCCGGGCATCGGCGCCGCCCTCGCCTGGGACCGTGCCGTGGAGCTGGCCCCCGGCATCCCCGTCACCCGCTCGTACCGCCTGCTCGTCGCCGACGGTCGCCTGTCGGATGCCGAGGTCGTCGCCGCCCTCCGCCTCGGCTGACGCTCCCCCACGCACGACGAAGGCGGCGACCTCCAGGGGTCGCCGCCTTCGCGTTCGGGCTTACTTGATGCCGGTGGTGGCGATGCCTCGGATGAGGAAGCGCTGACCGAACAGGAACGCCAGGAACACCGGGACGAGCGAGACGACCGACATCGCGAACATGCCGCCGAAGTTCGACGCCCCCTGGGCCGACATGAACTGGCGGAGCGCCAGCGGCACGGTGAACAGGTCGGGGTTGTTCAGATAGATGAGGGCGCCGAAGAAGTCGTTCCACACCCAGACGAAGGTGAAGATCGCCGTCGTCGCGAGGGCCGGGGTCATCATCGGCAGCAGGATCTGCAGGAAGATGCGCGCATGTCCGGCGCCGTCGATCCGGGCGGCCTCGTCGAGGTCGCGAGGGATGCCGCGGATGAACTGCACCATCAGGAAGATGAAGAACGCGTCGGTCGCGAGCGCCTTCGGCAGGATGAGCGGCCAGAACGTGTTCACCATGCCGAGCTGGCTGAACATGATGTACTGCGGCACGATCACGATGTGCACGGGGAGCATGATCGTGACGAGCATGATCGCGAACATCGTGCGCTTGAAGTGGAAGTTCAGCCGGGCGAACGCGTACGCCGCCATGGAGCACGAGATCAGGTTGCCGACGATGGAGCCGGCGACCACGACGATCGAGTTCCACAGGTACGTGCCGAACGAGGGCGAGAGGGCGTTCCATCCCTCGGTGTAGTTCGACACCTCGAACGACAGCGGCCAGAGGCCCGGCAGGCGGAAGATCTCGTCGTTGGGTCGCAGCGAGCTGACGACCATCCACAGGAGCGGATAGAGCATCAGCGCGGACGTCGCGATGAGGAAGACGTGACGGGCGACGACGCTCACCTTCGAGCGTCCGCCGAGACCCGCGCTCTGCCGCCGTCGGATGCGCTGACGCTCCTGGGCGAAGCGACGGTCGCGGGTCGTGATCAGTTCAGTCGTCATAGAACACCCACAGCTTGGAGAGAGCGAAGTTCACGGCAGTGAAGCCCGCGATGATGGCGACCAGCAGCCAGGCCATGGCCGAGGCGTAGCCCATGTCGAACGCCGTGAACCCCTTCTGGTAGAGGTACAGCGTGTAGAAGAGGGTCGAGTCCGACGGTCCGCCGGATCCACCCGAGATGATGAAGGCCTGCGTGAAGGCCTGGAACGCGCCGATCATCGACAGCACGAGGTTGAAGAAGACGATCGGGCTCAGCAGCGGCAGCGTGATCGAGAAGAACTGGCGCGCGGGTCCGGCCCCGTCGACGGATGCGGCCTCGTAGTACATGACCGGGATCTGCCGGAGGCCCGCGAGGAAGATGACCATCGGGGCGCCGAAGCCCCACACGCTCAGCAGGATGATGGTCGACAGCGCGGTGTCGGGGTTCGAGATCCAGCCCGGTCCCTCGATGCCGAAGACGGCGAGGAACTGGTTGACGATGCCGTCGACGCCGAAGATCTGCTTCCACAGGATCGCGACGGCGACCGAGGAGCCGAGCAGCGACGGCAGGTAGAACATCGACCGGTAGAACGCGAGTCCGCGCAGTCCCTTGTCGAGCAGCAGCGCGACGCCGAGGGCAGCGGCCATGGCGAGCGGGACGCCGACGAGCACGTAGACGAAGGTCACACCGAGGGATGCCCCGAGTCGAGGATCCTGCGACATGCGCACGTAGTTGTCGAGCCCGATCCACTCGGGGGCGTTGAACAGGTCGTACTTCGTGAACGACAGGTACAGCGACGCCATGATGGGCAGCACCGTGACGAGGATCAGCCCGAGGAGCCACGGGGCCAGGAAGACCAGGGCGGCCTTCGTGTCCTTGGGTCGCTCGCGCGCGCCTCGTTTGCCGCGCGGGCGGCGTATCTGGGACAGCTCGCTGATCGCGCTCATCCGGGTCCTCCTCGACACTTTCGACGGTCTCCTGCGACCGCCGACGACACGCTCAGAAAGCGCTTTCTGTGACGATACACTATCGAGCGGAGCGCACAAGCGGTCCCCGAAGACGAGGAGCCGCCATGGCCGATTCCGCCCGTGTCGACGAGCAGATGCCGGACCTCGGCCCGATCGCCGGGTACCCCGACTGGCCGGCCTTCCTGGAACGCGAGCAGGTGCCGACGAGCGGATCCGGGACGCGCCGCATCCTCGCCTCGATCCTCGCCTCGATCCTCGGCGTCCGCCGCGCCGTCGCCGGCGACGTCCGCGTCGAGCGCGAGTGGCGGTCAGGCGGCGTGCACGGCCGCGAGCTCTCCTGGCAGCTGCCCTACGGCCCCCGCACCCGCGCCTGGGTGCTGCGTCCCGACGACGATCGTCGCGGCCTCCCCGGACTGCTCGGCCTGCACTGCCACGGTGGCGTCCGTTCGGTCGGCGCGGAGCAGCTGCTCGAAACGGACCAGGCGCCCCACCCGTCGGCATCCCGTCTGCGCGAGAACGTCTACGGCGGGCTCGCTCCCGCGAACGACCTGGCGCGCGACGGCTTCGTCGTCCTCGCCCACGACACGTTCTCGTGGGGCAGCAGGGCGTTCGACCTCTCGCACCCGACACCCCGTCTCGCGGGACTGATCGCAGGTCGCGAGGCGCTCTGGCGCGAGGAGGGCGTGACCCCGACCGAGGCCGAGCGGTTCGATGCCGTCGCGTCGTTGCACGAGGATTCCCTCGCGAAGGCCGCGGGCATGCTCGGCACGTCGCTCGCGGGCGCCGTGATGACCGAGGACGTCGCCGCCCTCGACGTGCTCGCCGGACTCGACGAGGTGGATGCCGAGAGGCTCGGCACGTTCGGGCTGTCGGGCGGCGGCGGGCGCGCCGTGATGCTGCGCGCCCTCGACGACCGGGTGCGGGCGACCGTCGTGACGTGCATGATGGCGACCTTCGCTTCGCTCGTCCCGCGCGAGATCGACACGCACTCGTGGCTGCTGAACAGCCCCGGCATCCGGGCGGCGGGAGACCTCCCCGAAATCGCGGCATCCGCGTCTCCGCGCGAGCTCCTCGTGCAGTACGGGGCGCAGGATCCGCTGTTCCCGATCGAGGGGATGCGCGACGCGGACCGAGCCCTGGCGGGGACGCCGGGCTACCGCGGGACGTTCTTCGACGACGGTCACGTCTCGAGTCCCGCGATGCAGGACGAGGCACGCGCATTCTTCGCCGCGACACTGACGGCGTGACCCAAGCGAGACACACCGATCGTTGACAACATCGCGACCCCGGCGCTACCGTCCGTCAGTAAGCGTTTTCTCACAGCTGAGAAAACGTTTGATCCGCGAAGGAGCGGCATGACCCCGATCACCTCCGGCCCGACCCGACACGAACGCACGGCCGCCGGTGGATCGGACCTCCGCTCCGCTCGGATCACCCCTGTCCTGCTGCGCGCCCTCCGCCGCCGCACCGTCTGAGAGGAACCCCATGAAGAACCGACGCCTCCTCGCCTTCGCCGCTGCCGGCGTGGCGCTGGCCGTCACGCTGACCGGTTGCGGCGGTGGATCCGGAGCCGGAAACGGCGACGAGCAGATCACCCTCCGCTTCGCCTGGTGGGGCAGCGATGAGCTGAACGCCATCAAGGCCGAGCAGATCAAGCTGTTCGAGAAGGCGAACCCGAACATCAAGGTCGAGGGCGAGCCGAGCGAGTACAACGGGTACTACGACAAGCTCGCGACCCAGGTCGCCGGCGGTGGCGCACCCGACGCGCTGCAGATCACGTACGACGCGCTGCCGCTGTACAAGAGCAAGAACGCGATCGCCGACATCACGGGTGACATCGACCAGTCGAAGTTCCAGGCGGGCTCGCTCGACGCCGGCATCATCGACGGCAAGCTCTACGCCCTGCCGACGGGTGTCGGCTCGCGCGGCATCATCGTCAACCCGGCCGTCTTCGAGAAGGCGGGCGTCGCGATCCCCGACGACACGACCTGGACGTGGGACGACTACATCTCGATCGCCAAGGAGATCTCCGACAAGGCAGGCAAGGGCACGTACGGCTCGTCGGCCATCTCGAACGACCAGTCGCTCATGGCGTTCGCCCGCCAGAACGGCGAGGACCTCTATACGGCGGACGGCAAGTTCGGCGTCAGCGAGGCCACGGCCGAGAAGTTCTTCGAGTTCTCGAAGGACCTGCAGGACTCCGGCGGGTCGCCCGATGCCTCGACCGCGGCCGAGGACGCGTCGGCGTCGCTCGAGCAGAGCCTCATGGGTCAGGGCAAGGTCGGCATGACGTTCGCGCCGCTGAACTTCATCAGCATCTACGCGGGCGCAGCCGGTCAGGAGCTGAAGATCCTCAACGTCCCCGGTGACAGCGCCGACAAGGTGGGTCTGGTCATCCAGCCGACCGTGCAGTACGCGGTCTACTCGAAGTCGAAGCACCCGAAGGAGGCTGCGAAGCTGATCGACTTCCTGCTGAACAGCGAGCAGGCCGGTCCGCTCAACAAGCTGACCCTCGGCATCCCCGCCGACCCGACCGTGCTCGAGGCCATCACGCCCGATCTGACCGACTCCGAGAAGGAGCAGGTGGCCTTCATCGACCGCCTGTCGAAGGCCGGTGGCACGCCGCAGAACCCGATCGCGCTGCCGACCTCGCAGCTCGGGCCGATCATCACGAAGCTGCTCGACGACGTCACCTTCGACAAGACGACTCCCGCGGATGCCGCGAAGGAGCTCATCTCGCAGGTGGAGACGGCACTCGCCGCGAGCTGACAGACGGATGCGGCGGTCGGGATCACCCGGCCGCCGCATCGCCATGTGCGGGATGAAAGAGGGATGCCGATGACCTACCACCTGGCAGGAGACTCGACCGTCGCGCCGATGAAGGCGGGTGAGGAGCCCATGGCCGGCTGGGGCGAATGCCTCGACGAGTTCGTCTCGGAGGAGGTGCGCAATCACGCGTTCGGTGGGGCGACGACAGAGTCGTTCCTCGCGAGCGGGGCGTGGGATGCGCTGCTGACCGATGTCGTCCCTGGCGACACCGTCGTCATCCAATTCGGGCACAACGACCAGAAGCAGCCGGAGTCGCTCGCCTCGCGCGGCGGCTACACCGATCGGCTGCATCGGATGGTCTCCGAGGTCCGCGCTCGCGGGGCCCGACCGGTGCTCTGCACGTCGTGCGAGCGGCGCTGGTTCGACGGGGATCGCGTGACGCCGACGCACGGCGACTATCCGAACGCGGTCCGCGACCTCGCTGCCGCCGACGGCGTCGACCTCATCGACCTCACGGCGTTCACGACCTGGCTCTACGAGGACCTCGGGGACGAGGCATCCGCTCGTCTGCTCTCGCACTACGCGCCGGGCGAGACCGCCGCCTGGCCGGACGGTCTGATCGACGACACGCACTTCCGCGTCGAGGGGGCACGACGCATCGCACGGTTCGTAGCGCAATGCCTGCGTGCGATCGAGCGACGCGACGGGGATCAACCCGCGAAGGGGTCGACCTTCACGGCGTGACCAGCATGGCCCTATGGTGACAGCATCATCCACATCCCGGAGGAAACCCTGATGCGCACCATCGTCGGCACCGCCCTGATCCTCGTGGGCCTCGCGCTCGTCGTACTCGCGCAGGTGAACCTCTCCGCGCAGATGGACCGCGTAGACCGAGAGGGCACCGCGGGCAACCTCTTCGCGCTCGACGTCTTCTGGCTCGGCCTCGCCGGCGTCGTCGCTGTCGTCTTCGGCGTCGCAGCGCTCATGGCGCGCCGGCGCGCAGCCGCGTGACGGGGCGGAGCTGAAGCACTGACGCGCGGGCGCGGAGCTGACGCGCCGACCTGACCGCCGGAGGCCCGGATCAGAAGGGCGCCGGGTCTCCGGGGTTTGCGGTGGCAGAGGTGAAGGCGACGGCCGGAGTGGGTGCGTCTTCTCTGTAGGTCCTGCCGAGGGGTGAGGTCCATTCGAGGACACCACCCTGGAGTTGTCGGACTTTCCAGGCCGTGAACTGCTTCATCGAATGGTGTCTCTGGCACAAGTGGGCCAGGTTCGAGAGTTCTGTCTTGCCGCCGAGCGCGTGATCATGCGTGTGGTCTACTTCGCAGCGGATGGCGGCGACCCGGCATCCGGGGAACCGGCAGTGCTGATCCCGAGCTTGCAGGAACCTGCGCATCCTCGACGGGACACGGTACGAGTCCGTCGCGACGGTGACCCCGGTGACGGGGTCGTGCAGCAGACGCTCCCAGACTCCGGTTTCACCGGCGAGCGTGCGAGCGGTGACCGGGTCGATCGGTGAGCGCCCCGAGAGATCGCAGGGCCCGTCATCTGCACCGGTGAGTGTCGCGGCGGGGATCAGCACTTGCACGCGTGCGCGGATCGCGCCCAGCGGCCCAGCCGCGGTGTCCCGGGTGTCGTCCAACGACGGGATGCCCGCGAGGAGCAGGTCTGAGAACACGTCAGCCCGGACCTGGTCCGTCGAGCGGCCATCGGTCGCGATCACATCGGAGGTCGCCGCACGCTCGCCTCGCGTGTCGATGATCGCGCGCGCCTGTTGGGTGAGTCGATCGTGGATCCCCTCGGCGATCACGGTGGGGAGGGTCGCGATCAGGTCGCTCATCCCATCCCGGCCGGCGACCAACCGGACGCAACGTCCCGCGGCCGCCTCTTCGTGCCTCTCCGCGAAGGATCGCGGGTGCATCCGGTGCGCGAGGATCTCCAACTCACCCCGCACCCGGTTCGGGGTGTCTCGTTCGCACCGTTCGATCGCGACCTTCTCGAACTCCGCCCACAACTCGGCGGGCAGGTTCACCCCGGCATCCACGATCGCCGAGACGTGTCCGCGGACGATCCGCCCCGCTTCCCACGCGGCGACCGCGGCCGGGAATCCCTCGATGGTCACCCGTGCTTCACGGATCCGGCGTTGCACCGTCCGGTCGGTCATCCGCATTGCCCCGGCGACTTCTGCAGCGATCGACCTCAGTGCCATGTCGTGCAGGAGGACGTTCGCGTCCGCGTGAGCGCTCTGCGCCTCCGCCAACCGTCCCGCCGCGGCGAGCACGCGAAGCTGCGCGATCTGCCCCGCAGCGATCTGCCGACCCACCGTCTCGACGTCCGCGACGATCCCCGCGATGGCAGCGATATATGCCTCGCCACCGGGGGTTTCCATCGCTTCCGTCATACCTGCACTCTGCCACCAACCTCCGACATCGTCCCCGGCAGAATCAGCCGAAAACGACCCCTATCCACATCCCGAGAATGAGAGTTCATTCATCTCGAGCGGGCCCTCACGTCAGCGCGTGGCGCGGGGCTTCTTGATCGGGACCGCGATGCGTTGGACCCGCTCCGCTCCGTCGGGTGCGTCATGGAAATCACGAGCGACATGCACGGTCGCGTGGGGTGCGCCCGCCAGCACGGCCGGGACGCCTCGCAGCGGCAGGTTCTCCGCCACGTGCAGCTCGCGCAGCGCAGCCGAGCCGCCGAAGGCGGAGATATCGATGGACCCCTGCGCCGTGTCGAGGGTGGAGACCCGTCCACGATGCGGGCGCCCGTGCGGGAATGCAGGATCAACGCCATAGACGTCTCCGAATCCGAGCGCGCCGCGTCAGTCGAACGCCCGCGCCACCGGCCGGCGCACCCCGCCGAACTCCACGGTCGGCCACGCGGGGTCGACCGTCAGCACCTCGATACCCGACTCCGTCACGAGCACGGTGTCCTCGACCTTCGCGCCCGGGGCGCTGGGGTTCCACGCAAACGCGTGCGGTGACGCGACGACATCCGTCGTCAGCGTCGTCGCGCGGGGGTCGCGCCCGGCGTACCCGGTCGGTCCGCCCTGGTGGTGCTTCGTCCACTCGTCCGCGTCGAACCCGGATGCCGCGTACCCGACGGTCCCGGCCGCGAAGACGTCGTTCAGCCGGGCGCCCGGACGTGTGGCGGCGAAGAACGCCGCCTCGACCTCGAGGATGCGGTCATCGTCGACCCCTGCCTCGCCGACCCACCGGGTCGCGTTGGCGATCAGGCCGTGCCGCCGCCCGCAGACGACGAGCATCGCCCGACGCCCGAGCGCCCCGTCGGCGGGGAGCGGATGCCGGTGGGGCAGCCGCTCCTCGCCCGCGACCAGGATCACGAGCGGATCGATACCCCGCGCCACGAGCCCCTCGGCGAGCGCAGCCGCGGCCGACCGCTCCGTCGATGACGCCCGCAGACCGCGGGCGACCGCCGTCAGCACCTCCGCGGTCTCGCGCCCGAGCGCGCGGTACCGATCGGCCTCGGCGGGCAGCAGCGATGCGCGCGCGGCGCGCAGCGCGGCTGTGACATCGACCTCGGCGAGACCGGCACCTGCGGCCTCGAGCACGGGCTGGTGCCACGGCACACGGACGACGCGGTCGGCATCCTC
This sequence comes from Microbacterium aquilitoris, assembly GCF_031932285.1. Taxonomy (NCBI): domain Bacteria; kingdom Bacillati; phylum Actinomycetota; class Actinomycetes; order Micrococcales; family Microbacteriaceae; genus Microbacterium; species Microbacterium aquilitoris. The sequence goes on from NZ_JAUZVT010000001.1 coordinate 103,382, forward strand.
GGGCAGCAGCTCCTCGGCGATCAGCCTCTCGGCTTCGTTCGCACTGACGAACAGGGTGTCGCCGTCGTCGTCGATGCGCACGGCGAGGACGGGCGGGCCGGCGAGGGAGACATGCGTGCGGACGCCCTCGAGGTACCAGGCGAGCGCTTCGTGCGACGAGAGCACGAGTGGGCGACCACCGGCATCCCGCCGCACACCGGCCACCCGCTCGCGTTTCGCGGCTCGGTCAGCAGCAGATCCGGACATCGTCGTCTCCCGTCATAAAACGTTTCCTCGCATAGTATGGCCACACTGGTGCGCGCACGGCGCACGCCGGAAGGCGCGAAGGGGAGCCGATGGCAGGGCAGAAGCAGACCACGATCACCGACGTTGCCAAGCACGCCGGCGTCTCGCTGGCCACCGTCTCCCGCGTGATGAACGGCAACGCGACCGTCGATCCGGCTCTCGCCGAACGGGTCCGCACGTCGGCCGCCGAGCTCGGCTACTCCGCCAACCCGCTCGCCCGCAGCCTCGTCCTCGGCAAGACCCAGACGATCTCGGTCGTCGTGCCCGACCTCTCGAACCCGACGTTCCAGGGCATGCTCCGCGGCCTCAGTCGCGCCGCCGTCGCAGACGGCTACCACGTGCTCGTCGCCGACTCCGATGAGCACGAAGACCAGGAGCGCCTGCTCGCCCTCGAGTCCCGCCGCCGCTCCGACGGTCTCGTGCTCTGCGCTCCCCGCATGTCGGATGCCGCCCTCGCCGAGGTCCTCGCCGAGGTGGCGCCCGTCGTGCTCGTGAACCGCGCCGGCGACGCCCCCAGCGTCGCGGCCGACTACCGCACCCCGCTCCGCGAGGTCATCGATCACCTCTACGGTCTCGGGCACCGCCGCATCGCCTACCTCGCCGGCGCCAAGCGGAGCGCCTCGAACGCGCAGCGACTCGCCGCACTCGATGACGCCCGCGCGACCCTCGACGGGTGCGAGATCTTCGAGATCCCGGCGGGTGTCGACTTCGCGGCCGGCGCCGACTCGCTCGACGCCGTCCTCGACTCGGGCGCGACCGCCGTCCTCGCCTTCAACGACCTGTCCGCCATGGGCCTCCTCAGCGCCGCCACCGAGCGCGGTCTGACCGTGCCTGGAGATCTGTCGATCGCGGGCTTCGACGACATCCCCTTCGCGCGCTACACCTCCCCCGGGCTGACGACCGCCGCCGTCCCGACGGCGGAGCTCGGCGCCCTCGCCTGGCGAGCACTCCGCGCCCTGCTGCAGGGCGAGACGCCCGACGCCACGCACACCGTCGTCCCCGAGGTCATCCTCCGCGGAACGACCGCCGCGCCCACGCGCTGAATCGCGCGACTGAAACGATCCACTGCCGCTCGAGAACATTCCTCGCGGAGCCGGTGGCATCCGTGCTACCGTCTGAGAAAACGTTTCCTGAGCCTGTTTCCCGGCTCGGAGGAGTCCGGCACGAAGGAGAGCCATGACCACCCGGTACGCCCTCGTCGGCGCAGGCCACCGCGCACAGATGTACGTGGACGCCATCGCCGACGACTACCGCGACCGCGCCGACCTCGTCGCGATCTGCGAGCCGAACCCGACCCGCGCGCAGTTCTACGTCGACCGCCTCGTCGACCACGGCCTCGCCGCTCCGTCCACCTGGCAGCCCGACCAGCTCGAGGAGATGATCCGCGCAGAGCGCATCGAGCGGGTCATCGTGACGGCGCGCGACGACCTGCACGCCGAGCTGATCGTCCGATCGATGGATGCTGGGGCCGACGTCGTCGTCGAGAAGCCCCTCACCATCGACGCGGCCAGCGCCGCCACGATCGAGGCGGCCGCCCAGCGCACGGGGCGATCGGTCGTCCTGACCTTCAACTACCGGTACGCGCCGCGCAACACCGCCCTGCGCCAGGTCATCGCCGAGGGCCGGATCGGTCGCGTCACCTCCATCGACTTCTCCTGGATGCTCGACACGCAGCACGGCGCGGACTACTTCCGCCGCTGGCACCGCGAGAAGGAGCACTCCGGCGGGCTCCTCGTCCACAAGTCCAGCCACCACTTCGACCTCGTCAACTGGTGGATCGGGCAGCGCCCGCGCCGCGTCTTCGCCTCGGGAGCCCTCCGCTTCTACGGCGCCGACAACGCCGCCGCCCGTGGCCTCGGTGACCGCCCCGACCGCGGCACGCACGACGGCAACCGCGACCCGTTCGAGCTCGACCTGCGCGGCGACGAGCGCCTGCGCGCGCTGTACCTCGACGCCGAGCAGCACGACGGTTACGTCCGCGACCGCGACGTCTTCGGACCCGGCATCACGATCGAGGACAACCTCGCCCTCGTCGTCGACTACTCGGACGGCGCGACCCTGTCGTACTCGCTGAACGCGCACGCCCCCTGGGAGGGCTACCGCGTCGCGATCAACGGCACCGAGGGCCGCGCGGAGCTCGAGGTCGTCGAGCGGGGCGCCGTCCTCGTCGGCGACGGACTGCACCCGGTCGTCGACCCCAGCGCGGTGCAGGATGCCGCGCACTCGAGCCTCCGCCCCATGGGCGAGCGCCTGCTCGTGCAGCGCCACTGGGAGGAGGCCGTCGAGGTTCCGATCGTCTCGGGCGAATCCGCTCACGGCGGCGGCGACGCCCTGCTCCTGGCCGATGTCTTCGCAGGGCCGGTGAACGACCCGCTCGGCCGTCCTGCCGACTGGACCGACGGCGTCCGATCGATCGCGGTCGGCATCGCCGGCAACCGCTCGCTCGAGACGGGCCTGCCCGTGCAGGTCGCCGACCTCGGCGTCGCGATCCTCCGCGACTCGACCCCTAGGGCCACCCGATGAGTCGCGTCGTCGTCACCGGCGGCTCCGGCCGGCTGGGACGCAACCTGGTCGCCGGTCTCGCCGCGTTCGGGCACGAGGTCGTCTCGCTCGACCGCGCCCCGTCCGACGACCTCCGCATCGACGGCGTCGAGCAGATCTCGATCGACCTGCTCGACGCGGCGGCCACGGCCGAGACGCTCGTGCGGGCGAAGGCCGACTCCATCGTCCACCTCGCCGCGATCGCCGTGCCGTTCAGCGCCCCCGAAGACGTCATCATGCGGACGAACACCGGCCTCGCCGTCTCGGTCCTCGGCGGAGCGGTGGATGCCGGCATCGGACGCATCGTCGCGGCATCCAGCCCCACCGTGCTCGGTTACGGCAACCCGTCGGGCTGGCTGCCCGAGTCCCTGCCGCTCGACGAGACGTCGGCGCCGCGGCCGTGGAACGCGTACGCGCTGTCGAAGCTCATGATCGAGCAGACCGTGTCGATGCTGCACCGGCGCACCGGCGACGACGTCCGCTACGCGACGTTCCGCCCCTGCTACGTCATCGCGCCCGAGGAATGGGCGGGGGCCCCGACCCAGCAGGGCCACACGGTCGCCGAGCGGATCGCCGATCCCGCACTGTCGGCTCCGGCCCTCTTCAACTACGTCGACGCCCGCGACGTTGCATCGTTCACCGATCTGCTGCTGGGGGCGCTCCCCGACATCCCGAACGCCGAGGTGTTCTTCGTCGGCGCCGACGATGCGCTGGCCGACGCCCCCCTGGCCGAGCTCCTGCCGCGCTTCGTCCCCGGGACCGACGACCTCGCCCGCGCCCTCACCGGCACCTCGCCCGCGTTCTCGAACGCGAAGGCGGCGCGCGTGCTCGGCTGGCGGCCGCGGCACTCGTGGCGGACCGAACTCACCGCCTCCTCCCTGAACGCCGTCTCCGATCGAAAGGACGTGCCGGTATGAACTTCCGCGGCATCCTCTTCTTCCCCGTCACCCCGTTCGACTCGGCGGACCGCGTCGAGACCGACCTCCTGACCCAGCACGTCACCGCAGGAGTGGATGCCGGTGCCGGCGGCGTCTTCCCCGCGTGCGGCACGGGCGAGTTCCACGCCCTGTCCGCCAGCGAGTCGGCGCTCGTGGTCCGCACCGCGGTCGACGCGGTCGCCGGTCGCGTCCCCGTCATCGCCGGAGCCGGCGGCCCTCTGGGCCACGCGATCGAGGTCGCGCGCTCCGCGGCCGATGCCGGTGCCGACGGCCTGCTCGTCCTGCCGCCGTACCTCGTGGGGGCCCCGCAGCGCGGGCTCATCGCCTACGTCGAGGCGATCGCCGCGGCATCCGATCTGCCTGTCATCGTCTACCACCGCGGGTCGGCGGCGTTCACGGCCGAGTCGATCCGCACGCTCGCCGCGAACCCGAAGGTCATCGGCTTCAAGGACGGCATCGGCGACATCGGCGCCACGCAGCTGATCGTCCGGGCGGTCGCGGATGCCGGTCGTGAGGACTTCGCGTTCTTCAACGGTCTGCTGACCGCCGAGCTGACCCAGGGCGCGTACCGCGGCATCGGCGTGCCGCTGTACTCCTCGGCGGCCTTCGCGATGATCCCGGAGGTGGCGAACGCGTACTACCGCGCGTACATCGACGGCGACGAGGCGCGTCGGATGGCGATCCTCGACGGGTTCTACGCGCCGCTCGTCGCGCTCCGCGACGAGACCCCTGGCTTCGGCGTCTCGCTCATCAAGGCGGGCCTGCGCCTCGAGGGACTCCCCGTCGGTTCGGTCCGCGCTCCGCTGGTCGACCCGACCGCGGCCCAGGAGGCCCGTCTGGCCGAGATCCTCGCCGCGGGCCGCGCACTGCTGTGACCACGATCGCCTCACTAGGCGCCCGGCTGATCCGGGTGCCGCTGACGCGCCCGTGGGCCGCAGACGTCACGTCGGTCGGCGTCATCGCGACCCACGTCGTGCGATCGGACGGCGCCGAGGGGTGGGGCTTCTCCTGGACCCCGCAGATCGGCGCCGAGGCGGTTCTCGCGCTGCTTCAGCACGACATCCCCGCCTTCGCCGTCGGCCGCTCGGCCGAGCCGGCGGAGGTCTGGCGCGAGCTGTGGCGCCACCTGCACGAGGCGGGTGGCGGCGGCCTCACGACGATCGCGATCGCGGGTCTCGACCTCGCGCTGTGGGATGCCGCGGCCCGCGCGGCCGGCATCTCGGTGTCGACCTCGATCGGTCGCCGTCGCGACTCGGTGCGCTCCTACGGCAGCGGCATCAACCTGCACTACGAGCTCGACGACCTGCTCGCCCAGGCGCGGCGCTGGGTCGATGCCGGCTTCGGCGCCGTCAAGATGAAGGTCGGCAGCCCCGACCTCGCCCGCGACGTCGCGCGCGTCGCCGCGGTGCGTGACGTCATCGGACCCGACCGCGCACTCATGGTCGACGCGAACCAGCGGTGGGACCTCGACCGGGCGACGACCGCCGTCGAGGCACTCGCGGCATCCGATATCGCCTGGATCGAAGAGCCGCTGCGCGCCGACGACCTCGCCGGGCACATCGAGCTCGCGAGGCGCCTGCGGGGCGGATCGGGAGTACCGATCGCCCTCGGCGAGAACGTGCACACCCGCTACCGCTTCGACGACTTCGTGCGCTCGGGCGCGGCGCAGGTCGTGCAGCCGAACATCGTCCGCGTCGGCGGGATCACCCCGTTCCTCAAGATCGCGGGCGACGCGCACACTGCGGGCATAGACCTGCACCCCCACCTGTTGCCCGAACTGTCGGGCCAGCTCGCGCTGGTTCTGCCCCAGGAGGTCCTCGTCGAGGACATCGAAGACGCCGCGTTCGGCGCCCTCGGTGCGCTCGAGACCCCCTCCCCCGTCGCCATCGTCGACGGGACCCTGACCGAGGTGCCCCACGAGGGTCTCGGACTGCGCTTCACCCACCCGGAAGGACTGTGATGACCACGTCACCCGAAGAGCTCACCCGCCTCACCGACGCCGCGGCGGCCGCCGCGCCGATCTGGCGCACGTCGTCCGCCGACGATCGCGCCCGCTGGCTGAGCGCCGTCGCCGACGCGCTCGACGCGAACGCCGACGAGCTGGTCGCGATCGCCGACCGTGAGACGCGCCTCGGCGCCGTGCGCCTGCGCGGCGAGGTCGGTCGCACGACCGGTCAGCTGCGTCTGTTCGCCTCGGTCGTCCGCGAGGGTTCCTACCTCGAGCTGACGGTCGACGACGCGGATGCCTCGGCAACCCCGCCCCGCCCCGAGCTGCGTCGCCTGCTGGTCGGCGTCGGCCCGGTCGCCGTGTTCTCGGCATCCAACTTCCCGTTCGCCTTCTCGGTCTGCGGCGGCGACACCGCCTCGGCGTGGGCGGCGGGCAACCCCGTCATCGTGAAGGCGCACTCCGGCCACCCCGAGCTGTCGGAGCGCACCGCCGCGATCGCGATCGAGGCGCTTCGCGCCGCGGGGGCGCCCGACGGATCGCTCGCCCTCATCGAGGGCCGCGAGGCCGGGAACGCGCTCGTGCAGCACCCCGCCATCCAGGCGGCCGGGTTCACCGGCTCGCTCTCGGGCGGCCGCGCGCTGTTCGACCTCGCGAACGGACGGCCCGACCCGATCCCGTTCTACGGCGAGCTCGGCAGCGTGAACCCCGTCGTCGTCACGACCGGCGCGGCCGCCGCGCGCGGTGAGGCGCTTGCGACGGGCCTCGTCGGCTCGTTCACCCTCGGCGCCGGCCAGTTCTGCACGAAGCCGGGCGTCGTCTTCATCCCGCGGGATGCCGGCATCGAGCAGCTCGTCGCCGACGCCGTCGCGGGCGCGGCGGGTGGGCCGCTGCTGACCGAGCGCATCACGACCGCATTCCCCGACGGCATCCGCGACCTCGAGGCCGACCCGTCGGTCGAGGTGCTCGCCCAGGGCGCCGAGACGCCCGACGGCGCCCGCCCCGTGGTGTTGACGACGGATGCCGCGGCGGTCGCCGAGCGCCCCGAGACGCTGATCGCCGAGGTGTTCGGACCGGTCACGCTGCTCGTCCGCTACAGCGACCACGCCGAGCTGCTGCGGGCCCTGCGTGCCGTGCCGGGAAGCCTCACCGCGACCCTCCACAGCGAAGCGGGCGAGGACGTCGCCGAGGTGCTCGAGCTGCTGCAGCTGCGCGCCGGACGCGTACTGTTCGCAGGCTGGCCGACCGGCGTCGCCGTGACGTGGTCGCAGCAGCACGGCGGACCGTGGCCCGCGACGACGTCGCTCCACACCTCGGTCGGCGCGACCGCGATCCGCCGGTTCCTGCGACCGGTCGCGTTCCAGGACGCGCCCGACGCGCTGCTGCCCGAGGCGCTCCGCGATGCATCGCTCGCTCGGCTGCCGCACCGCCGCAACGGCGTGCTGCAGGTGCCGTCCGCATGAGCGCGGCGTTCGACCGCGTCCGCGGGCACGTCGATGCGGGCCGGCTGCCGTCGGCCGTGCTCGGTGTGGCCACGGCCGAGGGGACGGTCGCGCTCGAGGGCTTCGGGGCCGCGGCATCCGATCGGTACCCGCTCTTCTCGATCACGAAGCCCCTGCTGGGGATCGCCGCGGCGCGGGCGATCGAGCGCGGGCTGCTGACGACCGAGACGCCGCTTCGGGATGCTGTGCCAGAGTTCGGCGCGGGGCGCGACGACGTGGTGCTGCTGCGTCACCTCGCCTCGCACACCGCCGGCATCGCCGAGCCGCCGCTCGACCCCGTGACGCCGCTGCGTGAGGAGCTCGTCACCCGCGGTCGGGACTTCGCCGCGGGCAGCGCCTCGCGCTACTCGTCGCTCGCGTTCGAGGGGATCGCGGCGCTCGTCGAGCACGCGACCGGGCACGACTGGGCGGATGCCGTCGCCCAGTGGGCCGGCGAGATCGGCGCCGACGGGCTCAGCCTCGACCACGCCGGCTCGGTCGAGGTGGTCGACGCTGCGGCGTCGGGCGTCGACATGGCCCGGTTCGCCGCGCTGCGGCATCCGGGTGCCGGGCTCGTCGGCCGTGCCGAGGACCTGCTGCGACTGGGCTCGGAGCTGCTGCGCATCGAGGGCGGGGCGACCGGCGGCGTCCTGCAGCCGGCGACGCTCGCGATGATGCGGCGACCGCTGACAGGCGACATCCCTCGGCTCGAGCCGTACATCGCCGAGCGCGGGCAGGACTGGGGGTTCACGTGGAACCTGCGCTCGCGCGCGCCCGGCCTCATCGACCAGGACGTCTACGGGCACGGCGGCTGGGCGGGCACCGAGTTCTGGGTGCACCCGAGTGCGGGGATCGCGTGGGTGCTGCTCACCAACGCCGTCTCACGCCCCGGCGTCGACCTCGACGCGCTCGACAACGCGGTGGTGTCCGCGCGATGAGGGCGAGTCGGCTTGAAGGGGACCGGTGGATGTCTCCTCCATGCGGGAACCCCGACAGCACCCGCAGTGCAGTGAGTTCCCCGGACCCGGCCCGGCTCGAACGGGCGGCCACCCTCTCCGAACTGCGGGCTGGGCGCGCCCCTACCGGGTAGACGCGCCTTGGGCGGGCTCGCCCGAAAACTAGCACGGGACACGTGGCCGAGTGCCCCCTGGCCGCCTGTGCGCGAGACGACCCCTGCATCCCCCTCGCACAGAGTGGGTTCGACCCGGAGGCGTGGACGCCTCAGACCCGCGCGTGCGTGCGGCCTTCGAGCTCCGCGCGCGTGATCCCCGCCCCGACGGGCACCTGGCCGGGGAAGCGCACACGTGCGGACGGCTTCCCGGGCAGGATCTCGATCCGCAGCTCGGTCGCGTCGCCGCGAAGGTGTGCCGGGATGCGCCAGGGGCGACCGGTCCACAGAGCGTCGGAGACGAGCCGGTCGGCGGCCCACGCGCGGGCGACATCGCCGATCCACTCCAGGCGCAACGTGCGCTCGTCGGCCGGGTCGACCGCGATCGTCACGATCGCGGCGGCATCCCACTCCGCCGGAATCGACGCGCGACCGCCCTGTTCGGCGCCGGCCGGGGGCGCCCCGGCGGACCGTTCGAGCGTCACCGCGACGCTCGCCCCACGTCCGCGCCCAACGTCGACCCTCGCCCAGCCGTCTTCGCCCAGCACCTCGAGGCGCGGCGAGACCGCGACATCCCCCGCGAAGGAGACCGCCCCACCGTCGGCCACGACCGCGCCCGGCGCCCAGACGACCCGCCCGCCGGCGACCGCGATCGCATCGCCATCCGCTTCGTCGAGGACGAGCACCCGCGCGACCACCCCACCGTCGCGCGTCAGCTCCCACATGCGCCCACGGTCCGCGGCGATCTCCGTGACGTCCGCGTCGGCTGAGAGCTGAGGCGGGATGCCGTCGGTCGCCGCCGCGACCAGCAGCGGCGCTCCGCGCCACATCACCTCGGTCACCGGTTGCGCGGTGAGCCAGTGCACGGTCGCGTCGCCGAGCGGCATCCCGAACGGCCAGGCGAACACCGCGCCGGTCGGGATGTCGACCTCGGGGAACACCGTCTCACCCACCTCGAACCGCACACCCTCTTGGGCGGGCAGGTCGACCCCGGGATGCCGGTTCACGACGAACACGAAACCGCTCGATCCGTTGGAGCGCACCGACCACCGCAGCCCCGAGACGTCAGGCGAGTCGACGGCGTCCTCGGCGAAGAAGGCCGGCATCGCGGCGAGCGCCGAGCCCCAGCGCGCGAGCATGAGGTGCTGTCGGCGGAGCGCGGCCCAGCTCGGCCGCGTCGCTCCGTCGACCTGCACGGGAGCACCGAAGTCATAGGCGATCTCGGGGAAGTCGTTCGGTCCGGCCGCAGCGTGCGACTCCTGCAGGCCACGGCACGGATTCCGGCCGTCGGCGTACATGTAGTACCCCTGCCAGACGCTGCCCGAGGCGAGCTTGGCCATCGCGAGGGCCGCGACGTCGGCGGCCGGCACGTCGAGACGGCGGTGGTACGCCGAGGTCATACCCGACCCGAGCTCGCAGGTCGTGAACGGATGCGGCGACCGCACCGCTTCGGCGACGGGCTCGCCGGCGCGGTGGTCGGCGCCGATCGAATCGTCGTCGCGGCGCGGTGACGGGTAGAAGTTCGCGTGGCTGCGCAGATCGGGCTCGACGTCGGCGTCGACCCAGAACGACTCGGGGTATCCGCCGTAGACCGGCAGGAATCCGTCCGGCAGCTGGGCTCCGCCCCACCCGGTCGCCGTCCAGACGGGCGCGCGCAGGCCGAGCCCCTCCGCCATCTCGCGCAGCCGGGTGAGGTGATCGGCACCGTCGTAGAGCTCGTTGTCGACCTGGATCGAGAACAGCGGGATGCCGCGAACCTGCTCGGCGAGCAGGGCGTACCACCGCTCGACTTCGCCGAGGTAGGCCGGGTCGTTGGTGCGCAGCGGCAGCCCCGAGTCGACGAGCCAGTCCGGCAGACCGCCGTGCCGCGCCTCGGCGTGGGCGTACGGGCCGATCCGCAGGATGAGCCCGAGACCGGCGTCGCGCGCTGTCTCAAGGAAGGCGCGCACGTCGAGTCCGCCGGTGAAGTCCGGCCGTCCGCGCTCCGGCTCGTGGTGATTCCAGAGGACGTAGGTCGACACGTGGGTGAGGCCGCCGGCGCGGGCGGCGGTGAGCACCGGCATCCACTCCCCGCGAGGGATGCGGGAGTAGTGGATCTCGCCGGTGATCGGGAAGATCGGGATGCCGCCCTGCCGGACGGACTGGACCGTCACCTCGACGCCGGAGTCATCACCCGCCGATGGGCGGATGCCCGCGAGCTCGGTCGTGGCGGGCGGGTGGACGGTGAGGGCGTGGACGCGCGTCATCGAGACTCCAACGGGGGCGGGGACGGGTCCGAGCCTAGGAGCGCGAGCCGACGTGGCGCGGCGAGGCCGTCGGATCGTCCAGGCATGCCGTCGGCGGCGGTCGCCCTCGCTGCCACCGTGGACAGGACTCTCCGAAGCGGGCCGAACTCGCGACCATGGAAACGCGGATGCGGATCGAACGCACGCACACGCAGGGGCGATGGCTGCTTCTGGCGATCCGGCCCTCCCTAGACCCGCGCGGGATAGCGTTGCATGGGTGACGCTGAACCACATTCGACGCGGGAACGGCAGCCCTCTGCTACTCGTACACGGCCTGGGTGCAGGGTGGCGGTCTTGGGCCCCGATCCTCGACCAACTGGCGGAACATCGTGAGGTCATCGCCGTCGACTTACCCGGGTTCGGTGAGACTCCGGCCTTGGCCGGTGAGGTCTCGATCACCACGTTGACCGACTCTGTCGCGGACTTCATCCGCGAGCAGGGGCTGGACGGGGTTTCGACCGCAGGCCAGTCGATGGGCGGCCGAATCGTGCTCGAGCTCGCGCGGCGAGGGGTCGGCGGTGACGCTGTGGCGTTGGACCCGGGCGGCTTCTGGAGTCACCGCGAGCTCGCCGTCTTCGGCGCCACGTTGCGGCCCTCGATCGCTCTGGTCAGAGCGCTGCGAGGCATGCTGCCGGCCCTGCTGGGCAACCCCGTCGGACGGACCCTGCTGCTGGCGCAGTTGTCGGCGCGGCCGTGGGCCCTCTCGCCCGAGACCGTGCTGCCGGACGTGCGCGGACTGGCCGATTCGCCGTCGACCGGTGCCGCCATGAACGCCCTCACAAAGGGACCCAAGCAACAGGGCGCCCCGGCCGGGACGGTACCTGGCCGGGTCACGATCGGGTGGGGGCGGCGTGATCTGGTTACGGTGCCTCGTCAGGCCTCTCGAGCCACAGAACTGTTCCCGGACGCCGTACTGCACTGGTTCGAGCGCTGCGGCCACTTCCCTCAATGGGACGCGGCGGATGAAGCAACCCGACTCATTCTCGACGGCACCCACTAGCGTCCGCGGCGCGCTCAGACGACGACTGCGCCCGCGAAGGTGGACCGATCAGCCCTTCCCCTGCCCCCGATACGCCGTCGGCGACACCCCGTGGGCGACGCGGAACCTCCGCGAGAAGTAGAACGCATCGTCCATGCCGACGCGACGCGCGACCTCGGCGACGGGCAGGTCGGTCGTATCGAGCAGGTGCCGGGCATGCGCCATCTTCAGTGCGAGGTGGTGCGCGATGACCCCGCCGCCGGTCGCATCGCGGAACAGGGCAGCGAGGTGCGAGGGCGACACCCCGACCATCGCCGCGAGCTCTCCCACGTGCACCGCGCCGTCGATGCGCTGCTCGAGGTAGCGCAGCGCCCGCTCGACGGGCGTCCCGTGCTCCGGCAGCAGACGGTCGACGGCGAGCTGTGTGAACAACCGCCACGCCATCCCGGATGCCGCGACCATCCGCGCAGGCGTCGTGTCTCGCGCCAGCGACGTCGAGATCTCGTCGAGCAGGGCGGTCGCCCGGTCGACGGCGCGCAGCGGCAGCACCAGCCGGTCGATCGATACCCCGGCCGCCTCGACCAGCTCCGGCACGTCCGAGCCGCGCACGTGGCACCACCAGATCGTCCAGGGATCCGCGGCATCCGCTCCGTAGGAATGGGGCACATCGCCAGGGATGACGATCGCCGTCGCCGACCCGACGCGCGTCCGTTGACCGCCCGCCTCGACCCATCCGGCCCCCGACACGCAGACGATGACGATCGTCTCGGGCGCACCCGCAGGGCGATGCCGGCCGTGGCCCGCCGCGCGTGGGAAGTACCCGGCATCCGTCACCACCATCCGCCGGGTCACCGGCTTGGCGAGGGCTGCCTCGACGACGGGACGCGGCACGACGCTCAGCCGCTGCCGCTCGAACCCGTCCGCGCGCTGCATCCCTTCATCCTGCCGCACCGCATCGTCGAATCGTCCATGCCGACCGCACGCGAACCCATGGCCGGCACTCGCCACCCCGCATAGATTCGCCCCATGCCCGACGCCGCGCCCAGCCGCATCCTGCTCCCCGACGCACCCGCCGACCAGCAGGCGCTGCTCGACGTCGGCGGGGTCGCGTGCTGGTCCGAGGACGTCATCATCGACACGTACGATCCCGGCGACCCCGACCCGTACCCGGCGTTCCTGGACCGGCGCGTCTACCAGGGCTCGAGCGGGCGGGTCTATCCGCTGCCGATGATCGAGTCGATCTCGCACCAGAAGCGGCCCCGCACGTGGCGGGCGATCCACCTCGAGAACGCCTACGTCCGGCTGATGCTGCTGCCCGAGCTCGGCGGGCGCATCCACATCGGCTACGACAAGGTCGCCGGCTACGACTTCTTCTACCGGAACAACGTCATCAAACCGGCGCTCGTCGGCCTCGCCGGCCCGTGGATCTCGGGCGGCGTCGAGTTCAACTGGCCACAGCACCATCGCCCGGCGACGTTCCTCCCCGTCGACAGCCGCATCGAGCGCGAGGACGACGGCGCGGCGGTCGTCTGGCACAGCGACCTCGATCCCCTGCAGCGGATGCGGGGCATCCACGGCGTGCGCCTACGACCGGGGTCCTCCCTCATCGAGCTCGACGTGCGCCTGCACAACCGCACCGACGTTCCGCAGACCTTCCTGTGGTGGGCGAACGTCGCCGCCCGGTCGCACGAGCAGTACCAATCCTTCTTCCCCGACGACGTGAGCTACGTCGCCGATCACGCCCGCCGCGCGATCACCGCGTTCCCCCGCGCGGACCGGCCGTACTACGGCGTCGACTACCCCGCGCTCGCCACCGAGCGCCCCGACGCCCACCGCATCGACGTCTACAGCAACATCCCGGTTCCGACGTCGTACATGATCACCGACACCGACGACGGCTTCTTCGGCGGCTACGACCACGCCGCCGATGCGGGCTTCGTGCACTGGGCCGACCCCGCGATCTCACCGGGCAAGAAGCAGTGGACATGGGGCGACGGGCCGATCGGACGCGCGTGGGACGACCAGCTGACCGACACCGACGGCCCCTACGTCGAGCTCATGGCTGGCGTCTACACCGACAACCAGCCCGACTTCGCGTGGCTCGTCCCCGGCGAGACGAAGACGTTCTCGCAGCACTGGTTCCCGATCCACGCGATCGGTCCGGTTCGGCAGGCGACGACGGATGCCGCGGTCTCGGTCACCAGCGAGGGCGGCCGATCGCGCATCGGCGTGATCACGACGCGCGCGCACGAGGCGGCACACCTCGAGGTCGAGGTCGACGACAGACGGGAGATGTTCCAGGTCTCCGTCGGACCCGACTCCCCCGCCGTTGTCGAGGTCGCCGGGACGGCAGTCGCGGTGGCGCTGGTCGCGGGCGACGCGACCCTCGTCCGATGGTTCCGGCGCGACGCGGAACCGATCGAGCCCTGGGTCGCGACAGCGCCCGAGCCGGCCGAGCGAATCGAGGGCACCGACGAGCTGCTGCTCACCGCGACGCATCTCGTGCAGTACCGGCATCCCTCCCGGTCGCCCCTCCCCTACCTCCACGAAGCACTCCGGCGTGATCCGGACGACGCCCGCGCGCGCACGATGCTCGGATCGTGGCACCTCGCGCGGGGCGAGTACGCCGCGGCGCGCGATCACCTCGAGGCGGCGGTCGCCCGCGAGACCCGACGCAACCTCAACCCCCGTGACGGCGAGGCGCACTACCTGCTCGGGCTCGCGCTCGAGCGTCTCGGCGAGCGCGCCGACGCCGACCGGCGGTTCGCGCGCGCGGCGTGGAACGCGGTGTGGGCGGCACCGGCATCCCTCGCTCGCGCCCGTCTTGCCCTGGCGGACGGTCGACCGGCCGACGCCCTTCGACGGGCAGACGCCGCCGGGTCGATCGCCGAGGCCCGGCGCCTCCGCGTACTCGCGCTGCGCCGGCTCGGGCGCGACGACGACGCAGCACTCGATGCCCTGATCGCGGCGGACCCCCTCGACCCGATCACCGCCTGCCTGACGGGCTCCGCACCGTCGGACCCGCGCGCCGCGCTCGACGCCGGCGCCGAGTTCGCCCGCGCCGGCGCGCTCGACGAGGCCCTCGCCGCGACCGAGCGTGAGGCGACCGGCGACCCCGGATTCGGCAACCTCGAGCCGGTCCGGCTGATCCTCCGCGCAGCGTGGGCGGATGCCGCCGGGCGCCCCGATCTGGCCGCGACTGAGCGCGCCGCCGCCGACCTCCTCGACCTCGGCGGCGCCTTCCCCGCAGGACTCGACCAGCACGATGCCCTCGTCGCCGGCACCGCGGCCGGGTCCTCCGCCGCCGCGGCGATGCTCGGCGCCTGGCTGCTCGACGCCGGTCGCGACCATGACGCCCGCTCGGCTCTCCAGCGCGCACGGGACCTGGGCTGCGACGACCCGGTCATGCTGCGCAACCTCGCCCTCGCGACGGTCCGCACCGGCGGCGACCCCGCCGAGGCGGCCGACCTCTACGAGACCGCCCTCGCTCACCGCCCCGACCCGCGCCTCGTCCTCGAGCGCGACCTGCTCGCGCAGCTGACGGGAACGGATGCTGCGGCCCGCCTCGCGCTCATGGAACGCCACCCCGCCGCGCTCGACACCCGCGACGACCTCGCGGTCACCCATGTCGGGCTGCTGCTCGACGCCGACCGGGTCGACGACGCGTGGCGGATCCTGACGACGCGCGTGTTCCGCCCGTTCGAGGGCGGCGAGGGGGTCGTGCTGGCCGCCTACGACCGCGCGGCCTGCCTCATGGCGCGACGCTTCTGCGCCGCGGGCCGTGCGGATGCCGCCGTCGCCCTGCTCGAGGCGGGGATCGACGCCCCCGCGAATCTCGGCGAGGGCCGGCATCCCGCCGTCCCACAGGCGGAACGGTTCGTTGCCCTCGGCGACGCGCACCGCCTCGCGGGCGACGACGCGGCCGTCCGCGCCGCCTGGGAGCGGGCCTGTGCGGCGACGCCGCTCGCGGTCGCTCCGCGCCCCGCCGACGAAGCGACGTTCTGGATCGGCGTCGCGCACGCACGTCTGGGCGAGACCGCCGCCGCCGAGGCGATCTGGGATGCGCTCGACGCGCGTGCCGCACAGATCGAGGCCGCACCCGACGAGGTCGACTACTTCGCGACCTCGCTGCCGGAGCTCCTGGTGTTCGATCTCGACACCGCCGACCGTCGCCGGACGCAGGCCGCCGCGCTGCGCGACCTGGCCGCCGACGGCCGCACCATCGCGAACGAGAGGATGAACGCATGACCGATCGCTACCTGGGGTCGGGCAACCTTCCCCAAAACCCGTACGGACCGACAGGACCCGTTCCCGCACACCTCCCGGACCGTCTCGCGATCACACTGTGGGACTTCTCCTGGTACACCCGCGCCGGCGAGGGAGACGTGTACGCCGACCTCGACGCCGCGTGCGCCGACGCCGCGTCGCTCGGCTACAACGCGATCCGCATCTGCGCCGCTCCCTTGCTGCTGTTCGGCGACCTGGGCCTCGACGACCTCGCCCGGGACCTCACGATCGAGGGGCTCGGAGCCGCGGCATCCGGCGGGTACTACGGGCAGCGCACGCGCTGGTACGACACCCCGGGCGGCTACGCGATCGACGTGCGCGCACACCTCGCCGCACTGTTTGCCGCCGCACGGCGGCACGGCCTCGTGCTGATCCTGTCGAGCTGGGAGTATCAGCAGTCCTGCGCGTTCGCCGCGTCACCCCGGTGGTTCGAGGCCGTCGAGGCCGTGCCGTTGGAAGACCGCTACCGGGTGCTCGCGGAGGCGTGGGACCGGATGCTCGCGTGGATCGACGAACAGGGCGCCCGCGACCTCATCGCCCTCGTCGAGATCCACAACGAGGTCGACTTCTCGATCCTGCCGGCGGTGACCGACGGCGGGGCGACCGCGCTGGAAGGGCTGCAGCAGCGGCATCCCGACCTGATCGTGACGGCGAGCATCGGCAAGCCGCCGCACCTGGCGATGCACCAACTGCCCGCCACCCTCTCGGCCGCGCAGTGCCACGTCTACAGCTACGGGGTGCTCGACGCCCTCCAGAAGCGCATCGACATCCGTTCCGAGGGGAGCGGGGACTTCCCGAACGCCGACCTGGGCGCCCTGGTGCGCGCCGATGCGCCCACGCCCGCCGAGTACGGCCGGCCCGCCGAGTGGAAGCTCCGCGCCACGGTCGTCACCGACCAGATGATCTACGGCTACGACTGGGTGGATGCCGCGGCCTGGGACGCCTGGCTCGACGACGAATACCCGCGCTACGCCGAGGTGATGCACCGCGAGATCGAATCCCGCGTCATCGCGATCGCCGAGTGGGCGCGCTGGCACGGCGTGCCCGCGGTGATCGGCGAGGGCTGGGTCGGCTACACGCCGCTGCAGGGCGGGTTCGAGGAGTCCGAGACCGGGCGCGAGCTGGCGGAACACGGCATCCGCACCGCTCTCGACCGCGGTGTGTGGGGCGTCGTCCTCTGCTCGAACGCCGCCCCGCACCACCCGATGTGGCAACTGCGCGACTGGCAGCAGCGCGTGAACGCGCTCGTCCGCGCGCGCTGACCCCGCTCGATCACGCGGTCGGCGTGACGACGATCTTTCCGTGCACCTGACCCGCCTCGAGCCGGGCGTGCACCTCGGGCAACGCGGCGAGCGGAATCCGCTCGGCGATGTCGACCCGCAACTCGCCGGAGTCGACGAGACGGACGAGTTCGGCGAGCTGATCCCGGTCACTGCGGACGAATACGGTCACGCCTCGGACGCCCCGCGCCTCGTCCGAGGGGGTCGCCATCCATGCGGTCGTCGACACGACCACACCGCCGTCTCGGACCCTCGCGGCGAGCGCGACGAACTCCTCCGCGCTGATCGGGGCGAGGTTGAGGACGACGTCGACCGGTTCGTCGACGACGGATGCCGCCGAGGTCGTCGTGTGGTCGATCACCTGGTCGGCCCCGGCATCCGCCACAGCGGCGCGACTGCGCCCGGTCGCCGTCGCGATCACGTGGGCGCCGGCACGCTTCGCGAGACGGACGGCGTGCAGACCGACGACGCCCCCGGCGCCCGTGATCACGATGCGCTGGCCGGCGTGCAGGTCGGCGTACTCGAACAGGGCCTGCCAGGCGGTGAGGGCCACGGACGGAAGTCCCGCGGCATCCGCCAGCGCGATCGAGGTCGGAGCCGACACCAGCGCTTCTGCGGGGGCGATGACGTACTCCGCCGCGGCGCCGTCGTCGGTCATCGGCAGGAATCCCACCACCTCATCGCCGACGGCGACATCGGCGACACCGTCGCCTACCGAGATCACGATCCCCGACACGTCGTAGCCCGGGGTGTGCGGCAGCGTGATCGGGATCGGCAGCCTGCCGAAGCGGATGCCGTTGTCGGCGGGGTTCACGCCGGCGCCCGCAACGCGCAGCAGCACCTGCCCGGCGGCGGGTGTCGGCGTCTCGATGTCGTCGAGCGTCAGCACGGACGGGTCGCCTGTCTCGAAGAATCGCATCGTCTTCATGGTCTTTTCCTCTCGTTTTGCTTCGAATCTGAAGCAATAGGGAAACGGTAGCGCTATTTGGAATTCGAAGCAAGTAGTTCGAACTCGAAACAATGATAGTCTCGACCCATGAGCGAGATCAGCGATGCCGACCTGGGTGCGTACTTCGCCGTGACCGAGGTGGGCAACCTCCTGCGGCACGCCGTCGAACAGCAGCTGAAGGATGCCGGTGGCCTCAGCTACGTGCAGTTCCACGTCCTCGCGACGCTCGGCGATGCCCCCGATGGCAGCGCGCGCATGACCGACCTCGCCGACGGCGTCGTCTACAGCCGCAGCGGCCTGACCTATCAGGCGCAGCTGCTGGAATCGCGCGGCCTCGTCACGCGCGCCCCCTCGGTTGACGATGAGCGCAGCGTGACCGTGACGATCACGGATGCCGGTCGCGCGCTGCTCGCGAAGGTCTTCCCCGGACACCTGGAGATCCTCGGGGGCTACTTCCTGTCGCCCCTCGCCGACGGCGAGGCCCGCATGCTCGCTGACGTCCTCGGACGGATCCGCGACCACATGCGCGCTGCGCCGCCCCGCTCAGCCGGGCCGCGTCGCCGCAAGACCGACTGACGACAGTCCGACAACGAAGAGGGGGCGGATGCCACCGGCATCCGCCCCCACTCACGTCACCACTCAGCGCAGCGGCACCTTCGCGAACGACATGTCGGACGCGAGGTAGAAGTCCGTGTACGTGGGCTGGTTGTACGTCGTCTGCTGACGCGCGATCTCGGCCCGGTACTGCGGGTCGTGCATGAGCGTGTAGAGCTTGTGCTCGGTCGGCTCGGTCGAGATGTACATGCGCAGCGCCGACGAGTCGGCCGTCCGCACGAGCAGTTCCTCACGCCAGTCGCCGAGGACGTCCGCCACCAGCGACGGGTTGCCCTTCGTGCCGTTGTTGGTGAGGGTGCCGGATGCCGTGAGCATCGTCCCGCGCGTCCAGTCGTCGATCGTCGGGGTCACGGTCTGCGCGCCGTTCACGATCTGCGTCGTCAGGTCGCCGGCCCAGCGGATCGACATGTTCGTGCCGGGGTTGGTGGACTGCAGGACGTCGCCGTCCGCGGAGAGGAGGCCGGAGGCATCCGTCCCCGCGGGCATGCTCGACCACGCCTCGATGCCCGGGACGTCCGGGCGGACGTCACCGACCATCCCGCGGCCGGTGTCCTTTCCGGAGTAGGCGCCGAAGAGCACCTCACCCGTCGCGGCATCCCGCATCGCCGTGCCGTACGGGGCGTACGCGCCGCCCTCGTGGACCGTGAAGATCTCCTTGCCGGGGCGGTTCGGGTCGAAGTCGCCGACGTGCATCGCGTCGCCGTGACCGAGACGCACGTTCTCGCCGGGCGTCGCACTGCCCTCGGGCATAGTGTCGAACGACGAGTACAGCAGGCTGCCGTCGTCGTCGAGCGTCGCGGAGCCGTAGACGATCTCCTGCTTTCCGTCGCCGTCGACATCGGCGGCGCTCAGGCTGTGGAAGCCCTGCGTCGTGAGCGTGCCGTACTCGGGATCGGTTCCGTCGCGGCCGTGCGGCCCGTCGTTGAACGGGTTCGTCAGGGGGACGTGCCCACTGTCGACGAACCAGCGCTTCGTCAGGTGCTTGCCGTTCCAGTCGTAGGTCGCGACGGTCGAGCGCGTGTAGTAGCCGCGGGCGAACACCGCCGACGGACGCTTCCCGTCGAGGTAGGCGACGCCCGACAGGAAGCGGTCGACGCGGTTGCCGGGCTCGATGCGCGACATCGCGTAGTCGCCCCAGAGCAGGCCGTCGTCACCGCGACCCGGCTCGTAGCGGACCGTCTCGAGCTCCTTGCCGGTCTTGCCCTCGAACACCGTCAAGTACTCGGGGCCATCGACGATGAAGCCTTCGAAGTTCCGCAGCACGTTGCGGGCCGAACGCGAGGGGGCGTAGACGTCGATGAAGTAGTCGACGAGTTCCTCGGCGTCCGCGCGCGACAGGGGGTAATCGTGCGTCGGTTCGGTGCCGAGCGCCTCTTCGATCGTGGCGGGCCATTGACCCGACACGACCTCGGGGCGCTCCGACCAGCCCTGGAACACGTCGGCGAGGTGCGCGGCGTAGTCGTCGGCGCTCAACCGATAGTCGTCGGAGTGCGAGTAGCCAGCCTTGCGGTCGGCCTTCGGCATCGTGACGTACTCGGACTTCTTCGCCTTGCCCTTCTTGAACTCCGTGCTCTTCGTGCCCGGCGCCGTCTTCATCATGATCTCGGCCTTGCCGTTGCCGTCGAAGTCGTAGACGAGGAACTGCGTGTAGTGCGCGCCGGCGCGGATGTTCACACCGAGGTCGATGCGGTTCAGCAGCGTGCCGTCGAGCTCGTACGTGTCGATGTAGACCGGGCCCGTGTAGCCGACCTGCGAGACGTCCTTCGAGTTCGACGGGTCCCACTTGACGACGTACTCGTATGCGCCGTCACCGTCCACGTCGCCGACGGAGACGTCGTTCGCCGAGTAGGTGTACGCCTCGCCCGCGGGAGTCACGCCGTCGGCGGGCTTCGTGAGCGGGATGTCGAGGAACGGCGACCCCTGCACGGTCGCCCTCTCGGACGGCTTGCCCTCGCGCTTGCCCTGCAGCGGCGAGACGGTGTACGTCGAGCGGTCGGTGCCGTCGGGGTCGAGATAGGTCGTCGAATCGGTGACGGTCGCGATGCGCTTGCCATCGCGCTTGACGACGAAGTCGGTGCCGGTGAGGCCCGTCGCCGACGCGCCGGTCGCCTCGCTCTTGAGCAGGCGCCACGTGAGGTGGACACCGTCCTCGCCCGGAAGAGCGACGAGGCCGCGGTCGAGCTTCTCGAGCTGTGGCGACGTGCCGGGCTTCGGCTTTCCCGGCCCATGGCCGGGGTGCGCCATCGCGGCCTGAGCCGGGATGAGGAGGGCCGCTGCGGCGAGCGCGGCGACGACGGATGTGCGGACGGGTCTTCTCATGCTGTTCACCCTTGAACTCGTGATGGAATGCGTTTTCCCCAGTCGTTCGCCGAGCCTATGCGCGGCGTTGAATCGTGTCAATGGGGGCACGGGAGCGCACGCGCCTTCCCTTCCCGCGAAACCCCGGGACCGGCCACAATGGGCACGACATCCGGAACCGACGACGGGACGAGCCATGCCTGGGCCGAGCAACCTCACCGAGTACCTCCAGACCCTCAGCCCCGGCAGGCGGGAGCTGTTCGACCGCCTGCTCGCCGAGGTGTCGGCGGTCGAGACGCCCGAGGCGATCAGCCGGCTGGTGTTCCGCGCCGGCCAGACCGACCACCCCGACTACGCCGACGCCGAAGCCGTGTTCTGGAAGGCGGTCGAGCAGATGTACCTGCGCGGAGCCTTCTCGGACGGAGATCTACCGGTCCTGTTCTGGGGCTTCCACACCCTCGATCTGCTCGGCCGGCGCCACTCCCGCGGTGTGCTCGTGACCGATCGCTCCCTCTACGTCGAGGGCGTCGACGACCTCGACGCGATCCCCCTCAGCCTCGCCTCACTGGGGACGTCCGAGATCCGGATCGAGGGGACCGCCCTGCGCGTGCGCGACACCCCGGTCGATCTCGCCCCGACCGAGCGGGTGCTGGCACCCGACGACCGTCCTGCGGTCGCGCGCTATCTGGCCGCCGTCATCGACACGGTGCGCGGGACGGTCGCCGTCACCGACCCGCCGGTCGAGGCGCCCGCCTCCGTCGAGGAGCTGGTGCTCGCCAGCAGGCTGTCCTCCGACTTCTCGCTTCCCTCGCGACCCAAGGACGCGAAGCACCTCGCCAAGCTCTCCGCGAAGTGGAAACTCCCGGCATCCGACCGCCCCCTCGCTTCGCTGTCGAGCGCCACACTCGCCGGCGTCTACGGGATCGCGATCACCGACGCCGCGCTCTACTCGCGCGACCTGATGGAGGACGTGCACCGGACGCCGCTCGCCGACATCACGGAAATCACGTGGGATGCCGAGGCCAAAGGCTTCCGCATCGCGTCGGACCATCGCGCCCCGGCGGTGCCCGCCATCACCGCCGACAACCGCGAGTACGCGGCAGCGCTCCTGACCTCGCTGGTGCGCTCGGCCGCGCGCTGACGCCCGGTCGCCCGCGCCTCAGCCCCCGGTCGACGCCCGGACGACGAGCTCGGGGCGGAAGCGGATGCGCTGCGGCTCGGCATCCGGGTCCTCCAGCAGGGCGAACAGCGCGTCGACGGCCGCGGCGCCGATCTCGCGCGCGGGCTGACGGATCGAGCTGAGCGGAACGACCGTCGACTGCGCGAAATCGATGTCGTCATAGCCGATGAGGGCGAGGTCCTCGGGGACGCGCAGCGATCCGAGGATGCCGGCACCCTGCAGCACCCCGACGGCCAGCAGGTCGTTCGCGCAGAACACGCCGTCGGGCCGCTCGGCCGCGTCGCGTCGGGCGAGCTGCTCGCCGACGAGCCGCCCCGCGAGCACCGTGAGCTCGTCGGTCCCGGCGACCTCGAGCGACGCCTCGGGCACCTCGGCGAGCGCGCGCCGCGCCCCGTCGAGACGGTCCGCCACCTGGCGGACGGATGCCGGTCCCCCGGCGAACAGGATGCGGCGACGCCCCTGCTGCAGCAGGTGCTGGACGGCGAGGTATCCGCCCTCGACGTCGTCGACGGCCACGGAGGGCAGATCGCCGTCCGCTTCGGCGTCGAGGAGGACGATCGGGACGCCGGCGGTCTCGAGCGTCTCGGCGCGTGCGTCGTCGAGGGCCAACGGGGTGAGGAGCACGCCGTTGACGCGCTGCTCGCGGAACAGGTCGAGGTAGGCGTTCTCGCGGACGGCATCCTGCCCGCTGCTGCCGAGGAGGATGGTCACGCCGTGCGCGGCGGCGCGCTCTTCGGCGCCGCGGGCGACTTCGGCGAAGAACGGGTTGGCCGTATCGAGGACGACGAGCCCGACGGTGCGACTGCGTCCGGCGCGCAGTTGGCGCGCGGCGTCGTTGCGGACGAACCCGAGCGCGGAGATGGCCGCGTGCACGCGTTCCACGGTCGCCGGGGATACCTTCGCCGGCCGGTTGAGGACGTTCGACACGGTCCCCACCGACACTCCTGCCGCGCGAGCGACGTCCTTCACACTGACTGCCACATGACCTGCCTTGACGGATGCTTCGGACCCACGTTACTGTTCTGAATCTTGAATCGTTTCATGAAACGCTTCCCCGACGATGCACCGGCCTCACGAAGGAGTGACATGATCCGCGTCGCCTTCCAGCTGCAGATCGACCCTGCCCTGATCGACGAATACGTCGCGCGCCACACGCCCGTCTGGCCCGAGATGCTCGCCGAGATCGAGGCATCCGGTCGTCGCAACTACTCCCTGTTCCTCGGCGACGGCGGGCGCCTGTTCGGCTACTACGAGGTCGACGACGACACCGCGGCGCAGGCCTACCTCGCCGCCTCCCCCGTCGCCGCGCGCTGGGAGGCCGAGATGGCCCGCTACTTCGTCGGCCTCGAGGGCCGCCCCGACCAGGCGGCGACCCCACTCGCCGAAGTCTTCAACCTGCACGACCAGTTGGCGGCGACCGCCGACGCCCCCTCAGAAAGCGACCCCTCATGACGACGCTGTCACACGACATCCTCACCCAGCTCGAGGGGCAGGCCATCGAACTGCCCAGCTGGGCGTTCGGCAACTCCGGCACCCGGTTCCGCGTCTTCGCGACGGCCGGCACGCCG
Source organism: Microbacterium aquilitoris (assembly GCF_031932285.1). NCBI lineage: Bacteria > Bacillati > Actinomycetota > Actinomycetes > Micrococcales > Microbacteriaceae > Microbacterium > Microbacterium aquilitoris. The sequence goes on from NZ_JAUZVT010000001.1 coordinate 127,121, forward strand.
CGCGATCCGTTCGAGAAGATCGCGGACGCCGCCGAGGTCAACCGCTACACCGCGCTGGCTCCGACCGTCGCGCTGCACATCCCGTGGGACAAGGTCGACGACTACGCCGCCCTGCGCCGCCATGCCGAGGACCTCGGCGTGCAGCTGGGCACCGTCAACTCGAACACGTTCCAGGACGAGGACTACAAGTTCGGCGCACTCACCCATCACGACGAGGCGATCCGCCGCAAGGCGATCGACCACCACCTCGAGTGCATCGACATCATGCACGAGACGGGGTCGCGCGACCTCAAGATCTGGCTCGCCGAGGGATCGAACTACCCCGGTCAGAACGACATGCGCGGACGCCAGGACCGCCTGCAGGACTCGCTGCAGCAGATCTACGCCCGACTCGGCGACGCGCAGCGTCTCGTCCTCGAGTACAAGTTCTTCGAGCCGTCGTTCTACCACACCGACGTTCCCGACTGGGGCACGTCCTACGCCCAGGTCGCCGCCCTCGGCGACAAGGCGATGGTCTGCCTCGACACCGGCCACCACGCCCCCGGCACCAACATCGAGTTCATCGTCATGCAGCTCCTGCGTCTCGGAAAGCTCGGGTCCTTCGACTTCAACTCGCGCTTCTACGCCGACGACGACCTGATCGTGGGCTCGGCCGACCCGTTCCAGCTGTTCCGCATCCTCACCGAGGTCGTCCGCGGCGGTGGGCTCAACAACCCCGACGTCGCCTTCATGCTCGACCAGTGCCACAACATCGAGGACAAGATCCCGGGCCAGATCCGCTCGGTGCTCAACGTGCAGGAGATGACGGCGCGCGCCCTGCTCATCGACCGCGACGCCCTGGATGCCGCGCAGCAGGCCAACGACGTGCTCGGCGCCAACGGCATCCTCATGGACGCCTTCTACACCGACGTCCGGCCCGCCCTCGCCGAGTGGCGCGAGTCGCGCGGGCTTCCCGCCAACCCGATGGCCGCGTTCGCGGCATCCGGTCACCTGCAGAAGATCGCCGACGAGCGCGTCGGCGGCACGCAGGCCGGCTGGGGTGCATGATCGACCGATGAGCGACATCCCCACCCCCTACGGCGCTGCCGGCGGCCTCGTCCGCGTCTACCCCGCCCGCATCCTCGAGCGCCCGACCCCGGGACTGGTGTGGCTGCACGGCGGCGGGTTCGCCGCCGGCGACATCGACATGCCCGAGGCCGACCACGTCGCACGGACGTTGGCGGATGCCGGGACCACGGTCGTCTCCGTCGACTACCGCCTGGCGCCGCTGCCCGACGGGTGGGAGGCTCCCGCGACCGAACCCGGGCGCGAGCGCGCGGGGTTCCCCGCGGCATCCGACGACACCCTTGCGGCCTGGGACTGGCTGCTGACCGAGGCCGCGACGCTCGGCGTGGATCCGGCGCGGCTCGCGATCGGCGGCGCGAGCGCCGGCGCGAACATCGCGACCGGCGCGGTCCTCCGCCTCATCCAGAACGATCGACACCTGCCCGCGCTCGTCCTGCTCGCTTACCCGACGCTGCTGGCCGAGCAGCCCGCACCCGAGGGCGAGCTCCGCGCCGCGCTCGACGCCCGACCCGCGGCCGACCGGTTCGGGCCGGATGCCGTTCGCGGCATGTACGAGAACTATCTCGGCGGATCGGTCGCCAACGCGCCGCTGGCGGCCATTCCGGGGCTCGCGACTCACGAGGACCTCGCCGAATTCCCGTCGACGCTCATCGTCGCCGGCGACGTCGACGAGCTCCGCGTATCGAGCGAGCACTTCGCGCGGACCCTCGCGTCGGCCGGCCGAGACGTCGAGCACGTGATCGAGCCCGGCACCGACCACGGCCACCTCAACCGTCCCGACGAGGGGGATGCCGCATCCCTTACGCTGGCCCGCTTCGCCGCGCGCCTGGCGGCCCTCACCCCGTGAGCACCGCGGGGGGCACCGTCGTCGCCGTCGACCTCGGTGCGACGAGCGGCCGGGTGATCGTCGGCAACGTCGGCTCCGACACACTCGAGACGAGCACCGTCGCCCGGTTCGCGAACGACCCGGTGCGGGTCTCGGACGGCCTGCACTGGAACATCCTGGGCCTCTACGGCTCGGTACTCGACGGACTCCGTGAGGCGCTGCGCGACGACGTCGCGAGCATCGGCGTGGACTCCTGGGCCGTCGACTACGGCCTCATCGCGCGCTCGCGCCTGCTCGGCGAGCCGTTCCACTACCGCGACGAGCGCACGACGCGGGGCGTCGAGGCGGTGCACGCCTCTCACCTGCACGAGGCGCTGTTCGCCCGCAACGGCCTGCAGTTCCTGCCGTTCAACACCCTCTACCAGTTCGCCGCCGAGGACCGTTCCGTGCTGCGCCTCGCCGAGCACGCCCTGCTCATCCCCGACCTCATCGGGTACTGGCTCACCGGCCAGGCGCGCACCGAACGGACGAACGCGTCGACGACCGGTCTCCTGCGCGCCGACACGGGCGAATGGGATGCCGACCTGGCGGCCGCCCTCGGCATCCCCCAGCACCTGCTGACCCCGCTCATCTCCCCCGGCGAGACACTCGGATCCCTCACCGCCGAGGTCGCGGCGAGCCTCGGCGCACCGCGGTCCGCCGTGACCGCCGTCGGGTCGCACGACACGGCATCCGCCGTCGTCGCCGTACCGATGGCGTCGGGCGATGCCGCCTACATCTCGTGCGGCACGTGGGGACTCGTGGGCGTCGAGGTCGACCGCCCGGTGCTGACCGACGCGGCCCGCGAGGCGAAGTTCACGAACGAGGGCGGCGTCGACGGACGCACCCGACTGCTCCGCAACGTCATGGGTCTCTGGATCCTCAGCGAGACCGTCCGCGGCTGGCAGCGCGAGGGGCACGAGACCGAGCTCGCCGAACTGCTGGCTGCCGCGGCCGATGTGCCCGGCCCGGTCGCCGTGTTCGACGTCGACGACGCGCGGTTCCTGCCCCCGGGCGACATGCCGGCGCGCATCGCGGCGTGGTGCGAGGAGCACGGCGTCGCCGCCCCGCAGAGCCGGGCCGAGATCGCCCGGAGCATCATCGAATCGCTGGCGCAGGCCTTCGCCGACGCCGCGCACGAGGCCGGCCGGATCGGCGGGGTCGACGTGCGCGTCATCCACATCGTCGGCGGCGGGTCGCTCAATGAGCTGCTGTGCCGGCGCACCGCCGATCGGGCGGGCGTCCCGGTGCTCGCGGGCCCGGTCGAGGCGACCGCGCTCGGCAACATCCTCGTGCAGGCGCGGGCCGCGGGGCTCGTCTCGGGCTCGCTCGAAGCCCTGCGGGACCTCGTCGCCCGCACGCACGAGCCCCGGCGGTACGAGCCCGGCGCTCGCTGACCGCCGGGCGGGCTGAGCCACTCGTCACCCCTAGGCTGAAAATCATGCCTGCGCCGACCCTGAACCGCGAGATCCTGCGCCTCGCCGTGCCCGCGCTCGGCGCGCTGGTCGCCGAGCCGATGTTCCTGATCGTGGATGCCGCCCTGATCGGCCACCTCGGCGTCATTCCGCTCGCGGGTCTCGGCATCGCCGGGGCCATCCTGCAGACGATCGTCGGGCTGATGGTCTTCCTCGCCTATTCGACGACGCCCGCCGTCGCTCGTCGCTTCGGAGCCGGCGACCGCAAGAGCGCCGTGAGCGTCGGCATCGACGGCCTGTGGCTCGCGCTCGGGCTCGGCGCACTGCTCGCCCTCGTCGGGTCGCTCGCGACGCCGTGGCTCGTGGGGCTCTTCGACGCCGGTCCCGATGTGACCGACCAGGCGATCGCCTACCTCGGCTTGTCGATGTGGGGACTGCCGGCGATGCTCATCGTCTTCGCCGCCACCGGCCTGCTTCGCGGGATGCAGGACACGGTGACCCCGCTCTGGATCGCCGGTCTCGGCTTCGGCGCCAACGCCCTGCTCAACTGGCTCTTCATCTACGGGTTCGGGTGGGGCATCTCGGGCTCCGCCGCCGGCACCGTCGCGGCGCAGTGGGGCATGGTCGCCGCCTACGTCGTCGTCATCGGCCGGCTCGCGCGGCGGCACGCGGCATCCGTCCTGCCTCAGCGCGATGGAGTGCGCGGATCGGCGCGGTCGGGTGGGTGGCTGTTCCTGCGGACCGTGTCGCTGCGCGTCGCCCTGCTCGCGACGGTCGCGGTCGCGACGGGGCTCGGCACCGCCGAGCTCGCCGGGTGGCAGGTCGCCTTCACGATCTTCTCGACGGCGGCCTTCGCGCTCGACGCGCTCGCGATCGCGGCGCAGGCCTTGATCGGGCGCGGGCTCGGAGCCGGCGACGAACCGTTCGTCCGGCGCGTGCTCGGCCGGACGGTCGCGTGGGGCGCATGGTTCGGAGTGATCGTCGGGGTGATCATCGCGGCACTGTCCGGCGTGATCGGGCTCGCCTTCACGGGCGACCCCGAACTCGCGGCCCTCATCGTGCCCGCCCTTCTCGTGCTGGCGATCGCACAGCCCGTGTGCGGAGTGGTGTTCGTCCTCGACGGCGTGCTCATGGGCGCCGGCGACGCCAAGTACCTCGCGATCGCCGGCGGCCTCAACCTCCTGCCGTACCTGCCCGCCCTCGCGATCGTGATCGCCCTGCACCCGGGCGGATCAGGCGGCCTCGCCTGGCTGGCGGCGTGCTTCTTCGGCGTCTACATGCTCGCGCGCCTCGGCACCCTCGGCTGGCGTGTGCGCCGCTCGGAGTGGATGACCGCCGCGGTCTGAGCGGTGGCGTCAGTCCTGCGGCAGGCGGCGCTTCCCGCGGAGATCTGCCTTTCCGCGGACGGCTCTGGGGTGACGAGCCCGCTCGAATGCCGATCTCCGCTGCACGGCCGGGTTCGGCCTGCGGGGCCCGGTCTCGCGTGTCACCCCACTCCCCTAGAGTGCGGGCATGGACTCCCGTGACGACGACTTCCTCCGCGACTTCCACCGCCTCATCCAGCGGGTGAATCGGATGCCGGAGGTCGAGACCGCCCCGCTGACCCCCCTCGGCGAGCGGGTGCGCGACCACCTGGGCGCTGACCCGGCCCAACTGCCGATGGTCGCGGAAGCGGTCCCGCCGCATCGTCTCGTCGACCTGGATCTCGCGGTCGATGCGATCGGGGGAACGGATGCCGAGGTCGTCGGCATCCGCGGCGGGCAGCACCTGCAGCACGAGGAGTTCGCCGGCCTCCTCGCATCGCCCTACGCGCGCATCCAGCCGGGCCCGGTCGAGTACGTGACCGTCGCCACCGGTCCGACGACGACTCGGCAGACCAAGTCGACTGCAGTGCACCTCTTCCGCTTCGAGGGAGTGCCGGTCGCGGCGCTGCAACGGGCTGCCGATCCGCGGGCCGGCCGCAGCGAGGCGACACTCGACGTCATCACCGCGACGCCGGAGGTCGCGCCCAGGCTTCTGGCCGAGATCCGTCGGCTCATGAACGAGCTCAGCGTCGTCCGCGGCAACGTCGTGAGCTTCGCGCGGAGCGAGTACGGGGCGAGCGGCGTCGGGGGCATGACGTTCCTCGAGCGGCCGACGATCACCGCCGATCAGGTGATCCTGCCCGAGGGCCTGCTCGACCGCATCCGCGCTCACGTCGTCGAGATCGGGGATCGCGCCGACGAGCTGCGTGCCCGCGGCCAGCACCTCAAGCGGGGCGTGCTGCTGTACGGCCCTCCCGGAACCGGCAAGACCCTGACCATCCGCCACCTCATCCACGAGACGCCCGGAACGACGGTCGTGTTGCTGCAGGGCGCCGCACTCGGGCTGATCGGCGAGGCCGCCTCACTCGCACGTGCGATGAGCCCCGCTCTGGTCGTCCTCGAAGACGTCGACCTCGTGGCCGCCGATCGGGGCGACTTCGGACTGCAGCCGCTGCTGTTCGAGGTGCTCGACGCTCTCGACGGTCTGGACGGCGACGCCGACGTCGCCTTCGTCCTGACGACGAACCGCGCCGAGATCCTCGAGCCGGCCCTCGCCGCACGCCCTGGCCGGGTCGACCTCGCGCTCGAGATCCCGCTGCCCGAACTGTCCGCCCGTCAGCGGCTGTTCCAGGTGTACGGGAGCGACCTGCCGTTCTCCGCCGAGGCGCTGGAGCGCGCCGCCGAGCGCGCCGAAGGCGTCACCGCATCCTTCGTGAAGGAGGTGATCCGACGCGCGGTGCTCCGGGCGGTGTCCGACGACCGAGACGTCACGGACGGCGACCTGGCCACCGCGCTCGACGCCATGATCGACGACACCCGGGGAATCTCCCGCGTGCTGTTCGGCGGTGAGGCCGCCGCCGACGCGGCAGGCCCGCACGGCGTCACCAGCAGCATCCGCTTCGGAACCGACTACTGATGCGCCCCTTTCGCGTGTTCGCCTGACCCGCGCCAGGACTCAGGCCATCAGCGGGATGGATCCGACGAGGACGCCCACGGCGAGCATCACGAGCGAGACGACCACGGCGCGCCACAGGACCTTCTTGTGGTGGTCGCCGAGGTTGACGCCTGCGAGCGAGACGAGCAGCAGGATCGCGGGCACGAGCGGGCTCTGCAGGTGCACGGGCTGGCCGGTGATCGAGGCGCGCGCCATCTCGACGGGTTCGATGCCGTAGGTCGTCGCGCTCTCGGCGAGGATCGGCAGGATGCCGAAGTAGAAGGCGTCGTTCGACATGAAGAACGTGAACGGGATCGACAGGATGCCGGTGATCACGGCCATGAACGGTCCGAGCGACGGCGGGATGACCTCGGTGACCCAGCTCGCCATCGCGTCGACCATGCCGGTGCCGTTGAGCACACCGACGAGGACACCCGCGGCGAGGACCATCGATACGACGCCGACGATGCTCGGGGCGTGGGCCACGATCTCGTCGGCCTGCGTCTTGAGCCGGGGGAAGTTCACGATGAGCGCGATGGCCGCACCGACCATGAACACATAGGCCAACGGGTAGATGTCGAGCACGAGCATCACCATGACCGCGAGGGTCAGCGCGAGGTTGAACCAGATGAGCTTCGGTCGCAGGCTCGCACGGTTCGGGTCGAGCATGGTGTCGGCCATTGCGGTGTCGGCCGTGTCGACGAGCTTCGCGGCATCGACGGCCGTACGGGCGCCGCGGACCGTGACGATGTTGCCGGTGCGCAGGTGGGCGAGGGCGCCGGGCTTGTTCTCCGCGCCGCGGAACAGGCGGGGAGCACCGAGGCGTCCGTCGCCGGCCGGGTTCTCGAGACGTGAGGTGTCGACCGAGCCGGCCAGGCGGCGACGCTCGGAGAGCCCCAGGAACCAGGCGAACAGCAGGGAGATCACGAGGCCGGTGGCCAGCGAGGGCAGCATGGGGACGAAGATGTCGGTCGGCTGCAAGCCGAGAGCCGAGGCGGCGCGCACCGTCGGACCACCCCACGGGACGATGTTCAGCGTGCCGTTCATGAGACCCGCGACACAGGTCAGAACGACGGGGCTCATGCCGAGGCGCAAGTAGATCGGCAGCATCGCCGAGGTGGTGATGATGAAGGTGGTCGAGCCGTCGCCGTCGAGCGAAACCGCACCGGCGAGGATCGCCGTGCCGAGCACGACCTTGGCGGGGTCATCGCCCAGCAGACGCGTGATGAGGCGGATCAGCGGGTCGAACAGCCCGACGTTGATCATGATGCCGAAGTACATGATCGCGAACATGAGGAGCGCCGCCGTGGGGGCGAGTCCGCCGATCGCGTCGATGACCATGTCGCCGAGGCCGAGACCCGCGCCGGCGAAGAGGCCGAAGATCGTCGGCACGGTGATGAGCGCGACCATGGGGGTGAGGCGCCTCGTCATGATCAGCGCCATGAAGGTCAGGACCATCACGAAGCCCAGGATGACCAGGACGGTGTCGGGTGGGGTGAAGGCCACCGGGTACTCGGCTGCCTCGGTATGCACGATGCTCATCGCGACTCCTTCGTCGTGAAGCGGCTCCGGCGGGTTCGGTGCCTGGTCCCGCGATCGTAGGGATGCCGTGAGCCAGGGCGCGCGCTAAGGCTCATTCCCCCGCGTTGTGCGCGTAACGTGGCTTTCGCTCATTGTGCGCAGGAGGTGGTCGGGTGCGGTTCGGGAGCAGGATGCTGGTCCTCCAGCTCGTCACGCAGGTGTGCGTCGTGGCGGCGTGCGCCGGCGTCTTCCTCTTCCTCGGGGTGCAGCAGCTGCGCGCCGAAGCGGAGTCCTCGGCGCTGAACATCGCCCGGAGCGTCGCGGCGACCCCCGACGTCCGCGAGCTGGTCGCGGAATACTCCGCCGACCCCGGCACGCCGGATGCCGCGAAGCTTCGCGGCGGCCCTCTGCAGGGGTACGCGACCGCCGTCTCGGATCGTACGGACGTGCTGTTCGTCGTGATCACCGACGATCACGGCATCCGTCTCGCCCACCCCGACCCGGACCGGCTCGGTGACGTCGTGAGCACGAGCTTCGACGACGCCCTCGCCGGGCGCGAGGTCGTGACGTGGGAGTCCGGCACGCTCGGCGAATCCGCACGCGCCAAGGTGCCGGTGTACGCGCCCGGCGACGTCGACCGGCCGGTCGGCGAGGTGAGCGTCGGATTCGAGCGAGCCAGCGTGTTCCGCGATCTGCCCGCCCTCCTCACCGGCATCGCCGTCGCGGTCGTGCTGGCCCTCGCCCTCGGCGCGGTCGCGGCGCTGCTGATGCGTCGGCGGCTCGAGCGCGTGACGCTGGGCCTGCAGCCCGAAGAGCTCGCGGCACTCGTCCAGACGCAGACCGCCGTGTTCGAGAGCGCGGACGAGGGTGTCGTCGCGGTGGACCCGGACGGCACCGTGCGCGTGTGGAGCGAGGCGACGACGCGGATGCTGGGCGTCGCCGCCGCGCCTGGAACCGCCCTTCGCGACGTCCCGGTCGACCCGTCGGTGCGGGACGCGCTCACGGCGGGCGCGCCGTCGGGACTCGCGGTCGGCGACCGCATCGTCTATGTCGACGTCCGCTCGGTGCGCCGCGGTTCCCGCGCACTCGGCACCGCGGCGATCCTTCGCGACCGGACCGATCTGCTCGCCCTCACCGAGCGTCTCGATGGCGTCCGCACCCTGACCGACGCGCTGCGCGCGCAGCGCCACGAGTTCGCGAACCGTCTGCACGCGGCATCCGGTCTGCTGGACGCGGGCCGCGGCGAGGAGGCCCGCGACTTCCTGCGCGAGGTCTCGGGTCGCGGCGCCGTCGACCTGCGGGTGGCCGGGCTGAATGCCGTGACTGACCCGGTCCTGCAGTCGTTCCTCGGCGCGATGGCCGAGAGCGCCCGCGAACGCGGCGTCGAGTTGCGCGTCGGGCCCGACACCCTGCTGCGCAGCACGCTGCGCGAGGTGGAGGACACCCTCGCCGTGCTCGGGAACCTCGTGGGAAACGCGGTGACGGCCGCGGCATCCTCGTCGGCGGACGCCTGGGTCGAGGTGACGCTCCTCGACGAGCTGGACGGAGGCGAGCTCGTCCTGACGGTGGCGGATTCGGGAGGCGGTGTGACGGAGCCCGGCGACGTGTTCGCCGCGCGCACGGTGTCGGGGACCGGGACGGCGGTGCACGGCCACGGCATCGGGCTGCCGCTGTCCCGTGAGCTCGCGAGGCGACGCGGGGGCGAGGTCTGGATCATCGACGCGGGCGGCCGCGACGGCGGCGCGGTCTTCGGGGCTCGTCTGCCCGCGGTGATGGGTCCGGCGGGACCGGGCGAGATCGAGGAGAGCGACGATGAGTGACATCCGCGTGCTGATCATCGACGACGACTTCCGCGTCGCCGGCGTGCACCGCGACATCGTGACGGGGGTGCGCGGATTCACCGCGCTCGAGCCGGTCCGCACCGCGGCCGAGGCGCTGTGTGCCGTGCGGGCCGACACTCCCGACCTGATCCTCGCCGACGTGTACCTGCCCGATGGGGACGGCATCGAGGTGGTGCGCTCGTGCGGCGTCGACGCGTTCGTGCTGAGTGCGGCGACGGACGCGCGGACGGTGCGGCGCGCCTTCCGCGCCGGCGCCCTCGCCTACCTCGTGAAGCCGTTCGACGCGCGGACGCTGGCCGATCGCCTCGACCGGTACGCGCGCTACCGCAACCTGCTCTCCGATGCCGCCCCGCTCACGCAGGACCAGATCGACCGCGCGGCGACGGCGATGCGCGGCGCACCCGACCAGGCGTCGGTGTCGCGGTCGGCGACGGAGCGGACCATCCTCGGCGCCCTCGCCGACGGCGAGGCATCGGCGAGCGAGGTCGCCGAGCGCAGCGGCATCTCACGCGCGACGGCCCAGCGCCACCTCACCGCGCTCGCTTCGCGCGGGCTCGTGGAGATCAGCCTGCGATACGGCACGACGGGACGCCCCGAGCACCGCTTCCGCCTGGCGGATGCCGCGGGCTAAGGTGACACCACGCCACGACGGCCGTGTCGCGCAGGAACCGCTCGGGGGAACGGACTCCACCATGACGAACACCAGCAGGATCACACTCGCGACCGCTCTGATGATCGCATCGGGTCTCGCACTGACCATCGGAGCCACGGCACTCGCGACCTACCTGCTGACAGCGGACGGCACCTTCGCCGAGCTCGTCGTGGTCGCCGGCGCCGCCGGCACCGCCATCGTCACCGGCATCGTCGGCGTGTGGCTGCACCGGTTGAGCACCGTCGTCTCCGCCTTCGCGACGGTGGGATACCTGGTCGTGGGGGCGACGATTTTCCTCGGCGCCGTGACGACCCTCCAGGATGCTGCGGCGGGAGGATTCGCGAACATCGGAGCGGGACTGCTCCTGCTCGTCGGCTCGGTCCTCGCCGTGCCGGCAACCGCTCTCGCCGTGACGCTCGCCGCCTTCTACCTGCGGTCCCGCCGGTACGCCGTGGCCTGACGACGCGGGCTCACGCGTAGCGGCGGCACCATTCGTACATGACGACCGCCGCGGCGGCCGAGGCGTTGATCGACCGGGTCGACCCGTACTGGGTGATCTCGACGACGCCGGATGCCGCGGCGAGCGCCTCGGGCGACAGTCCCGGCCCCTCCTGCCCGAACAGCAGGACGCAGCGCTCGGGCAGGTCCGCCCGGTCGACCGGGACCGAGCCGTCGACGTTGTCGATGGCGAGGACCGGCAGGCCCGCGGCATCCGCCCACGCGGTGAAGGTCGCGACGTCCTCGTGGTGGCGGACGTGCTGGTACCGATCGGTGACCATCGCGCCGCGCCGGTTCCAGCGCCGTTTGCCGATGATGTGCACCTCGGCGGCGCCGAACGCGTTGGCGCTGCGGACGATCGAGCCGATGTTCATGTCGTGCTGCCAGTTCTCGATCGCCACGTGGAACGGATGCCGCTTCTCGTCGAGGTCGGTCACGATCGCCGCCATCGTCCAGTACCGGTAGCGGTCGACGACGTTGCGGCGGTCACCGTGCTCGAGCAGGTCGCGGTCGTAGTGCGGATCGTCGGGCCACTCGCCCGGCCACGGCCCGACCCCCACCGGAAGCTGCGGCTCGGCGTCGGGCTCGGTCGGGTCTGGCACCGGTCCAGGTTAGTCGGGCCATCCTGGCAGGAGGACGGTGAAGCGGGACCCGACGCCCACCTCGCTCGTGACCTCGACCGATCCACCCAGCGCCTGGCTGAGTCCCTGAACGATCGACAGCCCGAGTCCGGAGCTCTCGCCCGACCGCGTGCGCGCCGGGTCTCCCCGCCACAGCCGGTCGAACACGAACGGCAGGTCGTCGGCGGCGATGCCCTCGCCGTCATCGGTCACCTCGAAGCGGACGGTTCCGCCCGTCGCACCCGCGCCGACCCGCACGGACCCGCCCGCGGCGGTGTGGCGGAGAGCATTGCCCACCAGGTTGCTCAGGATCTGCCCGAGGCGCGCGGCATCGGTGCGCATCGGCAGAGGTCCCTCGACGTCGGCGGCCAGCGTGACGTCTGCGGCCGCGGCGCGAACGAGATGGGCCGCAACGACGCTGCGGACGACCTCGGCGGCATCCACCGGTGCGAGGTCGACGGCGAGGTCGCCCGTCTCGGCGAGCGCGAGCAGCTGCAGGTCGCGCGTGATGGTCTCCATGCGTCCCGCTTCGGTGAGCACGAGGCTCCGCAATTCGGCATCGCTCATTCCGAGCCCGTCGTCAGCGGCCTCGACCCAGCCGCGGATGTTCGTCAGGGGGCTCCGCAGTTCGTGTGCCACGTCACCGAGAAGACGGCGGCGGGCGGTCTCGTGACCGGCGATCTCGGCCGACATCCGGTCGAACGCCGCACCCACGTGGGCGAGGTCGTCCGTCGCACCGACTCCGCTCCGACCCGCACGCTCTCCGGCGGCGAAGCGGTCGGCGGCGTCTTCGAGCTTGCGCGCGCTCCGAAGGGTCGGCGCGAGGATGATGGCGGCTGCGGCCGCGAGAAGAGCCAGGAGCACGACCACGACGATCGCGATTCGTGCGATCGTCCCCGGGCTCGCGTCGAAGGGCCCGCGGACGTTCCCCCGGAGGTTCGTGAGGACGATCTGGACGGTCGGCGCCGTTACGGCGGAGGCCTGCTCGGCCTGTGCGCTGAGGAGGCATCCCGCGGTGATCTCCGACCCAGGGGGATCGATGCGGAACGCGAGTTCCGCTCTCGCCGACGCGGCCGAGAGGTCGAGGTCGACCCGGTCGATCGGAGGAGCACTGGCGTCGAGCAGGCACCGGTTCGTGAGTTCGCGCAGTTCGTCGAGAGCGTCCTGTTCGGACGGCAGCGGGGTGTCGAGTCGGGTCCGCCCGCAGTCCGGGGCGTTGTCCGTGGCCCACACCACCGGGCGTCCCGTCGTCCAGACGGTCGAGCCGATGACCGCCGTTCCCAGGCAGGCGCGGACGTCAGCAGCGCGCGCTGTCAGCGCCGTCCGCTGATCCTCGCTGAGACCAAAGGGTCCGACGATCCCCCGGTGCAGGCGCAGCTCGAGGGTGCCCGGCTCGGCGTATTCCTCGAGCGGATCGAACGTCATCGTCGACTCCTCGGGTCGCGGCAGAGTCGGCGCACTGTCGGCGATCAGCTCTCCGTCCCCCCCGACGAGCGCGATCCGCCGGCCGGTGTCGTGCGCGAGTTCGAGGAGCTCGGGTCCGACTCCGTCCCAGGTCGGATGCCGGCCGGCCCACAGACTCAGTTCGTCGAGGATCTGCTCGTTCCGGGCGAGGGCGGCATCCGATGACTGCTGGTCGAAGCGGTACTCCGCTGTCTGCGCGAGCCACAGCGTGCTGCCGACCGACGCGAGGACCAGGAGGAGGCCTGCGGCGAGGTACCGCAGCAGCAGGCGCGGCGTCCGTCGCCGTGTCTGCTGCTTGTCCGATCGCACGCTCATCCCGTCGGCAATGCTCTCACCCGCCGCCCCCTCATCCGCTGCGCCCCTCATCCCGCGGCGAGGGCAGCGGTCGGCGACTGCCGTGCCGCATGGATCGACGGCGCGAGCCCGGCGAGCGCCCCCGTCACCAGGGATGCCGTCACGCCGAGGACGATCGTCGCGACCGGGATGACCACCGGCCACCCCTGCGTCGCACTCCACAGCACCGTGCTGAGCAGCCCGAGCGAGACTCCCAGGAGCCCACCCATCGAGCAGAGGACCACCGCTTCGACGAGGAACTGCGCGCGGATCTGCCCCCGATGCGCACCGAGCGCCCGGCGCAGCCCGATCTCGCTCCGGCGCTCGAGCACCGAGACGAACATCGTGTTCGCGATCCCGATCCCGCCGATGAGGAGGGCGATCCCCGCCAGTGTCAGGAACAGTCCATCGAAGTTCGCCTGGGCGGCATCCTTCGCGGCGAGCACGGCCGACGGGCGACTGACCTGCACCATGCCGGCGACCCCCGGCGAGAGCGTCGCGGCCACGATGGGCCGGAGCGCCTCGATCTGCGACTCGGTGCCGGTGAGGTAAGCCACCGTGGGGGCGCCGTCGAAGTCGAGCCATCGCCGGGCGGCCGCGTCGCTCACGAGCACGGCCGACTGCAGGTCGGGGGCGAGAGGGGTGTCCTCCAGAACGCCGATGACCCGGAACGGGATGCCGCCGAGGTCGATCGACACCGCACGATCGGGGAGCTGTGAGAGCCCGAGCCGGTCCGCGGCATCCGAGCCGAGGACGACGACCGGCAACGGATCGTCGCCCACCCACCGGCCTTCGGCCAGCTCGCCCCGGAGCACACCGAGCAGGTCGCCCGTCACCGCGAGGGTCGTGATGCCGCTCTCGACGTAGTCGCGGAGCGCGTTGCTCCGGACTCCCGCATGGGCGTTTCCGACCGTCGCGGCATCCGTGATGGGACCGATGCGTTGCAGCATGCCGCGCGATTCGGGAGGGAGCGGGATCGGCTCACCGTCGACGCCGACCCTCGGGTCGGCACGCAGCAGGTTCGCTCCGAGCTTCGTGAGCTCCTGATCGAGCGCGGCCTGCGACGAGGCGGGCAGCGCGGTGACCGTCACCAGGGTGGCGATGCCGATGGCGACTCCGAGCGAGGCCAGCACGGCGCGCAGCGGGCGGGTGAACAGGCCGACGGTGCCGAGGGCCAGAAGGTCCCGGATGCCGAGGCGAGGCCGACGTTCAGACATGAGCGACCTCTTCCCCTGCAGGAGCGGCCGTGTCCGACACGATCCCGCCGTCGCGGAGTTCGATGCGACGCGGCATCCGTGCGGCCAAGCCGGTGTCGTGGGTGATGACCACGACGGTGGTGCCCTCCCGGTTGAGTCGCTCGAGGAGGTCGACGATGCGTTCGCCGTTCGCACTGTCGAGCGCGCCGGTCGGCTCGTCGGCCAGGACGACGAGCGGCTCGGTGACGATCGCGCGGGCGATGGCGACGCGCTGGCGCTCCCCGCCGGAGAGGTCGCGAGCGCGGTGCGAGAGGCGGTGAGCCAACCCGACCCGCTCGAGCGCCGCTCGGGCGCGATCGCGTCGGAGTCGCCGCGGCACGCCGCTGTAGAGGAGCGCCGTCGCGACGTTGTCCTCGGCGCTCAGCCCGTCGGTCAGATGGAAGCTCTGGAAGACGAAACCGATCGTCCGCCCCCGCAGGGTCGAGAGCGCTCGGTCATCGAGGTCGTCGGTGTCGATGCCGCCGACCCGGACGGTTCCGCTCGTGGGGCGGTCGAGGGTGCCGAGGACGTTCAGGAGCGTCGATTTGCCGGCGCCGGACCGCCCGACGATCGCGATGATCTCGCCCGCATCGATCCGGAGCGATACGTCCTGCAGAGCCGCGACGCCGCCCGGGTGGATGCGGCCCACGTGATCGAGTTCGAGAGCAGGCGTGGTCATCGTGCGGTCACCACCGTCATCCCGGCGGTGATTCCGTCGCCGGCGACTTCGACGCGACCGTCCGCGATGAGCCCGATCGTGACGGCGTGCAACCGCCCGGATTCGTCCTGCAGCGCGTAGCCGCCCTCGGCGAGCGCGATGAGCGCAGGCACGGGGGCGATGAGCACGTCGGTGACGGTCTTCGTCACGACGCGGACGACGACGGCCCCGGCATCCACTTCGGCGACAGCCTTCTGGTCCGCGATCTCGACCGTGGCGCGCACCTGGGACTGCGCCCCGTCGCCCGCCGTGCCGACGTCGCGGATCGTGCCTTCCAGCATGCGGCCGTCGGGCAGCTCGATCTCCGCAGCCGCCCCCGCACCCACAAGCCCCGCGTCGCCGGCGGGAACGGCCGCCTGGACGATCCTCGCGGTGGTCGAGGCGGTGAACGGCGTTCCGGTCGCGGTGTCGCCGAGCCGGGCCGTCACTTTCGCGATGCGACTCTCGGCGGTGAGGACGACGACATCCGTCGGTGCGAGGTCTCCCGTCCGTTCGAGGCCGAGCGCCTTCTGCCAAGAGCGCACGGCCGCGCGGAACGCACTGTTCGTCCGCGCATCCGCCGGGTCGGCCCGGCGGAGATACCCGAGCTCCATGAGGTTCGCCGCCACCATGCTCACGTCGGCACCGGTCATGCCCCACGAGGTCAAAGGCCGGTAGAGCGCGGTCGTGCCGATGAGCACCGGGATGGCGCGGTCATCGACACGGAGTGCCGTCGCGCCTCGCGCCAGGTCTGTACCCGGTGCCGGCAGCCAGGTGATCGTCCCTTTCGCCTTGACCGACACGGGCTCGGCGGCGCCGAACCCGATCGACCCGTCCAGAGTCGCGGTCAACGACAGGTCGCCCCGCTCGATCTCGGCTGTCGCACGTTCCACCTGCGATGACGGCGCGGGTTCCGGCGACTGCTCGGTCGCGTTGGTCACGGCTGCCACCCCACCCGCGGCGAGGAGGAGAGTCGCCCCCACGGCGGCTGCCGCGATGGCGAAGGTGCGTCGACGGCGGTCGCGGCTCATCGGGTTCCGCCCGAGACGCCGGCGACGCACCCGTCGACCTTCGCCATCCCCAGCGAGATCGACGCCGAGTCGTTCTGCTCACCACCGAAAGCGAAGTTGATCTGTCCGAACTCGTCTGCGGGGGTGATCTCGACGTAGCGGACGCCCTCGGCGTGGAGGCAGTCGACCACCTTCTGAGCGAATCGCAGCGCGTCCGGGTTCTGGGCGTCGAGCTCGTGCGGCGGGAGCGGCGCGAACCTCATGCAGAACGCCTCCGCCTCGGCAGCCGCCTCGGGGTCGTCGTTGGTCGCAACGCCCACGCCGCTGTCCTGGCCGCCCGTGATCGTCGCCTTCGGCATCCGATCCGCGAGGCATCGCTCTCGAGGCTGCCACGCCGCCTCGCCCTCCTCCTCGGTCATGTCGAGGCGCAGCCGGACCGGCTCACCGTATTCGGCGGTCAACGGGTCCTCCGTCGCCGTCTTCTCGGGCGCCGCCGTCTCGAGACTCGCGATCTGATCGTCCGGAACAGGGGCGGCATCCTGGCCCTGCGGCGCCGTACCGGCGGTGCAGCCGGTCGCGAGCAACACCGTCAGGGCGAGGCCGGCGAGTACGCCCAGGGGGCGGGTCGAATGGCGGAACATGGTTCTCCGATCTCTGTCGTTGCCCCCACAGTGATCGCCGGTTGTGAAGGGAATGTGAGCGTGCGGTGCCGAGACCGTCTTCGCTCCGGTCGCGCGCCTACAGTCGATGACGTGGCCCGCATCGTGATCGTCGAGGACGACGCCCTGCAGTCCGAGCTCATCCGCCGATACCTCGAGCGCGAACGGCACGATGTCGAGGTCATCGACGACGGAGCCATCGCACTGACCTCGATCCGCGCCTCCTCCCCCGACCTGCTGATCCTCGACGTGATGCTCCCCGGACTCGACGGGCTCACCTTGTGCCGCACGCTTCGCGAAGAGATGCACGAGCTGCCGATCCTGATCCTCACGGCGCGGTCGACCGAGAACGATCTGCTTCTCGGTCTCGAGCTCGGTGCCGACGACTACGTCACGAAGCCCTACAGCCCTCGCGAACTCGTCGGTCGCGTCCGCGCCCTGCTGCGGCGGGCGCTGCCTGCCACGACGATCCGCACCGACGTCGTCGTGGGGGGCCTCGTCATCGATCCCGAGCGCCGAACGGTGACCGTCGATGCGCGACCCGTCGAGCTGACCCGGGCCGAGTTCGATCTGCTGCTCGAGTTCGCTACTCAGTCGGGCATCGTCCTCAGCCGGTCGCAGCTCCTCGACCGGCTGCACGGCTCCGCGCAGTGGATCGGCCCGCGCACCATCGACACCCACGTGAAGAACCTGCGACTGAAGATCGAGGACGACCCCCAGCGGCCGGCGAAACTCATCACCGTGCACGGCGTGGGGTACAAGCTCGAGTCCCCCACGGGCTGAGCTCGCCGAAGCCACGACGGTGCTTCCGGGCATCCGTTGGCCCTGTTAGATTTTTCGGTATGCCGAAAAATGCCGCGTCCCGAGTGCGCGGCCCTCGTGCGGCGTGGCTGCTCGGGCCGGCACTCGTCGCGGGAGTCGCCTACCTCGACCCGGGGAACGTAGCGAGCAACATGACCGCCGGTGCCCGCTACGGCTACCTGCTGGTGTGGGTCGTCGTGCTCGGCAACGTCATGGCCTGGCTGATCCAGTACCTGTCGGCGAAGCTCGGCATCGTGACGGGGCGGAGCCTTCCCGAACTCCTCGGCGCCCGCTTCCGCACGCACACCGCTCGCCGCGCGTACTGGCTGCAGGCGGAGCTCGTCGCGATGGCGACCGACGTCGCCGAGATCATCGGCGGTGCGGTCGCCCTGTGGCTGCTGTTCGGCGTGCCGCTCGTGTGGGGCGGGCTCATCACGGGCGCCGTCTCTATCGCGCTGTTGCTGATCCAATCCCGCCGCGGCGCGCGCACCTTCGAGTTCGTCATCATCGGCCTGATGGTGATCATCGCGGTCGGTTTCACCTACGGCGTCTTCATCGGCCCGCCCGAGGCGTCCGGCGTCGCCCGCGGCCTGCTCCCGCGATTCGAGGGGACCGGATCGGTGCTGCTGGCGGCATCCATCCTCGGGGCGACGATCATGCCGCATGCGATCTACGCGCACAGCTCGCTCGCCCGCGACCGCTTCCGTCCTGCCGAGAGCCGTCGAGCGGATGCCGCGGCCACGGGCGCGGCCCTCGACACCCGCCGGGTGCTCCGCGCCACGCGCTGGGACGTCACGATCGCCCTGGCCATCGCGGGGACGGTGAACCTCGGCATCCTGCTGCTGGCGGCGGCGAACCTCGCGGGCGTCCCGGGAACCGACAGTCTCGAGGGCGCCTACGCGGCGCTGCAGAACGGCATCGGTCCGGTCGTCGCGACGCTGTTCGCCGTCGGGCTCCTCGCGAGCGGCCTCGCCAGCAGCGCGGTCGGCGCGTATGCGGGAGCCGAGATCATGCACGGCCTGCTGCGCGTCCGCATCCCGCTCCTCGCGCGCCGCCTCGTGACGCTCGTGCCGGCGCTCGCGATCCTCGCGGTCGGCGTCGACCCGACGCTCGCGCTGATCATCAGCCAGGTCGTGCTGAGCTTCGGCATCCCGTTCGCCCTCATCCCCCTCGTCTCGCTCACCGCGAAGCGGGACGTGCTCGGCGCGTACCGCAACCGGGCGTGGACGACGGCCGCCGGAATCCTGGCGTCGGTCTTCCTCGTCGCGCTCAACGGGCTGCTGCTCTGGCTCACCCTGTTCGGCTCGTGACGACACGACCTTTGGCCGTCATCGCCGCCGGGCCCGCAGCGCCTCCCAGTTTCCGGATCCGATGGCGACCTTCTGTTCGTGGGTGAAGGGGGAGTCCTCGAGGAAGCTGCGCCCGACCCCGGCCGAGGTGTCGAGGAAAGGAAACCCGCCGGGCCGGGTGCCGAACGTATACGGGTAGTCGGTGGAGTAGACCATACGCTCCGTGCCGACGACCTCGGCGGTCCAGCGCAG
The DNA here is from genome assembly GCF_031932285.1 of Microbacterium aquilitoris. NCBI lineage: Bacteria > Bacillati > Actinomycetota > Actinomycetes > Micrococcales > Microbacteriaceae > Microbacterium > Microbacterium aquilitoris. The sequence continues at coordinate 146,296 of NZ_JAUZVT010000001.1, forward strand.
GTAACGCTCCGACACGGTGCCGCTGCCGGCGATCCAGAAGTTCTGCGTCCAGTAATCGAGCAGCGGGCGCTCGAGGTCCGCATTGTGGGCCATGATGCCGGTGTGGTCGAGGTAGAACATCACCAACTCGCCCCAGTGCCCGGCAACGACCTGCAAGTCGGGGTGGCGGTCGAAGACGCCGCTGAAGATCATCCGCATGTACTGGATGCCGAGGTCGTAGTACCACCCGAGTCCGGCGGTGGCCAGTCCCATGCCAGCGGGGCCGAGACCCGAATAGTAGGAGTCGATGACCCCGGGAGTGGGTACCTGCGGGTGGAAGTGCAGGGGCACGCCGAGTTCGACGGCCTTCGCGTAGATCTCGTCGTACGCGAGCGAATCCGCCAGGACATCGCCGGTCCGGCCGTAGAGCATCGCGCCGACCATGCCGAGTCGGGTGACGGCCCGCTCGATCTCCGTGGCTGCCGCGGTCGGATCAGCCGTGGGGATCGCGGCCCATGCCTGGAACCTGTCGGGATATTCCGCGACGATTGCGGCGAGGTGATCGTTCGCGTCGCGGGCGACGATGGGCGCGTCAGCGGCAGACAGGTTCTGGACCCCGGGCGAGTTCAGTGAGAGAACGGCCACGTCGATCCCTTGGTCGTCCATGTCGGCAAGGCGTTCCTCTCCGGTGCTGCGAAGTCGACGCGCGAAGGGATCATCCCCCCACCCGCCGTGCGGGTTGGGGTGGACGCCGGCGCGCTCCCAGGCATCCAACACGAGGGGAAGCGCGATGTGCTCCTCCAGTCCGACGATCGTGATCTTTTGCGACATGGCTGACCATCCTTCTGAGCTCTATCGGTGATATCGGTGAAGTGTTATCGCTGATAATATCGACAGTAACATCGAGACGGTATCGTCGTAACCATGAGCACCGAGGAAGAGGACACCCAACGGCATCGTCTGCGGGAGACGATCCTCCTCGCGGCCAGCGAGCTCATCGCCGAGGGCGGCGCAGCCGCGATGACCACCCGCGCCGTTGCTGTGCGGGCGGGCGTGCAGGCCCCCACGATCTACCGCCTGTTCGAAGACAAGCAGGGTCTGGTGCGGGCGGTCGCCGCCTACGTCCTCGAGACCTATGCCCGATCGAAGGATGTCGCCGACGACGACGCCGACCCCGTCGTTGCTCTAAGGACAGCATGGCGAGCACACATCGACTTCGGGCTCGCCAATCCGGGGCTGTATCTCCTCATGAACGACGCCACCCGGGCGAGTCGAGGAGCCGACGCCTCCGCGCCGACGGGCATCCCCGACGTCCTGACAGTGCGCGTCCGAGCGGTTGCGGCGGCGGGAGTCCTGCTGGTCACCGAGGAGAGAGCGGTAGACCTGATCCGCGCGGCGGGCGACGGGGTGATCCGCTCACTGCTCACCTCGCCCGCCGACGCGGAGCGCATGTCGACGCTGTCCGACGACATGCTGGACGCCATTCTCGGCCGCATCGTCGAGGGCCGGGGTGAGACATCCTCTCGTCCTGTCGATGCCCTTCTCATCCAGCTCCGGGCTGTAGCGGACGAGTTGACGGATCTCAGCGCGGCCGAGAGGGCGCTTCTCCGCGAGTGGGTCAGTCGTGGTGACGTGGGGCGGGGATCGCCGGCTCAGGATGTCGCCGCGTTCGGTTCGCGATCGGCCGGCGGATAATCTGGGGCGCGTGCCCGCGTCCACCGTCGACGACTATCTGAAGACGATCTACCACCACACCGAGTGGCAGACCGATCCCGTCACTCCCTCGGTGCTGGCCGCCGAACTCGGACTCGCACCCTCGTCGGTGACCGAGATGATCAAGAAGCTCGCCGCTCAGGGTCTCGTGTCGCACCGTCCCTACGGTCCGATCTCGCTGACGGATGCCGGGACCCGCCGCGCGACCGCGGTGATCCGACGGCACCGCCTCATCGAGACGTGGCTCGTGCGCGAGTTCGACTACGCGTGGGACGAGGTGCACGACGAGGCCGAGGTCCTCGAACACACGATCAGCGACCGGCTGCTCGCGGGGATCGACGCGCGGCTGGGGCATCCGCGGTTCGACCCGCACGGCGACGCCATCCCGGCACCCGACGGCAGCGTCGAGCGCGAGCCGTTCGTCCTGCTCGCCGAGGCGACGATCGGGCACACCGGACGGGTGCTCCGGGTCTCGGATCGCGACCCCGCGCTGCTGCGCTCGCTCGAGGAGGTCGGCCTCGACGTCGGCCACACGGTCACCGCCACGGGGCGCGACGCCGTGCAGGTCGACGGCGGCCCGACGATCGACCTGCCGCCCGCCGCCGCGCGCGCGGTGTGGCTCACCGCCTGAGCGTCAGCGCAGGCGCAGCTTACGGCCCTTGAGGTAGGGCCATTCGGCCCGCGTCGCGTGCTCGGCGTAGTGCCACATGCGGGCGCCGACGTCGGGATCGATCGTGACCCGCGACGGGCGGACGAGCACGGGCGACCCCGTGTACGTGCGCGCCGGCCCCCAGTACTGCCCGCCTTCGGCTTCGGGGTCGATCAGCGCCCGGACGGGAGCCCATGCGCCGCTCTCCTTCGACTGCGAGACCGCGGCCTGCAGCCCGCCGAGGAACCGCTTGCGTCGCGACGGCACACTGACCCCCGCGATCCGCCGGGTACGACCGCCGAGGGAGTACCCCGGGTGGGCGACGAGACTCGCGACGGGGACGGATGCCGCCCGCAGCCGCCGGTCGGCCTCGAAACCGAGCGCCGACGTCGCGACCTTGGACTGCACGTAGGCACGCCACGGCGTGTAGTCGTCGACGAGTTCGGGGTCGATCGGATCCCACGGGAAGAGCTTCGTCGCGACCGAGCCGAGCCACACCATCCGGCCCCGCGCCGCGGCGAGCGCGGGAAGGAGGGCACCCGCAAGCGCGTAGTGGCCGAGGGCGTTCGTGGCGATGACGAGTTCGTGGCCGTCACGGGTGACTTCACGGGTCTTCGGCGGGTGCACGATCCCGGCGTTGAACAACACGCCGTGCAGTCCCACGCGGCCGCGGACGGTCGCCGCGGCGGCGCGCACCGAGCCGAGGTTGCTGGTGTCGAGCGCGAGCGTCTCGAGGTCGGCATCCGGCACCTGCGCCAGGATCGCGGCGCGCGCACGTGACAGTTTCGACGGGTTCCGCGCCGTCATGACGACGTGGGCACCGGCGCCGGCGAGCTGCAGGCAGGAGAAGAATCCGAGGCCCGTGTTCGACCCGGTGACGAGGTAGCGACGGCCGCTCAGATCGGGGAGATCGTTGGGGTCCCAGTCGTTTCGCGCCACACCCTCGACCCTACGCTCGGGCGCCGCGTCGCGGCATCCCTTCGTGGGAGAGTTGAGGCATGAACGGACTCGAGCAGAATCTGCTGTTCGCCGTCGTCGGACTCTCGCTGGTCACGTCACTCGTGGTCATCATCGTGGGTGCGGTGCGCCGACGCGGCGACGATCGCGACGATCGCAAACCCTGGGACGACCTCGAGCCCAAGTAGACCGATTACTGCGGCTGCAGTCCCAGGTCGTCGAGGTCGATCGCGGCGAGCCACGTGAGACCCTCCGCCTCAACCGCGGCCTGCGCTCCGGTCTTGCGGTCGACGATGACGGCGACGGCGACGGGTTCGGCACCCTCGCGGCGCAGCGCCTCGACGGCCTTCAGCGCCGACTGGCCGGTGGTCGAGGTGTCTTCGACGACGATGACGCGCTTGCCGACGACATCCGCTCCTTCGACCTGACGGCCGCGGCCGTGGTCCTTGGGCTCCTTGCGGACGACGAACGCGTCGAGCGGTGCATCGGTACGCGCAGATTCGTGCATGACAGCGTTGGCGATGGGGTCGGCGCCGAGCGTCAGACCGCCGACCGCGACGATGCCGTCGACGTCGCGGATGAGGTCGAGCATGATCCGCCCGATGGCCGGCGCGGCGCGGTGGTCGAGCGTGAGCTTTCGCATGTCGACGTAGTACGACGCCTTCTTGCCGCTCGACAGGGTGAAGTCGCCGTGGAAGACGGCCTCCTCCTGGATGAGCGAGATGAGGCTCTGGCGGTCGGCTTCGAGTGCGGGCGTGGAGGCGACGGTCACGGGACGAGTCTAGGACCGACGGCGTCGGACGCCCGATCTAGGCTGGAGACCATGCGGCTTGCCACCTGGAACGTCAACTCGATCCGCGCGCGCATCGTGCGCACCGTCGACTTCGCCGTGCGCGAGAACATCGACGTGCTCGCGATGCAGGAGATCAAGTGCAAGCCCGAGCAGTTCCCTTACGAGGCGTTCGAAGAGGCCGGGTACCACGTCGAGGCGCACGGCCTGAATCAATGGAACGGCGTCGCGATCGCGAGCCGCGAGCCGATCACCGAGGTCGAGTACGCGTTCCCCGACATGCCGGGGTTCCTGAAGGGGCATGAGGGACCGGATGCCCCGCAGGAGGCCCGGGCGCTCGGCGCCACGATCGACGGGGTCAAGGTCTGGAGCCTCTACGTCCCCAACGGCCGCGGACTCGACGACCCCCACTTCACCTACAAGCTGCACTGGCTCGAGGCCCTGCGCGCCTACACGCAGTCGACGCTCGCCGCTCACCCCGACCTGCCCCTCGCGCTCGTCGGCGACTTCAACATCGCCCCGACGGATGCCGACAACGGCGACCCGACGATCGTCCAGGGCGTGTCGACCCACGTCTCCCCCGAGGAGCGCGGCGCGTTCCAGGCGCTGCTCGACGCCGGCCTCACCGACACCGTCCGCCCGCTCGTCCCCACCGGCTACACGTACTGGGACTACAAGCAGCTGCGCTTCCCGCGCAACGAGGGCCTGCGCATCGACTTCATCCTCGGCTCCCCGGCCTTCGCCGACGGCGTCGTCGGGGCATCCATCCACCGCGACGAGCGCAAGGGCGAGATCCCCAGCGACCACGTGCCGGTCGTGGTCGACCTGGATCTGAACGGCGAGGACGACGACGACCGTCCGATGATCTTCTGACGACGGCCCGGCGGCTCCCCCGCGCGACGGATGCCGGGGCCCGCGACCCCCTCTAGCGTGGAGAGCATGCCCGAATCGATGCTCCGCCGCGCAGCGACCGCGGCCGAACGCCGCCAGGACGCCTGGCTCGCCGCCGGACTGTTCGTCGCCGCGATGATCAGCACAGCCCTGGGATCGGTCTCGGGCATCTACAACGATGCGCAACCCGACCTCGTCTGGGGGCTCCTCTACTCCGTCGCCATGACCGCGCCTCTCGCCTTCCGGCGGCTTTACCCGATGACGGCCCTGATCGTCGTCTCGGTCGTGTTCTTCGTCGGTGTCTCGGCGCGCATCCCCGAGCTCTACGTCGGCAACGTCGCCCTGTTCGTCGGGATGTACACGGTCGGCTCCTGGGTGGCGGATCGTCGCCGCGCGGCGCTCGTGCGCATCCTGCTCATCGTCGCGATGTTCGTGTGGCTGATGATCACGATCTTCCAGAGCGCGGCCTCCTCCGAGGGCGGCCTGTCGCAGGAGGGACCGTTCTCGCCCTTCGCGGCCTTCGCGATGATCCAGTTCCTCGTCAACGTGGCCTTCTTCGGCGGGGCGTACCTGTTCGGCGAGCGCGCCTACACGGGCGCGACGGAGCGCGCCGCCCTCGAAGAGCGCACCGCCGAGCTCGAGCGGGAACGCGAGCGGACGGCCGCTCAGGCGGTCGCCCTCGACCGGGTGCGCATCGCCCGCGAACTGCACGACGTGGTGGCGCACCACGTCTCGGCGATGGGCGTGCAGGCGGGAGCCGCGCGCACGGTGCTCGACCGGGATCCGGATGCCGCGCGCACCGCGCTGACCGGCGTCGAGTCCTCGGCACGCCAGGCGCTGACCGAACTGCGCCAGCTGCTCGAGACGCTCCGGACACCCGAGACCGAGGCGCCCGGGGGTTCGACCGTCCGCCTCGACGCCCTGCCGGACCTCGTCGCCCATGCCAACGAGAACGGCCTGCCGACGACGCTCTCGGTCGTGGGCACCCCCGTGCCGACGCCCGAACTCGTGCAGGTGAACCTGTACCGCATCGCGCAGGAGGCGCTTACGAACGCGCGCCGCCACGGCGGTCCGGGTGCGACCGCCGACGTGCGGCTGCGCTACGCCGACGACGCCGTGGAACTCGAGGTCTCGAACGAGGGCCGTGCGCCGATCTCCGGACGGGCGGGCCTCGGCCTCGTCGGGATGCGCGAACGTGCGACGTCCTCCGGAGGAGCGCTCGAGGCGCGGGCGCGCCCGCGCGGCGGGTTCCTCGTGCGCGTGCGCGTGCCGCTGTCGCAGGCGGTGCCGGCATGATCCGGGTGCTGCTGGTCGACGACCACGCCGTCATGCGCGCGGGGTTCCGCATGATCCTCGAGGCGGCGGGCGACATCGAGGTGGTCGGTGAGGCCGGTGACGGTCGCGCAGCGGTCGAAGCCGCCCGCACGCTCCAGCCCGACGTCATCTGCATGGACGTGCAGATGCCCGACATGGACGGGCTCGAGGCGACGCGGCAGATCGTGGCGGATGCCGGGATCGCGGCATCCGTCGTCATCGTCACGACCTTCGACCGCGACGACTACCTGTTCCAGGCGCTCTCGGCCGGGGCGAGCGGATTCCTGCTCAAGAACGCCGGCCCCGAGGAGTTGACGAGCGCCGTCCGCCTCGCGCACTCGGGCGAGGCGCTGCTGTCGCCGTCGGTGACCCGCCGGGTGATCGCGCGGTTCGCGTCGACCGCGACGGAACCGGCGGCATCCCTCCCCCGTGAGACGGATGCCGCGCCCCGCCTTCCGGTGGAGCTCACCGACCGCGAGGTCGAGGTGCTGCGGCTGCTCGCGCAGGCGATGAGCAACGGCGAGATCGCCCGCGAGCTCTACATCGGCGAGGCGACGGTGAAGACGCACGTGTCGAACGTCCTGCAGAAGCTCGGCGCCCGCGACCGCGTCGCCGCCGTCGTCTGGGCGCACCGCTACGGCCTCGCCTGACGAGAAACGGCCCCACCCGAGTCGGGGTGGGGCCGCTTCTTCCGGCAGCGAGGGTCAGGCGCTCGCGGGGACCTTCGCGTAGCGGTCGACGAGGTCGTTGAACGCCTCGAGGTAGCCGGTCAGGAAGCCGGCGGTCGCGTCGTTCGTGACCTCGCCGTCCTCGGCGAACAGGCCGGGCGTGGTCTGGATGAAGCCCTCGGGCTGGCCGAGCGTCGGCGCGTTGAAGTGGCTGAGGATCGCCTTGAGGTGCTGCTGCGCGACAGCGGTCGCGACGCCGCTGCCCGACGTGCCGATGACGGCCGTGGGCTTGTTGTGGAACGCGTTCTGGCCGTACGGACGAGCGGCCCAGTCGAGCGCGTTCTTGAGGACGCCGGGGATCGAGCGGCTGTACTCGGGGGTCACGATGATGACGCCATCGACGTCCGCGATCGCCTGCTTGAAGTCGACGGCAACCTGCGGGAAGTTCCCGTCGTGGTCGACCGAGTAGAAGGGCAGGTCCTTGATCGGGATCTCGACCAGCGTGGTGCCCTCGGGGGCGAGGCGCTCGAGCGCCTTGGCGAGGGTCCGGTTGATCGACGTCGACGAGATGCTGCCGACGATGTAGCCGATGGTGCGATTCGTCATGGGTCCTCCAAAGAGAGTGGATGGGGATGCCGGTGGGCATCGCAGAATCCAACGAGACCCCCGGCATCCCTATTCCTATGAATGCACCGACAACGCCTCTCCCCCGTGGGGAGGGGACGGGTTTCACCCGCCGGGGGGAGGTCCGCGGCATCCGATCTTCCTAACGTGGGACACGTGCCGCCGCCGGTGGCGCACCGACCACAGGAGGAACGGATGCTGCAGCTACGCGGGATCACCAAGAGCTACGGGTCGAGGCGCGTCCTCGACGACGTCGCCTTCGACGTCGCGCCCGGCCGGCTGACCGGGTTCGTCGGCGGCAACGGCGCCGGCAAGACCACGACCATGCGCATCATGCTCGGCGTGCTCGGTCGCGACGCCGGCGAGGTCACCCTCAACGGAGCCCCCGTCACCGCTGCCGACCGGCGCCTGTTCGGCTACATGCCCGAGGAGCGCGGGCTGTACCCGAAGATGAAGGTGCTCGAGCACATCGTCTACCTCGCCCGTCTGCACGGTTTCTCGAAGACGGATGCCGCCACCCGCGCGACCGCTCTGCTCGAGGAGCTGGGGCTCGGCGAGCGCCTCGGCGACAACGTCGAGACCCTCTCGCTCGGCAACCAGCAGCGCGCGCAGATCGCGGCCGCCCTCGTGCACGACCCCGAGGTCCTCATCCTCGACGAGCCGTTCTCGGGGCTCGACCCGATCGCCGTCGACGTCGTCGCGAACGTCTTGCAGACCCGCGCGGCGCAGGGCGCCTCGGTGCTGTTCTCGTCGCACCAGCTCGACGTCGTCGAGCGCCTGTGCGACGACCTCGTCATCATCGCGGGCGGCACGATCCGCGCCGCCGGCACCCGTGAGGGGCTCCGTGCCGAGCACACGACCCGCCGCGTCGAACTCGTCTCGGGGACGGATGCCGGATGGCTCCGCGACGAGCCGGGCGTCGAGGTCGTCGACTTCGACGGCGGCTACGCCCTCTTCGAGGCCGACTCCGACGAGACCGTCCAGCGCGTCCTGCAGCGCGCGGTCGCCGCGGGCGACGTGACCACGTTCGCGCCGCGCCGCCCCACCCTCGCCCAGATCTTCACGGAGGTCATCCAGTGAACACGTCCGCCTCCCCCTCGTTCGGCCAGAGCGTCTGGCTCGTCACCGAGCGCGAGCTCGGCTCGAAGCTGCGCTCGAAGTCGTTCATCATCTCCACCGCCGTCATGTTCCTGATCGTGCTGGCCGGTGTCCTCTGGGCGGGCTTCTCGGCTCAGAGCGACAGCCGCACGCCGATCGCGGTCACCTCCGAGACGGCGTCGGCCATCACCGACCCGAAGGCGTTCGACGTGACCGATGCGGCCTCCGCCGAGGAGGCCCGCGATCTCGTCCGCGACGGCACGGTCGATGCAGCCGTCATCCCCGGCGGCGACGAGCCGCTCGGCTACACCGTGGTCTTCGACGAGTCGGTGTCGAACAGCCTGCTGCAGCAGTTGAGCATCGCCCCGAAGGTCGAGATCCTCGAGCCGGAGAACACCGACGGATTCCTCCGCTACATCATCGCGATCGCCTTCGGCGGCGTGTTCTTCGCCGCGGCGCTGACCTTCGGTACGACGATCGCGACGAGCGTCGTCGAGGAGAAGCAGACGCGTGTGGTCGAGCTGCTCATCTCGGCGATCCCGACCCGCGCACTCCTGGCGGGCAAGGTGCTCGGCAACACGATCCTCGCGATGGGGCAGATCGTCGGCATCGCCGCGGTCGCGATCATCGGGCTGACCGTCACGGGCCAGGACTTCCTGATCGCCGGTCTCGGCGGGCCGATCGCCTGGTTCGCGGTCTTCTTCCTCTTCGGGTTCGTGCTGCTCGCGGCGCTGTTCGCCGCGGCGGGTGCGCTGGTGTCGCGCCAGGAGGACATCGGACCGACGATCACACCGCTCACCTACATCGTGATGGCGCCGTACTTCCTCGTGATCTTCTTCAACGACAACCCCGTCGTGCTGACGATCATGTCGTACGTCCCGTTCTCGGCTCCGGTCGGGATGCCGGTGCGGATCTTCGTCGGCGAGGCGCAGTGGTGGGAGCCGCTGCTCGCGCTGGCCGTCATGCTCGCCGCCTGCGTGGGAGCGATCCTCGTCGGCGCGAAGATCTACGAGAACTCGCTCCTGCGGATGGGTGCCCGCGTCAAGCTCCGCGACGCGCTCGCGCGCTGAGTCCGGCTCGATCGGAACCGTCCCGTCCGCAGCCGCGGCGGGGCGGTTCCGTCGTTCACGGCTTGTCCTTCGGCCCCTTGCGGTCCTTGTTCGCCTCGCGCTCCGCCCGCTTCTGCTCGTCCTTGGCCGCCTTCTCGGCGTCCTTCGCCGCTTCGTCGGCCGCGTCGTCGTTGGGAGCGGGATCGACCTTCGTCGTCGTGACGGTCGGCGTCGGGGTCGGCGTGGGATCCGTCGAGACGACCTCGGCGGGTGCCGACTCCTGCGGCTCCGTCTGCGCGGGGTCGGTCGAGGCGGGCTGCGGCGAACCGGCGAGCGATCCCGCCCAGATGCTCCCCGCCGTGATCAGTGCGACCGCGGCGGCGGCGAGTCCGATCACGAGCGGGCGACGCGACCGTCGCTTCTCGGGCCGATCGGTCGAGACGCCGGATGCCGCCGAGGCTCCGGCTGCTGCCGGGGCCCCGGCGAGCGCGACGGTCGCCGCCGTCGCTGAAGGGCGGGGGTAGCGGCGGGTCGGGGCATCCCCCGTGGTCTCCTCACCGGCCCGACGGGAATCGGCAGCGCCGGCGGCGGGGATGCCGGCGGCCACCGCCGCACGCACCGGAGGCAGCGGCGGCGCGCCGTCGATCGGCTCGGTCCGCAGCCGCTCCGCGGCGTGGACGACCTCGAGGGCCGTGGGCCGCTCCTCGGGCGAGGTCGCCGTCATGCGTGAGAGGAGCGAACGCCACCCCTCGCTGAGAGTGTCGGGAACGGTCGGCGGCGTCGTCAGGCGCGCGAGGGCGGCGCCCACCCCGTCGGTGTTCGGATAGGCACGCTCACCCGTGAGCGCCTCGAGCAGGACGAGACCGAGGGCGTACACGTCGGACGCGGGCGAAGGGTCGCGGCCCTCGACCTGCTCGGGGGCGAGATAGGCGGCAGTGCCGATGATCGTGCCCGGCGTCGTCACCCGCGCACTGTCGAGGAGGAGCGCGATGCCGAAGTCGGCGAGCTTCGCGCGGGGCCGCCCACCGGGAAGGTGCGGCGGGGCGAGGAGCACGTTCGACGGCTTCACGTCCCGATGCACGACACCCGAGGAGTGGACCACGTGCAGGGCTTCGCCGAGCTCTGCGGCGAGGGCGGCGACGTCGGCGGTGGGCAGAGGGCCTTCCGCGATGCGCGCACTCAACGTGGGGCCGTCGACGAACTCCATCACGAGGTAGTCGGGCGAACCGGTGAGGTGCGCATCGAACAGTGTCACGAGCGAGGGGTGGTTGAGCGAGGCGAGCAGGGTGACCTCGCTGCGCGCCCGATCCGGCGCGCTGACCGCCCCCTCGACACCGGGGCGGAGCACCTTGACGGCGACGCGGCGCCCCAGTGCCGTGTCGTCGGCGCGGAAGACGCGCGCCATGCCGCCCTGTCCGATCTGCGCGACAAGGCGGTAGCGCTCTGCCAGCACGTCGCCGGGCAGGGGCTCGGATGTGTCCGTCATCGCGTCCTCCTCCGGGTTCCGACGCGGTGCCCTCGACGATAGTCAGCGCCGCGGCGCCGCGCACGGCCTTGACGGACGATCGGATGCCACGGTGTCGACCCCGGTCAGGTCCGATGCGCGGCGCGGCCGGTGTGCCCGGCGAGCGCGTCCGCGGCCCCGACGAGCGCGAGGTGGCTGAGGGCCTGCGGGGTGTTGCCGATGTGGCGTCCCACCCCGGGGTCGTACTCCTCCGAGAGCAGACCCACATCGTTCGCGACGGCGCAGAGCCGGTCCATGAGGCGCGTCGCATCCTCGAAGCGTCCGGTCGCCGCGTACTGCTCGACGAGCCAGAAGGAGCACGCGAGGAAGGGGTGCTCGTCGCCGGGCAACCCGTCGGTCCCCGCCGCGGTGCGATACCTCATGACGAAACCGTCGCGCAGGAGGTCGCGCTCGATGCGGGCGACGGTGGCGAGCATCCGCGGGTCGTCGGCGGCGCAGAACCCGACGACGGGCAGGAGAAGCAGCGAGGCGTCGACCTCGTCGGTGCCGTCGTGTTGCGTGAAGTGGCCACCCGCGGCATCCACCCCGGTCGCATCGATCTCGGCGCGCACCTGATCGCGGAGCCGATCCCACGTGTCGGCGTCGCCGGGCAGACCGTGCTCGCGCACCGCGCGGATGCCGCGGTCGAGCGCGGCCCACACCATCGCGCGGGAATGCGTGAAGTGGTGCAGGTCGCCGCGCATCTCCCAGATGCCGTGGTCGGGGCGGTCGACCCACGCGACGACCTGCGCCAGCAGCGCGCGCTGCAACGACCACGACGACGGAGTCTCGGTCACCCCGGCGAGGCGGGCGGCCTCGAGGGCGACGAGGACCTCGCCGATCACGTCGCCCTGGTACTGGTCGACGGCGCCGTTGCCGACGCGGACGGGCGCGGATCCCTCGTAGCCCGGCAGGCTCGTCAGCTCGCGTTCGGGGAGGTCCCGTTCACCGCCGAGGCCGTACATGATCTGCACGTCGGCGGGGTCGCCGGCGATCGCGCGCAGCAGCCAATCGCGCCAGCGCTCCGGTGCCCGGGTGTAGCCGTGGGCGAGGTAGGCCTCGAGGGTGAGGGCGGCATCCCGCAACCAGACGAACCGGTAGTCCCAGTTGCGCGAGCCACCGGGGTCCTCGGGGAGCGAGGTCGTCGCAGCGGCGACGATCCCGCCGGTTTCGGTGTGGGTCAGGGCACGGAGTACGAGCATCGAGCGCACCACGTGGGCTCCCCAGGGTCCGCCGTCCTCGACGCCCGCCGCGAAGTCGCTCCACCACCTGCGGGTGTGCGCGATCGCGGCGTCGACGTCGATCCCGACGGGATGCCGGTGGTACGACCGGTCCCAGGTGAGCACCGAGTCGACGGTGTCGCCCGCCGCCACCGTGAACACGGCGCGGTGCATCGTGCCGTCCGGGTGCAGCCGGGGGCCGCGCACGGCGACGGCGTCGGGACCCGCGATCGCGAGCAACACCGGCGCGTCCGCGTGCCCGATCTGCCGCACCCAGGGGAGCGCCCGAGCGTAATCGAAACGCAGGCGCAGCTCGCTCGCGAAGGCGACGGTGCCTTCGATGCCGACGACGCGTCGGACGACGGCATCCGTGTCGTCGTGCATCGGCATGAACTCGATGACCTCGGCGCTGCCCGTCGGCGTCTGCCAGCGCGTGACGAGCACGAAGGTGTCGCCGTCGTAGCGGCGGGTAGACGTGGCGGCGGAGTCCGCGGGGCGGAGACTCCACCGACCGTGTTCGTCGTCGCCGAGGAGTGCTCCGAAGATCGACGCGTCGTCGTAGCGGGGAAGGCACAGCCAGTCGAGGCTCCCGGCATCCGACACGAGGGCTCCCGTCCGGCAGTTGCTGAGCAGGGCATAGGACTCGATCGGGGCAGGCATCGACGTCATTGTCGTTCGCGGCGGGCGGCGGGGCAAGAGACGAGGCGCGACGGGTGTCGTCATCGGGAGCGGGGCTAGGGTGACGCCCATGACGGCCGACACGACCCTGCTCATCCTCGGCGCCTCGGGGGATCTCACCTCGCGGCTGCTGCTCCCCGCGCTCGGGCAGCTGCTCGCACGCGAGCCCGAACGCCGCGTGCGGCTGGCGGGGGCGGGTGTCGAGGAGTGGAGCGATGACGCGTGGCGCGAGACCGTGCAAAAGGCGTTCGCCACGACCGACTCGGAGTCCGCCTTCGAGACCTTGTCGGACACGACTTACACGCGGGCCGACATCACCGACGCTGATCAACTGCAGAAGCTGTTGGATGCCGCCGAGGGCCGGCCCGCGCTCTACTTCGCCGTGCCGCCCGCCGTCGCCGCGAAGGCGTGCGATGCGCTCCGCTCGGTCACGATCCCCGAGGGCACGATCCTCGCGCTCGAGAAGCCGTTCGGGTCGGATGCCGCCACCGCAGAGCACCTCAACGCGACGCTCGCCGAGCTCGTGCCCGAGCGTCAGGTGTTCCGCGTCGACCACTTCCTCGGCCGCTCGACGGTCCTGAACCTGCTGGGCGTCCGCTTCGCGAACCGGCTCATCGAACCGGCGTGGTCGGCGGATCACATCGCGTCGATCCTCGTGCAGTTCGACGAACCACTCGGGCTGGAGGGGCGGGCGGGCTACTACGACAAGGCCGGCGCGCTGACCGACATGATCCAGAGCCACCTGTTGCAGGTGATGGCCTTCGTCACGATGGAGCCCCCGGCATCCCTCGACGAACGGGACCTCCGCGACGCGACGGGCGCCGCCCTGCGAGCCACCGCCGTCTGGGGCGACGATCCGGTGGCCTCGTCGCGTCGCGCGCGTTACACCGCCGGCGCCGTCGACGGCCGCGACTTCCCCTCGTACGTCGACGAGCCCGGCGTCGACCCGAGCCGCGAGACCGAGACGCTCGCCGAGATGACGGTCGAGGTGCGCAACGCCCGGTGGCAGGGCGTTCCGATCACGCTCCGCTCGGGCAAGGCCCTCGGGAACGCCGAGGCGAAGGTCGAGGTGCGCTTCCACCCCGTTCGGCACCTCCCTCGCGGGTTCACCGGCGACCCCGGCCCGACCGTGCTGCGCTTCTCGCTCGGACCCGACTCCATCGCGCTCGACCTGAACGTCAACGGCGAGGCCGACCCGCTCGAACTCGAGAAGGTGACGCTCGAGGCGGAACTCGGCGCAGGGGCGCTGAAGGCGTATGCCGAAGTGCTGTCGGGCATCCTCGACGGCGATGCCATGCTGTCAGTGCGCGGCGACGCCGCCGTCGACTGCTGGCACATCGTCCAGCCCGTCATCGACGCCTGGCGGGACGGGCGCGTCCCTCTCGACGAGTACGTCGCCGGCACCTCGGGGCCGTCCGACTGGGCCACGTCCTAAGGGCTCGGCGAGGCCAAGGCATCGTCGGTGGTGATGGAATAGACGGATGCCGAATCGCACCGCATCCACCGACGCCCCCATCCTCGACGTTCTGACCGAGCGCTGGAGCACGCGGATCTTCGACGCGTCCGCGCCGATCGACGAGCAGGCGCTGGCGTCCGCTCTCGAGGCCGCACGGTGGTCGCCGTCCGCGTCGAACACGCAGCCGTGGCGCTTCATCGTCGCGCGACGGGGAACGGCATCCCACGCGAGCGTGGTGGACACCCTGATGGGGTTCAACCGGGCATGGGCGGCGGATGCGGCGGCTCTCGTCGTGTTCGTCGCGACGACCCGGCAGGACGGCAAGGAGTTGCGCTGGGCGGCGTACGACGTCGGCCAGGCTGCGGCGCACTTCACGATCCAGGCGCACGCGAACGGGCTGAGCACGCATCAGATGGGCGGGTTCCACGCCGACCGCGTCGCGGAGGCCTTCGGTCTGGCCGACGACCAGCGCGCGATCACCGTGATGGCCGTCGGCCCGCTCGGCGACATCGACGCGGCCGGCGACGACCTGCGCGCCCGTGAGGAAGCCCCCCGCGAACGGCGCCCCGTCGCCGAATCGGTGCTCGTCGACGACTGACCGGTCGCGGCGCCCGCCGCTTCTCGATCATTCCGCCCCGATGGGGTCGCGTTGTTGGTTTAGTAGTCCCGATGGACGACGACGACGCCGCCGAGCTGGCCCGCCTGCGCGAACGCGCCTACGGGCGCACCGCTGACATCGCAGGGGATGCTGCAGCGCTGCAGCGCCTGCGCGAGCTCGAAACGCGCGCGGTGCGGGCGCCGAGCGTCGCGCCCGGCGCAGACGACGAGGACGAGAGCGCCCCGGACGCCCCCGGTCCGGCCGAGACGGACCCTCCCGGCGCGCTCACCGGCGGTGATGCCGAGCGCCCGTATCTGGCCCCACGGCGCTGGCCGCGGTGGGTAAAACCCGCCGCCGTGGCCATGGGCGCCGTCGGTCTCGTGGCGGCGACCGTGGCCGTCACCCTGTCGGTCCCGCGAGACGTGCCGCGGTATCCGAATGCGACCGAGGTGACCCGGCTGTCCGAGCTCGTCCCGTTGCGCCCGCAGAACGACTCCGACAGTCGCCGGTACGCGGACTTCCGGGGTTTCTCGGTGTTCACCAACACCGTCGGGACCCCCGCCGACCCGAATCCCGTGCGGTGCCTCAGCATCGTGAGCCCCGAGGAGGCCGCCGACCCGACCATCGGCGAGACCCTCTCGACGTGCGGGGCTGGCCCGTTCCCCGTCTCGGTGACGGCCGTCGTCAGTTCGCTGAGCCCGCCCGCCGCCCGGCAGGCCTACGCGCCCGGGACGGCGATCAACTTCACCCTGGGCGAATCGGGCGTCGAAGTGTGGGTCGCCGATCGGTGATCGCGGATCGGCCGGAGTGGGATACCGTTCGGGTACCTGACGTTCGGTCGAAGGAAGGACGAGGCGACGGTGCCGCTGTTCGAGATGGAAGCCAGCCGATCCGGTCGGATGCGTGTCTTCCTGCGTGCGCAACTGCCCTTCGCGATCGGTGTCGTCTTCATCGCCCTGGTGGGAGCGATCGCGCACCCCGACAGCCTGCGGACGGTCGCGCTGCTCACGGGGCTCGCCGTCGCGGCCCTGGCGACGCTCGCCGCGGCGGTCGTCCCGTGGGAGAAGTTGACTCGCGCGTGGATGATCCTGATAGCGGTGGCCGACCTCCTCACCGTCGCCCTGTTCCGGGCCGAACTGATGCCCTTCGTCCCCGCGGTGACGATCCTCGCGCTCTTCCCGATCCTCTGGCTCGCCTACGGCTTCCCGTGGTACGGCATCGCGGTGGCGGTCATGGGCGCCGTCTTCGTCATCGGCTTCCGATACGTGTACACGGGGGCCTGGCCGACGACGCCCGCTGACTGGGCGAACGTCTTCGCCTTCCCGACCCTCATTGTCGGTATCGCCGTCGTCGTGTTCCTCGCCGCCCGCCAGCTCCATCGCAACAGCATCCGTCTCGCCGAGGCGTCGCGGGCGCAGGAGGAGGCGCTCCGCGAGGCGAAGGATGCCGAGGCGATCGCGCTCGGCATCCTGAACACGGTGAACGCAGGAGTGGCCTTCTACGACAACGAGGGACGCCTCGACGTCGCCAATTCGCTCGCCCATCGCATGGTCGAGATGGTCGGGTTCCGTCTCGACGAACCGCCCTACGCCGGCGACGACGTGCTCGCCGCCGATCGGGTGAGCCGAATCCCTTACGACCAGCAGATCATCCCGCGTGCGCTGCGCGGAGAGGTCATCGACAACCACGTCGAGTGGCTGGGCCCGGCCGACTCGCAGGTCGCGATCCTCGCGTCCTCGGGCCAGGTGCACAGCGAGGACGGCCGCCTCCTGGGTACCGTCATCGTCGCGTACGACGTCACCGAACTGGCAGACGCGGTAGAGGTGCGTGAACAGTTCCTGCGCACCGTCTCGCACGAGCTGCGGACGCCGATCACGAGCATCACCGGCTTCCTCGATCTGCTCGCCGACGCCGCCGATCCGTCGGACGAGAAGCTGCAGCGGTACATCGAGATCGTCTCCCGCAAGACCGACGACCTCTTCCACCGCGTCGGCGACCTGCTGCACGCGACCGAGACGGTCAAGGAGCTCACGATCGCCCCCGTCGACGTCGCGGAGGTCGTGCGGCAGGCCGTCGGCGAGGCGCGGGTTGCCGCATCCGCCCGCGGAATGCGCATCGACATCGTCGGCCCGGGCACCGTCGTCGTCGAGGCGGACGCTCGGCAGCTGCTCGTCGCGGTCACCGAACTGGTGACGAACGCGGTCAAGTTCGGCCAGCCGGACGGCGTGGTGACGGTGGCCTGCCGCACCGACGGCGCAGTCGTCGAGATCGCCGTCACGAACCCGGGCGCGGGTCTCACCCACGCCGAGCAGCGGCGCGTGTTCGACCGCTTCTACCGCACGGCCGAGGCCCGAGCCCGTCAGGTGCAGGGCTTCGGCCTGGGCCTGACGAACCTCCGGACCATCGCGGTCGCGCATTCCGGGAGCATCCGGGTCGACAGCGCCCCGGGCCGCGGGGCGACGTTCACCCTCCGCCTGCCGCTGCGACAGCCCACATAGGTCCGCCACGGTCAACCCGCGGCGCCATGCGCGCCTCCGGCGGTTACGGTGAGGCAATGACCACCCGGATCCTGTCGATCGGCACCGCCGTGCCCCGCGCCCGCCTGCGACAGGACCAGGTGCGCGATCTGTTCGCCGGGCAACCCGGCGCCGATCGCCTCACCAAGCGCCTCATCGGCGCCGCGTTCGACGCCTCGGCGATCGAGACCCGCCACACGGTGCTCGACGATCTCGCCGCAGCCGCCGCTGCGACGGCCGCGCCCGAAGGCGACGAGCGGATGCCGACGGTCACCGCGACGGGCGACCTGCTGTCGCCCTCGACCGGGGCGCGCAACGACGCGTACATCCGACTGGCCCCGCCGCTGTTCGCCGAGGCGGCGCGTAAGGCTCTGGCTGCGGCATCCGTCGATGCGGCCGAGGTCACCCACGTGGTGACCGTGTCGTGCACGGGGATGTTCGCGCCGGGGCCGGACTACCGCCTCGTCCGCGACCTGGGGCTTCCGACGACCGTCGCGCGCTCACATCTCGGGTTCATGGGGTGCGCGGCCGCCGTGCCCGCGCTCCGAACGGCATCGCAGATCTGCGCCGCCCACCCCGACGCCGTGGTTCTCGTCGTCTGCGCGGAGCTCTGCTCACTGCACGTGCGGACCCCGGCGGACCACGACGAGATCGTCTCGGCATCCGTCTTCGCCGACGGTGCCGCCGCGGCGATCGTCAGCGCGGACGCGTCGCGCGCGACCGGGGTCTCGTTCGAGCTCGATCGGTTCGCGACCGTGCTGACCGACGAGGGTGAGAAGGACATGGCCTGGACGATCGGCGACACCGGATTCGAGATGATCCTCTCGGCGGAGGTGCCCCGCATCATCGGTCGCGAGATCCGCGGCGCGGTCGAGTCGTTCCTCGGCGACGACGGCGTCGACACCTGGGCGGTCCACCCCGGCGGTCGCAGCGTGCTGGACCGCGTCGAGACGGGTCTCGCCTTGCCCGCCGACGCGCTGACGGTGTCGCGCGACGTGCTCCGCGACTACGGCAACATGTCGAGCGCGACGATCCTGTTCATCCTCGGCGCGCTGCTCGCCGGCGACCTCGACGACGGCGACCGGGTGGCGACGCTCGCGTTCGGCCCCGGGCTCACCCTCGAGGCGGCACGGCTGACATTCCGGCGGGCGGCGGCATGAACCTCGCCGAACGCGACGCGGCCCTCCGCGAACTGATGGACGACCCGGATTGCGATCCGGTCGCGCTCGCGGCAACCCTCGAACGCTTCGACCTCGTGAACCGCGCGATCGGCGGGTGGGGCCGGGTCTGGCGGCTCGGCATCCGCCCCCGGCTGCAGCGCCTCGGACGACCCGCCCGCGTGCTCGACGTCGGCAGCGGCGGCGGAGACGTGATCGCGCGACTCGCGCAGTGGGCGGAGCGCGACGGGCTCGACGTGCACTGGCTCGGGATCGATCCGGACCCGCGGGCGCTCGAGGTGGCGCGGACGCGCGCGAGCGATCGGGTGAGCTTCGCCGCCACGGATGCCGCGAGCCTCCGCGCGGACGGTGAGACGTTCGACCTCGTCCTGTCGAACCACGTCCTGCATCATCTCGAGGCGGATGAGCTGACCGAGTTCGCCGTCGACACCCGGGCGCTCGCCGACGGGACCGTGATGCACGCCGACATCGAGCGCGGCGCTCTGGCGTATGCGCTCTACGGCATGGGGATCACGGCGCTCGAGCGCGGGACTTTCCTCCGCACCGACGGACTGCGGTCGATCCGCCGGAGCTATCGCGCAGGCGAACTCCGTTCGGCCCTGGGTGAGCCGTGGCGAGTGGCTTCGCCGGCGCCGTTCCGGTTGCTCGCGGTGGCGGACGGCGATGGTTGAGGTCCTCGTCATCGGCGCCGGCCCGGTCGGCACGCTGCTCGCGGCCGAGCTGGCGCGGTTCGGCGTCGACGCCGCCGTGCTGGAGCGCCGCCCCGCCGCCGGCGGCGGATCGCGGGCCATCGGTCTGCACGCCCCGACGCTCGCTGCACTCGAAGCCGGCGGGGCGACCGACCGCATCCTGACCCGGGCGGTCCGCGTGCGCCGCGGCGAGGCGCGCAGCGGCGGGCGCGCGATCGGCGTGGTCGACTTCGGGAGGCTCGACGCGCGGCATCCGTACGTCGCGACGCTGCCGCAGGTCGAGACCGAGGCGGCCCTGCGCGGCGACGGCGCGCGTCCCGAACGCGGCGTGACGGTGACGCGCGTGGCGCCCGACGGCGCTCGCGTGCGGGTCGAGACCGATCACGGGGAGCGGGTCGCGCCGATCGTCGTGGTCGCCGGGGGTGTCGGTGCGCGCGACCTCGTGTACCGCCCCGATGCGCTCCGGCGGACTGCATACCCGGATAGGTATCTGATGACGGATGCCGCCCTCCCGCCGCGTGAGGATGCCGAGACCGCCCTCGTGCACCTGGCTCCGGGAGGCGTGCTGGAGTCGTTCCCGCTGCCGGACGGGCGGCGCCGGTTCGTCGCGTGGGATGCCGGCGGATCGCTCGAGCCGCATGCGCTGGCTCGCCGGCTGAAGGACGCGATGCGTACGCGCGGCGAAGCCGAGGCCGCGGACGTCGTGAGTGAGGCGACCGCGTTCGGCGTGCGGCGCGTGCTCGCTCCGTCGATGCGTCGCGATCGATTGTTCGTCATCGGGGATGCGGCACACGAGATCAGCCCGATCGGCGGGCAGGGCCTCAATCTGGGTCTGCTGGATGCCGCGACCCTCGCGCCCCTTCTCGCGGCATGGGTGCGGCTCGGGTCGGCGCCCGAGGCGGATCTCGCCCAGTGGGAACGCGACCGCCTGCACTCCTCCCGTGTCGCCGGCCGGATGGCGGCCGTGAACATGGGGCTCGGTCGGCCGGTGTCACGCGGCGCCGACGCCGTCCGGTCGCGGGTTCTCGGTTCGCTGCTCGCCGCGACGGGGTCGCTTGTGCCGCACGCCTACGCGATGGGGCTCGACAGCGCCGCGCGGTGAGTGTCGGAGCTACCCCGCCAGTGTGCGGAGGACCGCGACCTCGACGTCGTGCGGGGTCATCGTGGTGCGGTCGATGAGCACGGCCGTGAGGCCGGCCGCGCGCGCACCGGCGGCATCCGTCGTGGCGTCGTCGCCGACGAAGAGACACTCGTCGGGGCGCACGCCGAGTCGCTCGACGAGGGCGGCGAAGGCTGCAGGATCGGGCTTGTGGTGTCCGAGCTGCTCCGAGATGCAGGTGGCGTCGAACAGGTCGGCGAGGCCGACGGCGTCGAGCTTGTCGGTCTGCTGCTCCGTCGAGCCGTTCGTCAGCAGACCGAGCCGGTACCCCCGCCGCCCGAGGTCGCGAAGGAGATCGTGGGTGCCGGGGTACGCCGCCCAGGCGTCACGGTAATCGTCGAGGTAGGACGCGAAGAGGGCGTCGAGTTCGGCCGGCCCGCTCGGGACCGGGAGGCCGAGGTGGTGGAACACATCGCGGAGGCGCGCGCGTCGCTGTTCCGCGAAATCGATCCGTCCGCTCCGCCAGCGCTCGAAGTGCGTCGCCTCGGCCGCGAACCACGCATCGACCGCGGCCGGAGTGACGGCCGCTCCTCGGGAAGCGAGGAACCTGGCGGCGGATGTCTCGGCGGCACCGCGGTGGTCGAAGAGCGTGCCGTCGAGGTCGAACCCGACCGCGCGGATCATGCGGCGCCCGACGCCACCACGAGCTGGAGGGCGAGGACGAGCGCGGCGAGCATCACGAGACGGAAACCGGTGCGGTCGGGGCCGCGACGCCGCATCCGGATCATCACCGCTGCCGCGATTCCCGCGACGAGCAGAGCGAACGCGATCATCGCGAGCGGTGAGGCGCCCTCGATGAGACTGCCGACGAGGACGGCGATAGCGGCGACCACGATGCCGACGACCGCCAGCATGACGGATGCCGCGGGCCCGATCCGGTGCGGCAGACCGCGGACGCCGGTGCGCCGATCGTCGTCGAGGTCGGGCAGGACGTTGGTGAGATGCACCGCGGCGCCCAGCATGGCCCCCGCGAAGGCGGCCCACAGCGCAGCCGGCTGCGGGGCGGGCGCCGAGAGCGTCGCCAGCGAGGGGAAGATCCCGAAGCTGACGAGGAACGGCAGCAGTGATGCGGGCGTCGCCTTGAGTCCGGCGTTGTAGCTCCAGGCCGAGACGAGGGCGATGACGTGGGCGAACAGCATGCCCCAGCCGAGCACCGCCGAGAGCAGGACGGCCACCCCGAGTGCGATCCCCGCCGCGATCCACGCGGTGCGGACGCGGGTGTCGCCTCGGACGAGGGGCTTGTCGGAGCGACCGACGGTCGCGTCGCGGAACAGATCGATCGCGTCGTTCGAGAGACCGACCGAGACCTGACCGGCGAACACCGCGACGACGAGGACGACGAGCCGCCAGGGTTCCAGACCGGCGGCGATGCCGAGGGCGAGGGACAACACGGTGACGACGAGCGAGGGGCCCGGGTGAGTGGAACCCCAGAGGGCCCGTGCGGTTCGCATGCTCGATCCTTTCACGCTCCGGACAGGGCTTGGCTGGGGCCTACTCAGGTACCGAGGGTGGGTCCTTCGCAGATGAGACGTTTCTCACCTTCGGCCGCGTGCGGAGCGTGTGTTTTGAGCGGTTTTCGGGGTCTGGATGTCGGAGGTTGGTGGCAGGGTTCAGGTATGACGGAAGCGGCGGAAACCCCCGGTGGCGAGGCGTATCTCGCGGCCATCGCGGGGATCGTTGCGGACGTCGAGGACGTTGCCCTTGAGCTCGCTCGCGTGCAGATCCGCGAGTTGCGTGTGCTCGCTGCCGCGGGCCGACTGGCGGAGGCGCAGGGCGCGCCCCCGAACGCGAAAGTCACCCTGCACGACATGGTGCTCCGGTCCATTTCGGCCGAGGTCGCCGGGGCGATGCGCACGACCGACCGGACCGTGCAACGCCGGATCGGCGAAGCCCGGGTGACGATCGAAGGATTCCCCGCCGCGGTTGCCGCGTGGGAGGCCGGACGGATCGTGCAGGCGCACGTGAGGGCGATCGTCGAGACCGGGGTGAACCTGCCCGCCGAGTTGTGGGCGAAGTTCGAGAAGGTCGCGATCGAACGCTGCGAAGGCGAGACCCCGAACCGGGTTCGAGGCGAGCTCGAGATCCTCGCCCACCGAATGCACCCCCGGACCTTCGCGGAACGACACGAGGAAGCTGCCGCGGGGCGGTGCGTCCGGTTGATCCCCGGGCGGGACGGAATGTCGGACCTGATCGCGACCCTCCCAACAGTGATCGCGGAGGGAATCCAGGACCGGCTGACACAGCAGGCTCGGGCGATCATCGACACCCGGGACGAACGCAGCACGGGCGAGAACGCCGACGCCGTCGCGACCGATGCGCGCTCGACCGATCAAGTGCGGGCTGATGTGTTCGCCGACCTGCTCCTAGCGGGAACCCCGGCGTTGGATGACACGCGCGACACCACCGCCGGGCCGCTCGGCGCGATCCGTGCGCGGGTTCAGGTGCTGGTTCCCGCGGCGACACTCACCGGCGCCGACGACGGTCCGTGCGACCTGACCGGCCGCTCGCCCATCGACCCGGCCACCGCTCGCACACTCGCCGGCGACACCTTGGTGTGGGAGCGCCTGTTTCACGACCCCATCACCGGAGTCACCGTCGCCACCGACTCGTACCGTGTCCCGTCCGGGATGCGCAGGTTTCTGCAAGCTCGGGACCAGCATTGCCGGTTCCCCGGATGCCGGGTCGCCGCGATCCGCTGCGAAGTCGACCACACGCACGACTACGCGCTGGGCGGGCGGACGGAACTCTCCAACCTCGCGCATCTGTGCCAGAGACATCATTCGATGAAGCAGTTCACCGCATGGCGGGTCCGACAACTGTCGGGTGGCGTCCTCGAATGGACCTCACCCCTCGGCAGGACCTACAGAGAAGACGCACCCACCCCGGCCGTCGCCTTCACACCTGCCACCACAACGCCCGGAGACCCCGCTCCGTTCTGAACCGCCGCTCCCCGACCCCGCACTGCGTGGACCGCGGGCGCCTACCCCAGCTCGCGCACGGGCCTCTCGCCCGCAAACCGGCACGTCCACGAACCGACACCGCTCAGAACCGACACCGCCACGAACCGACACGCGACCGGCTCAGCCCTCCAGGATCCGCTGGAACAGCAGGTGGTCCTGCCACCGCCCCGCGATCCGCAGGTACCTCGGCGCGACCCCGATCTCGGTGAACCCGCATCGCCGCAGCACCGACTGCGACGATGCGTTGTGCAGCAGCGTCGCCGCCTGGATGCGGTGCAGGCCGAGATCCTCAGCGGCGACTCGAGCCACGGCATCCACTGCGGCGGTCATCACGCCTCGTCCACCGAGTTCGCCATCGATCCAGTACCCGAGGTTCGCGCTCTGGAACGGTCCGCGCACGATGCCCGAGAGGTTCACCCGCCCCACGATCCGCTCTCCTGCCTCGAGCACGAACGGAACACCAGTGCCCGCCTCGCGATCGCGCAGCATCGCCTCGATCGCCGACTCCTGACCGGCATCGGTGAAGAAGTGCTCGGCTCGCTCCGGCTCCCATGGCGCCAGCCGCTCTCGATTGCGGCGGTACGCCTCGGCGAGGGCAGCCGCATCCGATCCGACGACCTCGCGCAGGACCACGCCATGCCCCAGCGCGACCGGCGTCATCAGTCGAGCAGCTCCGCCTCGATGGTGTCGTCGCCCGACTCCTCCGGCGGCGACGGCCCGTTGCTCGTCAGCACCAGCTGCGAGCCGTCGACCGCGACATCCACCCGGACCACATCAGCGTCGTGCACGCCGCCCGACAGCAGCGCCATCGCCAACCTGTCCTGGATCTCGGACTGGATCAGACGCCGCAGCGGTCGCGCCCCGAACAGCGGATCGTAGCCGCGCTCGGCGAGCCACGCCCGCGCGTCCGGCGTCACCGCGAGCGTCAACCGGCGGGCGTGCAGCCTCCGCTGCAGCGCATCGACCGCCAGCTCGACGATCTGAGCCAGATCCGACTCGGTCAGCGGTGTGAACATCACGACGTCGTCGAGGCGGTTCAGGAACTCCGGCCGGAACGCCTGCCGCACCATCGCCATGACCTGCTCGCGCTTCGTGTCGTCCGTCAGCGTCGGATCGATCAGCACCGGTGATCCGATGTTGCTCGTCAGGATCAGGATCGTGTTGGTGAAGTCGACCGTCCGCCCCTGGCCGTCGGTCAGCCGTCCGTCGTCGAGCACCTGCAGCAGCACGTCGAACACCTCGGGGTGCGCCTTCTCGACCTCGTCGAGCAGCACCACCGAGTACGGCCGGCGCCGCACCGCCTCGGTCAACTGGCCGCCCTGCTCGTATCCGACGTACCCCGGAGGTGCGCCGACGAGCCGCGCGACGGCGTGCTTCTCGCCGTACTCGCTCATGTCGATGCGGACCATCGCGCGCTCGTCGTCGAAGAGGAACTCCGCGAGCGCCTTCGCGAGCTCGGTCTTGCCGACACCGGTCGGCCCCAGGAACAGGAACGAGCCGGTCGGCCGGTTCGGGTCGCTGATCCCCGCGCGCGACCGACGCACGGCATCCGCCACCGTCTTCACGGCCGGCTTCTGCCCGATCAACCGCTTGCCCAGCTCCGACTCGAGGTGCACCAGTCGAGCGCTCTCGCTCTGCAGCAGCTTTCCGACCGGGATGCCGGTCCACACGGCGATGACCTCGGCGATGTCCTCCTCGGTCACCCGATCGCCCACCATCCGCTCGGCCCCATCACCGACGGCACCCTCCGCGATCTCCGCCTCGGCGAGCTTGCGCTCGAGCGCCGGGATCTCCGCGTACAGCAGCCGCGACGCACGTTCGAGGTCGCCCTCGCGCTGCGCGCGCTCCGCCTCGACGCGCAGGGCATCGAGGCGCGTCTTGTAATCACCGACCGCGTTCAGCGACGCGCGCTCCCGCTCCCACCGCGCCTGCAGGTCGTCGAGCTGCTGCTGCACCTTCACGAGCTGGTCGCGCAGCGCCGCGAGACGCTCCTTCGACGCGTCGTCCTTCTCCTTCTTGAGCGCCAGCTCCTCGAGCTTGAGCCGATCCGCGTGACGACGCAGCTCGTCGATCTCGAGCGGCGCGGAGTCGATCTCCATGCGCAGGCGCGACGCGGCCTCGTCGATCAGGTCGATCGCTTTGTCGGGCAGCTGCCGCGCCGGGATGTACCTGTTCGACAGCGCCGCCGCCGCCACCAGGGCGCCGTCCGAGATCGCGACCTTGTGGTGCGCCTCGTACCGCTCCTTGAGCCCGCGGAGGATCGCGATCGTGTCCTCGACGCTCGGCTCGCCGACGTACACCTGCTGGAAGCGCCGCTCCAGTGCGGCATCCTTCTCGATGAACTCGCGGTACTCGTCGAGGGTCGTCGCACCGATCAGGCGCAGCTCCCCGCGCGCCAGCATGGGCTTCAGCATGTTGGATGCCGCGACCGACCCCTCGCCGCCGCCGGCTCCCATCAGCGTGTGCAGCTCGTCGATGAACGTGATCACGCGCCCCTCGGACTCCGTGATCTCCTTGAGGACGCTCTTCAGCCGCTCCTCGAACTGCCCGCGGTACATCGCCCCGGCGACGAGCGCGGAGATGTCGAGCGCGATGAGTTCCTTGCCCTTCAACGACTCCGCGACGTCTCCCGCGACGATGCGCTGGGCGAGCCCTTCGACGACGGCGGTCTTGCCGACGCCGGGCTCGCCGATGAGCACCGGGTTGTTCTTCGTGCGCCGCGTGAGCACCTGACTGACCCGGCGGATCTCGCCGTCCCGTCCGATGACCGGGTCGAGCTTGCCCTGCCGCGCACGGTCGGTGAGGTTGATTCCGAACTGCTCCAGGGCGCTGCCCTGACCGCCCTGGCCGGATGCCGGTTGTGCGTTCATCATCTGCTCCTGAAAGCTCTTAAAAACTTGAGTCCGTCAGGCTCAACTTTATCACGACGCCATGACGGCGGCGCAGGCGAAGCGGGACCGGTATGCCGTCGGCGTCGTCCCAAGGACCCGGCCGAAGTTCTGCCTCAGCACGGCCGCCGAACCGAAACCGCACTCGTACGCGATCGCGTCCAGTCCAAGGTCGGTCTGTTCGAGCAGGCGCTGCGCATGGAGGATCCGCTGCCGCCCCAACCACGCCGCCGGCGTCGTCCCGTAGTCGGCCTTGAACCGCCGCGCGAACGTCCGCTGCGACATGTGCGCCTTCGCCGCCAGCTGGTCGACCGACAGGTCGCGCCGCAGGTTCTCCAGCATCCACTCGGTCACCGGCGTCAGCGAGAGCGAGGTCGACACCGGCAACGGCGACGCGATGAACTGCGCCTGGCCGCCGTCGCGCTGCGGGGGCACCACCATGCGCCGTGCGATCGTGTTCGCCGCCTCGGCCCCGAGTTCGAGCCGCAGCAGATGCAGGCACGCGTCGAGCCCGGCCGCCGTTCCGGCGCTCGTGATGATCCGCCCCGACTGCACGTAGAGCACGTTCGGGTCGACCTCGATGTCGGGGTACATGCTCGCCATGGTCTCGGCGTAGCGCCAGTGCGTCGTCGCGCGCTGCCCCGACAGGACACCGGATGCCGCGACCGCGAACGCCCCGCTGCACACCGTCAGCACCCATGCGCCTCGCGCGACTGCCCTGCGGATCACGTCGAGCACCCGCTCGTCCACGCTGCCCCACGCCTCCCGGGGGATCGGCGTGATGACGACGACGTCCGCCTCGTCCGCGAACGTCAGATCGTGATCGACGTTGATGGAGAACGCGAGGTTGCTGGGGATCGCGCCGGGATCAGGGGTCACGATCCGGAAGTCGAAGTTCGGGATGCCGTCGTCGCTGCGATCGAGCCCGAACGCCTCGCAGGCGAGCCCGAACTCGAAGGGCGCGAACCCGCTCTGGACGACGCAGGCGACGGTGCGGATCATGGCGTTCTCCCCGGATGGTGTTCGGCTGGCAGGATTCCTGCGAGCAGCGTCGATGCGGCCATTGATGGCAGGATGCGAGCAAGCATAGCGTTCCTGCCACGACGGCGGCATGTCCCCCGGAGCACCCCCCTTCCGCCCCGCGGGACCACGCCCCTAGACTCGGGTCCCCGCGAGAGGACAGCCATGACCGACCCCGTCCCGCCGGACGCGCACCAGCCGCCGCAGTACTCACCCCAGTACCCACCCCAGGGGCAGCCGTCCTACCCGTACGGCACTCCTCCTCCGGCGGGCGGTGCCGGAAGCGGCCGCGGCTTCGCCATCGCCGCGCTGCTCGTGGCGGCGGCTCCCGTCCTCCTCGGCGGACTCTGGCCGGCCATCACCATCCAGCTGTATCGGTCGGTCTACGACCCGCAGTTGTACGGCATCGTCAACGCCGTGTTCTCGCTCTTCACCTGCGCCCTCGCCGTCGTCGCCCTCATCCTCGGGTTCATCGCGGTGCGCCGGGATGCCGGGGCCCGCCTCCTCGGCGGGATCGCGATCGGCCTCGCGGCCGCGACCCTCGTGGGGACGGTCCTGGGGTTCCTCTCCTCCACGGTCGGCGGACAGTTCCTCTGACCGCTTTTCCTCCAACCGCTGCGGTAACGGCTAGGTTGTGACCATGGAACTCGGATTCGCAGCCGTCGTCGTCGCGATCGTCGCCCTGAGCCTTGTCGTCGCACGTCGACGCGCGCGACTCGACCGCTCGGTGACCGATGAAGAGGGTCACGGCGCGGCTGCGCGTCGCGGTGCCGACTCCGAAGCGCGCATGGCGAAGGCCACGGCCGTCTACGTCGACAACCGCAGCAACGCGGGCGGCGCCGGCGGCATCTGACCCCGGCCCCTGACCCGGCTCAGCGCCGCGTCAGATCGGTCGCCGCGGCGAGCAGGATCTTCGCCGACCGAGCCCATTCGAACGAGCGGATGTGACGCGTCCCCGCCTCGACGAGTCGCCCCCGCATCCCGGGTTCATCGAGCGACCGCACGGCGCGGGCGACGGCTTCCGGATCGAGCGGATCGACGTAGAGCGCGCCGTCTCCGGCCACCTCGCGGAAGATCTCCATGTCGGTCACCACCGCGGGCACCCCGAGTTCGAGCGCTTCGGCCACCGGCAGCCCGTAGCCTTCGTCGAGACTCGTCGTGACGAGAGCGGCGTCGTCTGCCAGGAGCGCGGCGTAGGCGGCATCCGTCACCCCGTCGTGGAAGACGACCGACGCCCCGCCGGCCAGCGCCGCCAGCTCGGCGCGACGCTCGGGCGTGATGCGCGACAGCAGGTGGAGGGTGTGATCCGGCAGCTCCCGCATGGCCGCGACGAGCGTCTCGACGTTCTTGTACGGCATGAACGAGCCCATGTAGACGAGGTTCCGAACGGGGCCGGAGCCCACGACGGCACCGTCGGGGAGCAGTTCGGCGAGGCGCTGCGGCGCGTTCGGGATCACGACGACCGGGCGCTTCGTCAGCCGCACGCGGGCGAACTGGCGCGCGCTCGTCTCGCTGACGGTCGCGACGAGGTCGGCGGCGTTCAGCGTCCACCGCTGCGGCCAGTACGACAGGTGGAACAGCCGCCAGCCGACACGCACGTACCAGGGCAGCGCCCGCGGCGGCGTCCGGTGCCGGTAGTAGATGGTGTCGTGCAGCGTCAGGACGAGGCGGAACCGCCGGCCGGCCGACCCGATCGTCTGCATCGGCGAGAACAGCACGTCCGGCCTGTGGCGGTTCAGCAGCAGCGACGAGAACGGTTCCTTCACCGACGTGGGCGCGTGGATCGTCAGGGTGATCGCATCGGCGGGCAGGAAGGCGCGCTGCCGATCGTCGTGGATCAGGTAGGTGACCTCGGTGCGGTAGGCGGATGCGGCATCCGCAACCGCCTGCGCGAGCTCGGCGGAGTAGCGGCTGATGCCGTCGTGGAAGTCGGTGCGGATGTAACGTGCGTCGAAGAACAGACGCATCTCAGCCGCCGAGCGGTTCGCCGCGGTAGAGCTTCTCGAAGGTGTCGAGGGTCCGCTCGATGTCGTGGATCTCGACGCCGTGGAGCGAGGCCTGCTGCATCCGCGAGTACTCGGCTTGGTCCGCCGTCAGCACGGTGCGGATCTTCTCGGCCAGCTCGTCGGCGTTGCCCGGCTCGAACAGGTAGCCGTTCTCGCCGTCGTGGACGAGGTGGGGCAGCGCGACGGCGTTCGCCGCGATGACGGGAAGGCCCGAGGCCATGGCCTCCATCGTCGCGATGGACTGCAGCTCGGCGACCGAGGCGATGACGAAGACGTCGGCGCGGGTGTAGGCGGCGCGGAGCTCCCCTTCGGACACCCGCCCGAGGAAGGTCACCCGGTCGGTGAGGCCGAGACGCTCGGTCACCTGACCGAGGCTCTTGCGCTGATCGCCGCCGCCGACGATCTCGAACTGGATGTCGAGATCGGGCAGCTTCGTGATCGCCTCGAGCGTGACCTCGACGTGCTTTTCGGTCGTCAGGCGGCCGACGAACAGCACCCGGCGGCGGTTCTCCCGCGGCTCGAGGTTCGGCGTGTAGTTGCTCTGGCGGATGCCGCAGCTGATCGGCACGACACCGGAGATGTCGATCGTGTCCTCGAGGAACTCGGCGGCCTTGCGCGTGGGCGTGGTCACCGCGCGCGACATCTTGAACGTGCGCTCCGCGTCGGCCCACGCGATCTTGAGGAAGATGTCGTACAGGAACTTCGGCAGCAGCGTGAAGTCCAGGATGTTGTCGGCCATGATGTGGTTCGTCGCGACGACGGGGATGCCGCGCTGGTTCGCGATACGGGTCAGGGCGCGACCGATCACGATGTGCGACTGGCTGTGCACGACATCCGCGTCGACCTCGTCGAGCAGCCGGCGCGAGTAGTGCTTGCCCATCCACGGCAGGACGAACCGCAGCCAGTCGTGCGGCCGGTAGCGCCAGCCGGGAAGGCGGTGCACCGTGAGCGGCTGGCCCTCGATGTCCTCGGTGAAGACGCCGTGGTTGCGGTGCCCGACGCTCGGCGTCGCGACGTGGACGTCGTGACCGCGTGCGGCGAGGCCCGCGGCGAGGCGCTCGGTGAAGCGAGCCCCTCCGTTGACGTCGGGCGCGAACGTGTCGGCCGCGATCACGATGGTGAGGGGTCCGCGCTCGGGTGCGGGATCGTCCGGGGGCGTCATGGTCACGGGGTACGGGCCAATCTGTGCGTCGGAGGCAAGGGGCTTTCTCGCCGATGGGGCGCAGGGATGTGCGGGGCGCCGGGGCTCGATTCTAGCCCGGGACCGGGGCGTCCTCCGGTGGAGGATCGGCGCGCCTCAGCGGAGGCCCACGCGGACGGCGAGCGGATGGTGGTCCGACCCGAGTGGTCCGATCCACTTGCCGCGCGCGGTCTTCCCCGCGTTCTTCCACGAGTAGACGACCGACCGCGAGGGCCGTACGAGCACCTTGTCGATGTGGTCGCCCCAGGTCACGCTCGTGAAGGGCGTCAGCGACATGGTCGGATTCGCCGTGTTGTAGTGCTGCAGGCTGAGGGTGCGCGCCTGGTCGTACGCGTCGTGCCACCCGCGCTTCTCGAGGGCGGCCATGGTGCCGTCGCCCACGCGCGACTTGTGCGAGTTGAGGTCGCCCACGATCATGACGGGCGCCTTCGTCCAGTCGGTCAGCGACCGGTGCGTCTTGTTGAGCTTCGTGAGCGTCGCGGTCACGGCATCCGCCAGCTTGCCGGCCTCGTACTGGCGTTGACGGACGACGGATGCCGACGTCCCGACCACGAGGTGCGTGTCGACGACGAGGAGGTAGGCGCCGGAACTGTGCCGGACGGCGGCCCACGACATCCCCTTGCCCGCCGAGGCGTACTGCGACGGGAACAGCACGGCGCCCGAGGTGGCGCCGCCCGACTTGGCGGCGACGCGGGTGAACCGGCCGTTGCGGATGAGGATGTCGTTCTGCCCGTTGTACGCGAAGGTGTAGCCGCTGGGCGGCGTCGTGTACTTCGACGCTTCCTGCAGGGCGACGATGTCGGGGGCGAGTTCGGTGATGCGCTTGTTGATGACGTTCTTGCGCGTCGAGAAACCGGAGCAGACGTTCGAGCACACGTTCCAGCTGACCGCGAGGTAGCTCGGCGAGCCCGCGGGCAACGTCGCCTGCGCCGTGATCGTCTCGTGGGCCACCGGCGATGACCGGGGCCCCATGCCCGCGGCCGAGACGCCGCGCACCTGGATGAAGTAGGCGACCCCCGGCTTCAGCCCGGTGACGGTCGCCTTCGAGGAGGTGACCTTCTGGTTGATCGGCTGCGCGGGTCGGGTGACCAGGTCGTGGCTGGTGTTCGCGTAGACGTAATAGCTCGTCGCGCCGGGGATGTCTGCCCAGTCGACGGTCAGCGACGTCAGCGAGGCGCCGACGTAGTTGACGAGCCCTGGCTTGGCGGGGACGTTGCCGGCGGCAGCCGCCGGCGAGACGGGGAGGGCGAGACTGAGCGCGATCGCGACGATCACTGCGACGGCGCTGCGGACGTGGGGGGCGCGCAGCATAGGCGGATCCTAGCAACCTACGCTGGAGCGATGACGCCTCTCACCGGCCTCCGCCTCTCCGCCCAGGTGGACCCCGCTCAGTGGGTCCCGATCACCGGTTCGTTCGGGTTCCGCGGGCGCCGCGCCCGCAAGAAGGCGATCGGGATGCTCCTCGCCCAGGCGAACGCCGCCTTCGGTCGCGAGCAGCCCGGCAGCAAGGTCGCCGCGTGGGCGATGAGCCAGGCGATCCCCGCCCTCATGCGCCGCGCCGACGGTCGCCTGCTCGCGTGGGTGTGGAAGGACGACCCCGAACTCCTCGTCGCGATGGCGCAGGTGCAGGAGCTCACGCCCCAGCTGCGGACCATGCGCGCGAGCATGCCGATCGAGTACGACGACACGGTCAGCTTCACCGGCTCCCCGCTCGGCGTGGCCGAGAAGCTCGAGATGCCCCTGCCGCCGAACCCGCGCCAGACGCCCTTCGCGTCGTACACGTGGGACACCGGCACCCACCTCGTCACCCTCACCGCCGTCATCTCCGACCGCGAGCGCTTCGGCACCGTCATCCCCGCCGTCGACGCCCTCGCCCGCTCGCTCCGCCTCGTGACCGACCTGACGGTCGGCGAGGGCCCCGGCACCCTCCGCATCGACCCCGCCTGACCCCCGGCATCCGCTCGGCCGTCGGCGAGGCGTCGAGCCGACGCAATCTGCACCTATCGCCAACGGATGAGCACAGTTCGCGTCGGCTCGAGCATCAGGGACGATAGCCGCGCTCAAGGAGCGCGGCGTGCACGCGCGCGAGGATGCTGCGACGCTCGGGACCGCGGTGCGAGCGATTCACGCGGATCACGCGCCAGCCGGCGGCGGCCAGCGCATCGAGGCGTTCGACGTCGCGCGCATACTGGCGATCGTCCAGCCGGTGCTGCTGCCCGTCGTACTCGAGCAGCACCTTCGTCGGCGCGTGCACGAGGTCGCCGTACGCCAGGAAGGTGCCCCGCGCATCGCGGATGACCTCGTTGACGGCGAACTCGGGAAGGCCCACGTCCGCCGCGTCGAGGCGGAGAAGCGTCTCAGCCACGGAATCCGTCCGCTCACGAGCGCGGATGAGCGCACGTCGCAGCCTGCCGACATGGCGCGTTCGCTCGCGCTCCTCGACGGCCTGCGCGAGGTCGCCGATCGCCAGAGCGGGCTGCTGCCTCCGCATGAGCGAGTCCGCCGCGACGACGAGTTCACGGTCATCGAGAAGGGATGCCGCCTGGCACCACGCGGCGGACGGTTCGACGCATGGCAACCCGCCGACCACGTGACGGACAGGCGCCGCCGCTTCGTGCCCCCGGACAGCTGTGCCGCGCGCACGTCCCGTCGGCCGGACAGCCGAGACATCCACTTCCGCCCTCAGACGGTCGGGGATCCACCCGCCTGCGAGCGCGATCGCCGTCGCGTGCGAGAAGTGCTCGCCAGGGCGCAGCTTTGGCACGTACGCGACCGCGCGGGCGACGGTGCCGGTCGGATCGTGCCGTGCGCGGACCCCGCGATACGGCCGCGACAGGTCCCGCCCCCGCAAGCGCGCGTACGTCACCCCGGCATCCTGCGCCTCAGCGAGGGCGAACGCAGGTGGAAGGTGTGCAGGCAACGGCGTCGGCGGTCTCACCCCCAGAGGCTCGCCCGCCCGCCACCCGAGCTCCCCCGGCATCCGCCCCTCTGTGGACGACTCCTCGCGCTCACCACCCGGGCAGAAGGCTCGACCCGACGCGAACTGTCGGCATCCGTCGGTCGTGAGTGCAGTTCGCGTCGGCTCGACGAGCCGGACCCGGGCCGGCGCCGGCGCGTCAGTCAGTCGGCGGGTGCGGGCGGTATAGGACGACGTCGGTCGCGCGGCGCACGCGCGTGCCCTGGCGGAGCGTGACGACCGAGCCGGTCGCGCCGGCGGCGAACACGCGGGCACCGCGGCGTGTGGCGACCTCGTCGCGCAGGCGACCCTGCAGTCCCGAGACCTCGCGGCGCAGCATCCGCACCTGGTTCTCGAGCTCGATGATGCGCGAGATGGCCGGGAGGCTCACGCCGTCAGCCGACATCTGCGCCACTTCGCGCAGCTGCGCGACGTGACGGAGGGAGTACCGGCGCGACCCGCCACGGGTGCGCGCCGGTACCACGAGTCCCAGCCGGTCGTACTGACGCAGCGTCTGCGGGTGCATGCCGGCGAGCTCAGCTGCCACCGCGATCGCCAGGATCGGGGCGTCTTCGTCGACCTGCTCGTTCGCCATGCGTCTCACCTCACTCGCGCGCCTTGGCCATCAGATCGGCGCGCGGGTTCTCCTTGGGCTCCAACTCGTGGAAGCGTTCCAGCGCTTCGCGCGCGGGTCCGTCGAGGTGGGTCGGGACGGCGACCTGGACCTCGGCGAGCAGGTCGCCGGTGCCCTTCGCCGTCTGCACCCCGCGGCCCTTCACGCGCAGCACGCGCCCGGACGGGGTCCCCGGCGCGACGCGCAGCTTGACGCTGTCGCCGCCGAGCGTCGGGACCTCGATGGTCGCACCCAGCGCCGCCTCGGTGAACGTGACGGGAACATGGATGCGGAGGTTCAGCCCCTCGCGCGTGAAGACGGGATGTGGGCGCACACCGACCGTGAGGACGATGTCACCCGCCTCGCCGCCGTCCGGCGAGGGCCGGCCGCGACCGCGCAGCTTGATCTTCTGCCCGTCCGAGACCCCTGCGGGGATCTTCACCTTGATGGGCTTGCCGTCGTCGCCCTGGAGCGTGATGGTGTCGCCCTTCACGGCCGTCGTGAAGTCGAGCGTCGTGCGGGCGGTGACGTCGGCTCCGCGCTGCGGGCCGCCGAAGCCGCGGAATCCACCGCTCGGCTGCCCGAAGCGACCGGAGCCGAACCGGCCCCCGCCCTGCTGCCCGAACATCGCGAAGAGGTCGTCGAAGTCGGCCTGCTGGCCGCCCGCGCCGCCGGGCTGGAACCGGCTGAACACGTCTTCGAACCCGCCGCTAGCCCCGGGCTGGAAGCGTGCACTCCCCGAGCCCATGGCGCGCAGCTGGTCGTACTCGGCGCGCTGCTCCTTGTCGCTGAGCACCGAGTACGCCTCGCTGACCTCTTTGAACTTCGCCTCGGCCGCGGGGTCCCCCGCGTTCGAGTCGGGGTGGTAGGTGCGCGCCAGCTTGCGGTACGTCTTCTTCAGGTCGGCGTCGGAGACGTCCTTGGACACCCCGAGCACCTTGTAGAAGTCCTTGTCGAACCAATCCTGACTGGCCATCAGCGCGCCCCCTACTCAGCCGGAACCGCGACCACGACCTTCGCCGGACGCAGCTCGAGGTCACCGAGGCGGTAACCGATCTCGACGACCTCGAGGATCGTCGGCTCGGTCGTGCCGGGCGTGGGCGCCTGGAAGATCGCCTCGTGCTGCTGCGGGTCGAACGCGTCGCCCGCAGCGCCGTAACGCTCCACTCCCAGGCGGGCCACGACGGCCCGCATCTTCTCGGCGATCGCCGCCAGCGCGCTGCCCTCGGCGAGGTCGCCGTGCTTCTCAGCGCGGTCGAGGTCGTCGAGCACGGGGAGCATCCCCTTCGCGACGGCGCCCTTGGCGCGCGCGAGCTCCACCTCGCGCTGCTCCTCAGTGCGGCGACGGTAGTTGGCGTACTCCGCCTGCACGCGCTTCAGGTCGAGGAGCAGGTCGTGCTCCTCCTCCGGTGCATCCGCGACAGCAGCCTCGTCGGACTGGGCCGCGCCGAGGATGTCGTCGACCGTGAGCGCGTCCGGCTCCGTGTCGGCATCCCCGGCGGGCTCCACCGACTCCTCGGCCGGGGTCGCGGCGACGTCGTCGCCCTCGTCCGGCTTCTCGAAGTCCTTGTCCGCCATGCTTACTTCTTCTCGTCCTCGTCGTCGACGACCTCGGCGTCGACGACATCCTCATCGGAGGATGCCGTCTGCTCGCCGGCCGGAGCATCGGTCGGCGCCTGTGCGGCGTCGGCCTGGCTCGCGGCGTAGATCGCCTCGCCGATCTTGGTCTGCGACGCGTTCAGCTTGTCGTAGGCGTCCTTGACGGTGTCGTCGTTGTCGCCCGCGAGCGCCGTCTTGAGCGCGTCGACGTCGGCCTGGACCTCGGTCTTGACGTCCTCGGGCAGCTTGTCGGCGTTCTCGCTGAGGAGCTTCTCGATCGAGTACGAGAGCGTCTCGGCCTGGTTGCGGACCTCGGCGGCCTCACGGCGCTTCTTGTCCTCGGCCGCGTGCTCCTCGGCCTCGCGCACCATGCGCTCGATGTCGTCCTTCGGCAGCGACGAGCCGCCGGTGATCGTCATCGACTGCTCCTTGCCGGTGCCCTTGTCCTTCGCCGACACGTGGACGATGCCGTTCGCGTCGATGTCGAACGTGACTTCGATCTGCGGGATGCCGCGGGGTGCCGGCGCGATGCCGGTGAGCTCGAACGTGCCGAGCGGCTTGTTGTCGCGGGTGAAGTCGCGCTCACCCTGGAAGACCTGGATGGCCACCGACGGCTGGTTGTCGTCGGCGGTCGTGAAGGTCTCGCTGCGCTTGGTCGGGATGGCCGTGTTGCGCTCGATGAGCTTGGTCATGATGCCGCCCTTGGTCTCGATGCCGAGGCTCAGGGGGGTGACGTCGATGAGCAGCACGTCCTTGCGCTCACCCTTGAGGACACCGGCCTGCAGGGCGGCGCCGACAGCGACGACCTCGTCCGGGTTGACGCCCTTGTTGGGCTCCTTGCCGGCTTCCTTCTTCACGAGCTCGCTCACGGCGGGCATACGCGTCGATCCACCGACGAGCACGACGTGGTCGATGTCGGCGACCTTGATGCCGGCCTCGCGGATGACGTCCTCGAACGGCTTCTTGGTGCGGTCGAGGAGGTCCTTGGTGAGGTCCTCGAACTTCGCGCGGCTCAGGGTCTCGGACAGCGACACGGGGCCCGAGTCGGTCAGAGAGAGGTAGGGCAGGTTGATCGAGGCCGACTGCGAGCTCGAGAGCTCCTTCTTGGCCTGCTCAGCGGCTTCCTTCAGACGCTGCAGGGCGATCTTGTCGCCCGAGACGTCGACACCGCTCGTGTCCTTGAACTGCTTGATCAGGTACTCGACGATGCGCTGATCCCAGTCGTCACCACCGAGGCGGTTGTCACCGGCGGTGGAGCGCACCTGGATGGTCGAGAAGTCGTCGTCCTTGCCCACCTCGAGGAGGGAGACGTCGAAGGTTCCACCACCGAGGTCGAAGACGAGGATGAGCTCGTCCTCCTTGCCCTTGTCGAGGCCGTACGCGAGAGCGGCGGCGGTGGGCTCGTTGATGATGCGGAGCACGTTGAGGCCCGCGATCTCACCGGCCTCCTTCGTGGCCTGACGCTCGGCGTCGTTGAAGTAGGCGGGGACGGTGATGACAGCATCCGTCACCGTGTCACCGAGGTACTGCTCGGCGTCGCGCTTGAGCTTCTGGAGGATGCGGGCCGAGATCTCCTGCGGCGTGTAGTTCTTGCCGTCGATCGCCTGGGTCTTCCAGTCGGTGCCCATGTGGCGCTTGACGGAGGTCAGGGTGCGGTCGACGTTCGTGACGGCCTGGCGCTTGGCGGTCTCGCCGACGAGCACCTCGCCGTCCTTCGTGAACGCGACGACCGACGGGGTCGTGCGAAGACCCTCGGCGTTGGCGATGACCTTCGGCTCGCCACCTTCGAGGACGGCGACGACCGAGTTGGTCGTTCCGAGGTCGATTCCCACTGCACGTGCCATGTGATTCTCCTTCGTGTGGCGATTGCGTAGATCTGAAGTCTTCCGGCGGCTCTGGCCACAACCTGAGCCGCGATGACTCAAGGCTACTCCGGCCCTCGCCGACCGTCAAACCAACTTGAGCCGATGCATATCAAGTTTGCAGGCTCGGCGTGATCGCGATCGCCGTTAGCGTGGACGGATGCCGATCCGCCTGACGCCCCTCGATCCCACCGGCGCCGACCGCGAGGCTTTGATCTCGTTCATGACGTCGCAGTCGTTCCCGTGCCACGTGCGGACCGATCCCACGGCGGCGCAGATCGCAGAGGCGATCGACGACGGCGCGTACGCCGACGAGGATCATGCCTCGTTCTGGATCGACTCGGACGCGGACGGCCGGATCGGGTTCTTCCGGCTCGAGGACCTCAGCGACGACGCTCCCCTGTTCGACCTGCGGCTGAATGCCGCGCACCGCGGCCGCGGGCTCGCGACGGACGTCCTGCGCGTGGCGACCGACCACGTCTTCACGACGATGCCCGAGGTCAACAGGTTCGAAGGGCAGACACGGGAGGACAACATCGCGATGCGGCGGGTATTCGTCCGCTGCGGCTGGGTGCAGGAGGCCTATTACCGCGAGGGGTGGCCGACCGATGACGGGCGACTGCTGGCATCCGTCGCCTACAGCGTCCTCCGCCGCGACTGGCGCGACGGCACCGTCACACCCGTGGTCTGGGATCCCCCGCGGGAAGCCTGACGCGCCACGTCACCGGCGCGCCGTGAACGCGCGGTAGGGTGCGGCTCATGACGCGTTCCACCGGCGGGACGCCCGAGATCCCCGCCACCGCCGACAGCGGCGCCCTCCCCGTGATGTTCCAGGACCTCGAGGAGCGTCCCGTCCCTCGCAGGAACGTCGCGTCCTGGGCGATGTGGGACTGGGCGACGCAGCCCTTCAACTCGGTCATCCTGACCTTCGTCTTCGTCTCGCTGTACCTCGTGTCCGACACGTTCCTGCCCGAGAACGTCGCCCGCCTCGCCGACGACGACCCGATCAAGGAGTCGGCTCTGGCGGACCTGTCGACCGGCTACGGACTCGTGTCGACGATCGCGGGACTGGCGATCCTGCTGCTCGCGCCGATCCTCGGACAGGTCGCCGACCGCAAGGGCCGCAAGAAGCGGTGGCTGCTCATCGCGACGGCCCTCCTCGCGCTGCTCCAGTTCAGCCTGTTCTTCGTCTTCGCCGACCCGTCGTACTTCTGGCTCGGCGCGATCCTCGTGTCGCTCGGTGCCGTCGCGTCCGAGATCGCCGGCGTCAACTACAACGCCCTGCTCGTGAGCGTCTCGACGCCGCGCACCGTCGGCAAGGTGTCGGGGCTCGGCTGGGGACTCGGCTACATCGGCGGCATCCTGGCCCTCGTCGCGGTCGTCGTCCTGAACGCCGTCGAGTGGTTCGGCCTCGACACGTCGGGCGGCCTCGCCTACCGCCTCATCGCGGCCGGCTGCGCGGTGTGGACGATCGTCTTCGCGATCCCGCTCTTCCGGAACGTCCCCGAGCCGCCGGCTCCCCCGGGTGAGCCGCCGCTCGGATTCGCCGCCTGGTTCCGGGCGTTCTTCCGCTCGATCCGCGACCTGTTCCGCTCGCACCGACCGACGGCGTGGTTCCTGCTCGCGAGCGCCGTCTACCGCGACGGACTCGGCGGCGTCTTCGCCTTCGGCGGTGTGCTCGCGGCCGTGGCATTCGGGTTCTCGCCGAACGAAGTCATCCTCTTCGGCATCGCCGCCAACCTCGTGGCGGGCATCTCGACGGTCCTCGCCGGCCGCCTCGACGATCGGTACGGCGCCCGCGCGATCATCCTCACGTCGCTCGTGGGGCTCGTCGTCTCGGCACTGGGAGTGTTCCTGCTGCACGACGCGGGCAAGCTCCCGTTCTGGATCCTCGGGCTCGCGCTCTGCGCCTTCGTCGGCCCTGCGCAGGCCTCGACGCGCTCGCTCCTCGCCCGCGTCACGCCGGAGCACATGCAGGGCGAGGTGTTCGGCCTCTACGCGACGACCGGACGCGTCGTCAGCTTCTTGGCTCCGGGCATGTGGACGCTGTTCATCGCCGTCTTCGGTGCGACCTACTGGGGCATCCTCGGCATCGCGATCGTGCTCGTCGTCGGCCTCGTGCTCATGCTCTTCGTGAAGCTGCCGCGGCCGGCGCACCTGCGCTGACCGCGGCAGCTCCCGCGAACGCGTCGACCCGACGCATCCGGCATCCATTCACCGCGAATGGACGCAGGTCGCGTCGGGTCGACGAGGGATGCCGGGGCTCAGCGCTCCGCGCGGGCGAGGTTCTCGCGCAGCTCGTCGGCGGTCTGGCGCACGACGTAGGCGGGCTGGTCGCGCTCGACGCGCCAGCTCTCGTCGAGACCGCCGACGTTGACGGTGTCGAAGCCAAAGTCGTCGTAGATCTTCGTGATGAAGGTGACGGCGTCGGCCGAGTCGCTCGAGGTCGCCAGCGCGCGGCGGCCGGGCGTGCCGGCGGGGGCGCCGTCGGCGAGGATGTCGGCGGCCGGGATGTGGTTGAAGCCCTTCACGACGGTCGACTGCGGCAGGCGCTCCTGCAGCATGCGCGACGTGGTGGTCTTCTTCTCGTCGAGCTCGGCGATGTGACCGTCGCGCTCCCAGTAGTAGTTGTTCGTGTCGACGACGAACTTGCCGGCGAGCTCGTCGACGGGGAGTCCGTCGATGGCCTTCAGCGGGATGGTGACGACGACCCACTCGCCGAAGGCTGCGGCATCCTTCGCGGTCAGGGCCTGAGCGTTCTCACCGAGTTCGGCGACGAGATCGCTGAGCGTCTCGGGACCGCGCGAGTTGCTGATCGCGACCTGGTGCCCCTGCGCGACGAGACCGCGCGCGACAGCCGAACCGATGTGACCTGCTCCGATGATTCCTACGTGTGTCATACGTCGGGAGAACGCATGCGCCGGGCGCGCATTCCCGGCACGCGCTGTGCGAACCCGATCACTCGCCGATGAGGACGCTCCACGCGTCGTCGAGCGTCGCCTCGATCTCGCGCTCGCCCGCTCGGAACGTGTGCTCGCCGTGCGCCGAAGCGACGCGCGCACGGGCGCGGGCGGAGGTCACCGCACCGGTGTCATCCCACGCGAGGTCGATCTCGACACCGGGACGGGCCACGAGACCGCGCACGGAACCGGCTCCGAGCGGTGCCGGCCACGACGGCAGCAGCGTGATCGCGTCCCCGTGCGAGTGGACGAGGCACTCCGCGAGGCCGGCGACGTACCCGAGGTTGCCGTCGATCTGGAACGGCGGGTGCGCCGCGAGGAGATTGTCGTAGAGACCGCCGGACTGGTCGCCGCGGTCGATCGACATGTCGCGGAACACGAGCGCGAGCAGGTCCGCGACGCGATCCGCCTGGCCGAGCCGGGCGCGGAGGGCGATCTTCCAGGCGAGCGACCATCCGGTGGACTCGTCCTTGCGGAGATCGAGGAAGCGGGATGCCGCGGCCCCGAGCTCCGGCGTGAGGGCTCCGGTCCCCGGGTAGGCGAACACGAGCGGCGACAGGTGCCGGTGATGGGGGTCGACGGCCTCGCGGCCGCCGGGCCACTCGGCGATCGAGCCGTCCTCGATCGGGATCTCGGGCAGCCCGGCACGGGCGTCCTGCGCCTGGGCGACGAGCGGATCGTCCTCGTGGCCGAGGTGGTGCGCGAGGCGCAGGAACTCGTCGAGGTGCGCCCGCAGCAGCACGATGTCGAGGGTGGCGGACTCGGCGACGGCAGCCGAACCGCCGTCGCGGGTGCGGAAGGTGTTCTCGGGCGACGTCGACAGCGCGGTGCCGCGCTCGCCCGACTCGGCCTGCGTCATCCAGGCGAGGGCGAAGGCGGTCGCCCCCCGCAGCAGACGGAACGCGCGGCGGCGCTCGGCCTCGTCGGCGACACCGAACGCGTCGCGCTCGGCGAGGTGCCGGCAGAGCCAGAAGCCCGCCATCGGCCAGAACGCCCAGGCGGCGTCGTGCACGCCGTCACCGACGGGTTGGGTGTAGCCCCAGGCATCCGTGTTGTGGTGGGCGACCCAGCCGGGGGCGTCGTACAGCCGTCGCGCCGTCTCGGCGCCGCTGTCGGCGAGCGCCTCGATGAGGGCGAGGAGGGGCTCCTCGGTCTCGCTGAGATTGGCGGTGTGGGCGCCCCAGTAGTTCATCTCGACATTGATGTTCGTCGTGTAGTTCGAGCTCCAGTCGGGGCGGAGCTCCTCGTTCCAGATGCCCTGCAGGGTCGCGGGCAGTCCCCCGGGTCGCGAGGCCGAGATCAGCAGGTACCGGCCGTAGTGGAACAGAAGGGCGGCGAGCCCCGCGTCCCGGCCGATGTCGACCGCGCCGTCCTCGGCGAGGTCGCGCAGGCGTTCGGCGGTGTCGCGCTCCGGGTCCGGCGCGACGCCGATCGCGAGTTCGGCCCGGGCGTACAACCTCGCGTGGTCGGCGAGCTGCGCCGCCCGCACCTGGTCGAGACCCGCGGCGATCGCGTTGTCGACACGTTCGGTCGCGCGGCGGGCCGCGGCACGCTCGGTGCCCACCGGCATCCGTCCCATACCGGTGAAGGTCGTCGCGGTCGCGAGGACGACGGTCACCCGGGTCGCGCGCAGCACGCGTCCGCCGCGCACGGGAGTGCCGTCGGTGACGATGCGCGCGTGCAGGGCTCCCCGCACCGAGGCGGCGTCGTCCTCGTACACGACGGGTTCGTCGACCTCGTCGTGCGGGGGCGTCACGTCGGAGGGTGCCTGCACGAGCAGGGTGGTGGCGGTGTCGATCTCGACGCGGCCGAGTTCGCGCAGCTGCGTCTCGAGCTCGACGCGGACGTCGATCGGCTCGTCGCTCTCGAGCTCGTGGACGAGCACGCCGTGCGGGGCGCTGATCCACGTGCGGTGGCTCAGCCCCGCGCCGGCGCGGGTGCCGGTGGCGACGTGGGTCGCCGTCGCCAGGTCGAGCTCGCGACGGTAGTCCTCGACCTCGTCGGAGGTCGCGCCGTCGATGCGCAGGCGCAGGTCGGCGAACGGAAGGAACGACTGCGCGTGGCGGTGCTGCAGGCGGCGGACGTGACGGTCGGCATCCTCTTCACGCCCGTCGGCGACGGCGGCGCGGGCCTCGGCGAGCGCGTCGCGCGCCTCATCCGCCGTGACGACGGGCGCAGCGAGCTCGCTCGCGGGGCTTCCCGACCAGAGCGTCTCGTCGTTCAGGCGCAGGAGGGCGTCGGTCGCACCTCCGAAGCACATCGCCCCCAGCGCACCGTTGCCGAGGGGCAGCGCCTCGTTCCAGGTCTCCGCGGGTCGGCGGTACCACAGGACGTGCTCTGTCATCGTTCTCCCTCGGGCACCAGGCCCTCCTCTGCGAGGCCGCGCCAGAAGTCCTCGGTCGGCGGCTCGTTCATGTATCCGGCTGTCTGCGCGACGTGCGATGCCTTGCCGAGCCCCACCGTCACGTTGACCACGGCAGGATGCCGCAACGGGAAGTGCAGGGCGGCGACGGGCAACGGCACTCCGCGCGCCGCGCACGCGTCCGCGAGCCGTACAGCTCGACGATAGACGGCTTCGGGCGCCGTGCCGTATTCATAGGGGGCGGCGGGATCGGGATGCGGGGTCGCGAGCAGCCCCGAGTTGTAGACGCCGACCGCGATCACCGCGAC
The DNA here is from genome assembly GCF_031932285.1 of Microbacterium aquilitoris. Lineage (NCBI taxonomy): Bacteria > Bacillati > Actinomycetota > Actinomycetes > Micrococcales > Microbacteriaceae > Microbacterium > Microbacterium aquilitoris. The sequence goes on from NZ_JAUZVT010000001.1 coordinate 189,761, forward strand.
CCCGTGCGCGAGCGCCGCGGGCAGGACGTCGGCGGCGGCGGGCTGCTCGAGCAGCGTGTACCGCCCCGCGACCATGGCGACGTCGACCATGTCGGTCTCGATGATGCGGGTGAGGGTGGCGGGGTCCTTCGACCCGACGCCGACGGCCGAGATGACGCCCGCGTCGCGGAGGGCGACGAGCGCGGGGAGCGCTCCGTCGATCGCCTCGTCGACGCGCCCTTCGGGATCGTGCAGGTGCACGATGTCGACCCGGTCCATCCCGAGCCGCTCGAGCGAGGACTCGAGCGAGCGGCGCGCACCGTCGGCCGAGAAGTCCCACCGGCGCCGGGTCGTCGCCTCGACCACGAACCCCTCGTCGTCGAGGCGCCCCGCACCGCTCGGGTCGGGTTCGAGCAGCCGTCCGACCTTCGTCGAGAGGACGAACTCGTCGCGCGGTCGGCGGGCGAGCGCGGCGCCGAGGCGTCGTTCGCTGAGGCCGAGTCCATAGTGGGGAGCGGTGTCGAAGACGCGGATGCCGCTGTCCCAGACGCCGTCGACGATCGCCGTGGCCTCGGCGTCGTCGATCTCCTGGAACAGGTTGCCGAGGGGTGCGGCACCGAGGCCGAACCTTCCCGCCGCGCGGAGGGACTCGGTGGACGGGGAAAGGATGGGGGCCACGGCTGCTCCGATGTCGGGGACGGTGCCGGTGGTCTTGCGGGAGCGGCATCCGTCTGCTTTTATCTCAGAGTAAGACGAAAAGGGCGTCAGGGGAATGATGAGCGGCGAACGCGCGGCGAGCAGGGGCACGGCGACCAACGCCGACGTCACCCGCATCAACCGCACCGCGATCCTCGACGCCCTGCAGGCCGGCGGCTCCCTCACCCGCGCCGAACTCATCGAGGCGACCGGACTCGCCTCGGCGACGGTCCACCGCCTGTGCGCCCGGATGGTCGCCGACGGGCTCCTCGCCGTGGAGCGTGACGCCAGCGGCGTCGGTCGCCCGACGCACCGGTACCGCCCCCTCGGCGAGGCGCGCACCGTCGTCGCCCTCGACGTCACCGCGACCGTCGCCCGCGGGGCGCTCATCGACCTGAACGGCGACATCCGCCACGAAGCCCGCGAATCCCTTCGCGGCGAGGACGGGATGCCGTCGGCATCCTCTCGACTCGACGGCATCGGCCGGCTCGCGGACAGGCTCATCCGAACGGCCGCCGAGCTCGGGACGCCCGCGCAGGGCATCGGCGTATCGGTGCCGGGTGTCGTCGACACCGACGGCGCCGTCAGCGACTCGGTCGAGCTCGACTGGAACGGCGTCGCCGTCCGCGATCTGATGCACCGGCGCACGGGACTCCCCGTCGTCGTCGAGAACGACGCCAACGCCGTCACGATCGGCGAGTGGACCCGGGGCGCCGGGCAGGGCACCGGAGACCTCGCGGCCCTCGTCTTCGGGATCGGCGTGGGCGCCGGGATCGTCTCGGGCGACCGCCTCGTGCGCGGAGCGGGCTCCGCCGCGGGCGAGATCGGCTATCTCATCACCGACCCGACGGCGTTCGCGCAGGACCACGGCACGGGCGGCGATCTCGAGACGCGCGTGCTCGCACTCGGCGCCGCATCGGCCGACGACGCCTCGACGATGGCCGTCCTCGACCGGGGCGACGACGCCCGCGCCGAGCGGCTGCTCGACCACATCGCGATGTCGGTCGCCGCGCTCACCGTGATCCTCGACTGCCGCGTCGTGATCCTCGCCGGGCGCCTGCCGCGACGGACCGACCGACTCATCGACGGCGTCGCGGCGCGACTGGCCGGCCGCATCCCCCGTCCTCCTGCCCTGGTCGTGGGGGCGCTCGGCGAGGACGCGGCCCTCGTCGGGATCGGCCAGCTCACCATCGACCATGTGAAAGGGGCGGTCTATCTTGCCTGAGATCCGGTACCCGACCCCCGACGCGATCGTCGGTGTCGACGTCGGTGGCACGAAGACGCAGGTGCGCGCGCTCGTGGACGGCGAGGTCGTCGACCGCATCGTGCCGAGCGAAATCTGGCGCGTGGGCGCGATCTTCGACGACGCCGAGAACTTCGACCGCCTCGCCCGGCTCGTGACCGACACGGTCGGCACCGCGCCCGCCGTCACCGTCGTCGGCGCCCACGGCATCGACAGCACCCGGCAGCGTCACCAGGCCACGGCTCTGCTCGGCGATCGGATGCCGGGGGTCGTGGCGGTCGTCAACGACGCCGTGCTCCTCGCCCCGGCCATGGGGCTCGAGGCGGCCGTCTGCGTCATCGCGGGGACGGGTTCGGCGATCGTCGGCTTCGACGTCGACGGGGAGCCCGTGACGGCCGACGGCTACGGCTGGCTCATCGCCGACGACGCGAGCGCGCCCGGGATCTCGCGGCGCGCTGCCGTCGCCCTGCTCCGCGCCGTCGACCGCGACGGCGCGAGCGCGATGAGCGACCCGCTCGCGGCGCGCTTCCTCGCCGCCTTCGACGCCCTCGATCACGTCGACCTCGCGCTGCGCTTCCAGGCGAGCGCGAGCGAGGCCTCGTGGGGCGGCTTCGCCCCCCAGGTCTTCGACGCGGCCGCAGCCGGATCGACGATCGCGCACGGAGTGATCGCGGCATCCGCCACCCATCTCGCCGACGCCGTCACGGCGATCCGCGGCCGTGGCGCGCAGGGCACCGACGTCATCGCCGCGGGCGGCGTCATGACCGCGCAACCCCTGCTCGCCGAGCTGCTGCGGGCCGACCTGCAGCGCCACGACGAGGCCCTGCGTCTGCATGTCCTCGACGAACCCCCCGTCGCGGGCGCGCTCGCGCTCGCACTCGCCCACTCCGACGCCCCCTCCCCCCGAAAGGTGCTCTCGTGAGGATCCTGCTCTCCCCCGATGCCGCCGGCGCCGGCGAGATCGCCGCCGCGATCATCGCCTCGTCCGTCGGCGACCGACCCGCTCCCGTCCTCGGCGTCGCGACCGGGTCGAGCCCGCAGCCGCTCTACCGCGCGCTCGCCGACCGCGTGCAGGCGGGTCTCGACCTCTCGCGGGCGGCGGCGTTCGCGCTCGACGAGTACGTCGGCCTGCCGGTCGACCACCCCGAGAGCTACCACGCCGTCATCGCGCGCGAGGTGACCGGGCCGCTCGGCCTCGATCCCGCCCGCGTGCACGTCCCCGAAGGCGCCGCGGCCGATCCCGCCGCGGCCGCCGCACGGTACGAAGCGGCGATCGCAGCCGCCGCCGGCGTCGACCTGCAGATCCTCGGCATCGGCGCGAACGGCCACATCGGGTTCAACGAGCCGGGCTCCGCCGTCGACTCCCGCACACGGGTCGTCGACCTGGCTCCGCGCACCGTCGCCGACAACAGCCGCTTCTTCGACGGCGACGCCGGGCTCGTCCCGACGCGAGCGCTGACGCAGGGCATCGGCACGATCCTCGACGCGCGGGAGATCGTCCTGATCGCATGGGGCGAGTCGAAGGCCGATGCCGTGGCGCGGGCCGTCGAGGGGCCGCAGACCGCGGAACTCCCGGCATCCTTCCTGCAGCGCCACGACCGCGTGACGCTCGTCCTCGACGCCGCAGCCGCCTCGCGCCTCAGCCCCGCATCGCTCCCCGTCGAGGCCGCCCGATGAGCGCGCCCGTCTTCGACGTCGCCCGCATCGGGCCCGGTGAGGGATCGATCGCTCCCCGCACGCGCCTGACGTCCGACGCTCCGACCCAGTCGCTCGACGGGCGCTGGCGGTTCCGTCTCTCGCCGTCCCCCGCGCTCGCACCGCACGACGGCTGGACCGCCGGAGACACGGACGGGTGGGACGAGATCGCCGTCCCCGCGCACTGGAACATGAGCGGGTTCGGCACCCCGGCCTACTCGAACGTGCAGTTCCCTTTCCCGATCGACCCGCCCTACCCGCCCGACGAGAACCCGGTCGGCGACTACGTGCGCCGCATCGACGTCGACGACGCGATCCGACAGGTGACGGATGCCGGGGGCCGCGTGCTCCTGCGCTTCGACGGGATCGAGTCGGCCGCCGACGTCTTCGTCAACGGCACGCGCCTCGGCTCGACCCGGGGCAGCCGCCTGACGCACGAGTTCGACGTCACCGACCACCTCACCGGCACCGGGGACGTCGTCGCCGTGCGCGTCGCGCAGTTCTCGGACGGGACCTACCTCGAGAACCAGGACATGTGGTGGCTGCCGGGCATCTTCCGGAGCGTCACCCTGCTCGCCCGCCCCGTCGGCGGCATCGACGACGCGGTCGTCACGGGCGACTTCGACCACGAGACCGGGCGGGGTGCGGTCGAGGTCACCACGTCGGCCGACGCCGTGCTCGAGATCGCGGAGCTCGGCATCCGCCAGGGCGTCCCCGCCGGGCGCAGCACGGTCGACGCGGGCGAGGTCGGGCCCTGGTCCGCCGAGACGCCGCGCCTCTACACCGCGACCCTCCGCACGGCATCCGAGACCGTGTCGGTGCGCATCGGCTTCCGCCGCGTCCGCGCCGACGACGGCGTGCTGACACTGAACGGACGCCCGATCATGCTCCGCGGCGTCAACCGCCACGAGCACGACCCCGACCGCGGGCGGGTGCACACGACCGAGCTGGCGCGCCGCGATCTCGTCCTGATGAAGCAGCACAACATCAACGCGGTCCGGACGTCCCACTACCCGCCGCACGCCGAGCTGCTCGACCTCGCCGACGAGCTGGGCCTGTACGTCATCGACGAGTGCGACCTCGAGACGCACGAGTACGAGTACGTGTCGTGGCGCGGCAACCCGAGCGACGACCCGGCGTGGGAGGCATCCTTCGTCGACCGCATCCGTCGCACCGTCACGCGCGACCGCACGCACCCGAGCGTGATCATGTGGTCGCTCGGCAACGAGTCGGGCGCGGGCTGCAACATCCGCGCGATGGCGCGGTGGGTGCGTGAGAACGACGGCACCCGCCTCATCCACTACGAGGGCGATCACTCGAGCCGCGACACCGACGTGTACTCGCGGATGTACGCCTCGCACGACGAGGTCCGGCGGATCGGCGAGGAGGCCGACGAGATCGCGCCCGCCGACATCGGCGCGGCCGAGCTGCGGCGCCGGTCGCTCCCCTTCGTGCACTGCGAGTTCGGGCACGCCATGGGCAACAGCCCGGGCGGGGTGAAGGAGTACTGGGACCTCTACGAGCGGTTCCCACGCCTGGCGGGCGGCTTCATCTGGGAGTGGATCGAGCACGCGATCGCGGTCGAGGACGAGCATGGCCGCCGGGCCTTCCGCTACGGCGGCGACTTCGGCGAGTCCGTCCACGACCACAACTTCGTCATCGACGGCCTCATCAGCGCCGACCGCGATGTGCGCCCCGGCCTCGTCGACTACGCCGCGATCGTCGCGCCCGTCGTGATCGAGGTGGATGCCGCGCGTCGCCGCATCCGGCTGCAGAACCGCTACGACCACGTCGACACGAGCCACCTCGCCTTCCGGTGGCGGCGCGAGGTCGACGGCGAGACGGTCGCGCACGGCGAGCTGACCGTTCCTGCCGTCGGACCGCGCCAGCGAGCCGAGGTGCCCCTCCCCGATGAGGCCCGCGTCGTGTCGGGCTCATCCGTCGCCGACGTCCTCACCGTCGACGCCGTGCTGCGCGAGGGGACGAGCTGGGCGTCGGCCGGGCACGTCGTCGCGACCGGTCAGCACGTCGCCGCCGGCACTCCCCGCGTGGGGCAGGCGTCGGCGCCCGAGCCCGACGAGTTCGATCGCCGCGGCCGTCCCCTGCGTCTCGGCTCGCTCGGCGTCGTCGACGGACCGGGCATCGGGATCTGGCGCGCACCGACCGACAACGACCTCTTCCCCGGGTGGGACGAGCCGACGCTCCCGCCGATGGCGGAGCGCTGGGCTCTCGCGCGCATCGACCGGATGCAGACCCGCGTCCGGAGCGTCGAATCGGATGCCGCGGCCCTCGTCGTCGACACCCGCGTCGGCGCACCCTCGTTCGACAGCGGCGTCGACGCGCTGTGGCGCTGGTCGACCGTTCCCGAAGGACTGCTGCTGGAGCTGGACCTGCGCAGCATCGGCTCGTGGGACAACTCCTGGATCGAGAAGGCGCCCTTCTCGTGGACCGTCGACTGGGCCCGACTCGGCATCGACGTGACGTTCGCGGGGGCGCCCGTCGGCATGGAGTTCGCGGGGTACGGCCCCGGTCCGAGCTACCCCGACACCGCGTCGGGCGTCCAGTTCGGCTGGTTCGACGCCGGCGCGGACGACCTCGTCACCCCGCACGTGCGGCCGCAGGAGAGTGGATCGCGACGCGGTGTGCGGACCGCCGTCATCCGCACCACCGAGGGAGGCGTACGCGTGAGCGTCGTCGGCGGCGAGGCCCTCGACGCGGGCGTCGCCCTGACCGTGTCACCGTGGGACCGGACGACCCTCAGCACGACGTCGCACGCGTCGCTCCTGCCGACGCCGACCGCGACCCACGTATCGATCGACATCGCGCAGTCGGGCGTCGGGACGGCGACGTGCGGCCCCGGCGTGCTGCCGCGTCACCGCCTGCCGGCCCGCGACGCGTCGTTCGCACTCCTGTTCGAGACCGCCTGAGGTCCGCCGGGGCGGGTCAGTCGGCCCGCTCCGGCGGCTTCTCAGAACCGCCCCGGGGTGCCCGCGTGGGGATCGCACGCCGCACGAAGGCGGGGAGGCTCAGTCCGCGCTCGTTGGGCTCCTCGACCTCGAGACCGTAGTGGTCGCCGATGTCGGCGACGAACCGTCGCCGTTCCGCGCGCGCATACGCCGCTCGCTCCCGTTGGAAGGCGAGGACGGTCGACCAGCACATCAGCAGCATGACGACCGAGAACGGCAGGGCGATGAGGATCGCGGCCGTCTGCAGCGCCTCGAGGCCGCCCGCGAGCAGGAGCGCACTGGCCAGGACCGCGGTCAGGGCGACGAAGAACACGCGCACCCAGCGCTTCGGTTCGGGGTTGCCGCCGGAGGCGATCATGCCCATGACGAGCGCACCCGAATCAGCCGAGGTCACGAAGAAGACGGCGATGAGGACGATGGCTCCGATGGTGAGGACGGCGCCACCGGGCAGGTACGAGAACAGCTGGAACAGCGCGCCCTGCAGGTCGACCTTGCCGTCGGGGCCGAGCATCGAACCGGGGTCCGTCGTCTCCTTCAGGATCGCGGAACCGCCGAGGACGGCGAACCAGATCACGCCGACCAGCGTCGGAACGAGCAGGACGCCGGCGACGAACTGACGGACCGTGCGCCCCTTACTCACGCGAGCGATGAAGATGCCCACGAAGGGGGCCCACGAGATCCACCAGCCCCAGTAGAACGAGGTCCACGCCGCCTGCCATTCCTCGCCTTCCGTTCCTTGGAAAGCGCTGACGGTGAACGAGAGCCCGACGAAGTTCTGGATGTAGGCGCCGATCGACTGCACCCATTCGCGCAGCAGGTACTCGGTGCTGCCGAAGAACAGCAGGAAGAGCAGGAGGAGGCCCGCGAGGATGAGGTTGAGGCTCGAGAGCCACTTCATGCCCTTGGTGACACCCGAGATGACGGACATGAGGACGAAGAGCGAGATGACGAAGATGAGGATGATCTCGGTGAACTCGTTGAGCTCCGGCATCCCTGCCGCCGTCAACCCGGATCCGATCTGCGTCACACCCAGCCCGAGGGAGGTGGCGACGCCGAAGAGGGTCCCGACGAGGGCGACCGCGTCGATGACGTTGCCGGCGGCGCCGTGGACCCGCTTGCCGAGCAGCGGCTCGAGCGCCCAGCGGATCGAGATGGGGCGCTTGCGGCGGTGGATCGCGTAGGCGAGCGCCACGCCGACCACGACGTACATCGCCCATGCCTGCACGCCCCAGTGGAGGTAGGTCTGGGTGAGTGCCGCGCTCGCGAGCTGGGCGCTGTTGCCCTCGACCCCGGGGCGCGGAGTGACGAAGTGGCTGAGCGGCTCGCTCACGCCGTAGAAGACCAGACCGATGCCCATGCCCGCGGCGAAGAGGAGGGAGAACCATGCCCCGGTTGAGAACTCGGGTTCGTCGTCGTCGCGGCCGAGCTTGATGTCACCGAACCGGCTGAAGCCGATGAAGATGGCGAAGGCGACGAAGAACGCGGCGATGAGCACGTAGTACCAGTTGAACGCGTTGACGATCGTCGTCTGCACCCCGCCGAAGAACGCCTCGGCCTGCGCGGGAAGCAGAATGGCGAACAGGCTGAAGCCGACGATCAGGACCGCGGCCGGCCAGAACACCCATGGGGCGATCGCCCGGGTGAAGGCTGCGGGGCTCGTCCCCTTGCCGTTCTCGTTGGGGACGACCAGGGCTGCGCCCGACTCGGCATCGGCGCTCGGGGAGGACTGCTGCTCGGTACTCACCACTCCAGGGTGGCATCCGACGCGGATCCGTTCATCTCCTTGCGCGGGCGAGGCGCGCCGGGTTAGCGCCTCAGTCGCGGGGCCAGGATGCCGCGAGCTTGCCGAGCAGGCGGACGAGCTCCGCGCGCTCCTCCGCCGTGAAGTCGGCCAGTGCCTGCGACAGCCGCTCGCGGCGCTCGCCCCGGAAGTCGCCCGCCCGTCGCCGCCCCTCGGCGGTGAGCGCGATGCGGGTGCGCCGAGCGTCGTCGGGATCGGCCTCGCGCGCGGCGAAGCCGAGCTCGACCGCCTGCTGCACGAGCCGCGACGCCCGTGGCTGGTCGACGCCGATCGCCTCGGCGATCTCGCTCACCGAGAGGGGGTTCTCCGCGTGCACCAGGGCGTCGAGCAACCGGATGCGGGCAGGGGCGCCGGCGAGGCGCGCACCGGGACCGAACCCGCGCTCCCCCCGCATCCAGGGCGGGCCGCCGCCGTCGGAGTGAGGTCCGTGCGCGTGGAGTCCGCCGGGATGGTGGCGGTGCGGACCGCGGCCGCGCATCTGCGCGAAGGCGGCGAGGAGCGCGTCGAGGTCGCCGGTGGGATCGGTCACCCCTCGACGATACCGCTCGGCGCGCCATCCATGTCACTTGACATGCAACACGGATACATGTCACACTGCATGTACTTGCACAGTGACATGCAATGGTCATCGCGGACAGTCCGCCGATGACAGGACGTCTCGGAAGGACACCCATGAACACCTCGATCAACGACACCCTCGGATTCCGACTCAAGCTTGTCCACCGCCTGCTGGCGCGCGAGCTCCACGACGAAACGGCGTCGGACGGAGCGGACCTCCAGGCCCGCATCTCCACCGCCGTCCCCGAGGACGACTACGACACTCTGCTGCGTTCGCTCGACGCGATCGCGCGGGCACTCGGCTGGGACGAATCGCAGCCGATGCCACCCCGCCCCGGGCGCGGCCACCGGCACAGCGGCTTCGGCCCGCGCGGCGGGTTCGGGCACGGACACGGGTTCGGCCCGCGGCACAGCCACGGCGGGCACGGGCACGGCGAACACGGTCGCGACTGCGGCCACGGCGAGCGCCGCGGTTTCGCGCCGCACCCCGCCGTCGCCGAGGCCTTTAAGCGCGGCTTCAGCCGCGGCTATGAGCAGGCGCAGCGCGACTGAGCGCGGTCAGTTCCCCTTCGCACCGGCGTCGGTCGTCCCGACGTCGGTGCGGTGGAAGTTCTGGAACGAACGGGATGCCGTCGGCCCCCGCTGACCCTGGTACCGGTTCTTGTACGGGCCGGTGCCGTAGGGGTTCTCGGCCGGCGAGCTCAGGCGGAAGAAGCAGAACTGCCCGATCTTCATACCCGGCCACAGCTTGATGGGGAGCGTCGCGACGTTCGCGAGCTCGAGCGTCACATGACCCGAGAAGCCGGGATCGATGAAGCCCGCCGTCGAATGGGTGATGAGACCCAGGCGACCGAGGGAGCTCTTGCCCTCGAGGCGCGCGGCCACGTCGTCGGGCAGCGTGATCTGCTCGAACGTCGCGCCGAGCGCGAACTCACCCGGGTGCAGGATGAACGGCTCGTCGGGAGCGACCTCGATGAGACGCGTCAGCTCGGGCTGGTCCTCGGACGGATCGATGAACGGGTACTTGTGGTTGTCGAACAGCCGGAAGTACCGGTCGAGCCGCACGTCGACACTCGACGGCTGGACCATCGTCGGGTCCCACGGGTCGAGGCCGATGCGGCCTCCGTCGATCTCGCCTCGGATGTCGCGGTCGCTGAGCAGCACGCGGCCAGCCTACTGGCCGCCGAAGGCAGCACGCGGCCAGCCACCCGGCGCATCGCACCCTCAGCGCGCGACGCGGACGACCACCACGCTCCGCGGCCGCACCGAGACGACACCGGATGCCGCGGCCGCGCCGACGAGCACGTCGCCCGCCACCGGCACCACGACCTCGTCGTCGGTGCGGTTCGAGAGGAAGACATACCGCGCCTCGTCGTCGCCGCGCTCGATGACGTCGAGCCGGCCGTCCGCCGACCGCGGGTCGCCGGCGAGGGCGTCCAGCCCCAGCCCTGCGAGCACCGCGCGGACGCCATCCCGTCCGATGTCGGTCGACACGTACGTCGCCGACCCGCCCCCGCGCAGGCTCCGCCGGGTCACCGCAGGTGCACCGGCGAGGTCGCCGTCGGCATAGGTGTCGAGGACCTCGACGTCGTCGCCGACGTGCACGATCCGCTCGGTCCAGCCGTGCGCGACGGCTCCCGAGGCGAGGGCGATGCGCACGTCGGGCAACAGCGGCACGAACTCCTCGACCATGACGCCGAGCAGCTCGCGCAATGCGCCGGGGTAGCCGCCGAGCCAGACGCGGTCGTTCTCGTCGACGATGCCCGAGAAGTACGTCGTGATGAGGTGGCCACCGGCATCCGTGTACGCCTCGAGACGCGACCGCAGGGCGTCGGGCATGACGTGCAGCATCGGGGCGATGAGCACCTCGTACCCGTCGAAGGCCGCACCGACGGGGATGACGTCGGCGCGGACGCCGAGGTCGAGCAGCGCGCGGTACCAGGCGAGGGTCTCGTCGTCGTAGGCGGGCGAGTCCGACGGGTGCGCGTCGCGCCCGCTCACCCACCACGACTCGTAGTCGACGACGATCGCGACGCGCGCCTTCTCGCGACGCGATCCGGTGACCGGCGACAGGTCGCGGAGTGCCCCGCCGAGAGTGACGACGTCGCGGAACACGCGGCTGTTCTCGCCCGCGTGGGGCACCATGCCGGAGTGGTAGCGCTCGCCGCCGGCGCGCGACTGTCGCCACTGGAAGTAGCAGACCGCGTCGGCGCCGTGGCCGACGTGCGTGAGGGCGTCGCGCACGAGCTCGCCGGAGCGCTTGGGCGTGTTGACCTCGCGCCAGTTCACGGCGCTCGTCGCGTGCTCCATGAGGAACCACGGCAGCCCGCCGGCGATGTTGCCGGTCAGGTTGGCCCAGAACGAGAGGTCGTCGCGGCCGAACTCGCCGGGTCGCAGGTAGTGGTCGTTCGAGACGAAGTCGACGTCGTCCACCCACGACGGGTAGTCGATGTCGCGGACGTTCTGGGCGACCATGAAGTTCGTCGTCCGCGGGATGCCGGGGGTCACCTCGTCGAGCACGGCCGCCTCGGCGCGCAGGTGGTCGCGGACGGCATCCGACGAGAAGCGCTCGAAGTCGAGCTGCTGCCCGGGGTTGCGGATCGTCGGCGCCGATCGCGGCGGCAGGATCTCGTCCCACTCCTCGTAGTGCTGCGACCAGAACGCCGTGCCCCATGCGTCGTTGAGGGCCTCGATCGTTCCGTAGCGGGCCTCGAGCCACACGCGGAACGCCCGCGCGGCGTCATCGGAGTAGTCGTAGAGGTTGTGGCATCCGAGCTCGTTGGAGATGTGCCACGCGACGACGGCGGGGTGGTCGCCGTACCGCTCGGCGAGCGCGCGCACGAGACGCAGGGCGTACTCGCGGAAGACCGGCGACGTCGGCCGCCAGTGCTGGCGGGCGCCGGGCCAGAGGATCGTGCCGTCGACGGTCTGCGGCAGGATCTCGGGATGCTGCCGGGCCATCCACGACGGCGGCGACGCGGTCGCGGTGGCCAGGTCGACGTCGATGCCGTTCGCGTGCAGCAGCTCGATGATCTCGTCGAGCCACGCGAAGTCGAACTCGCCGGGACGCGGTTCGAGCAGGCCCCACGAGAAGATGCCGAGCGAGACGATGTTGACGCCCGCCTCGCGCATGAGACGGATGTCGTCGTCCCACACCTCGCGAGGCCACTGCTCGGGGTTGTAGTCGGCGCCGTAGCGCATGGTCCCGGGCTCCTGCGAGCCGTCCTTCACCCAGCGATAGTTCTGCACGCGACCACGCTAGCCCAAAAACGTGCAGGTGCACGGTTTCACGTGATCTACTGTTCGACTATGACCGATGCACCGGCCCGCGGACCGTACGCGAAGTCCGCCGCGCGGCGCAGCGAGATCATCGCGACCGCGACGGCCGTCTTCGGCACGCACGGGTACCGGGGCGGGTCGCTGCGCCAGATCGCGAAGCAGCTTGACCTCGGCCTCACGACCGTCATGCACCACTTCCCCACGAAGGTGTCGCTGCTCGCGGCCGTCCTCTCGCAGGAGGATGCCGCCGACACGGACTTCCTCGAGCGCTCCGCGCGGGACAGCTTCATCCCGACGGTGCTCGCGATCGTCGAGCGGAACATCGCCCGACGCGAGCTCGTGCGCATGTTCACGGTCGTCCAGGCCGAGGCGACGCACGCCGACCACGAGGCGCACGAGTGGCTGCGGCAGCGCTACGCGTCGGTCATCCCCGACTACCGCGACGCGATCGAGCACGACCGCGCGGCCGGACGCCTGACCACGACGGCCGACGCGACGATGCTCGCCGACCTCGTGATCGGCACGTGGGAGGGCATCCAGGTGCGGTGGCTCGCCGACGGCACGGACCCCGTCGCCGCGATGCGCGTCGCACTGGGCGCTCTGCTCAAGCCGAAGGCGTGAGCCGCGGGTCGATCATCGTCATCCCCGCCGGCGAGGCCGAGTCCATGACCGGCAGCAGCTCGGCGGCCTGCTCGAGCGACACGGTCCGCTCGATGAGGTCCTGCGGGCGGAGCGTGCCGCGGGCGATGAGCTCCAGCATCCCGGGGTAGTCCTCGGCCGCCATGCCGTGACTGCCGAGCAGGTCGAGCTCCCACGCGATGGCCCGTGCCAGCGGTGCAGGGGTGAGGCCGGATGCCGAGGGCAGCAGCCCGACCTGCACGTGCCGACCCCGGCGGCGCAGGCTGTGGATGGCATCCGCGCAGGTCTGTTCGCTGCCGACGGCGTCGACCGAGACGTGGGCCCCGCCGCCCGTGACCGCGTGGACGGCCTCGGGCACGTCACGCCCGTCCGCGACGATGACCTCGTCCGCGCCGAGCGTGCGGGCGACGTCGAGCGCCGCGGTCGACCGGTCGACCGCGATCACCTTCGCGCCGAGCGCCTTCGCGATCATGACGGCGCTGAGGCCCACCCCGCCGGCCCCGACGATCACGACCCACTCTCCCGCGGCCAGCTGCGCACGGGCGGTGAGCGTGCGGTAGGCGGTGGCGAAGCGGCATCCGAGTGCGGCGGCAGCGGCGAACGAGATCGACTCCGGCACGGCGACGAGGTTGCGGTCGGCGGCGTGGAGGGCGACCCGCTCGGCGAACGATCCCCAGTGGGTGAAGCCGGGCTGCTGCTGGTCGGGGCAGACCTGCGCGTTGCCACTGCGGCACCACTCGCACCGGCCGCATCCGCAGACGAACGGCACCGTGACCCGGTCGCCGACCGCCCACTTCTCGACGCCCGCGCCGACCTCGACGACGACGCCCGCCAGCTCGTGCCCGGGAACGTGGGGCAGGGCGATGTCGTCGTGTCCGACCCAGGCGTGCCAGTCGCTGCGGCAGAGGCCCGTCGCGTGCACCTCGATGACGGCGCCGCCCGAGGGAGCGACCGGATCGGGGACCTCGGTGACGACGAGGGGTCCTGCGATCTGTTCCATCACCATCGCGCGCATGCCTCGATTCTGCCGGGCGTCAGGACCGCGTGAGCTCCCGGAGCACGGCGATGACGTCGTCGACCGCAGGCGGGCGGGGGCCAGCCCGGAAGACCACGCTCATGTCGCGCGCCGCGCGCGGATCGTCGATCGGCCGCTGGACACACCCGTCGAGTGGATGCGGCACCTCGGGGCCGATCGCGATGCCGAGCCCGGCGGCGACGAGGCCGTGCAGCGTGCGCAGATCGTCACCCTCGAAGGCGATGTCGAGCGGCACGCCTTCGGCGGCGAAGAGCTGCTCGAGCGTGCGGCGCAGTCCGTACCCCGGCTTGAGCGTGACGTGCGTCTCGCCGACGACGTCCGCGAGCGTGACCCGCGCGGCCGTCGCGAGCCGGTGTCCCTCGGGGACGACGACCACGAGCGGCTCGTCGTAGAGGTGGAGCGTTTCTCCGGAGGGATGCGTCGCGGCGGCCCCCGAGACGATCGCGAGGTCGGTCCGTCCGGAGTCGAGTTCGGCCAGGCACCCGTCGCGCGCGCCCTGCCACAGCTGCACCCGGATGTCGGGGCGCTCCTCGCGCAGCCGCCGGACGAGCCGGGGGACGAGGTTCTCACCGAGCGAGTTCTGGAATGCGAGCCCGACGGTCGACCGGGCGTCGTCGAGGGAGTCGAGCGCATCCTGCGCGGCGCGGAGGGCGACGCGCACTCCGGGCAGCATCCGACGCGCGGCGTCGGTGAGTCGGATGCCGCGGCCGTCCCGCGCGACCAAGGTGACGCCGAGCCGCGACTCGAGCTGGCGGAGCGCGCGGCTCACGGTCGGCTGCGGCACCCCGAGGGTCTCGGCCGCGCGGGTGACGTGCTCGTCGTCTCCCAGCGCGTCGAGCAGCGGAAGGTGCGGCAGGAGGTCGGTCACACGATCACGACTCATGCAGGAACGCTATCGCTCCACGCGTATGGGTATTGGATCTGCATGCGACAGATGCCTACCGTGGAGCGGGTGACGACCGTCAGCATCCCTCCCCTCACCGCGTCGCCCCGCCGGCTCGGCGCCGCGATGTGGACGACGGGGATCGCGACCTTCGGGGTGCTCTACGCGCCGCAGGGCCTGCTGACGGGCATCGCCGAGACGTACCGGCTCACCGCCGCCGACGCGTCGTGGGTCGTGTCGGCCGCGACCCTCGGGCTCGCGCTCTCGATCCTGCCGTGGGCGCTGGTCGCCGACCGGTTCGGACGCAGACGGATGCTGCGCGTCGCCGCCGTGGCCGCGGCGGTCATCGCCGTCGCATCGCCGCTGCTGCCGGGGTTCGCCGGGCTGCTCGCGGGACGGTTCCTGCTCGGCGTCGCGCTCGGCGGCATCCCGGCTCTTGCGGTCGCCTACGTTCACGAGGCCGCCGGCCCGCAGCGCGCGGGGGTCGCCGCAGGAGCGTACGTCGCCGCGACGAGCGTGGGCGGTCTCGCGGGACGCCTCGTCGCCGCCCCGGTCGGCGAGATCGTCGGGTGGCGGCTGTCGCTGGAGCTCCTCGGCATCCTCGCGGCGGCCCTGACGGTGCTGTTCGCGGTACTGCTGCCGCCGACCGAGGAGCATCGGCCGGTGTCCCTCGCCCGCAGCCTGCGCATCCTCGGACGGCAGGCCGTCAACGTGCGCGCGCTGCCGCTGTATGCGATCGGCGCGATGGTGGTCGGGGCGATGGTCGCCGTCTTCAACGCGCTGGGCTTCCGCCTCGAGGCGGCGCCCTACTTCTTGTCGGCGACGGCGGTCTCGCTCGTGTTCCTGACGTACCTGTCGGGCACGGTGACGTCGCGGCTGTCGGGCGCGCTCGTCCAGCGCTTCGGGACACGGATGCCGCTGGTCGCCGGCGGGGCCGCGATGACCGTCGGCGCCGCCGTCACGCTGGCGTCGCCGGTGGCCGTCATCGTGGTCGGCGTCCTCCTCATCACGGCCGGGATGTTCCTCGCCCACGCGACGGCCAACGCCGCGACGGCGCGGGCCGGCGGCTCTGGTCGGCAGCACGCCGTCGCGCTCTACAGCGTCGCGTATTACATCGGCTCGAGTGTGCTCGGCACCGTCGGCGCCGCCGCGTGGACCGCGGCGGGATGGGTGGCGTTGGCCGGGCTCGTCGCGGTGCTCGGCGTGCTGGTCGCTCTGGCCTCCGTCAAGGTGCGGGACTGACGACGTAGCCCTCGCTACAGTGCCGGGCATGGACAACTACGGAAGTTACGCGGGGCTCGGCGCCGGCCTGATCATCATGGCGGTCGTCCTCTACGTGGGCACGTTCGCCCTGGCGATCTGGGTGGGCTACCTGATCCAGCGCACCGCCGTGAAGAACGGGATGCTGCGCGCGATGCAGGAGAGCGGAATGACCTTCGCTCCCCGCCCCGGCGCGCCCTACCCCGGGGGTGCACAGCCTGGAGCCGGGCATCCGGGAGCTCAGCCGCCCTACCCCGGTCAGGCACCGCAGGCGGGTCAGCCGCCGCGCCCCGCTCAGCCGCCGGTGGGAGGCCAGCCGCCGGTTCCGCCGCAGACGCCTCCGCCGGTGCCTCCGACGAACCTCTGAGCACCGCGACGGGCGGGCGTCCCCGAGCCTTGCTAGGCTTACGGGGCGCCTCCGGGCGCAATGGGGCTGTAGTTCAATGGCAGAACATCTGCTTCCCAAGCAGATAGCGCGGGTTCGATTCCCGTCAGCCCCTCCACTGTCACTTTTCGTGCCGCGTCCCGTGTGGCTTCCGACCGTCCTCCCAGCCGATTTTTCCGGGACCGGCGGATGCGGGGGTTATCGCCCCAAAGTAGCTCCCGGCCGATCCGCCGCATCCACCTCGTCAATGGTCCCGACACTCTCGTAGGCGTCGAATAGTTCCGGAGAACCCCACTCGGTCTTCGACACGGTGCCATCCGGCCACAGCACGATGGCGTCCTTCGGCCCGAGCCAGACCTTGCTGATCTCGATCGTCCGCCCGTCCGTCAACACGAACCGAGTCGACTGCGTCTGCCCACCGGCGAGGTCGTTCAGATCAGACGGAGAGGCGTCGGTCACCGGCATGTCGGAGTACGCGCGCACGAACTCGCTCAGGACCTCAGGAACATCGAGAGTCAACCTGTCGATCGTGTCGGGTACGTCGCCCCACGGGTACTCGTAGTACTCGACGAAGGCGACGTCATCCACCGTGATGCCGAGAGATTTCTCCGCGACGGGCGCGCAGCCGACGAGCAGAGTCACGCAGACCGCGGTCAGGACCGTCGCCACACCCCACAGAGCTCTCATGTGCGTCGAAGCTATCGGCCTCCGCGGCGGTGGGACCACCGGAGTGGATAACGATCCGGACGCAGAAGAGATGCTCGCAGCGTGACACGCTGGGAGCGTGCTGAGCAGAGACGAACTCGTCCACGCGGTCGAGGCCGCGGCATCCGCTCAGGGGTTCACGCTCGACGCGCGGCAGCGGGCGGTCCTGGATCGGCTGGCGAGGCTGGGGAGCGAGCTGGTGGCCGGAGAAGCGCGCAGCCTGTACCTGTGGGGCGACGCCGGCCGCGGCAAGTCCTGGTTGGCGGATGCCGCGTACGCCGCCATCCCGCTGCGCGAGAAGCGTCGTGTCCACTTCCACGGCTTCTTCCACGAACTGCACCGCAGTATCCAGCGGCACCGGGCTGAGCTCGACGCGGCGGAGCGGGCGATCGACGATGCCGTCGGCGACAGCAGACTGCTCTTCTTCGACGAATTGCACGTGCACGATCCGGGAGACGCGCGGCTTCTGACCCGACTGCTCGACCACGCCTTCACCCGCAAGGTGACGGTGCTCGCGACCTCCAACTATGCGCCCGAGGACCTCCTCCCCGACCCGGACTGGCACCACATCTTCGTCCCAGGCATCGCCCTCATCGAGGCGAACATGGACGTGATGCCGCTCCACGGACCGACGGATTACCGGACGGTCACCGAAAACCACACGCGAGGATTCGCGTCGGGAACCTGGTCGACGCGGACCCCGCCGCGGGCGACGACACCACCGCAGCATCTCACTCTGAACGGCCGGGTCTTCCCGGTGACGTCGGCGGATGCCGGCGAGCTGACGCTGACATTCGATCAGCTCTGCCGCACCCCGACATCGACGATCGAGTACCTGCGATGGGCGCAGGATTTCGACCGGTGGACCGTGACGGGTGTCCCCCGCTTCGACGCGGTCGACCCGCCGGCGCAGCAGCGATTCATCAACCTCATCGACGTGCTCGTCGCCGAGGACCTGCCCGTCGACTTCTACGCCGACGTCGACCTGGGCGACTTCCTCGCGGCAGCCTCTCGGCGACCCGACGCGTTCCGCATGGCAAGTCGCCTGCGCCTCCTCGCGACGGCGGACTAGCCGCCCGCCGCGACGTCAGCGGCTCGACGTTGACTCGGTGCCCGGAACGGCCACGCCGTCCCGGGCACCGGTTCGTCAGCTCATCACGAGGGAGTTCGTGACGCTGATCACGGTCACGACGGCTGCATTGAGGAAGCCGGCGATGTACGGGTTGTTCGTCTCGCGGTAGATCTTCCGGCTGATGACCGCGGCGACGGCGAGGATGACGACCACCGGGAACAGCCAGATGCTGAAGATGCCACCGAAGCCGTCGATCGTCTCCCCTGTGATGAAGAACGTCGTGTACTGCGCGACGACCAGCACGATCGGTCCGAGCGAGTTGAACAGCGCGAGCAGCGCGGTGTTCACCCATTCGCGTCCCCGCAGCGTGAAGCGGTTGAACGAGTTGATCGCCACCGAGTTCGCGATGAAGTAGACGAGGAACAGCGGCAGGACGATCAGGGAGTACCCGATCATTTCGGGGTTGAAGGCCTTGACGGCGATCACCCAGAACCGGAAGTCGGTTTTGAAGAAGTAGTCCAGCACGAACACGATCCCGAACGCGGCGACGGTCGTCGTCAGCGCAAGCGCCACGCCGAGACCGAAGCGCCGCCAGCCCGGGATGACACCGACGGCCCGCAGGTCCTGACCGCTGCGGCGACCGAACAGCAGGTACGACACGATCATGATGACGAGACCGGCGACACCGTTGATCGCGGCCCAGATGCCGATGAACCACGGCACACCGGGGGCGATGAGGTTCACCGAACCGAACGCGATCGCACCGGCCCACTCGGCCTGGCTGAGCAGCACGTAGCTGAGGATCGAGAAGACGGCCGTGACGACCAGTCCGCCCCAGAACCACACCAGACCGCGGCGCGTGTTCGCCACCGCCGCGATCGGCTCCGAGACGCGCAGCCCCGCGAAGGCGCGGGTCGACAGCAGCGCCCGTGTGAACGCGACGAGGAAGATGCCGAAGCCGATCAGACCGAGCGTCGTCAGGATCTCCTTGAGCTGCCAGTTCTGGTCTCCTGCCGGCAGCGGGTTCGGTGCGCCGAGGGACTCGTCGAAGAAGTCGACGAGGTGCCCGACGGCCGTGCTCGAGATCGTCGACCACGGGTGCGTCTGCGGCAGCGACCAGACGACGCGCATCGCCTCGGCACCGTCGACGTCCTGGGTGTAGACCTGGCCGGCCGAACGAACATCCGTCGCCTCGGACGGGTCCTGCCCGAAGTGGAGGAACGACTGGGCGTTGGGGGTCGAGAGGTACTCGCGCGGCGGGGTCAGTGCGTTGCCCTCGGCGTCGTAACTGCGGAAGAAGAACTCGTCGTACTGCGCCTGGATGACGCCGGTGTCGCGACTGCCGTAGATGTTCGTGAACGCGCCGGTGTCGTCGACGTACACGGGGTCGTTGTCGACGAGCAGGACCGAGGCGATGAGCGGCGTCTCGGCCTCGTTGTCGACGGCGACCGAGAAGTTCGCCGCACGCGCGCCGTTCGAGTGGCCGGTCACGCCGATCCGGCTCGGGTCGACGTAGGGCAGGTCGGCGATGAGCTTCACGGCGTCGTACATGCCGGTGCCGCCGACGGCTTCCTGGCCGGCGGGGAGCGGGTCGGAGTTGCCGTGCCCGTACATGTCGATCGACAGCACGACATAGCCGCGCCGGGCGAGCTCCACGTAATTGGCGTCCTGCATCTCGCGGTTGTTCCACCACCCGTGGCTGACCACGATCGCCGGGCGCGGATCCTCCGCCGAGACCGCAGCCGGCTTGAACAGCAGGGCGCTCATCTGGCGACCAGAGGCGGCCTCCCACCGCAGGTCCTCGACGGCGACGCTCCCGCCGACGGTTTGCACGAGCGACGCGCCGACGCTGGAGACCAGCATCAGCACAAGTGAGATGGCCAACCAGAAGGTGTTGCGCCGGAAAGTTCGATGCCTCATCGAAAGGTGCTCCTTCACACGCGGACCCCACATCGGGCCCGATATCCACGCCGGGCTCATTCCCGTCGCGCGACCGCCAATCTATGGAGATTCCTATGAACCCGGTGCGGAATGCACACGTGTGCAGGAGCCATGCCGGCTGCACCCCGCCTCGCCGGCATTTTTTGCAGGCGCACCGAACAAAAGTGCAGGGTTCGGATGTCCGTGGTGTCATGGACGCATGGCTTCGACGGATCCCCCGACCGACCGGACCGTCCGCTTCTCGATCGGACACGACGAGATCGTGATCCGCCGGAAGTACGAGGTGGTCAGCATCCTCAACGACGTGATGGTCGCGGGGTGGTTCATCGTCGGCAGCATCCTCTTCTTCTCGGAGTCGACCACGACGGCCGGTACGTGGCTGTTCCTTCTCGGCAGCATCCAGCTGCTCATCCGCCCTGTGATCCGACTCGCTCGGCACGTGCATCTGCGGCGACTCGGCAGCGGCGCGCCGAGTGACACGACCTCCGACTACTGAACGAGGTTGACTACCTCCATGACGACCTCACTGGCACTCCTCCGGCGGATCATGCGAACCGTCTGGGCACGGGCGATCGCCTTCACCGCGGTCGCGGTGATGTTCGCTCTCGCGGCAGGCGTCGTCGGATCGCTGATCCCGTTCGAGCTCCGCGTCGAACTGGGGCAGAACTCCGTCGATTCATTGCTCCAGATCATCGCGACCGCGATGCTCACCGCGACGACCTTCTCGATCACGGCGATGGTGACGGCCTACTCCTCGGCCACCACCATCGCGACACCGCGCTCGACGAAGCTCCTCATCGCAGACCCGACGTCGCAGAACGCGTTGTCGATCTTCCTGGGCGGGTTCGTCTTCGCTCTCGTGGGGATCATCGCCCTCTCGACCGGCTATTACACCGAGCAGGGTCGCACGATCCTGTTCTTCGGCACCCTCGTCGTCATCGCCATCATCGTCGCCACACTTCTGCGCTGGATCGGCCACCTCGCCCGCTTCGGGAGGATGGCCGACGTCATCGACCGGGTCGAGGATGCCGCGACCCGCACCCTGGTGGACTACGCGAAGCATCCCACCCTCGGCGCCCGCGAGCTCCGAGGGGTGCCCGCGGGCGCCTCCTCGGTGACCGCCGCGGCCGGAGGCGAGTACGTCCTGAGCGTCGACGTCGCAAGACTCGACGCACTTGCGGAGAAACACGGGTGCGACCTCTTCGTCACCGCGATCCCGGGCACGATCGCAGACCACCGGCATCCGCTCGCTCATGTGCGCGGCCGTGTGAGCGAGGCGATCGAGAGCGGCATCCGCAGTGCTTTCGTTCTCGGACGCCACCGCGACTACGACCAGGATCCGCGTCTGGGGGTGATCGCGTTGGCCGAGATCGGCAGCCGCGCCCTGTCTCCATCGACCAACGACCCCGGCACCGCCATCGAGGTCATCGCCGCCCTGCAGCGTGTGTTCACCGCTGCCCTCGATTCCCGCGAGCCCGACGGCCAGATCGACCATCCCCACGTGTGGATCGCGCGACCCCGGGTCGATGAGTTGGTGACGGATGCCTTCCGTCCCCTCGCGCGCGACGGCGCCGGGTTCGTCGAGGTGCAGATCCGACTGCAGAAGTGCCTGCGCGCCCTGCGGCTGACAGCGCCGGACGATGCGGTCGCGTTCGACCGCATGGCGGAGGAGTCCCTGCGTCGGGCGGCGAGGCACCTTAGCCGCGCCGAACGACGCGCGGTGCGAGCCGCCCTGTCGTAGAGACCGACCCGCGATGTGAGATCGTAACGACGTGATCACGCGTCGAGGAGCTTCGGGGCCCGATAGCGGAGTCAGACCCCCTCGGACACCTCTCCTCACGCCCGGCCGTGTGATCGCTCTCGCCTTCGGCGGAGCGCTGGCACTCGGCACCGCTCTCCTGAGCCTGCCGATCGCCGTTCAGGGCCGATCCGCGACCTTCATCGAGGCACTGTTCACGGCGACCAGCGCGCTGTGCGTCACGGGCCACATCGTGGTCGACACCCCGGTTTTCTGGTCCCCGTTCGGGCAGGTCGTCATCCTCGCCCTGATCCAGGTCGGCGGATTCGGTGTGATGTCGCTCGCCACGCTGCTCGGGCTCCTCGTCGCACGCCGGCTCGGCCTGCGCACTCGGTTGACGGCCGTGAGCGAAACCCACACGGTCGCCGTCGGTGATGTCCGGCGTGTGCTGACCGGAGTCGCGCTCATCACGCTGATCACTCAGTCGATCGTCGCGACAGCTCTCGCTCTCCGCTTCTGGCTGGGGTACGGCGAGACGGGCGGGCGGGCGATCTGGCTGGGGGTCTTCCACGCCATCTCGAGTTTCAACAACGCGGGCTTCGCGCTGTTCAGCGACAGCCTCATGTCCTTCGTCACGGACCCCTGGATCTGTCTGCCGATCTGCATCGCCATCATCCTGGGCGGGCTGGGGTTCCCCGTCATCATGGAGCTGCGTCGCCGCATCCTGCTCCCCCGCCGATGGACGCTGAACACGATGACGGTGGTGGTCGGCTCGGCCGCTCTGCTCGTCTTCGGCACCGTGGCCCTAACCGCTCTCGAGTGGTCCAATCCGGCCACCCTGGGTGCGCTCCCGCCCGCCGGGCGGCTCCTGGCAGGATTCACGATGTCGGTCATGCCGCGCACCGCCGGCTTCAACTCCATCGACGTCTCGCAGATGCACGAGGAGAGCTGGTTCATCACCGACATCCTGATGTTCATCGGCGGCGGACCCGCCGGAACGGCCGGTGGACTCAAGATCACGACCTTCGCCGTCCTCTTCTTCATCATCGTGGCCGAGCTGCGAGGCGACACCGCGGTCAACATGTTCGGCAAGCGGCTGCCCCGCTCCACCCACCGGGAGGCGCTCACCGTCGCGCTCCTGGCCGTCGCGCTCGTGGTGGGGTCGACCCTCGCGATCATGCTGCTGAGCCCGTTCAGTTTCGACCGGGTGCTCTTCGAAGTCGTCTCCGCCTTCGCGACGGTCGGCTTGTCGACGGGGATCACGGCCGACCTCCCCGTCGCGGCCCAGTTGATCCTCATCATGTTGATGTTCATCGGACGCCTCGGGCCCGTCCTCCTCGGATCCGCCCTCGCCCTCACCACCCAGAAGCGCATGTACGAACTCCCGAAGGAGCGTCCGATCATTGGATAACCCGACTCACTTCTTCTCCCGTCGCCGCCCCCGCGACACGTCCGCCCACGCGGTCGCGGTCATCGGCCTCGGTCGATTCGGCGGAGCCCTGGCCACCGAGCTGACCCGCTCGGGCACCGAGGTCCTCGGGATCGACACCGATGAGGACATCGTCCAGTCCCTCAACGGCGTCCTCACGCACGTCGTGCGCGCGGACTCGACCAAACAGGCTGCCCTCGAACAGCTCGGCGTCGCCGACTTCGACCGCGTCGTCGTCGGCATCGGGTCGGACATCCAGGCCAGCATCCTCACCACATCGCTGCTGAAACGGATGGGAGCCCGGTCCATCTGGGCGAAAGCGATCAGCGAGCAGCACGGGCTCATCCTCGAGCAGCTCGGTATCGAACACGTCATCTTCCCCGAGGCCGACATGGGGCGACGCATCGCCCACCTCGTCCGCGGCGCGATGCTCGACTACGTCGAGTTCGACCGCGACCTCGTCGTCGCCAAGACGGTCGCCCCGCGGGAGATGTCCGGTCTCACACTCGAGCAGTCGGCCGTGCGCCGCCGATTCGGGGTCACGGTCGTCAAGATCAAGGGCTCGGACGGCGAATGGCACGCAGCGGGAGCGTCGTCCGTGGTCGGCGAAGGTGATCTGCTCATCGTCATCGGTCCGGTCGAGAAGACGGAACGGTTCGCCGCGCTCGCCTGACCCTCAGACCGGCCCGCGTAAGATGGTGTGCGGCGCGTCGGGAAGTCTGGTCGACATTTCTGTCTGTCGACCCTTCCGGAGGACCGCCCCGTGAACACGCCGAGCACTGACCGTACCGACCTGCGCGCGCCACGCTGGCGCGGTCACACCGAGGCCGCCCGCGTGTCGGCGATCCTCCGCAAGGAGGCCGTCGGAGGAGCTCTGCTCGTGATCGCCGCCGTCGCAGCCATCGTGTGGGCGAACTCACCGGCATCCGACAGCTACTTCACCCTGCGCGACTTCCGCGTCGGCTATGAACCGTGGCATCTCGAGCTCTCCCTCGGCGCATGGGCGGCCGACGGCCTGCTCGCGATCTTCTTCTTCCTCGTGGGACTCGAACTCAAACGCGAGCTCGTCGTCGGCGATCTACGGCGGTTCAGCACGGCGGTCGTCCCGGTGACGGCGGCGATCGGCGGCGTGGCCGTGCCGGCTCTGATCTACGTCGCCGTGGTGCGCGGGCAGGACGGACTCGCTCAGGGGTGGGCGATCCCCACGGCGACCGACATCGCGTTCGCCGTCGCCGTCCTCGCTCTTGTCGGGTCGCACCTGCCGAGCCCGCTGCGCATCTTCCTGCTCACCCTCGCCGTGGTGGACGACCTGATCGCGATCGGCATCATCGCGGTCTTCTACACCGAGGACATCGCGGTCGTCCCGCTCGCGGTGGCTGTTGCGGTCGTCGCACTCTACGGCTTCATCGCGCAGCGCTACCGGTCGCTGTTCGCCGGCCGCCCGTTCGCGGCCTGGCTGGTTCTCCTGCCGATCGGGTTCGTCGCGTGGGCGTTCCTGCACGCGTCGGGCGTGCACGCCACCATCGCCGGCGTCGCCCTCGCCTTCACGATCCCGGTCAAGGCTGCGCGTGGCGCGACCGACGGCCCCCGCGCGGCCGACCTCGCCCACGAGTTCGAGCACCGCTTCCGCCCGCTGTCGGCCGGCTTCGCCGTACCCGTCTTCGCCTTCTTCGCCGCCGGAGTCGCCGTGGGCGGCACCGACGGCATCCTCCGCGCGGCCACCGATCCGGTCGCCCTCGGCATCGTCGCGGGACTCGTGCTCGGCAAGCCGATCGGCATCCTGCTCGCCGTCCGCGCGCTGACACTCGTGACGAAGATCCGGCTGCACCCGGCGCTGCGGTGGGTCGACCTCCTGGGCGTCGCGCTGCTGGCCGGCATCGGATTCACCGTCTCGCTGTTGATCGCCGAGCTCAGCTTCCCCGCCGGCTCGACCGAGGGTGACGACGCGAAGATCGCCATCATGATCGCGTCCGTACTCGCGGCGCTGATCGCCTCCGGCATCCTCATCGCCCGCAACCGCCGCTACCGCCGGATCGCAGCCGAAGAGACCGTGGATGAGGATGCCGACGGCACGCCCGACATCTATCAGGAAGCGCCTGCGCCCGCATCGCCGCACCAGGGGTAACGTCGCCTGCGCACGAGAAATGGTGAGCCGGGAAGTCTGGTCGGCAGCGGTCGCTCGACCGTTCCCTTCGAACGAAAGCCAGTGATGGAACACCCCGTAGTGACACTCGGCGACACGGACACCGCTGTCGCCCGCGGGATCACCGCCCGCCGACCCCTCGACGGCGAGGAGGTGAGCCGCCCGCGCGCGGTCGTCGCCTTCGCCGATCTGCGCGACTACTCCCGCGTGACGGGCAAGGATCGTCTGCGAGCGCTCGCGACCCTGGCGGCTGTCGAGACGAAGCGGCATGTCGGGGTGCGACAGGTCGTGTTCGCGGTGACTCTCGCGCCACGACACGCGCTGGCGTTCGACCGGATCGCGTCCGCGCTGGGTGCGCGTGTCCACGCGGAACTGGAGCGCGACAATGCGCGGGACGTCGAGGTCACGTTCCTGGATGTCAGCGAGTGCGGGGACGTCCCGGCGCTGACGGAGCGCCTTCTCGACCGTTGCGCGGACCCCGTGGGCCAGCACGGCGTCGTGGTGCTCGACTGGGATGACATCCGCGATCACTCGATCCGGCGAGCCGCGCGGGACCAGTACCTCTGATACCCACTTTTCCGCGCTGGGCAGGAATGCCAACGCCGGGCATCCGTTGTATTCAGATGCATGGCACCGGCCGCGAGAGTCACGGCGTCAGGCCTGCGAAAAGAGGTAACGCAATGGCACGGTTCGACGGCAAGACGGCACTGGTCACCGGCGGCGGCAGCGGCATCGGCGCGGAGATCGCCCGCAAGCTCGCGGCCGAAGGCGCGTCGGTGGTGGTCACCGACATCAAGCTCGACGCGGCCGAGAAGGTCGTGACGCAGATCACGGATGCCGGGGGCACCGCATCCGCGTTCGCTCAGAACACGGCGAAATGGCAGGACTCCGAGACGGCCGTCCGCTACGCGCAGGACACCTACGGCGCCTTGCACCTCGCGGTCAACAACGCCGGCATCGGCGCCGCCCCGCAGAACATCGGCGACTACGACATCGAGGCGTGGGACCGAGTTCGCGCAGTCGACCTCGATGGCGTCTTCTACGGGCTGCGGTTCCAGCTGCCCGCGATCGTGGCTGCCGGCGGCGGCGCGGTCGTCAACATGGCGTCGGTGCTCGGCTCGGTCGGCCTCGCGCAGAACGCGGCCTATGTCGCCAGCAAGCACGCCCTCGTCGGCCTCACAAAGGTGGCGGCCCTCGAGTACACGGCTCAGGGTGTGCGCACGAACGCGGTCGGCCCGGGCTTCATCGACACCCCGCTCGTGCGCGCGAGCCTCTCGGGTGACGCACTGTCGGCCCTCGAGAAGGAGCACGCCGCCGGCCGACTCGGAACGGATGCCGAGGTCGCAGCGCTCACGCTCTTCCTGCTGAGCGACGAGGCATCCTTCATCTCGGGCAGCTACCACCTCGTCGACGGCGGCTACTCCGCCCACTGACGACACTGCTCCGCCCCCGCGAGGACGCTCGTGCGGGGCGGAGCCGCCCCTGCATGTCAGGCGGTCGGCGACGCCTCGATGTGGGCGACCGAGCGCACCTCGAGGTAGCCGCACAGATCCGCGGCGGTCCCGAGTTCCGCGACGAGCGCGGCGGTCTCCTCCGCCGACAGCGCGACCTCGTCGAGCTGAGGCTCGAAGACGACGCGCCAGCGCGCATCGTCGTTCATCGGAGGGCGGACGTAGACCGTCGTCGACGCGTTCCGCAGCGGAACGACGACGAGACCCCCGTCATCCCCCCACGAGTCGTCTTGGATGACGACCTTGATGAGGTCCCCGTCCTGCCGCGCGGCGACGAACTCGTCCAACCAGAGCTGCAAGGTTTCGCGACTGCGGTACGGCATGTGTTCGTCTTCCTGGCGCGACGGCGTGCCGGTGCCCCCGGCGGGACGACGTCGTGCTCTGTCGTGAGGGTAACACCCCCGGACGACGCCGTCCCGTCGGGTATCCGAACTCAGTCCTTCAGCGTCTCGATGTCGATCACGAAGCGGTAGCGGACGTCGGAGCGCAGCACGCGCTCGTAAGCGTCGTTGATCTCGTCCGCACCGATCAGCTCGGTCTCGGGAGCGATGCCGTGCGCGGCGCAGAAGTCGAGCATCTCCTGGGTCTCGGCGATCGATCCGATGTTCGAGCCGGCGAACGAGCGGCGGTTGCCGAACAGGGTGAATACGCGCAGCGACAGGGGCTCGGACGGTGCGCCGACGTTGACCATCGTGCCGTCCAGGCGCAGCAGACGCAGGTAGTCCTCGAGCTTCAGCGGCGCGCTCACGGTGTTGATGATGAGGTCGAACGTGTTGGCGAGGGTCGTGAACGTCGACGCGTCGCTCGTGGCGTAGTAGTGCGTCGCGCCGAACCGCTTGCCGTCCTCCTGCTTCGACAGGCTCTGCGACAGGACCGTGACCTCCGCACCCATGGCGGTGGCGATCTTGACGGCGAGGTGTCCGAGCCCGCCCATGCCCACGACGGCGACCTTGGAGCCGGCGCCGACCTTCCAGTGCGCGAGCGGCGAGTACGTCGTGATGCCGGCGCACAGCAGCGGCGCGACCGACTCGTACGGGAGCGCCTCGGGGATGCGCAGGACGAAGTCCTGGTCGACGACCACGTGCGTCGAGTACCCGCCCTGGGTGATCGTGCCGTCGCGGTCGACCGACCCGTAGGTCTGGGTGTTTCTGTTCAGGCAGTAGTTCTCCATGCCGGCGAGGCAGTTCTCGCACTCGCGGCAGGAGTTGACCATGCAGCCGACGCCGACCCGGTCGCCGACGGCGAAGTCCGTGACCTCGGAGCCGACCTCGACGATCTCGCCGGCGATCTCGTGGCCGACGACCTGCGGGTAGGTCACCGGACCCCAGTCGCCGCGGACGAGGTGGATGTCGGAGTGGCAGATCCCGGCGTAGCGGATCGCGATGAGGACGTCGCGGGGTCCCGTCTCGCGGCGCTCGATCGTCGTGCGGACGAGCGGGTCGGTCGCGGACGGCGCGGCGTAAGCGGCGACAGTAGGCATGGGGTCTCCTTGCTGATCGATAGACGGATGCCTCGGGTCGGGGCATCCCTCACGGGAAACGCTACGCCCGCCCTCTGATGAGTCTCATCGGAAGCACCGCGGGTCAGAGCGTGCTCGTGAAGACGTGTCCTCCGCCGCGGACCTCGACCGTCCGCCCGTCGGGGAGGACGACCTCGGCCGGCACGTCATCGGGGAGCGCGACCTCGACGGTGAGCTCGCCCGATGCGACCCGCCACGCGACGCTGACCTCCCCCTGCCGGGTGCGCAGCGAGGTCTCGGCCCACTCGATGCCCGGCCCGGGCCGAGGCTCGACGCGCACGCGGGCGTAGCCGGGGGCGGCAGGCCGAAGCCCGCCCACCACCTGGTGGATCCAGTCCACGACGGCGCCGAGAGCGTAGTGGTTGAAGCTCGTCATCTCGCCGGGGTTGATCGAGCCATCGGGAAGCATCGAGTCCCAGCGCTCCCACACGGTCGTCGCGCCCATCGTGATCGGGTAGAGCCAGGACGGACACTCCTTCTCGAGCAGCAGCCGGTACGCCTCGTCGACGTGCCCGGTCTCGGAGAGTGCCCACGTCACGTACGGCGTGCCGGCGAACCCGGTCGTCACCCGGAATCCTGACTCGCGGACGATCTCGGCGAGGCGCGCGGCGGCCCGGCTCCGCAGGTCGCCCTCGAGGACGCCGAACGTGATCGCGAGGGCATAGACGGTCGCGCAATCCGACCGGACGATGCCGTCGTCGTCGACGTAATGGCGGACGAACGCGTCCCGCGTGCGCGCGGCGAGGCCGCGCCAGCGGTGCGCCTCGGCATCGTTCCCGAGGACGGCGGCCGCCTCGGCGGCGAACGAGGCCGACCGGTACAGGCACGCCGTGGCGACGACCGCGGCATCCGCCTTCGCGGCGGCGGGATCCTCGGGAGGCGCGTCGGGGTCGAGCCAGTCGCCGAACTGGTTGCCGCGCTCCCAAAGGCCCCGCTCCGAGATCAGCGGCTCGATCGACGACAGGTGCATCGCCATGGCCGGGTAGTGCGCCGCGAGGCGATCGGCATCTCCGTAGGCCTGCCACAGCGCCTGCGGAACCCACACCGCCGCATCCCCCCAGATCGCGGTCGGACCGGCCCATTCGCTCAGGTGACCCGCGGGGAAGTTCGCGTACTTCAGAACGGCCGGCACGACGAACGGCACGGCGCCGTCGGGGGCGTGCTCGGTCTCGAGCCGCAGGTCCTGCAGCCAGCTGTCGAGGAAGTCCGCGGTGTCGAAGGAGAACGACGCGGATGCCGCGAACGCCGCGATATCGCCGGTCCACCCCAACCGCTCGTCCCGCTGCGGGCAGTCGGTCGGGACGCTCAGGAAGTTGCCGCGTTGGCTCCACACCGAGTTGTCGACGAGCCGGGTGACGAGCGGATCGGAGCACGAGAACCGACCCGTGCGAGCCATCTCGGAGTGGACCACGACGGCCTCCAGATCGGCGGCGCGCAGCTCACCGGGCCACCCCTCGACCTCCGCGTAGCGGAAGCCGTGGAACGTGAACGTCGGCTCGAAGGCGTCGACCCCGCCCGAGAGGACGAACTCGTCGGTCGCGTCGGCCGAACGCAGCGGCCGGACACCCAGCTCGCCGTCCTCGAGCACCTCCGCGTGACGGATGCGGATGAGGTCGCCGCGCGACCCCTGGACGGTGAATCTCAGCCATCCCACGAGGTTCTGTCCGAAGTCCACGAGCGTCCGACCCGACGGCGAGCGCCAGACGCGTTGCGCGGGAACCGCCTCGTGGCGCCGCACCGGCGGCGACGTCTGCGGGGCGAGCACGCCGTGATCGATCTCGCTCGTGCGCACGGCCAGCGGGGCACCGCCCTCGCGCAATCGAGCGTCGACGCTCTGACCGCGGTAGAGCGAGTTGCGGGTGACATCGGATGCCGCGGCACCCCAGGCATCCGATGTCGACACCCGCTGCACGGACCCGTCCCGATAGACGACCTCGAGGGTCGCGGCGACCGCGATCTCGTCGCCGTAGTCCGCATCGGCGTCGCCGAATCCGAGATGCCCACGCCACCACCCGTTGCCGAGGATCAGCGTCAGCCGCACGTCATCGTGCCCGCCGCGGACCGTATCCGTGACGTCGAACTGCTGGTACGTCAGGCGCCATTCGTAGGAGGTCCACCCGGGGTTGAGCACCGAGTCCGTCACCGGCACGCCGTCGACCTCGGCCTCGTACACACCCCGGGCGGTCGCCCACAGCGTGGCGGTGACGACGTCGTCGCGGAGCGCCGTGAGCGGGACGGTCGCGGTGAACCTCGGGGCGACGCCCTCAGCGGCCTCGGCCGAGAGGAAGACCGCTTCGGACAGCGGCGACACAGGGACGGGTGACGCGGACACCGGCATGGAGAGCCCCTTCGCTCAGACGTGAACCAGGCTCAGCCTAGAGTCACGCCGAGGCGCGGGGTCGTCGTGTCGCGAAACGTTTCAGCGGGATCCGAAACCGTCGAGGTCGGGGTCCCAGTAGGTGTCGGGTTCGATCTCGTAGGCCTGTTCGCCCGAGCTCTCGGCCTCGCGAGGGAAATGCGGATGGTGGCGCAGCTGGGCCGCAGCGAACGCGAAGTCCGGCTCGGGACCTTCCCATTCGGTCGCCACCGACAGGACGTCGTTCCCCACGCCGATGACGAGGGATGCCTCGCCGATCTCGTGATTTTTCTCGAAGACGATGGGGATCGTCACGGCATCCGCCCGTCCGAGTTCGGCGACGGCGGCGGTCAGGGTGATGAGAGCCTCCGCCACGTCATCGGTCGTGACCACGGTCTCGCCGGCGTAGGTGATGCATCTCATACCCCCACTATGCGCGGTGATACGCGTTTGCCCGGGGGTGTTGCGCTGGCGCCCCGAGCCGGGTACAGCATCCCGATCGTCAGGCGTCGACCGTCTCCTCGGTGACCACTGGGTCGACGCCGTCGACGGCGTCCGACATCTGTCGGAGGAATTCCACGACATGCTCCTGCGCCTCTGGGCTCATGCCCACGGCGACGTCGTACATGAGTCCGTGCATGCGTCCGAGCGTCTCGCGCACCTCCTCGTTCGCATGCGGAGTCGCGCGCACGAAGATGCTGCGACGATCGGTCGGATTCGCCAACCTTTCGATGCGTCCGGTCTTCTCGAGCCGGTCGAGCATCGTGGTGATCGACGCCGAGGTGACACCGAGGTACTTGACGAGCTCAGCCGGTCGCGCAGAATGGTCGGGCTGACGCAAGAGATAGCGCAGGGCGAGGAGCTCGTTCTCCCCCATCGCCATGGAGTCCCGCGTCCGGCGCCTCATCGCCGCCTCGGCAGCTCGATAGGTTCGGAGCGCCTCGAGCACTCGACGGGCTCGATCACGGTGGCCGGGGGCCTCGTCGTACCAATATCCGGTCTTCGACTCACCCGCAGCGGAGGTTCGATCTTCGCCGTCCGCCACATCCACTCCTTGTCGTTCGCGCCGTATCCGACGCCATGGTCGAGAATAGGTGATGGGGAGGAGCGGCCCAGTTCCCGTGGCACTGTTTCTTCGGATCCGCTAGTCTCCCGCCCGACCACGAGGGGAAGTCCCGATGCCGTTCCGCAGTAAAGAAACCCTCGAGGCGTGGGTGTCCGACTTCCACGATGCCCGCGGCGCGGGCGACCGCATCAAGGTCATCGTGCAGGACGGCTCCGACGGCGGCGACACGGGGCTCGTCATCGTTCCTCTCGAGAACGCATCCGTCTCGATCTCGATGGAGCCCGTCGAGATCGGCGGTGCCCCGTGGCGCGTGACGATCGAACCGCAGCCCGAGACGACGATCCTCAACAGCCATCAGCTCCACGGCATGGCCGTCGAGCTCGCGGTCGCCGCCGAGCTCTGCGCCTACCTCGAAGCCCGTTCCGTCGGTCACGACGAGCCGGACGACGCCTGAGACCCCTCCTTTCTCACATCGCGACCTCTTCGTTTGAGAGGAAGAGGTAACCAAAGCGGTCGATCCCCGCGCGATCGGGGGAAACACCCGCCCTTTAGCGTCGAGCCTCACACCCGGCTCCACGACTGAAAGGGATTCTGCGATGACGTACGTCAAGCCCACCGAGCTCGTCCAGACCGTGATCGACGCCGGCGCGTCGAAGGTCATGCTCTCCACCCGCGACACCCTCATCCGATCGATCATGGGCGGCGCGATCCTCACGCTGGCGGCCGCCTTCGCCGTCACGATCAGCGTCACCACCGGCAGTCCGCTCCTCGGTGCCGTGCTGTTCCCGATCGGGTTCGTGATGCTCTACCTGCTGGGCTACGACCTGCTGACGGGCGTGTTCGTGCTCGCCCCGCTGGCGTGGCTCGACAAGCGCCCGGGTGTCACGCTCGGCGGCATCCTCCGGAACTGGGGACTCGTGTTCCTCGGCAACTTCATCGGCGCCTTCGCGATCGCCGTGCTGATGGCGATCGTCTTCACGAACGGGTTCTCCACCCCGCCCAACGAGGTCGGACAGGCGATCGGCCACATCGGCGAAGGCCGCACCGTCGGCTATGCCGAGCACGGGGCGAACGGCATGCTGACCCTGTTCGTCCGCGCGGTCCTCTGCAACGCCATGGTCGCCACCGGCGTCGTCCTCGCGATGGTCTCGAAGGACGTCATCGGCAAGATCGTCGCGATGTGGATGCCGATCATGCTCTTCTTCTTCATGGGCTTCGAGCACTCGATCGTGAACATGTTCCTGTTCCCCTCGGGTCTGCTGCTGGGCGGTGATTTCACGATCGGCGACTACCTCATCTGGAACGAGATCCCGACGGTGGTCGGCAACCTCGTCGGCGGACTGCTGTTCGTCGGACTGCCGCTGTTCTTCACGTACGGACGCCCCGCGGCCCCCCGCCGCGTGCGCGCCTCGCGCCGTGAGGATGCCGCCCGCGCCGCCGCGGCGGACGCGCCCGTCGCCGTCCGGTGACGACCGTGGCCCGCCCCGTAAAGAGCCCGCAACACGACGGGACCTCGGCTGCAACGTCGTCCGCCTACGGTCGCGACATGAGCTCCACCGGCCCCACCCCGCCCCACGTGGTCGTGGTGGGTGCCGGGATGGTCGCCCATCGTTTCGTCGAGAGCCTGCTCAGCCGCACCGACGAGGCGTGGCGGGTCACCGTGATCGGCGAGGAGCCGCGGCATCCGTACGACCGCGTCGGCCTCACCTCGTTCTTCGCCGGCGCGTCCGCAGAGGACCTCGAACTCGACGCGTCGCCCCTGGCCGACGAGCGCGTGCGCTTCGTCCGGGGCGCGACCGTCACCCGCATCGACCGGGGCATCGCCGAGGTCGTCACCGACCGCGGCGAGCGCATCGGCTACGACCGGCTGGTCTTGGCGACCGGGTCGTACGCCGCCCGGCTCGCGGTGGACGGCTACGACCACGAGGGATGCTTCGTCTACCGCACCCTCGACGACGTCGAGGCGCTGGAGCGCTTCGTCGAGCGCCGGTCGGCCGAGCTCGGACGCCGGCTCACCGGAACCGTCATCGGCGGCGGGCTCCTCGGACTCGAAGCAGCCGGCGCACTGCAGGGACTCGATGTCGACTGCACCGTCGTCCAGTCCTCGGACCGCCTCATGTCGGCGCAGCTCGACCTGCCCGCCGGCGACGCCTTGCGTCGGCTCATCGAGCAGCGCGGGATCGGCGTGCGGACCTCGGCGCTGACGACGCGGCTCGACGCCGACCGCAGCGGCCAGGTGATCGGCCTCGAGTTCCGCGACGGCTCGTGGGAGCGCACCGACGTCGTCGTGTTCACCGTCGGTGTCCGTCCCCGCGACGAGCTCGCCCGCGCCGCCGGGCTCACGGTCGATCCGCGCGGCGGAGTCGTCATCGACGGCGGCTGCGACACGTCCGACCCGCGCATCCTCGCGATCGGTGAGGTGGCGAGCTTCGGCGGCCAGTGCGTCGGGCTCGTCGCACCCGGCTACGCCATGGCCGAGGTGGCGGCCGCGCGGCTGCTCGGACTCGAGGCGTCCTTCGCGGGCTTCGACGTCTCGACCAAGCTCAAGCTCTCGGGCGTCGACGTCGCCAGCTTCGGCGACGCGTTCGCCGAGACGCCCGGCGCACTCGACGTGGTCTACGCCGACCCGATCGCCGGGGTCTACAAGAAGCTGGTCCTCTCGGACGACGCGAAGACGCTGCTCGGCGGCATCCTGGTCGGCGACGCGTCGGCCTACGGTTCGCTCCGCCCCCTCGTCGGCGGCGCGCTCGGCGGCGATCCGGTCGCGTACCTCATGCCGCAGGACGGCGTCGCCGCCCCGACGGGCGAGCTGCCCGACGAGGCGCTGGTGTGCTCTTGCAACAGCGTCACGGCCGGCGGAATCCGCTCGGCCGTCCATGACGAGCGCTGCACGGACGTGAAGGCGATCAAGGCCTGCACGAAAGCGGGAGCGGCCTGCGGATCGTGCGTGGGCATGATCACGAAGCTCCTCGGCAGCGAGCTCGCGAAGACCGGCGCCCCCCTCAGCAGTGCGCTCTGCGAGCACTTCGCGATGTCGCGCCGTCAGCTCTTCGACGCCGTGCGCGTCTCGGGGCTGTCGACCTTCAGCGCGGTCATCGAGCGGTTCGGCACCGGGCGCGGCTGCGACATCTGCAAGCCCGTGCTCGCCAGCATCCTGTCGACCCTCACCGGTCGGCACGTGCTCGACGGCGAGAACGCGACGCTGCAGGACACGAACGACCACGTCATGGCGAACATGCAGAAGGACGGCAGCTACTCGGTCGTCCCCCGCATCGCCGGCGGCGAGATCACCCCCGAGGGCCTCGTCGTGATCGGGCAGGTGGCGCAGGACTTCGGGCTGTACACGAAGATCACCGGCGGGCAGCGGATCGACATGTTCGGTGCGCGCCTCGAGCAGCTGCCCGAGATCTGGAAGCGCCTCGTCGACGCGGGTTTCGAGTCGGGCCACGCCTACGGCAAGTCCCTGCGCACCGTGAAGTCCTGCGTCGGCTCGACCTGGTGCCGGTACGGCGTGCAGGATGCCGTGGGCATGGCCGTCCAGCTGGAGTTGCGGTACCGGGGGCTGCGGTCACCGCACAAGATCAAGCTCGGTGTCTCGGGGTGCGCGCGCGAATGCGCCGAGGCCCGCGGCAAGGACGTCGGCGTCATCGCGACCGAGGCGGGCTGGAACATGTACGTCGGCGGCAACGGCGGTTTCACGCCCCGCCACGCGGTGCTGCTGGTGGAAGGCCTCGACGACGCCGGGCTGCTGCAGGCGATCGACCGCTTCCTCATGTACTACGTCTTCACCGCCGACCGGCTGCAGCGCACGGCCCCCTGGTTCGAGGACCTCGAGGGCGGCATCGACGAGCTGCGCCGGGTGATCTTCGACGACTCGCTCGGGATCTGCGCCGACCTGGATGCCGCGATGGCCCGGCACGTCGAGAACTACGAGGACGAGTGGAAGGCGACCCTCGACGACCCCGAGAAGCTCCGCCGGTTCGCCTCGTTCGTCAACGCACCCACGACTCCCGACCCGTCGCTGGCGTACACCGCCGAGCGCGGCCAGGCGCGCCCCGCGACGCCCGAGGACCGCGACGCCGGTGTGCTCATCGCCGGTACGACACTGGAGGTGCGGCGGTGACGACGGTGACGCACGACACGGATGCCGCGGCCCCACCTGCGGGCTGGACGGCGATCTGCGCGGTGACCGACCTCGAGACCGAGCGCGGTCGGGCCGCCCTCCTCGGCGCCACGCAGATCGCGCTGTTCCTCACCCACGCCGGCCGCGTGCACGCCGTGCAGAACCTCGACCCCTACAGCGGCGCGCATGTCATCTCGCGCGGCATCGTGGGCACCCGCGGGGACGTCCCCACGGTCGCGTCGCCCATGTACAAGCAGGTGTTCGACCTTCGTACGGGCGTCTGCCTCGAGACGAACGGCAAAGAGCAGCACACCCTGCGCGTATGGCCCGCCGCCGTCGCGGACGGCATCGTCTACCTGCGGGGGGAGCAGTCATGACCACCATGCTCGGGCTCACCTTCTCGGGCCGCAGCGTCGTCTTCGTCGGCGGCGGCGCCGTCGCCGGGCGTCGCGTCGGGCGATTCCTCGACGAGGGCGCGCTCGTGACCGTCGTCGCTCCCGCGCTGGGCGACGCGATGCGCGCGCACGTCGATGCCGGCAGGGTCGCGTGGATCGCGCGCACCGCCCGTGAGAGCGACGTCGCCGAGGCGTGGTTCGTGCACGCGGCGACGGCCCAGGCATCCGTCGATGCGACGGTCGCGGCGTGGTGCGAGGCGGCTCGCGTGTTCTGCGTGAACGCGTCGGACGGCGCTCACGGGACGGCGAGGCTCACCGCCGAGACCCGCTCGGGGGATGTCATCGTCGCGGTCGCCTCCGACGCCGGCGTCGACCCGCGCCGATCCGCTCGACTGCGTGACGCGATCGGGGCGGCCCTGCGCGACGGGATGCTGCCGCTCCGTCGCCGCCGGAAGGCCGCCGGGCGCGTGGACCTCGTCGGCGGAGGTCCCGGCCCCGCCGACCTCATGACCGTCCGCGGTCGACGCCTGCTCGCCGAGGCAGACGTCGTGATCGCGGACCGGCTCGGGCCCACCGACATCCTGGTCGAGCTCGACCCCGACGTCGAGGTGATCGACGTCGGCAAGGCGCCCGGAAACCACCCGGTTCCGCAGGAGGAGATCAACGCCCTCCTCGTCGCCCACGCCAAGGCCGGCAAGCGCGTCGTGCGCCTGAAGGGCGGCGACCCGTTCGTCTTCGGGCGCGGCGGCGAGGAGGTCACGGCGTGCCTGGCCGCGGGCGTGCCCGTCGAGGTCGTGCCGGGGCTGACGAGCGTCGTCTCGGTCCCCCAAGCCGCCGGCATCCCGGTCACCCACCGCGGCACCGCCGCGGGACTCCACGTGACGATCGGCCAAGGTCCCGTCACCCCCGCCACCCGCGCCGCGCTCGCGGACGACACGATCACGACGGTCGTGCTCATGGGGGTCGCCGCCCTGCCGAAGCTCGTGGCCGCCGCCCTCGCCGCCGGCGCCCCTGCGGATCGGCCCGTCGCGATCGTCGAACGCGGCCACACGCCCACCCAGCGGACCACCCGCACGACCCTCGCCGCCGCGGTGACGGATGCCGCGGCCGCGGGAGTGAGCAATCCCGCCGTCATCGTGGTGGGCGACGTCGCCGCCGCAGGGCTCCTGCTGCCCGCGCCCGTCGCCGCGGGGAAGGGGGAACCGCCTCGGTGACGACCGTCCGCCCCGCCCTCTCGGCCGCGCTCGGCGGCTGCACGATCGTCATCGCCGTCGATCGTCGGTCCGCCGAGCTCGCGTCCGCACTGGAGCGGCACGGGGCGACGGTGCGGCACGCCCCCGCGCTGACGATCGAGTCGCACATCGACGATGACGCGCTCATCGGCGCGACGCGCGCGCTGATCGATGATCCGCCGGACATCGTCGTCGCCACCACAGGTGTCGGATTCCGCGGCTGGATGGAGGCCGCCGACGAGGCCGGGCTCCAGGGCGCACTCCACGCCGCCCTGGCGGGTGCGCAGATCGTCGCGCGCGGACCGAAGGCACGCGGGGCGATCCAGCAGGCCGGTCTCACCGCGGACTGGGTGGCTGAGTCCGAGACCTCCGAGGAACTCGGGGCGTTCCTGCTGGCAGAGGGCGTCGCCGGTCGCCGCGTCGCCGTGCAGCACCACGGGTCGGGAGCAGACGGGCTCGATGAGCTCTTCTCGGCCGCAGGCGCCGACGTCGTCAGCCTGACGGTCTACCGCTGGGGGCCACCGCCCGACGCGGCCGCCGTCGCCCGCTCGGTCACCCAGACCGCGCAGGGCGACGTCGACGCCGTCCTCTTCACCTCCGCGCCCGGCGCCGCGGAGTGGCTCGCGACCGCCCGTCGCGAAGGCGCGCTCGAGGCGATCGTCCGCCGGTCGACGGCGGGCACGCTCCTGCTCGCCGCGGTCGGGCCGATCACCGCGGGTCCGCTCGTCGACGCCGGCGCAGCTCCGCTCATCGCCGAGCGGGGCCGCCTCGGCTCCCTCGTGCGCGCCGTCGTCACCCACTTCGGGGGTGGCGGCGCGCCTGCCCTGGAGACCACCGCCGGGCGACTCGAGCTGCGCAGCGGCGCCGCTGTCCTGGGCGGCGCGCTCCTCACCCTGTCACCCACGTCCGCCGCCATCCTCGCCCTGCTCTTCGCCGCGCGAGGCGGTGTCGTTTCGCGCGGCGAGCTCGCCGCAGCCCTCCCCCGGTCGGGAACCGGCGACAGCACCCACGCCGTCGACGTGGCGATCGCGCGCACGCGGGAAGCCCTCGGCATCCCGACCCTCATCCGCACCGTCGTCAAACGCGGGTACCGCCTCGATGTCGTCACCCCGGGAGAGACACCATGACACCCGTCCTCATCGCCTGCTCGCACGGCACCAGCTCACTCGACGGTCGCGCCGCCATCTCCGACCTCGTCGAGAACGTGCGCCTGCTCCTTCCGGGCGTAGCAGTGGAGGAGGCGTTCGTCGACGTGCAGCAGCCCGAGATCGACGACGTCGTCCGCGCCACCGCCCCGCGCGACGCGATCGTCGTCCCCCTCCTCCTGTCGACCGGCTTTCACACCAAGGTCGACATCGCCCGCGCGGTGACGGATGCCGGGCACCGCGCGACCGCGACCGCCGCGCTCGGTCCGCATCCCCTTCTGGCCGACCTGCTCGCGACGCGGCTCCGCGAGGTCGGCCTCGCACCGGGCGATGCGGTGGTGCTCGCCGCCGCGGGGTCGAGCGATCCGGCGGCATCCGTCGACGTCGCCGCGATGGCCGATCTGCTGCGGGAACGCGTCGCCGCGCCGGTGTCCGTGGGCTTCGCCGCGGGCGGAGGGACGCGCATCGACGCAGCCGTCTCTGCGGCCCGGGATGCCGGAGCCCGCCGCGTCGTGGCCGCGAGCTATGTCCTCGCCCCCGGCTTCTTCGCCGACGTCATCGCCCGGGCCGGCGCCGACGCCGTCACGACCCCGTTGGCACCCGACGCGGCCGTCGCCGCCGTCGTGGTCGAGCGCTACCTCGCCGCCGTCCGCGCTCCCGTCGACGTGGCCTGAACGGGTTTCAGCCGATCGGCTCGGCGACGTCCTCGACACCACGACCCGCGGAGCGGACCGCGCCGACCGAGGCGACGATGACGAGCGCGATGCCCACGAGTTCGAGCGCGGTGAGGTGCTGCCCGAGCAGGAGGAAGCCCGCGAGTGCGGCCGTCGCGGGGGCGAGCGCCATGAGGATCGCGAACGCGGCCGCGGGAAGACGCCGGAGCGCGATGAGCTCGAGGGCGTAGGGGATCGTCGACGACAGCAACGCGACGGCGGCCCCGAGCGCGACGAGGTCGAGGCGCAGGAGCGCCGACCCTGCGTCCACGATGCCGAACGGCAGCGAGACCACCGCCCCGACGGCCATCGCGAAGGCGAGTCCGTCGAGCTTCGGGAACGCCGCGCCGACCTTGGCCGACGCGAGGATGTAGAGCGCCCAGGTGACCGCCGCCCCGAGAGCGAACACGACACCGAGCAGGTCGAGGCGGTCGAACCCGCCGCCGCCGAGGGCGAGCACGCCGACGAGCGCGAGCCCCGCCCAGATCCACGCCGAGGCCCGCCGACTCGCGATGATCGACAGAGTGAGCGGCCCCAGCACCTCGATCGTCACCGTCACCCCGAGGGGGAGCCGTTCGAGGGCGAGGTAGAAGAACCCGTTCATCACGGCCAAGGCGAGACCGAGTTGGATGACGCCCACCCACGCCGCGCGCGTCCGTCCCCGCCACGACGGGCGGGCGATGAGACCGAGGATGAGGGCAGAGAAGACCAGCCGCAGCATCACCATGCCGAGCGGGCCGACCTGAGGGAACAGCACGACGGCGAGAGAGGCACCCACCTCTTGGCAGCACAGACCCACGACGACCAGCCCGATGGCGGTCATCGATGTGCTGCGCGCGTTCACCCGCCGCAGATGGCGTAACCGGCGAGTTCCTCGCCGAGGCTCTCGACCGTCCACGGCAGGCCGACCTCGGGCGCCGTGCGGCCGTCGGCGGCCGGCGCCTTGGACGCGAGTGCCGCGAGCTGCCACGCGAGCAGGCGCGCGACGTTCGACGACGCCCGTGAGTCGTTCAGCACGACGACCACCGACATGCCGGTCTGGCGGTCGGCGAAGGCGGCCACCATGTAACCGGGGAGCGACCCGTACTGCCCGACGAGGCTGCCGCCCTGATAGGCGCCGCCCTTCGCCGTGAACCAGGTGGGCAGGCTGTCGCTGATGGGCGGGGCGCCCTCGAACCGCTGGTCGGTGTCGTAGGGGCGCGCGCCGACGGCGAGAGCCCGGACGTAGGTCGACAGGTCCGACACGGTCGAGACCGCGCCCGCTGCGGACGAGCCCACGCTCGAGGTCAGGTCCGTCATGTCGAGCGGAGCCTTGCAGTTCGGCTTGCCGTCCTCACCCGAGTCGAGGTACGACCCCTTGAGGCGGTCGCCGCCGCCGACGCCCATGGGCACCGACGTCGAGCCCATGCCGAGCGGCTGGAAGACGTACTCGTCGTACAGCTCGTCGAGGGACTGCCCCGAGGCGCGCTCGAGGACGAGGCCGAGGAGCACGTAGCCGGTGTCGGACTCGCCGAAGCGCGCTCCGGGCGCGAACGACGCCGGCTGGCCGAGGCCGTAGGCGACGAGCTCGCGCGGGTTCCAGACGCGCTCGGGCACCGTGAGCACACGCGAGAAGATCTCGTTCAGGTACCCGTGGATGCCGCTGGTGCTGTCGCAGAGCTGGGCCAGCGTGACCGTGCTCTCGCCGGGGTACGAGTCGAGCCACTTCCCGATGGTGTCGTCGAGCTTGACCGTGCCCTTCTCGACGAGGGCGTAGAGCAGGTCGCACGTCATGGGGCGGGTCGCGTTGACCGCTTTGAACGTCATCGACGGGTCGACCTTGGGCCCTCCGACGCCGGAGGTGCCTACGCCCGCGGTCCACTCGCCCGACCAGGGCACCGAGACCGAGACGATCGCGCCGCTGGCGCCGATCGACGTCATGGCCGTCTGCGTGAGCTCCTGCATCTGCGTCGTCAGATCGGACGGCAGAGCACCGTCGACCTGGTCCACACCGATGTCGACCCGGTCGGGTTCGGGAGCGCAGGCGCCGAGACCGATCGCGAGGCCGAGCGCCGTCACTGCAGCGAGCACTCGCCTCGACACACGTCCTGCCACGCGCAGATCACCCCCGGTTTTCGTCTCAATGATTACAGCACACCCGTCCGCTCCCTCCGCTCGCGCACGTCGCGCGGCGACGGATGCCGCCTGTCAGCCCGCGTTCTGCGCCGCCCGCACCCCGGCCATGAAGCGCCGCACGTCCCGGTCGACCAGGATGTCGGCGGGGCGCAGCGGGCGCGAGAGGTAGAGCCCGTCGAGCGTCGTGAGCCGCGACAGCGCGACGTAGGTCTGCCCCGGGGCGAACGCACCGTTGCCGAGGTCGATGATCGCCCGGTCGTAGGTCTTGCCCTGCGACTTGTGGATCGTCACCGCCCACGCCAGCCGCAACGGGAACTGCGTGTACTCCGCCACGATCTCGCGGGTCAGCTTGCGCGTGCCGGGATCGTACGCGTAGCGGAACTTCTCCCACACCGTCGGCTCGACGTCGTGCTCCTCGCCGTCGAGCTCGACGCGGACGGTTCCGCCCGCGATGCGCGTGACGGTGCCGATCGATCCGTTCACCCAGCGCGGGCCGTCGCCGCCGAAGCCGCCGACGTCGTTGCGCAGGAACATCACCTGAGCGCCCACCTTGAGCTGCAGCTCCTGGTCGGCGGGGTACGACGCGTCGCCGCGGCCGAAGTCGCCGCTGATCTCGGCCCGAGCCGTCTGCGCGGGGCCCGGCAGGGCGTCGAGGTGACGCTGGTTGATGCGCGACACGATGTCGTTGCGGGTGGCCAGGGTGATGATCGGCACCTCATCCGCTGTCGGCTCCGGCGGCTTCCGCGCACCGGCCGCGTTCAGCGCGCCTGCGATGTCGGCGGTCACGATCCCGTGGCGCACCGCGTTCAGCATCGTCTTGAACGCGTCGTCGGACTGGCGGTGGATGTTGCGGAGCTCGGCGATGTTCAGCGGAGCGCCGACCCGCCCGAGGTCGAGCAGACCGTCGGAGCGGATGGCACCGGCATCCGCTCGAGGACCGGCCCACACCTGCGCGTCGAAGAACCAGAACGAGCGGTAGTGGTCCTGGATGTAGCGCAGTTCGTCGCCGCGGGGCGGCACCGGCGAGAGCTGGTACGGGTCGCCGAACATGACGACCTGCACGCCGCCGAAAGGCTCGGCGCGCTTGCGTCGCGCCTGGCGGAGCGAGCGGTCGATCGCGTCCATGACGTCGGCGTTGACCATCGACACCTCGTCGATGATGAGCGTGTCGATCGCGTTCAGGATCTTGCGGGTCGCCTCGGTCTGTTCGATCTCGCTGTCGGCGATGAGCCCGATCGGCAGCTTGAACAGCGAATGGATCGTCTGGCCTTCGACGTTGAGGGCGGCGACGCCGGTCGGCGCGCAGATCGCGATCTGCTTGCTCGTGTTCCACGACAGGTGCTGGAGGAGCGTGGACTTGCCTGTCCCGGCGCGTCCCGTCACGAACACGTGCTCGCGGGTGTCCTCGATCAGACGGAAGAGCGCGTCCTGTTCAGGAGACAGGGGCGGCGTGCTCACCGGAACCATGCTAGCTACCAGCGGGGCTTTCCTAGACTGGGCACGTGGAACACGACGGTACCGACCAGACGGCGGATGCCGCTGCGCCGGACGCCACCGTCGTCGCGACCCGCACGGCCACCGTCGCGGGGCCCCGACGCCGACGTAAGCTCGCGATCGACCTGACGGTGCTGGGGGTCGTCGGCATCCTGCTCGTCGGCGCGATCGGTGCGAGTTCCGCCGTGCTCTACCGACAGCTCTACAGCCCGACCGCGTTCGTCCTGGACTACCTGCACCTGCTCGCCGACGGACGCGCGACCGACGCGCTCCTCGTCCCCGGCGTCTCGACGACGTCGTCGACCCTCGCCGCGGCGAAGCTGCCCGCCGACGCGAGCGGTGCCCTGTTGCGCAGCAACACCCTGACGCCGCTGTCGGACGTCGAGCCGGTCTCCGAGACGACGGATGCCGACGGCACGACGACGGTCACCGTGTCGTACCGGGTGGGCGGCCACGCCGGTACGACGACGTTCGAGGTGGAGCGCGACGAGGACGAGAGCGGTCTCCTCCCCCGGTGGCGTTTCGCGCAGAGCCCGCTCGCGGTCATCGAGCTCGCGGTGCGCGGCTCGATGCAGTTCGAGGTGAACGGCTTCTCGATCGACAAGCGTCAGGTCTCGCCCGACGGCAGCGACGCCGACCCCCTCGAACCGATCCCGCTGCTCGCCTTCTCTCCCGGGCTGTACTCCATCACCGTCGACACGGCCGCCACGACGAGCCCCGGCGTCGCCGTCCTCTCGGACACTCCCCTCGCCGAGATCCCGGTGTCGTTCCAGGCGGAGCCGACCGAGAAGTTCATCGGTGTCGTGCAGCAGGAGGTGGACGACTTCCTCGCACAGTGCGCGACGCAGAAGGTCCTCCAGCCCACGGGGTGCCCGTTCGGCTACTACGTGCGCAACCGCATCGTCGAGCCGCCGAGGTGGAAGATCGAGGAGAACCCCGTCGTGACCCTCGAGCCCGACGGTGCCGGGTGGGCGATCACCCGCACGCAGGCGGTCGCGAAGATCGACGTGCAGATCCGCTCGATCTTCGACGGCTCGGTCTACGACGTGAACGAGCTCGTGCCGTTCTTCCTCACCGGCAAGATCACGATCCTCCCCGACGGCACGGCGTCCATCGCGGTCTCGGCCGCCGACTGAGCGCGGTCAGCGCGCCGCTTCGCGCCGGGCATCCCGCTCATCGCGGGCGGCGATCTCCGCGAGTCGCGCGTTGTACGCCTCGAGCTCCGCATCGCCGCTGCGATCGGCCTGACGGTCGCTGCTGCGCTGACGACGCTCGTCGGAGCGGCTCCACTGCACGGCGACCACGATCGCGAGGATGAGCGTCGGGATCTCGCCGATGGACCACGCGATGCCGCCGCCCATGTACTGGTCGGCGAGCGGATCGAGCCCCCACGGGCGGGCCATCGACCCGAACCATTCCGCGACGAACAGGCCCGACGACATCATGATCGAGATGCCGAAGAACGCGTGCATCGCCATGACGCCGATGAGGGTCAGCAGGCGACCGGCGTGAGGCAGCCGGTACGGAATGGGATCGATGCCGACGAGCGACATCACGAAGAGGTAGCCGACCGTCAGGAAGTGCAGCACCATCCACTCGTGCCCGAGGTGGTCGTAGAGCGTCCACCGGAAGATGTCGGTGTAGTAGAACGCCCAGAGCGACACGATGAACAGCGCTGCGGC
Organism: Microbacterium aquilitoris; assembly: GCF_031932285.1. Taxonomy (NCBI): domain Bacteria; kingdom Bacillati; phylum Actinomycetota; class Actinomycetes; order Micrococcales; family Microbacteriaceae; genus Microbacterium; species Microbacterium aquilitoris. The sequence continues at coordinate 234,560 of NZ_JAUZVT010000001.1, forward strand.
CACGAGCGGGTGCGTGATCACCTTGGCGTAGGGGCTGTGGATGGCCCACAGGATCCATTCGCGACCGCCGCGCGTGCCGTCGTCCCGCTTGCGGATCGCGCGCGAGGCGAGGGTGATGGGGGCTCCGAAGACGAGGCACATCGGGATCGCCATCGACAGCAGCATGTGGCCCACCATGTGCATGCTGAACAGGTAGTCCTGGTAGGCGTTGACGGGACCGCAGGTGACGTAGAAGAGGAGCACCAGGCCGGTGATCCAGAGCACCGTGCGGCCGACCGGCCAACGGTCGCCGCGGCGGGCGAGGCGGCGGACGCCCGCGAGGTAGAAGAACAGTCCGAAGCCGACGGCGAACGCCCAGATCAGGTCGACGTCCCACGCCGTGAAGAAGCGGTCGATGGTGAGCTCGGGCGGAAGGGCCGAGCCCGTCAGCACCTCGGCCGGCGTGCGATCGAGCGGCAGCGTGGTGTCGACGGGCGGCGGCGTGAGTGACAGGGCGACGGCGGCGCCGGAGGCGATCCCCATGAACACGACCTCGAGGAGGACGAGCGTCCAGAAGCGGGCCGCGACGGCGGTGTCACGGATGCCGGCGATCAACCGACGCCGGTAGACGGCACCCAGGACGCCCATGGCCAGCAGCGCGACGACCTTCACGATGAGGATCGCGCCGTAGGCCGAGAAGAGGTTCTGGAACGAGAGGATGCCGATGGCCGCCCGCGCGATGCCCGACAGGGTCACGACGACGAAGGCGGCGAGGGCGATGCTCGAGTAGCGCTGAAGGACGTCGGCGAGCCGGTCGCGCGTCAGCAACGGGCGCAGGAGGATCAGCAGGAGCAGCCCGCCCAGCCACGCCGCCGCGGCGATGATGTGGAGCGCGAGCGAGGTGACCGCGATGTTGTGGTTCGCCTCGCTGCCGGTGTGCCCGGCCGTCGCCATCGGTACCATGGCGGCGATCGCGAGCACGGCGACGAGGAGGGTGGGCAGCCACCCGCGGACGGCGAAGGCCAGCACGGTGAGGACCGCTCCGGCGACGGTGGTCATGAGCCACGCACGACCGGGGTCGGTGTCGACGAGGAAGCGACCGAGCTGCTCGCCGAACGCGGCGTCGGCGCTCGGCCGCGCGGGGATCACCTTGAGGAACGTCAGGTACCCGGTGACACCGCTCGCGACGGTGAGGATCGCGGCGCCGGCAGAGGCGGCATCCAGGGCGAAGTCGAACTCCTTCGACCCGGCGACCAGCGAGAAGAGAGCCAGGACGAGTGAGCCGACGAGCACAGCAGCCGACAGGTTGACCGTGAGCTCGGTGACCGGCAGCACCCAGCGGACGACGGGGCCGGGATCGCCGATGACGAGGGGCGTCGCGCCGCCGCCGTAGGCCAGACCCAGCAGGAGCGCGATCAGACCGGCGCCTGCGAGGATCGCGGGCCCGGCGAAGCGGAGAGCACGCGGATTCACCCTGCAAGCCTACGCGCGGGCAGGTGGGGGAACGCCGAAGGGGGATGCCTCGCGGCATCCCCCTTCGTACGACTGCAGCGTCTTACTTGACGGCAGCCTTCAGCTTCGAGCCGGCGCTGACCTTGACGCGCTTGCCGGCGGGGATGTTGATCTCGGCACCCGTCTGCGGGTTGCGGCCGGTGCGAGCGGAGGTCTCGACCTGCTCGAACGCGATCCAGCCCGGGATCGAGACCTTCTCGCCCTTGGCGACAGCCTCGGACACGGACGCGAACAGGCCGTCGACGACGCGCGAGACGGTGGCCTGGCTCTCGCCGGTGGCGCTGGCGATGCTGGCGACGAGTTCGGTCTTGGTGATGGCCATGGTGCTCCTCCAGACGGCGGATCGCCGTCTTCAGTTACTCGGACCGACGGGGTGACCGCCGGTTGGTCGTTGCGACCGGTCCCGAATATACCCACGAACCCCGTGATTCCGCGGATTTTCGGTCATCTGGGCCGTAATCGGACGGCGTGTCGCGTGTCGGATGTGACTTTTGAGGCGAATGAGGCCGTTTCGGCCGGATTCCGCGGAATTCCGCGGAGGGGGTTGCTTTTCGGGCCGTGTGTGCGTGTCCGCCCGCCGGTTGCCGGATTCGGACGCTGTTGTCGGATTCGGATCGGGGGGCGCTCTCCCGTCCGAGTCCGGCGCACATGTCCGAATCCGGGTCACTCGCGGGCGAACTCGTCTGCCGCGTCGCAGGCGAGTTGCGCCGATGCCGGACCACCGTGCCCCTCCTCCTCAAGGATGTGCAGCCGGCTGCCCGGCCAGGCGCGGTGCAGCAGCCACGGCGTGAGTGCGGGACCGCTCACGTCGCGTCGGCCGTGGATGAGGACGCCCGGGATGCCGGTGAGCCGGTCCATCCGCTCGAGGACGGGCGCGTCGAGGAAGCAGTCCTGCGACCAGTAGTGCGTGACGAGAGTGGCGAAGTTCTCGCGCGAGCGCGGGTCGTCGTGCAGCGGGCCGGGTGTCGCCCAGGGCGAGAGGGTGATGTGCGCCGACTCCCATGCATCCCACGCGTCGGCCGCACGGGTGCGGACGGCCGGGTCGGGGTCGCGCAGCATCCGCGCGTAGGCGTCGACGACGCGTTCACCCGCGGGCACGAGGTCGCCGAGCCGGTCGCGGGCCTCGGGGAAGATGCATCCCACCCCGTCGGTGATCCACTCGATCTCGTCGCGCGCACCGGCGGTGACGGCGAGGAGGATGATTTCGCTCACCCGCTCGGGGTGGGCCTGCGCGTAGGCGAGGGCGAGGGTCGACCCCCACGAGACGCCGTAGAGGAGCCAGCGGTCGATGCCGAGGTGCTCGCGGAGCCCCTCGATGTCGGCGATGAGCGTGGGAGTGGTGTTGGTGTCGAGGTTCTCGAGGTCGTCGATCGCCCAGGGCGTGCTGGCGCCGCATCCGCGCTGGTCGAGACCGACGATGCGGTACCGCTCGGGGTCGAACACGCGCCGGTAGCCGCCCTTGCCGAGGCCGCCGCCGGGTCCGCCGTGCAGGTAGAGCGCGGCGCGGCCGGTGTCGGAGCCCGAGACCTCCCAGTGGAGGCGGGCGCCGTCCGGTCGGTCCAGCATTCCGGAGGCGTGGGGTTCGATCGGAGGATGCACGTCGCGCACGCTACCAGTGCGCCTCAGATGCGGCGGAGCGCGGCGACGACGTCGTCCTCCCAGCGGCGCGCGGCCGGGAGTGCGCCGACATAAAGAGGGGTGTCGTGCGTCACGCCGAGGTAGCGGGTCGCGCTCGTGTCGACCCCGGCATCCCGCAGCCTCGCCGCGTAGGTCGCGCCGTCGCGGCGGAGCGGGTCGTACTCCGCCGTGAGCACGACGGCGGGCGGAAGGCCCGCGTGCGAGGCGGCCCGCATCGGCGACGCGTACTGCTCGCGCGCCCGCGACCGGTCGCCGAGGTAAGTGCTCGCGACGGAGCGCAGCTCGCGCAGCGCGATGAAGGCGGGAACGCCCAAGGCGTACGTCGCGCGCAGGTCGATCCACCGGCCGGTGAGGTCGGTGACCGGAACCTCGAGGATCTGCAGCGTCGCCTGGGGTGTGCCGCGGTCGCGGTTGAGGAGGGTGAGGGATGCCGCGAGGCATCCGCCGGCCGAGGCACCGTTCAGGCCGATCCGGTCCGGGTCGATCCCGAGCTCCTGCGCGTGCGTGTGCAGCCACACCCACGCGGCGTGGACCTGCTCGATCTGCGTCGGATAGCGCTGCTCGGGAGCGAGCGAGTACCCGACGGTGACGAGCACGACGCCGGAGCGGTCGGCGCGGCGGCGACACGAGGCATCCGCCGTCGGATAGTCGATGCCGCCGATGCGGAACGCACCGCCGCCGATCACGAGGCACGCAGGTGCCGGGGTCGGGGCGGAGGCGGGGCGGTAGATGCGAATGCGGACGTCGGGGTGCCCCTCGACCGGCACGGTGACGTCGGTGGTCTCCATGTCGGGACCGGGGATGCCGGCGTTGCGCAGCTCCATGCGGTCCCAGTTGAGCGCGGCGCGACGGTGCCGCTCGCGCGGGGTGAGCGGCGTCGTCTTCTTCGCCGAAGCGGATGCCGGCGGCGCCGGCGGCGCCGGTCGGAACCGCGCGGTCAGATCGGTCCACGCCTTCTTCGCAAGGTATCGCCGATGCGTGCGCAGGCGCTCGCGGAAGAACGGATCCAGCGGCATTGGGCTCCCTCCGACCGTTCGAGCGTAGCCCGGGCGCGGCCGGTGGGGCGGTGTCGAGGTGGGGCCGCAGGCCCCCACCGAAAACGTTCGCGGGGAGTTTCGGCGAGCGCAGATTTCGGTGGGGGTTTTCGGCGGGTCGATCCACGGCGTGTCGGACGCCCGCAAGGCCCTGACCGGCCGCGCGCCGAAAACGATCGTTTCTGGCGTCTCCGTCGTCGGAGCTCAAGAATGCGAGGCATAAGGCGAGCCACCTAGAGTGACGACATGGCGCCGACGTCGACTGGTAACCGTAAGTTGCTGCGGGTGACGCTGCTCACTGTCTCGATTGTTCTGCTGCTTCTGGTCGGGGCCGTTGCCGCGCCGTTTCTCTTTTGGAAAGAGGATCCAGACCGCCGCTGTGTGCTGCAGACAAAGGAGCTCGCCCCGCCTGCCGCCTTGCCGCTCACGGAGGCCACTGAAGCTGAGGTGCGCGGCGAGACAACAGTCTTTCCTCTGATGCTCCGCTGCTCGTGGCCGGTGGAGGACGGTCGCGTGTGGACAGACGACGGGTGGTCTCGTACGTTGATCGTGTACGGGGGAATGGCTCTTGCTGTTGGGGGGATCTACGCTTCCGTGCGCTCAAAACGCAAAATCGGGGGGTAAGTGTGAGGAAAACAAGCACAACTGCAGGGGCAATGTTGGCCGCGGCGATACTCATCGTCGGCCCGGCTAGTGCGTCTTCTGCCGTAGTGGCAACGCCTGCCGAGACGGAGGAGGAGCTTGGCAAAATATCCGTCCTTCAAGCGGCTTTCAGTCATCACATCGAGCTCGATGACGCTCTGAACATCAGCGAGTCCTACCCCGGTGACGTGGTCGGCGTCCGCTTCGAGAACGATCAGGTCGTCGGGGAGTACTTTCTAGGCGGCGATAAGAGCCCAGCGGAGTTTCTCGCGCAGTTCGCTGACATGTACGGCACCCAGCCCGAGGCTTCTTCGCTCCTCGTCGCTGTCGACTATCGCGATCCGGAACTAGCTGGAAGCGCGCGTGGGAGCTCGCCCACATATGAGCCCCTTGCTGAGATCGACGTTCCGGGAACTCCATTTGTCGCGCCCCGGATGACGTCCGAGGATGCAGCAGAGCTGCGTGAGAATAACAGGGGGGGACCTGAGACAGTGTCCGCCGACTCGCAGAAGGTATCCGCCTCGTCAGCTACCGCGGCGGCCGCCGCCACGACGGTCAGATGGCAACCACAGGTCGTCTATGCAGGAACGATACGGAGCGGCAAATCACAGTACTTCTACAACAGCCTGGACTGGTACGCCCCTTACGGACCGAAAACCTTGACAGGGCCAATCGGCATCGAGTTCGAGATAAACATCCAAAACGGAGCCTCAGGCACTCGAGGAAGCGTGGTTCCTGGTCAGATCTGCGGGCCTAACTTCCGGGATCAGTTCATCGCAAAGAACTACAACCTGAACAGCTGGTCGATTTCGTCGTACTACGGCGGCGTCAGCAAGGCCTATCCCTACGCTGATCTGAACGATCTGTTCGACCCGTGTGGATTGAATTCGATGGCTGTTGGGCTGGCGTCTCCCTACGATCTGCCAAACTTCCCCGCTGGGCCGAATGCCAGCCTCGAAACCTTCATCGACGCGAAGGTAGGGACTAAGACCTCGAGCCTTGTCAGTGGCAACCTTCAGCTCGTCGACAGTTCGCTCTGTACCTTCAACGGAACGTTCGCGTTCACCGACTGCATGGGACTTCAAGGTGTCGACCCCGCCTGGAAATATGCAACTTCCCGCAGCACCCTGAACGAAACCCGGGCCTGGAAGGCCAGTCCTGAAAAGTGCTGGGTCTCCGCAGACTACGGGAGGATTGCGCCGGTCAGCCAGCCCTGCTGATCTTCGTATGCGTGTGCTGGGCACGCCCACAGAACGTGTCCAGCGCATGCATAGACAGCTTCGTGAACCCCGGCTGCTCGTAGTACCGCGCAGCTTTGACACTCACCCCAGCGCGTGTCGCCAACTCTCCCGAAAAGGTCCGCCGAAACCAGGTTCTGATACACGTTTCCGGTGGGCACATTGCTGCCTCTCGTTCGGGGCCGCCGGAAACGATCGTTTCCGGCGCGTCGAGCGGCGGCCCCGTTCGCCTCAGGACAAACGACGGGCTTGAGCATGAACCCCTATCGTGGGCTCATGACCCGGTTGATCCGGCGAGCATCCGCAGGCTGCCTCCGTCTGCTGCCCTGGGTCGCTGCCGGCTTCGCGGCCGGTGTGCTCCTCGGCGTCTTGTATGTGCTCATCGCCTGGTTTCCTGACGCAATGGCCAGCTTCGCGGACAATCGGCAGTTCGTCGACCCGCGAAACGTTCTGATGGGTTGGAGTGGCACCTTTGGGACCGTATCCGGGTTGGTGGGCGCGCTCATCGGTCTGGGGCTGGGAGCCGTCTCATCGGGCCGCGAGAGTCTGAGAGGACGGGGATCCCGCGGGCCCGATGTCTAATGCCGGCTGGCCCAGTCGACGAGATGCCCCCGGTCAGGAACCATCAGTTTCGGCCGGTTGCGGAGAGCTACAACCCCGCCAGGTGCGACAGTGTGAAGGTGACTCTTCGCATAGCGGCCGTTCAGGCCGAGGCCTCGCCGGGTGAGGTCAACCGCAACATCGCGAAGGCCGTCGATTTCATCCAGCGGGCCTCCTCGGAGAAGGTCGACGTCATCGTGTTCCCGGAGGCTTTCGTCACGGGCTACGACGACGCAGCTTTCACCGGATCGTTGCCTGCATCAGCAGAGCTCGACTGGCTCGATCGCGTCCAGGAAGCCGTCGACGTAACGGGACTGCTGGTCATCTTGAACACCGCCCTCGACCGCGGCGGGCGATCGACCTTGACGGACATCGTTCTCGCACCCGGTCGAGCCCCGGTCTTGGCGTACGACAAGCAGCATCTCTACGACAGCGAACGCCGCTGGTTCACTGCGGGCGATCACGGGTGCTCGCTATCCGCGGGTGACCTGAGACTGGGGTTGTCGGTCTGTTACGACGCAAATTTCCCGGAGCACGCGGCCGCGGCCGCCTTCAACGGTGCGGTTGTCTACATCAACAGCGGCGCGTACTTCCCCGGCGGCGAGCACCGACGCGACTTGCACTACGCCGCGCGAGCACTCGACAACGGCATGTACGTCGTTTTCAGCGGCCTCATCGGAGGCACTCATCAGTTCATCGGCGGATCCGCCGTGTTCAACCCGCTTGGACAACGTATCGCTCACGTTCCCACCGCCGAGGGGATGGCCATAGCTGACATAGATCCCAACCTGATTTCTCGAATCCGCTCAGAGCAACGGATGTGGGCTGATCGTCGAGTGAGCCTCGGCGAGTACGAACACCACTAGGAACAGCTCTGGACGCCCCTGCCGCTAATCGCAGGTGCACCAGAAACGTCTGCCAAAACTAGGTAGCGGTTGCCGTTTGTGGCGCACCATACTCGGCATCTCGGAGGCACACACCGAAAACGATCGTTTTCGGCAGGCCGAACTACCCACCGACGCGGGTGTTGTGAGTGATGCAAGCATGGCTTTCATGACGCCCCGCAAACAGCGCACTATGGTCATCGTGGTGCTGACGATTTCGGCGCTGGTGGCGATCTTCACAGCCGTCGCGCTTCCGCTCATCTTCGATGAGCCACCCAACTGGTGGTCAGTCCTCGGGGCTGTGTGCACCTGCGCCGCGATGATCATTCTGCTTGCCGAACTGCGGAGACGCGAACGGCAAGATCGAGACAACAACGGCCCTTCTGACGCCCGCCGACAGTAGGTTTCGCGCGACTGTTCTGGGTGCCCCGTAGCTGCTCGGTCGCTCCTCCGCCGGTAAAGATCGTTTCCGGCGGTCGGGTCGTGGCGCTCGCAAGCGATAGGTGCGCGGGCGAGCCGCACCTCAAATGCCGAGTTGGATGACCTCGCTGTGCTCCTCGCCGTTTGCATACGAGACGAGCTCTATCTCGTTGACGGTCTCGCGAACCGGATGCTCGAACTCCTGAACTCGTGCGGATTCGATCGCCTTCCAACCCTCACTCGACAGTGTCTTGCCGTAGACGACGGACATGTGAAAGGTCCAGTCATCGAGGGGCAGCTCACCGAGGCGGTGGAAATCGGTCAGATCCAACAAGTCGGTCAACGTTGCGTAGGCGGCGATGAGAGAGCGAGTACGAGCAAGTCGCAGAATGAGGATCTGCCACGGCTCAGGGAATGAGTCGACGGCGTCGCCGACGATCTCGATCGGCTGTTGCTGGGAAGCCCAACTGCGGACCAGCGCCGTGAGCTCGCCCCGACGTGTTGGCTCGTAGAAGCCTCGTAGCGTCACGTGCCCGGTGTGCGGGTGTGGAAGTCCCCCCAGAGCCAACGCGTCGTTCTGCTCCATCGCATAGCGATCCGCCACCTCTGAAGTCGGGCGAAGCACCAGGTACTGCTGCCCATCGAGAGATTCGAGCTGCTCCGGGGTATTCATGAACGGAGGGCGCATGCGACGACCATACTCAGCGGGGGTCAGGGAAGCGGATCGGTCGCCAGTATCGACATGAGAACGGCATCGGTCCACTCGTCGTCCCAGAGAAGGGCCTCGCGGGCGCGGCCTTCGTGACGGAAACCGATCTTCTCGTACGAGCGCTGCGCCGACGGGTTGAAGGCGTATACCTCGAGGTAAATGCGGTGCAGGCCGATCGAGAATCCCCATTCGACGACCGCACGCCCGGCCTCGGTGCCGTACCCGAGGCCGCGGACGGTGGAGTCGGTCAGCGCGATCCGGTAGCTCATTGCGAGGTTGTCGAGGTCGAGCTCGTTCAGCACCACCTCACCGATGTGCATGCCGTCCCGGTCGAGGATGGCGAAGTCCGCCCTGTCGGGTGCGCCAGGAAGACGCTGGAGATGCGCGTTGACGCGTTCGCGCGAGAACTCGCCGCGGGTGCCCGTGAGACGTAGGGCATCGGGATCCTCGAGGCCCGCCAGCGTGGTTTCTACATAGTCCGGGCCCAGTTGCACGAGCGTCAGGCGCTCGGTGGTGAGCACGGGCTGAGCGGCAAGAGCGGACTCGACGGGAGACATGAGTACCAGCCTATTGAGGCGGGAAAGGAACGGATGAGTCCCCCTACCCCGATCAACAACAGCTCGGAACGTGAGTACAAGGACTCAAGGTCGGGGCTTCTCAGAATGTTAGGGACACCGCACCACGGACGAACCCGACAACGGCGCATTCAGGGAACCCGCTGCCCAAGGTTGCTCCGACCATAACGTTCCCCGTGTCGACCTAAAGTCGATATTCCCGAGACGCAGCCTTCGCCGGACAGACGAGTAACTAAGCCCATCGGCGGTGGCGAATGGCTTCCTGACCCACGACTCCGGGCCACAACCCACCCTGCTCGCGCCGCGAGGACGCGTTCCGCGAGCAGCGACCTGATGCATGCCGTGGAGGTCGATGAAGCACGCTGAAAGACGTTGAGCTTCTCAGTCCTCGAGTTCCTCCAACTCGGCGAGCGCCTGCTTCGCTCTGCGGAGACGCTCGTCCTCCGGCTCGTCCCACCAATATGGGCCCCGCTCACCGAGCCCGTGCTTCGCGAGATCGACCCGTCGGCGTGCCGCTGACGTGGCGTCGGGATCTTCCTTCGCGCGGCGCACACCTGATCGACCGCGCCCGAGGTGGGAGGTCAGCGCCGCCACGAGGTCTGCGGGCAAGGACGGATCGGTGCGCCGCCACCGCCGCCCGTTGATGGTGAGCCAGCGCTCGTCATCGGAACCGGCGTCATCCGCCATCGATGATCCTCTCAATCGAATCGAGCCAACCAGCCCGCCAGCGTGAGTGTGTCACGCCGTCGCATTGCGTGATGTCACCCTTTGGTTGACACTCACGATCTTCGCTCGTACGCTCGCCCCATGGCCGGATCATCCACGAGCGACATGTCGCTTGCCGAGCTCGCCTCACTCGTGGAGGCCGCCGGAGCAGGCGCCCCTCCCGATTCGGGTGGTGAGGTTCGGGGCATCCGTCACGCCGACGAGTTGGTGCGACGTTCGCGCGAGCGCTTGCAGGAGGTGGTTTCCACTGCGCGTTCTCACGACGTCTCGTGGCAGGAGATCGGTGATGCGCTCGGGGTCAGCCGACAGGCGGCCTTCAAGCGATTCGGCGCCAAGGGCGAGGGGGAAACGATGGCAGCACCGGGGATAGACCTGACGGATCGGACCAGCGAGGTGTTCGCGCACCTGGACGCCGGCGACTACGAGGCGGTGCGGGCGCACATGACGTATACCTGCGGCCGCGCGCTGACCAAACGCAAGCTGATGGGCGTGTGGGATGAGGTCCGGGGCGAATCCGGTCGCCTCGACGCGTGTGTCGAGGCGACGGTGCGGACGGCCGACGGCAGCACACCACTGGCCAAGCTCGCCAACCGGCATCTGAGCACGGGAGCGATCGTGCAGGTGACCCTCCAGCATGAGGCCGGCGAGTGGATTGGACGCGTCGCCTACAACGGTTCCGGCAAGATCACCGGCATCCTCATCGCCCCGCCGGGGTCACGCGACCTGCCGTTCTGACCTTCCGCTCAGCGCGCGTCATCCCGGCGCCACTCGCCCACCGTCAGACCACCGACGTCTCGAACGGATGCCGGAGCGTATCCGTTCGCGGCCAGTTGCTGCGCGAACGCCGACCCGTCTCTCGTCACGACCCAGATGTCGGCGTCGCCGGGAACCTCAGTGAACTTCGGATCGACGAGGGAGTCTGAGTAGGTGCCGGTTCCGACGTAGCTCGATGCGAACGCGATGTCCCGGAGGCCTGCGAAGGCGTCTGGGTAGGCGGCGATGGCGACGCGTGGCCGGGTTCCCGCCGGGCCTCCGGCCTCGAGCAGGATGGCGTCGCCCGGTCGGGCATGCGACGCGATGAAGGATGCCGCGGCGCGAAGGTCGATGCCCCCGGGTTTCGCGGTCGGCAACCGCGACGCGATGACGTGCGGCACGGCGAGTACGCAGATGAGGACGGTCGCAGCGACGAGGCTCCGGCGACGTGCGCCCCCCAGAAGCGAGCCGACCAGGAGCGCGAGTGCCGGCGCCGAGACGGTCAGGTAGCGCGGAGTGAACACCGGCATCCCCGCCAGCGATAGCGTCACGAGCACGGTGCCGGGCAGCAACAGCCAGACGAGGAGCGATACCACGGGGCTCGACAGCGTGACCCGCCACCCCGCTCGCACCGCCACTGCGACCAACAGCGCCAACCCGATCGCCATCCAGAACGCCGAGCCGAACATCGGCTCTATCAGCACGGTGTAGAGGTTGACGTCCTGCTCGGACAGCCACGCCACCTGACCTCGTTGCGGAATCATCGCGAGCACGAGGGGCGCGGCGAGCAATCCGGGAACGACCAGCGCGGCCGAAACCCGAACGACGCGCGTGCGCCACGCAAGGGTGGGGTCGTCCGCGAGCAGCGCGAGCGCGGGAAGCACGAACAGGCCATACGCGAACATCCACACCGAAGCCGTAGCAGCCGCCCCCACAGCGACCCACGGTGCCCAGCCACGGCGCTCACGCGCCCACGCGACGAGCACGGCGGCGACGACCAGCAAGGCGGTGCCCATCGCATACGACCGCGCCTCGATGCCCTGCGTCGTGATCCTCGGGAGGGCGACGAAGACCACCACCGCCAGGATGCCGGGGGCCACCCCGAACCACCGACGGCCGAGATGGAACACACCGGTCGCCCCGACGGCGACGGCGAGCGCAGAGGGGAACCGAACCGAGAACTCGGATTCTCCGAAGACCTGGATCCACCCGTGCATGACGAACGCGTACAGTCCGTGAACGGCATCCCGCTGCATCACGAAGCCGAAGAACTCCGGCAAGGGCAGCCGTGCGAGCTGCAGTGTGGCGGCCTCGTCGTACCAGAACGAGGGCACCCACGACCCCGCCATCGTGATGACGAGCGCTGCGGCGAAAACGACGAGCGACGCCTTGCCTCTCACGACGCTGTCGCCGACTCTCATTCCCCCGCCGATCGACACCTCAGGCCATGTGCCCTCAGACTACCGATCCGAGCGTCATCGCCGACCGCGGCCTCCTAGACCAGGCTGGCGACGAGTCCTTCAACCCGCCCGCGGATGTCGTCGCGGACCTCACGGACGACGTCGAGGGGCTGCCCGGCGGGGTCGGTGAGTTCCCAGTCCTCGTAGCGCTTGCCGGGGAAGATCGGGCAGGCGTCGCCGCATCCCATCGTGATCACGACGTCGGCCTGACGCACGGCGTCGGTGGTCAGGACCTGCGGGACGGCACCGGCGAGGTCGATGCCTTCCTCCGCCATGACGGCGACGGCGTTCGGGTTCACGGCGTTGCCGGGCTCACTCCCGGCAGAGAACACGTCGATGCGGTCTCCGGCGATCGCGCGGAGGTATCCGGCCGCCATCTGCGATCGGCCGGCGTTGTGGACGCAGACGAAGAGGACGGCGGGCTTGGTGGTCTCGGTCATGAGTGCTCCTGCGGGGTGGTTTCGGGTTCGGTGGGGATGACGGCACGGCCGGCTGCGCGTGTGGCTGTCGGCTGGAGGACGAGGAGGAGGCCGAGCCCGACGGTGGCGCCGACGAGTTGCGCCAGGATGAACGGCACGGCGGATGCCGGGGCGATTCCGGCGAAGGTGTCGGTGAAGATGCGGGCGACCGTGACCGCAGGGTTCGCGAACGATGTCGAGCTGGTGAACCAGTACGCAGCGCCGATGTACGCCCCGACGGCTGCGGCGGTCACGCTCGGCGTGCTCGTACGGGCGAGGGTGAAGATCAGCAGCACGAGCCCGGCGGTGGCGACGACTTCTCCGATGAGCTGCCCGGGAGTTGCTCGCTGATGCGTCGAGAACGCGGGCGCGACGTCGAACATCACGCCCGCCAGGAGCGTCCCGGCGACGCCGCCCGAGAGCTGAGCGGCCAGGTAGCCCCCGAGGTCGGTCGTGGGAAGGCCACCGGCGCGGCGCCGACCGAGCACCCAGTCCGCGAGCGAGACGGCGGGGTTGAGATGCGCCCCTGACACGGGGCCGAGCATGAGGATCAGCACAGCAAGGCCGAGAGCCGTGGCAAGGCTGTTCTCGAGCAGCTGCAGGCCGACGTCGTTCGGGGAGAGTCGCTGGGCGGCGATCCCCGAGCCGACGACGACGGTGACGAGCATCCCCGTTCCGACGAACTCGGCCAGCATCCGGCGCGCCACCGGTGGCCGACACGATGCAGTGTGCATATCCACGGATCAGACGGATGCCGGGGCGCGGCCGACCTGCACGAGCGCGACAGGCGGGGCGCAGCACGCCCCACCGAGCGAGGCTCCGGACGCATCGAACAGTCCCGCGCCGCCGCACACGCCCGTGTCCGGCAGGACCAGCTCTACGCGGCGGGCGGCTTCGTGATCGCCTGCCAGCTCGGCCACGACGCTGCGCACCTGCTCGTACCCGGTGAGGGCGAGGAATGTCGGCGCACGACCGTAGGACTTCGCCCCGACGAGGTAGAAGTTCTGCTCCGGCTGAGCGAGGTCCGCTGCGCCCGTCGCGGCGACGGAACCGCACGAGTGGACGTTCGGATCGACCTCCGCGGCGATCCGCACCGGCGCCTGGAGTGTCGGGTCGAGCTCCAATCGCAGCTCGGAGAGGAACGACAGGTCGGGACGGAACCCGGTCAACACCACGACGCGGTCGGCGGTGAGGGTGCGACCGTCCTCCGCGACCAAAGTGGGTCTTTCTCCGTCATGAGTGACCCGCTCGACGCGGAACCCGGTGACGAGGGAGACGAGACCGGCCTCGACATACTCTTTCGCCCGGATCCCCAATGCGCCGCGCGCAGGCAGCTCGTCGGCATCCCCTCCACCGAACGTGTTGCCGGCGGTCGCGCGGCGCAGCGCCCAGGTCACGGTCGTCGAGGGGTCGCGACGAGCCATACGGGCAAGGGCCAGGACGGCGGTCACCGCGGAGTGCCCGGAGCCGATCACGATCGTGTGCTTGCCGGAGAAACCCGCCCGATCGCGGAAGTCGGGGATGCGGTACGAGAGCAGGTCCGCCGCGGAAGCCTCCCCCAGCGCGGGCAGGCCGTCGGCTCCGGCAGGGTTCGGACTGGCCCACGTGCCGGATGCGTCGATCACGGCCCGCGCCTGCAGCCGGTACTCCTCCCCCTCGGAGGGCGAGATGTGGACCGTGAACGGCTGCTCCCCGCGGTCGGCATCGACGAGCCGGTCCCGACCCATCCGGGAGACACCCGTAACGCGGGAGCCGAAGCGGATCCGATCACCCAACGCCGTGGCGAGGGGGGCGAGGTACTTCCCGATCCACTGGTCGCCGGTGGGGTATCCGGCACCGGGCGCCTGCCACCCCGACGTGCTCAGAAGGCGGGCGCCGGCCGCGTCGATGAGCTCGGGCCATTCGGAGAACAAGCGGACGTGACCCCACTCCGCGACAGCCGCAGCAGGGGCAGAACCGGCCTCGAGGACCACGACGGGCATGTTCCGCTCGATGAGGTGTGCCGCAGCGGCGAGCCCCTGCGGACCTGCACCGATGACGACGACGGGCAGGACATCGTCCACCTGGGGCCTCCTCACACGCATCGACAAAGCTCGATGGATAGAGGATGCACAGATCCATCGACAGATGTCAATACGACGTGAGAAGATGACCGCATGCCTGCACACCTCCCGCTTCTCGCCCCGTCCGAAGGTGCAGTGTGCTGCGGGACGGTTACGGGCAGTGTGATCTCGGTGGAGGATGCGGAGCGCACCGCGCGGGTCTTCAAAGCGCTCGGCGACCCCACCCGTGTGCGTCTGCTCTCCCTGATCGCCGCCTCCGCCGACGGCGAAGCGTGCATCTGCGATCTCACCGAGCCCGTCGGGCTGTCTCAGCCGACCGTCTCCCATCACATGAAGCAGCTCGTCGACGCGGGACTCGCGACGCGCGAGCAGCGGGGCCGATGGGCCTACTACCGCGTCGTCACCGACGCGCTCGGCGCGGCATCCCAGACCCTCCGTCCATGACCGACGCCACCATCCGGGCCCTGACCGCGCACGACTGGCCCCAGGTGGAGTCGATCTACCGCGAAGGCATCGCAGCGGGGAACGCGACCTTCGAGAGCGCACCCCCGTCGTGGGAGGAGTTCGACCGAGCAAAGCTCCAGGTCGGCAGACTCGTCGCCGCCGACCCCACCGGCACGGTGCTCGGCTGGGTCGCCGCTTCCCCCGTCTCGACGCGTGAGGTCTACCGAGGGGTCGTGGAGCATTCCGTCTACGTCGCCGATAGCGCCCAGGGCCGGGGCGTCGGCAGAGGTCTCCTCGAGGCTTTCGTGACGGATGCCGCCGCCGCCGGCATCTGGATGGTCCAAGCGAGCATCTTCCCCGAGAACATCGCCAGCTTGACGCTGCACGAGCGGGCCGGTTTCCGCCAGGTCGGTCGCCGCGAACGCATCGCGTACATGACTCACGGCCCGTGGGCCGGCACCTGGCGCGACACGATCCTCATCGAACGTCGGGCCGACTGAGCCCCCGGAAACGACGAAGCCCCCGTCCGGAGACGGGGGCTTCGTGCGGAAGTGGTGCTTACCAGCTCGACTTGGTCACGCCGGGCAGCTCGCCACGGTGCGCCATCTCGCGGAAGCGGACACGCGAGATGCCGAACTTCGACAGGTGGCCGCGGGGGCGTCCGTCGATGGCGTCGCGGTTGCGCAGGCGGACCGGCGACGCGTTGCGGGGAAGCTTCTGCAGGCCGACGCGGGCGGCCTCGCGGGCCTCGTCGGTCGCGTTCGGGTCCACGAGGGTCTTCTTCAGCTCGGCACGCTTCTCGGCGTAGCGGGCGACGATGACCTCGCGCTGGTTGTTGCGCGCGATCTTGCTCTTCTTCGCCATGCGATCAGCGCTCCTCTCGGAATTCGACGTGCTTGCGGATCACCGGGTCGTACTTCTTGAGCACGATGCGGTCGGGGTTGTTGCGGCGGTTCTTGCGCGTCACGTAGGTGTACCCCGTGCCGGCGGTCGAACGCAGCTTGATGATCGGACGAACGTCCTGAGCCTTCTTCGCCATTAGAGCTTCACACCCTTCGCGAGGAGGTCCTTCACGACCGACTCGATGCCGCGGGCGTCGATGACCTTGATGCCCTTAGCCGAGACGTTCAGCGTGATCTTGCGACCAAGCGAAGGAACGAAATAGGTCTTCTTCTGCACGTTCGGGTCGAAGCGGCGCCTCGTCCGGCGGTGCGAGTGCGAGATGTTGTGACCGAAGCCGGGAACAGCTCCAGTCACCTGGCACACTGCTGCCATAGTGATTCTCCTTAGTACCGTGACACCGGACGGTGCCACCCAAGATCCCTTGTCTGCACCCCGCTCCCGGACACGGCTGTAGGCCGTCTTCTGAGGGTGGGATGCGAACTGCGTGCTGGAGTGCGCGCAGACGAAGAGTGAGTCTAGCACGGCCGGGCGTGTCGCCTTGACTCAGGCGGATGCCGCGGCCACTGCCTCGTCGTACGTCTGCTCCGGGTCATCCATGAGTCGAGCCGTCACGGCCGCATGGGCGCGCGTGTACGGGCCGCCGGTCGCGAGGGCCCAGTCGACCTGCGGGCGGGCGGGCTCACCGAGCGTCGCGAACGCCTCGCTGAGGCTCCGCCGAGTGTCGTCCTCGCCGCGGGCGAACTGCGTCGCCAGGGTCGTCGCGAGAGCGGATGCCTCGGCTGCCGGCACGTGCCGGGCCGCCGTGCGCCAGGCCACGCGTGCGACCGCGTCGTCGGCATCCTTCAGGAGGTCGGAGGTGATCGCCGGCCACACGCGCGGCCCGCCGATCTTCGACATGGTGTGCAGCGCCTGCGCGCGGATCTGCGCACCGCGCGAGCCCAGTTCGACGAGGAGCCGGTCGATGACCTCATCGGCGTCGTGCCGGGTCAACGCCCAGGTCAGCATCTCGCGCACGAGGAACTGCGGCTCGATGCGGCACTGCGCCACGAGCACCGGGATGTACTCCGAGCGCGGGTGGGTGCCGGCCGTCATGGCGGCCTGCACACGCGCCGACGGGTCGAGCGACGCGAGCGCCGCCTCGAGGCGGTCTGCGGCGGTGGTGTCGGTCACGGGTCACCTCACGGGGTCGGGTGGGAGGCGGCATCCCACCCTCACGGCAACGCGCCGAGGCCGGCGGGTGTTCCCGGGCGCCGAATCAGCCCGCCGCCTCGCGCGCGCCGCGGCCCCAGCGGAACGCCGACACGGTCGGGTCGCCCGGAATCCAGAAGCGCCACGGGAACGCATCCGTCCCGGCGATCCCCGCGACACCGACCCGGGGTCCCGTCGCGATCTCGGCCAGCGGCTCGGCGAGCAGGAACAGCCGCGCGCTCGCGCCGGCCCGCTCCTCCCCCGTGACCGCGTCGATCCCGTCGTGGATCGGATGCCGGAGCCCCACCGCATCGCCGAGGCGGCCCGGCCCGCGGGCCAGGTCGCGCGCGACGCGCGCCGCGGGACGGCGGGCGTGCGCGGCATCTGCTCCGTCGACGACCTCTCCGGCGCGCAGCAGGATTCCGCCGGCGACGCCCTCGGGACCGCTCACGACGTTGACGCACGAGTGGATGCCGTGGCTCAAGTAGACGTACAGATGGCCTGGCTCGCCCCACATCGTCGCGTTGCGGGCGGTCGGCCCCATGCGGGCGTGCGAGCCGGGGTCGACCTGCGGGCCGGTACCCCGCCCGTGGTACGCCTCGACCTCGGTGATGCGGAGCGCCACCGAACCGATCGACGTCTGCACCCGCAGCTCGCCACCGAGCAGCGCGGGGGCGACCTCGGCCGGGAGCCCTTCGAGCGCCTCGCGCGTCGCGGGAACCAGCGAGGTCATTGCGACGGAGCCTTGCGGCACCACGCGACGTCGAACCCCTCGAGCGTCGTGATCTGCTTCCCGTCGAAGCTGAAGATCCGGGTCTCGAGCTTCTTCGGGAGGGGCAGCGTGTACCCGTCGTACGGGTTGTCGACCACGTCGGGCGCGATGACGAGGGCCGCGTATCGACCGCTCGGCGAGACGCAGGTCTGCAGCAGGCCGTCGGCGGTGTCGACTTTCGCGACGACGCTCGTCTTGCCGGCGGCATCCACTCGCAGGATGTTCGTCCCCAGCGGGTTGAGTCCGTCGAACGGGGTGAGCGCGCGAAGCGTCGAGCCATCGGACATCGCGAGGACCGACCCGGTCTGGCCGAGGTCGGCGGATGTCGGGGGCAGGGGCTTCTCCTTCGCCGAGGCGAGGTCGACGACGACGGGTCCCTCAAGCCGTTCGACGTAGGCCGTCGTGCCCGAGATGTCGTCGATGCCGGTCGCGTTGCCGAGCTCCACGGGCGCGGCGCCCGTCGACGAGACGAGACTGAGGGCGCCGTCGAAGGTGAGCATGAGGATCGTGTCGGTGCCCGGTACGAAGCGCCAGTCCTCGACGCGGGGGTCCGCACCGGTGACCTTTATCTCGGTCGGCTTCGCCGCGGGATCGGCCGTCGATCCGGTGAAGAGCAGGCTCTCACGGCCGCCGGATGCCGAGATGTCGGCATCCGTGAAGGTGTAGCCGATCGTGTTGCCCCGCTCGGCGCTCTGCAGGTTCGTGACGACGCCCTTGCCCGGCAGGGTCAGCTCCTGCCGGTGTGTGCCGTCGGTGCGGGTGACGACGAGGTGCGAGACGCCGTCCTTCACGGTCGAGACGACGAGGCTGGCCGCGGTGGCCCGGAAGTCCTCGATGTGCTCGTCCTCGAAGACGGGTTCGTTGTCGCCGTCGAGGCCGACGCGGTAGATCTTGTCGCCGCCCTCGCCGCGCTGCAGGACGTAGGAGTGCAGCTTCGGGGTCGAGAACGACTCCTCGACCGTCGAGGTCGGCCCGCCGCCGAGGCCCGCGAGCCGGTCGATGCGGATCGTGTACGTCGTCTCGTCCCAGAGCGGGTCGGTGAAACGGATGCCGACGCTCCGCCCCGACGTATCGACGGTGAACGGCGCCGCGGGGGTCACGGTAACCTGCGAGGCATCCACCTTCTGCAGCGACTGCGTCGTCTCGAAGATGAGGCGCGACCCGGCCGAGCTGACCGCGGCCGCGGCGTCGGACTGCACCGAGGTGACGCGGGGACCCTGCAGGGTGGTCACCAGGCCGCCGGCGAGCGCCACCACGCCGAGCACCGCGACGACCGCGAGGACGCGCACCGAGAACCCGCGCGCCCGCCGCCGCTGGCGATGGGAGCGGCGGCTGTCAGAACTCATACGGATCCTTGGGCTCGGCGATCGGCTTCACCGATGCCGCCGCCACCTGCAGCTGCCCGTTCACGTCGCGGATGGTGCCCGTGACGGTGACCCACTGGCCGTCGTCCGGAATGTCGTCGGCCGTGACCGGCAGGCTCGCCGGCTGCGCGTCGATGACGCAGTGCGTGATGATGAGCCGCGTCAGGTCGAAGCCGCCCTTACCGGGGGCGACGAACCCGGTGAGCGAGATCTCGGTGCCGTCGAACACCTCGGGGTCGGTCGCCGTCGCGAACACGCTCGCCCAGTCGCCGATGCCGAACGAGGCGGTGTCTCCGGTGATCGCCAGCGCCACCGTGTCGGACCCCTGGAACAGCGGCGGGGCTCCCGTGTTGCGCGAGGCCGCGAGCTCCGCGGACAGCGTCGCCGGCGGGACGACGAGCATCGTCGTGGCGGCCCCGAGGGCGAGCACGCCGCCCGCGACCGTCGCCGCTGTTCCGATGAGCTGCCGGCTCGTCCGCGGCGCGTGATCGTGGTGGTCGTGGTCGTGGTCGGCATCCACCGCGGGAGCATCGCCGTGGTCGTGCCCGTGGTCCTCGGCCGCGCCGAGCGGCAGCAGGAAGCTCAGGACCGAGCCGACCAGCGCGAGCACCGCCATCGACACGGCGAACCACGACGACTCGGGGTTGATGTACAGACCGAGCCGGCCGGTCACCGCGAGGGCGATCGTCAGGGCGGCGATGGATGCCACGGCACCAACGCCCAGCATCCGGAACCACACCGTGTCACGCAAGGAGGTTCACCACCCCTCCGATCGCCGCCGCTGCGAGGACGACCGTCGCCACGAGGACGCCGAGCACCCGCGTCCGGAAGGTGGTGCGCAGGAGCGCGAGCATCTTCACGTCGACGAGGGGTCCGACGAGCAGGAACGCGACGATCGCACCGGGGGTGAACGTCGAGGCGAACGACAGCGCGAAGAACGCGTCGACGTTCGAGCAGATCGACACGATCATCGCGAGCATGATCATCGCGGCGATCGACAGGGCCGGGTTCGACCCGATCGACAGCAGCACGTTGCGCGGGACGATGACCTGGACAGCGCCGGCGACGGCGGATCCGATGATGAGGGCCGGCATGACCGCGCGCAGCTCGACGACGAACTGGGCGAGGCTGCGGCGGGCACGGTCGCCGCTCACGCCCTGCTCGGCCAGACACGCGTCACGGAAGCGGTCGGTGATGAGGGCGTCCTGATCGGGATGCCGGCTGTACAGCCATCCGATGACGTTGGCGATCAGGTAGCCGCCGAGCAGACGGGCGACGAGGATGCCGTCGTCGAAGCCGAAGGCCTGGTGGGTGGTGATGATGACGATCGGGTTGACGATGGGCGCCGCCACCAGGAACGTCAGCGTCTCGGCGACCGAGAACCCGCGCATCATGAGGCCGCGGGCGAACGGGACGTTGCCGCACTCGCACACCGGGATCAGCATGCCGAGGAGCGACAGGACGGCACGGCGACCCCACGCGTTCCGCGGCATCCACCGTTCGATGACCCCCGGCGGCACCCACACCTGCACGACGATCGACAGGATCACGCCGAGCATGACGAACGGCAGCGACTCGATGAGCACGCTGAGGGCGAGGGTCAGACCGTCCTGGGCTCGCGTGGGCAGTTCGGGCGACGGGCTCCACAGGGCGACGCCGATGAGCGCGAGGACGGCGAGGAGCCCGAGCCCCAGCCAGAGCGCGCCGCGCGCAGCCGACCCCGGTGAGGGAGTCGACGATGCTCGGGATACCGCGGGGCGGACCTCAGTCCGCACGGGCCTCAAGCCGGTCGTCGCCCTGCGCGATCCTCGCGGAGCACTCGGCGCACGTGCCGAAGATGTCGACGACGTGCTCGGCATCGGTGAACCCGTTCGCCGCCGCCGTCCGCTTCGCCCAGGTCTCGACCTCGTCGGCCTGGATCTCGACGGCCTTGCCGCACACCCGGCAGATGAGGTGGTGGTGGTGGCCGGTACTGGCGCAGGCGCGGTAGATCGCCTCGCCCTCGGGCGACTGGAGCTGATCCGCCTCACCGCTCGCGGCGAGGGTCGCGAGCGCCCGGTAGACGGTCGCGAGACCGATGCCGGTGTTCTCGTCGCGAAGGGCGGCGTGCAGATCCTGAGCGCTCACGAACCCGGGAGCGTCGGACAGCGCCGAGCGCACGCGCTCTCGCTGCCAGGTGTTGCGCTGGGCCATGGGCGGATTCTACGCGCGGACGCTAGCGACGGGCTGGGTGCGGTGCGCGGCATCCGTGCGCTCCACCCGGCCCCGCCGGTCGCCGACGACACGGCAGACGAGGTAGATGACGAACGAGATCGTCGTGATGTACGGGCTCACCGGCAGGGTTCCGGCGACGGCGAGCAGGATGCCGCCGACCGCCGAGACGACGCCGAACAGGGCCGCGAGCAGTGGGACCGCGACGGGGCCGTGCGCGATGCGCGCCGCGGCGGCGGCCGGCGTCACGAGCAGCGCGAGGACGAGCAGCGCGCCGATGATGTGGACGGCCACGGCGACCGCGAGTCCCAGCAACAGCATGAACGCGAGCGAGATCAGCCCCGTCGGCACGCCGCGCGCCGCCGCGGACTGCGGGTCGAGCGAATCGAATCGCAGCGGTCGCCAGATCAGCAGAAGCGCCACCAGCACGACGGCGGAGATCGCGATCAGCCAGGTCAGCTGGTCGGACTGCACCGACACGATCTGCCCCGTCAGGAGGCTGAACCGGTTGGCGCTGCGCCCGTTGTAGAGCGCGAGGAAGAGGATGCCGAGGCCCAGACCGAACGGCATGAGTACGCCGATGATCGAGTTGCGGTCGCGGGCGCGCGAGCCGAGCCAGCCGATCAACGCCGCGGCGACCATCGACCCGACGATCGACCCCGTGACGACGTCCGCGCCGATCAGGAGCGCTGCCGCCGCACCGGCGAACGAGAGCTCGCTGATGCCGTGCACGGCGAACGCCATGTCGCGCTGCAGGACGAAGACGCCGATGAGCCCGCCGACGAGGCCGAGGATGGCACCCGCCCACACCGAGTTCTGCACGAGCGCGAGGATCTGCCCGTACACGGGTACGCCGCCGAACATGGCGTTCGCGATGTCGTCCCAGTTCATGCGTGGTCCTCGTGATGGTGGTGGGATGCCTCGGCGTCGGGAGCGCCGACGACGACCAGACGGTCGCCCGCTTCGAGCACGAACACGGGAGCGCCGTAGAGGTCGGTGAGGACCTCGGAGGTGAGGACGTCCTTCGGTGCGCCGAGGGTGAACCGCCCGTTCGCGATGTAGAGGATGCGGTCGACCTTGCCGAGCAGCGGGTTGATGTCGTGGGTGACGAGCAGGACCGCGGCACCGCTGCGGCGGTGCCGGTCGATGAGACCGACGACGGCCTGCTGGTTCGCGAGGTCGAGACTGGTCAGCGGCTCGTCGCAGAGGAGCAGACGGGGGTCGTCGGCGAGGGCCTGACCGACGCGCAGGCGCTGCTGCTCCCCACCCGACAGGATGCCGACGGGTCGATCGGCGAAGTCGGTGGCGCCGATCGCGGCGATCAGCTCGTCGACCCGCTCGCGGTCTCTGCGCCGCGGGATCGGGGGCCCGAAGCGGTGCCCGTTGACCCCCAGGGCGACGAGGTCGCGGCCGCGGAGTGCGGTGTCGCGCGGGAGCGGCCGGGTCTGCGGCAGGTAGCCGATGCCGCGGTTCCCCGCGCGGGCGACCCGCTTGCCGTCGACCTCGACCGTGCCCTCGCTGAGGTCCTCGAGTCCGAGGATGGCGCGCAGAAGGGTGGTCTTGCCCGAGCCGCTGGGGCCGAGGACGGCGATCAACTCACCCGGCTCGACCGTGAGGTCGAGTCCGCTCCAGAGCTCGCGTCCGCCGCGCCGGAGCGCGGCACCCCGGATCTCGAGAGGGGGTGATGCGTGCCGGGTCACCGGGTCAGCGTACCCGCCAGCTCGTCGATGTTCTTCTGCATCCACTCGACGTAGGTCAGACCATCCGGGAGGATCTCCGTGAACTTCAGAACGGGGATGTCGTTCTTCTCCGCAAACTTCACCACCTCGGTGGTCTCGGCACCGCCGGTCTGGGCATTGACGATGACGGTTCGGACCTCCCCGGAGTCGAGGATCTTCGTCGCCGCGAGCAGTGTCGCGGGCGGCACGTCCTGACCCTCTTCCACCGCTTCACTGAACGCCTCGGGGGTCGCGTTCTCGAGACCGGCCGCAGCCGTGAGGTACAGCGGTACGGGCTCGGTGACGAAGATCTTCTCGCCCGCGTGTGCGGCGGAGATCTTCTCGAGAGAGGTCTCGAGCCCCGCGATGCCATCGATGAGCTTCTTCGCGTTGGCCTCGAAGGTGTCGGCCTTGGCGGCATCCAGTTCACCCAGTTCGTGAGCGATCTCCTCGACGACGTGCTCCACTGTGTGCGGGTCGTACCAGACGTGCTCGTTGAACCCCTCGATGTGGTCGTGCCCGGCGTGATCACCGTCGCCGGCGTGATCGTGTTCCTCACCCTCGGCGTGCGTCTCGTCGGAGTGCCCCTCATTGCCGGGGTAGTCGTGCGAGTACTCGACGGCCGTGATGACCGGAGCCTTCGTACCGCTCGCCTCGATGAGTCCGTCGAGGAACGCGTCGTACCCGGCCCCGTTCTCGATCACGAGGTCGGCTTGCGAGACCGTGAGCTGGTCGCGCGCGGACGCCTCGTATGAATGTGGATCCTGCGAGAGAGAGTCGATGATCGACGTGACCTCGACGTCGTTCCCCCCGATCGCCTCGGCGATCGAGCCGTAGACGTTCGTCGACGCGACGATCTTGAGAGGGACAGCGTCACCCGAGGACGCTGCGGGGCTGGTCGCGGTGGAGCAGCCGGCGAGGACGAGAACGGATCCCGCCGCGAGAGCGACGAGAGCGGGCACACGAGAGGTCATGACCGCGAGTCTACGTCCTGTTGATAACGGTTCTCAAACTCAGCCGCCAGCGCCCAGCCAATCCATCACCATCACTTCTTCGGGTCATGGCCCCAGTTCATGAGGGAGTAGCGCCAATCGGTGTCGGTCACGTCGCCTTTCGGGCGCTGCTCCGAGTGCCGAGCGACATATCCATGGACCTTCTTCATGTGCTCGTAGTCGGCATCCGTCAGATCGTCCTTCTTCTTACGGAGGATCTTCACGATCCGGCGCCCGGAGGCATGCCCGGTGGACTCGCCTCCCCCGGACTTCTGGCCCACGCCCTTCGACTCGTCCGTGTCGAGCCATTTCTCGATCTGAGCGGCCGTCATGTTGACCGCATCGTCGAAGTCCTTCTTGATCTGCTGCTGCTCGTCGGCGTCCATTCCCAGAATGTGCCCGTCGTCGCAGAGTTCTTCCAAGGGGTTGCGCAAGGGGCGGATCGGCTTTTCACCCGGTGTTACTGTCATCGGACCGGGGGGATCGGAACCACCCGGCGCCTTACCCCGGGAGAGCTCGAGCATGACCGACCAGCTGACCTTCATCGCCTACGCGAGCCGTGCCACCGAGCCTTTCGACCATGCGCGCCTGGTCGAGCTCCTCACCGAGAGCCGGGCGAACAACGAGCGCGACGGGATCACCGGAATGCTCGTCTACAGCGACCCCGA
Source organism: Microbacterium aquilitoris (assembly GCF_031932285.1). Classification (NCBI taxonomy): domain Bacteria; kingdom Bacillati; phylum Actinomycetota; class Actinomycetes; order Micrococcales; family Microbacteriaceae; genus Microbacterium; species Microbacterium aquilitoris. Next base: position 259,511 of record NZ_JAUZVT010000001.1, read on the forward strand.
CTTCATCCAGATCCTCGAAGGACCGGATGCCGCAGTCCGAGCGCTCCTCGAGCGCATCGGCCGCGATCCCCGACACACCGATGTCCGCATCCTCCTCGACGAGCGGGGCAGCGAGCGGAAGTACTCGACGTGGTCGATGGGCTACGAACCGACGACGCGCGGTGACGGGTCTGCCGAGGCGGTCGCCGCGATCCAGATCGCACCCGACGACGCGTCGACGCGCGAGTCGGCCGACGCCCTCGGCGGCTGGTTCAGAGAGAAGGCGGGCGCGGAGCACGACTGAGCCCTCGCGTTCACCGTCGCGCGATCGACACGCGCGCCAGTCCGGACAGACTGACGTGCATATCCGTGGGCGTGCGGACAACGACCGCGAGCACCCCGTGGCAGGCCTCGCATCGGGCGACCGCACCCATCGCCGTCACGTAGGCATGCGCCCTCGCGAGCTCGGAACGGTGTCGGCACCCCGCGCACTCGCCGATCGCTCCGGTCGAGTCGAACCCGAACAGATCCGCGAGCATCCCCGCTAGCGCGTTCCCGTCCACGTGCGTCATCCGCTGCCTCCGAAACGTTCGGTCCGTATCCGCGCGGCACCGTGCCCGAGCTCCGAGAGCCACCCGGAGACGGTCTCCACGAACGGCGTGGGCCCGCACACGAAGATGCGCGGCGCCACCTCCGCGGGGAACGTCAGCTCGGCGAGGGACTCCCGGGTCAGTCGGCCCGGCTGACGCGGCGACCCGATCGGAGATCGTCGCGTGTGCACGATATCGACCTGCGTCTGCGTCAACTCGCCCAGTTCGCTCGCGAAGAAGACGTCGTCGGGTGTGCGGGCCGAGTACAACAGCCGGAAGTCCGCCCCGTGGGGCTGCCGTTCCCGCGCGTCGGCCATGGCGAAGAGGGGCACCACGCCGGAGCCGCCCGAGATGAGCTGCACCGGTGCGGGGTCGGCGTCCTCCGGCATCCAGACGAAGTAGCGGCCCAGCGGTCCGTGCACCTCGAGCTCGTCTCCCTCCTGCAGATCGTGAACCAGGTAGGGCGACACCTCGCCGGAGGTGACCTCATCGACCGCGAGGACGACCCGTGTCGCGGGCCCCGACGAGGCGATCGAATATGACCGCGACGCCTGGTACCCGTCGGGCGCGGTCAGTCGGATGTCGAGATGCGAGCCGGCGTGATTTCCCGGCCACGTCGGGACGTCGATCTCGAGGCGGACAGCCGACGCGGTCTCCGGACGCCGAGCGACGACGCGACCGACGTGCCAGCCCGCTCGGAACAGTTCCGTCACCAGTAGCGTTCCTCGCGCCACGGATCGCCGCGGAGGTGGTAGCCGTTCTGCTCCCAGAACCCGGGCTCATCGGTGGGCATCATCCGCATCTCGGCGACCCACTTGGCGCTCTTCCAGAAGTACAGGTGCGGCACGAGCAGCCGCGCCGGTCCGCCGTGCTCCGCCGTCAGCGGCTCACCGTCCGCCTCGGTCGCGATCCACGCCTGCCCCTCGAGCAGATCGTCGAGGGGAACATTCGTGGTGTACCCGTCATGCGTGCGCACCATGACGAAGTCGCAGGAGGTCTCGACATCCTCGAACAGCCGATTGACGGAGACACCGCGCCACGGCATCCCGAGGCGTGACCAATGGGTGACGCAGTGGATGTCGGTGACGACGTCCTCCACGCCGACCTCGTGCAGGGTGCCCCAGTCCCAGCGATGCTGGACGCCCGTCTCGGTGGTGATCGTGAAAGACCACTCGTCCGTGGAGATGTCCGGAGTCGGGCCGGCGGTCAGAACGGGCCAGTCGTCGACGAGCGTCTGACCCGGCGGCAACCGGGGGTCACTCGTGCCGCGCCGACCGCCGAACCCGCGATTGATGATCGCCATGGGAGATGCCTATCGTGCCCGGCATCGTCTCGTCAACGACGGGCGCGAGCAGGGCGTTCAGTCGAGCAGGAGCGCCGGCTCCTCGAGCACCGACGCAACGTCGGCGATGAAGCGGCTGATGCCGTCGCCGTCGATGACGCGGTGGTCGAACGATCCCGACACGGTCGTCACGAAGCGCGGGCGCACCTCGCCGTCGACGACCCACGGCTTCTGGCGGATCGTGCCCATGGCGATGATGCCGGACTCGCCCGGATTGATGATCGGAGTCCCGGCATCCATCCCGAAGACACCGATGTTCGTGATCGTGAACGTGCCGCCCTGCTGATCGGCCGGAGTCGTCTTGCCGTCACGCGCGGTGGCGGTCAGCTTCTCGAGAGCCCGCGCGAGACCGCGCATGTTGAGGTCCTGCGCGTCCTTGATGTTCGGCACGAGCAGGCCGCGCGGCGTCGCCGCGGCGATGCCGAGGTTGACGTAGTGACGCACGCGGATCTCGGCGCCGTTCTCGGTCTCGACCCACGCGGCGTTGATCATCGGCGTGCGCCGGAGAGCCCAGATGACGGCGCGCGAGAAGATCAGCAGCGGCGAGATCTTCACGTCGGCGAAGTCCGGCGAAGCTTTCAGCCGCTTGACGAGCTCCATCGTGCGGGTCGCGTCGACGTCGGTCCAGACCGACACGTGCGGCGCCGTGTACGCGCTCGAGGTCATCGCGTTGGCAGTCGCCTTGCGCACGCCCTTCACCGTGATGGCCTCTTCGCGGGCGTCAGCCTGAGGTGCTGCAGGAGCGGGGACGGATGCCGCCGGTGCCGCGACGGGGATCGAGAGCTCGCGCTCCTCGGGGAGGTCGGGGGTCGCGATGTTGCGGAAGACCGAGGCCTGCTCGGCGTGGCGGACGACGTCCTCGCGGGTGACCTCGCCGGCGGTGCCGCTCGGCGACACGTCGGCCAGATCGACGCCGAGGTCGCGGGCGAGCTTGCGGATCGGGGGCTTCGCGACGACGCCCACGGCGCGGGTCACGGGCTTCTCGGCGGGCTTGCGGCGACGCGACTTCACCTCGCCGCCGGTGCCGTAGCCGACGAGCACCGAGCCACCGGGCTCCTCGGCGGGCTTCTCACCGTGCTCGGAGCGGCCGATGTCGGCATCCGGCTGCCCCTCGCCACCGGCGATCGTGATGATCGCCGCGCCGACCTCGACGGTCGTGCCCTCGGTGGCGAGGATGTCGCCGACCGTGCCGCTGAACGGCGACGGCAGCTCGACGAGCGACTTGGCCGTCTCGATCTCGACGAGGACGTCGTTGACGTCGACGCTGTCGCCGGGCGCCACACGCCACTGCACGATCTCGGCCTCGGTGAGTCCTTCGCCGACGTCCGGCAGGTGGAAGGTCTGCGTGCTCATGTCATCTCCATCCCCGCGAGACTGCAGTCGCGCGCCGAGACAGCGGGCTCACGCCGCAGTCTCGGCGCACACGTGCAGTCTCGCGGACGTGCGGGGGTCGCGGGTAGGGGGGCATCGTCGGGGGTCAGTAGGCGAGGGCGCGGTCGACGGCCTCGAGGATGCGGTCGGCATCGGGGAGGTACTGGCCCTCGAGCTTCGCGGGCGGGAACGGCACGTCGAAGCCCGAGACCCGCAGGACCGGCGCCTCGAGGGCGTAGAACGCCTTCTCCATGACGGTCGCCGCGACCTCGGAGCCCACCGACACGTTGCCGGGGGCCTCCTGGGCGTAGATCATGCGCCCGGTGCGACGGACGGACTCGAGGATCGGCTCGTAGTCGATCGGCGCGAGCGAGCGGACGTCGATGACCTCGCACGATGTGCCCTCACCCTCGGCGAGCGCGGCGGCCTGCAGGAGAGTCGTGACCATGGCGCCGTGACCGACGAGGGTCACATCGGTGCCCTTGCGGACGACGCGCGAGGCATGGAGCGGCAGGGCGCGTTCGGCGACGTCGACCTCGCCCTTCATCCAGTACTTCGCCTTGGGCTCGAGGAAGATGACCGGGTCGGGCGAGGCGATCGCGTCCTGGATCATCCAGTACGCGTCGTTCGGCGTCGACGGCGAGACGACCCGCAGACCCGGGGTGTGCGCGAAGTACGCCTCGGGGCTCTCCTGGTGGTGCTCGACGGCGCCGATGTGCCCGCCGTAGGGGATGCGGATGACGACGGGGAAGTTCGCGTTCCCCTCGTGGCGGTTCGTGAGCTTCGCGAGCTGCGTCGTGATCTGGTCGAACGCGGGGAAGACGAAGCCGTCGAACTGGATCTCGATGACGGGACGGAATCCGGCCATCGTGAGGCCGATCGCCGTGCCGACGATGCCGGACTCGGCGAGCGGGGTGTCGAGCACGCGCTGCGAGCCGAACTCGGCGTGGAGGCCCTCGGTCACGCGGAACACGCCACCGAGCGGACCGATGTCCTCGCCCATCAGCAGGACGTGGTCGTCGGCGGTCATCGCCGCGCGAAGGCCCGCGTTGAGCGCCTTCGCGAAGGGCAGGGTCTGGATGTCGCTCACGCGTTCCCCTCCTCGAAGGATGCCTCGTACTCGGCGAGCCAGCGCTGCTGCTCCTGCACGAGCGGGTGGGCGTCGCCGTAGACATGGTCGAACATGATGCCCGTCGGGATGTCGCCGAGGGCGTTGGTGCGCACGCGCACGTCGTCGGCGTAGGCGGCGGCGGCGGCGTCCACCTCGTCGAAGAAGGAAGCCGGTGTGCCGCGGTTCTGCAGGAAGGCCCGCATGCGCGCGATCGGGTCGCGCTCGGCCCACGACTGCTCTTCGTCGCCCGTGCGGTACTTGGTCGGGTCGTCGCTCGTCGTGTGCGCGCCCATCCGGTAGGTGAGCGCCTCGATCGCGCGGGGACCGCCACCGGCGCGCGCCTCGTCGAGGGCGAGCTTGCTGACGGCGTAGCTGGCGAGGACGTCGTTGCCGTCGACCCTCACCGACGGGATGCCGTAGCCCTCGCCGCGGCGAGCGAGAGGCACGCGCGACTGGGTCGAGACGGGCACCGAGATCGCCCAGTGATTGTTCTGCAGGAAGAAGACCTGCGGCGTCTGGTAGCTGGCCGCGAAGACCATCGCCTCGTGCACGTCGCCCTGGCTCGAGGCGCCGTCGCCGTAGTAGACGATGACCGCCTCGTCCTTCTCGGGGTCGCCGGTACCGGTGCGGCCGTCGAAGACGAGGCCCATGCCGAGGCCCGTCGCGTGCAGGGTCTGCGCACCGAGGACGAGCGTGTAGATGTGCGTGTTCTGGTGGTCGGCCGGGTTCCAGCCGCCGTGCGTCAAGCCGCGCATCAGGCGGATGATGTCGATCGGGTCGACGCCGCGGGTCGTCACGACGACGTGCTCGCGGTAGGACGGGAAGACGTGGTCGTGCGCGCGGGCGGCGCGCACCGAACCGACCTGCGCGGCCTCCTGTCCGAGGGACGGGGGCCACAGGGCGAGCTGTCCCTGCCGCTGCAGGTTGGTCGCCTGCCGGTCGAAGGCGCGCACCACGACCATGTCGCGGTAGAACGTCTCGAGCTCGGCGTCGGTCAGCGCGTTGATGAGGGGGAGGTAGCGCTCGGCCGCCTCACTGGGGGCGTACAAACCGTCGGCGGCGAGGACGCGGACGACGTCGGATGCTTCGGCCGGAGCCTCGAACGAGGGGGTCACCCTCCCACGCTAACCCCCCGCGCATGGCCGGTTCTGCATGAGGTCGACAACGGATGCCGCGATTCGCCGTGCGTTCAGGACAAGCCGGCCCCGCCCCGGCATCCGCTTCAGCCCCGCTTCAGCGTGCGCACGCCACACTGGGCGCATGCGTGTTCTGGTGGTCGACGACGAGGTGCGCCTGGCCGACGGCGTACGGCGCGGGCTCGAGGCCGAGGGCTTCGCCGTCGACGTCGCGCACAACGGCGTCGACGGACTGTGGCGCGCCCGCGAGACGCGGTACGACGCGATCGTGCTCGACCTCATGATGCCGGGGATGAGCGGATGGAAGGTCTGCGAGGCGCTGCGAGCCGAGGAGAACTGGACCCCTGTCCTCATGCTGACCGCCAAGGACGGCGAGTGGGACCAGGTCGACGCGCTCGATGCCGGAGCAGACGACTACGTCACGAAGCCGTTCTCCTACCCCGTGCTGGTCGCGCGGCTCCGCGCCCTCATCCGCCGCGGCGGCGTCGAGCGCCCCGTCGCGCTCGAGGCCGGCGACCTGCACGTCGATCCGGCCGCGCGACGCGTCCACCGCGGCGACACCGCGATCGAACTGACCTCTCGCGAGTTCGCCGTGCTGCTGCACCTCATCCGCCACAAGGGACAGGTCGTGTCCAAGCGCGACCTCATCGCCGGTGTCTGGGACGACGACTTCGACGGCGACCCGAACATCGTCGAGGTGTACGTCGGGCACCTGCGCCGCAAGCTCGACCGACCGTTCGACCGGACCGCGATCGAGACGGTGCGCGGCGCCGGCTACCGACTGGCGGCCGACGGTGGCTGACCAGGTGTCCGCGAGCGGACGGATGCCGGTGCTCCGCACGCTGCGAGCGCGCATCACCGCCGCCGCGACCGTCATCGTCGCGGTCGTCATGATTCTCGCGTCGATCGGGTTTAGCGCGGTGCTGGGTTCGGAGGTGCGGGACGCGACCACCCGAGCGGCCGAGACGCGCGCCTCCGAGCTGACCACCCGCATCGACGACACGGGCACCGCCGGCATCCCCGACCTCGATGACGACATCGTGCAGGTGATCGACGAGTCGGGTCGTGTGATCGCGGCATCCGAGGACGCGGAGGACGGCACCCTGCCCGCGGATCGCGACGGCGAGGTCGTGACGTACGACGGCGACCCGGTCCTCATCGTCGTGGAGGAGACCGACGACGACATGCGGGTCGTGCTGGCGACTCCGGTCGACGGCGACGAGGCCACGCTCGCCACGGCGGGCTGGCTGCTCGCGGCATCCACTCTGCTCGTCGTCCTCGTGGTCGCCGCCGTCACCTGGTGGGTCGTCGGGCGGGCGCTCCGTCCCGTGGGTCGGATCCGTCGCGAGGTCGAGGACATCACCGCCGACCGACTCGACCGTCGCGTGCCCGAGCCCTCGTCGGGCGACGAGATCGCCGCACTGGCCGTCACGATGAACCGCATGCTCGACCGGCTCGACGCATCCGCGAGCGCGCAGCGCCGGTTCGTGTCGGATGCCTCGCACGAGCTGCGCTCCCCGCTCGCGACCATGCGACAGCACGCCGAACTCGCCCGCGCCCATCCCGATGCGACGACGCTCGACGACCTCGCCGAAGTGGTGGCCGCCGAGGGTGTGCGGATGCAGGACCTCGTCGACGGCCTCCTCGTGCTGACCCGCCTCGACGAACAGGCTCCGCAGCGGCGAGGAGTCGTCGACCTCGACGACCTCGCCCTCGCCGAGGTGTCGCGCCTGCGTGCCGCCGGGGTCACGGTCGACAGCTCCGCGATCACGGCGGTGCAGGTCGCGGGCGACGAACGCCTGCTCGGCCGCATCGCCCGCAACCTGGCCGACAACGCGGCCCGGCACGCGGCATCCCGCGTCGCCGTCGGCGTCGCGCGCGACGGAGCGGACGCGGTGCTGACCGTGGACGACGACGGCACCGGGATCCCCGCGTCAGAGCGCGAGCGCGTGTTCGAACGTTTCGTGCGTCTCGACGAGGGACGGGCGCGGGATGCCGGGGGCAGTGGCCTCGGCCTCGCGATCGTCGCGGGCGTGGTGCGGGCCTCCGGCGGCACCGTCGCGGTGGGCGAGTCGCCGTGGGGCGGCGCGCGCTTCACGGTTCGGCTGCCGGCGGCAGGCTGATCCCCGCCGTCGGCTGAGCCGGACCGCTGAGACTCAGTCGGCGTGCTCGGGCGGCCAGACCACGGCGAAGCGCTCGAAGACGATCTCGTCGCCCTCCGACCACTCCGCGCCGCGCGCGGCGGCGACCCGCGTGAAGTAGCGACGGTGCTCGCGCTGCCAGCTCACGAACGACCGGTCGTCCTCGCCCTCGTCGAACGCGAACGCCGCGTCGGCGCTCGCGAAGGGCCCGACGCGCAGCTCCGTGCTGCGGATGATGATCCGCGGGGCGCCCGTGCCATCGCATGCGATCCAGTGCGAGCCGATCCGCGGCAGCGGGTCGCCGTGCTCGGAGAACTCGGCGACCAGCTCGGAGGTCGCCCGCTTCGGACCGTTCAGCACTGCGTCGAGCAGCTGGTCGGCGAGGCGCGGGCTGTCGCCGAAGTGCTCGACGGTGTACTCGGCTCCGGCCGCAGCGGCGGCAGGGTGCGCCGCGCGGTAGTCGGCCCACATCCGGTCGGCGGCGTCGCGGTCGAGGGGGAAGGCGGCGGAGGAGAGGCTCTCGGACATCCGTCGATCCTCTCACCCCGGCATCCTGAAGACGGCTTCAGGTCGCTTCAGGTCCGCTTCAGTGCCCACTCGGCACTCTGGGGTCATGAGCGAGAACAACACCACCCCCGACCAGACCACCGCCCCCACCGAGCAGTACGCGACCGTCGCCGAGGCCCCCACCGCCCCGAAGCGGCGCGGACGCACGGCCCTCATCGCGGGCGGCGCCACGCTCGGCGCGCTCCTCCTCGTCGGAGGGGGCGTCGCCATCGGCTCCGCGGTTGCCGACGACCGCGACGAGGACGGTCTCGACAGTGTCGCCTCGAGCCGGCTCTCCGACGCCCCGTCCAGCGGGGTCCCCGCCGCGACGACGACGGACACCGACGACGACCGCACCGACGACCGCGCGGACGACGACGCGGCGGGTGCGGCATCCGGATCCATCGGCGCGGCGGGCGCCGACGAGCTCGGCGCGGCCGTCAGCGCCGCGAAGGGGGTGGCCGACGGTGCTCCGACCTCGATCGACGCCGACCGCGACGGCAGCTGGGACGTCACCCTGACGGCACCCGACGGCGCCGAGACCGAGGTGCGCGTGAGCGCCGACGGGAAGGCCGTCGTCCGCGAGACCGAGGCCGCTGACGCGGACGACCGCGCCCCGAAGAACGTGCTCGACGCGAAGACCCTCGCGACCATGGTCGACGCCGCACTGGCCGAGCAGCCCGGCCGCGTCCTCGAGATCGACGCCGACGACGACAACCGCTCGCCGTTCGACGTGTCGATCCTCACCGGTGACCGCAAGATCGTCGAGGTCACCCTCGACGCCGGCGGGAAGGTCATCGCCACCGAGATCGACGACTGAGCGGATGCCGCGGCGCAGCATCCCTCGCTCCGGGCGCGGATCCTTCGGGGTCCGCGCCCGTCGGCGTCCGTCACCCGAGCATGGCGTTCGCATAGCCCCGGATGCCACGATGACTGCCGCGGCCATCATCCGCCGCACCGTCTCGGAAGGATGCCGATGCCTCACCCCTCACCCCGCGTCACCCTCACGACGGGCACCGTCGCCGGGACGGAGAGCGCCGGCGTCCGCCGGTTCCTCGGCATCCGCTACGCGGAACCGCCCTTCGGCGACCGGCGGTTCGCCGCCCCCGTCCCGGCACGTGCGTGGGAGGGTGTGCGCGAGGCGACCGGATTGGGGCCCACCGCACCTCAGAGTCCGTACCAGGGCGATTCGGCGACGCTGCTGAGCAGCGTCGAGATCCCGGGCGAGGACATCCTGACCGTCAACGTCTGGACCCCCGCGGATGCCGACGCCGCCCCCGTCGTGGTGTGGGTGCACGGTGGCGCCCTCGAGCGCGGCACGGCGGCGCTCGAGGGGTACGACGGTACGACGTTCGCCCGCGACGGTGTCGTCTTCGTCTCGCTCAACTACCGCCTGGGGAGCGAGGGGTTCTCGGTGCTCGACGGGGTGCCCCGCAACCTCGGGCTGCTCGATGTCGGGGCGGCCGTGGACTGGGTGTTCCGCGAGATCGCCGCGTTCGGCGGCGACCCCGAGCGCGTCACCCTCATGGGCGAGTCCGCCGGCGGTGCACTGGTCGCTGCCGCCATGGCGATCCCCCGCATCGGCGAGCGCGCGCACGGCGCGATCATCCAGTCCGGGCCGCTCGACGCGTCGACCCCCGAACGCGCCGGCCGCGTCACCCGGGCGATCGCGAAGCACCTCGGCATCCCCGCGACCCGCGACGCGTTCGCCGCCGTCAGCCCGCAGCGGCTCGTCGACGCCCGACTCGAGCTGACGCGGAAGTCGTCGCCGATCCCCGTCGGCGGCTTCGCCCTCGCCCTCGACCCCGCGTCGGTGCCCCGCGCTCCCGAGAAGGCGCTGACGGATGCCGCGGCCCCGATCCTCCTCGGCACCAACACCGACGAGTACCGACTCTGGCTGTCGCCGGCCGCGATCGCCGCGCTCGGCCCGCTCAAGGTCGCCGCCCTCGCCCTGTTCGGGCGGATCCCGGCAGGTGCGATGCGCGCTGCCCGGGCCGACGGCTCACACGGCGCCGAAGCGCTCGGTCAGGCGCTCAGCGACAAGATCCTGCGCGCGCCCGCGACGCGGCTCGCGCAGAACCGCCCCGAACGCACCTTCGTGTACGAATTCGCCTGGCAGAGTCCCGTCCGCGGTCTGCGCGCCGCGCACGCCGTCGAGATCGCGTTCGCGTTCGGCCGGCTGAGCGGCCCCGACGCGGTGGCGCTCTCGGGAGAGGATGCCCCGCAGTCCCTCGCCGACGAGATGCACGGCGCGTGGGTGTCGTTCATCCGCACCGGCGACCCGGGCTGGCCGGCCTTCGGGGCGACGCGCGCGACCCGCGTATTCGACTCCGTCTCGCAGACCGTTCCGCAGCGCCGCACAGAGGTCGTCGACGCCTTCCGATGAGGATCGCGGTGAGGCCGGCGAGCTCTCAGTCGCGGATGGCAGCCGTGATGCGCTCGACAGCCGTGTCGATGTCGGATGCCGCGACACCGGCATCCGCTTCGTAGAGGAACTCGGTGAGTCCGCGCCGGACGCCGCAGTAGTCGAAGATGCCGGTCGCGATCTGCGTCGAGAACGAGACGTCGTACCCGCGCCGTTCGTAGAGCGCCGCATCCGACCCCGCGAGGGGAACCAGGTGCGCGGTCAGACGTCCGAGTCCGGGACGGATGCCGCCGCCCTCACCGACGCCGAATGCCCAGCCGTTGACGAACACGCGATCGATCCAGCCCTTCAGGAGGGCGGGCATCGACCACCAGAACACGGGGAAGACGAGGACGATGTGGTCCGCGCGCTCGATCCTCGCGATCTCGGCTGCCACGTCGTCCGGGTACTCGCCCGCGACGGCGTACGAGTGCCGGTCGGCGGGGGAGAATCGCGGGTCGAAGCCCTCCGCGGCGAGATCGGCGACCTCTACGTCGCCCGTGGGGAGCGTCGCCGCGAGACGCTTCGCGACGTGGTGGGTGAGGGAGGCCGGATCGGGGTGTGCGACGACGATGAGGGTGGACATCCCTCCATCCTGGCTGCCTCGCGGGAGTGGGAGAAGTTTTTAGCACATCTGGCTTGTCCCCCGAAAGGGGGACAAATCGCTCCTCGCGAGGTTCTATATTCGTCCTGCTGTAGACCAACAGTTGGGGAGCTGGTTAGCCCGCACCCGGACTGGTTTCTGGGGGATTCCAGGCGTTCCCGCGTGCGGGCCACGCTACAGCGACACGACCCGGCTGGGGTCAGGGGGACGCCCCTCTCCAGCCGGGTTCGTCCATGAGGGGTTCCGCCCCGGCGTGCGTGCGCGTATCGTCGCCGACAACCCAGCCCCGGGTGTCCGCGCGGGATCGCGTTTCTGCACGTCGCAGTGACGCATCCGGGGGCCCGGTTCGTCGAGTCGATCTCCCCCCTCGACTCCGACCCGGGACCCTCCCGCCGGACGAACGGGTGTCGGCGGTCGCGGCGAGGATGGGCGCGTGCCCGCATCTCTCCCCCGCCCGTGCCGCGTGTGCGGAGGCGTCACCGGCGATCGTCTCGACGACGCCTGGTACTGCGATCGTTGCGGCTGGCGACTGGGCGACGCCCCCGACGCGGACCTTCCCCGACCGCGCGTGGACGTCGTCTACTACCTGCGGTTCCGCGACCGGGTGAAGATCGGAACGTCCGCGACGCCGCGACGCCGCCTCGCCGCGATCATGCACGACGAGCTGCTCGCGTTCGAACCGGGTGATCGCCACGTCGAGCATCAGCGGCACGTGGAGTTCGCCGACCTCCGCGAGGGAGGCGAGTGGTTCACGCTGACCGGCGACCTGGCGACGCATATCGCCGACGTGCGCAGCCGGATCGGGGAGCCCTGGGCGGCCTACGACCGCTGGCTCGGCGACGCCTACCGCCGCTTGTCGTCCTGATCGGTGGCCGAGCTCAGCCCCGGTCGAGGAAGACGCCGACGCGATCCCCCTCGAGGACGAACTGGAGAGCGCGGCCCTCGCGGATGCCGGGGAGCGCACCGGGCGAGAAGTCGTCGAGGCCGAAGGTGACCGTCGCGGGGAAGGCGCCCGTCTCGCATCCGCTGTAGATCGGCCCGTCGATCCCCTGGTCGGTGTCGGGATCGAACTCCCGGGCTGACGGGATCAGCGAGGTGGGCGCGACCGCCAGGCAGGGGAAGGGGTCGACCCTCGCCTCCGGCCCGTAGTTGACCGTCTGCACGAACAGCGTGAGGCCTTCGTATTCGAAGATCGGTGTGTCCTCGCTCCGCCCGAAGAAGCCGACCGGCACCTCGACGCCGTTCGTCGGTTCGAGGGTCGCACTCTGCCGGATTCCCGCGGAGCTCGGGACCGGCGTGATCTCCGCGACCGAGTACGCGAGCCCCGCACCCACCGCCGCGGCGACGACCACCGAGACCACCCAGAGACCCCGCCTCACTCCTCGGCGGCGCCACACGCTCGGCGCGGGGACGGCTAGGGACGGCGCGGGCCCTTCCCGCGCGGCATCCATCTGCGCGTCGGCGTCGTCGACGGTGTCGTCGGTGTCGTCGGTGTCGGCAGGCGCCGGCGGATCGGTCCGCTCCGCGACCGCAGGCGAGCGCCGCCCTGCCTCCTCGAGTTCCTCCAAGCGCCGCATGGCCGCGGGATCGAGATGGATGTCGGCGGCCGGCCCGTAGGCGCGGGCGCGCAACGCGCGAAGCTCGTCAGTGACCGGGATCCCCATGCGAGCATCGTGACACACCCCCATCCGGCACCCGGACGATGAGAACCCGCGGGCCGACAGGCATCCATTACCGGATTCTCGCGCTCGCGCAAGTCCACTCTCGGCTCGTGGGAGCGGGGGTAACCTCGTCCCTCATGAGCACTACCGGCACGATTCCCGCAGACGCCTTCTCTATCAAAAGCCCCTACGGGCGACGAGCGATCGGGCTGTCGATAGCCGCGGCGGTCGGTGGCTTCCTCTTCGGCTTCGACTCGTCCGTCATCAACGGTGCCGTCGATGCGATCGAGGGCAACTTCGAGCTCGACAAGGTGTTGACGGGATTCGTCGTCGCCGTCGCCCTGCTCGGATGTGCCGTCGGCGCCATCATCGCCGGAAACCTGTCGGACCGCTGGGGCCGCCTCAAGACGATGATGCTGGGCGCCGTCATGTTCCTCGTCTCGTCGATCGGCTCGGGTCTGACCTTCAGCGTGCCCGACCTCATCGTGTGGCGCGTCATCGGCGGCATCGGCATCGGCATCGCCTCGGTCGTCGCCCCCGCCTACATCGCCGAGATCGCGCCGCGCCAGATCCGCGGCAGCCTCGCGTCGCTGCAGCAGCTCGCGATCACCCTCGGCATCTTCGCCGCCCTCCTGTCGGACGCCGTCCTCGCCAACAGTGCCGGCGGCGCCGCGGAGCAGCTGTGGCTCGGGCTCGAGGCCTGGCGCTGGATGTTCCTCGTCGGCGTCATCCCGGCGGCCGTATACGGCATCCTCGCCTTCACGATGCCGGAGTCCCCGCGGTTCCTCCTTGCCAAGGGCCGCAACGACGAAGCCCGCGAGGTCTTCTCGCGCTTGGTCCCCCAGGCCGACCTCGACAAGTCCGTCAACGAGATCCGCTCGGCGATCGAGCAGGACCGCAAGAGCAAGAGCGCGTCGCTGCGCGGCCCGGTCCTGGGGCTCCAGGGCATCGTCTGGGTCGGCATCATCCTGTCGACGTTCCAGCAGTTCGTCGGCATCAACGTGATCTTCTACTACTCGACGACGCTCTGGAAGGCAGTCGGCTTCGACGAGAGCAACTCGCTGACGATCAGCGTCATCACCTCGATCACGAACGTCGTCGTCACGCTCATCGCGATCTGGCTGGTCGACCGCGTCGGCCGCAAGCCGATCCTGCTGACCGGCTCGGTGCTCATGACCCTGTCGCTCGCGACGATGGCACTGGCGTTCGCCTTCGCGGTGACCGTGGACGGCGAGGTATCGCTGCCCGGTGCATGGGGTCCGATCGCCCTCGTCGCCGCGAACCTGTTCGTCGTCGGCTTCGGCGCGTCGTGGGGCCCGCTCGTCTGGGTGCTGCTCGGCGAGATCTTCCCCAGCCGCATCCGTGGCAAGGCGCTCGGTGTCGCGGCCGCCGCACAGTGGATCGCGAACTTCCTCATCACGGTGTCGTTCCCGGCGATGTCGGGCTGGTCGCTGCCGCTCACCTACGGCATGTACGCGCTGTTCGCGGCCCTGTCGTTCGTGTACGTCGCCTGGCGCGTGCCCGAGACGAAGGGCATGGAGCTCGAGCAGACCGAGACCCTGTTCGTGCGCAAGCAGAAGGAGAAGTCCTCGCGCTGAGCCGCGACGGGTTCCGGGGACGCGAGACGTCGCCCGAACCGCCCGACACAGAAAACGACGCGTCCCCGGAGTGCCCGATTCAGGGCTCCGGGGACGTCGTCGTCTCAGGGCGCGGTCAGGGAAGGACGGATGCCGCGACCTCGACCACGCGATCGATCGACTCGTCCTCGCCCACCGACACACGGACGCCGTCGCCGGCGAACGGCCGGACGACGAGATCGGCGGCTTCGAACGCCGCTGCGACCTCGAGCGAGCGCTCCCCCGCGGGCAACCAGACGAAGTTGCCCTGCGCGGTCGGGACGTCCCAGCCGATCTCGCGCAGCCGCGTGACCAAGCGGTCGCGCCGCTCGGCGACGACGGCGACCCGCTCACGCAGCTCGTCCTCGGCATCGAGGCTCGCGAGAGCCGCCGCTTCGGCCTGCGCCGTGACGGATAGGGGGATGCCGGCGCTGCGGGCGACATCGAGGATGCGGGGGTGCCCGACGGCGTAGCCGATGCGCAGACCCGCGAGCCCGTAGGCCTTCGAGAAGGTGCGGAGGATCACGACGTTGTCATGCCCGGCGGCGATGACCTGCTCGCCCTTGACCGCTGCGGCATCCGTCACGAACTCGACGTACGCCTCGTCGAGGACGATCAGCACATCCGAGGGGACGGCCGCGACGAACGCGTCGAAGTCGGCCTGGGTCACCACGGCACCGGTGGGGTTATTGGGCGTGCAGACAAAAACGGCGCGGGTGCGGTCGGTGACGGCCGCCGCGAGCGCGGGAAGGTCGACGGCGGCGTCGTCATTCAGCGGCACCATGACGGGGGTCGCACCCGTGACCGTCACGATGCCGGGGTACGCTTCGAAGGAGCGCCACGGCAGGACGATCTCGTCGCCGACGGATGCCGCGGCCTGAGCGAGCTGGTACAGGATCGACACGGAACCCGCGGCGATGTGGATGCGGTCGTCACTCACGCCGAACCGCTCGGCGAGCCGGGCTCGGAGCCGGCCGGCGAGCGCATCGGGGTAGCGGTTGAACGCGACTGCACCCCGCACCGCGTCGACGACGCCGGGCAGGGGCTCGAACGGGTTCTCGTTGCTGGAGAGCTTGTAGGCGGTGGCGCCGGCCTGCTTGCCCTGCTTGTACGAAGGGAGGGCGGCGATCTCAGGGCGAACCCGGATGGGGATGTCGGTCACGCGACGAGTCTACGAGCGGCGTGGCGGCGCGCGTGGGAGACTGCGAGCATGCGCTTCATCATCCGCGTCGTGATCAACGCATTCGCGATCTGGGTCGTCACCCTCATCGAGCCGCTGCGCGTCGAGGTCACCCCGTTCGCCCCCGGCGAGACGCTGCAGCTCGTGCTGTCGCTCCTCGCCGTGGCGGCCGTGTTCGCGATCGTTAACACCGTGATCGGGACGGTGCTGAAGATCCTCGCCTTCCCGCTCTACATCCTGACCCTGGGTCTCATCTCCCTGGTGATCAACGGCTTCCTGTTCTGGCTGACCGGATGGTTCACCGAGTGGTGGGGCTGGGGCCTCACGGTCGAGTCCTTCTGGCTCGGCGTCGTCGCCGCCCTCATCATCTCGATCATCAACTTCGTCTTCGGGATCATCCTGCGTCCGCAGACGAAGGCGTGACGCCCTCCTCGGTGTCGTAGACGAACACCTCGACCGATACGGCCTGCCCTAACTCGGCGAGACGCTGCCGGACGGCATCCACCCGCGGGTCGGAGGATGCGTCGAGCATCTCGGCGGTCTCGGTGTAGGCATCCATCTGGTGGGAGTCGAGACCCGGCCAAGGACTGACGTCCCGCTCGACGACCATGCTGCCCTGAGCGCCGATCGATCCGTCATGCCCTCCGGCGGCCAGGAGGGGCACAAGATCGTCGCTGTGGCGGAGGTCGACCTGCAGGGTGTCGGCGCCGACGTCGGCCTGCACGGGATTGCCGAATCCGACCAGCATCGGCACCTCGTACTCCTCTTCGAGCGCGACGCGGCTGGCGATCATCGCGCCCTGCGAATGCCCGCTGACCATCACCGAGTCGCCCGGCTTCGCGCCCGCCTTCTCGAGCGCGATCCGGACGGACTCATAGGACGACGACGCGGCACCGAGGTACAGGGGCACATTCGTCCTCATGCCGAAGGTGCCGACGTCGCCCTTGGTGCGCGTCCCCGAGACGTAGAGAGCGAACCGCCGACCTCCGCCGGGCATCGTGTACCGCTCGACGCGGATGTCTCCCGGTCGCTCCGTCGACGGCTGCCGCCGGGCGAGGGCCGACATCGACTCGGGCGCCCTGCCCTTCGCGACCGTGATCAGCGAGACGGTCGGTGTCCTCGGCGTTCCCACGAGTCTGCTGCCGTCGGGGATCGCCCCCTTCCCCGCAGCGCGGATCGCGAGCGCGCCCGCGCCGTAGAGACCCATGGTGCCGGCGCCGAGCGTGCCGAGGAGGAGGCTCGGCCAGAACAGCTCGCGCGCGACCGTCGCGAAGGGGTTCGGAGCATCGGCGACCGCCTGCTCCGCGAGCGCTGCGGCCGCGGGAGAGGATGCCTCGAGCTGCTCGATCCGGCGGGCGAGAAGCACCGCGTCACGACGATCCGCGGCGTCCCCTGCCGCCGCGGCAGCGTGACGCGCCTGCAGCTCGACGAGCTCGTAGGCCGTTGCGGTGTCGCGCAGCGCGGTCACCAGCATCCGCCCCTGCTCGGTCACCGTCTGAGCGATCGTCACGGGGTGGCCGACCATCACACCGGTCACGGTGATGTCGAGCAGTTGGTCCGCCTGTCGCAGCGTCGTGCCGAGCGTCTCCGCATCGGCCACGGCCAGGTCGGCTCGCGCGGCCGCATGTCGGAGCGTCTCGGTGTCCACCGCGACGACCCGCCCGCTGCGGATCTCGAGATCGCCCATCAGCCCGCCGCCTCCGCCACACGCCGGTCGAGACAGGTCTGGTCGATCACGGCCTGGATGACGGCGGTCAGTTGCACCAGCTCGCTCTCCCAGGCCGACACCGCTGCGCGGAATGCATCGGCGGCATCCGCACTCCAATCCACGAGGTGCGCGAGACCGCGGACGTCGGCGAGCAGGCGAAGTGCCTCCCCGTCAGCTTGCCGCAGGAGGGCCAGGGCCTGATCGAAGGTGGCGAGACGCTCCTCGAGAGGGGTGCCCCAGAGGTACGGGTAGGGCGCGACGACATCGGACATGCGTCGAGGGTGGCCCGCGGCATCCGTCTGCGAGCGACCCTGACGAAGCCCGGTGGATGCCTCAGGAACCCCCCGGTCTGTGCAGAAGGCGCTTCGATCAGCACAATGGAGTGGTGCCCGCGCCCGATGATGCTTTTCGCGTGGTTTTCGTGTGCACCGGGAACATCTGCCGCTCCCCCATGGCGGAGGTCGTCTTCCGGTGGTTCGCCGATCAGGCGGGACTCGGCGACCGCGTCGTCTCGACGAGCGCCGGCACGGGCGAATGGCACGTCGGGGAGCGCGCGGACAGCCGCACCCTCGATGCGCTCGAGCGGCGCGGCTACGACGGCACCCGCCACCGGGCGAAGCAGTTCTCGCGTGAGGATTTCGACCGCAACGACCTGGTGATCGCGCTCGACCGCTCGCACGAACGGATCCTGTCGGAGTGGGCACGGAGCCCCGCTGACGTCGACAAGCTCGCACTCCTGCTGAACTTCGACGCGCGCGCGGACGGTGCGCTCGACGTCCCGGACCCGTACTACGGCGGCCCCACGATGTTCGACGAGGTGCTCGGTATGATCGAGAGCGCGAGCCGGGCTCTGTTCCGGCAGCTCGAACCCGCGCTTCGCCGGTGAGCGCACCCCCCACCGAACGGAGTCGCGTGTCCTCCCTGCCCTCGATGTCGCTGAGCCCCCTCGACGGACGCTACGCCCCCGCCGTCGCTCCCCTGACCGAGTACCTCTCCGAAGCCGGCCTGAACCGGGCCCGCGTCGAGGTCGAGGTCGAGTGGATCATCACGCTCACCGATCGCGGACTGTTCGGTTCGTCCGCGCTGACGGACGCGCAGAAGGAGTCGCTCCGCGCGCTCTACCGCGACTTCGGCGCCGACGAGATCGGCTGGCTCGCCGAGAAGGAAGCGGTCACCCGCCACGACGTCAAGGCGATCGAGTACCTCGTGCGCGACCGCCTCTCGACCCTCGGACTCGACCCGATCGCCGAGCTCACGCACTTCGCCTGCACCAGCGAGGACATCAACTCCGCCTCGTACGCTCTCACCGTCCAGCGCGCCGTCGAGCGCGTGTGGCTGCCGAAGCTCCATGCCGTGGTCGAGTCGCTGACGCAGCTGGCCGAAGAGCACCGGGATGCCGTCATGCTGTCGCGCACGCACGGTCAGCCGGCGACGCCCTCGACCATGGGCAAGGAGCTCGCCGTCTTCGCCTGGCGCCTGCAGCGCGTCGCCGCGCAGATCTCGCATGGCGAGTACCTCGCGAAGTTCTCCGGTGCGACCGGCACGTGGTCGGCGCACCTCGCCGCTGAGCCCGACGTCGACTGGCCCGCCCTGTCGCGCGGCTTCATCGAGGGTCTCGGCATCGGCTTCAACGAGCTGACGACGCAGATCGAGTCGCACGACTGGCAGGTCGAGCTCTACGACCGCGTGCGGCACGCGGGCGGCATCCTGCACAATCTCGCCACCGACGTGTGGACCTACATCTCGATGGGCTTCTTCGCCCAGATCCCCGTCGCGGGGGCGACCGGGTCGTCGACGATGCCGCACAAGATCAACCCGATCCGGTTCGAGAACGCCGAAGCGAACCTCGAGATCGCCGGCGGCCTGTTCGGGACGCTCGCGTCGACGCTCGTGACCTCGCGGCAGCAGCGCGACCTGACCGACTCGACGACGCAGCGCAACATCGGCGTCGCGTTCGGGCACTCGCTGCTCGCGCTCGACAACCTGCAGCGCGGCCTCACCGAGATCTCGCTATCGCGCCACGTGCTGCTCGCGGACCTCGACGCGAACTGGGAAGTGCTCGCCGAGGCGATCCAGACCGTCGTCCGCGCCGAGATCGTCGCCGGCCGCTCGCAGATCACCGACCCGTACGCGCTGCTGAAGGACCTCACCCGCGGCCGCCGCGTCGGCGCTCCGGAGCTCGCCGAGTTCGTGAACGGGCTCGACATCGGGGATGCCGCGAAGCAGCGCCTGCTCGCCCTGACGCCCGCCGGCTACGCGGGCGTCGCTGACCGGCTCGTCGACCTGCTGCGCTGACGCGCGCGGTCTGGGGCGCCAGGCGTGCGGTCGGTCGCCGCGCGTGTGGCCCGGCATCCGCTCGCGCCGAATGGCGGGTTCAGCGCGCGCGAAGTCGCACGTTGACGCGGCTGGACGCCGGCCCTACCGTTCAGTCGCGCCGAATGGCGGGTTCAGCGCGCGCGAGGCCGCACTTTGACGCGACCGAACGCGACAACCGGGCCGAGCGGATGCCGCAGCGCTGGCCGGCGCACCGCGCAGGCCGAACCGCAGCGCAGACCGAAGCCCGGGTCAGTGCCCGGAGGGCGGGGCCGGACGGCGACCCGCGTCGCCCTCACCGGGCGTCGACTCGTCCTCGGCGTCGAGCAGCAGTCCCCGCTCGACCGGCTTGGCCATCTGCGCGGGGTCGACGGCGAGCAGCGACAGCGCCATGATCACGAGGGTCGCGATGAAGGTGATGCCCGTGACGATGCCGGCGACAGCCCACGCACGCAGGTGCTGGTCGACGTCGCTCCCCGGCCGCTGATCCTGCAGCACGCCCATCGAGACGAGCGTGACGACACCGGCGAACACCGCCGCCAGCAGGGCGAATCCGAGCAGCTGCACCGGACGCATCAGGTCACGACGGGTGGGGTTCTTCTCGCTCATGCGCGGCCTCCAGCGGCATCCGTGTCGGCCGTCTCGACGGCGGCCGCCGCGTCGGGGCGGGGTGAGAACGCCGCGATTCCCAAGTACACGGCGACGATCGCCGCGTAGCCGCCCAGGACACCCACGCCGATCGTGATGCCGGTGAGGCTGAACGACTGTCGCGCCTGGGCGATGTAGTACTCGAGCAGGTAGTCCCGTTGGACGAACAGCAATGCGACGCCGAGGAGCACCGTGAGGCTGCCGACGAACACGGCCTCGCGCGCGGCGGCGTCGCCGCGACGGCGTCCGAGGACGCCGATGACGAGTTCGGCCGCCCCCGTCACCAGCGCCCAGACGAGGACGGTCGTGAAGAAGCCGTCGACCGTGCGGAGCGCCGGGAACGACGCGACCATCCCGGCGACGAAGGTCAGGGTGCCGAGGAGCACCGCCTGCCAACGCTCGCCGGCGCGAAAGACGAGCCAGGCCGAGAGCAGGAGGATCAGCGCGGTGGCGATCGCGAACCCGCTGAACACCGACATCCCGACCGGCGCGGAATGGTCGACCGAGAACGTGATCATGATCGCCGCGAGAGCCGCGAAGAGGGCGCGACCCATCTGCAGGTGGCGCACCTCGAAGGTGCGGGGGGCGACGTCAGACACAGGCGTGGTTCTCACAGACAGGAACGGGATGCCCCCAGTTTAGGTCGTTCACCTGGGTTCGCTCTCCGCGGGGCCCGATGCGGTTGACTGGGCGCATGTCGCCGCGTCGCCGCACCTCCTCGTCCGTCGCCGGGGTCGGTGTCGCCGCCGCCCTGCTGCTCAGCGCGTGCACGCCGGCGGAGGACCCCGACGCCGCATCCCCGACACCCTCCTCGGCGCCGAGCGCGAGCCCGCGCCCGACCCCCACCGCGACACCGACGCCGACGCCCGTACCGGTGACGCCCCGCACCGTCGCGAGCGGGCTCGACGCTCCGTGGTCGATGGCGGTGGTCGGCGACGTCGTGTTCGTCAGCGAGCGGGACACCGCCCGCATCCTCGAGGTATCCCTCGACGGGACCACGCGCGTCGCCGCCACCGTCGAGGGCGTCGTGCACAGCGACGAAGGCGGGCTCCTGGGCCTCGCCACCGACGGTGACGCGCTCTACGTCTACTCGACCGCCCGCAGCGGCAACCGCGTCGAGAAGTACCCGCTGACCGGGACTCCCGGCTCGTACGGTCTCGGCGAGCCGGCGGCCGTCATCGACGGGATGCCGGCCGGCACCCACCACAACGGGGGCCGTATCGCGTTCGGTCCCGACGGCATGCTCTACATCGCGAACGGCGACACGAGCGACGAACCGGCCTCGCAGGACCCGGGCTCGCTGGCGGGCAAGATCCTGCGGATCGCCCCGGACGGCGGCATCCCGTCGGACAATCCCGACCCGCAGTCAGCGGTCTACAGCCTCGGACACCGCAACGTGCAGGGCTTCGCGTGGGCCGAGGACGGGACGATGTTCGCGAGCGAATTCGGTCGCAACTACCGCGACGAGCTCAACATCATCGAGCCGGGCGGCAACTACGGCTGGCCCTCCGTCGAGGGCGCCGGCGGCGAGGCGGATGGGTACATCGATCCCGTCCAGACCTGGCCGACGGATGCCGCCAGCCCCAGCGGCATCGCCATCGTGAACGACACGATCCTCATCGCCAACCTGCGCGGGCGCGTGCTGCGCGCCGTCCCCGTGGCGGACCCGTCGACGTCCACCGAGCTCAGCGCCGACTACGGCCGGCTCCGTGACGTGACCGTCGGCCCGGACGGCACCGTGTTCGTCCTGACGAACAACACCGACGGACGCGGATCACCGCGGGAGGGCGACGACCGGATCGTCAGTCTCGCGGTGCCGCGGTCCTGACCATCTCGCGGATGCGCTGCTCGACAGCATCCGTCATCTCGATCACCGCGAACGAGACCGGCCACATGGGACCGTCGTCGAGCTGCGCGGTCTCGTCGAAGCTGACCGTGCCGTAGCGGGTGGTGAACTTGGATGCCGGCTGCCAGAAGACGACGACCTTGCCGTCCTTCGCATAGGCCGGGAAGCCGTAGAACGTCTTCGGGTTGAGGTGCGGCGTCTCCTCGAGGACGATGACGTGCAGTCGCTCGGCGACGATGCGGTCGGTGCCCTCGAGCGCCTCGATCGCGTCGAGGCAGGCCTGGTTCTCCTTCTCGATCTTCGCGAGACCCTTGAGTCCCTTCATCGCCTTGAACTCCTCGGCGCGCTGCTTCATCGCCGCCTTCTCGGCGTCGCTGAAGCCGGCGCCGTCACTGGTCTTGCCTGCCATGGTCGATCCTCTCGGTGTCTTCTGCCGATGTTGCCAGGTGCGGGGGTGCGGGGCGAGGGGGTCGGTTCCGGGGACGCGTGGTGTCGCGGGAATGCCGCCGAAGCGGCGCGTGGCGTCCCCGGAGCGCGATCAGAGGCCGCGGTAGCTGCGGCCGTGGGGGTGAGTGAGGGCGACGGGCTCGCCGTCCACGGCGAGGACGAATCGGTGCCGCTCCCCCGGCGGGACGATCCGCTCGAACTCCGGGACCACGCCGAGCCCCTCGTTCGAGAGCCAGACGGCATCCGTGTCGGCCATCGTGCGGCGGAAGCGCTCGCGATCCTCGGGACTCAGGTAGGCGAGCACCGCGGTGTGGAAGACCACGAGGGTCGCGTCGGCGGGGGCGGATGCCGCGGCATCCGCGATCAGGTTGTTGAGATCGCCGGCGCGGATCTGTGCGGGATCGGATGCCGCGACCGCCATGGCGGCACGGAGCCGGGCGCGCCGGTCCTCGTGCTCCGGCCACACGAGGGCGTCGAGCCAGGCGAGCGTGTCGGGGTCGGCGGGATCGAGCGGGTTCAGGTCGATGCCCCCGCGCCAGACGACCTCGGGCAGGCGCGTCGGGGGCGCGGCATCCGAGAAGTCGCAGTCGATCACGACGCCGGACGGTTCCGTCGGGTCGAGTGTCGTGACGGTGCCGTCGTCGGAGGTGTAGCGGTATGCGTAGCGATCGGGATACAGGCAGAGCCCGGCGGAGGCACCGACCTCGAGCAGCGCGAGCGGACCGGGGATGCGCGCGAGCTGCGGCAGCAGCACGGCGCAGCGCGCGGCTTCGTTCGTCTGGGTCGCGTGGGTGAGTGCGATGTCGCGGATGCGCGGCCAGCGCGCGATCGCCGCGCCGCGGGCATCGCGCCACGACGCGACCGGCACACCGGCGACGCGCATCGCCGCGAAGACCAGGTTGGCCTGCCGCTTCGCGCGCGGCAGCTCGTCGATCAGCGCGAGTATCTCGGCGTCGTCCGCGACGCCGAGGGCCCAGCCTTCGTATGTGTCGGACGAGCCGCGGGCCTCGACGGAGCCGAACGTGCGGTAGTGCTCCGCCGTCGGCGAGTCGGAGGCCACGCCCCACGACGAGAGGTCTGTCATGACGCGAGCGTAGTCCGCCACGAAGTCCCGATTGGGCCGGGTATGCCCCGGCGATTCCCGGCCGGAACGGGACCTCGACGGATGCCGCGCCCTACTCGGCGAGGAAGGCCAGCGCCGCCTCGCGGAAGGCGCGGGAGCCGGGCGCGTTGAAGTGGTGGCGGTCGGGGATCTCGACGAACCGGCCCTGGGGGGTCGCCGCCGCGAGCGTGCGGGAGCCCTCGATGATGCCGTCCTTCGTCCCCGTCGCGAACAGCACCGGCTGGGCGGGAGCGTTGCCCGGGTCTGGGTCGACCGTGCCGGTCGCGCGCATGCCGCGGGCGATCGCGAGCAGGGCGCGCAGGTCGTTGCCGGGCACGCGCTCGGTGAGGGTGATGTAGTTCAGGGTCACGGCATCCGTCACCGGCGTGCCCTCATCGACGTACGCCTGAACCTGGTCGAGGTCGAGTCTTCCGAGCGGAACGCCGTCGGGGACGCCGCCGAGGACGACGCGCGGGATGCGGGGCTCCAGGTCGCGGGCGACCTCCCAGCCGACGCGGGCGCCGAGCGAGTACCCGACGTAGAGCGCTTCGTCGACGAGGTAGGTGTCGAGCACCGCCTCGACGTCGGTGACCATCGTCCGGAGCGCGTAGGCCCGCGACTCGTGCGGCTTGTCGCTGGCGCCGTGACCGCGCTGGTCGACGGCGAGCACACGGTATCCGGCACGCAGCAGGTCGCGCACCCAGCCCGTGTTGACCCAGTTGTCACGCGCGCTCGAGGCGAACCCGTGCACGAGGAGCACCGTCGGGGCATCCGCCGGTCCCCACTCGTAGGTCGCGATCCGGTACCCGTCGCCGACCATGACGAACTGCGGGTCGGGGGTCTCGGTCAACGCGGGGAAGACGGTCGTCATCCCCCGATTGTGCACCCCCAGGTTTATCTCAGGAAACCGCGTCGCCGTACCGGTCGCCCGAGACGAACTCCTCGGCGACGCGACGGAGAGCGAGGAGGAGCGGTTCGACGAGCACCGTCCCCAGCACGACGTACCGCACCGCCGCGTCGGTCGATGTCGTGGGGATCGCGTCGATCTCCGCGTCGACCATCCGACGGATGCCGGCGAGGTAGGCGTCCATGGTGGCCTCGGGCACGGTGAAGCCGGCCCGATCGAGGGTGTCGAGAGCACGGGCGACGCCGGCGAGTTGCTGCGGACCGCAGGCGTCGGGATTCCATCCCCACCGCGAGATCAGCGCTTCGGCCGCCGACAGATCGAGATCGTCGAGCGCCGGCGGCGAGACGGCGGCATGCGCCAATCCCAGGAGATGGTTCGGGTTGGCGGGCGGATCGTCGAGCGCGGCGATGACCTGTCGCGAGGCGGCGATCCCGACGCGGGAGTCGACGAGCGCGCGGATCAGCCGCAGCCTTTCAACGTGTGCAGGGCCGTACACGGCCTGCGTCGGAGAGGTCCGCTCACCTTCGGGGAGCAGCTTCTCGCGCAGGTAGTACTTGATCGTCGCGACCGGGACGCCCGTCTCGGCGGAGAGTTCTGAGATCCGCATCGATTCCCCCTTGACATCGATAGTACCGCTATCCATTCTAGATAGCGACACTATCGAAAGGCGTGGACATGGCCCGCATGACCCACTCGTACGACGGCGAACTCGTCGTCTTCCACATCGGTATGACGATCAAGAAGTGGTGGCGTCCCGACGTGTGGATGCCGGTCTCCGCCAGCATGCCGAAGATGCTCGGCGAGCTTTTCAGCGACCCCGAGTCGGGCCTGCTCGGTTCGACGATGCTCCTCGGACGCCGCGGGCCGTACCTCGTTCAGTACTGGTCGTCGCTCGAGAAGCTCTACGCCTACGCGTCGGCGCCCGAGCAGGCGCACCGCCCCGCGTGGACGAGCTTCAACCGCAACGCGCGGAAGCACCCGGGCGCGATCGGCGTGTGGCACGAGACCTATCGGGTCGCGGCCGCGGAGTCGATCTACGTCGACACTCCCCCGATGGGCCTGGGGGCCGCGACCCGACTGGTCGAGATCGGCCGCCGCCACGATCGCGCACGGGCGCGTCTGGAGGACGGCGCGACCTCCTGACGCGCAGGCCGCGGCCTGGGGCCCGATCGAGGTCCCGATCGGGCCGGGAATGGCGGGCCCGTACCCGGCCTGAGTGGGACCTCGGCGCCGGCACCCGCGCGAGGCGCCGCGGGGTCAGCGCTTGCGCGAGAGCCGACGCGGAGCGCGGGGGCGACGCCGGAGCGCCTGACGCATGCGGGACGGATGCTGCGGCAGCGGCACCGGCTGCGTGACGACCGTCTCGACCGTCATGGATCCGTCGACCGGGCCGATGACCGCGATCGGGGTCGTCGGGGTGATCGTCATGGGCGCCATCGGCATTGTCGCCAACCGCTTGTGCGCGCGGATGTACGACGGGATGAGGATGACGGCGGCCGAGATCCAGGCGAGCGGGTTCGACCACGCGACGCCGATGAAGCCGAACAGCGAGCCGAGCAGGATCGCCGCGGCCGCGCGCGCGATGAGCTCCACGACGCCCGTGACCGTCGGGATGACGGCGTTGCCGAGTCCCTGCAGCGCACCGCGTGTGACGAACAGCACGCCGAGGGCCGTGTAGCTCAGGCCGTTGATCACGAGCATCGAGACGGCCAGATGGACGACCTCGTCCGCGCCATCGCCGACGAAGATCCGGACGATGGGACCGCCGAAGGAGATCAGCAGGATGCCGAGGGCCACCGCCGTGCCGAGCGCGATCCACGTCGCCTGCACGACACCCCGGCGGATGCGGTCGGGACGACCGGCGCCGTAGTTCTGCGCGACGTACATCGAGACGGCGAGCGACATGGACTGCAGGAGGGCGACGGCCAGACCGTCGACGCGGGATGCCGCGGTGTAGGCGGCGATCGCCTCGCCGCCGAGCGTGTTGAGCGCGACCTGCACGGTGAGCGCACCGATCGCGATGATCGACGCCTGGAACCCCATGGGGAGGCCGAGGCGCAGGTGCGCGACGATGTCGGCGCGGGTGATGCGCCAGTCCTCGCGGCGCAGGTGCAGTTCGGGGATGCGGCGGCGCACGAACTCGAGGCACAGGAGCACCGACGTCGCCTGCGCGATCACCGTCGCGAGGGCCGCTCCGGCGACGCCCATGCCGAGCCAGGCGATGGCGGCGATGACGAGCACGACGTTCAGCCCGCACGAGACGATGAGGAAGATGAGGGGCGTCCGCGAGTCGCCGATGGCCCGGATGACGGCGGAGAGGAAGTTGAAGAACATCAGCGCACCGGCGCCGAGGAAGCTGATCTGGGTGAACACCGTCGCGTCGGCGAGGAGTTCGCGCGGAGTCTGCAGCGCGACGAGTGCCGGCTCGGCGATGAGGGGGGCGCCGACGGTCAGGAGGATCGTCGTGATGCCGCTGAGGAACGCGCCGGTCGCGACCGAGCGGCGGACGCCCGCGGCATCCATCGCTCCGTAGGCCTGCGCGGTCGGGATGGCGAAACCCGAGGTCAGTCCCCACGCGAAGCCGAGCAGGAGGAAGAGCAGACTCCCGGTGGCGCCGACGGCGGCGAGCGCGTCGACGCCGAGCAGCCGACCCACGACGATCGTGTCGGCGAAGTGGTACATCTGCTGCACCACGTTGCCGATCATGAGCGGCAGGGTGAACAGGAGGATGACGCGCCAGGGGCGGCCCGTCGTCAAAGAGGTGGCCATGCGGGCTTTCGGGGCTTCGGGGGATTTCGAATCGATTCGAGGACGATCGATTGTACCGAGCTCACCCTGGGAGCCGAAAGGGGGGTCGCACAAGAAAAGGGCGCCGATTCCTCGGCGCCCTCCCCTCGTGGATGGATCAGAAGGTGGCGGTGTCCGGGTCGGCACCGACACGCTGGCCGCGGTCGAGCGCGTTGATACCGGCGACCTCGTCAGCGCTCAGCTCGAAGCCGAACACGTCGAAGTTCGTCGCGATGCGCTCGGGCGTCGAGGACTTGGGGAAGACGATGAGGCCCTCCTGCAGGTGCCAGCGGATGACGACCTGAGCCGGGCTCACACCGTGGGCCTCGGCGGCATCCGCCACGGCCTTCTCGCCGAACAGGTCGTACTTGCCCTGCCCGAGGGGGCCCCACGACTCGGTGTGGATGCCCTTGGGCTCCTGGAACGCGCGGAGCTCGCGCTGCGCGAACGCCGGGTGCAGCTCGATCTGGTTGACGGCCGGCACGGTGTCGGTCTCGTCGAACAGTCGCTCCAGGTGCGGCTGGTGGAAGTTCGAGACGCCGATCGAGCGCGTCAGACCCTCGGACCGGAAGGTCTCGAACTGCTGCCAGGTCTCGACGTAACGGTTCTTGTCGGGACGCGGCCAGTGGATCAGGTACAGGTCGACGTGGTCGAGTCCGAGCTTCTGCAGGCTCGCCTCGATCGCCGGGCGGGGGGTGTCGGTGCCCTGCTCGGAGTTCCACAGCTTCGTGGTGATGAACAGCTCGTCGCGGGGGATGCCGGAGGCCGCGATCGCGCGGCCGACGCCCTCTTCGTTTCCGTAGACGGCTGCGGTGTCGATGTGGCGGTAACCGGCTTCGAGGGCGACGCTGACGATGCGCTCGGCCTCGGCCGGGTCGACCTGGAAGACGCCGAAGCCCAGCTGGGGGATGGTGTGTCCGTCGTTGAGTGTGATGGTGGGAACGGTCATGGGTGTCACCTTTCCACCGCAGGATGAGCGATCCCTACGCCTTGACGAATCGCGACGAATGCGGCACCGGTGGCCGTGTCGAGCAACGAAGGTTGACAACTCGTCGTTCTGTCAACCAAGGTTGCTTCATGGACACTCCCAGCGCGATCGAGGTCGCGAGCGACACGACGGACCCCCGCGCGGGGCTCCGCGCCGTCGCATCGCTCCGCATCCTCGCCGACACTCTCGAACTCCGGCAGGTCGAGGCCGCGTTGCGCGCCGGCCTGTCGTGGCAGGGCATCGCCGATGCGCTCGGCGTCACCCGCCAGGCCGTGCACAAGAAGTATGCGAAGCGGATCGATCCGACCATCGAGGTCCCCCGGAGGAGAGCATGAGCAAGATGACCACGGCGTTGGGGAACGCGCATCGCCTCACGCGCTACGCGATGGAAGAGGCATCCCGCACCGGCCGCACCGAACTCGGCGTCGAGCACCTGTTCCTCGCCCTCACCCTCGACGAGGCGGATGCCGGTCAGGTCCTGCGAGCGGCGGGGGCGACGATCACGACCGTCCGTGAGGCCGTCGCCGCGGAGGAAGCCGCACACCTCGCCGCGCTCGGCGCAGCGGGGGCTGCCCTCTCGCCCGGCCACATCGCGGTCGGACCCTCGGCCGGATGGGCGTGGTCTCCGGTGGCCGAGCGGGTGCTGACCTCACCGGGAGACGGGACGAGCTCCGGCATCCTGCGCCGACTCCTCGACGAGCCGAGCGGTGCGATCGAGGCCCTGCTGCGCCGGCTGGACCTGACGGTGGACGATCTACGTGCGCGACTCGATGCCGCCGGCGCGCTGCCGCCGGCGACGACGGTGCGGCGGCGGCATCCGCTCGCCCGGTCTGCCGCGTCGTTCGTCGCCGCACCCGTCCACGAGACCTGGGCGCTCGTGTCCGACCCCGAGCGACTGCCGGAGTGGGAGGAGTCGGTCGGGCACGTGAGCGAGGCACCCGACGGCGGATGGGCCGGAGCGCCTCGCGACGACGTCGAAGCGAAGCCGGCGTTCCGTCACCTGTCCATCTCGCGGACGATGGATGCCGAGGCGCTCCTCGTGACCTGGACGTTCCGCTACCCCGACGCACCGAAGGCGAACGCGCGACGCATCGGCCTGCGTCTGGAACCCGCCGCCGGTGGGACGACGGTGCACATCGACTACTCCTGGGAGCGCACCTACTCCCGTCGACGGAGCGCGTTCGGCTGGGTGATGGCACCGCTCTACCGCGTGGTCCTCGCGATGCAGGTGGCGCGCCTGATGGCGACGCTCGGTGCAGCGGTGCGCTGACGACACGTGAAGCGATTCACATGAATGGAATCTCCTAGCACTCCCCCGACCGTGCGGCAAGCGCTCGATGCGGGGGTCGCGGAAGCGCACCATTCAGTCATGTCCGAAACACCCGCGTCCGCGACGGATGCCGCGCTGGCGCGACTCATCGCCCGGTCGGCATCCGGCGACGTCGCCTCTTTCACGCGTCTCTACGACGCGACATCCGCGGCGGCGTTCGCCGTCGCGGTGCGCGTGACCGATGACCGACATCTCGCCGAGCAGGTGCTGCAGAGCGCCTTCGTGTCGGTGTGGAACGAGGCGCGACGGTACTCGGCGCGCCGGACGTCCCCGCGCACCTGGATCCTGGCCATCGTCCACCGGCAGGCCGTCGAGAGCCTGCGCGACGCGCGGCCCGCCGGCGCCGAGGCGCACACCCCGGATCGCACCGCGGCCAATCACCGGGCCCTTCGGAAGCTCCCCGACGAGCAGGAACAGGTCGTCTCGCTCTCCTACTTCGGCGGCCACAGCCAGCCCGAGATCGCCGAGATGACGGGCACTCCCCTGGCCACGGTGAAGTCCCGCACCCGCAGCGCGCTCGATCAGCTCCGCGAGGCGGCGCGCCCCCTCGCCGAGTCGATCGTGCTCCCTTTGACCGGCTCCACCCCGATCCAGCCACCGCAGACCGGCGCCGTCGCCTAGGACGCCGCTCGCCTGTCACGAAGTGCGGCTCCGCGTGGCGTGTTGCGACAGGGGAACGATCGGGCGAGGCCAGGACGCCGCTCGCCTGTCACGAAGTGCGGCTCCGCGTGGCGTGTTGCGACAGGGGAACGCGCGCGAGGATCAGACGGCGGCGGCCATCGCGCGGCCGGCGGCGCGTCCCGAGAAGATGCAGCCGCCGAGGAAGGTGCCCTCGAGCGCACGGTACCCGTGCACGCCGCCCCCGCCGAAGCCGCTCGCCTCACCTGCGGCGTACAGGCCCGGGATCGGCTCCCCCGAAGCGGCGAGCGCACGACCGGACAGGTCGGTCTCGATGCCGCCGAGGCTCTTCCGCGTGATGACGTGCAGCTTCACCGCGATGAGCGGTCCGTTCTTCGGGTCGGCGATCGGGCCCGGTGTCGCGACGCGCAGCAGCTTGTCGCCGCGGTAGCGCCGCGCCTGCCGGACCGCGGTGACCTGCGCGTCCTTCGTGAACGGATTCGTCATCTCGCGGTCGCGGCCCTCGAGTTCGAGGCGCACGCGATCGATGTCGAGCAGAGCGGATGCCGCCCGCATCCGCTCGAGCAACTGCGGAACCGTGTCGGCGACGATGAAGTCCGCGCCGCGCTCCTTGAACGCCTCGACGGGTGCCGTCGCCCGGTCGCCCTTCAGCCGCTGCGCGAGGAGTCGCACATCCTTCCCGGTGAGGTCGGGGTTCTGCTCGCTGCCCGACAGCGCGAACTCCTTCTTCAGGATCGCCTGGTTGAGCACGAACCAGCTGTGGTCGTGGCCTCCCCGCACGATGTGTTCGAGCGTGCCGATCGTGTCGAAGCCCGGGAACAGGGGGGTGGGCAGGCGGTGACCGGTGGCACCCAGCCACAGCGACGAGGGACCCGGCAGGATGCGGATGCCGTGGCGCGGCCACACCGGGCTGTGGTTCTGGATGCCCTCGACGTAGTGCCACATGCGGTCGCCGTTGATGAGGTGGGCTCCGGCGGTCTCGGCGACCCCCAGCATCCGTCCGTCGACGTGCGCGGGAACGCCGGAGAGCATCGTCTCGGGCGCACGCCCCATCCGGGCGGGCCACTGCGCGCGGACCAGGTCGTGGTTGCCGCCGATGCCGCCGCTCGAGACGAGCACCGCGCCGGCGCGGAACGAGAACTCGCCCGTCTCGTCGCGGTTGCTCGGGGCGCCGCGCTCAGCGGTGTCGGGGGCGAGGACCGCGCCGCTCACGCCGACGACCGCGCCGCCCTCGACCTCGAGCCGGTCGACCCGGTGCCGGAAGGCGATGCGGGCGCGACCGGTTGCGACACCCGCGAGCACGCGGCGGACGAAGGGTTCGAGGACGCCGGGCCCGGTGCCCCACGTGATGTGGAACCGCGGCACGGAGTTGCCGTGCGCCGTCGCGCGATCGCCGCCGCGCTCGGCCCAGCCGACGACGGGGAAGAAGCGGATGCCGCGCTCACGCAGCCATGCCCGCTTCTCACCCGCGGCGAACTCGAGGTACGCCTCGGCCCACGCGCGCGGCCAGCGGTCCTCGGGCCGGTCGAAGCCGGCGGAGCCGAACCAGTCCTGCCGGGCGAGCTCGAGCGAGTCCTTCACCCCGAGGCGCCGCTGCTCGGGCGAATCGACGAGGAACAGGCCGCCGAACGACCACCACGCCTGCCCGCCGAAGCTCGCCTCGGGCTCCTGCTCGACGATGAGGACACGCTTGCCGGCGTCGAGGAGCTCGGAGGCGGCGACCAGCCCCGCGAGTCCCGCTCCGACGACGATCGCGTCCGCGGCATCCGTTGTCATGCGTGCGTCTCCTCCGCCGCACCCATCGTCGGTGACGGGTGCTGAAGAGACTCTAAGCCGCCGGGTCGCCGCGGCGACGGACCGCGATGACGGCGGTCACCAGCACGATGGCGACGACGGCGATGAGCCAGGGCCACACGTCCATGCGGAAACCCACGAACGTCGTCGTGTACGACTCGCAGAACGACTGCCCCGGAACGGACGAGTCCCCGCAGCGTCCGACGCCGATCCCACCACATCGGTCGTGCTCGCACCAGGTCTCCGTAACGAATGCACGACCCGAGGTGCGGATGATGCCTGCGCCGCCCGGGTGAGGCTGCTCCTGCCCCAGCCGCCGTGCGGATGTCGTCTTACAGGCTGAAGCCGCCGTCGCTGGTGAGGACCTGCCCGACGATCCAGGCGCCCTCGGCGGTCGACAGCCAGCCGATGAGCGCGGCGGGATCGGTCGGAACGCCGACCCGGCCGAACGGCGTCGAGCCGAGCCACTCCTCGAGCGCGGAGGTGTCGCGGTCGGCGGTGTCGGGGTCCATGTAGCCCGTGTTGACGGGGCCCGGGTTGACGGTGTTCAGGACGATCCCGAGTTCGAGCAGTTCCGCCGCGACCGTGCGGGTGATGCCCGCGAGCGCCGCCTTGCTCGTCGCGTAGGCGACCTCGCCGTGCATCGCGCCGTGGCCCTGCCCCGAGGTCATCCAGAACACCCGACCGGTCGGCGCGGCGTACGGTTTCGCGCCCTCGATCGCGTCGCCCGGACGCCGCTGACCCGACTGCGGCGGGGCCAGACGGCGGGCGAACTCGGCGGTGAGCAGGAGCGTCGAGCGGGCGTTCGTGTCCCAGAACGCGTCGAGCCGGTCGGCGGTCATGTCGAGGATGCTGCCGTCGTCGCCGCTCTTGGCGTGGTTGCACACGAGGATGTCGAGGCGCCCGGTGAGCGCGGATGCGGCGTCGATGAGACCGGGGACCGTATCGGCATCCGTCAGATCCGCCTCGACGTCGCCGAAGCCGGCGTCGCCGACGAGGGCCGAGCGGATGCCGTCGCGCACCGCGTGGAGGTCGTCCCCGCCCCACGGCTGATCGAGGTCGTGCGGCCGCCAGTGCTGCACGAAGACGCTCGCACCGAGCTCGGCGAGGCGCGAGGCGACCGCGAAGCCGATGCCGCGACGACGCGAGACGCCCGTGACGAGGGCGGTCTTTCCTGCGAGGGGAAGGGTCATCGGTGCGGCCTTACGGTGAGGGATTGGACGACGGAGCCGACGACACCGCGTTCGTCGTGGAGGACGGTGTGGGTCATGCCGAGGCCGGTCGCGCCGAAGGTGACCGTCGTGTCGAACCCGATCCAGCCGTCCTCGGGCTGCCGCACGAGGTGCAGGGTGAGGTCGAGGTTCGGGAAGGCGACGTCGCGGGGGTCGGCGCGCGGGGTGACGCCGTTCGCGATGTCGATGAGCGAGACGAGGCGCGCGGTCGTCGATACGGTCTCGCCCTCGAGGAGGGGCACGGCGGGGAGGATCCACGTCCACGCGCGACCGGGCGCCTCCTGCCGGCGGCGCACCTCGCCCACCGTCGCGATGAACTCGCCGGGCCAGGCCGACGAGGGGTCGGCGCGCTCGATCGCGTCGCGCGGGGGCATCGCGGGGTGCGCGGACCCGGCGAGCGCGTCGGTGTCGCGCGTGTGCATGAGCCAGGCGCGGGCGCTGAGTGCCGGCCGACCTGCCTGCGCGAGGGTCGCCTCGACGAGTTCGATGCTCCGCCCCGGGCGCAGGACACGGCAGGTCACCTCGACCTCGTCGATCGGGATCACCCCGAGGATGTCCACCGACAGCCGCGAGAGCTGCATGGGCTGCGGGCTGCGCGCCGCGTGATCGACCTCGATCGCGTGGGCGAGCAGGCCGATCGGCGGGGCGACGTGCTGCTCGGTGACGTTCCAGGCTCCGCCGGTGAATGTCGTCGGCTGGAACCTGGTGACGTCGGTTCGTTCGAAATAGGCGGGCACGAGTAGGGATGCTACCCGGGGCCTGCGCGGCCCGGGAGGCTCAGCGCCGCAGCAGCTTCACGACCCCGGCGAGTGCCGCGACGACGGCGACGGATGCCGCGGAGTACAGCTCGGGCCGGTGCCGCAGCGCGCGGGTCTGGATGCTCTCGCCGCGGGCCCGGTCGTCGAACGCGCCGTGGGCTCCGTGATCGCCGGGGACCGGTTCGTACAGGTTCGGCGGCGTCGTCGACGAGCCCTTGTCTTCGGCGAACTGGCCCTCCCAGGCGCTCTTGGCGAGGTACCAGTCCATGAACCGGCCCGCGACGCGGGTGCCGAGGACGAGTCCGACGGTCGACTCCCCCACCCAGGTGCGGCGGCGGGGCTTGTCGGCGACGTCGCCGACGGCGCGCGCTCCGACTTCGGGCTGGTAGATCGGCGGGACCGGCTGCGGGTGCTTCGAGAAGGGCGACTTCACCCAGCCGAACTGGGTCGTGTTGAGCGCGGGCATGTCGACGATCGAGACGGCGACGGCGCTGTTCTCGTGGGTGAGTTCCGAGACGACCGAGTCGGTGAATCCGTGGACGGCGTGCTTCGAGCCGCAGTAGGCCGCCTGGAGCGGGATGCCGCGGTGGGCGAGAGCCGAGCCGATCTGGATGATGTGCCCGCGGTCGCGCGCACGCATCCGTCGGAGTGCGGAACGGGTGCCGTTGACCGTGCCGAGGTAGGTGACCTGCGTCGCCCGCTCGTAGTCCTCGGGGGTGGTGTCAAGGAACGGGGCGATCGACCCCGTCATGACGTTGTTGACCCACAGGTCGATCTCACCGAGCTCCGCTTCGACCTCGGATGCGGCGGCGTCGAGCGCGGCGTGGTCGGCGACGTCGACCGAGATGCCGTGGGCGCGGCGTCCCTTCGCACGGACCTCGGCGGTGGCGGCATCCACCCCGTCACGGCCGCGGGCGAGGACGGCGACATCCCAGCCGCGGTCGGCGAGCTCGCGGACGATCGAGCGGCCGAGTCCTGCGCTGCCGCCGGTGACGACGGCGACGCCTCGGGATGTGGTGCTGCTCACGGCGACTCCTCCTGCGGGGGCCCGACCGGGCAGATCTACCCGAGGAGTCGAGCTTCGACCGCTTCGGCCATCCTTCGGCCTGGGCCGGGTAGGAGGTATGCGGTTGCCAGGGGTGCGGCGATGGGGTACGGAGCGCAAGCGCATCGTGCGCAGGAGCGCAACCCCGGATTGCGGTGTCCGCCGGCGGGCTACCGTCCCGGCATGAAGAGCTCAGAGATCCGATGGAACGACGAAGCACGCGGCAAGATCCTCGACGACGCCGACCGCGTCCTACGGGAGGCCGTCGTGGAC
Source organism: Microbacterium aquilitoris (assembly GCF_031932285.1). Taxonomy (NCBI): domain Bacteria; kingdom Bacillati; phylum Actinomycetota; class Actinomycetes; order Micrococcales; family Microbacteriaceae; genus Microbacterium; species Microbacterium aquilitoris. Next base: position 295,009 of record NZ_JAUZVT010000001.1, read on the forward strand.
CTCGCGGGGTCGGGCGCGATGACCTCGGACGAGGCCTTCGCGGCATTGACCGGCACGCTGAAGGACAAGTTCATCGATTGGGAGCCGGGTCCGGACCTGCGCACCTACGCCGACGCCATCGCGAACGGCGACGTCGAGACGGACGAGGCCTGACGCTCAGCCGACGAGCGGCGCGGCGACCGGGTAGTCGGCCATCGCAACGGGTTCCCAGGCGTCGAGGATCTCATCGAGGATGAACCGTCCGGCCTCGCGCCACATCTCCACGATGTCCTCGTCGGGGATGCGGTCGAGTTCGCTGCGCGTGACCACGCGGATGTCCGTGGACTCACCGGCATCCGGAGCGCCCACCGGCTCCTCGTCGGTGACGAGGGCGTAGAGCAGATCGGTGTGGAAGTGCACCGGTTCGGCTGAGGTGCAGGCGGTGGACGACATGACGGGGACCGGGTGGGCCGCAGCATCCGTCACCTGCCTCATCCGGACGCGCGGCTGGAGGACGCGCACCTGCGACGGGTGGTAGCCGGACTCCTCGACGAGCTCGCGCAGCACCGCGGCCCAGGGTGTCTCGTCGCGCTCGATATGTCCGCCGAACATCATGAGCTTCTGCGCCTTGAGGTGCAGGTGGTAGGTCAGGCGCGCTTCCGGGCCGTCGGTGCGCACGATGAAGAAGCTGACCGTCGCGTCGTGGTCGCCGGGGCGGGTGCGGAGGTGGGGCATCGGTCCTCTGGGAGCGCTCGTGGGGTGGTTTCAGGATGCCGCAAAGGCAGGGGTCTGCGTCGACGAGGTGCTCGGTACCGCGACGCCTCCGAGGATGAACGATCTCTCATCTGCAAGGTGTCGCCGGAGCGCGGATTCCGGCGGTTTTCGGGGTCTCGATGTCGGAGGTTGGTGCGATAGTGCAGGTATGACGGAAGCGATGGAAACCCCCGGTGGCGAGGCGTATCTCGCGGCGATCGCGGGGATCGTTGCGGACGTCGAAGATCTCGAGCGGCGAATGGCGTCTGTGCAGATCGCCCAGCTTCGTACGCTGGCCGCGGCCGGGCGGGTGGCCGAGGCACAGAGCGCCCACGCAGACGCGAATGTGCTCCTGCATGACATGGCGCTGCGGTCGATCGCCGCGGAAGTTGCCGGGGCGATGCGGATGACGGATCGGACGGTGCAACGCCGGATCGGGGAGGCCCGGGTGACGATCGAGGGGTTCCCGGCAGCGGTGGCCGCGTGGGAAGCCGGGCGGATCGTGCGCGGACATGTCACGGCGATCGTGGATGCCGGGGTGAACCTGCCCGCCGAGTTGTGGGCGGAGTTCGAGAAGGTCGCGATCGATCGGTGCGAACGGGACACCCCGAACCGGGTGCGGGGCGAGCTGGAGATCCTCGCGCATCGGATGCACCCTCGGACCTTCGCGGAGCGGCACGAGGTAGCTGCGGCGGGGCGGTGCGTGCGGCTGGTCCCCCGGCGGGATGGGATGAGCGATCTGATCGCGACCCTCCCGACGGTGATCGCCGAAGGGATTCACGACCGGCTGACGCAGCAGGCGCGGGCGATCGTCGACACGCGAGGCGAGCGCGCGACGAACTCAGACGTGATCGCGACCGATGGGCGCTCGACGGATCAGGTCCGGGCTGATGTGTTCGCCGACCTGCTCCTCGCCGGCACCCCCGCTCTCGATGACACGCGCGACACCACCGCCGGACCGCTCGGCGCGATCCGCGCCCGCGTGCAGGTTCTGGTTCCCGCGGCGACGCTCACCGGTGCAGATGACGGGCCGTGCGATCTCGCGGGACGCTCGCCGATCGACCCCGCGACCACCCGGCTTCTCGCCGGGGCGACCCACGTTTGGGAGCGCTTGTTCCACGACCCCACCACCGGGGTCACCGTCGCCACGGATTCGTACCGTGTCCCGTCGGGGATGCGCCGGTTCTTGCAAGCTCGGGATCAGCACTGCCGTTTCCCTGGATGCCGGGTCGCCGCCATCCGCTGCGAAGTAGACCACACGCATGATCACGCCCTCGGCGGCGAGACAGAACTCTCGAACCTGGCCCACCTCTGTCAGAGACACCATTCGATGAAGCAGTTCACCGCCTGGAAAGTCCGACAACTCCAGGGTGGAGTCCTCGAATGGACCTCACCCCTCGGCAGGACCTACAGAGAAGACGCACCCACACCGGCCGTCGCCTTCACCCCTGCCGCCGCGTCACCTGGAGACCCCGCACCCTTCTGAAACGTTGCTGAACCGTGCATTCGCGAGCACGACCCGTGACTACGCGCCACAAGCCAGGCGCGAAGAGCGACGGGCGACGGCGACGAGCCGCGCGACCCGCACTCCGCGCGTCCCGGAAATAGCCTGCCTCTCCTACAGTCCGACCGCGCGGAGGTAGTCGTTCACGAACGCACCGCGAGGATCCAGCGCCCGCTGCAGCTGGACGAACTCCGCCCACCGCGGGTACAGCTCCGCGGGATCGCGCGGGGTGAAGACCTTGCCCCAGTGCGGCCGGGCACCGAAGGGCGCCAGCGCGGCCTCGAGCTCGGGCAGCACCTCGGCCACCCCGGCCTCGTCGTCGGTCCAGGTGAAGTGGAACGCGACCGAGTCTCGGCCCGAGCTGGGCGAGAGCCACAGGTCGTCGCCGGCGATCGTGCGCACCTCGCACACCTGAAGGACGGGCTTCAGCCGATCCTTCAGCTCTCGCACCGCGTCGAACGCGGCCACCGCGTCGGCGAACGGCAACAGGAACTCCGACTGCAGTTCCTCGCCGTTCGACGGCGTGAACTCCAGCTTGAAGTGCGGCAGACGGTCGAGCCAGCGCCCCGCCTTCCCGCCCTGCACGGTGCACGACGCGGCAGAGACACCGGGGAGCGGATGCCGGGCGCCCGACGCCTCGCGATCGCGCAGCGCCGCGGGGATCGGGGTCGCCGCGGCATCCGTCCGCTCCTTGCGCCACACCTGGTCGACGTACATGTCCTCTCGGAACGTCGTGAAGAACGAGACGCTGTACGCCGAACCGGCGATGACGTCGAAGTTCTTGCGGACCGCTTCAAGCGGCACATTCTCGTAGACCGTCTGCGCGACCTCGTACGACGGCTCGATCGCGAGTTCGACGGTCGTCACGATCCCGAGTGCGCCGAGACCGACGACGGCCCCCGCGAGCGCGTCGTCGCGTTCGGTCAGCTGAACCAGCTCGCCTGTCGAAGTGACCAGCTCGAGACCCGTCACCGCCGCGGCGAGCGAGTGGTTGCCCACGCCCGACCCGTGCGTGCCCGTGCTGACGGCGCCGGCGACCGAGATGTGCGGCAGCGACGCCAGGTTCGCGAGCGCCCACCCCTGCCGGTCGAGCTCCTGCGCCAGCTCTCCGTAGCGAACGCCGCCGCCGACGCGCACCCGCTTCTGCGCGGCATCCACTCGGATCGGAAGGTCGAGCTCAGCCGTCGACACCAGCGTCCCCGCCGTATCGGCGATGCGCGTGAACGAGTGACGCGAGCCCAGCGCCTTCACTGAATCGGATGCGGCGACTACCTCGTGCAGTTCGTCGACCGTCCGCGGCGCGACGAACCGCTCAGCCGAGTAGCGGATGTTCCGGGACCAGTTCTCGCCTGCGCCGTCGCTCATGCGAGCCAGCCTACGGCTGCGCGCGCGACCCGGATCGGATCATCCCGCCATCCGCGGATCCTCGGTCGGATCGAGGTACTGGTCCGGGCATCCGACCATCGGCGCATCGGGGCGGAGCTCGAAGTGCCAGGGTTCGTTGACGTACGTCCGGCACAGGCCGAACTCGGCCCCGTGAAGATCGAGCCAGTAGGCGCCGTCGAACGGGCCCACGTCCACGGCGTCACCCGACACGTGCGCCGACGTCTCGGGAGTCGCCACCCAGCGCGATGCCTCGTCGAGCGACCCGTACGTCGACACGGCGTCGCGCAGCAGACGTTCCTGCATCTCCGGCGAGCGCCACCCGCTGTTGATCCGGAGCGTGATGTCCTCGCCCGCCGCCCGGTCGGATGCCGCGGTCAGGGCCGCGCGCAGGTCGCCGTCGAGCCGGGCGACGGCAGGGACGTCCGTGTCGTAGACGGTCGTGTCGTCGGGGACCTCCCCTTGGTCGATCGGCGAGAGGGCGGGACGGATGCCGGGGCTTCCGCCCGACCCCGCGGCGGCGCATCCCGCCGTCCCGACGACGACGGCGGCCAGGACGAACACGAGCGGAGCAAGAAGGGCCGTGGATCTCATGCCCCCATCCCACGGGTCGCGGTGTTGCGAGGGCGTACGCGGAAATCGATACGCCGACGATACGGCCGGCTTCGTACGATCGACACGTGCGTGTGCTGATCGTCGAGGACGAACCCCTGATGGCGGAAGCCATCCGCGACGGTCTGCGCCTCGAGGCGATCGCGGCCGACATCGCCGGCGACGGTGACACGGCGCTCGAGCTCCTCGCCGTGGGCTCGTATGACATCGCGATCCTCGACCGCGACATCCCGGGGCCGTCCGGAGATGAGGTCGCCCGCTCGATCGTCGACTCCGGCAGCGGGATGCCGATCCTCATGCTGACGGCCGCGGACCGCCTCGACGACAAGGAGTCCGGGTTCGAGCTCGGAGCCGACGACTACCTCACCAAACCGTTCGAGCTTCGTGAGCTCGTCCTCCGCCTGCGCGCCCTCGACCGGCGCCGCGCGTCGGTGCGGCCCCCCGTTCGGGAGTACGGCGGACTCCGCGTCGACCCGTTCCGGCGCGAGGTGTATCGGGACGGTCGTTACGTCGCGCTCACGCGCAAGCAGTTCGCCGTGCTCGACGTTCTCGTCGCGGCCGAGGGCGGGGTCGTCAGCGCGGAGTCCCTGCTCGAGCAGGCCTGGGACGCGAACGCCGACCCCTTCACCAACGCCGTGCGCATCACCGTGTCGGCGCTCCGCAAACGACTCGGCGAGCCGTGGCTGATCGTCACCGAGCAGGGCGTCGGGTATCGCATCGAGGCGTCCGCGTGACGCGGCCGCCTGGACTCAGCGCCCGCATCAAGCTCACCCTGAGCTACGTCGCGCTCGTCCTCGTCGCGGGCGCGCTCATCCTCACCATCGTGTGGCTGTTCCTGCTTCGCTACGTTCCCGACGAGCCTCTGTTCACCGGCACCGGTTTCGCCCCCAGTCAGCGCGACCTGCTTCGCGCGTTCGCACCACCTGCCGGAGCGGCGATGATCGCCCTGCTGGTCACCGGTGCCGTCGGCGGTTGGTTCCTCGCTGGGCGGATGCTCGCGCCGCTGCGCCTGCTGACGCAGGCGACGCGACGAGCCGACGCCGGGGACCTGTCGACACGTGTCCGGATGACGGGTCGGCGAGACGAGTTCCGCGAGCTCGCGGACTCCTTCGACGGGATGCTGCAGCGCATCGAATCGCAGGTCGAAGAGCAACGACGGTTCGCGACCAACGCGTCCCACGAGCTGCGCACTCCACTCGCGATCATGCGGACTCTGCTCGACGTCGCCCGGTCGGACCCCGATCGTGACGTCGATGATCTCCTCGACCGCCTCACCGCAGTCAACGAGCGCGGCGTCGAACTGGTCGAGGGGCTGCTGCTCCTCGGGCGTGCGGACCGGGGCGGGTTCCCCCAGGCATCCGTCGACCTGTCTCTGCTCGCGGAGGACGCCGTCGAAACCCTGCTGCCTCTCGCCGAGGCCCGCGGCGTCGAGTTGGTCGTCCACGGCGATGAGACGATCGTGTCCGGATCAGCCGGCCTGCTCGGACAGGTTGTGCTGAACCTCCTGCAGAACGCTCTGATCCACGGCGATGCGGCTGAACCTGTGACGGTCTCGACTCACTGCGATAACGGTGCCGCGGTCCTGATCGTCGAGAACGGCGGCGCGAGACTCGACCCGGCCGCGGTCGCCACGCTCGCCGAACCGTTCCAGCGCGGCACAGCCCGCATCCGCCGGTCCGATAAGGAGCGGAACGGGCTCGGATTGGCGATCGTCAGCGCGATCGTCGGAGCTCACGGGGGCGAGCTGACACTCGCGGCGCGGTCGACGGGGGGACTGCGCGCAACCGTGCGAGTGCCCGCAGGCGTCCGACCGTCGAGCTGACGAGACCGGATCAGTGGTCGTGCTCGTCCTCCAGCAGCATCCCCACCGACGTCGCGCACGCGTCACCGCGCCACGCCTCGACGCCCTCGCGCACCGCGAACACCGCGATGATCAGGCCGGCGACGGCATCCGCCCACCACCAGCCGAATGCGGCGTTGACCAGGAGCCCGACGAGGACCGCAGCCGAGAGATAGGTGCAGATGAGGGTCTGTCGAGAATCGGCCACCGCCGTCGCCGAGCCCAGTTCCCTGCCGGCACGACGCTCGGCGAGCGAGAGGAACGGCATGACGATCACACTCACCGCCGTGAGCACGATCCCGATCGGAGAGGTCTCGGGTTCGCTGCGAAGGACCAGCGCCGTCACCGACGACACGGTGACGTAAGTCGCGAGAGCGAAGAAAGCGACCGCGATAACCCGCAGAGTCCCCCGTTCCCAGCGCTCCGGGTCGCGCCGCGTGAACTGCCACGCCACCGCCGCCGCCGACAGCACCTCGATGGTCGAGTCGAGCCCGAAACCGATCAGCGCGGCGGACGAGGCGATCGTCCCGGCCGTCACCGCGACCACGGCCTCGATGAGGTTGTACGCGATCGTTGCGGCGACGATCCAGCGGATGCGGCGGCGCAGCAGCTCTCTCCAGGGCGCCTCAGCGAGAGCCGTCACCCGCAGCACCGGCATCCGTCGATCGCGCATTCTTGGCCCGCGTCGACCGCCACGACGGCATCGAGGAGCTGTGCGAGTCCGGCGGTCAGATGCGGGTCGGCGATCTCGTATCTCGTGCGCCGGCCCTCGGGCGTCGCCACGACGAGTCCGCAGCCACGCAGGCACGCGAGGTGGTTCGACACGTTGGTCCGCGTGAGCTCGAGGTCGCGGGCGAGGTCAGCGGGGTAGCCGGGTCGCTCCAGGAGTGACAGCAGGATGCGGGACCGCGACGGGTCGGCCATCGCGCGCCCCAGGCGATTCATGACGTCGAGACGAGACGAAAGGGTCAGCACACGCTGACTATACAGCGTGGGCTGACCCTTTCAGTCACCGACCGCCCACCGTGGGGATGGCACCCGTCCGCTCGGCGATCTTGCGGTCGCCGCGACGGCGTCCGGCGCGCGCGAAGAAGAACAGCACGGCGCCGACCACGACGTACACCGCGGTGCCGAGCCAGACCGGACCCTCCTGCTGGGTGAGCAGCACGATCGACGCGATGATCGCGAGGATCGGCACGATGCGCGGGACGGAGAAGTGCGAGTGCTCGACCTTGTCCTTCTTCAGCACCAGGACACTGACGTTCGCCGAGATGAAGACCAGCAGAAGCAGCAGCACCGTCGTGTTCGCGAGCGTCCCGATGTCGCCGATCACGCTGAGCAGCATCGTGACACCGGCGACCACGATGATCGAGACCCACGGCGTCTGACGCTTCGGAAGGACCTTGCCGAACGCGTGGGGTAGCAGGCCCGACTCGGCAAGGCCGTACCCGACGCGGCTCGCCATGACCATGAACAGCAGCGCGCCGTTCGCGATCGCGATCAGCGCGATGACGCTGAACAGCCACGGCGGCAGGGCCGCGCCGCTCGCCTTCACGACCTCGAGCAGAGGAGCCGACGACGCCCCGAGGACGTTCGGGTCGACCACGATGACAGCGCCCACGGCGATGAGCAGGTACACGACGGCAGCCGTGAGGATCGCACCGAACAGAGCCCGCGGGTAGGACCGGGTCGGGTTCTTGACCTCTTCAGCCATGTTGGCCGCGGCCTCGAACCCGAGGAACGAGAAGAACGCGACGATGGATGCCGCGAACGCACCCTGCAGCGGAGCCACATCGGGCGCGAACTCGAAGATGCGCGAGGGCTCGCCTCCACCGCTGCCGAAGACGATCCCGGCGATGACGATGATGATGATGAGGCCGGTGACCTCGATCATCGACGCGACCATGTTCGCGGCGAGGGACTCCTTCACGCCGCGCAGGTTGATCAGCGTCAGCACGACGATGAAACCGAGGGCGACGGGGATCGGCGGGAGGTTGAACAGCGCCGCGAAGTAGTCGCCCGCGAACGCGTTCGCGAGGGCCGCCGCGGTCGTGATGCCGGACGCCATCATGAGGAAGCCGATGAGGAACGACAGGAACGGGCGACCGAACGCCTTGTCGACGTAGCGCGCCGCACCGCCCGCGTGGGGGTACTTCGTGATGAGCTCCGCGTAGGTGCCCGCCGTCAGGAGGGCGACGACGAGTGCGATGAGCAGGGGCAGCCAGATGACGCCGCCGACGTCCTTCGACATCGTTCCGACGAGTGTGTAGATGCCCGCGCCGAGGGTGTCGCCCACGATGAAGGCGAAGAGCAGCCAGGTGCCGACAGCACGCTTCAGACCGGGCTTTTCCTGAGCAGGTGGAGCCGAGGTGTCGTTTGTCATCGCACCACTTCAACCAACATGCGCCTGCGATGCAACCCCTTCCACGGCGGGTTCTCTCATGCGTGCGCGCCGGCCGCGACCTGATCCTGCAACAGAACCGCCTGCCTGAGCACCTCGCGCAGCCCCCCAAGAATGAGCGCGACGCCGAGCCCGGCGACCATCGCGAGGCCGGTCATCAGCAGCACAGCGCGGCTCCCCGCCCCCGCGCCGAAGGCGACCCCGCAGCCGACGACGACCACGATCATCGCCGCGGCGACGCATCCGATCAGAGCGTCGACCCAGCGGATGGCGCCGTCCTCGAAGAGCCGCCCGTGGTCGGCGCAGGTGAGCAGCCGCCAGAGACAGACGAGGGCGGCCAGGACGCACAGCGACAGGATGCCGGTGAGCACCACACCGGCATCCCGAAGCCCGGCGAGCTCCGGCACCCAGCCCACGACGACGTCGAGGATGCCCGGCACGACCCACACCTGCAGAACGACGATCACGGTGAAGACGAAGCTGGCCCCTGCCTTCGCGAGTGCGATCATACATTCCCCATCTATCGTTATTCGATCTATGTATATCGATAAACAGCACTCCGTGTCGAGACCGCGCGTCGCGGCGACACGGCAGGATGGGGACATGACCACACCCGCCGCCCCGCGGCATCCGCTCGCCTCGTTCTTCCGCGGCGTCGGCGACCTGGGCCGCGGCTTCGCTTTCTGGGGGCGCCTGCCCGGTGCGATGGCGCTCGGACTGATCCCCGCGGCGATCGTCGGCGCGCTGCTGCTCGGCGGGATCATCACGCTCGCGGTGTTCCTCGGCGACATCGTCACCGCCCTGACCGGATTCGCCGACGCGTGGTCCGACTTCTTCGCGGGTATCGTGCGGTTCGGCATCGGCGCGGCGATCCTCGGCGGGGCGATCGTCCTCGCGGTCGTCTCGTTCACAGCGCTGACCCTGCTGGTCGGCGACCCCTTCTACGAGCGCATCTGGCGCTCCGTCGAGGGTCACCTCGGTGACGCTCCGCCTGAGTCGGACTACGGGTTCTGGCGCTCGGTCGGCGACAGCATCGGCCTCATCCTCCGCGGCCTGGTCGCGGCGGTCGTCGCCGGCCTCATCGGCCTCATCCCGCTCGTCGGCACCGCACTCGGCGCCGTCGTCGCCGCCTTCCTTACGGGCTGGCTGCTCGCCGACGAACTCACCTCGCGCGCGCTGGTCGCACGGGGGCTGGATGCCGCGGCCCGCCGGGCCTTGCGCAAGGGCAACCGCGCACGGGTCCTCGGGTTCGGCGTCGCGACCCAGCTCTGCTTCCTCGTGCCGCTCGGTGCCGTCCTCGCGATGCCCGCCGCCGTCGCCGGCTCGACCGTCCTGGCGCGCACCCTGCTCGACGCGAGCGCCGCCGTCGGCCACACCGACCCCTCGACCGCGCCCGCCGGGCGCAGAAACGGAGCATGATGCGCCGCGTCCCCTTCGGTCCCACCGATCGCCAGGTCCCCAACGTCGTCGCCGGGATGATGCGCATCGAGGAGATGTCCGACGAGGCCATCCGCGCGCTCTACGACGCGTGCCGCGCCGCCGGCGTCGACTTCTTCGACCACGCCGACCTGTACGGCAGCAGCCGCCACGGCTGCGAGCGCCGCTTCGCCGAGGCGCTCGGCCTCAGCCCGGCGGAGCGCGACGAGATCACGCTGCAGACCAAGACCGGCATCGTCGCCGACGACTGGCACTTCGACCACTCGTACGAGCACATCGTGACGTCTGCCGAGGAGTCCCTGCAGGCCCTCGGCACCGACCGACTCGACGTGCTGCTCCTCCACCGTCCCGACGCGCTCGTCGAGCCCGAGGAGGTCGCGCGCGCGTTCGACCACCTCGAGTCGTCGGGCAAGGTGCGCGCCTTCGGCGTCTCGAACCACACGCCGCGGCAGATCGACCTGCTCAAGACGGCAGTGACCCAGCCGATCGTCGCCAACCAGGTGCAGTTGTCGATCACGCACTCGACGATCGTCGCGCAGGGCCTCGCGTCGAACATGGCGGGCGAGGACGACTCCATCACCCGTGACGGCGGCGGCCTCGTCGACTACTCGCGCATCAATGGCATCACGCTGCAGGCCTGGTCGCCGTTCCAGAAGAACTTCTTCGACGGCGTCATCTTCGACGCGCCCGAGTACCCCGAGCTGAACGAGCTGATGGGCCGCCTGGCCGCGAAGTACGACGTGACGCCGACCGCGATCGCGACCGCCTGGATCACCCGGCATCCCGCGCACATGCAGGTCGTGCTCGGCACCACGAACCCGCAGCGCGTCGCGGATGCCGCCGCCGGTTCGGACATCCCCCTCACCCGACCCGAGTGGTACGGCCTCATCACCGCGGCAGGGCACAAGGTCCCCTGAGCCGCGTGGCCGAGTACGTCATCGAGGGGGGCCGCATCGGCGGCATCCCGGATCTGTACGTCGAACTGAACCGCCTCTTCATGACCGGAGAGGACTGGCAGCTCGGCGCGAGCCTCGACGCGCTCGACGACCTGCTCTACGGCGGGTACGGGGCGCTGGCGGAGGATGACGCCGTCCGGATCGTCTGGCGGGATGCCGCGCACAGCCGCGACGCGCTCGGTGTCGCCGAGACCGAGCGGTGGCTCCGCGGCAAGCTCGCGCAGCCGGGGACCTTCCGCGCGGACGACCTGCAGGGGCAACTCGACGACCTGCTCGCCGGTACGGGGGCGACGTACTTCGACCGCGTGCTCGAGGTGTTCGCCGGTCACCCGGGTGTCACGCTCGACCTCCGCTGACTCAGACGTCGCGCGGTGTCTTGATCGTCGCCCCGGCGCCGAGGAAGACGAACGCGGCCGCGACCTGAGCGGCGCTCCAGATCGGACCCGAGAACTCGAACGGGAAGATCGGGTTCCAGACCACCGCGATCGCGAGCATCACCGGCATCCACCACCAGTGCTTCGCCTGGAACGCGAACCACCCGATGATGATCGCGAAGATCGTCGCGACGAAGCGCACCGTGAGGAACCAGTCGCTCTCGAGCAGCGCCGGCGCGACGAACAGGACCGCCGCGGCGAGCAGGCTCGGCGCGAGGGCGTTGCGCTGGTACATCGCGGGCGTCGGCTGCGTGCGGCTCACGGGGCTCCTCAAGACGGGGGTGTGGTTCCAGTCTGACGCACCCGTCGGGCCCGCCAGGCGAGCACGACGCCGCCGAGGATCGCGGCGACGACCGACCCGGCGAGGATGCCGATCTTCGCGTGCTCGTCTTCGAGCGATCCGACCCCGTACGAGAGTTCGCCCACGAGCAGCGCGACGGTGAACCCGATGCCGGCGAGCAGGCCGACGCCGACCATGTCACCCCACCGCAGCTCGAACGTCCGCCGGACCGCGGGGATGCGCGTCAGCAGGAACACCGCGAGCAGGATGCCGATCGGCTTGCCGAGGACGAGTCCGACCAGGATGCCGAGGGTCACCGGATCGGCGAAGGCCGCCGTCAGCCCCTCCCAGCCGCCGACCGTGACGCCCGCCGAGAAGAAGGCGAAGATCGGCAGCGCGACCAGGGTCGAGATCGGCCCGAAGCGGTCGGCGAAGTGCGCCGTCAACGCATCGTGGATCGGGGAACCGTCGGCATCCGTCCCCACCCGCACGCGGGCCCGCGGCGTCACCGTCGCGGGGACCATGAAGGCGAGGACCACACCGGCGATGGTCGCGTGCACGCCCGATGCGTGCACGAAGCCCCACGTGACGATCGCGAGCGGCATCAGTACCCACCAGTGACGGATGCCGCGCCGCACCGCCAGGGCGAACAGCACCAGCGGAACGATTGCGGCCGCGAGCCAGACCGGCTGCAGGTCGTCGGTGTAGACGGTGGCGATGATGGTGATCGCGAAGAGGTCGTCGACGACGGCGAGGGTGAGCAGGAACACGCGCAGCGCGGGAGGCAGTCCCTTCGCGACGACGGCGAAGACCGCGATCGCGAAGGCGATGTCGGTCGCAGTGGGGATCGCCCAGCCGCGCACGGCGTCGCCGGGGACGGCCGCGGTGAAGGCGGTGAAGATGAGCGCCGGGACGATGACGCCGCCGAGCGCGCCGATGACGGGGACGGCGGCGACACGCGGCGAGCGCAGACGCCCGGCGACGATCTCCTCCTTCAGCTCGAGCCCGACGACGAAGAAGAAGATCGCGAGCAGGCCGTCCGCTGCCCAGTGCGCGACGGTGAGGTCGAGGTGGAGGGCTTCGGGGCCGAACGAGGTCTCGCGGACGCCCACGTACCAGTCCGCGAGGGGCGAGTTGGCGAGGACGAGGGCCGCGACCGTGGCGGCCAGCAGCAGGATGCCGCCGAAGGTGTCGGTGCGGACGGTCTGGCGGATCCCGCGCCAGATCTCGTGCGGTGCCGTGTGGGATGAAGAGGACATGACGGATCGCTTTCCGCGGGGGATCGGGGGGTCGCTGAGACGTGGTGGGAGGGGTGCCTCAGGACGCGGACGGCGGACAGCCGACGAACGACGACACGGTGTGCTCGATTCCGCAGCACGCCAGGGTCGTCATACATCGAGGGTATCCCCGGCGACTTTTTTGTGACGTTCCTTGCGTTCCGGCCCTCTCATCTGTGAGGGCGGATTGGGATGCCCTCCCGCGCGGCCGCTTCGGCACGGCGCGGCACAGAGCACACAGTAGGGACACTTCCATGGCTGAGAAGACGACGACCACCCCCGCCACGCGCGTCGACCGTGCGGCATCCACCCGTCACCAGGACGACCACGCGGTCGCCGGCCGGATCACGATCGCCGACGGCGTCGTGGCCAAGGTGGCCGGCATCGCCGCTCGCGAGGTCAGCGGCGTGTACGCGCTCGGCGGCGGCGGAGCCCGCGCGCTCGGCGCGATCCGCGAGGCTGTGAACGCGACCGACCTGACGCAGGGCGTCAAGGTCGAGGTCGGCGAAACGCAGGCCGCCGCCGACCTGAAGGTCGTCGTCGAGTACCCGGCGCCGATCGGACGCGTCGCCGACGAGGTCCGCACCTCGGTTGCCGGCGCCATCGAGCGGCTCACGGGACTCGACGTCGTCGAGGTCAACGTCGAGATCCACGACGTCCACATCGCCGACGATGAGGACGAGCAGACCGAGTCGCGCGTCGCCTGACCATGCGCAACAAGATCCTGGTCCTCGGCGCGATCGCGTTCACGGCCTACGTCATCGGCAGCCGGTCGGTGACCGTGAAGAAGTCCGAATCGGTGCCGCACCAGCTCGTGCGGCTGCGCGATGAGCGCAAGGCCAAGAAGGACCGCGAACGGAAAGCGAAGAAGATCACCGCCGCCGTCAAGGACGTAGCGCACGACGTGCGCAAGCGACTGAGCTGACGGCATCCGTTCCAGCGGTATCCGATTCACTACTAAGGAGTCACCATGGGCTTTTTCGGTTTCCTCATCCTCGGCCTGCTCGCGGGCGCGATCGCGAAGCTGATCCTGCCGGGCAAGCAGGGGGGCGGCTGGTTCGTCACGCTGCTCCTCGGCATCGTCGGCGCGCTGCTCGGCGGTTGGCTCGGCGGGCTGATCTTCAACGTCAACCTCAACGAGTTCTTCTCGCTGTCGACGTGGCTGCTCGCCATCGGCGGCTCGCTCATCGTGCTGCTGATCTACGGCGCGCTCGTCGGCCGAAAGGGCGCCAAGCGCTGATCAGCTCACAGAGCTGAGTACCTGGAAGGGTGCGGAAGACGGCCGACTCGCCGCCTCCGCACCCTTCCGTCTTATCCGGGGCCGGGGACGGACCGTCTTCACCTCACGCGGGTGCGTACGATGGCTCCCCGTGACGAGCCCTGATCTGCGCACCCTCCCGAAGGCCGAGCTGCACCTGCACATCGAGGGCACGCTCGAGCCGGAACTCGCGTTCGCTCTCGCCGAGCGCAACGGCGTGACCCTGCCGTTCGCGGACGTCGACGATCTGCGGCGCCGCTACGACTTCGAGGATCTGCAGTCGTTCCTCGACCTGTACTACGCGTGCATGGCGGTGCTGCGAACCGAGCAGGACTTCACCGACCTCGCGACCGCCTATCTCGAGCGGGCCGCGGCCGACGGTGTCCGTCACGTCGAGATGTTCTTCGACCCGCAGGTCCACGCCGTCAACGGCGTGCCGGTCGACGTCGTCATCGACGGGCTCCGCGCCGGGCTCGACATCGGGCGGGAGCGGTTCGGCATCACCGGCGGGCTGATCGTCTGCATCGTCCGCGACCACCCGGTTGCGTCGGCCGAAGCCCTTCTCGATGAGATCGCGCCACGTGCGCACGAGCTGCTCGGCATCGGCCTGGACTCCGCGGAGGTCGGCTACCCGCCGTCTCTGTTCGAGGGCGTCTTCCGCCGGGCCGCCGAGCTGGGACTGCGTCGCGTCGCCCACGCCGGCGAGGAGGCACCGGCCGCATACGTGTGGGAGGCGCTGCGCCTGCTCGAGGTCGAGCGGGTGGACCACGGCATCCGCTCGATCGACGACCCCGAGCTGCTGGCGCATCTCGCCGAGCACCGCGTCGCGCTGACGGTGTGCCCGCTCTCCAACGTGCGCCTGCGGGCCGTGCCCGAACTGAGCGCCCACCCCCTGCGGGAGCTCGTCGACGCGGGCGTCGTCGTGACGATCAACTCCGATGATCCCTCCTACTTCGGCGGATACATCGGCGACAACTACGCCGCCGTCGCCTCGCTCGGTTTCGACACGGCCGAGCTCGCGCAGCTCGCCGCGAACTCGATCGAGGCGTCCTTCGCGGATGCCGGGCGCAAAGCTGACCTCCTCGCGCAGGTGCGGGAGTGGGCGGCATCCGCCTGAGTCAGTCCGCCTCGGCCTTCGGCCATACGTACGGCAGGTCGTCGGGATCGTCGAATCCCTGCGCCCGGTAGAACTCGGGATCTTTGCGCAACAGGTTCGAGCGGTGCGAGCGGTGGACGTCCTCGCGGCCGAACCAGGGCGGCATCGGCACCGTTCCGGACCGGTACTCGGCGCCGTCCTCTGGGATCTCGTCGAGGGTCGCCAGGGTCGAGGCGCGGGTCGTGTCGGCGAAGCCGCGCCGCATCCATTCATCGACCGTGAGGTCCTGGTAGACCATGAGCGCGGCTCGGTGCCCGCGCCACATCTTTACGGCCGGATGGTGTCGCCAGCCGTAGTCCGGAATCGTGAGCGCGCGCATCACCTGCAGCGTCTCGACGCGCTGCTTGCCGAGCCGCTTCGTGTCGAGCGCCGCCATGCCGCGGGCGAGGTCGTCGAACGGGACGAAGGTCTGCACGTCAGTGTGCCTTCCGGATGCGGATGGGTCCCTTCGCGGTCGACGGGTCGACGACCTGTCCGCGCTGGGTGATCTCGACCTCGCCGATCGCGACCAAGCGACGCGCGGCGCGGCGGGCAGGTTCCATGAGGTCACGCCAGTCCTCGCCGCCGACGGCGCGCGCCGCCTCGGACGGGCAGATCGTCGCCGACGCCGCGCGCGCATCGAGCAGCTCGCGGATCGACGCCGTGAGCTTCTCGTCGACAGGACGGATGCCGCGCCTCCGGCACGCGTCGGAGCAGTACTTCACGTCGTCCCAGTTCTTCTCCCACTTCTTGCGCCACTGGATCTCGCGTCCGCACGAGGCGCACGTCTTGGGTGCAGGGGTGGAAGCCATGCCGCGACGCTACGTCGAGCGGCCAGCACGGGCGAGGGGGTTGCGGTCGCGCAGTCTCACGTTTCGGGCTGGCACCGCGGGCACCACCACGTGCGGCGGCGCTCGGGGTCGTTCGCGACCTCGTCGCGCACGAGGATCCGGGTGCCGCACCGCAGACATGGGCGCCCGGCGCGACCGACGACCCAGTGCGATTCGCCCTTCCGCGTCGAGCCGGTGGTCACCTGGTACATGCCGGGCACGGTGGCCGATGTCCGCAGCATGCGGGCTGCCCGTTCGACGAGCGGCCCGAGGTCGGCCGAGGCGATCGGCGCGAACGGATGCACACCCGAGAGGAACGCCGTCTCGTTGACCCACAGATTGCCGAGTCCTGCCATGTTGCGCTGGTCGAGAAGCGCCGCGACGAGGGGGCGCTCGGGTCGCACGGATAGGCGGCGGACGGCCTCGGCGGCATCCCAGTCCTCGCGCAGCGGATCGGGACCGAGATACCCGAGCAGCGCACCCTCGTCGGCCGTCGCGACGAGCTCGACGACCGGCAGGTCGATGCCCCACAGCGTCGCCTCGTCGTCGAGCCGCATCCGGACGCGAACCCGGTGATCCTCGCGCGAGGGGATGCGACGACCGGGCCGCGTCACGGTCCAACTCCCCTGCATCCGCAGGTGGGTGTGCAGCGTCTGCCCGGTGTCGAAACGGGTCAGCAGGTGCTTGCCCTGCGTGTCGTACGAGGTGATCCGCGCCCCGGCGAGCACTGCACCCGCCGCCGCCCCGGAACGCAGCTCGCCCGCGACGACGACGTGACCGACGGATGCCGCGGCCAGCCGCTGCCGCAGCCGGTACACGCTGTCGCCCTCGGGCATCCGTTCACCCCCTGCGGCTCAGCGCACCTCGCGCCGCGGGTCCTGGCGCGCGCGGGAGTAGGCGCGCCACAGGATGCGGGCGTGCCGTTCCTTCGCGCGTTCGACGCCGGCCTCGTCGCGGCGCGCGGCCGACCACCACTCGGCCGCGCGTTCGCGCATCGCGCTCCAGACCACGCCGATGCCCGCGTGCGGCGGTGGCGGGACGGCGGCCTCCTCTGCCGGCATCCGGCCCTTCGGCCGCAGCGTGTCGTTCGCGTGCGACACGATGAGCTCGGCCGCCCCGACGGCGTGCGCGTTGATGATCGAGTGCGCCGCACCGCGGATCTCCCAGCGGCGCGCGTTCTGCGCGGCCGCGACCAGCCGCGAATGGAACCGGCGCGGCGACGTCGCGTCGTACTCGCCGCGGATGAACAGGACGGATGCCTCGACCCGCGGCATCCGCTCGACCAACCGGTATCGGAGCATGTGCGGCAGCACCTGCATGAAGTAGACGAAGCCGCAGAGGACGTAGGCCGACAGCGCCGTCATCGCGAGGTGGAACGTCTCGCGCGTCGCGGACTGGGCGAAGCGGAGCGCGACGATCGGGAATGACGACTCCTGGTCGTTGACGACGGGGCTCACCAGGACGGCGTGACGCACCTGCGGCCGCCGGATCAGCACCTCGGTGACGACCTGCGTGCCCATCGAATGACCGATGACGACAGGATCATCGAGGCCGTAGTGGTCGAGGACCTCTTCGACCCGGTCTGCGAAGAACTCGGCCGTGGGCTGGTCGCCGGGCCGCGGCATCCCTGCGAAGCCGGGCAGGTCGAGCGCGAAGACGTCGCCGTGCTCGGCGAGCGAGGGCGCGAGGAACTCGAAGTACGTCGCCGCGACGCCGACACCGGCCACGAGGACGAACGGCCGTCCGCCGTCGCCGGCCGTGGTCTCGACGCGCGTCACCCGCGTGCGGTGGGTGCCGCGTCCGACGTGCTCGACGTCGACGTCGGGGGCATCCTCGGTCGCGGGCATGCACCCAGGATGCCAGCCCGCGTCGGTGCCGCGCGCCGCAGGCCGCCGTCGCTCAGCGGTTCACGTACTCCATGAGGGTCGCGTTGTAGCGGTCGCCGGCGACGCCGACCCGCTGCGCGAGGCCGTCGAGGTCGGCGAGCTCATCCGCCGACAGCGCCACCTCGGTCGCGGCGGCGTTCTCGCGGATGCGCGACGTGCGCCGCGTGCCGGGGATGGGGACGATCGACGGATGCTGCGCGAGCAACCACGCCAGCGCGATCTGGCCGGGCGCGGCATCCTTCGCCTCGGCGAGGACCTTCACGTGATCGACCAGCGCCTGGTTCGCGGCCAGGTTCTCCGCCTCGAAACGCGGCACCCGGCGCCGGATGTCACCGTCGTCGAACGCGGTGTCGGTGCTGACCGTTCCCGTGAGGAATCCTTTGCCCAGCGGGCTGAACGGCACGAAGCCGATCCCGAGTTCGGCCAGGGTCGGCAGAACCTCGACCTCGGGGTCGCGGGTCCACAACGAGTATTCGCTCTGGACAGCGGTCACCGGGAACACGGCGTGCGCGGCGCGGATCGTCGCGGCGGATGCCTCGGACAGCCCGAAGTGACGCACCTTCCCCTCGGCGACGAGCTCGCCGACCGTCCCCGCGACGTCGGCGATGGGGACGTCCGGGTCGACCCGGTGCTGGTAGAAGAGGTCGAGCGTGTCGGTTCGGAGCCTGCGCAACGAGGCGTCGGCGACGCGACGGATCTGCTCCGGACGGCTGTCGAGTCCGACCGACTGGCCGTTCTGGATGTCCCACCCGAACTTCGTCGCGATGACGACCTGGTCGCGCACCGGTTCGAGGGCCTCGCCGACGAGCTCCTCGTTGACGTACGGGCCGTAGACCTCGGCCGTGTCGAAGAATGTGACGCCCGCGTCGAGCGCCGAACGGAGTACCGCGATCATCTCGCTGCGGTCGCCGGGGTTGGGTCCGTAGCTCTGCGACATCCCCATCGCTCCGAGCCCGATCGCCGAGACCTGCAGGTCCTGTCCAAGTGTCCTGGTGTGCATGTGTCAACCTCCTGCCCTCGACGCTAAGCCCCGCGACCCGGACGAGGGAGTCCCTGGCAGAACACCCCTCCGCTAGCGCAGCCCCGTCGCGCACACAAGCGCTGGGAACCGTCCGACCCTCTTCCTACGCTGGCGCCATGCTGCGACACCTCGTCATCGTGCTGGGCGATCAGCTCGATCACGACTCGAGCGCGTTCGACGACTTCGACCCCGATCAGGATGCCGTCTGGATGGCTGAGGTCGCCGGCGAATCCGAGCACGTCTGGAGCACGAAGCAGCGCACCGCCGTCTTCCTCGCGTCCATGCGGCACTTCGCCGCAGAGCTGACGGATGCCGAGCGTCCCCTGCACTACGCGAAGCTCGACGGTCGGTCGACGAAGCACTCGCTGGCCGACCAGCTCGCGGCCGACGTGACCAAGCTGAAGCCCGAGGGGCTCGTCGTGACGGAGCCCGGCGAGTGGCGGGTGCGCGAAGCGCTGCGCGAAGTGGCCGAGCACAGCGGAATCCCGTTGGACATCCGTGAGGACCGCCACTTCTTCAGCACCGTCGCCGAGTTCGCCGCACACTCCGAGGGACGGACCTCGCTGCGGATGGAGTACTTCTACCGCGAGATGCGCAAGAAGCACGACGTGTTGATGACGACCCGCGGTCAGCCCGTCGGCGGTTCGTGGAACTACGACGCCGACAACCGCAAGGCGTTCCCGAAGCAGGGACCCGGGCTGGTTCCCCCGCGCGCTCGGTTCGACCCCGACGAGACCACCCGCGAGGTCATCGCCCTCGTCGAGGCGAGGTTTGCCGACCACCCCGGCTCGCTCGACTCGTTCGCGTGGTCGGTCACCCGCGCGCAGGCGCTCGAGGCCCTCGACCTGTTCATCGAGGAACGCCTGCCCGGGTTCGGCGAGACGCAGGATGCGATGTGGCCGGGCGAGCCGTGGCTCTGGCACGCGCACCTGTCGTCGTCGATGAACCTGAAGATGCTGAACCCGCGCGAGGTCGTCGCCGCGGCGGAGGCGGCCTACCGCGACAAGAAGGCGCCGTTGCCTGCCGTCGAGGGCTTCATCCGACAGATCCTCGGGTGGCGCGAGTACGTCCGCGGCATCTACTGGACGCAGATGCCCGGGTATCTCGAGCGGAACGCGTTCGAGGCGTTCGAACCGCTCCCCGACTTCTACTGGACCGGCGACACGGCGATGGCGTGCCTGCAGGACGCGATCGGCACGACGCTCGAGAACGGGTACGCGCACCACATCCAGCGGCTCATGGTCACCGGGCTGTACGCGATGCTGCTCGGCGTCGATCCGAAGGAGGTCCACGCCTGGTACCTCGCGGTCTACGTCGACGCGGTCGAGTGGGCGGAACTTCCGAACACGCTCGGGATGAGCCAATACGCCGACGGCGGGTTGATGGGCAGCAAACCGTATGCCGCTACCGGCAAGTACATCGACCGCATGAGCCCCTACTGCAAGACGTGCCCGTTCGACCCCGCCAAGCGGGTAGGCGACGACGCGTGCCCCTTCACCACCCTTTACTGGGACTACCTCATCCGGCACGAGGAGCCCCTCGCCGCCAACCACCGCATGTCGCTGCAGGTGAAGAACGTGTCGCGCCTCGACGACGACGAGATCACCGGCATCCGTGAGCGCGCCGACGCGCTCCGGCGCGGCGACATCGCGGTTCCGCACACCTGAGCAAGGAGAGCATCATGACCTCGACCGACATCGCCCTCGTGACCGGCGCCCGTGGCGGTGTCGGAAGCGCCCTCGTCGCACGGCTGCGGGCGCGCGGTCTGCGCGTCGCCGCCGTGGGGCGGGATGCCGCATCCCTCGCCTCCGTCGATGCGGACGCGCACATCGAAGCCGACGTGACGACGCCCGAGGGTGCCGCCGCGGCGCTCGAGGGCTGCCGGTCCGAGCTGGGTGACGCACCGGCGTGGCTCGCGCACGCGGTCGGCAGTACGCTCATCACCCCGCTGCATCGGACGAAGGCCGACGCCGCGCGCGACATCCTGCGCGTGAACCTCGAGAGCAGCATCTGGATCCTGCAGGCCTGGCTCGAGGCGACGGGTAAACAGCCCGGCGCCGCCGTCTTCGCGAGCTCCGTCGTCGCGCGGATCGGCGTCGCCAACCACGAGGCGATCGCCGCCGCAAAGGGAGGCGTCGAGGCGCTCGTGCGCAGCGCCGCCGCCACGTATGCCGCGCGCGGCATCCGGGTCAACGCGGTAGCCCCGGGCATGACCGACACCCCGATGACCGCCGGCATGCTGAGCGTGCCGATGCAGCGCGACGGCGCCGAGAAGCAGTACCCGCTCGGTGGTGTGCAGACTGCCGACGATGTCGCGGCCGTCATGGACTGGCTGCTGTCGACGGATGCCGGTCGCATCACCGGTCAGGTGATCCCGGTCGACGGCGGCTTCACGACGGTGCGCCCGCTCGTGAAGTGACAGGCCGTCAGCTCGCTCGGGTGACGATGTAGACGTCATCCTCGTTCCGCGTGACGGCGACGGTGGCCGTGTCCGTTTTCTCGTACACCGGCCACGGCCCCTCCGAGGAGCAGAGGTCGACGCGTTCGCGTCGGAACTCGGCCGCGTCGACGCCGGTCGCGGTCACGGCGACGAGCGCCTGCGCGTCGTCGCGTTTCGACAGATCGGGGAGGTCCTTCGCCGAGACGCCGAGGCGGGTCGCGACGTCGGCCGGCAGCTCGTAGGGGCACACGATCGTAAACCGCTTCGCGTCCGCGTCGTCGACCAGGTCCGCGACCGGGACGGACGAGCCTTCGCTGACTGCCTTTACGACGTGATCTTCGACGTCACTGCTGCCCGGCGCGCAGGCGGTCGTGAGCCCGGCGGCGACGAGGACGAGGGGCAGGGCGGCGAGTGTGCGCTTCATGCCTCCTGTCTACGCAGTCGTCGCGCGCAGGGCGTCGGCCAGGAGAGGCATCCGTGTCAGCCGAGAGGATGATGCCGGATCAGGAGCTTTCGAGCATCCGCTTCGCGCGGGCGAGCGACGTCGACAGCGTCGAGCGAATCGAGTCGGCGATCATCGGCTCCGCGAGGCGCATGATCCCGGTCGGCTCGGCGTCGATGCGCACGGCGACGACGGTCGCGCCGTTCGCGTCGGCGAACTGCAGGTCGGAGGTCGTGGCCATGATCCCGCTCGTGCTGGTCACCGCCATCCGCGCGCCGGGGTCGTAGGCCGTGACGCGCCAGTCGAAGTCGACCTCGCGGCCGACCGCCCGCATCCGCGTGTGGAGAGTCGACCCGACGCCGACGGGCGGCGATGAGGTGAGCTCCTCGGAGATGACGGATTCGTCCCAGCGGGCGCGGCCCTCGGTGAAGAAGTCGAACACCTCGGTCACCGGGCGGTCGATGGTGACGGACTCGGTGACGGTGAACATCCCCTCACCCTAGGTGCCGGATGCGACGCGCGGGCCGGCCGTATGGGTTCCGTTCGGACCTGTTCCGCGGGCCTCGGCGAGCGCTTAGGACTGTGCTCATGACGTTGACCACGGTCCTCCCCTCGCTGCGACGCAGCATCCCCGATCCGATCGAACGGCGGGCATGGCCCGAGCACACCGTCGCGGAGGTACGCGATGTGACCGTGGCGGGTGTGTCGCTCACGCGCCTG
Organism: Microbacterium aquilitoris; assembly: GCF_031932285.1. Lineage (NCBI taxonomy): Bacteria > Bacillati > Actinomycetota > Actinomycetes > Micrococcales > Microbacteriaceae > Microbacterium > Microbacterium aquilitoris. The sequence goes on from NZ_JAUZVT010000001.1 coordinate 317,597, forward strand.
GCCGAGCTCGAAGGGACGCCGTGCGTGATGACCGGCGACCTCGCCCACCCGCACACGCAGGATGCCCGCCGTCGCGGCATCGGCATGGACGTCACCGTCCTCGTCTTCCGCGTGACGCTGCGCGTCGACTCGCAGGACGGGCGCCGTCTCGCGCTCGTCGACTGCACCACGCACGACCTCCCGATCCAGTGGGAGCACTGCCGCCTCATCGGTCGCGCGTCCACCGCGAAGCAGGCGATGTTCGACATCGTCCCCGGCGATGTCGGCGCGCCCACCTGGCCCTACATGCAGGCGATCCTGCCCGCCGACCTCGTCGAGGGCGACCTGCTCGCGGTGCCGTGCACCGGCGCGCTCGCGCTGCGCGACGTGAAGCCCCGTCGCGTCTCGCCGGATGCCGACATCCCGACGGTCGTGCGCTGATGAGCGCTCTGCACACGATCATCGCCGCCGCGCGGCAGCACTCGCGGACCACGCCCGCACGACCGCCTCTGCTCCCCGCAGGCACGCGATTCGAGGAACGCGACATCCGCATCGGCGGACGTTCGCTACGGGAGCTGGCTCAGACGAGGACGACTCCCTGCGTCCTGATCGCGCCGGCCGAACGCAGCGACCGTGAGCGTTTCGTCAGCGTCGTAGTGACCACGGTCACGGGCCGGGAGGAGCCGGGGCCGTCATGCCGCACGGTCCACCTGTCGGTCGACAGCGACCTCGACGACGTCGCAGACCAGGTCACGCTCGCCCTCCTCCTGGGCGGCGCGACGGATCGCCGTCTGGTGTCGAGCGTCGTCGTGGGGTCGGGCTCGTCGCACCGGAAGGTGTCCGCGCTGCTGCCGGCGATCACGTCGCCCGGCGACCGGATCGTGCTCTTCTGCGAAGGGACCGTCGCCCGGTCCCAGCTGGTCGCCCCCACCGTCGACAGCGAATCCGACGAGGACTGGACGGGGCGATGCGGCAAGTAGACCCGGCCGGCATCCGCATCCGGCTGTTCCGCTCCGACCGCCCGCACTGGGGTCACGTGTGGCACGGTGTCACCCGTCACGGCATCGTGACCGACCGCATCGTCGTGTACTCGCCGCTGTCCTCGGACGCTGAGCGCACGTTCGCGCTGGCGGCATCCACCTTCTGGAAGGTCGCCGTCTGCGCCGGTTTCGTCCTCTGGATGGCCCTCGTCGGGATGGGCGCTCCGACGGTACCGACGCTGCTGCTGATGACCGCGGCGATCGTCGGACCGGGGGTGTTCCTGTCGTATCGGGGCCGAGCCGCGGCTCGCGACGCGCACTCCGTCCGGTGCACGTTCTTCGCCGGAGAGGTCTCGCCGTCGGCGTTGGATGTGGCCCACCGCATCCAACAGCAGGCCGACGAGCTCGACCACGCGGAGCAGGACCTCGTGCGAGGCCGGATCACCCGCGAGGAGTTCGACCTCGTGTGGCTGCACGCCTACGAGGCGACGGCGAGTCGGCGGCGCGAGTTGTGACTCTCACCAATCGGCGCCGAAATCAAGCGGTTGAGTGGAATCGTCGCGAGTCGGATCCTGGGATTCCCACGAACTGAGGAGTGTGCCATGGGTCTCGACGACAAGATCAAGAACGCTGCGCAGGACATCGCCGGCAAGGCGAAGGAAGCCCTGGGCGAGCACCGCAATGACGAGGACCTTCGCCGCGAGGGCGAAGTCGACCAGCGCGAAGCGAACCTCAAGAAGGCCGGCGAGAACGTCAAGGACGCGTTCAAGTAAGCCAGGTGGACTGAATGTGTGAAGGCCCCGCCGGTCAGCCGGTGGGGCCTTCACGTTTTCGCAGCCGCGGTGACTAAGAGGCGTCCGTTTTCGCAGGTGATCTCGAGGGCGTGGGTCCGCCGACACCGGGTGCGCCCAACGCTGAATCCGAAGCCGGACTTTCGTGCCACCGGAACAGGCGAACGAGCGCGGACAATCCGGGGATCCGCAGAGCGACCAGGTAGACCCCGTACCCGACGACACCTCCGACGGTGTTCCACATCAGGTCGTTGACGTCGGCGATGTGACCGCCGGCGAAGAAGGCTTGCGCCGCGAGCTGCAGGAACTCGATCCCCAGGCTGATCGAGACGGCGATGAGCACAACTTTCGCCCAGGACGCGCGGCGCACGAGGAGCGGAATCAGAACTCCCAGCGGTGCGAAGACCGCGATGTTCATGAGCGCGTCGTCGACCTCGTAGTCGTAGAAGGGCACCAGCGCGAGCTTCGGGGTCCACGGCTCACCGCTGTCAACCGGGGTCAGGTAGATCGGGAAGATCGTGTTGGCGAAGATCCCGGCGGCGTAGACCGCGACGACGAGAGCTGTCACGGCGCGAGCCCATGTGAGCTTCTTCCGCCGCGCCAGCACGGCGATCAGCAGCACGAACAGTGCGACGCCGAGCGGAATCGCCACCGGCAGGACAGGAACTTCGCCGAACGGGTTTGTGGACACTCCGGGACTCTATCCGTGTCGAACGCGGGCTCCTGGCCGGCGTGCTGAGCGTGGAGGCTGTAGGCCGATGCAATGGATGCCGCGCGACACGCCGCGCCCCGGCATCCATCACCGGCGTGCCGCCCCTGCACTATTGCATCCGTCACCGGCGGGGCCGGAAGATCACCTCGACAGGCTGGCTTCGCGGGCTTCCGACCATGACCCCGGATGCCGCCTACTTGTACGTTGGTCAGGTGTCGCCACGCATCAGGTTCGCAACCACGGCGGACGCGACCTCGATCGAACGGATCGAGAACGACGCGGACCGTCTCCTGATCGACCGGCTCGAACCCGATGCATGGTCGCCGGCGCCCCCGGGTGCGGAGCGCATCACGGACCTGGGGTTCGTTCTCGTCGCGGAGGTCGACGAGGACGTCGTGGGCTTCGTGCACGTTCTGGAGATCGACGACGCGTGCCACCTGGAGCAGCTGTCCGTCAGTCCGGCGTTCGCGCGGCGGGGCCTGGGCCGGGCCCTGACGGAGGCCGCGAAGCGTCACGCCGGTGAACGCGGGCATTCGCGGATCACGCTCCGGACGTTTGCGGACGTGCCGTGGAACGCACCGTTCTACGCGACGGTGGGCTTCGCCGAGGAGGAGCCCTCGACCGCGTTCCACCGCTCCCTCGTCGAGGTCGAGGCACGCCTCGGACTCGACCGCTACGGGCGGCGCGTGCAGATGGGCGCGACCCTCCGACCCGCCAGCGCCGTGCATTGAGCGGACGCCGCCGCCTAGGTCGACAAGGTGTGCGTCGTCCGAACCTGCGCACCAGCGATGACAAGACCCAGCGCACACTACAGTTGCCCTCCATGCGACCCTCTGAACCTGACCAACAGGTCATCGCCGCGGCTGAGGCCCGTGCCCGCACGCTGGGGGAGAACGCGAACCACACCGTCGCCGCCGCCGTGATCGACATCGACGGTCGCGTCCACGAGGCCGTGAACGTCTTCCACTTCACCGGCGGGCCCTGCGCAGAGTTGGTCGCTCTCGGCGTCGCGGCGACCGCTGGGGCACCGCGACTCCTCGCCATCGCTGCGGCCGGCGACGGTGGGCGCGGCCTGATCCCACCATGCGGCCGGTGCCGTCAGGTCCTGCTCGACCAGCACCCGGACATCCTGGTCGCCATCCCCACTGCCGACGGTCCCGTGATGCGGCCGGTCGGCGAACTGCTCCCGGATGCTTACTTCCGCTGACCGCGCATCACCCGCCCACCCGCGCGGATAGGGTCGCACCATGCGCAACGCGGGCCCGCCGGGATCGTCCGGCGAAGGCCGAACCGAGGTCCTGCGCATCCCGGCATTCCGGCTCTTCTGGACGGCGACGACCATCCGCGGGTTCGGGTCGGCCATCGCGAACGTCGCGTTCCAAGTGCTCATCGTCACGGTGGTCGCGGCGACGCCGGCGCAGATCGGCATCCTGAACGCGCTGGGCGTCGCGCCGTACCTCTTTCTCGGGTTCATCATCGGAGCGCTGATGGATCGTTGGAACCGGCAGCGCACGCTGGTGCTGACGAGCATCGGCCGCGCGGTCGTCTTCGCGCTGATCCCGGTCCTGCTGCTGCTCGGCCACCTCGACTTCTGGTCGCTCGCGGCGATCATGCTCACGCTCGGAGTCCTGACCCTGTTCGCCCAGTCGGCGGAGCAGCCGTTCGTGCCGCAGATCGTCCCCCGGTCGTCCCTCGTGTCGGCGAACGCGAGACTCGGCCAGAGCGAGACCGTCGCGGGGACGGCGGGCCCTGCTGCCGGGGGCGCACTCCTCACCCTCGTCGGCGCGCCTCTCATCTTCGTGTTCGAGGCCGTCATCCATGCGGTGTCGGCCGTTCTCCAGTCCCGCATCCGGGTCACCGAGTCCGCGCCCGCTCCCCGCAGGGCGGGTCGTCACATCGGTCACGACATCGTCGAAGGCATGCGCTTCACGTACCGGCACAAAACGCTTCGCCCGCTGGCGCTGTCGGTGCACGTCTGGTTCCTCGGCAACAGCATCGTGGCGACCGTGTTCGCCGTCTTCGCGCTCCGAGAACTGGGGATGCCGGCCTGGGCCTACGGCATCGCCGTGGCCGTCGGCGGGGTCGGCGGCTTCCTCGGCGCGATCATCGCGCCCGCCGTCGGCGAGCGGATAGGAGCCGGGCGGGCGATCCTCGTCGGCCGCAGTCTGACGGTCGTGCCGTGGCTGCTCCTGGCGGTCGTCCCTCTCAGCAGCGCGACGACCATGACGGTGCTCCTCGTGATCGTGTCGATCGCGCAGTTCCTCTTCGGCCTGGCGATGGGCGTCGAGGATGCGAACGACATCTCGTATCGTCAGGCGATCGCGCCCGATGCAATCCAGGGCCGCATGAACGCGACGATCCGCACGACGAACCGCATCGTCTTCTTCTTCGGAGCCCTCGGCGCCGGGGTGCTCGTCACCTGGCTCGGGTACGCGGCCAGCCTCGGCGTCGCGGCCGCGGTCTTCGCCGTCGCTGCGTTGGTGATCGTGTTCTCGCCGCTGCGGAACGCGCGCCACGGCGAGGCCGGGGTCTAGCCGGCGGATTCTCCCGCGCCCAGGTCGCGCAGATTGGCGGCGTTGCCGCGGATCGCCGGCTTGTAGCGCTCGAGCTCGGGAGAGTCGACGTGGTGGGCGATCACATCGAGGAGCGATCCGAGCGCGGCGTGGACGTGCCCCGCCGCGTGCAGCGTGATCGCCTCGAAGACGGCGAGGGATGCGGCATCCGGGAACTCCGTCCGCGCTCCGGCGAAAAGTGCGAGGGACTCGTCGAAACGACCGAGGTTGCGCAGCGTGCTGCCGTACTGCAGGAGGCAACGGCGTCGGACATCTCCCTCGAGGCCAGCGGCGAGAGCCTGTTCGTAGAGCTCGGCAGCCGCCTCTTCCTGACCGGCCGTGTCGTGCGCGCCGGCGTACTCGTAGAGCACCCGCGCGTCCGTCGGATGCTCGTCGTAAATGACTTTCAGAGCCGCCAGTGTCGGCGCCATGTCGTCGCGATCGCGTGCGGCCAGCAGTCGATCGAGCTCGGCGTACACGGCGTCAGTCATGGTCCGATCGTGTCACGGTGCCGAGGGCGCGTTCGAAGAACACGAGGTCCCCACGTCGGCCGACCTCGTGAAGCCCTGCTTACTCGAGCACCCGGCGGGATGCCGCGTTCGTGCGTTCGGTGTCGGCCTTCGCGCGGAGCGCACCCCACTGCCCGGCGTGATGCAGGGCCAGCATGACCGCGGCGGATGCGAGCCCACACCCTCGTGCCGCGGGTATCAGGCCGTAACCGAATTCGACCGCGCCGCTCGCATCGGGCGGCCCGAAGAACCCGAATCCGCCGACGGCGGCGCGGTCATCAGGGCGTCGGATCGCGTACATCGTGAACGGAGTCTCCGACAGTTCCGAGGCCGCCAGCGCGGCCAACGGGTCGAGTTCGTCGACGAACGGGTAGTCGGGATGCCAGTCGTCACCCGGTTGCTCGGTGCGATCGATGATCCGGCGGGCGATGTCAGGAGTGATCGGGGTGAGGAGGACGTGGCTGTTCGCGAGCATCGGCTCCATCATCGCTTGCACCTCCACGCGCTTCGGCGTCCGCCGATGCAAGAGATCCGAAGCGACACGCGGGTGATGGATGCCGGAGTGCGACGTGTCGCTCGGCATCCATTGCATCGGTGAACATTTCCCTCGACGCTTCCCGCCCGCCACCCTGTCAACGAATGCAAGAGATCCGGGGCGACACCCCGGTGAGGGATGCCGCGGCCCGGCGTGTCGCGCTCGAACTATCGCATCCGCGAACGGGCGCGACGCCCGCGCGCCGAGCACACGCTCAGCCCCGCCCGACCCCCTGGAACCCGCGCAGCCGCAGGCTATTCGTCACCACGAACACGGACGACAGCGCCATGGCGGCCGCGGCGACGAGCGGGTTCAGCAGCGCCGCCATCGCGAGCGGGATCGCGGCGACGTTGTACGCGAACGCCCAGAACAGGTTGCCCTTGATGACGCCCAGGGTCCGCCGCGCGAGGCGCACCGCATCGGCGACGACGGTGAGGTCGCCCGAGACGACGGTGATGTCGGATGCCGCGATCGCCGCATCCGTTCCGCCGCCCATCGCGATGCCGAGGTCGGCAGCGGCGAGCGCCGCGGCGTCGTTGACGCCGTCACCGACCATCGCGACGACCCGGCCCTCACCCTGCAGGCGACGGATCGCGTCGAGCTTGCCCGCCGGAGTCACGCCGGCTTCGACGCGGGAGATCCCGACGTCGGCGGCGACCCGCGCTGCCGATGAGGCCGTGTCGCCGGTCAACAGGATCGGCTCGAGCCCGAGCTCGCGGAACCGGGCGATCGCCGCGGCGCTCGAGTCCTTCACCGTGTCGGCCACGACGATCGCACCGAGGTATGCGCCGTCGCGCGCGACCGCGACGACCGTCCCCTCGGGCAGATCCGCGGGCACGGCGACGGCCCACTGCTCCGCGAGCCACGACGGCCGGCCCGCGACGACGGCCGCGCCGTCGATGACGCCCTGCACACCGAACCCGGCGTGCGACTGGAACAACTCGACACTCCCCGGGGCCGATGCCGCGACGATCGCGCGGGCGACCGGGTGCTCCGACCCCGACTCCACTGCCGCAGCGACCGCAAGAAGCTCCTCGCGGGACACGCCCGCAGGCAGCACATCGGTGACACTCATCCGCCCCGTCGTGACGGTGCCGGTCTTGTCGAGCACGATCATGTCGACGGTGCGCGTCTGCTCGAGCACCTGAGGTCCGCGGATCAGGATGCCGAGCTGCGACCCACGTCCGGTTCCCACCAGCAGGGCGGTCGGGGTCGCGAGCCCGAGCGCGCACGGGCAGGCGATGATGAGCGTTGCGACGGCGGCGGTGAAGGCGAGCTCCCACGGCGCACCGGCGATCGTCCAGCCGACGAGCGCGGCGAGCGCGAGCCCGATCACGACGGGCACGAAGACCGCCGAGACCCGGTCGGCGAGGCGCTGCACTTGGGCCTTGCCGGTCTGCGCCTCCTCCATCAGCCGCCGCATCCGGGCGAGTTCGGTGTCGGCGCCGACGCGGGTGATCCGCACTTCGAGGCGCCCGCCGACGTTGATCGTCGCGCCGACGACGCGGGATCCTTCGGCGACCTCGACGGGCATCGACTCACCCGTGAGCATGCTCGCGTCGATGCTGCTGAGCCCTGCGGTGACGAGTCCGTCCGATGGGATCTTCTCGCCGGGTCGCACGACGACCGTGTCGCCGACGACGAGCTGTGAAACGGGAACGCGCGTCTCGACACCGTTCTGCAGTTTCGCGGCATCCGTCGCCCCGAGTTCGAGGAGCGCGCGGAGCGCCTCGGACGACGCCCGCTTCGCGCGGGCCTCGATGTAGCGGCCCGCGAGGATGAAGACCGTCACGAGCGCGGTGACCTCGAGGTAGATCTCGTGCCCGCCCGCCTGCGGCGCGCCGACCAGCGTGAAGGTCATCGTCATGCCGGGCATGCCGGCGCCGCCGAAGAAGAGCGCGTAAAGCGACCAGCCGAACGAGGCGATCACGCCGAGGCTGATGAGGGTGTCCATCGTCGCCGCGCCGTGGCGCAGGTTGACGGCGGCGGCCCGGTGGAACGGCCACGCACCCCACACCGCGACGGGGGCGGCGAGGGTCAGCGCGAGGCACTGCCAGTTCTCGAACTGCAGCGCGGGGATCATCGACATCAGCGCAATGGGCAGCGACAGGGCGGTGCTGATCAGCAGCCGCTGGCGGAGCGGCTTCGTCTCGTCCTCGGACTCGGCCGCTTCCGGCTCGGGCGTGGGTACGGTCGCGGCGTACCCCGCGGCCTCGACGGTCGCGATGAGCTGCGCCGTCTCGACACCCTCGGCACGGACCCGCGCCTTCTCGGTGGCGTAGTTGACGGATGCCTCGACGCCGGGGAGCTTGTTGAGTTTCCGCTCGATGCGGGTGGCGCACGAGGCGCAGGTCATCCCCGAGATGTCGAGCTCGACGTCGGAGGTGCTCACGCCGACACCCGGGTGTATCCGGCCTCCTCGATGGCGGCGGTCAGGGCGTCGTCGTCGAGGGGGGTCGCGCTGTGCACGGTGACGTGCGAGGTGCCGCCGGCGACGAGGTCGACGGACACGCCCTCGACACCGTCGACCTCGGAGAGCTCCTCGCGGACGCTCGCGACGCAGTGCGCGCAGGTCATCCCGGTGACGAGCAGTTCTTCGTTGACAGCGGATGCCGGGGCTGCGGCGGACGCGGAGACGTCGGTGAGTCCGAGCTGGATGCGGTCGGTCATGGTGTTCTTCCTCCGGGTTTCAGGAGCGGACGAGACGCGCGATCGCGTCGTTCGCCTCGCGGATCTTGTCGGCGGCGACCTGGCCGCCTTCGGCGCTCGCCTCGGCGACGCAGTGGCTGAGGTGGTCGGACAACAGCGAGAGCGCGACGGTCTCGAGCGCCTTCGTCGCGGCGGAGACCTGCGTGAGGATGTCGATGCAGTACTTGTCCTCGTCGACCATGCGCGCGATGCCGCGGACCTGGCCTTCGACGCGGCGCAGCCGCTTCTGCAGGTCGTCCTTGTTCGCGTCGTATCCGTTCATGCTAGATACGGTACCCCCCTAGGGTATACGCGTCAAGCAGCCGGCGCCGCGCGGCATCCCTCCCCTGTCACGACACGCCGCGCGGTCCCGCACATCGCGACAGGCGAGCACCGACGGCCAACCCCGCCACGCCCTCCCCTGTCACGACACGCCGCGCGGTCCCGCACATTACGACAGGCGAGCGCCGACCACGGCGGCCTGTGCGAGTCAGACTTCCTCGACCTCGCCGGAGACCAGGGTCAGGTGCTCCCGGGCAGAAGCCTCCGCATCGGCCTCGCGGCCGTCGCGGATCGCCTGGGCCGTCGCGAGGTGGGCCTCGAGGGTGCCGACCCGCGGCATCCCGGGCGTCAGCCCTCGCACCGATCGGCCGCGCAGGATCTCGGCGATGGGGTCGCCGAGCTTCTCGAACAGGGCGTTGCCCGAGGCTTTCAGCAGAAGCCGGTGATACGCGATGTCGGCGTCGAGGTACTCGTCCGAGTCACCGAGTCCCTGATTTCCGAGGTCGCTGAGCAGCGTCGCCCACCGCACGAGCTCGTCGCGCTCGGCATCCCCCGCCCGTTCCGCGGCCAGCCGGGCGGCGACGGGTTCGACGGCGACGCGCAGGTCGGTCAGCTCGATCAGCACGTCGCGCCGACGCGGGCTGTCGAGCGACCACTCGATGATGTCCGCGTTGAGGATGTCCCACTCCGCCTGCGGACGGACGACGAGCCCGACGCGGCGACGCGAGGTGAGCAGCCCGTGCGCTTCGAGGACCCGGACCGCTTCGCGCACGACCGTCCGCGATGCGGTGAACGACTCCTCGAGACCGGCGAGGGTCAGCCCTGTTCCGGGCGGCAGCTCACCGCCGACGATCCTCCGGCCGAGGGTCTCGACGATGTGAGCGTGGGATGCGGTGGTGGCAAGCGTGGGCATCGGTGTCCTTCGTAGCGATGCTCACGCTACCGCGAAAAGTACGATCATTCGCTTGCGAAAGGTACTACTTATGTGGCACCGTGGGCTCGCTGCCGGGAATGGCCCCGGCACCGGGACGATTCACTGGAGAACACACCCATGGATGAGTGGACGCAAACACTCGGAGCGCTACCGCTCCTCCTGATCGCGGCCGGAGCGGTCGCCCTGATCCTCCTGCTCATCATCAAGGTGCGCCTGCACGCGTTCATCGTGCTGGTGCTGGTCTCGCTGCTCACGGCGCTGGCCACCGGCATCCCCGTCGGCAGCATCGGCAAGGTGCTGATCGACAGCTTCAGTTCCACGGTGGGCACGGTCGCGCTCCTCGTCGGTTTCGGAGCGATGCTCGGCGCCCTCATCGAGAGCTCGGGTGGCGCCCGCGTGCTCGCCGAGAAGATGGTCTCGGTCTTCGGCGAGAAGCGAGCCGCGATCGCCCTCAGCGTCGCGTCGCTCCTCATGGGCTTCCCGATGTTCTTCGACGCCGGCCTCGTCGTCATGCTGCCGATCATCTTCGCGGTGGCCCGGCGCATCGGCGGCAAGCACATGCTGCTCTACGGCATCTCGGCCGCCGCCGCCTTCTCGGTCATGCACGTCTTCGTGCCGCCGCACCCCGGCCCCATCACGGCCAGCGAGACCTACGGCGCCAACCTCGGCCTCGTCCTGCTCATCGGCCTCGTCGTCGCGATCCCCACCTGGTACCTCAGTGGTTACCTCTGGGCGCGCTTCATCGACCGCCGCATCCCGCTCGCCATCCCGCGCCTGTTCGGCGAGGACGTCGAGCCCACGAACCCGCCGACGGCCGGCACCGTCATCGGCGTCATCGCCATCCCGCTGGTCCTGATCCTCCTCAACACCGGTTCCGCCGCGCTCGTCTCGTCCGGAGCCGTCGACGGCAACGCCGTCTGGGTGCAGGCGCTCGGCCTCATCGGGACGAGCCAGGTCGCCCTGCTCATCGCGGTGCTCGTCGCCCTGTTCGTCCTCGGCACCCGCCGCGGGGTCGGCGGCAGCGCTCTGGACAAGATCGTCGAGTCCTCGCTGGGGCCGATCTGCTCGGTCGTCCTCATCACCGGCGCCGGCGGCATGTTCGGCGGGGTCCTTCGCGCCTCGGGCATCGGCGACGCACTCTCGGACTCTCTCGCCTCGATCGGCGTGCCGGTCATCTTCGCCGCCTACATCATCGCCGTCCTCCTCCGCGTGGCGCAGGGTTCGGCCACGGTCGCCCTCGTGACCGCCGCGGGCCTCGTCGCCCCGGCCGTGGTCTCCGGCGGCTTCAACCCGCTGCAGGTCGCCTGCATCGTGCTCGCCACCGCCGCCGGCTCGGTCTTCGCCGGTCACGTCAACGACTCGGGCTTCTGGCTCGTCGGTCGCCTCATGGGCATGGACGTCAAGACGACGCTCAAGACCTGGACCGTGCAGCAGGCCATCGAATCGGTCGTCGGTTTCCTCATCGTGCTCGGCATCTTCGGCGCGGTGTCCCTTGTCTGACGTCTTCGACCTCACCGGCCGCCTGGCCCTCGTGACGGGATCGTCGCGGGGGCTCGGCCAGAGCCTGGCCGTCGGTCTCGCCGAGGCGGGTGCCCGCGTCATCGTGCATGGCCGCGACGCCGAGGCGGCCCGCCGCAGCGCCGACGTGATCGCCGAGCGCACCGGCATCCGTCCCGAGACGACCCTGTTCGACGTGACGGATGCCGCGGCTGTCGAGACGGCGATCGGTGAGCTCGTCGAGCGGGTCGGGGCCCCCGACATCCTGGTCAACAACGCCGGCATCCAGCGGCGGGCGCCCTTCGCGGAGTTCCCCGTGGCGGACTGGGATGCGGTGATCTCGAGCAACCTGTCGAGCGCGTTCTACGTGTCGCGCTTCGTCGCCCCCGGCATGATCGCGCGCGGCTCGGGCAAGATCATCAACATCGCCTCGGTCCAGTCGCTGCTCGGGCGTCAGACCATCGCGCCGTACGCCGCGAGCAAGGGCGGCATCGCCCAACTCAGTCGCGGGATGGCCGCGGATCTGGCGCGCCACGGCATCCAGGTCAACACGCTGTCGCCGGGGTACTTCGCCACCGAGATGAACGCGGCGCTCGTCGCGGACGCGGACTTCTCGGACTGGGTCGCCCAGCGCACCCCGGCCGGCCGCTGGGGTGACGTCGCGGAGCTGCGCGGACCGCTCGTGTTCCTGGCCTCGGCGGCGAGCGACTTCGTGAACGGCCAGAACCTGTTCGTCGACGGCGGCATGACCGCGGTCGTCTGATCCGAGGAGAGACACACATGGACGCAGTCGTCATCGGCGGCAAGCTCGACCTCACGGTGGCGGATCGTCCCGTCCCCGAGCCCGACGCGGGGCAGGTCCGCGTGCGGGTGGGATACGTGGGCATCTGCGGATCCGACCTGCATTACTACTCCGAGGGCGCGAACGGCGCGTTCGTGGTGACGGAGCCGCTCGTTCCCGGGCACGAGCTGTCGGGCTGGGTCGACCTCGACCCCGACGGTCGCTTCGCACCCGGCACGGCGGTGACGGTGCATCCTGCCCGCTTCGGTCCCGAGGAGCCCATTCCCGTCGAGCCGCACCTGCGCCCCGGCGGCAGCTACCTCGGCAGCGCCGCGACGACCCCGCACACGCAGGGCGCGATGAGCGACTACCTGGTGGTGGATGCCGGCATGATCCGGACCCTGCCCGCCGACCTGCCCGTGCGCCGCGCCGTCCTGGCCGAGCCGCTCGCCGTCGCCCTGCACGGCGCCGGCCGCGCCGGCTCCCTCGCCGGTGCGCGCGTGCTCGTGTGCGGCGCCGGTCCGATCGGGCTCCTCGCCGTCGTCGCCGCGCAGGAGGCGGGAGCGGCGAGCGTCGAGATCACCGACCTGCTGCCCGAGCCGCTGGAGCGCGCACGGGCGCTCGGGGCCGACGGCGTCTGGCGCGTCGGCCAGGATGAGATCCCGTCCGACACGTACGACGTCGTCCTCGAGTGCTCCGGTGCCGCACCCGCGGTGTCGTCCGCGATCGCCGCCGTCCGCCGTCGAGGCACCATCGTGCAGATCGGGATGTTGCCGAACCAGCCGGTCGGCGTGAACATCGCCCCGCTCATCTCCAAGGAGGCGACGCTCACGGGCGCCTTCCGCTTCCTCGACGAGATCGACGAGGCGATCGAGGTCCTGCGGCGTCGCCCCGAGATCGAGGCCGTCATCACCCACGAGTTCCGCCCCGACGCGGCCGTCGACGCGTTCGAGACCGCACGGCGCTCCGCCGAGAGCAGCAAGGTCGTCGTCGCTATGAACTCTGCGAAGGTGGAATCGTGAGCACTGCACCGCGCGTCGTCGTCATGGGTCCGAGCGGATCGGGCAAGACCGCCGTCGGCGCGGCCCTCGCTGTCGACCTCGGCGTGGACTTCGTCGATGCGGACGATCTGCACCCCGCTGCCAACGTCGAGAAGATGGAAGCGGGTCACCCGCTCGACGACGATGATCGCGCGCCCTGGCTCGACATCGTCGGACAGACCCTCGCCGAGGCGCCGGGCCTCGTCGTCGCATGCTCCGCCCTCGCGCGGCGCTACCGCGACCGGATCCGCGCCGCCGCTCCCGACGTGCGCTTCGTCGAGTTGGTCGTCTCGCCCGAGGAGCTGGACCGTCGGATGCGGTCGCGTCAGCACTTCATGCCGCCTGCGCTCCTGGCCTCGCAGCTCGCGACCCTCGAGCACCTCGGGGCGGACGAACCAGGCGTCGCGGTCGAGAACGTCGGGCGCATCCTCGACGTCGCGCGCCGCGCCCGGATCGCCCTCGACGTCGCCTAGGGGCGCCCCCGGGGGCATCCCGTTCCCCTGTCACAACACGCCGCCCGCCCGCGCACTTCGCGACAGACGAGGGGGTGCCGCGCGGTCGCGCCCGCTTCTCCTGTCACAACACGCCGCCCGCCCGCGCACTTCGTGACAGACGAGCGGATGCTGCGCCCGAGAGCCCCGCACCGCGCGAGAATGGCCTGATGGCGGAGGCGAGCGACTGGCAGCAGTACTACTCCGCTGCGGCGGGCCGGGCGCCACGACCGCACCTCATCGCGGCTCTCGAACACGTGACCCGCGTGGGGACGGCGATCGACCTCGGTGCCGGGGACGGCGTCGACTCGCGATTCCTCCTTGATCGGGGCTGGAAGGTCGTGTCCGTCGACGCGATACCCGGACTGCGGGAGCGCATCGCGGCACGTGCGGACGCATCACCGCGTCTCGATGCGCGTGATACGTCGTTCGGCGATCTCGCCGAGTTGCCGGATGCCGATCTCATCCTCGCAAGCTATTCGTTGCCGTTCGCTCGCGCGACCGAATTCGCCCACATCTGGACGCTGATCACTGCGGCGCTTTGCCCGGGTGGCGTCTTCGCGGGTCAGCTCTTCGGACATCGCGACGATTGGGCTGCGCACGACGACGTGCTCACACACTCGGCGAGCGAGGTTGCGGACCTTCTTGCGCAATGGCAGATCGTCGAACTCAGCGAACGCGAGAGGGACGGCCCGTCGGGTCGGGGGCCGAAGCACTGGCACGTCTTCGACATCATCTCCCGTCGCCTCTGATTCAGTCGATCGCAAGATCGTATTTGCAGAAGACGATCTTGCACATGTACGGTTGCGACGTGATCGAGACAGAATCATCCGAGATCGACTGGGATGCCGGCGGCATCGAGACCGAGCTGGGCTGGGCCCTGCCCCTCACCTTCCAGACGTTCACGCGCCTGGGGACCGAAGCGGTGAGCGCGATGCCGCAGGGTCCGCGCGGGTATCAGGTGCTGGTCGCGATCACGACCGAGGAACCCTCGTCGCAGCTGCAGCTGGCCCAGCGCCTCGGGATCGACAAGACGCAGATGACGTACCTGCTCGATGCGCTCGAAGCGGAGGGCCTCGTCTCGCGCAGGCCGGCGCCGACCGATCGACGCGTGCGCCACGTCCATCCGACCGACGCGGGCCGCGCCACCCTCGACACCGCGCGTGCACAGCTCCGCCAGGCGGAGGACCGCCTGCTCGGCACGCTCGACCCCGATGAGCGCGCGACGCTCCGGACCCTCCTCGCCCGTGTCGCCGTCGCCGCCGACGCGGCGCGCACCGACCCGGACTTCGAACACCCCGTCGCCGCGCCCGAGCGCTCGCGCCGCGGAACCTCCACCCCCACAGACAGGACCCCCTCGTGACCACCACCGTTCTCGTCGCCGGCGCAACCGGCGACATCGGCAGCCGCATCTCCCGCGAGCTCCTGTCCCACGACGTCCAGCTCCGGGTGCTGACCCGCCCCGGAAGCTCGACCGCCGCCGACCGGTTCGGCGACGACGCACGGGTCGAGGTCGTGACCGCCGACTACGCGGACCACGACGCGCTCGTGGCCGCGGCATCCGGTGTCGACGTCGTCGTCTCGGCGCTCAGCGGCATCCGGCCGGTCATCGTCGACGCGCAGCGCGCACTCCTCGCCGCAGCGGTCGCGGCCGGGGTGCCCCGCTTCCTCCCGTCGGACTACTCCGCCGACTACCGGCGCCTCACCCCGGGGACCAACCGCAACCTCGAGCTGCGCCGCGAGTTCGCCGCGGATCTCGACGCGGCGCCGATCCAGGCGACGTCGGTGCTGAACGGCATGTTCACCGAACTGCTCGCCGGTCAGGCACCGATGATCCTCCGCGATCACAAACGCGTGCTGTTCTGGTCGTCGGCCGACCAGGTGCTCGACGTCACCACGAAGGACGACACCGCCCGGACCGTCGCCCTGGTCGCCCTCGATGCCGACGCCCCTCGCGTCGTCGAGGTCGCCGGCGACCGGATCACCGCCCGCCAGGTGGCGGAGCTCGCCTCCGAGCTCAGTGGCGAGACGTTCAAACTGCAGTGGGCGGGCACGACGAGGACGCTCTCGGCGATGGCCGCGGTGGGACGACGCCTCTCGCGCGACCCCGACGAGACGTTCCCCGCCTGGCAGGGGATGCAGTACTTCGTGAGCATGTTCAGCGGCGAGGGCGAACTGCGCCACGTGGACAACGAGCGCTACGGACGTCAGACCTGGACGACGGCCCGCGACATCCTGAAGCCCTGGCTGTCGGGCACGGGAGCCCCCGCAGCCTGACCCCCGCTCCACGCAGCATCCCGCGCTCCCCTGTCACAACACGCCGCGCGCCTCCGCACATCGCGACAGGGCAGCGAGCGCCGCGCCCCTGACCCCTACTCCCCTGTCACAACACGCCGCGCGCCTTCGCACGTCGCGACAGGCGAGCAACCCCGGCGCAAGAGCCGCCGGTGCGGCACCCCCGCCGCATACAATCGCGGGACACGGTCGTCCGCGCCGTCGCCACCCGAGGAGTCCCGCCATCGACCATCAGCCCGCTCCGACTCGCCGCGCCTCGGCCTGGTCGACGCTCGGCCGTCTGGTCCACATCTCGCGCCCGGTCCTCTGGATCAACACGATCGGCACCGGTGTGCTCGGCATGTGGCTCACGGGGCAGTTGCTGGATGCCGCGGCGATCCCGCTCCTCATCTGGTTGACCCTGCCGTTCAATCTGCTGATCTACGGCGTGAACGACATCTTCGACCAGGAGACCGACGCGCTGAACCCGCGGAAGGGCTCGATCGAGGGCGCTCGGATCGAGCCGCGCGAGGTGCGGCTGATCGTCTGGGCCGTCGCGATCACGAACGTGCCGTTCCTCGTCTGGTTCCTCATCGCCTACCCGCCCGCGGCCGTCGGGCTGATCCTCCTCTACACGCTGGTCTTCGTCTTCTACTCGGCGCCCCCGCTGCGGTTCAAGCAGCGGCCGTTCCTCGATTCCCTCAGCAACGCCGCCTACGGCCTGCCCCTGCTGATCGTCCCGGTCGCGCTCGGCGAGCCGCCGCTGTGGCCCGCCGTCATCGGCCTCCTCGCGTGGAGCGTCGCGAAGCACGCCTACGACGCAGTGCAGGACATCGACGAGGATCGCGAGGCCGGCATCCGGACGACCGCCGTTCTGCTGGGTCCTCGCGGCACGGCGGTGTGGAGCGGATGCTGGTGGCTGGCGTCCACCGTCCTGTTCGCCCTCGTCAGCATCCCGGTCGCAGCTCTCAACCTCGCGATCGCGGGCGTCCTCGTCGTGTGGCTGCTGCTGCGCCCCACCCCCGCGACCGGGCGTCGCCTGTACCCGGTGTCGATCGCCTTCCCCTACGTCGCCGGCTCGGTCGCGAGCGGGCTGCAGCTGACGAAGATGTTCTTCGAGGTGTACGGATGAGCCGCATCGTCGTCATCGGGGCAGGTCTCGGGGGCCTGGCGGCATCCGCTCTGCTCGCCCGCGCCGGGCACGACGTGACCCTGCTCGAGCGGGCTGCGACGGTCGGTGGCAAGAGCCGCCGGCTCGAGGTCGACGGCGAGCGCATCGACTCCGGCCCCTCGCTCGTGACCTTCCCGGGCGTGTGGCACGAGCTGTGCGCACGCCTCGGCACCGACCCACGCGCGATCGAGCTGGAGCGGCTCCCCGAGGTCGGCCGCTACTACTACGACGGCGAGGAGGTCACCCTCCCCGTGCCGCCGGAGCACCCCTGGTACCCGGCGTGGAAGCGGTTCAGCGACGAGCACGCGCCCCTCGCCGATGACGTGACCGCGCTCCTCGTCGCCGATCCGCTCGATCGGCGATCGCTCCCGGCGCTGCGCCGGCTGCTCGCGGTCTACGGACCGCGGCTGAGCACCCGCGCGTACCTCGACAGCCTCACGTGGATGCCCGAGGGCCTGCGCGAAATCATCGCCATCCACACGCTCAACGCCGGCGTCCCGCCCGAGCGCACCCCCGCGCTCTACGCGAGCATGCCGGCCGTCATGGCGGCATCCGGTGTGTGGGTTCCCCGCGGCGGCGTGTACGAGATACCGCTCGCGCTGGAGCGTATGGCGGATGCCGCGGGCGTCGACATTCGCACCGGCGAGACCGTGACGCGCATCGAGCGTGGACGGGTGACGACGGCGGGCGGCTCGTTCGCGGCCGACATCGTCGTGAGCGCACTCGACGCGGACCGGGTGAATGACCTGCTCGGCGGGCGGCGGCGCACCCCGGGCGCCCTGTCGTGCTCCGCGGTGGCGATCTACGGCGCGCTCCGCGAGCCGCTGCCCGAGCGGATCGCCGCGCACAGCGTCATCCTCCCCACGAAGCCCGACGCCCTGCACCGCAGCCTCGCCGCGGGCGATGAGCCCGCCGACACGATGGCGTTCGTCAACCTCTACCGCGCCGGTCAGGTCTACCCGAACGATCGGAGCACGCTCGCCGTGCTGCTGACCGCGCCGGCCGACGGGTCGGGGTACAGCCTCGAGCACCCGTTCGTGCGGCGCGAGGTCGAACGGATCTCCCGCACGATGGGCCTCGACGAGCTGCTCACCGATTCGATGACGGATGCCGCGGTCCTCGACCCCGCCTACTTCGGTACCTTCGGCGAGCGCCACGGCGCCCTGTACGGCGCCGCGCACCCGCTGTGGATGAGCGGTCCCTTCCACCAGCCTGCGCACCACGACCTCCGGCGGCCGTGGTTGTGGCGGGTCGGCGCCTCGGTGCACCCGGGCGGCGGCATTCCGGCCGTGCTCGGCGGAGCGATGATGGTGGCCGAGAAGCTGCTCCGGCGGCATCCCGCCTGACCCTCGTCAGCTCGCGCGGCGCGCGTACTCCTCGATCGTGACACCCGAGGCGAACTCGCGCACGCGCGTCCGCGTGAAGGGGTACTCCGCGGGGGCGGCCTCACCGAACAAGCGGATGCCGGAGCCCAGAGCCACCGGGTGGCGCTTCAGCACGAGGCGGTCGATTTCGGGCAGCAGGGCTCCGGCGAGCTCACCCCCACCGCAGAGCCAGATGTCGGCGCCGTCCTCCTGCTTGAGGGACCGGACGGTCGCCACTGGATCGTTCGTCAGGGTGACCGACGGGTCGACCTCGTGGTCTCGGCGGCTGGCGACGACCTGCCGGAGGTGCGGGTACGGGCTCGTGATCCCGGCATCCAATGCGGGAATCAGGGTGTTCCAGCCCATGATCACGGTGTCGAACGTCGTGTTGGTGGGGTGGATGCCGACCGCGCGCTGCACGTGCCCGGGCAGGGCGTCGGCGTACTCGCCGAAGATGGCGGCGTTGTGGTCGCCCTCGATGAGGAAGGCGTCGTACCCGCCGTTCTCGTCGGCGATGCAGCCGTCGATGCTCACGGCGACGTAGTAGACGAGGTTGCGCATGATGTCTCCTTCGGGGGTCTGCGTGTCAGAGCCAGAGCAGGATGGCGATGGCGAGGATGAGGCCGAGCATGAGCGAGGTCGTCCACGCGGTGGCAGCGGCCAGGGTCCACGCTTCGCGCTCCTGCAGTACGAGGCGGCGCGGGTCACCCGCAGGCAGCTTCTTCGCCGCGCGGTGCGTGTAGACGACGACCGGCGTCGCGAGGATGGCCACCAGGATGAGGCTGAGCAGCTGGATGACGAGACCGCTCTCGCGCCGACCGATCGCGAGGGCCTCCCACGCGGTGGCGAGCGTGCTCGCCGTCTCGCGCGGTCCGCAGAGGGCCACGAGCGCGACGGCACCCACCATGACGATGGACGCACGGAGGGCTCGCTCGCCCCGCGTCGCCGCCGCAATCACCGGACCCGCGCCGGTCGCCTTCGAGAACCCTCGCCGTGCAGCGCGGAGCGAGAGGGGCCAGAGGACGACGCCGACGACAGCGGCGATGATCCACGCGAAGACCTGCTCCGGCGAGATCTGCACCCCGAGGTTCTCGGCGAGAAGGATGCCGCCGATCCACGCGCCGATCCCGACCGGAACCCCGACGCCCACCGCGAGGACCACGATCACGATCTGCGCGGCCGGCGACGGGGTGCGGTCGCCTCGCGAGCTCATTCCCCCACTCTAGGAACTCGGGTGGACCCCCGGCATCCCGCCGGCGTCAGCCGAGCGCGATCGGCTCAGGCTGGCGCTCGGCGTCGGCCGACTCCTGCAGCGCCGACTTCTGACGCAGCGGCGGAGTGCGGAAGAACAGCGTCAGGACGAACGCGATCAGGGCGACGCCCATGGCCACCCAGTACACGCTCACCGTCGACTGGTTGAACGACACCAGGAGCGGCTTCGTCAGGCGCGGGTCGGCACCGTTGAGGAACGAGGTGTCGTCCATCGTGCTGTCGTCGAAGGAGGAGCCCGACGAGTTCGACATCCCGTCGATGATCTGCGGGACCGCCTGGTCGACGAAGGCGCGACGGGCGGCGGCATCCGTGAAGTCCAGCGTCACCGTGCCGTCGGCCGCCACCTTCGCGACGGGCAGCTGCTCGGTGATCTTCGCTCCCGCCTGCGCGATGGCCTGCTGCTCGGCTTGGGCGGTGGCCTGCTGCTGAGCGGCCGCGGGGATCGCACCGGATGCGACCTGCTGGGCGACCGCGTCGGCGGCCGCGGCCTTCGCCTCGTCGACGCCCTTCTGCGCACCGTCGAGCGCGCCGTCCGAGAGCTGGCCCACGAAGGGGTCATAAACCTTCGACATGATGCCGGCGTTGGCCGGTGCGCTCGCGACCGTCGGGTCGAGGGCGGCGTCGAGGGCGTCGGAGAGTGACTGCTGATCCTTGAAGTTGGTCTGCAGGTTCAGCGGGACGAGCGTGAACAGCAGCGACAGCAGCACGGCCGTGCCGAGCGTGCCACCGATCTGACGGAAGAAGGTCGACCCCGAGGTGGCGACACCGATGTCCCGCGGACCGACGGAGTTCTGCGAGGCGATCGTGAGGGTCTGCATGAGCTGGCCGAGGCCGAGACCGATGAGGAGCATCGCGCCGGCGAGGTGCCAGTACGAGGAGTCGTACCGCACGAAGGTCAGCGTGAGGAAGCCCAGCACCATGAAGGCGGTGCCGATGGTCGGGAAGATCCGGTAGTGACCTGTGCGGGCGATGATCTGACCGCTGACGATCGACGAGATCATGAGCCCGAGGATCATCGGCAGCAGCTGGATGCCGCTCTCGGTGGGCGTCGAGCCGAGCACGAGCTGCAGGTAGAGCGGCAGCGTGAGCATCGCGCCGAACATCGCGAAGCCGACGAAGACGCCGATGACCGTCGCCATCGAGAACGTCGACGACCGGAAGAGCTTCAGCGGGATGAGCGCGTCGTCCTTCATGCCGCGCTCGATCAGGATGAAGGCGACGATGCCGATCACGCCGATGACGTAGCAGGCGATGGCGATGGGTGAGGTCCAGCCCCACTCGCGACCCTGCTCCGCGATGAGCAGCAGCGGGACGAGCGCGATGATGACCGCGGCCGCACCGAACCAGTCGATGCGCACCGCGCCGTGCGGGTGCCGCGGGATGTGCAGGAACCGCAGGACGACCGCCAACGCGACGAGGCCGATCGGCACGTTGATCAGGAAGACCCAGCGCCAGCCGGCGATGAAGAGAATCTCACCCGAGCCGGCGAACAGGCCGCCGACGAGGGGACCGATCACCGAGGAGATGCCGAAGACGGCCAGGAAGTAGCCCTGATACTTGGCTCGCTCGCGGGGGGCGAGGATGTCGCCCATGATCGCCAGCGGCATCGACATGAGACCACCGGCGCCGAGACCCTGGATCGCGCGGAAGGCGGAGAGCTCGATCATCGAGGTCGAGAAGCTCGCGGCGACCGAGCCGACGATGAAGATCGCGATGGCGATGATGAAGAGGGGCCGGCGTCCGAAGATGTCGGAGAGCTTGCCGTAGATGGGCGTCGAGATCGTCGACACGATCAGGTACGCGGTCGTCACCCATGCCTGCTGGCTGAGGCCGTTGAGGTCGTCGCCGATCGTGCGGATCGCGGTGCCGACGACGGTCTGGTCGAGCGCAGACAGGAACATACCCGCCATGAGCCCGAAGATGACGAACAGGATCTGGCGGTGGGTCATCACCGGGGTGCTTCGGGTGGTCGGGCTCGACACGGCAGCAGTGGTCACGGTTCCTCGAAGGGGTGAAGGCCGATAGGGATGCCGCGCGACGGGTCTCACGCGACGGGGGTCCGGCAACGGCCGGCAGAACAAGTTGTGTTTGGTCAACCATAAGCGCGTCGACCCCCCGCGTATTCCCTTTTCTTTGTGCTTGGGCTTCGCGTGCCTGTGAGGAGTGGCTCAGTCCATCCCGACGGCCATGTCGGTGAAGCGTGAGAAGTGTCCCTGGAACGCGACGACGACCGTGTCGGTCGGGCCGTTACGGTGCTTGGCGACGATCAGGTCGGCCTCGCCGGCGCGGGGGCTGTCCTTCTCGTAGGCGGCCTCACGGTGGAGCAGGATGACGATGTCGGCATCCTGCTCGATCGATCCTGATTCACGCAGGTCGCTGATGGCGGGCTTCTTGTCGGCGCGCTGCTCGGCACCACGGTTCAGCTGCGACAGGGCGATGACGGGAACCTGCAGCTCCTTCGCCAGCAGCTTCAGCGCACGCGAGAACTCCGAGACCTCCTGCTGACGCGACTCGACGCGCTTACCGCTCGTCATGAGCTGGAGGTAGTCGATGACGACCATCTCGAGTCCGACGCGCTGCTTGAGCTTGCGGCACTTCGCGCGGATCTCGACGAGCGTCATGTTCGGGCTGTCGTCGATGTACAGCGGCGCATCGTTGATGCGACCACGGGTCGAGGCGATCGTCGTCCAGTCGCGGCTGTCGAGCATGCCCTTGCGCATGCTCTGCAGCGGCACCGCACCCTCGGCGCTCATGAGTCGCATCGCGATCTCGCTGCGCCCCATCTCGAGCGAGAAGAAGACGGTCGGGCGGTTGTGCTTGATGGCGGCCGCGCGGGCGAAGTCGAGCGCGAGCGTCGACTTACCCATGGCGGGGCGAGCGGCGACGACGACCATCTGCCCGCCGTGCAGGCCGTTGGTGAGCTGGTCGAGGGCGGCGAAGCCGGTCGGGATGCCGGTCATCTGACCATCGCGGCCACGTGCCGCCTCGATCTCCTCGACGGCGGCATCCACGGCGACCTGCAGCGGGACGTAGTCCTCGGACTGCTCCGCGCCGGTGACGGAGTAGATCTCGGCCTGGGCGTTGTTGACGAGGTCGAGCGCCTCGCCCTGCCCGTTGTAGCCCATCTGGACGATGCGGGTGCCGGCTTCGACGAGGCGGCGGAGCAGCGCACGCTCACGGACGATCGATGCGTAGTACGCCGCGTTCGCCGCGGTGGGGACGATCGACGTGAGGGAGTGCAGGTAATCGGCACCGCCGGCTCGCTGAAGATCGCCGGTCTTGATCAGCTCGTCCGTGACGGCGACGACGTCGGTCGGTTCACCGTGGGAGTACAGCGAGAGGACGGCTTCGAAGATCAGCTCGTGCTTCGGCACGTAGAAGTCGGTGCCGCGGAGGGCCTCGATGACGTCGGCGACCGCGTCGCCCGAAAGGAGCATGCCGCCCAGGGTGCTCTGCTCGGCGAGCATGTCATGAGGAGGGACCCTCTCGGGGCCTCGGGCTCCGCCGATCCGGTCGTCGGACAGATCCGCAATCGACATCCAAGCCCCTCTTCCGGGCCCGCTGGAAGGCCCTCGCACACGTTATGGAGGGGTTCCGACACACGCAAACCGGCCTGTGGATAACTGTGTGGACAATCTGCGCAAAACGCCGCGGACCCTGTGCACAGACGCTGTGGACAACGCGTGGAATCTCACAGAAGCGACGCCGATAAATCCTGCTCGACCGGGAGTTTTCTTTCCCACAGTCTGTGGATAGATATCCGACCTCAAGTGCCGGTTGAAGGTTCAGGGTTATCCCCACCCATGTGCAGAATCCCGGATTTGTCAAATGAGAAAGTCGGCCGGTTGCTGCGGTCTTCCGGCTCCTCAAAAGGATGCCCGAAGAGCTCTTGTAAAAATCATAGGAAGTGGATACCGTGTCTGCTCCAGGCACCCCGCAGAACGCGGCTATCACGGCGCGTGTTCCGATGAGAAATCGTGGAGGTGACCTGTGCTTACGACGCAACGCGCGTTCGTCCGACTCGGTCTCCTCGCTGCGATCGGATTCGGCGTCGCACTGCTCTGGGTGGCCTTCGCGGTGGCCTTGAGCGCATCGCACGCCCACGCCGCCGACCGCGAAGACGATGGACTGCTCAGCGGGGTGACCAAAGTCGTCGGACAGACCGTCGCACCGGTGACCGAAAAGGTCGTGAAGCCCGTCACCGAGGAGGTCGTCACGCCCGTGGCCGAGAAGGCGGTCGCGCCCGTCGAGAAGGTCCTCACGCCCGTCGCCGACAAGGTTGTGAAGCCGGTGGCCACGAAGATCGTGAAGCCGGTCGTCGAGAAGGCGATCAAGCCCGTCACGGACAAGGTCGTCAGGCCTGTCACAGACAAGGTCGTACGGCCTGTCACAGACAAGGTCGTCACGCCGGTCGTCGACGAGGTGGTCGCACCCGTCACCGACAAGGTCGTGAAGCCCGTCGTCGACACGGTGGTCAAGCCCGTCACTGACACCGTTCTGCCGCCCGTTGTCACCGTCGTGACGCCCATCACGGATGGTGTCGTGGCTCCTGTCGTAGATGCCGTCCGCCCGGTCATCGAGCCGGTGGTGGACGCGATCGACCCGGTGATCGACACCGTGCTCCCCCCGGCCGTGGACGCCGTCGACCCCGTGACAGAGCCCGCCACACCCGGCCTCGGCGTCATTCCCGCTTACCCTCTGCCGGTGTCACCGGCGTCGCCCGACGCCGATGCTTCCGCGACCGGCACGACCCCCGCCGCGACCGCTGCTGCTGCACCTTCGACGCCCGCTCCCGCCGCCGGGGTGAGCCCCGCCACTCTGGCAACGCGTGACGCCTTCCAAGCAGCCGTGACGGCTGGTTCCGCCGCCGACGCATCGTCGGCCGCTGCTGGGCCCGAGGCATCCCCTGCGCCTGACAGCGCCCCGCCCGCGGCCGCAGCGCCCCTGGCGGGAACCGGTTCTCTGACTTCTGCCTCCTCTGGAGGAGGTGCCGGGTTGTTCGCCCTGCTCACGTTCGGCTTCCCCGTCGCGCACCGTGCCTGGGCGCGACGCGGACGGCCGAACGATGAGCACGGCCTGCCCGCACCCTTCTTCGACACCGACGTTTCTCCCGACTGACGGGGATTGCGCCGCGCGTTTCCGCGGCACGCATCCCGCACGTCCCACGTGACGGCGCATCCGCGCCATCCCCAGTCATGTTCCAGGAGAGAGAAATGAACACCATGTTGTCGCGCGCCCTGCTGGGCACGCTTGTCGCCGGGGGGATCACCCTCTTCGGCGCGGCAGCCGCGCAGGCTGCAGAACCGAACACCTCGGGAGAGGACGGGCTGCTCTCGGGCACCCAGGCGCTCCTCAACGTCGACGCCCCCATCAGCGTCGGCGACACCGCGATCTCGCTGCTCGGCGACTCGTCCACGAGCTCGAGCGACAAGGGGTCCTCTGCGGCTCCGTCGCGCGACTCCGGCTCCGCCTCCACCAGCGGGTCCAACGGTGCTGCCTCCGGATCGCAGGCGATCATCGACGTGTCCGTCCCCGTCACCGTGAAGGACACGGCGGTCTCGGTCATCGGCGACAGCTCGACCAAGAGCACGGACGCCGCACCCGCCGCACCCGCAAAGGAGCCCGCCACGGCTCCCGCAGCGTCGACCAGCGGGTCCGACGGCATCGCGTCCGGCACGCAGGTCGTCGCCCCCGTGAAGGCCCCGGTGACCGTCAAGGACACCGCGGTGTCGGTCATCGGCGACAGCAAGACCGAGAGCACGGATGCCGCGGCCCCGGCTGCACCGTCGTCGCCCGCACCGTCGGCCACCACCGACGGGTCCGACGGCGCCGTCTCCGGAACGCAGGTCGTCGCGCCCATCACCGTCCCCGTGACGGTCGAGGACGTCGCAATCTCCGTCATCGGTGACAGCACTACCGAAAGCACCGACGCAGCCACCCCGGCCGCACCCACCGGCACCACCGGAACCCCGTCCACCGACGGCTCCGACGGCATCGGCTCGGGCACCCAGGTGGTCGCCCCGATCACCCTCCCGGTGACCATCGACGACACCGCCGTCTCCATCATCGGAGACAGCACCACCGTCGGCGGCGGCACGGCCGGCACTCCTGGCACGGGCACCACGCCCGGCGCCCCGGTCACCTCGGGTGAGAACGGGGTCGGCAGCGGTACCCAGATCCTGCTGCCGGTCGACATCCCCGTCACCATCGGCGACACCGCGGTCTCCATCATCGGCGACAGCACGGTGACTGACCCTGGCACCGACCCGGTCGACCCGGTCGACCCGGTGGACCCGGTCGACCCCATGGACCCGGTCGACCCGGTGGACCCGACCGACCCGGTCGACCCCGTGGACCCGACCGACCCGGTCGACCCGGTGGACCCGACCGACCCCGTGGACCCGACCGACCCGGTCGACCCGGCAACCCCCGGCACGGACCCTACCGACCCGACGGACCCGGGCACCATCCTGGCGAACCCGGGCACGGTCCCCGGTAACACCCCGGGCATGGGCACGGACGACCAAATTCCCGGCGCCGGCACCGCTCCGATGGCCCCCCAGGCCAGCGCGAGCACCCCGTTCGGGATGCTGGCACAGACCGGCGGAGTCGCGGTGACGTGGCTCCCCGCGCTCGCCCTGGCTCTGCTCGCCGCCGGAGCGCTGCTCACTCTGCGACGCCGTACCGTCTGATCTCCCCCGAGGGGGCGGATGCCGCGAGCCTCGACCCGCGGCATCCGCCCCACCCGTGCGCGGGTGCAATAGATCCCGAGCGACACCCCGACTCCGAGCCCCTCAGCCCGGCGTGTCGCCCCGAAACCCTTGCATCCGCGAACACCCGCGAACACCCGCACCCCCGCACACACGCCCCGCAAACGCCGGATGCCGCGGTCCCCGCCCCGAAGGGAGGGAACCGCGGCATCCGAACCGCGCGCCAGGATTACTTGGCGGCGACCACCTGCAGGGTGATCACGGCGGTGAGGTCGTCACGCAGGCGAATGGTCGCCTCGTGCTCGCCCACGGCCTTGATCGGCGAGGTGATGTGGATCTTGCGCTTGTCGAGGTCACCGAAACCGGCGGCCTTGACGGCGTCGGCCACGTCGGCGGTCTTCACCGAACCGAACAGGCGGCCTTCTGCGCCGGCCTTGACGGCCAGCTTGACCGTGTTCGACTCGAGCGTGTTCTTGAGCGCCACAGCCTCTTCGTGGTCGTGGATCGCGCGGGACTCGCGAGCGGCGCGGATAGACGCCACCTGCTTCTCGCCACCGCGGGTCCAGGCCACAGCGAAGCCCTGGGGGATGAGGTAGTTACGGGCGTACCCGTTCTTGACCTCGATGACGTCGCCTGCGCTACCGAGCCCGGCGACCTCGTTCGTGAGAATCAGCTTTGCCATGTCGGTACTCCTTACCGGCCAGCGCCGGCGTAGGGCAGGAGCGCCATTTCACGGGCGTTCTTGATCGCCTTGGCGATCAGACGCTGCTCCTGCACCGAGACTCCGGTGATACGACGGGCGCGGATCTTTCCACGCTCCGAGATGAACTTGCGAAGCGTCGCGACATCCTTGTAGTCGATGACGCCGACGCGGATCGCCTTCGCGGGAGCGGCGTTCTTCGCGCCCTTCCGCGGCTTGCGGCGATCGCCGGTTGCCTTTCCAGCCATGTGTCTTCCTTAAGAGAGGTGGATGCCGCAGCCCGCGGCATCCGGAATTCGAATCAGAACGGGGTGTCGTCGCCGTAGCTCGTCCCGGGCGCGCTCCAGGCGTCAGGGGCCGAAGACCCGGGCGTGGCCCAGGGCTCGTCTGCCTGCACCTGCGGACGCGACTGCTGCTGACCGCCGCCGAAGCTGCCGCCACCGCCGCCACCATTGCCACCGCTGGACGCGGCGCGGGTGACCTGTGCGGTCGCGTAGCGGAGCGAGGGGCCGATCTCGTCGACCTCCAGCTCGATCGCCGTGCGGTTGTTGCCTTCGCGGTCCTGGTAGGAGCGCTGCTTCAGGCGGCCGGTCGCGACGACCCGCATGCCCTTGGTGAGCGAGCCTGCGACGTGCTCAGCGAACTCGCGCCAGACCGACGCGCGCATGAACAGCGCTTCGCCGTCCTTCCACTCGTTGGCTTGACGGTCGAAGCTGCGCGGCGTCGATGCGATCGTGAAGTTCGCGACGGGCAGGCCGTTCTGCGTGTAGCGCAGCTCGGGGTCCGCCGTGAGGTTTCCCACGACCGTGATGATGGTCTCGCCGGCCATGAGCCTTAGGCCTTCGCAGCCTTGCGGGCGGCCTTGGCCTCAGCGCGCTCCTTCTCGGCGGCGACCTGAGCGATCGCCTCCTCGGCGCGGAGGACCTTGGTACGCATGATCTGCTCGTTCAGCTTGAGCTGACGGTCGAGCTCCTTCGTCGCGTCGCTCGTGCCGGTGAAGTTGACGACGGCGTAGATGCCCTCGTTCTTCTTCTGGATCTCGTAGGCGAGACGGCGCTTGCCCCAGACGTCGACGTTGTCAATGGTGCCACCGTCTGCGGTGATGACCTTGAGGAAACCGTCGAGCTTGGGAGCGACCTGGCGCTCGTCGATCTCGGGGTCGAGGATGACCATGAGTTCGTACTGGTGGATGTGCGTCACTAACCCACCTCCTTCGGACTAGAACGGATGCCGAGCATTTCCCGGCATCAGGAGGGTTGATGCACGTGTCCGCTGATTCCGCGCATGAGCGCAGACGGACAACCACAACAGTCTAGCGGATGACCGGCCCGGCCACGGACGCCGCCATCCGGCTCCCCGCCTCGGCCGCCGCGGCGGCCAACTCGGGTGGGCCGAGGACTTCGAACGGCTCATCGAACCGCAGTGCCCAGGCGAGCACCCCCGCCCACGACCACGACCCGACCCGCACGACGCACGTGCCGTCCGGGCGCTCCGCGAGCTCGGCGTCGCCGAGCCACGGCGCGATCTGCCGCGCCGGCAGCGGCAGGGCGATCTCTCCCGTCACGGGCCACCGGTCCGCCGTCTCGGATCCCTTGAACCTGGCCACGAGATACGTCTGCGCATCCCCCGTCGGGATCTCGCGCGGCTCGAAAGGGACGCCGCCGCCCTGGCGGGGCCGCAGCCGGTCGAGCCGGAGGATGCGCCAGTCCGCGGCATCCCGGTCCCACGCGACGACGTACCAGCGTCCGTCCCGAGCGACGACGGCGTGCGGTTCCGCGTGCCGGGTGGGCCGATCGGCGTCGTCGCCGTAGTCGAAGCGCAGCGTCCGGCTCTCGCGTGCGGCGACGCTCACCGCTTCGAGCGCGGCGGTCGCCACCTGCTCGGCCGGCGGCCCCGCCTCGAACCGGATCCCGTCGATGCGGTGGCGCAGGTGCGACGGCATGACCTGCCGCAGCGTCGCGAGGGCTCGGGCCGCGGCATCCGTGATGTCGACTCCGGATGCCGATTGCAGCGCGACGGCGATGGCCACGGCCTGCTCGTCGTCGAAGAGGAGGGGTGGCAGTTCGTCGCCTGGGCTCAGTCGGTACCCGCCGTACGGGCCCTTCGCCGCCGTGATCGCGTAACCGAGCTCCCGCAGCCGGTCGACGTCCCGACGGACCGTGCGGACGGTCACCCCGAGCCGGTCGGCGAGTTCCTGACCTCCCCAGTCGCGGCGCGACTGCAGGACGGACAGCAGATCCAGCATGCGGTGCGACGGCGACGACATTCCTCCATCCTGCTCGAGAAGCGGACAGAAACGGTCCTCTATGCGGCGAAGAGTGGATCCCGGCAGACAGCCACCGACCGAAGGACCACCATGACCCTCTCCACCACCACGCACCTCAACTTCCACGGCGACGCCCGCGCCGCGCTCGAGTTCTACGGCCGCGTGTTCGACGGCACCGTCTCGGTGACGACGTACGCGCAGGTCGGCATGCCCGCCGAGGCGCCCGGCGCCGAGAAGGTCGTGTTCGGCATCCTCCTCGCGGCGGACGGCTTCCAGCTCATGGCGTACGACGTCCCGGGCGAGACGCGGGGCGCCGAGGCCGTGGCCGGTTCGACCCGCCGCGAGAACGGCGCCACGATCACCGACCGGGCCTTCTTCGTCTCGCTGCAGGGCGACACCCTCGACGAGGTCGCCGCGCGCTGGGAATCCCTCGCCGACGGCGCGACGGTCATCGAGCCGCTCGCCGCGTCGCCGTGGAGCGCCGGCTTCGGCATGCTCACCGACCGCTTCGGAGTGACGTGGGTCGTCGACGCGCGCGCGGCCCACGCCGGCTGACACCCGCCGCAGGCACAGAACGTGCACCCGACGCCACCCCGCGAGCAGGATCTCTCGCGGGGTGGCGCTTTCGGTACCGTGGCCGCATGAGCAGCCCCGCCTTCGACGCGCGACCTCTGACCGACCCCGTCGACGCGGCCACGGCGCGGGCGTACCGCAAGCAGCTTCTGTCGACGGGGCGCGCGCCGAAGACCGCCGGCTGGGCCGCGGGATGCCTCATCGTCGCCGTCGTCGGGGTCTTCGGCCTCGTCGTCGTCAACCTCGTCTTCCGACTCGTGTTCGCCCCGTTCTTCGAGGGCTCACCGCCCGAGGGTGCCGGGTCGATCGCGATCATCCTCGTGGTCGGCCTCATCGCGGTCGGCCTGACCGCCCTCATCGTGAAGGCGTACCGCAACGGCGGTGTGCGCTGGTACCGACTCGACCACTTCGCCCGGGCGAACGGCATGACCTGGTACCCGCAGGCATCCAACCCGCCGCTGCCGGGGATGATCTTCTCGCTCGGCAGTTCGCGCACGGCGACGGACATCCTCCGGGGCGAGCAGCCCCGCCTGGTCGAGTTCGGGAACTACCGGTACACGACCGGGTCGGGCAAGAACCGCACCACCCACCGCTGGGGCTACGTCGCCATCCGGCTCGGCACGCCGCTGCCCCACATCGTGCTGGATGCCGAGGGCAACAACACCTTCCTGGGCACGAACCTGCCGCAGACGTTCGACAAGCACCAGCGGCTCAGCCTCGAGGGCGACTTCGACAAATACTTCTCGCTCTACTGCCCGGAGGGCTACGAGCAGGACGCGCTCTACCTCTTCACGCCCGACATCATGGCGAGGTTCATCGACAACGCCGCGCAGCTCGATGTCGAGATCGTCGACGACTGGCTGTTCCTGTACGGCAAGCGCGACTTCTCCACCCTCGATCCGCGGACGTGGGGATGGCTGTTCTCCGTCGTCGGTGCACTGATGGACAAGCTCGCGCAGTGGGAGCGGTGGCGGGACGACCGGTTGGCGATGCCCGCCGCCGGCGCAGCGGCATCCGGCGTCGACGGCGGCGCCGCGGGCAGCGCGCCCGACGGGGTGGCGGGCGCCCTCCCGTTCGCGCCGCCGGTCGAGGCGCTCCGCCCGCCGCCGGGCGTCGCCCCGAGCGGTCGCCGACTGAAGACGGCCGTGCCGTGGGCGACCATCCTGATCGGCGGAGCGATCGTGATCGTCTGGTTCGCGCTGCAGAGCGGGGTGTTCGGGGCGATCTTCAGTCGATGACGGCGGTCGCCAGGACGGATCGGCGCGGGCGCACGATGGGGTCCTGATAGCGCGCGGGCGTCACCGTGATGTCGCTGCCCGCGTCGGACCACGACTCGGCGCCGCGGCGGCCGAGCACCTTGCGGGCCGTCAGGATGCCCCAGACGAGAGGGGCGCCCACGGCGAGCGCGACGGCTCCGAGGACCGAGTGATCTTCCGCGCCGAGGACGGCCTTGCGCTGCCACGCCTCGTGAAGGCGCCCGCCGCGGGCGATCGGCACGACGCGCGGCGCGAGCGCGCCTCGGCGGCGCATGTCGACGAGCCGTTCGACGTCCGACCACCACGTCGACTCGGTCGCGTCGTGGAAGTAGTTGTCTGCCAGCCATGCGGTGTGGGGATGACGGAACCGCCGCGCGATCACGTCGTCGGCACCCCCCTGCACGCCGCTCCGACTGAAGACCGTGTTGAGGTGGCTCTTCGAGACCCCGAACGTCGTGAGCGCGATGACGGGCAGGCCCATCGCCATCGCCTCGATCGCGGCCGTGGAACTGACCGTCACGAGCCCTTCGGCGGTCTCGAGCGCCCGAGACATCGGCTCGTGCGAGAAGACGAGGTTGTCGGGCCGATCGCGCAGGAGGTCGGTCAGCTCGGTGCGCTCGAAGTGCGTCTCGGCCTCGCCGAGGTCGGGCCGGCTGCGCAGCTTGAGGACCACGCGCCGGGTCGGGTCGGCGAGGGCAGCGGCGCGGAGGATCTCGGCGAGCTGGCGCCGTTCCTCGGGCTCGCGCGGCACGATCGCCTGCGCGGCGAAGACGAGGTCCGTGCCACCCATGGCCTCGTGGGCGGGGCGGGCGAACGGCAGGGTGGCCAGGCCGAAGCGCATCGTGAGCCCGAGCCGATCCGCCAGCTGCCGGAACGCGCGCAGCTCGCGCTTCGAGTGGACGACCATCAGGTCGCAGTGCCGGCGGTAGAGCGCCGCACCCCGCTGGGCCGGGATCGACATCCCGGGCAGACCCGAGACGACCACCGGGCGCGGCGTGACCCGGTCGATCTGACGCATCACGAGGCGCACGAACGGACCGCGGCCCCCGATGACGACGACGTCGGGGCGGTCCTTCGCCAGCCACGCGGCGATGTCGTCGTAGGCCACGCGGGTGACCGCCTCGGGACGGATGCCTGTGCCCGCCAACGCCGCATGCTCCTGCGTCACGCTCACCACGAGCGGGGTCTGCACGAGCAGCAGGTGCGGATCGGCGGACGGCGCGGAATCGATGAGCGCCGCCGACCACTTCACGAAGGAGTCGGCGTCGGCGATCGCGACGACGCGCAGGCGTCCCGGACGGTCACCGCGCATGATCATGCCGGGACGCGGCGCAGCTTCGCCATCGGAGCCAGCTCGCCGTCGTAGATGCGCTTGACGCCATCTCCGAGAGCCGTCTCGATGACACGGATGTCGCGGACCAAGTGCTCGAGGCCGGTCGGCTCGAGCGATGCCGCGTGGTCCGAGCCCCACATCGTGCGGTCGAGGGTGATGTGACGCTCCACCGCGACGGCGCCGAGAGCGACGGCGGCGAGGGAGATCTGCAGGCCCCGCTCGTGACCGGAGTAGCCGACGGGGATACCGGCGTACCGGTCGCGGAGCGAGGCGATCATCTTGATGTTCGCCTCTTCGGGCTCCATCGGGTAGGTCGACGTGGCGTGCATCAGCACGGTGCGGTCGGTGCCGAGCACCTCGAGTGCACGGTCGATCTGATCGATGGTCGACATCCCGGTCGACAGGATGACCGGCTTGCCCGTGGCGCGGAGCGCCTCGAGGAGCTCGATGTCGGTGAGGCTCGCGGAGGCGACCTTGTGGGCGACGACCCCGAGGTCCTCGAGGAAGTCGACGCTCGGCACGTCCCACGGCGACGCGAACCAGTCCAGCCCGCGCATCGTGGCGTGGTCGCCGATCTCGACGTACTGGTCGCGGTCGAATTCGACGCGGTAGCGGTACTCGAGGTAGGTCATGGTGCCCCACGGCGTCTCGCGGAGAGTGTCGCGCATGTGCGCCGGGGTGGCGATCTCGGGCGTGCGCTTCTGGAACTTGACGGCGTCCGCGCCGGCGTCGGCGGCGACGTCGATCAGCCGCTTGGCGAGCTCGACGTCGCCGTTGTGGTTGAGGCCGATCTCGGCGATGACGTACACGGGGCGTCCGCCGCCGAGCACGTGGTTTCCGATGGTCACCGTCATGGCGAGTCCTTTCGTCGTTACTCCTCTCAGGGTGGGTTCCGACCGTGAATGACGGATGAACCCCCGATGGCGAGGACCGGACGACTGGCTGTCGGATGCGTGCGGTCAGCGCGCGGCGAGGATGCGGTTGGCGAGTTCCCGCACCGCACCGTCGCCACCGCGGCGCATCAGGACGATGCGTGCGGCCGCCACGACCTCGGGCTGCGCATCGGCGACCGCGATCGGCCAGCCGACGAGCGCCATCGCAGCGAGGTCGTTCACGTCGTTGCCGAGGTACGCCGTCTCGGCGAGGTCGACCCCGCGGTCAGCCGCCCACTGCCGCAGCACGGATGCCTTGTCCGCCACGCCGTGAACGACCTCGACCTGCAGCTTCTCGGCCCGCGCCCGCACGACGGCGTTCTGCTCCGTCGAGAGGATCAGCATCGGCACCCCCGCACGGCGCAACAGCGCGACGCCCATGCCGTCGGAGCGGCTCACCCTCACGTGCTCGGTGCCGGCGGCATCCACCCATGCGGAGTCGTCGGTGTGGACACCGTCGAAGTCCGTCACGACCACCGTCGCGGCGATCGGCTCGGCGGGCGCGACGAGGTGGGCGAGCGCCTGGGCGGTGCGCAGCTGGGCGGGGTCGTCGATCTCGATCGACGTCGCCTCGGGCACCTCGACGATCTCGGTGCGGCCGAAGAATCGGTGCCGCGCGCGACGGAAACCGTCGGTCGTGAAGACGTAGAACGCGCCGGTCTCGACGTAGTGCGGCTCCCGCTCCTGTCGGCGGGGACGATGCGCCGCGTCGTGACCGAGAGCGGATGCGGCGCCGTCGGCATCCCGCCGCCAGACGAACTCGTAGCTCTCCCGTCCCGAGAAGGCGCTGTCGGCGCTGCCGCCGCGAACCGCTGCGATGCCGGCACCCAGGGCGTCGGCCGGGATGAAAGGGCTCGTCGCCTGCAGGAACGCCGTCACCCGCGGCGCGATGCCGTCATCGGCGAGGACGTCGAGGGCGTGCAGGAGTGCACTCTCGGAGCTCGCCGTGTCGCCCGAGATGTCGGCCGGGCGGGCGATGACGCGGGCGCCGGCGTCGCGTGCGGCGGCCGCGATCGCCTCGTCGTCGGTGGAGACCACGACGAGGTCGACGGCTCCGGACGCGTGCGCCGCCCGCACGGCACGGACGACGAGCGGCACCCCGCCCACGCGCGCCACGTTCTTGCCCGGCACCCCTTTCGACCCACCTCGGGCGGGGATGATCGCGATCGTCTCGACGGTGCCTGCCACGGTCATCCTCCTCGAAGGGCCTTCCAGGCCCGCTTGCCGCGGCGGCGAGCGCCGCGGAGGGCGAGTTGGATCTCGGTGATCCGACTCGCGCCACTCTGCGCCCCGAGGGCGCGGGCGAACAGTCCGGGTCTGGCACCGCCCGGCAGGCCGAGCGAGCTCAGTCGGGTGCGGGCGAAGTAGCGGTGCCGCTCGTCGGCGGTCGCCTCGGTGAGGAACTCCTCTGCGCGAGGGCGCAGGTGCGCGGCGATCACCGGCTGCATCGCGAAGCCGACCGCGTCGACGAGGTGCTGCATCCGCTCTCCCCGGTACGGCGAATCGGCACGGGTGAGCGCGTCGATGATCGTGACCGGGATGCGGTTGCCGTTCTCATAGGGCGTGAGCCGCTGCAGCAGCAGCTCGGTGCCGACGGCGGCGATGGGGAGTCCGGTCAGCGCCTGCAGCGTCGGGAGGGCGGTCGAGAATCCCGCGACCGCGCCGACGAACGGGGCCCGCAGCGCCAGGACCTCGGCGGGGGTGCCGCCGCGGAACACGGTGAACCGCACGCCGCGACTCTCTGCGTGCGCGGCGAGGTCGTCGATCAGCGCGGGTGCGGCGGACGGATGCGGCTTGAACACAATCGCGCCGGGCGTCCACTCGAGCGCGCGGTCGATCATGTCGCACTGCATCTGCAGTTCCTCGTCGGCGGTGATGAGCTTCAGCGCCGGGAGGTATTGGCCCAGGACGAGCGCGGGCCGATCGAGATCGCCGAGCGCGTCGATGGCGGGATCGTCGGTCGCGGCGGCCACCTCGTCGACGACGGCGCGGAGAGCCGTCGCCGGGACGGGCAGCCGGTCGGTGCCGGCGAACAGCAGCGGCTCGACCCCGGGGACGGTGTCGGCGTAGACGACGCCGACCACACGACCGGCGACCGTGTGCGGCCACCGGTTGCGGATGGGCGAATAGGTCATCAGGCCGTCGCCGACGATCGACACGGGCGCGCCCATGAAGACGTCGATGAACACGCGCGACGGCGCGACCTGAGGGCTCTGCAGGAACAGCTCTACCGCGTGGTCGCCGATCCCCCAGGCCTGTCGGAGCAGCCGCTCGAGCACGGGCGCTTCGCCGACGGTGACCCGCCAGTGCGGCGGCCGCTCCGGCGCGAGCAGCTCGTTGAGGTCGATCACGCGGTCGAAGCGGGACCGCAACGCCGCCAGGTGCGGGGCGTCGACGATGCCGTCGCCGGCCTCGGGGATGATCGCGGCGTTGACGGCGACCAGGATGCGACCCGACGACGAGGCGGGGAGGGCACCGGCATCCATCGCGGCAACCGCCGTCATGAGACCGTATGCCGAGTTGAGGACGAAGATCTGGGTCATGCGCTGCGGACCTCGCGCACGAGGCGCGCAAGGATGCGGCGTCGCCGATCCGACAGGCGCGACAGAGCGGGGTCGATCTGGTCCGCCGGGATGGCACGGAGGAGATCGCGGATGCCGCTGCGCAGCGCCGTGCGGTCGGCGGTCGACATCGCCCGGGCGCGGAACAGGTGGTACGCGCAGACCGA
The DNA here is from genome assembly GCF_031932285.1 of Microbacterium aquilitoris. Lineage (NCBI taxonomy): Bacteria > Bacillati > Actinomycetota > Actinomycetes > Micrococcales > Microbacteriaceae > Microbacterium > Microbacterium aquilitoris. The sequence continues at coordinate 353,947 of NZ_JAUZVT010000001.1, forward strand.
CATCGTCGTGGTGGCGATCTTCGGCAGGAACCTGTCGGCGTCGTGGTCGTCTTCGACGACACGGATCGCCTCGGCGAAGGCGGGGAGGAAGTCGAGTTGGCGGCGGTCGAGGACTTGGGTCAGCGAGGTCGTGACGCCGCGGCGGTACAGGATGGCGGGCGCGTCGACGACGGCGAACGATGCCGCCCGCAGATGGAGCCGCCAGATCCACGGTCGGTCCTCCGCCGTGAACAGTCCGGGCTCGAAGTGGGCGAGACCCTGATCCAGGATACGGCGATGGAACATTCCCGCCCAGGCATAGGGGTAGTCGACCATGGTGGTCTCGTCCGCAGGCAGGATCGCCTCGCGCGGCGACACCGCCCGTCCGCGCCACGCGTGCGGCGCCCTCATCAACCGGCGGCGGCCGTCGGTGTCGGTCACATGGTCGGTGCGTACGAAGTCGCATTCCAGTCGGCGCATCGAGGCGATGAGGCTCTCGAGGCGCTCGGGATGCATCCAGTCGTCGCCGTCGACGAAGCAGAAGAACTCGGTGTCCACGCGCTCGAGTCCCTGGTTGCGGGCGGCGGCGAGTCCGACGGGCTGCGGATTGGAGATGATCTCCACGTGGGGCATGTCGCGGGCGAAGTGCTGGACCTGCACACGGGTGTCGTCCGTCGAGCCGTCGTCGATGACCACCAGCCGTAGCCGGCCGGGGTCCTGGAACTGGCGTCCGAGAGTCGTGACGGTCGTGCCGATGTAGGGACCCGCGTCTTTCGCCGGAAGGATGACGGTCACGATCGGAGAGGACACGTCGCGATACAAACAAGTGGTCGTGACCGGGAGGTTGCTCCCGGGTGAACGGTCGCTGACCTCGTTCGCGTCGTAGCACAGCAGTACCCCTCGGTCCACGGTTCGAGCTGCTCGGACTCCTCGGCTACCGTTGTCGATCGTCGGGGGGCGCGTCGTCATGGTGCGTGTCCTCGCACACCGCAGACCAAGGAGACCCACATGTCACGTACGCACACCATCTCCGCCGGCTTCGCCGTCGCAACGCTGGCACTGTTCGCCCTGACCGGGTGCGGCTCGGCCGAATCGGGCACCACCACCAACCCCGCGCCGGTCAGCTCCGCTCCCGCCGCCCAGTCCCCGTCCGCTGACGCCGAGGCGCCTGCCGGCGACCAGACCACGGCCGAGGCCTGCTCCATCCTGCAGTCCGACATGACCGACCTGTCGAGCGAGATCAACGCCGCGAGCGGCGAGGTCAACAGCGCGATCCAGTCCGGCGACACGAGCGCCGTCCGCGACACCCTCTCCGAGATCGGCGGGAAGATCGACGACGTCTCGGGCAAGATCACCAACCCCGAGGTCTCCGAGGCGTTCGACGCGTACGCCACGGCCTGGGGCAGCTTCGAGAAGACCTTCGCCGAGATCAGCGACGCGGTCGACGCCAAGGACCAGGCTGCGCTGCAGTCCGCCGCCGGCGACATCAACACGGGCGTCACGGCGTTCACCGACGCCGCAGGCAAGATCGGCGAAGCCTGCAACGGCTGAGTCCCCTGTTCGCACGGCGCCCCTCGTCCCTCGGACGGGGGGCGCCGTGCGTCAGGCGAGCCCGAAGGCGACGAGCTCGTCGGCGGTTAGCATCCGGGACCGGATGAGGAACCGCATCCCGGTCGGTCCTTCGACGCTGAACCCCGCGCCGCGCCCGGGCACGACGTCGATCGTGAGATGCGTGTACTTCCAGTACTCGAACTGGGATGCCGACATGTACACCTCGATCGGATCGTCGATGCCCGCGTCGATGTCGCCGAGCTTCACGTCTCCCGGTCCGGTGAGGAACATCCCGATCGGGAAGCACATGGGACTGCTGCCGTCGCAGCATCCGCCGGACTGATGGAACATCAGGGGTCCGTGCTGCGCGGTGAGGGTGCGCAGCAGAGCCGCCGCCTCGTCCGAGACGGCGACCCTGCTGTAGGTGGTGTCGGTCATGGGGTGTCGGCTCAGAAGAAGCCCATCGCGCCCTCGGCGTAGGACACGAGCAGGTTCTTCGTCTGCTGGTAGTGGTCGAGCATCTTGAGGTGGTTCTCGCGACCGATGCCGGACTGCTTGTACCCGCCGAACGCGGCGTGCGCGGGGTACTGGTGATACGTGTTCGTCCAGACGCGACCCGCCTCGATCGCCCGACCCGCGCGGTACGCGGTGGCGCCGGAGCGGCTCCAGACGCCCGCACCGAGGCCGTACAGGGTGTCGTTGGCGATCGAGATGGCGTCGTCGAAGTCGTCGAAGCTCGTCACCGAGAGCACCGGGCCGAAGATCTCCTCCTGGAAGATGCGCATGTCGTTCGTGCCCTCGAACACGGTCGGCGCGACGTAGTACCCGCCGCTGAGCTCGCCGCCGAGGTCGACCCGCTCGCCGCCGGTGAGCAGCTTCGCGCCGCCCTGCTTGCCGATGTCGATGTAGCTGAGGATCTTCTCGAGCTGATCGTTGGATGCCTGTGCCCCGATCATCGTGGCCGGGTCGAGGGGATTGCCCTGCACGACCTTGCCGACGCGCTCGAGACCGTCCGAGAGGAACGAGTCGTAGATCGAGCGCTGGATGAGCGACCGAGACGGACACGTGCAGACCTCGCCCTGGTTGAGGGCGAACATCGTGAAGCCCTCGAGCGCCTTGTCGTAGTAGGCGTCGTCGGTGCGGCTGGCGACGTCCTCGAAGAACAGGTTCGGGCTCTTGCCACCGAGCTCGAGGGTGACGGGGATGAGGTTCTGCGAGGCGTACTGCATGATGAGGCGCCCCGTCGTCGTCTCACCGGTGAAGGCGATCTTGCGGATGCGCTTGTGCGAGGCGAGCGGGGCGCCCGCTTCGATGCCGAACCCGTTGACGATGTTCACGACGCCCGCGGGCAGCAGGTCGCCGATGATCTCGAACAGGAACAGGATGGATGCCGGGGTCTGCTCGGCCGGCTTCAGCACAACGCAGTTGCCCGCCGCGAGCGCGGGGGCGAGCTTCCACGTCGCCATGAGGATCGGGAAGTTCCAGGGGATGATCTGCCCCACCACGCCGAGCGGCTCGTGGAAGTGGTACGCCACCGTGTCCTCGTCGAGCTGGCTGAGCGTGCCCTCCTGGGCCCGGAGAACGCCCGCGAAGTAGCGGAAGTGGTCGGCGGCGAGCGGGATGTCGGCGGCCAGCGTCTCGCGGACCGGCTTGCCGTTCTCCCACGTCTCGGCGACGGCGATCTTCTCGAGGTTCTGCTCGATGCGGTCGGCGATCTTGTTGAGGATGACGGCGCGCTCGGCGGGCGTCGTCTTCCGCCACGACGCGAACGCCTGCCAGGCAACGTCCACGGCGCGGTCGATGTCCTCGACGGTGCCGCGGCCGACCTCGCAGAACGGCTTGCCGGTGACGGGGGTGATGTTCTCGAAGTACTGGCCCTTCACGGGCTCGACGAACTCGCCCCCGATGTAGTGGCCGTAGCGCGCACGGTACTCGGCGACCGAGCCCCGCTGGCCGGGTGCGGCGTAGGCGCTCGAGACGCCCTCTTCGACGATGGTCATGCTGTCTCCTTCGACGGACATGGATGCGGCGTCCTCGCCGCGGATCGGATTGCCCGCACGCTACGCCGCCCGAGGTTGCATCGGGTTGCGCGGGCGGGACGACCCCGTGCCCGGACACCCGCAAGCGCGTCAGCCCAGCGCCTCGATGCGGGCGACGAGCCCGGCGCGGCGCGGCGACCGGGCCGGCAGCATCCCGAGGCAGAGGCGCAGCACCTCGGCATCCTCGGACCCCTCGGCCGTGTCGGCGTAGGCGAGGAGGACGTCCACGCCCGCCTCGGTGAGGAGCGTCTCGCGCAGGGTCGCGCGGACGGATTCGCGGAGCGCGTCCACCCCGGGGGCGACGGACTCGGGCAGGACGGCGCCCGGGTAGGCGGCGAGCGCGACCCGGTGCGCACCGCGCCCGAGGAGCGACACGACGTGCTGCACGTCGGTCTCGAGCTCGGCGGGCAGCCGGTAGGGGCGCGACAGCGGCACGAGGTGAGGCGCGCGCTTCTCGAGCACCTTCCGCAGCCGCACCATCTCGGGTCGCAGGGTCTCGACGGCCGGCTCGCCGTAGACGAGCCCCGCCAGGGCGTCGGCCGACAGCCCCTCCCGGTGGGTCGCGAGCATGAGCAGGATCTCGGCGTGCCGGGCACTGAGCTCGACGACGGATGCCGCGGCATCCCCCGCCGTCTCGAGCAGGGCACGGTCGCGCCCGAGCACCCGCAGGGTCGCGTGGGGGCGCGTCGCGGGGCGCGTCGCCCGGCGCCTGGGCGTCGCCGCCCGGGAGCGCAGGCGTCCGACGAGCAGTTCGCTCTCGATGGCGCGGGCCGTCGCGTCGACGAGCAGCTGCGCCTGAGGGGTCACGGCCTCCGACCCGCCGGTGACGTCGATGACGCCGAGCAGACGCTGCGTCTCGGGGTCGTGCACGGGTGCCGCCGTGCACGACCACGGCTGCACGTACCGGTTGAAGTGCTCCGCCTGTCGGATCTGCACGGCGCGGTCGAGGGCGAGGGCCGTTCCCGGCGCGGAGGTGCCGACGGATGCCTCGGCCCAGTCCGCACCCGCGACGAAACCCATGTCGCCGGTGAGCGTGCGGATGCCGCGGTCGCCCTCGACCCAGAGGAGGCGGCCCGAGGCATCCCCGACCGCGACGACGACGCCGGAGTCCTCTGCGGAGCCGGGGAGCAGCAGCGAGCGCACCATCTCCATGACACCCGCCAGGGGGTGCGCGCGTCGGTACGCCTCGAGTTCGTCGGCGGTCATGTCGAGCCGCGGCAGGCCTTCGGCGGCGGCATCCGAGGCGAGCGAGCGACGCCACGACTCGCGGACCAGCGGACGGACGTCGGCGAGACGCGGATCCCCGGTATTCCCCGCGAGGAGCTCTTCGTGAGCGCGCTCGATCAGCAGGCGCGAGGTGGCGGGGGCGACCTCTACCCGTGCGGACCACGGCGAGCTCATGGGGCTCCGATCATCGTCGAAGGAGCGATGCCGGCCAGTCTAGGTCGGGCTGCCGCACGGCGACAGGCTCAGCGACGGAGGAGGTTGCCGTCTGCCCATTCGCCGAGCTGGGTCAGGATCGGTGCCAGGCGGCACCCCGCCTCGGTCAGCGCGTACGTCACCGCGACCGGCGGGCCCGGTTCGACCTGGCGCGCGATGAGGCCGGCGTCGGAGAGCTCGGTGAGTCGGTCCGACAGGACGGCGTCGCTGATGCCCGAGACGGCACGGCGCACTCCCGAGAACGAGAGCTCGCCCTCACCGAGGACGTCGAGGATCATGCCGTTCCAGCGTTTGCCGAGGATCGAGAACGCGTGCGAGACCGCGGCGTCGCACTGTCGCGCGTCGTGATCATCGGCCATGACTCAATCGTAGGCGTGCTAGCGTTCCCAAAGCCGCTATGTTTTCCATAGTCACTCTGATCGGAGAAGCACATGACCCTGTTCGGTCTCGATGCCAGCATCCTGCCCGCCACGTCCGCCAGCCGCGAGCTCGGCGACCTCGTCGAGGCGGAGTGGCTCGCCGCCCACCCGTCCTCCACCGTCGTGCGGCGCGATGTCGCCGCCGACCCGATCGTCGCGACCGCCTGGCGGGACTCGGTGACCTCCGGCTTCACGCCGGTCGAGGACCTGACCGACGGACAGCGTGAGGCCATCGCGCTCCGCACGCGTCTCGCTGACGAGCTGATCGACGCCGATGCGCTGCTGTTCACCGTGCCCCTCTACAACTACGGCGTCTCGCAGCACGTGAAGACCTGGTTCGACCTCGCCTACACGGATCCCCGGATCGACCCGCAGGGAACGGCGCTGCGCGGCAAGCCGGCGACGCTCGTGACCGTCCTCGGCGGCAACTACGCGCCCGGCAGCCCGCGCGAGGGCTGGGACCACTCGACCGGGTGGCTCCGCCGTGTCTTCGAGGACGTCTGGGGTCTCGAGCTCACCGTCGTCCACCGCCCCTTCACACTGGTGGGCGTCAACCCGGCGCTCGATGCCTTCACCGACGCCGCGGCCGAGCTCAAGGCCGGCGCGGAGCAGGCCGCGGTCGACGCCGGTCGCGCCCTCGCGGCATCCCGCGCGGCCTGAGACGACCCTCGCCCGTCACGACTCGCCGCGCGGCGGTGCAGATCGTGACGGGCGAACGGCCTCCCGGCGCCGCCGCTCCCGCATCATGGACGCATGGCATCCGCGAAGAGCGTCACCGGCACCGTCGTCCGTCGCCTCACCCGGTGGGGCACGGCATCCGTCCTCGTCGGCGGTGCGCTCGCGCTGGTCCCCCGGACCCGCGCGTTCGGCGTGCAGACGCTGATGTGGGGGGCCATCGACGCGGGTCTCGCGGCGTTCACCCGCCGGCAGCAGACCGTCCCGAAGAAGCGGATGCTGCGCCGCATCCTGCTCGTGAACGCGGCGCTCGACGTGGGCTACGTCGCGACCGGCGCGCACCTCGCCGCACGGACGCCTTCGTTCGGCGGTCGCCTGGGCGCGGCCGATGCCCGCGGACACGGCCTGGCGATCGTCATCCAGGGCGCGGCCCTGTTCGTCATCGACCTGACGGCGGCCCGGCGCCTCTGACACGACCCTTGCGCCGCTCGCCCGGGCATGTCAAGGTTGCTTTACAGTAAAGCGACCTTGACACCTGGGAGAGCATCATGACGAACACTGACGGGACCGCGCCGGACATCGACCGCACCCGCTGGGGACGCCTCCGCGGCGGCAGCAGCACTCCCGCGATGGCGATCGCGATCCCGGCCGGCCTCGTCCTCGCCGTCCTGGTCGGCGTCATCGCCGCCGCGATGTGGGATGCCCCCACCCCGCCCGTCGTCGTGGGCATCGGCTTCACGGTCGTCACCCTCCCCGCGCTCGTCGGCCTGGTCTGGGCGTTCCTGGTCGATCGCAACACGCTGCGCGGCGCGATCGACCGGCCCGAGGAGTCCGTCGAAGGCGCCTGGTACGACAAGGCCGCGCAGGGTGCCTTCTCGGACATCCTCCTCATCGTCGGGCTCGGCACGGCGTTCCTCGCCATCACCGGCATCCGGATCGACGTGCTCATCGCCCTCATCGGCGTCCTTCTCGTCGCGATGGGCGGCTTCACCGTCCGCTACCTCGTCGCGCGGCGCCGGGGCTGAGGGTGCGGAACACACTGCCTAAGCTGCGACAGGACCGCGGCTGGTCGCAGCAACGCCTCGCGGACGAGCTCGGCGTCTCGCGTCAGACGATCATCTCGATCGAACGCGGCCGATTCGACCCGAGTCTGCCGCTCGCGTTCCGCATCGCGCGTCTGTTCGAGACGTCGATCGAGACCGTGTTCGAGCCCGACGACGCCGGCTGAGTCAGGCTCGCGCGGCCCACCAGTCACGCAAGCGCTGCTCTGCGACCTCCGGCTCGACGACGCCCTCATCGAGGCGGATGTCGAGGAGGAACCGGTAGGCCTCGCCCACCTCGCGACCGGGGCGGATGCCGAGGACCTCCTGGATCCGGTTGCCGTCCAGCGCCGGGCGCATCGCCTCGAGCTGCTCCTGCTCGGCGAGCTGCGCGATCCGCGTCTCGATGTCGTCATAGGCCGAGCGCAGGCGACCCGCCTTGCGCTTGTTCCGCGTGGTCACGTCTGCCCGCGTGAGGATGTGGAGCCGTTCGAGCTGCTCACCCGCGTCGCGGACGTAGCGTCGGACGGCCGAATCGGTCCAGGCGCCCTCGGCGTACCCGAAGAAGCGCAGGTGCTGCTCGATGAGCTGACACACGGCATCCGTCGTCGCGCCGTCGAACTTGAGGGCCTGCAGGCGCTTGCGTGCCATGCGGGCGCCCTTGACGTCGTGGTGATGGAAGCTGACGGCGCCGCCCGGCTCCAGCTTGCGCGTCGCCGGCTTGCCGATGTCGTGCAGGAGCGCCGCGAGGCGCAGCGTCACGTCAGGCGCCGCGCCCGGGTGCCGCTTCTTCTCGAGGTCGATCGCCTGCGCGAGCACCGTGAGCGAGTGCTCGTAGACGTCCTTGTGGTGGTGGTGCTCGTCGACCTCGAGCCGCAACGCGGGGACCTCGGGCAGGAACAGTTCCATGAGGCCGGTATCGACGAGCAGACGGATGCCGCGGTCCGGCGCGTCGGTTGCGAGAAGCTTCACCAGCTCGCCCTGCACGCGCTCGGGGCTCACGATCGACAGGCTCGGTGCCAGGCGGGTCATGGCCTCGAGGGTGGCCGGGTGCACGTCCATGCCGAGCTGGCTCGCGAAGCGCGCCGCGCGCAGCATCCGGAGCGGGTCGTCGCCGAAGCTGACGTCGGGGTCGGTCGGGGTGCGGAGCGACTCGCCGACGAGGTCCTCGACGCCGCCGGTCGGGTCGACGAGGGAGGGACCGGGGATCCGCAGCGCCATCGCGTTGACCGTGAAATCACGCCTGACCAAGTCTTGCTCGAGCGTGTCGCCGAACTCGACGGTGGGCTTGCGGGTCGTGCCGTCGTAGCTGTCGGCCCGGTACGTCGTGATCTCGACCTGCTCGCCGCGGACCTTCGCACCGATCGTGCCGAACGCGCGACCGATGTCCCACGTCGCCGTCGAGAGGGGTTTCACGATGCGCAGGATGTCGTCGGGGCGCGCGTTCGTCGTGTAGTCGAGGTCGTTCACCCTGCGGCCGAGCAGCGCGTCGCGGACGGGTCCGCCGACGATCGCGAGCTCGTACCCGGCATCCGCGAACGCACGGGCGAGCGCGGCCGACACGGGAGCCTCGGCGAGCGCGCCCAGGCGCGCGAGACCCTCGGCCATGTTCAGCATGCCTACGAGCCTACCGAGCGTCGCCGGGGGCTCCGGTGGGTGTGCACCGCCCCGCGCGCCGGCCGGTCAGACCAGGCGCAGGAACCCGGTGAACACGAGCTCGCGCACGCGCGGCAGGAGGTCGGCGCGGAGAGCCCCGGCATCCACCTCGAGCAGGTCGGCGATCGCGTCGATCAGCACGCCCAGCGGCAGGTCGCCGTCGGATGCCCCCACGAGGGCCGCGAGCGCCGGGTCGACGTTCAGCGCGCGCCCGAACCCGCCGCCCTGGTGCAGCTCGATGACCGACGGCTCCTCCGCGCCCGGGCGGTGGTGACGCGCCTCGGTGACGTCCGGGCCCACGATGACGGTCGTGTCGGCGAGCGCGTCGTCGTCGAGCAGTCCGAGCCGGTCCCACGCGGCGAGCGCCTCACCGAGGTGCGTCCCGAGAGCCCCGCCCACCGGCTGGGTGACCCGCTCGTAGCGGGCGAGGGACGGCATCCCGATCGGCGTGCGCCGCAGCAGCAGGTACCCGAACCCGACGGAGGTCACGCCGCGTTCCGCGAAGTCGGCGAGCCACGCGTCGATCAGGCGCGCGTAGTCGGGGCTGCCGGGGGTCGTGCCGCCGTCTCGCACCCACAGCTCCGCGTACGCGAGCGGGTCGAGGCGCTCGCGTTCCACGATCCACGCGTCGAGCGGGTGAGCGGATGCCGCGACCCACGCCCGCACGCGCTCGAGACCGTCGGCATCCTCCCTGTACTCCCAGTTGCCGAGCAGCTGCGCCGTGCCGCCGGGGGCGAGGACGTCGCCCACGCCCGAGACGAACGCGGCGACGAGGTCGTCGCCCGCGAAACCGGCATCGCGGTACTCGTACTCGGGCACCCCGGCGACGCGCGGGGTGATGACGAACGGCGGGTTCGAGACGACGCGGTCGAACTCCTCGCCGGCGACCGGTTCGAACAGGCTGCCGTGGCGCACCTCGACCCCGTCGACGTCGTTGAGGGCTGCATTGAGCAGGGTGAACCGCAGCGCGCGCTCCGAGACGTCCGTGGCGACGACGCGCGGTGCGCTCCGCCGAGCACGCAGGGCCTGGATGCCGCATCCCGTCCCCAGATCGAGCACGCGCTGCGCGGGGGTGTCGAGCTGCAGTCCCGCGAGCGTGAGCGACGCGCCGCCGACCCCCAGCACGTGTCCCGTCGGCAGGGCGCCGCCGAGCGCCGCCTCGTCGAGGTCGCTCACGATCCACCACTGACCAGAACCCCCGGCATCCGCGTACCCCTGCGGGCGCAGCAGCGCGGTCGGGGTAACCGTGTCGGCGCCGAGCCGCACGAGACCCAGCCGCTCGAGGCCCGCCGCCCCGGCCGTGGGCAGGGCGGCGTCGACGTCGGTGACGGACGCCGGGTCACCGAGGAAGAGGAGTCGGCACAGCACCGCGAGCGCGTCGGCGCGGTCCGCGAGGCCCCGGCGGGCGGGAGCGAGCAGCCCGCGGCCGATCGCGTCGTCGGCGATCGCCCCCCACGCCGCCCGCACCGCGTCAGCCGTGTAGCCCGCCGCGGCGAGGTCCGCGCGGAGCGCGACGATCGAAGACGGGTCGGGATGCCGGGAGTCGCTCACCCACCCATTCAACCGGCCCTCGCATGCAATCAGGGGCTCTGCAGGGCAGTGACCCTAGAATCGCTCCCGATGGTGCGGTCATGGATCGCACGGGAATCGACCTCTTCATGACCTTCATCTCGCCTGTTCCGGGCCGACGTCCGCCGCGCCGACCGCGCTGGCTGCGTGCGGCGACAGCGGCGAGCGCGGCCATCGCCCTCGCTGCTCCCGCCCCGGCCGCCTTCGCCGCGGTGGACGGTGCCGGGGACGACGAGACGGCGACCGCAGCCCTGGCGCCGGCGAACGACGGTGTGCTCTCGGCATCCGCCCCCCTCACACTCACCCTCTCCGCCGACAACGCCGGCACGGACGCCCTCGCGGCCGGCCAGGCGACCTTCGAGATCGGCACGCGCGCGCTGACCACGAGCGACACCCTCGACTCCTGGCTCGAGCGCGGCGCGGCGGCGGTGCCGTTCGACGCGATCGGTCAAACGGACGTGCCGGCCGTCGCCGGACAGCAGTCGACCTCGGTGTCGGTCACCGTCGACCCCGACGAGCCCGCGGTCCAGGACCTCGCCCCCGGGGTCTACCCGGCTCGTGTCGTCTACCGCACCGGTGACGAGACCCTCCGCGCGCAGACGGTCGTCGTCGTGCCGCGGACTGGCGAGCCGGTGCGCGGTGCGGGTGTCGTCGTCCCGATCACGGCAGGACCGCAGGCGACCGGTGCGCTCGGAGCCGACGCCCTCCGCGAACTGACGGCGGAGGACGGCGATCTGCGTCAGCAGCTCGACGCCGTGTCCGGAACCGACGCGATCCTCGCCGTCGACCCCGCCATCACCGCGTCGATCCGCGCGCTCGGCAAGGCCGCGCCCGCCGATGCCGTGACGTGGCTCGATGAGTTGATGGCCCTTCCGAACGACCGTTTCGCACTGCAGTACGGCGATGCCGACCTCGCCGCGCAGGTAGGCGCGGGAGCGACGGCCCCGGCGCGGCTGACCTCGTACTCGGCCTACCTCGACGCCGCCAACTTCGAGGCCGACACCGGCACCGGCGGAGCGACGCCCGCCCCCAGCCCGACTCCCGGCGCACCCGTGGTGCCCACTCTCGACGAGCTCCTCGACGTCGGAGCCGATCGCGGTTCCGTGTTCTGGCCCGCGACCGGAACGGCCGGCGCCGAGACCGCCGCCGCCCTGGGCGCCCTGACCGGCACCGACGACGCCCCCGTCACACTGCTGCCGAGCTCGGTGGTCGGATCGGATGCCGCGGCCCACGCCACCGCCGGAGGCGCCGATCTGCTCGTCTACGACGAGGGGCTCTCGTCGCTCCTCGCGCAGGCGTCGACCACGGGAGACGCCGCCGAACGTGCCGACATCCTCGCGGAGTACACGGCGCGCGCCGCACTGACGGCGCCCGCCGGCCCGCTCCTGGTCACCGTGGATCGCGCGACGGGCCGCTCCGAAGCTGCGCTCCGCGACGCGATCCGCGCGGCGACGGCGCTCCCCTCGTGGTCCACCACCGACCTCGGCGCTCTGCTCGCCACCGATCCGACGGCCGTCGCCCTGACCTCCGTCGCCCCCGACGCCGACCGCGTCGCGGTGATCACCGAGTTCCGCGACGCGCAGACCGGCCTCTCGCGCATCGCCGGCGTCCTCGAGGATCCCTCGCTCCTCGCTTCGTCCGAACGGGCGACAGAGCTGCAGCTGCTCGGCAACGCGTGGCTCGGTGATCGTGAGGGGTGGGATGCCGCGATCCAGACGCAGCGCGAACGCATCGCGACCTGGACCGACGGCGTCGCCCTCGTCCCCGGCGGTCCCATCACGCTCGCGGGCTCGTCCGCACCGCTCGTCTTCACGGTCCGCAACGATCTGCCGTGGCCGGCCCGTCTCGACCTTCTCGCCTCGCCGGGCGACGCCCGCCTGGTGATCGAATCCCGCACCGAGGTGGAGATCGGCGCCCAGCAGACCAGTCGCGTCGCGATCCCCGTCTCGGCCCTCGTCGGCAGCGGTGAGTCCTCGGTCCAGCTCCAGCTGCGCACCCGCGCCGGTGTCGACATCGGTCCCGGTGAAACGATCCGCGTCTCGGTGCGTGCCGAATGGGAGGCGGTCTCCGTCATCATCCTCAGCGCCCTCGTCAGCGTCCTCCTCGTCTTCGGTGTCGTCCGCACCATCCGACGACGCCGACGGATGGTGGTGGCCGCCTGATGGCCGGCCTCGGCCGCGCGAGCGCCACCGTCGCCGCCGGGACCATGGCGTCCCGGATCACCGGCCTCATCCGCAACATCGTCCTGACCATCGCGCTAGGCACCGTCGGAGCGAAGGCGGCCGACTCCTTCGCCATCGCGAACCAGCTGCCGAACTCCGTCTTCGCGCTCATCTCCTCCGGCCTGCTCGCCGGGGTGATCGTCCCGCAGATCGTCAAGGCGGTGAAGACCCACGACGACCGGGGCGACGCCTTCGTGTCGAAACTCCTGACGCTGGGCGTGCTCGCCCTGCTGGTCGTCACGGCGGTCGCCGTGATCGCCGCCCCCCTGCTGGTCGAGATCTACGCGGGCGAGTTCACGGAAGAGGCGAAGACCCTGACTCTCGCCCTCGCGTACTGGTGCCTCCCGCAACTGCTCTTCTACGGCTTGTACGCGCTCGTCGGCGAGATCCTCAATGCGAACCGCGTCTTCGGCCCGTTCGCGTGGTCTCCGATCGTGAACAACGTGATCTCTATCGCCGGCTTCAGTGTCTTCATCGCGCTCTTCGGCACGTACGAAGCCGCCACGGGCTGGACCGCGGGGATGATCGCGTTGATGGGTGGCACCGCGACCCTCGGCATCGTCGTGCAGGCCGGCATCCTCTTCCTGTTCTGGCGACGCGCAGGCCTCCGCGTGCGGCCTGACTTCCGCTGGCGGGGCATCGGTCTCCGCCAGATCGGCCGACTGGCCGGCTGGACCTTCCTCATGGTCGTCGTCGGCCAGGTCGCCGGGGCGTTCCAGGTCAACATCGTGGGCGCCGCGTCGGGCCCCGCAGCCGCCGGAGCGACCCTGCAGAACGCCTGGCTGCTGTTCATGCTCCCGTTCTCCGTGATCGTTTTGTCGCTGGGCACGCCTTACTACACGAAGCTCAGCGAGCACGTGGCAGAGGGACGGACGGATGCCGTCACCGCCGACCTGTCCTCCCTCACCCGCACGGTCGGCATCTTCATGGTCGGCATCCTCGCCGCCATGTCCGTCGCCGCCGTGCCGCTCTCGCGTCTGTTCACCCCTACGCCCGAGAAGGCGATCGCCTTCGCCTTCGTGCTCGGCGCCTATCTCGTCGCTCTCCTGCCCCTGTCGTTCCAGTTCGGCATCCAACGCACGTTCTACGCTCTGAAGGACACGCGCACGCCGTTCTTCTACACCCTGGTGCAGGCCGCGATGGTCATCGCTACGGCCGTGACCGCCTCCGCCCTGCTGAGTGCCGGCATCCTCCCGCTCACCTGGCTCGCCGTTGCCATCGCCCTCGGGCAGTCCGTCGCCAACATCGTGCAGTTCGCTCTCGCCGTGTCACTTCTGCGACGCAAGATCGGCCCGCTCGGACTCGGCGGTGCGTTCCGCGGCATCCTGCGCTTCCTACTCGCGGCGGTCCCCGCCGCGGCGGCCGGGTGGGGCGTCTTCCTTCTCTTCGGCGGCGTGCACGGCTGGACCGTCTCCGACCGCTTCCTCGGCTTCCTCGGCGCCGCACTCATCGGCGGCACCACCCTCGTCGTGTACGCCGCCATCCTCGCGGCGTTCCGCACTCCCGAGCTCGCCACGGCGGGCCGCGCGCTCCGACGCTTCCTGCCCGGCCGCTGACACGGGCCCGCGTCCCCAGGCGACGTGGAATGCCACGCGACTAGCATTGGTTGGACGTGTCGGGGCGAGGAATTTCGCCCCGATGGAGAAGGGATTCATCGTGCGCAAGGTCATCATCATCGGCTCGGGCCCCGCGGGGTACACCGCGGCCATCTACGCAGCCCGCGCGAACCTGTCGCCCCTCGTGGTGGCGAGTTCGGTCGAGGCCGGCGGTGAGCTGATGAACACCACCGAGGTCGAGAACTTTCCCGGGTTCCCCGAGGGCGTCATGGGCCCGGACCTCATGGCCAAGATGCAGGAGCAGGCCGAGAAGTTCGGCGCCGAGGTCGTCTACGACGACGTCGTCTCGCTCGACGTCTCCGGCGACATCAAGAGCGTCACCCTCGGACGCGGCGAGACCCACGAGGCTGAGGCGATCGTCTTCGCCACCGGCTCCGCTCCCCGCAAGATCGGCATCGAGGGCGAGACCCGTCTGTCGGGCCGCGGCGTCTCGTACTGCGCGACGTGCGACGGCTTTTTCTTCCGCGAGAAGGTCATCGCCGTCGTCGGCGGCGGCGACTCCGCGATGGAAGAGGCGACGTTCCTCACCAAGTTCGCCTCGAAGGTCTACGTGATCCACCGTCGCGGCGAGCTCCGCGCCTCGAAGATCATGCAGGACCGCGCGAAGGCGAACGAGAAGATCGAGTTCGTCTGGAACAGCGAGGTCATCGACGTGCTGGGTGAGGATGCCGTGACCGGCGTGCGCCTCCGTGACACCGTCGACGGCTCCGAGCGCGACCTGGCCCTCGACGGCGTGTTCGTCGCCATCGGCTACGACCCCCGCACCCACCTCGTGCACAACGTCCTCGACATCACCGAGCACGGCACGGTCTGGGTCGACGGCCGCACCTCGAAGACGTCGGTCGCCGGTGTCTTCGCCGCGGGCGACGTCATCGACCCGACCTACCGCCAGGCGGTCACCGCCGCCGGCAGCGGTACGGTCGCCGCCCTCGACCTCGAGCACTACCTCGCCGCCCGCGGTGACGCCGGGGCGCCTGCCGAGGACGCCTCGATCATCGACGGCCTGCCGACCCCGGCCTGACCGCGGAACAATTCCGGCATCCGCCGCGTTTTCCCACCTGACACGATCGTGTCGACCCCTAAGGAGACAGACATATGACCGCCAAGGCAACGAGCGAGAGCACCTGGCAGCAGGACGTCATCGACGCCGAAGGCCCCGTTCTGGTGGACTTCTGGGCCGAGTGGTGCGGACCCTGTCGCATGGTCGGGCCCATCCTCGACGAGATCCAGACCGAGAACCCCGAGAAGATCACGGTTCTGAAGCTCAACGTCGACGAGAACCCGCAGCTCGCCATGCAGTACCAGATCACGTCGATCCCGGCGATGAAGGTCTTCAACAAGGGTGAGGTCGAGAAGACGATCATCGGTGCGAAGCCGAAGTTCGCCCTTCAGCAGGACCTCGCCGACTACATCGGCTGAGACACCGCTTCATGAAGGACCCGCGCGACTCCGGTCGCCGGGTCCTTCGTCGTTTCACCCGGTCAACGCGAGAAACGCCGACGCCATCGCGCCCAGACCGAGCCCCGGCGGGCCGGGTGCAACTGCCGCCACACCATCCGGCCGGCCGGAGTTCGCTCGACGTGCTCGGCACCGAGCAGAGCGTCGATGTCGACGGTCCCCCGAACGATCCGGCCCACCTCGGTGGGCAGCCGGAACGCTCCGACAACGGCGTCGATCAGTACGTCGTCGTTGTCCCGCGTGAGCGTCTCCTCGATCTCGTTCCGCTCCACTCCGAGTTCTGCGAGCGCAGCATCCCGGTCGACCGTTCGTCCTAGGGCGCTCGACGACGACTGCCGGCCGCGCCCCAGCATCCGTTCGATGTCCGCGATCTGGCCGCGTGCATCGGACACCGGTCGCCATCGCGCCTGCCAGCTGAACGTGAGATTCGGGATGCCGAGCATCTGAGCGTCGTGCGACCCGACCGCACCGCGCATCGCGTCGCGGCTCCAGACCTCCACCGTCAGCGAATCCCCGACAGCGGTGACGGCGACGACCGGACGCTGCGCACTCGGCCAGTAGTCCTGCGGTTCCCCGTGTGCCTGCAGAACCCACCGCCCATCGATCGCGATGACGCTGACAGAGGCCTCGAGTTGCGCGGCGAAATCAGGCCGTCGCGCCGGGTCCCCCGTCACGCCACCGCCGATCACGTACACACGCCGCCGCGGCGGCATCTCCGCGTCGCGCGTCGGCTCCGGTCGAGCGGATGCCGCCACGAAACACACGTCTGATTCGAGCGTGACGTCCGCCGACCACTCGCCCGCGAGCGATTCGACGACTCCTGAGGCGGATTCCACCGTCGGCTGTCGCCCCTCGATCGAGACGAGGACGTCGCCGGCGTCGTTCACCGCCGCCCGGGCGGCCGTCCGCCCCTCCACCACACCCACCACGCCGAGCACACCGCGACGGGCGAGTGAATCGGCAACGACGTCGACCGTGATGTCATCGGAGGCTCGGATATCGAGAGAGGCGATCCGGATGTCGCGTGGCACGGCCCAAGCCTACGTATCGCCGGTGAACGGCGATGTTTCACGTGGAACGGTCAGGACGCGCGGACGGACAGATCCCAGGTGCGGTGTGGCTCGCTGCCGAGTAGTCGCCACACAGCCGGGCTCAGCGCAGGGTAATCCAGCGCGATCTGGCGCAGAACCCGGTAATTGCGCGCCTGCGTCGGCCGCTGACCGCCGTCGGAGGCGATGTTCTCCGCCCGAAGTGTCAGGACGACCAACTCGTCGACCGTGGGGAGGTCCTCCATGAAGGCCCAGGGATCCTCACCGTCGCGAAGACGCTCTTCGACGAGCACAGAGAGCTCGTCCGCGGCCTCGGCACGCAACACCTCGAGGCTGGCGCGACGAGGGAGGTTCGGGCTGTCACTCACTCATCCAGCCTACGCTGGACCCCTGGGAAGGAGGGCCGCTGAGCTGCGGATCAGGCTCCGCCGAACTCCGTTTCACCCAGTTCGCCGAGGATTCGGTTCAGGTCCTGGATGGTGGCGAAATCAATGCTGATCTGCCCTTTTCGCGCAGACAGCGAGATCTTCACCTTGGTGTTGAGTCGGTCCCCCAGCCGCTCTGCCACGTCGTCGAGGTGCGCGCGACGCGTTCCCGCCTTCGGGAGCGGCCGCACCCGGTTGCCGATCGTCTTGGCCGCCGCCTCGGCGGCGCGAACCGACAGATCCTCGTTGACGATCTTGTCGGCGAGCCGGGCCATGGTGTCGGTGTCCTCGACCGACAGGATGGCGCGGGCATGCCCCGCGCTGAGAACACCGGCGGCCACACGCTGCTGCACCGGGACCGGCAGCTTCAGCAGACGGATCGTGTTGCTGATCTGCGGACGCGATCGTCCGATGCGCGTCGCGAGCTCCTCCTGGGTGATCCCGAAGTCCTCGAGCAGCTGCTGATACGCGGATGCCTCTTCCAGAGGATTCAGCTGGGACCGGTGGAGGTTCTCCAACAGCGCGTCACGAAGGAGGTTCTCATCCTCCGTCTCGCGCAGGACAGCCGGAATCGCGGTCAGTCCTGCCTCGCGAGCAGCGCGCGTGCGCCGCTCGCCCATGATGAGCTCGAACTCACCGTCGTCGTTGCGGCGAACGACCACGGGCTGGAGCACACCGAACTCGCGAACACTGTGGACCAGCTCCGCGAGATCATCCGCATCGAAGTTGGTACGCGGCTGACGCGGGTTCGGGACGATGGCGTTCGGATCGACCTCGATGAGGCGCGTACCGGGGACCGCCACCAGGTCATCGGCCGGCGATGCGGCGGCGGCATCCGTCCCCGACTCAGTCTTCGTCGCCGCGGCATCCGACAGGGATGCGCCCGGGAAGAACACGTCCACGGGTCGCGCTTCTGAGGAGTCCTGGGTGGGGATGAGGGCACCGATGCCGCGGCCCAATCCGGTTCTCTTAGCCATCAGTGGGCTCCTTCGTCTGATTTCTGCTGGTGACCGCGCCGAACGATCTCGACGGCGGCCTCGCGATACGCGACCGCACCGACGGACTGGCCGTCATAGGCGATGACTGTCTGACCGAAGCTCGGCGCCTCGGAGATGCGGACCGAACGCGGGATGACCGTGGTGAGCACCGTCTCGGGGAAATGTGTGCGCACTTCATCCGCCACCTGCTGTGCAAGGCGGGTGCGGCCGTCGTACATCGTCAGCAGGATCGTCGACAGGTGCAGTGACGTGTTCAGGTGCTTCTGTATCATCGTCACACTGCCGAGCAGCTGGCTCAGTCCTTCGAGCGCGTAATACTCGCACTGGATCGGGATGAGGACCTCCGTCGCAGCCGTGAAGGCGTTGATCGTGAGGAGTCCGAGCGACGGCGGGCAGTCGATGAAGACGAAATCCATGTGGTTGTCGCGCAGGTACGTGTCCAGAGCCGTCCGCAGACGGTGTTCGCGTGCCACCTTGGACACCAACTCGATCTCGGCGCCCGCGAGGTTGATCGTGGAGGGCGCGCACAGGAGGTTGGGCGATTCCGGACTCGTCTGGATGACGTCGGCGAGCGGCTCCTCATCGATGAGGACGTCGTAGATACTCGCAACGTCGGCGCTGTGCGGGATGCCGAGTGCCGTCGAGGCGTTCCCCTGCGGATCCAGGTCGATCACGAGCACACGGGCGCCGACTGAAGCCAGCCCCGCAGCGAGGTTGACGGTGGTCGTGGTCTTTCCCACGCCACCCTTCTGGTTCGACACCGTCAGGACGCGGGTCGTGCCGTCGAACTCGACGTGCACGTCTGCCAGCGCTTTCCGACGCGACGTGAGATCTGCGAGTTCACGCGCGATCGGGCTGTCGTCGAAAGAGAAGGGTGCGGGAGAGGTCTTGTTCTCCGAATCCGGCACCTGTTACTCCTGTCGTGTCGAGGACCATCCCACTGTAGTCGAGGCCTCCCCCGACCGCGGACGGTCATGATGTTTCACGTGAAACGAGCTGATTCGATCCGAGTGTGTTTCACGTGAAACGGAATCCAGTCACCGCACCGGGCCGTGATGTTCCACGTGAAACGTCGTGTCAGCGCACGGTGGCGCGGATGACGCGGGTGGGCTCATCGACAACCCCATCGCCGACCGGCTCGATCCGGACGTGGGAGAGCCGGAACTTCCGGATCACTTTCTCGGCCGCCGTGATCTCATTTGCAGCATTCGCACCCTTCAGAAGGATGAGCTCGCCGCCATCACGGACCAACGGTGCAGTGATCGGGATGAGGGTGCGGAACGCACTGACCGCGCGTGCAGTGACGGCATCCAGAACCGGACCTTCCGCCCACTCCTCGCCACGGCCACGAACGATCTCGACGTTGTCGAGGTGCAGATCGTTCGTCTGCTCTGTCAGCCACGCGATACGACGTTCCATCGGCTCTATGAGCACCCAGCGCACATCCGGCCGTGCGATCGCGAGCACGAGGCCGGGCAGTCCCGCACCCGATCCGATGTCACCGACTCGAGCGCCGGCCGTGAACAGGGGTGCGGCGACCGCACTGTTCAGAATGTGGCGCGTCCAGATGCGGGGGAGTTCGAGCGGGCCGATGAGCCCACGCTCTTCACCCTGCGCGATCAGCGCGTCGGTGAACCGCCGTGCCAGGTCGAGGCGTTCACCGAAGATGGATGCCGCGCCTGCCGGCTCGATCTCGGGTGTTTCACGTGAAACGTCAGCCACGACGGAGAACCGTGTGACGGTCTGCACCCTCGCCGTACGACTCCGACACCAGACCGTGCTCGGCGGCGATGTCGTGGATCAGCTTGCGCTCATAGCTGGACATGGGCGGAAGGGATGCCTGCGACGCACCGTCATCGAGACGCTCGACCGCTCGTTCGACGAGCTTCTGCAGCTGACCGCGACGTGCATCACGCGAACCGCCGACGTCGAGGATCAGTCGCGAGAAGCGTCCGGTCTTCGTCTGCACGGCGATGCGGGTGAGCTCCTGCAGAGCCTGGACCGTGTCGGGGTCGGCGAGCAGCGACAGTGCGTCGGCCTGCTCGTTCTCGACCGACACGTAGGCACGGCCGGCGCGAACGTCGAGAGTCAGGTCGCCATCGATGTCGGCGATGTCGAGGATCCCCTCGACGAAGTCCGCCGCGATGTCGCCTTCCTGCTCGAGCTCGTCGACGGTGGGCTCAGGACGCGCGCTGGGGTTCTGTTCAGTGGTCGTCATCATCGTGATCCTTCGCTTCCGTCAGGACGTGCCGTCCTGCTTGCCCTTCTGAGCCTGCTTCTTCGCACGGTTCTTGCTCACGGGCTGCTGCCGCTTGGGGGCTGCCGCCTTCGCGCGCTCCGCCTCTTCGAGCAGTCGCTGCTGCTCGGCCTCGTACTTGGCCATCGGGATGACCTTGCCGGTGGCGTCGAGCGCCTTCCCCTTCTTGGCCAGGCGCTCCTCGCGGGCCTTGGCGGCCTCCGAGCCCGGCGTCGGAAGGTTACGGATGACGATGAACTGCTGGACCATGGTCCAGATGTTCGACGTGAACCAGTACATGACCACGCCGAGGGGGAAGAAGACGCCCGAGAAGATGAAGGCGAGGGGGAGGACGTAGAGCATGATGCGCTGCATCTGGTACGCCTGGCCGGTCTTGGCCTCGGGGGAGAGGTTCTTCGAGATGATCTGCAGCTGCGTGAAGAACTGCGACAGGATCATCAGGATGACGAGGATCACGAGGATCACGACCGTCGCGGTCTGATTCGTGTTGATCGCATCGATCATGTTGACGTGCAGCGGTGCCACACCGAAGAGTTCGGCGTTGTAGAACTCGCGCGTCAGGACGGGGTTGAGCAGCCCGGTGCCGCCGACGCCCCACTCCGCGTGTCGCTTGACCTCACTGAGCGTGTAGAACATGCCGAGGAGGATGGGCATCTGCACGAGCAGGGGAAGACAGCTCGACAACGGTGACGTGCCGTGCTTCTTGTACATCGCCATGGTCTCGCGACTCATGGCCTCGCGAGAGAGCTGGTCGCGCTTACCCCGGTAGCGCTCCTGGATCTTGCGCATCTCGGGCGCGAGTTCCATCATCTTCCGCTGGCTCTTGATCTGCCGAACGAAGAGCGGGATCAGCGCGGCACGCACCACGATGACGAGGCCGACGATGGACAAAACCCAGGTCAGACCGGCATCCGGCTGCAGCCCGATCGACGTGAAGACCCAGTGCCAGAAGACGAGGATCGCCTCGACGACGAACTTGAACGGCCAGAGGATGGTGCTGAAGAAGTCCAGTCCGCCCGGTTTCGGGGTCGTCGGGTTCGGAAGCGGAGGCAGGGTCGCCGCGGCGGCGAAGAGATCCACCAAGGATCAGTCCTTTCTGCGGGGCACGACGAAGCCGTGCGAAGTCAGGTCGTGCCGGAAGTGCGTGTGGGCGGGAACGTCGTCGATGCCGCCCGCTGCCCACGGGTGGCATCGCGCGAGGCGGGAGGCTGCGAGAGCCGAGCCCTTGATCACACCGTGCTGTTGCACCGCGCCGAGCGCGTAGGCCGAACACGACGGATAGTACTTGCACACGTCGCCGTACACCTGGGAGATGGTGGCCCGGTATCCGTGCAAAAAACCGATGACGGCGTTGCGGGGGAGAAGCAGAACGGATGCCGGCAGTGCCGCGGCATCCATCACCGCTTCTCCTCGTGTGTACGAGGGGAGTGGTGCGGAGCTCACGCGGCGGCCTTCCGCTCGAGGCACCGGACCACTTCGGTTCGGAGATCCGAATAGTCGGCGGATGCCGCTGACGGCAGCACGCGGATCACCACGTCGGCACCCGGTCGCACGTCGGCGAGAGCCTCAGCGCAGATCGCTTTCAGGCGGCGCCGGACGGTATTGCGCACGACAGCGCCCCCCACGCGCTTGCTCACGATGAAGCCGAAGCGTGGGGGGCGCTGCTCAGACGTGCTGACCACATGGGTCACGGTGTGCGCTGCCGCACAGCGAGAACCTCCGCGGACGACGGAACGGTAGTCCGCCCCGCGGGTGATGCGATTCCCGCGCGCCAGCACCGTGTGGCGTCAGGCCGAGAGCTCGGTGCGCCCCTTGGCGCGACGAGCCGAGAGGATGGCGCGGCCGGCGCGCGTGTGCATGCGGGCGCGGAAGCCGTGCTTCTTGGCGCGGCGGCGGTTGTTGGGCTGGAACGTGCGCTTGCTCATGAAGATCACTCCGGGAAGGCGGGGTCACCCGAACGCTCGAGACCGGGGACACAGGTACATGGGGGACCCACGCCGAAAAGGCGCAAGTCAACCGACCTAGGATACGTCGAGATTCCTGAGATCCCAAACCGGGACGCCGACCGGCCATTATCCACCGATGCCGGAAGCGGCCTGGCGACGACACGCGGGCCGGTTCTACAGTGGGTTTTGCCTTGCGGAGCCCTGATGACTAGCGTGATCCGGACACTTATCCACAGGTTGTGCACAGACCCGTACACACCATTGTCCACACCCCGGGAGGGTCATGTCCGAGCACGAACTTCCAGATGTCCCCGTCTGGAGCGCTGTGCTCGACGTGCTGGCCCAGGACGACCGCGTGACACCGCAGCTGCACGGGTTCGTGAACCTCGCCGTCGCGCAGGGCGTGATGAGCGGCACCCTCTACCTCGATGTGCCGAACGATCTGACCGCGGGTCAGTTCAACAAGCGTCTGCGCGGGCCGATCATGGAGGCCCTTGCCCAGGTGGATGCCGAGCCAACGGCGAGCACATTCCGTGTCGTGGTCAATCCCGAACTGGGTGACGCGCACCTCACCGCCCCGGTCCCCGTCCAGTCGGCGCTCGCGCCGACACCCTCGGCGCCGACGCGGCCCGGAGCGGACGACTACGCGGAGCAGGCGGCCCCGGCATCCCGCAACGACACCCGACTGAACCCGAAGTACACGTTCGACAGCTTCGTCATCGGGCAGTCCAACCGCTTCGCCCACGCCGCCGCCGTCGCGGTCGCCGAGGCGCCCGCCAAGGCCTACAACCCGCTCTTCATCTACGGAGACTCGGGGCTCGGGAAGACCCACCTGCTGCACGCGATCGGCGATTACGCCATCAACCTCTACACGGGCATCAAGGTCCGGTACGTCTCGAGCGAGGAGTTCACGAACGACTTCATCAACTCGATCGTGAACAACCGCGCCTCCGCGTTCCAGGCCCGCTACCGGGATGTCGACATCCTCCTGATCGACGACATCCAGTTCCTGCAGGGTCGCGCCGAGACGCAGGAGGCGTTCTTCCACACCTTCAACCAGCTGCACGACCACGACAAGCAGGTCGTGATCACGAGCGATGTGCCGCCGCGACACCTCACCGGGTTCGAGGACCGGATGCGGAGCCGCTTCGAGTGGGGCCTCATCACCGACGTGCAGGCTCCCGACCTCGAGACCCGTATTGCCATCCTCCGGAAGAAGGCGCAGTCCGAACGCCTGCAGGTCCCCGACGAAGTGCTCGAGTACATCGCGACGAAGGTGTCGAGCAACATCCGCGAGCTCGAGGGCGCCCTCATCCGCGTCTCGGCGTTCGCGAGTCTCAACCGGTCGAACCTCGACATCTCCCTCGCGCAGACCGTCCTCCGCGACATCGTCGACCAGGATGACGCGAACGTCATCTCGCCGACCGACATCATCTCCGCCACAGCGCAGTACTTCCGCCTCACGGTGGACGACCTCTACGGCTCGAGCCGCTCGCAGTCGGTCGCAACCGCCCGCCAGATCGCCATGTACCTGTGCCGTGAGCGCACGAGCCTGTCGTTGCCGAAGATCGGTCAGCTCTTCGGCAACCGGGACCACACGACCGTGATGTACGCCTACAAGAAGATCAGCGAGCTCATGAAGGAGCGGCGCTCGATCTACAACCAGGTGTCCGAGATCACGTCGCAGCTCGGCCGTTCGGCGCGCTGAAGCTCGAATGCACCCACGCTGACGCTCGCACACGCCCGAGTGTTCCGGCGCACTTGACACGCCTCCGGGCAGACCCTCACAATGCGGTTTCCCACAGTGTGGAAAGCCTGTGGATAACTGTGCGGTGGCGGCCCTCGAATGTGAACGAACGGCGACAACCTGTGGATGACGGTCTGAACCGAGCATCGACGGCCGCAACGTTCTCCCGCGTGTTTCCGCAGTCTCTGCACAAGTTACACGGATGTGGTTCCGGCTCGACGACTGGGATCCACCGACTTATCCACAGTTTCCACAACTGTTAACAAGAAGACAGAGAACTATCTAATGAGAGCCAGATCCGATCACACCCACGGGGAGCGGTCAGCGGCCGACGGCTCGTCGCCTGTGCTTCCGGACCCGCTCCTCGTGGGCACTAGCATGAGAGGGCCCATCTCGCCGTCAAGGGAGCATCAGTGAAGTTCCACGTCAACCGCGATGTATTCAGCGAAGCCGTGTCGTTCGTCGTGAAACTGCTCCCGCAGCGGAACCCTCAGCCGATCCTGGCTGGCGTCCTCATCGAGGCGAGTGACGAAGGCCTTTCGCTGGCCGCATTCGATTACGAGGCATCCGCCCGTACCCGTATCGACGCCACCGTCGACGAGCCGGGCACGATCCTCGTCCACGGCCGCCTGCTCTCCGAGATCGCCAGCCGTCTTCCCAACGCGCCGATCCAGATCACGCAGGACGCCGACGGTGAGATCGTCCTGACCTGCGGATCCGCGCGCTTCACGCTGTCGGCGATGCCGGTGGCGGAATACCCGGCGATACCCGAGGTGTCGGGAGAATCCGGACTCGTCCCGGGCGACGACTTCTCGACCGCGATCGCGCAGGTCGCCTTCGCGGCATCCCGTGACGACGTCACCCCCGTGCTCACCGGCGTCCAGCTCGAGGTGACGGGCAACGAGCTGAGCCTCGTCGCGACCGACCGCTACCGCGTCGCACTCCGCGAGATCAACTTCGACAGCGGAGCCGTCGCCCGCGAAGAGGCGACCACCGCACTCGTGCCGGCTCGCACGCTGACCGAGGTCGGCAAGACCTTCGCCCACTCCGGCGACATCCAGGTGTCGTTCTCGGGGTCGGGCGACCGCGAGATCATCGCCTTCACGGCGGGCAACAAGACCGTCACGTCGCTCCTGATCAAGGGCAACTTCCCCCCGGTCCGGCGGCTGTTCCCCGCGCAGACCGAGCACTACGCCGTCGTCAACACCGCCGACCTCGCCGAGGCCGTCCGTCGCGTCTCGCTCGTGCTCGACCGTTCCGCGCCGCTGCGTTTCACGTTCTCCGACGAGGGTGTGTCGATGGATGCCGCCGGCACCGAGCAGGCACGCGCGACCGAATCGGTCGATGCGACGCTCGCCGGTGACGAGGTCACGCTGGGTCTGAACCCGCAGTACCTGCTCGAGGCCCTCGGCGCAGTGAAGAGCGAGTTCACGCGTGTGACGTTCACCTCCAGCGAGAACGCGAACAAGCTCAGCCCGGTTCTCATCACGCCGCAGACCTCGGGCACGCCCGAGACGTTCAAGTACCTGCTGCAGCCGAACCTGCTGCTGCGCTGACCCCGTCGTCCGTCCACCTCGAGGCGTGTCGGTGCCTCGAAGGAGGGTGATCTGATGATCGTGGAGCATCTGAGTCTCGTCGACTTCCGCAATTACGCGTCGGCCGAAGTGAGCCTCGTCGCCGGCCCCAACGTCTTCGTCGGTCGGAACGGTCAGGGAAAGACGAACCTGGCCGAGGCGATCGGCTATTTCGCCACCCTCGGCTCGCACCGCGTCTCGCAGGATGCACCGATGGTCCGGTACGGAGCGGATGCCGCCTTCGTCCGCGCGCGTCTCGGCTACGGCGACCGGCGCATTCAGCTCGAAGCGCAGCTGAACCGCTCCGGATCGAACAAGGCGCGTGTCAACGGCTCGTCCGTGCGTACCTCCGAACTCCCGCGCTATGCGCAGGTCGTCCTGTTCGCGCCCGAGGATCTGCAGATCGTTCGCGGTGACCCGTCGGCCCGCCGCAGGTTCGCCGATCAGTTGCTCGTGCAGCGCGCGCCCCGAATGAGCGGCGTCCTCGGCGACTACGACCGAGTGCTGAAGCAGCGAACCGCGCTCCTGAAATCCGCGCGGGCCCGCGGGCTCAAGGCCGACCAGCTCACGACGCTCGACGTATGGGACGACAAACTGATCTCGCTCGGCACCGAGATCATCCTCGCTCGGCTGCGACTGGCGGAGGATCTGGCGCAGCCCATGCGGGACGCCTACGAGGCGATCGCCGGTGCGGATCACGACCCGAAGCTCGAGTGGGTGCTCACCGTCGAGGGCGCGGATCCCGAGGACGACGCATCCGCTGTCGGACAAGCCGGTTCCGCCGTCGGCGCCGAGGCGATCGCGGCATCCTTCCGCGCAGGACTCACCGCCAAGCGCTCGCAGGAGCTCGAGCGTGGAGTGACGCTCGTCGGGCCGCACCGTGACGATCTCCTGCTTCGGCTGCGCGGTCTGCCGGTGAAGGGCTACGCGTCGCACGGCGAATCGTGGTCGACCGCACTGTCGTTGCGGTTGTCGTCCGCGCAGCTCCTGCGCGACCAGTTGCGGCTCGGCGACCCGATCGTCATCCTCGACGACGTCTTCGCCGAACTCGACGCGGATCGACGCGCGCGACTGGCCGGCGTGGTGGCGGATTTCGAGCAGGTCATCGTGACGGCCGCCGTCGAAGGCGACGTCCCCGAAGCGCTCCGAGTGCGGACCGTCCGAGTCGAAGCGGGCACGATCGTGACGGATGCCGATGTCTGATCCCGCCGGCATCCCGGAGACGGTCGCGACGTACATGCGCCTGCGCGGACTCGAGCCGTCGGCCGCCAAGAAGCGCCGCAAGCGCCGCCGGAACGACGACGACGAGAACCAGCCGTTCACGTCGGGACGCGATCCGAAGGGGGTCGGCGATCTGCTCGCAGACCTGACCCGTCAGTCCGGGTGGGATGCGCAGCTCGCGAAGGAGGACCTCGTCCTCCAGTGGGCCCAGGTCGCCGGCGAGGAGACCGCCCGTCACGCGGATCCCGTCGCGCTGAGCGACGGCGTCCTCACCGTGCAGTGCGATTCGACGGCGTGGGCGAAGAACCTGCACCTCATGCGGTCGACCATCGTCACGGAGCTCATCCGACGATTCCCCGAGGCCGGCGTCGAATCGGTGCGTTTCGTGGGGCCGGACGTCCCCTCATGGAAATGGGGCCCCAGAGCCGTTCCAGGGCGGGGCCCTCGCGATACCTACGGGTGAGGCACGTCCCGCACCATCCGGGAAGCTTTCACGCGCTCACAGCGCCGTTCAGCCGCTCATCGCCCGCCCTTTCCGATAGACTGGGAACAAGGCCTGAACGATGGATGTGGAGCGCACGAAACCGATGACGTCAGAAACCCCCGACACCGTTCCCGAAGAACCCGAAACTCCCGCCGAACCCCGGATTCCCGCCGAATACGGCGCCTCCGAGATTCAGGTGCTCGAGGGTCTCGAAGCGGTTCGCAAGCGGCCCGGCATGTACATCGGATCGACCGGTGAGCGCGGCCTCCACCACCTCGTGTACGAAATCGTCGACAACTCGGTCGATGAAGCCCTCGCGGGCTACTGCGACACGATCCACGTGACGATCCTCGAAGACGGCGGGCTCAGCGTCGTCGACAACGGTCGCGGCATCCCCGTCGACCCGCACTCGTCCGACCCGAGCAAGTCGACCGTCGAGGTCGTGCTCACCGTCCTCCACGCCGGCGGAAAGTTCGGTGGCGGCGGATACGCGGTCTCCGGTGGTCTCCACGGCGTCGGCTCCTCTGTCGTGAACGCCCTGTCGACGCGGTTCGAGGTCGAGATCGCGCGCCAGGGTCACGTGTGGCGTCAGACCTTCTCGGGCGGCGGCAAGCCCGAGGCGCCGTTGGCGAAGGGCGAGGAGAGCGACAAGACCGGCACGACCATCACGTTCTGGCCGGACGGGTCGATCTTCGAGGCGACGGACTTCGACTACAACACCCTGCGCACGCGCTTCCAGCAGACCGCGTTCCTCAACAAGGGCCTCCGCATCACCCTCACGGACGAGCGTCCCGAGGCCCTCGACGTCGTCGACCTGCCCGAGGGCGGGTCCGAGACGGCCCAGCGCCACGACGACTTCCTGTACGAGCGCGGCCTCGTCGATTACGTCGAGTACCTCAACAAGGTCCGCAAGGCCGAGGTGATCAATGACGAGATCATCGAGATCGAGTCCGAGGACACCGTCCGCCACATCTCGCTCGAGCTCGCGATGCAGTGGACCGCGGGATACACCGAGAACGTCTTCACCTTCGCGAACACGATCAACACGCACGAGGGCGGTACCCACGAAGAGGGTTTCCGCGCCGCGATGACGATGTACATCAACCGCTACGCGAAGGAGAAGGGCCTTCTCAAGGAGAAGGACGAGAACCTCGCCGGTGAGGACATCCGCGAAGGACTCACCGCGGTCATCTCCGTGAAGCTCGCCGAGCCGCAGTTCGAGGGCCAGACGAAGACCAAGCTCGGCAACACCGAGGCGAAGGCCTTCGTGCAGAAGGTCGTCGGCGACCAGCTCATGGACTGGCTCGACCGCAACCCGCAGCAGGCCAAGCTCATCATCACGAAGGCGATCGAAGCCGCCACGGCGCGCATGGCCGCCCGCAAGGCGCGCGAGACCGCGCGTCGCAAGAGCGTCTTCGAGTCGGCATCCATGCCCGAGAAGCTCAAGGACTGCACGAGCAAGGACCCGTCCATCAGCGAGATCTTCCTCGTGGAGGGTGACTCGGCCGGCGGCTCGGCGGTCTCGGGTCGCGACCCGGAGCGGCAGGCGATCCTGTCGCTGCGCGGCAAGATCCTCAACGTCGAGAAGGCGCGCCTCGATCGCGCGTTGGGCAACGCCGAGATCCAGGCGATGATCCAGGCGTTCGGCGCCGGCATCGGTCCGGACTTCGACATCGCGAAGGCCCGGTACCACAAGGTCGTCCTGATGGCGGATGCCGACGTGGACGGCCAGCACATCACGACGCTGCTCTTGACGCTGCTCTTCCGCTACATGCGCGGACTGGTCGAGGCCGGCTACGTCTACTTGGCGCAGCCGCCGCTGTACCGCTTGAAGTGGTCGAACGCTCCTCACGAGTACGTGTACAGCGAC
Organism: Microbacterium aquilitoris; assembly: GCF_031932285.1. NCBI lineage: Bacteria > Bacillati > Actinomycetota > Actinomycetes > Micrococcales > Microbacteriaceae > Microbacterium > Microbacterium aquilitoris. The sequence continues at coordinate 383,182 of NZ_JAUZVT010000001.1, forward strand.
GCCGAGCGCGACGCGCTGATGCGCGACGGGCTGGCGGGGGGCCGCCGCATCCCGAAGGACAACGGCGTGCAGCGCTACAAGGGTCTCGGCGAGATGAACGCCAAGGAGCTGTGGGAGACGACGATGGACCCCGAGACGCGCACGCTGCGTCAGGTCACCATCGACGACGCCGCGGCGGCCGACGAGATCTTCTCCGTGCTGATGGGCGAGGACGTCGAGGCGAGGCGCGGGTTCATCCAGCGCAACGCCAAGGACGTGCGGTTCCTGGACATCTGAGTCCGCCGCATCCGCCCCTGCACTCCCACGACGACGAACGAAGACTGAGAGAACATGGCTGACGAAGAGCGTCCCGACCCGACTGCCGGCTACCAGCACGGCAACATCGACCAGGTCGACCTCCAGGTCGAGATGCAGCGGAGCTACCTCGACTACGCGATGAGCGTGATCGTGGGGCGTGCGCTGCCGCGCGTCGAGGACGGCCTCAAGCCCGTCCACCGCCGTGTCATCTACGGCATGTACGACGGCGGCTACCGTCCGGACAAGAGCTACTCGAAGTGCGCTCGCGTCGTCGGCGAGGTCATGGGTCAGTACCACCCGCACGGTGACAGCGCGATCTACGACGCCCTCGTCCGCCTCGTTCAGCCGTGGTCGTTGCGCTACCCGCTCGCCGACGGTCAGGGCAACTTCGGCTCCCCCGGCAACATGGGTGCCGCCGCCCCGCGGTACACCGAGACGAAGATGGCTCAGCTCGCGCTCGAGATGGTGCGCGACATCGACGAGGACACCGTCGACTTCGAGGACAACTACGACGGCCGCACGCGCGAGCCGGTCGTCCTCCCCTCCCGCTTCCCGAACCTGCTGGTCAACGGCTCGGTCGGCATCGCCGTCGGCATGGCCACGAACATCCCGCCGCACAACCTCCGCGAGGTTGCCGACGGCGTGATGTGGGCGCTGGAGAACCCGGATGCCTCCCGTGAAGAGCTCCTCGATGCGCTGATCGAGCGCATCCCCGGGCCCGACTTCCCCACCGGTGCGCAGATCCTCGGCACCAAGGGCATCCGCGAGGCGTACCGCACCGGCCGCGGCTCGATCACGATGCGCGCCGTCGTGAACGTCGAAGAGATCCAGAACCGCACGTGCCTGGTGATCACGGAGCTCCCGTACCAGGTCAACCCCGACAACGTCGCGGCGAAGATCACCTCACTCGTGCGCGAGGGCAAGCTCAGCGGCATCGCCGACATCCGCGACGAGACGAGCGACCGCACGGGTCAGCGACTCGTCATCGTGTTGAAGCGGGATGCCGTCGCGAAGGTCGTCCTCAACAACCTGTACAAGCACACGCAGCTGCAGGAGAACTTCGGCGCGAACATGCTCGCGATCGTCGACGGCGTGCCCCGTACGCTGCCGATCGACGGATTCATCAGCTACTGGCTGACGCACCAGTTCGAGGTCATCGTCCGTCGCACCCGCTACCGGTTGCGCGAGGCCGAGAAGCGCATGCACATCCTGCGCGGGTACCTCAAGGCGCTCGATGCGCTCGACGAGGTCATCGCCCTCATCCGCCGCTCCCCCACGGTCGACGAGGCGCGCGAGGGACTGAAGTCGCTCCTCGACGTCGACGACGCGCAGGCCGATGCGATCCTCACGATGCAGCTGCGCCGACTGGCGGCCCTCGAGCGCCAGAAGATCGTCGACGAGGCGACCGAGCTCGAGCTCAAGATCGCCGACCTCAACGACATCCTCGCCTCGCGCGACCGCCAGAGCGCGATCATCGGCGACGAGCTCGGCGAGATCGTCGCGAAGTTCGGCGACGAGCGCCGCACGCACATCCTGCACGGATACGACGGCGACATGTCGATGGAGGACCTGATCCCCGAAGAGGAGATCGTCGTCACCGTCACGCGCAACGGGTACGTCAAGCGCACGCGCAGCGACAACTACCGCTCGCAGCACCGAGGCGGCAAGGGCGTGAAGGGTGCGCAGCTGCGCGCCGACGACATCGTCGAGCACTTCTTCGTGTCGACCACGCACCACTGGCTGCTGTTCTTCACGACCAAGGGTCGCGTCTACCGCGCGAAGGGCTACGAGCTCCCGGAGGGCGGGCGCGACGCGAAGGGTCAGCACGTCGCCAACCTCCTGGCGCTCCAGCCGGGCGAGGACGTCGCGCAGATCCTCGACATCCGCGACTACGCCGCCGCCGAGTACCTCGTGCTCGCCACTCGCGACGGCAAGATCAAGAAGACGGCCCTCACCGAGTACGACACCAACCGTCAGGGCGGCATCATCGCGATCCGTCTGCGCGGTCAGGACGAGGAGAACGGCGACGAGCTCGTCAGCGCGATGCTCGTCGATTCGACCGACGACCTGCTGCTCGTCTCGCGGCTCGGCATGTCGCTGCGCTTCACGGCGAGCGACGAGTCCCTGCGTCCCATGGGTCGCTCGACGGAGGGTGTGAAGGGCATGTCCTTCCGCGACGGCGACAGCCTGCTGTCGGCATCCGTCGTCCGTGATGAGGGCTTCGTCTTCGTCGTCACCCAGGGCGGGTACGCCAAGCGCACGGCGGTCGATCAGTACCGCGTGCAGGGCCGTGGTGGCCTCGGCATCAAGGTCGCCAAGCTGCACGACGATCGCGGCGAGCTCGCCGGCGGGCTGATCGTCAGCGCGGACGACGAGGTCCTCGTGGTTCTTGCCAGCGGCAAGGTGGTACGCTCGGCCGTTGCTGAGGTGCCCGCCAAGGGCCGCGACACGATGGGCGTGGTCTTCGCCCGGCCCGACGACGACGACCGGATCCTCGCGATCGCCCGCAACGGCGAGCGTGGACTGGCCGAAGCCGTGGCCGACGCGGAAGCCCCGGCCGATCCCGCAGCCGCCTCGGCTCCTGAGACCACCGAAGAGAGTGACGCATGAGCTCTGTTGCCGACAAACTCGCCAAGAAGTCCTCGAGCCGGACGACCGCCAAGCAGGTCCGCCTCCGTCTCGTCTACGTCGACTTCTGGTCGGCCGTGAAGCTGTCGTTCCTGGCTGCGGTCGCCCTCGCGATCGTCACGGTGGTCTCGACGCTGCTGATCTACCTCGTGATCAGCTCGACCAACTTGATCGGCCAGGTCGACCAGCTCCTCGGTGCCGTCAACGGTGAGAACTCCTTCACCCTGTCGTCGGTGATCAACCTTCCGCAGGTGATGGCGTTCGCTGCCGTCGTGGCGATCCTCAACCTCATCGTCGTGACGGTGCTGGGCGCGGTCATGGCCGGGATCTACAACCTCATGGTCAAGGTCACCGGCGGCCTGCTGGTCGGCTTCACCTCGAACTGAGTCGGATGCCGCGGCATCCCGTCACGCGACGGAGGTGCCCAGCAGCAGACCCAGCGCCCACGTGACGGCGAGGGCGAGCGCCCCGCCGACGACGAGGCGGGTGACGGCGCGACGCTTGCCGGCGCCGCCGAGGCGGGCCGAGATCGTCCCGGTCAACGCGAGCGCGATGAGCACGGCGACGAACGTCGTCGGGACGCGCCATTCCGCCGGCGGGAGGATGATCGCGAGGAACGGCAGCAGGGCGCCCAGCGTGAACGCGATCGCCGACGACAGGGCGGCCTGCCACGGGCTCGTGAGGTCATCCGGGTCGATGCCGAGCTCGATGTCGAGGTGAGCGCCCAGCGCGTCGTGCGCGGTGAGCTCTTCGGCCACCTTCAGCGCCGTCTCCTCTGACAGTCCCTTCTCGCGGTACAGCTCCGCGAGTTCCGCCAATTCCTGCTCGGGCATCTCGGCCAGCTCGCGCTTCTCCTTCTCGATGAGGGCGCGCTCGGTGTCGCGCTGGCTGCTCACCGAGACGTACTCGCCGAGTGCCATCGAGATCGCCCCACCGACGAGCGCCGCCGAGGAGGCCGTGATGATGGGACCGAGGTCGGTCGTCGCGCCGGCGACGCCGACGGCGACGGCCGCGACGGAGACGATCCCGTCGTTCGCGCCGAGTACTCCGGCGCGCAGCCAGTTCAGGCGCTGCCCGAGGCCAGCGCCCTGCGGTTCGGTGTGGAACGTCGTACTCATGAGCCCAGTGAATCAGAACGAGCGGATGCCGCGGCCCACCCGTCGCTCGGATTCGTCAAACAGGCCCATCGTCGGGTAAAGTCTTGGAGGTTGCAGGCGTGAGCCGGCAACGACGGGGCTATAGCTCAGGCGGTTAGAGCGCTTCACTGATAATGAAGAGGTCCCAGGTTCAAGTCCTGGTAGCCCCACCGTCACCGCACCGGGGGCCTTAGCTCAGTTGGTAGAGCGCCTGCTTTGCAAGCAGGATGTCAGGAGTTCGAATCTCCTAGGCTCCACAGTACGAACGCCGGAATCCGCATCGGATGCCGGCGTTCTGTCGTTCTGTGATCGTTTCGTTGCCGGATCTTGCGGCTTTCTTGCGGTGGCCTTGCGCCTTCGTTGCGCCGAGGCGGCGACGATGATCGTGTCGCCGAAAGAACCGATGACCCGAATCTCGGATCCTTCGATGAGCACCGGCTCCCGCGGGGGACGCGGAGCATGTTCGCGACATTCGCCTGGGGCGCGTGGCTGGGGAGCCCGCGCTCCAGGCAGTCGCGCGCCCACCGGCATCCGCTCCCACTAGGGTGAACGCGTGGACATCCGCGTCGCTGCCTACGCCGTCATCACCGACGGAGACCGCATCCTTCTCGCCCATTGGAACAGCCCCACGCGTCCCGCGTGGACGATGCCGGGCGGCGGATTGGATCCCGGTGAGGATCCGATGGATGCCGCGGTGCGGGAGGTCCTGGAGGAGACGGGGTTCCACGTGGAACTCGACGGGATCCTGGGGACGGACTCGCAGGTGATCGCCGAGAAGGACCGATTCCACGGCAGCGGACCGATCCAGGCGCTGCGGATCGTCTACCGCGCGCACGTCGTCGGTGGCGCGCTCCGGAACGAAGAGGACGGCTCGACGGACGAGGCCGCATGGTTCCCCATCAGCGACGTCCCCTCCCTCACACGGGTCGGGCTCGTCGACACGGCGATGCGGATGGCGGGCCTGGGCGCCTGACCGCGACCCGGCCGGGTCACTGAATCGTCTTGATGTAGGCGAGCACGTCGTCCACGCGCTCGGGGCAGAACGTGACCGGCCCCATCCCGACCATCCCGGACGCGCTCTCGCTGTCGAGGAATGTGCCGGCCGTGACGATGAAGTTGTCGATCGCATCCTTCATCGGCAGGGTCTCGAGGTCTGCGCACAACTCCCGCGAGATCGCGAGGGCCTTGGTGATGTCGACGTCGGGGAACTCCTTGGCCGTGTACTGCTTGAAGGCCTCGACGAGCTTGGGCTCGTCTCCCGGACAATACGTCTCGACGGCGGGCGTCACGATGATGTCGACCGCGTCCTCGCCGTACTGCTTCCGGATCTTGTCGTTGAAGACCCCGTACCCCAAGATGTAGCCCTTGTCGTCGTCGTACAGGTCCTCGCAGAGCTGGTGCACCATCGGGATGAGCGTCTCCATGTCGGCCTCGGGCAGCTTCGCCGTCACCTCGGCCGTGAAGGCGGCGTCTTCTGCCGACACCGTCGGTGTGGGAGTGGACGACGGCGATGCCGACGGTGACGCCGTCGTGCCGGCGGCCGGACCCGTCGCCGTCGGAGCCCCGGAACAACCGACCAGGGTGAGCGCGGTCACGATCACGGCGAGGGCGGGCAACAGGCTACGCGAGACGGCGGAAGTCATGACTTCATGCTGGTGCACGCCCCCGCTGACGACAAAGGCTGGCGCCGGGCACCCCGCGTCCCCTAAAGAGGGGTCAGACCCGTCGCTCGCTCATCGGCTGCGAGATGTCGTCGACGACGGCGTCATAAGAGCGGATGAGGTCATCCGCGTCGACGAAGAGACTGAACCCGTGCGCCCCGGCGCCCATCGCGATCCGTTTGCCGACGATGCTCGCATCGGCGTAGACCGGCCAGGCGGTCGTGCTGCCGACCGGCGTGATGGTCCCGCGCTCGAATCCCGTCGCGGCAAGCGCCAGCTCGGGTTCGGGGAGTCTCAGCTTGTTCACCCCGACGACGGCGCGCAGCTTCGGCCAGGAGATCGCGCGGTCCCCCGGGATGAGGGCGAACAGGTACGTGTCGTCGCTGCGTTTCACAACGAGGGTCTTGACGATGTCGGATGCCGCGAGTCCGAGAAGCTCCGCGGCCTCGTCGAGGCTCCCCGCCGCCGGACGAGCCACGAACTCCACCGACAAAGACCGGGAGCGCGCCGCTTCAGCGACGCGCTCCGACGGTACGGGCGTGGATTCAGGCATCCGGTGCGCGCAGCGGGTCGTCCGCCACCCACAGCTCGTCGTCAGCACGAAGCGTCTGCCACGCGGCGTAGAGGACACCGGCCGTGGCGGCGACACCGAAGATGATGGCGAGGACGCCACCGGCGCCGAGGCCCTTCTTCTCGGGGACCGACAGCTTCTTGGTGGCCTTCTTGCCGGCCTTGGCAGCGTTCTTGCGGAACGAGTCGGCGTCGAACCCTCCCAGGCCCTTGCCCTTGGAGAGGCGGTGGCGCTGGTCGTTGGCGACATCCCACACCGACATCGCGGTGCCGACGACCGCGCCGGCGGCGGGAACGATCGCGCCGTTCAGCACCTTGCGGCCGGTCTCGACGCCACGGTCGACGTACGGTGCGGCGTAGCGCTCGTAGGAGTCCTTGGCGGCAGGCACGACGTGGTCGTGGTTGTACTTGCCGAGCTGGCGACCCGCCTCGCGGGCGACGTCACCGGCCTGACCGACGAGCACCTGCTGTGACTCCCACAGGTTCGCAGCCTGCTTCTGCAGCTTGCGGAGTTCCTTCTTGGTCTTGCGGTTGAGGCTCACGGGGCCCTCCCTTTTCGGGGTTCATCCGGGGACGTAGTGGGTCCATACTGCCAGACGCATTCAGGCGGCGCGGGGGGTTGCAAGTGAGAGGATGATGAGTATGCCGATTCACTCCGCTGTCGCAACACTGCACACCAACCACGGCGACATCGTCGTCAACCTGTTCGGCGATCAGGCGCCGCGCACCGTCAAGAACTTCATCGGTCTGGCCGACGGATCCCAGACCTGGACGCACCCCGCCACGGGCAAGCCCGGCGAGGGCCCCCTGTACACCGATGTGATCTTCCACCGCATCATCCCCGGTTTCATGATCCAGGGCGGCGACCCGCTCGGTCAGGGCGTCGGCGGACCCGGATACAACTTCGACGACGAGATCAGCCCCGAGCTGACCTTCGGCACGCCCTACCTCCTCGCCATGGCGAACGCGGGCCTCCGCCGCAACGCCATCACCGGCAAGGCCGAGGGCACCAACGGCTCGCAGTTCTTCATCACGACCGACCCGACTCCGTGGCTCAACGGCAAGCACACGATCTTCGGTGAGGTCGCCGACGACGCCTCGCGCGCCGTGGTCGACGCCATCGCCGCCGTTCCGACCGGAGCGCAGGACCGCCCGGTCGAGCCCGTCGTGATCTCGTCGATCGACATCACCGAGGCCTGACACCTTCGTGACCTCAGCCGACCCCCGGACCAATCCGGACAACTTCTGCTACCGGCATCCGGATCGTCAGAGCTTCGTGCTCTGCCAGCGGTGCCTGCGCACCATCTGCCCCGAGTGCCAGACGCCGCTTCCCGTCGGCGTCATCTGCCCGGAGTGCCTGGCGGAGCAGCAGAAGGGGGCGCGGTCGGCTGAGGTGAAGCGGATGCCGGGGCGGTTCGCGCGCAAGATGCGCAGCGACCGCCCCGTCGTCACCTACGCGATCGTGATCTTCACGCTCGCGATGTACCTCGTGCAGCTCATCCCCGTCGTGGGCGGTGCGGTCACGAGTGCGCTCGCGTTCGTGCCGGCGTACGCGGTGCCCGGCACGGGTCTGCCGTTCGAGCCGTGGCGGATGCTCACGGTCGCGTTCGTCCATTCGACGCCGCTCCCCTTCCACGTCGCGCTCAACATGTTGGCGCTGTGGGCGCTCGGCCGCAGTCTCGAACCGCTCCTCGGAAAGGCGCGCTTCGTCGCGCTCTACGCACTGAGCGCGATCGGCGGTTCCGCGCTCGTCGCGCTCATCGCTCCGGGCACCGTCGTCGTCGGCGCCTCGGGGGCCGTGTGGGGGCTGCTCACGGCGATGCTGATCATCGGTCGCAACCTCGGCGTGAACATCCTGCCGATCGCGATCCTGCTCGGGATCAACCTGGTCTTCTCGTTCGTGGGCTCCGGTGTCTCCTGGCAGTCGCACATCGGCGGCGGCCTGGTGGGCCTGCTCGTCGGGTTCATCTTCTCGAGGACGCGCGCGCAGGAGCGTCAGCCGTTGCAGGCAGCGCTGCTCGTCGCTGTCGGTGTGGGTCTCCTCGCGGTGACCGCAACGGTGCCGGCTCTGCTGTACCTCTGAGTTATCCACAGATTCATCCCCAGGCTGGGGATGAATCACACCGGTGTAATTCCTGTCGGTGGGATGCCGCGGCTCAGCGCCAGCGCGTCGTCATCAAGAAGCCGACGAAGGCGATGCCGAAACCGATCGCGAGGTTCCACGGACCGATGTCGGGGATCGGGAATGCCTGGCCGCTCAGGTAGAAGACGATGATCCAGACGAGGCCGATGAGCATCAGCCCGATCATGATCGGCTTGAACCAGACCGGGTTGGGGGCGGCGTCGCCCTCGGGCTGGACCAGTCGGTCCTCGTCCTTGTCTCCACGTGCCATGGCGAGAAGTCTACCTGCCAGCCCTGTTTCAGCCTGCGCTGGCTAAACTCCGATCGTGACCGCCTCCTCGCCCACGGAGCACCAGACCCGACGCACTCGTCGGAACCGTCCTCGTCCACGTGCCACCGTCCTGAGCTTCGTCGGTGAGATCCTGCTGACGCTCGGTGTCGTGACCCTCCTCTACGTCACGTGGCACACCTGGATCGGTGATGCGATCGTGCAGGGCGAACAGCATGCGGCCGCGCAGGCGCTGGCTGATCAGTGGGCCGCCGAGGGTGACCCGACCCCCGACGCCTCGGCCCCCTCGACGCCGGCGCCGGACGACCCGGCGGCGATCCCGACCCTGGGAGATCAGAAGCACGCCGAGGTGTTCGGCATCATGAAGGTGCCGCGCTTCGGCAAGGACTGGCAGTTCAAGATCGCCTCCGGCATTTCGCGCCCCGACATCCTCGACCGCGGTGAGATCGGGCATTACCCCGACACCGCCATGCCCGGGGCGGAGGGCAATACGGTCTACGCCGCGCACCGCTGGACCTCGGGTGCGCCGTTCGATCCGATCGACCGGCTCGTCATCGGCGACGCCCTCGTCATCCAGACCAAGGCCGGCTGGTACACGTACCGCTTCCGTTCCCTCGAATACGTGCAGGACACCCAGATCCAGGTGCTCCTCCCCGTCCCCAACAAAGAAGGCGTCGCCGCGAACGGTCGTTACCTGACGCTCACGAGCTGCGCGCCGAAGCTGAACTCCCTGGAGCGCATCATCGCCTACGCCGTCTTCGACGAGTTCACTCCCGCGGCCGCCGGTCCGCCGGCCGCGCTGACCGCCGGGGTGGGTGCCTGATGTACGCGGCATTGTGGCGCGTGCTCCCGGGTCCGTGGTGGGTACGGGTGCTGATCCTGCTGGTCCTCGCGGCCATCATCTTGTATCTGCTCTACTTCTACGTCTTCCCCTGGGTGTTCCAGACGGTGTGGCCCAGCGAGGAGTCCACCGTCGGCGGCGGCGGGTGAGCGGCGGCATCCGGGTACTGGTCGTCGACAACCACGACAGTTTCGTCCACACCCTGATCGGCTACCTCCTAGAGCTCGGGGCCGAGGTCGACATGGTCGAGTCGGATGCCGCCGATGCCGTCGGCCGCGTCGGTGCAGCCGACGCCGTGCTCATCTCTCCCGGTCCCGGTACCCCCGAGGGTGCGGGAGCGTCGATCGCCATCGTGGAGCGGTGCGCGAACAGGGCCACCCCGCTCCTCGGGGTGTGCCTGGGACACCAAGCGATCGCGGTCGCCTTCGGCGGGGTCGTCTCGCATGCGGCCGACCTGATGCACGGGCGGACGTCGCTCGTGCACCACGACGGTTCCGGTGTCTTCTCGGGTCTGCCGCGGCCGTTCACCGCCACTCGGTACCACTCGCTCGCCGTGGGGCGCGCGTCGCTGCCCGTCGACCTGCGGGTCACGGCGTGGACCGACTCCGGCACCGTCATGGGCCTGGCCCATCGGTCGCTGCCGATCGAGGGGGTGCAGTTCCACCCCGAGAGCGTCCTCACCGAAGGCGGTTACCAGCTGCTCGGCACCTGGCTGGAGGGCGTCGGACTGCCGGATGCCGCGCGTCGGGGTGCGAGCTTGAGCCCGCATCGGGCGGTCGGCTGAGCCTGAGGCGTCAGCCGCTGCAGGTCGTGAGGGTGATCTCGGACCCGACCGGCACCTCGCCGATCGCGGACTGCACCTTCACCATCCGCGGGTCGGTCGCGGGGCACGACGGATCCTCCTGCACCACCGGATCGAGGTTGTACTGGTCGGACTCGAGGATCTCGACGGCCTTGTCGACCGTGTAGTTGAGCGCGAAGTCCTCGACGGTGACCGTGCCGGTGGCGACGACCAGGTCGACCGCGCTCCCCTTCGGGATCTCCTGCCCGTCGGTCACCGCGGCGCCGTTCACAGACCCGCTGATCACAACGTCGGCCGCCAGCCGCGGATCGTTGCGCCGGGTGATCGAGCCGAGCTTCAGGCCGGCCTGCTCGAGCGAGGAGGTGACCTCCGAGACGGTGAGATTCGCGAGCGCGGGGACGGCTGCCTTCTCGACGCCCTGCGACACGTAGACCGTCACCTGCTCGCCGGGTGCGACCGTGGTCCCTGCAACGGGATCGGTGCGGACGACGGCGCCTTCGGGCACGTCGGCGCTCGTCTCGTCGATCTGCTGCGGAACGAGTTTGGCCTTGTCGATCACCTGTTCCGCGCGGTCCCAGGTCATGGTGACGACGTCGGGCACCGTCAGGGCGTTGGGCGTGACCGTGCCCTCGTCGGGTCGGAGCGTGTTCACCCAGATGAAGACGGAGACCAGCAGCACCGCGAGCATCGCGATGCCCGCCCACACCCACGCGACGGGCGGTCCCGACTGGGTGCGGCGCATCGTGTCGTCGCTGGTGAGCTGACGCAGCGACCGCGCCGTCTCGGCGGCCTGCTTCGGATCGGGGCCGTAGAGCTCGTTGCTGAGCGATTCGACGCGGCGCTTGCTCGGAGCCTTGCGTCCGGTCGCGGCCGCAAGGGCGTCGCGGAACGCGACGGCCGTCTGCGGACGCTGGAACGGATCCTTCGCGAGCGCGCGGAGCACTAGGGCGTCGAGCGAGCGCGGGACGGTGTCGACCAGCTCGGACGGCGGAACCGGAGCCTCGGAGACGTGCTGGTACGCGACGGCGATCGGGTTCTCGCCGCGGAACGGCGGCTGCCCGGTGAGCAGCTCGTACAGGACGATCCCCGCCGAGTAGATGTCTGCGCGGGCGTCGACCGGGTCGCCCTTGGCCATCTCGGGCGAGAAGTACGACGCGGTCCCGATGATCGCCGTGGTCTCGGCGACCGTCGACGACGAGTCCGACACCGCGCGCGCGATGCCGAAGTCCATGACCTTCACCTGACCGGCATCCGTCACCATGACGTTGCCGGGTTTGATGTCGCGGTGGACGACGCCGGCGCGATGCGAGTACTCGAGCGCCTCGAGGATGCCGTCGGTGTACCGCAGCGCGTCCTCGAGCGGAACCGGGCCGTCGCTGATGATGTCCTTCAGCAGGTGCCCGGTGACGAGCTCCATGACGATGTACGGCTCGGGATGCGGCTGGCCCGCGGCATCCGTCCTCGTCTCCTCGCCGGCGTCGTAGACACGGACGATCGCGGGATGCGACATGCGCGACGCCGACTGCGCCTCGAGCCGGAACCGCGTGCGGAAGGCGCTGTCTGCGGCCAGGTCGGCCTCGAGGATCTTGATGGCGACTGGACGACCGAGGGTCAGGTCCTGTCCGCGGTACACGGAAGCCATGCCACCCCGGCCGATGAGGTCATCGACTCGGTAGCGGCCCGACAGCACGCGTGACGTAACGGACACTTCACTCCCCGGAATGGAACCCGGACAGCCTATCCGACCGTGTTCGAAAGCCTGCTGAATGCGGTCGTGATCAGCCGTCGCTGCCGTTGCCGCCGCCGTCGCCACCGTCAGCGGGAGGGGTCTCCTCCTGAGCGGGGACGATGGATGCCGCAGCCTCCGACGACTCTCCCGAGACCCGTTCGGTGCCCTCGCCGTTGCAGGTGACGTTGTAGGTGACCGAAAGGGCCTGACTGTTCGTGCCGACGACGACCTCCTGCGGACGGTCGCCGATCGCGAAGCTCGCGGTCGACTCGCCGTTCTTCTGGAAGACGCCCCCCGAGAGGGTCATCGTGTAGCTCGTGGCCTGCGGTGCGCCGGCGGGGCAGGTGTAGCTGTCCCACATGATCCGCACGGTCGACCCGGCGGTGACGGTTCCGTCGTCGTTGCCGCCCTGGATGCTCGGCGCTGCGGGCGTCTCCATCTGAGCCGTCTTGTCGTAGTACAGCAGGGTGATCTCACGATCGAACTGCACGTTGCCCGTGGGGTTGATGCTGTAGACCGTGCCGACCTGGTCGTCGGTGTTCGCCTGGTCGCCGCGCTCGCAGACGACGTTGGCGAATCCGTTGTCGTTGAGGATCTGCCTCGCGTCTTCGCACGACTTGCCCTCGATGTCGAAGGACTCGGGATCGGCCGAGGTCGGCGCCGCGGGCGTCGACGGCGGCGGCGAGGACGGCGGCGGGCTGGAGACCGGGGCCGGGCTGCTGGGCGGCGGCGTGGCCGGTCCCGTCTCGCCGGTCGGTTGGAAGAGGGTGACGAGGGCACCGATCAGCACGACGGCCAGCAGGACGATGAGGGCCACGAGGGGCCAGGTCCACGGGCTGCGCTTCTTCTTGGCGGGCTGCGAGCGAGCGGGCTGCTCGGTCGCGAGGGCGGCCGTCCCGGTTCCGACGCCTGCCGCTGCGCCGACGCCGGCGGCTGCTCCGGCCGCTCCGGCCGCGCCCGCAGAGGGGAGCAGGCGGGTCGTCGCGTCGGTGCCGTTGTTGGACGTCAGGAGCTGCGTGAAGGCATCCGGTGACACGGCGCCGGCGATCGCCGGAACGATCGCGGCCGCGCCGGCGACATCGCCGCGGCGGAGTGCACCTGCCGCGCGGGCGACGGCCGAGGTCGACGCCGGACGCTCGTCGGGCTTCTTCGCGATCATGCTCATCACGAAGCGCTGCACGGGCTCCGAGATCGTGTCGGGAAGCGGCGGCGGGGTGTCGTTGATCTGCGCCATCGCGATCGCGACCTGCGATTCGCCCGTGAACGGGCGTCGGCCGGCCAGCAGCTCGTACGCGACGATGCCGAGCGAGTAGATGTCGGTCGAGGGGGATGCCGCGTGACCCGACGCCTGCTCGGGCGAGAGGTACTGGACCGTGCCCATGACCTGACCGGTTGCCGTGAGGGGCACCTGATCGGCGATGCGCGCGATGCCGAAGTCGGTGATCTTCACGCGACCGTCGGGCGTGATGAGCAGGTTGCCGGGCTTGATGTCGCGGTGGACGAGGCCTGCGGCGTGGGCGGCCTGCAGCGCCGAGGCGGTCTGCGCGACGATGTCGAGCGTCTTGTCGGTCGACAGCGCGCCCTCGCGCTCGAGGATCGTCGACAGGGCTTCGCCGGGGACGAGTTCCATCACGAGGAACGCGGAGCCGTTCTCCTCGCCGTAATCGAAGACGCTGGCGATGCCCTCGTGGTTGACGAGCGCGGCGTGGCGGGCCTCGGCGCGGAAACGCTCGAGGAACCCGGGGTCGCCCATGTACTCGTCTTTGAGGATCTTGATGGCGACGGTACGCCCGATGACGTGGTCGGTGGCCTCCCAGACCTCGCCCATGCCGCCGATCGCGATCCGCGAAGCCAGTTCGTACCGTCCGCCGAAGCTCACACCCTGCGTCGGTCTCATTCGCTCAGCACCGCCTCAATCACTTTCTTCGCGATCGGGGCCGCGATCCCGTTGCTCGTTCCGTTCTGGCCGAGCCCACCACCGTTCTCCACCATCACCGTGACGACCACCTTGGGGTCCTCCGCGGGGGCGAAACCGGTGAACCACAGCGTGTACGGGTCCCCCGGATCGTGCTCCGCCGTTCCGGTCTTCCCGGCGACGTCGACTCCGTCTATTCTCGCACCCGACGCGGCGCCGTTTTTGACATTGCCGATCATCAGCTGCGTCATCGTCTGGGCCACCTCGGGCGACACGGCCCGGCCGAACTCGGTGTCGGCGGGCTCGTCCTGAACCGTCAGGTCCGACGCGACGACGCGGTCGACCATGCGCGGGTTCATGACGACGCCGTCGTTCGCGATCCCCGCGGCGACCATGGCCATCTGCAGCGGCGTCGCGCGGACATCCGTCTGGCCGATGCCGCTCAGCGCGGTCTGCGGCTCATCGAAGCCCTCACGGTAGCTGGACGCGGTCACGTCGAGCGGGATCTCGAAGGCCGAGTTGAACCCGAACTTCTGCGCCTGCTCCCGGATCGCGTCAGTGCCGAGCTCAAGCGCGAGCTCGGCCATGGGGATGTTGCAGCTGAGCCGCAGAGCTGTCTCGAGCGTCGTCTTCTCGCCCGGACCGCACGTGCCGCGATCGAAGTTGTGCAGGACGTTCGTCGTTCCGGGGAGCGTGAAGGTGGCGGGGTTGTCAAACGTCGAGTCCGGCGTGTACTTGCCCGACGCGAGCGCCGCCGAGGCGACCACGAGCTTGAACGTCGACCCGGGGGGCTCGGTCTCGCGCGTCACCCGGTTGGTGAGGGGACGCAGCGGGTCGGCCTGCAGCTTCTGATCCGCCGCGTTCACGGACGAGCTGTTGTGCGAGGCGAGCAGGTTCGTGTCGTAGCTGGGGCTCGTGGCCATCGCGAGGATGCGACCGGTGTCGGGCTCCATCGCGACGACCGCGCCCTCGAGACCGTCGAGCGCGTCGTAGGCGACCTTCTGGACCTTCGGGTCGAGCGAGAGGAGGACGTTCGATCCGCGCGCCGGCTGACCGCTGACGATCTGGTCGAGACGGGTCAGGAACTGCTGGCTTCCCGTTCCGGCGAGGGCCGCGTTCATGGCGTACTCCATGCCCGTCGACGAGCGGAGGACGGGGTTGATGAACCCCGTCACGGGCGCCCACATCTCGGCATCCGGGTACGTCCGGATCCAGCTGTAGACGTCGTCGCTCGGCTTCGACGAGGCGATCGCCGTGCTGCCCGCGTAGACCGTGCCGCGCTGCACCTCGTACGAGTCGTACAGGGTGCGGCGGTTCTCCCGGTTCTCGTTGAGCTGACCGGCCAGGGCCACCTGGATGACACTCGTCGCCGCGAACAGGCTGAGGAACATGAAGAGCACGACGACGCTCAGTCGGCGGAGTTGCTTGGTCATCCGATCACCACCCGGGGCCTGGAGCGAACCGCATCCGAGATCCGGAGGAGGATCGCGATGATGAGGAAGTTCGCGATGAGCGACGAACCGCCCGCCGCGAGGAACGGCATGGTCAGACCCGTGAGCGGGATGACGCGTGTGACACCGCCGACCATGATGAACACCTGCAGGGCGAGCGTGAACGAGAGCCCGGTCGCGAGGAGCTTGCCGAAGTCGTCCTGACCGGCGATGCCGATGCGGATGCCGCGGCTCACGAACACCATGTAGAGCGCGAGGATCGCGAACACACCGACGAGGCCGAGCTCTTCACCGAGGCTCGGCAGGATGTAGTCGTTGTGCGCGAGCGGTGTCAGGTCGGGGCGGCCGAGGCCCCATCCGGTGCCGATCAGTCCGCCGTGCGCGAGACCGAAGATGCCCGACACGAGCTGGTAGCTGCTGCCGTTGATGTAGTCGGGGTTGAACGCGTCGAGCCAGTTCGAGAAGCGGGACCCGACGTAGGGCAGGATCCGCGATGCGACGATCGCGCCGCCCGCCGCGAGGAGGACCCCGAGGATCGCCCAGCTGGCCTTTCCCGTCGCGACGTAGAGCATCGCGATGAACATTCCGAAGATCAGGATGCCGGTGCCCAGGTCGCGCTGCAGAACGATGATCCCGAGCGAGACCCCCCAGATGATCAACAGGGGGCCGAGCTGGCGGGCCTTCGGCCACGTGATGCCGAGGAACTTCGTGCCGACGGAGCTGAGCGCCTCGCGGGTGCGCACGAGGTACCCCGCGAAGAAGACGGCGAGGCAGATCTTCGCGAGTTCACCGGGCTGGAACGAGAAGACGCCGCCGATCGACACCCAGACGTCCGCGCCGGCCTTGATGCCGAGCCCCGGCACGAAGGGAAGCAGGAGCAGCAGGATGCCGCTGAGGCCGAACACGTAGGTGTAGCGGAAGAGGACGCGGTAGTTGCGGAGGAAGATGACGATGAGGATCGCGCCGGCGATGGCGATTGCCGCCCACACGAGCTGACGGAAACCGAGCGATCCCCAGCCCGCACGGTCCTCGGCGATGTCGAGGCGGTAGATCATCGCGATCCCGAGACCGGTCAGCAGCGTCGCGATCGGCAGGACGAACGGGTCGGCGTCGCGCGCGCAGATCCGCGTGACGATGTGCATAGCGAAGGCGAGTCCGGCCAGGCCGCCGCAGTACGAGAGGAACGTCGGGTCGATCTGGTCGCGGGTGCCCAGCTGGACGAGGATGACCGCGACGGTCGTCACGACGATGGCGAACAGGAGCAGCCCCAGCTCGCGGTTGCGCTGGGTGGCCGGCATCCGCAGTTTGCGCAGTGCCTTGATGACCGTGGTGTCGGTCTCTACCGAGGCTGTCATGGGGTCCCCTGGCGGAGGTTGTCGACGATCGCCTGCGCGTCGGCGAGGGATCGTGCGGAGATGGTCTGCTCGACCGACTGCCGCTCGAGGGCGTCCAGGTCGGCGAGGAGGATGTTCGTGTCCTCGTAGGGTGTCGACAGCGAGATCGGGCCGATGTCCTGCTGGATGCCGCGGTAGATCACGACGCTGTCGTCGTCGGCGCCGATGAAGTACCGCGTCTGCGTCCAGGCGTAGCCCGCGAACACACCTGCGGCGATGACCGCGATGATCGCGAGGAAGCCGACGAACCACCAGACGCGACGGCGCCGGGCACGACGGCGGTCCTCCTCGATGAGTTCCTCGAGGTACTCCGCCGCCGGCTCAAAGTGGCTCGGCTCGTTGGCCGCCTGGCGCCCGGTCTGGAACCAGCCGGTACGCGCCGGTCGCGCGACGGGGATCTCGATGCCCTTCGGCGTCGCGGCGGAACCGACGATCGTCGCGGTCCCGCTGTACATCGGATGCCGCCCGCCCACGTCCACGAGGACGATCGTGACGTTGTCGGGGGCACCGGCATCCAACGCCAGCTTCAAGAGCATGTCGGCGGTGCGGCCGGGGGCGAGGTCCTGCCGGAGGACCTTGGCGGTCTGCGCATCGTCGACGACGCCGCAGAGACCGTCGGAGCAGATCAGCCAGCGGTCGCCGGGCTGGGTCTGCATGATGAAGGCGTCGACCTCGGGGTCGGTGCCCATGTCGCCGAGGACGCGCATGAGGACGGAGCGCCGCGGGTGGTACCGCGCTTCTTCGGGCGTGATGCGTCCCGAGTCGACGAGACGCTGCACGAAGGTGTGGTCCGTCGTGATCTGAGTGAGCACGCCGTCGCGGAAGAGGTAGACGCGCGAGTCGCCGATGTGGGCGATGACGGCGTACTCGTCGACCATGAGGACGGCGCTGACCGTCGTTCCCATACCGGCCAGCTCGGGACGCTCGGCGACCGTGTCGACGAGGACGTGCGCCGCATCCACGATCGACTCGCGGAGTTCGCGCTCGGCCTCGGCCGGAGTCGGGAAGCCGTGGTCGAGGCCTTCGAGGTGGTGGACGGCGATGCTCGAGGCGATGTCGCCACCGGCGTGGCCGCCCATGCCGTCGGCGACGACGAACAGGTTCGAGCCGGAGAAGCCCGAGTCCTGATTGTTGGACCGGACCTTCCCGGTATGGGAGATCGCGGCGCTCGAACCCTCGAAGACCATCGGTGCGGGCCGTTACTTCCGCAGCTCGAACGTCGTTGCGCCGACCTTGATGGGCGCTCCGACGATCACGGGGACGGGAGAGGCGACGCGCTCGCCGTCGTGCCAGGTGCCGTTGGTGGAATCGAGGTCCTGCACCATCCACTGCTCGCCCCAGAGGACGAGGCGCGCGTGGTGGCTCGAGGTGTAGTCATCGCGGATGACGAGACCAGATTCGCTCGAGCGGCCGATCGTCAAGGGCTCGTCGCCAAGGGGGAGTTCGAGACCCGCCTTCGGACCGCTCGTGATGACGATGCGGGAGACCGTGGTGCGGGTGGCCTTCTGCGGCCCGCTGGGGGCGGCGGGGCGATTGGTGATCGGCGAGACGATCGACGTCTCGGCGTTGGCCGGCGCTGTCGCCACGGGGCCGGGCGCAGCGGCGACGGGCTCGGGCATCTTGCGGACCTTGACACCGAACAGATCGGCGCGCAGCGAGTAGACCACCGCGAAGACGAAGAACCACAGCAGGATGAGGAACCCGATCTGCAGCAGAAGGAGCGTCAGTTCACTCATGCCTGGCCTCCGATGTCGAACATGCGGGTCGCGGGATCCTGCGGCCGCGGGGGGATGCGGGAGGCCTGCGCAACGACGCGGAAGGTGATGCGCGTGCGCCCGATGGTGACGACGGAGTCCGGCTCGAGTGCCGCCTCCGAGACTTTGACACCGTTGAGCTGCGTGCCGTTGGTGGAGCCGAGATCACGGACCATCGCGCGGCGGCCGTCCCAGAGGATCTCGACGTGCCGGCGGCTGGTGCCGGCGTCGGAGATCGTGATGTCGGCATCCGTCCCCCGGCCGATGACCGTGCGGCTGGCCGTGAGAGGGTGCTGGGTGCCGTCGATCTCGACGACACCGTGCCACGAGACGTCGTCGACGCTCGCGGAGGCGGAATCGACGCGGACCGTCCCGGTGCTGAGCGACTCGTCGGGGTTGATCCGCAGCGACACGGGCCCGGCGAAACTGTACTGCTGGCTCTTCGCGTGGGCTTCGACGAGCTGCAGCAGCTCGTCGTGCAGGGCACGGCCCAGCGTCCCCATGCGCTCGTGGTCCGTTGGCGCGAGCCGGACGACCAGCGTGTTGGGAACGAGGATGCGGTCTCGCGAGACGACGGCGGCCTTCGCGTCGAGCTCGGCCCGCAGTGCCGAGGCGATCTCGACAGGCTGCACACCGCTGCGGAAGGTCTTGGCGAACGCACCGTTCACGGCGCGCTCGATTCCCTTCTCGAAGCTGTCAAGTAGTCCCACGGGGCTCCTCAGGCAGTCTGGACCGGTGCTCACATGCTAGTTGTCGACCCTGGCAGGGTCTGGGGAACAAGGCTGCGGCTGTTTCTCCGGCGGGCTCGCGCCATGATATCCTCGGAAAGTTGATCCCGTGGCGACACGGGTTCGCGCGAGTGGCGGAATAGGCAGACGCGCTGGCTTCAGGTGCCAGTGCCCGAAAGGGCGTGGGGGTTCAACTCCCCCCTCGCGCACAGACGGGTCTGTGTGCAAATACAGGCAGTAGCTGTGTGGAAATCAATAGGCAGAGCCGGTCGGTCATGAAAATCCCGACCGGCTTCGTCGTTTCTGGGCTAATCGGCCGCTTTGAATGCTGATCCTCGTGATCCGAAGGGCACTTACCCAACACGAGTAGCCCCTTTCGGGGCTGCTCGCTTCTGTTCAGTTAGTGTCGGGGTTCAGCGCCCCGGTGGACGGCGCTACTCGGCCCGGTTTCTCATTCGCTGCCTCAGCTCCTTCTCGCCGAGCGCCGCGACGGCCTGCGCCTCGATGAAGCTGACGATGCGTCGCATGTTGGAGACGGCGAACGCCATGGCTGAGGTGAGTGCGTGGTACGCGTATCCGCGCGCTCGTCGCTTCTCGGGGTTACCGAGGTCGGTTTCCGCGTCGGCCTTAACGTACTGGTTGTTCGATTCGACGTGGCTGCGGAGTCCGTGCCATTCCTTCCACTGTTCGGACTTGAAGGCGAAGCCGCTCAGGTGCTTGATGACGCGCATCGCCTCTTCGGTGTTCGGGTGGAGCGTGAAGGTCGTCTTCTTGAGCTTCGGCTTGACGGGGTTCTTGGTGGCGGGGTCGATGCACATGGCTCCGGACAGGTCCGGGTAGGTGAAGCGCTGGCTTCCGTCCGCCGCTGGCTTTCCCTTGTCCTTCAGCTCGTAGGCCTTGCGCTTCTCGATGAGGCTCTCGTAGGTGTCTCGGCTGATCTTGCCGTCGAGAAAGTCCTTGCGTGCGGTCTTCTGCGCGGGCGGCATCCACTTCACGTAGGGGCGACCGCCGATGAAGATGACATCGTCAATCGCGCCCTGCACGTCTGACTCCTTCTTCTTGTAGTTGTAGACACCGCGGAACCCCATCTGACGGGTGGGCAGCTGAAATCCCGGTGTCTTCGAGCCGTTGTAGGCGCGGTCGGCCATCATGTACCCGCGTTCGGTGAACTCGCGGGCATGGGCCTCCATCGCGATGCGGGGTCCGTGCTTGATGCGGCCGGGGTGGTGGAACGCGAGCCCGGTGGTCAGGATGGGGAAGCTGTTCGGCTGCTTGGGGCTGTTGGGGACCGTAACCACGGTCTGCATCTCCCACCCGGCCTTGTCGGTGACCTTCCCCTTGCCGTCGTGCTTGCCACCTCGGCGATAACGGCCGCTCATCGCGTCGAGGTTCCGGCGGTCCTCGTGGTCGTAGTTCTTTCCCGGGTTCGGCCGACCGGCCACCTCGATGAGGGTCCCGTCGATGGCGATGTTGCCGCTGTACATCGCGCGGATGTCTGCGGGAAGCCGGCGGACGGTGGCATGGACCAGCATGTTCATCAGCTCGTCCATCCGGTCGCGCTTGGACTGCGAGTACGACTTCAGCGCACGCTTGTACTGCTTCGCGGTCAGGTGGTGCTTCTTGTCGACCTTCCAGGGCTCGCAGAGCTCCAGCATGCGGTTCATCGCGCGCCAGTACCTGCAGTACCAGTCCCGCCTGCTGCCCCACTTCTTGGGCAGCTCGAGGTATGCCCTGGTCTCGGGGGTCATCTGGGCGTAGAGGGTGCGGGCGATGTGGTCGTAGCGGTTGTTCTTGTCGTCGATGTGCATCATGTACAGGACGAGCACTGCCCGGAAGGTGAAGAGGGGCTTGCGACCCGCGTTGGACTTCCGGTCCTCCTGGTCCCACTCCTCGAGTGCCTGGACGGCACCGGACTCATCCACGAGGGTGCCGTAGAGCTGCATGCGTTCGAGTGACGTGAGGGGGGAGTCTCGGATGAGGCTGTAGTCCTCGAGCACGTACCCCGTGGCCTCGAGCATGTGACGGTCGAAGCGCTCCATCGCGGTCTCCGCCGCGGCGACCACGGCGGTCACGCCTCGACCTCGCCACGAAGTGCGCGCCGGTAATCGGCATCCGTGTTGGGCTCGATGTACTCGAGCATCAGCCAGAGGTCCTGCCACTTCCTGGCGCCCGCAGCGCGGTAGAGGTCCTTGAGGGGGACGGCCGCCTCGAGGTGACGGACCACCCAGGTGTGGCGGAGCCGGTCCGCGCGCGGAGGCTTCCCGTTGCTGCGTTCGGTGAAGGTGGAGGTGAGGTTGTTCGTGGTGCTGCGGGTGATGGCACCCCAGAGGGTTTCGTCGGCGGGGCTGCGCTCGAGCAGCGCGACCATCCACTCCTCCCACTCCGCCATCAGCGGCACCACGCGGGGCTCGTCGGTGCGAACGTTGATGAGGATGCCGCCGTCGTCGACCGTGATGTCGGACGGATAGATGAGCGGAATCTCGCTGGGGCGGATTCCCGCTCCGGCGCACAGAACGAGCATGACCATCGCGCGGTCGCGCTTCTTGTCGGTGAGCTGGCTGGTGGCCCACTCCCGGAATTGGGCCATCTCGGACTTGGTGTAGGGGGCGCCGGCCTTGCGCTTGTTCAGCGGCGTCGGCTTCTCCGGGTGTTCCTCGGGCAGCAGCACTTCGCTGACTCGCATGAGGCGGGAGCGGTAGTTGCGGCGCGTGCCTTCGCTCCGGTCACGGTTCGCGGTAGTCGAGTAGATGTCGATAGCGCGGACGGACCAGATGACGTGCGGGTTCAGCGGCCAGCCGTTGTCGCGGACGCACCACTTCACGTAGCGGGTCACCGTCTCCATCAGGAGGGTCGCGGCATAGGCGGTGTGGGGTGCGGCGAGGGCGACGGAGTCGCGGATGAAGTCGTGCAGGTCAGCGGAGTCGTCTCCGAGCTTCTGACCCTTCACGACGTTCAGCGCTTCCGGCGGGAGGGCTTCGTAGCTGCACCGCGAGACGGTGCGAGCGAGGCGCTTGGGCAGGTTCTTGCTCGCGTACTTGCCGATGTGCTCCGCGAGCGTCTCGGAGTGCCGGGCGGCCTCCGAGGTGTCGCCCCAGCGGGAGAGGCGATTGCGGTAGATAGGGGCGGACGGGGTGGACTCGTTGTTGTTCTGATATTCGTCGGACACCTCCCCCCTAGGCGGCCCGACGAAAAGTGCTGCGAGCAGTTTGATCGGTATTCGCATCGCCGTCGGAATAACGTCATCTGTATTTGAATGGCGTCAGGATTTGGCCGCAGAGTGTTCTCGATCGGAGGGCACTTAATGGCGACGCGAGAATCCGAAGTGGGATTCGTGCCGCGCGAGATGTTCGCGCAGCCGAAGGCCTTCGGTTCGGTGCACACGGTGCCCGCTGTTGCCGACGGGGTGGAGGAGTCGGATTGGCGATTCCGCGCTGCTGTCGCGCAGCATCTATTCGCGCACGCCGTAAACGAGAACCTTCGCATGCGGGGCCACCACAGGGGAGAGTTCCTCGCCCCATTCGCGGATGTTCGGAGCCTCAGCGCCGGAAGAATGGGGCGCGTCCTCCGCGGCGAGCAGATCGCGACGATCGCGGACATCTTGTTCTGGGGTGGACATTTCCCCCACGTGCTCAAGCGGCTCAATGAGTATCTCGACTGGTGGGTGAAGGAGCCCGAGCGCATCCGCGAGGAACTCGAGAAGCGTGAGGAGCTCGAGCAGCGGGCGCTGCGCGGGCAGCAGGACCAGCGCCAGTGGCCCGGGCGACCTGCGAGGCGGACGCCATGACGGCAGGCTTTACCACACACTCGGTGCTCCCGCCGACATCGACATGCCTCCGCATGTTAGACCTGATGAAAAAGGTCAGGCAACCCCGGCTTTCCGGGACTAGATCAGAGACTGTGTCCCTGCGGTGACTTGGGACGATGATCGCGCTCGTCGTCTGGGAGCGGCCGTGCGAGCTCTCCGCCTGAGGGCTGGCTTCTCTCAGCAGCAGCTGGCGACCTTGTCCGGCATCACGAAGAACCAGCTGCAGATCATCGAGGCCGGGAGGTCATCGGGAGCGAAGGACAGTACGGGTCCGTCGAACCCTGGCATGGCCACCCTCACTCGCCTCGCCGACGTCTTCGGCATAAGCGTGTCCGGTCTTCTCATGGCGGCTGATCTCTGAGTCGGCTCGCCCGGGCACCTTCATAGTCACACTCTCCGGAGCGACCGCGCATGGAGTCCGTATGGGCCAACACCTTCAGCAAGACCGTCTATCCGTCGTCGTCCCCGCCAACGCGAGAACGCAGTCCGCATCACGTCGGCCAGGACCCGGCGAGTCTCGTCAGTTCTATTCGGAACGGCCGGAGTCGGACCCGTTCGCTTTCGCTGCCCCCTTCGAGGCTCTCCTCTTACGTGCGCCAGCGGAGCTCACGACGGACGAGAAGGCGGCGTGCGCGTCGCTGATCGAGGTGATGGATCAGACGTGTGGCCGAGGCTCTCCGACCCTCAGACGATGGGCGCGGCTGGGTAACGAGGTCTGGTTCCTGGCCAGAACCCTTGGCAGGATGCCGCGACCTGGAGATGACGGGGCGGAGCCCCGCCACTTCCGCTGGATGACTAATCAGCACCGGGATCAACTGAACTCCTTTGAGCGGGCATTCGTGGAGAGCATGCCGGGGTGGGTGTATCCCGAGCAACTTGTGATCTCGGCCGCGCGCGAACGCTCCTGATCGGCGCAGGCCGCAAGCGTCGATATCCCTCAGGTGAGCGGATACTTGACCTGATTAATGTGGTCGGTCATGATCAGTCGACACGGGTTCCGCCCAGTATCGAGGAGGACACATGAAGGTCTTGGAGACCGCGGCCGTCATCAACCTCCCTGATCGCCGCGTTGCAGTCTGCGGAGACTGGCACGGTCAATCTGGCTGGGCCCGGCTGGTGCTCAGGGGCCTCTCGCGAATCGCACCAGACGTGTCCACCGTGATCCATGCCGGCGACTGGTCGATGAACCTCAGCAAGAGTGACGAGATCTGCGCCGCGTTCGGGATCGAGCGGGTCCTCGTGGTTCCGGGTAACCACGACTACCCCGCCCTGTCGAACGTGCTGAATGCGCACCCCGGTGTGGCCGTTCGTGAGAGTCGAAGCACCTGGCTATTGCCCAGGCCCTTCAGGATTGGTGTGGGCGGTCGAACCGTTCTGGCCCTGTCCGGTGCCACCTCGGTCGACCGGTACTGGCGGCTCCCGAAGGAGTGGTCGTCAGACGAGACCATCCGGGATGAGGATGTGGCCGCGGCTATCAGCGGGGGGCCTGCGGACATCATGGTCACCCACGAATCCCCGTCTGACACCCCGGTCCGAGCAGTCCGTCACATCCTTCGAACGAACCCTCTCGGTTTCCCTCGCGAGTCAATCGTCGAGTCGGCCGCGTCGCGCGTGCGTGTCCGTCAGGTGTGGGATGCCGTCAACCCGAAGCTCGCATTTCACGGGCACATGCACGCCCCAGGCGGGGGCACCACCCCGGATGGCCGTCGACTGATCAGCCTGGGCTGCAACGGGCAGGAAGGCAATGTGGCGATCGTGGACTTGCGTGATCTGTCCGTCGAGGTGCCGTCGCTGCGTGAGCTCCGCGCTCACGAAGCAGAGACGGAGAAGTAGCGGTGGGTGCGGGCACGGAGAGCGAGCCAGTCGATGACCGGTACCGACCGGTCGTCGCGATCGAGCTGGAGGGTCTGCTCGCCGTCGACAAGGACCCGCCACCGCGCTTCGCGGCGATGACGTACCCCCGCGAGGCCGAGACGCCCGATGACGCCGGGGAGACGGAGTGCAGTGAGGGTGATGAGCCCGGTCGGGGGGACCGCTGGGGGTGGCTGTCGCATGAGGGGCGATCGTGGGTGCTCAGCCTTCTTGCCCGCGGTATCGAGGTTGTCTGGTGGTCACGGTGGCATGACTCTGGGTACGAGTACTTCGGTCACGCCCCGGGCCTGCCGCGGATGCCTTCGGCGCGACATCCAGACAAGTCCGGCGACCCGTCGCCTAGCGAGTTCGTGGAGTCACCGCTCCACACGCGGGCCAAGGGACGCCCGCTGCTAATCGTCACCAACCTCCGACTACAGAAGATCGAGGAGGACTACATCCGCTCGCGCCGGCCCGCAGACCGCGCGATCACGGCGCTGAGGACGATCACGCGCTCCGACGAACACACCCTCACCACGATGGCGGAAATGGATGCGTGGCTCGCCCTCAGTCGCACCGCCCCGGGCCAGGAGGCTCTGCGACGTCACCGACGGAGGACGCGCGCGCGGCCTCCCCGCGACGCGCCACGGACCGTGCCGATCGGAGGACGGCTTCCCCCTAGGGCTGAAGTCGACTTCCTCAACCAACGGTTCCCGATGGTGGACGCGTGGGTTACGCAACTCATCGGCGGGATCCAAGGTGTGCTCCAGGAGCGAGGCTACGACCTGGCTGACCTCGGCTCCGTCAAGGAGATCGTGGGACTGATCGAGGCCGTGATCAAGCAAGCCGATAACGCACGCAAGACCGACTCGAACAGGAAGACAGACGCATGAACGAATCGAACCGCCCTATCATCGCCTTCGACTTCGACGGCGTGATCCGTATCCCAAACGCGAGGCCCGGCCAGGAGTACCGCGACAACATCCTCACCGCCGAGATTGCGATCAGTGAGGACGCGTTCCCGACCGAACACCACATGCCACCTCTCTGGGACGAGCACGGCCTCTGGCGCGAAAGGCATTCCTTCTCAGGCGTCGCCATCGACTGGATCCGCAGCCTCCTGACCAGGGACGTCGAAGTCGTTTGGGCCACCACGTGGGTCCACTACGTCAACCAGCACTTCGCCGGCCCGCTCGGGCTCCCAACCCTGCCCGTCGCCGTCGTCAACGATGGCATCCACGACGAGGACGCGATCATCTGGAAGGCGAGGCAGCTCGCCGAGTACCGACCAGGCCACCCGCTGCTCTGGATCGACGATGAGATCGAACCCACCTGGGCAGGTGCCTTTCACCTCGTCCGGCGACAGGGTGGAGGCGACGCCACCCGGTACCACCGCGTCACAGACCGAGAGTGCGGATTCACCCCAGCCGACGCCGACGCGTGTGAGCAGTGGCTATCGACCTGGCTGTGACAGGCCGCCCGGATGCAGAGCGTGTGGACAACTCCGAGCCTCCGGTTCTTTGCGCTAGAGTCGCCACGCATGATGGTGGATGACGGCTTCGACGACGCACAGCAACCCCGGTGCGAACACTGCGGCACCGTTATGCGCGACAGTGTCGGCGGCTACAGCTGCTCGCATTGCGACCTCATCGTTCTCCGCACCGCCGCCGGCGGTCGCTCCTCAGGAGAAACCACCGCCGACTAGTCTCCGCTCGAGCGCGGTGACTGGATGATGCCCTTCAGGTCAGGATAGATCCCGGCCGGAGGTGGACCGGGTGACAGCGTGGAGATGTACCTGCGGTGAACTCGCATCGTTGCGGAACGTAGCGAGCTGGCGGGACTCAGCTCAGTCTCCCGAAACCAGCAGCGGTAGAAGACCAGCGCGCCTGACCGCCGGATCTCCACGTGCCCGTAGGGTTCACCGTCAGGCGTCCGGAGCTCCCACCAACCCGGGCGATCCTCCCATGACGCGAGCAGAGGGTGCCATGGAGCCATAGCTCCCAGTTTCGCAGATTTGTTCTAGTCTCGTAAACCGGCATCGACGTCGCTCCCCTCAGCTTGACGGGGGCTTTGCGGCCGCCGATCCACCGATGAGGGGCTGTGTCGAACGCGGTGCGGAACCACGGAGAGGACCGAGTGCAGGGTCTCACACGAATCGATGTGGATGCTGATGAGGAGTGGGCGATGGCTTGGTCATGAGGCAGCGTGGGCCGGGGTGTTCGATCGGGTGGAGCTCGGCGCCTGAGTCCGAACTCTCGCACGGTCGTGTCGCGCGAGGTCGACGGGTTTGAAGATGGGCAACAACCTCGGTGCGGGTACTGCGGTCAGGAGCCTCGCCGGGTGGTTCAGGTCAGGTCCGCCAACGGCATTCCACGTCGACGTCACCCGTCGGGGATGGAAGACGGATCGCGATCTCGTCCGCGCAGAACACGTCGACGAAGTCTTTGAGCATCTCACTGGTGCGGATCGTTTCCAGGTCATTGCTGGTGTGCTGAATAATCTCCCGGCTGGCAAGCACGATGAGTTTGGCGCGGGCTCGTGTGGCGAGAACATTGAATCGATTGAGGTTATGCAGGAAGTCCTCTTCCTCCGCGACGGTATCCGGGTCTCCCACGGCGTAGGTGGCAATGATGACGTCACGTTCCTGACCCTGGAAGCGCTCCACGGTGTCGACCGCACCATCAATCCATCCGGGAACCCGCTCGTCGGAGGTGTCGGTCACGAACGCGGCACGCAGAAGCTCGATTATGCGGGAACGTTGCGCCCGGTGCAGGCTCACTATGCCTATGGCCTGGGTCCAGAAGTACTCTTCCGTCATGGGGGAGGCATCGGCGGTGCTGAGTCCTCGGGACAGGGTTGCGCGGTACCAGCGGACAAGACCCGCCACTGTGGCTGATTCGAAATCGTTCCACTGGCCCGAAACCCCCTCCACATACGTAAGGGCAACGGCGACCCGGCTCGGATCTGCCGCCTCGAGTAGGTGCGAGCTGACCTCGAGACTGTCGCGTACACCGGCGAGATCGACATCGTCTCGGTACTGAATGCGCAAATTGGGAGAGTGGGCGTGCAACGCGTCTGGATATCCTGCGAGCTTGCCGAGTTCGACGATCGTGCTGTTCGAACGGTAGTTCACCAACAGCTTCTCCTGAGGAACTCCCTGGTCCAAGAGCAGGTAGTTGTAGATGGAACCGACCTTGTTTTCCAATCCAAGCGGGGGTTCAGCCGCGTGGATGGGGGCAAGCTGAAGATGATCACCAGCGACGATCAACTGCGCACCAGGACTGGCGCCAGACAGCAACAGGAGAGCATGGCCCACATCGAGTTGGCCGGCCTCGTCGATGATGATGACGTCAAAGGTCGCGCGGTTCCCGCGTTCGCCCCGTGTGGTGATCGCAGAATGGAGCTGCTCTGTCGTGCCGAACACGAATACAGGGGAACCCGAGTCGAGATCCTCAATGAAGTCGCCGTACTCGGGGGTGTTGCGCTGGACGTTCATGTCCGGAGCGAGCCAGCTCGGAGATTCTCGCGAGCCTGAACTGAGGCGACGCACCAGTACCTCCGCTCCCAAGTTGGGGATGAGGCTCTGAAGGACGGTGTCGATCGCGGTGTAGGTGAAGGCAGCGACAGCGACACGAAGCGGCTGGCCCGTGGCTGCGAAGCCCTGGAGTATGGAACGGACGGTCGCCGTCTTGCCGGTTCCAGGAGGACCCCAAATGAGGGTCACGCGTCGGGACAGTGCGCTTTCCCACGCTGCAGATTGGGACTCGTTCAGTGCGGACACCACCGTCGCCGCGGTGGAGCGCACGGTCTGCATATCGCGTCCGACGTCCGTTGCATTCAGCGTCGCGGCGTCCCATAACAATTCACCCGCGGGGTGCTCGTCCCCGGCGCGCGGTCGTAGGGTTCTGCCCAAGGCAGAATCGATGAGGGGATCGCGAACTGATGCAGGTGGGTTGCCGATGTTTTTCGTCGCTTCCTCGAGTCGCTTGACGAAGAACTCCTTCTGAACGCTTTCGAGAGTTAGTAGACCGTGGCCTCGTAGAGCACCTGCCTGGAGCAGCTGAAGTCGTATGTCAGCGCGATTGCCCCACGTGTCGAGGTCGACGACTAGCGTGCCGGAGTTCCTGTCAATGGCCACGATGGTCGCCCCGAGGACATCCCCGAGCGTGGTGCGATAATCGTCACGCCCCGCCCACCACGCGCTCAGACCGGGAATGCTAACGCGGCGCACAAAACTGTTCACCGTAGTGTCGAGGTCCATGGCCAGGCCCTCAGGAACCACGGCCCAGGAGAAATCACCGGGTTTCACCTTCACGTCGACGCTTCCCGGGCGTAACCGGAAGACACGTCGGTTCGGCAGAGCTGGAAGGCTCAGCCCTTCAAGCTCGACTCCCCGCTCTTGTCCCGTGATTTCCGTCAACACGGCGGTCTCGAACTTAGCTTCCTTCTCCTCGGTAGGTAGCGCTCGTACTTGTGCTGCGTCGAGCTTCGCCACGGCGCGGTCAAGCTTTGCGTAGGCGACGAGAAGCACTCCGAGAGGGCTTGTCGCCCCCTGCAACGCCGGCGCCGAGAGCTGGCGGAGCTGAGGTGCGCGACGAGCGTTCCGGTCGCGAAAGGCATCGGTGAGGATCCCTGTCACCTCACTAAGTGCGCGCAGTTTGGTTGAGACCGTCTGGAGCAGGCGCGATGACAGCTCGGCGGGCGTCGGCGCTGATGGGGCGCGACGGGGGTTCCAGACCTGATGAGCGCGCTCCGGAGGAATCTGGTCCGTGAAGGGATCTTCCCAGAAGGCAGGCACGTTCAAGGGGTAGGGCGAATCCCCGTCGCGCAATTGGCGTGCCACTCCAAGGAGGGTGTAGGTGTGCGCGAGGTCGAGCGCCAGCGTGGCCTTGGCCGCATTACGGACGATGCTGACGGCGGGGGCCTCGGTCAGCACGGGACTATTGAGGATCTCATCGGGTGGGAATAGCCACACCAAGCGTTGGAGGCGTCCGCTAGCGAGTATTCGCTCAAGGTGGCGGCCGACGACGCGGGTCATGTGCTCGAACGTGACGGTGTCCCATACGTACACCTGGACTGTTTCAGTGTTGTCGCGGGCCGTGCACTCCTCGATGAGCGTCGAAAGATCATCGAGCAACGCAGAGAGTGCGTTCCATTCGGCATCTGGCGACTTGACGTCAGTGTGGTGGACACGGGTACGTCCGATGCTGGAAGGCTGCCAACCGCGTTCGAGCCAGGACCAGGACAATCCGAAGGCAAGACTCACCGCGCTGCCTGGATCAAAATCCGCTGTGAGGTAGATGCGTAGCCGTGCCCAGGAAGGGATTGCCGCGGTGGTGTAAACGTCCGAGTCGAGGGCAACTACATCAGCGCCGTTAAGCGCTTGTGCCCGTCTGCTGACGATCTGCCGCTGCCCCCGCAGTCGATGGTGCGAGTCGAAGGTCTCATCGGTTGTATCCATACCCGCCAGGTCTGTGACGGTCGTCGTTCCATGAGACCGGAGCACCTGAAAGGCACCGCGGGTAAGAAAGGGGATCCGGGAGAGATGTTGCTTCGCCTCAGCTTCGGGTAAGCAGTGACGCGGATCCCATGCGGATCCGCTGGTGCCCGGAGTTGTAGAAAACTTCTGACCGAGGTTCTCGCATCCCTGGCAGGCCGGAGTCACAGACCACGGCAAGCCCTCGAGACGTTCACCGAGAACGCGCGGAATGTCGACGCGCAGGACCCGTCTGACCTGCGCGAGGAAAGTACGCATTGGAACGGTTTCGAGGTCCTCGTGGAACGCATCGTAACGGGCCGATAGGGCAAGGCCGGCGGCTGTGGACGTTTGAAGAGCGGACTCCGCCTCGCTGCCCGGCCAGATTGCCGGGTGGGCGCTGACAAAGAACCGATCTGCGAGTCCTTCCTCCTCTAGGAACGCCGCCAGAGTCAGCGCGTAGTACGCAAGCTCCGCGAAGTAGCGTGGTCCAGGCTCACTGGTGAGCTTGACGTCGATGATCCGCAGGCCCAGGCGAGTGTCGCTCGCGTCGACAGCGAGGATGTCTCCTTCGACGCTCACTGCTCGAGATCCGAGTCCCGAATCGCGCGCCGCCACAACCTCTATCACATCAGGCCTGACTCTGGTGAATTGCAGCGGACCGGGCAGTTCGGCGAACACGATGGCGTCGAGATCGTGTTCACGACGGAACGTGGATGTGTCCGCTTGAAACTCTGTCTCTATGAGAAACTGTCCGACCCTCAGGCTTGGGGTGAGGAACTGCACCAGCGGCGCGGCGCGATACCGCAAACCGGGCTGTGTCGTGCTTCCCGTCACGGTGAAGGAGCCACCAAGGAGACTCGCTGCCCCGAACGCAGTTTGCAGGTCGTGGACTTTCGCCTGGCCCCATTCATCGCCGGCATCTTGGATACCCCTCAGCGCCGGTCGGACCTGACGATGTGGGAGACCCAACGCGACACGTTCATGAATGAATGACGCGTCGTCGGGGTGCATAGAGAGACGCAGTTGTCTCTCGCATCCCGATCCGACGAACTGCGTGATAGTTGTCTTCGCAACGCGAGGCATAGTCGCACCTTGTGACCGGCGTAGGGCTCGTCCCCCACGAGTGGCTCCACTCTACGCGGGACCTATGAAACCGGAGTCAAGGCACTTTCAAGTGTCACCGGCGCATCGCCTGCGTCCTCGTCGTTGTCCAGGAATGCAGCCACGAGTAAGGCGCGACGGAGATTCGCGACGTCCGGTCCCTTCAAGGACAGCTTCACCGCCCACTCGCGAGCCATGTCCTGGGCCGCGTGAACGACGTCCCTAGGACGCGAGGCGAGCGTACGCGTCGGGGATTCGTTCTGTTTCGAGAGCACGAACACGGCATCCCAGACCGTTGAGCCGTCCCGACGGTGCAGGCTCATGTCGCTGTCGCCGCGCAATGGAAAGACCGACACCGGGTGCAGACCACTGCCTCGCAAAGCCGTGCCAAGCGCGATCCACGCACTGGGGGCTGCGTGTTGAAAGGTGAAGACAAGTCGGCCACCGGGCTTGAGCACGCGCGCGGCCTCGGCAAAGCAGTCCTGGAGGCCCTCACTGAATTGAGGTTGATGTTCACTCCCGCGCCCCTTTGCCGCCAAACTGGCGGGCGACGGTCCGCCAGGGTCGACGATTGCGCCTGCCGCGGCAAGCCAAGGAATGAAGAAATCCGCCAGCTCCGAGTAGTCGATGTTGTCCAAGTAGGGCGGGTCGGTGAGAACAATGTCGACGCTCGCGTCAGGTATCTGCGAGAGGTTACGGCTGTCGTCGTTGAGCACGCGTGCGGTCCGCTTATTCGACGGCAGCGGCGAATCGATGAAGCCGGTAGACGTGTACTCCCGGGGATTCTTCGCGAAGGCGATGGCGTTCGCCACCTTCCTTAGAGCATTTGGAAAGGTGCCGCGACCGGTTCCGCGCAACCACGGGTTGAGCTCGACGGGGCGGCATGAGTGAGCGAAGGCGCGAAGGGAGAACAGGGGTGTGACCTGGCGCCACCGTTCGGTGTAGCGGGTGAGTAGACAGTTGGAGGTCAGATGATTAGAGAAGGCGAGCGCGTAGGAACGCTGATGTTCGCTGGAGAGGCTCGAGATCGCCGTCAACAGACGGTTGGCGTGGAGAAGCTGACGATCGGTGAAGAGCTCCGTGTAATTGCTGTAACCGTAGGAGGTCAGCCGGTCATCGCTTCGCCCGGCGCGGGGGATGCTGCGTGAGGGAAGTCGGTCGCTTTCGCGTACCAGGTCCCTCTGAGCCTGATCGAGGTTTGCGAAGTCAAGTTCGCTCGGGCGGTGAATCAGTCGTTCCCGGATGGGCACCGCCCGATGGGACGTTTGGCCAGCCGGAATGGATTCGACCGCAAAGAGCTCAAACTTCGGGCGAGCCCCAGTACGCCGGGAATGCTGAATGAGTGCTTCAGAGTGCGAGCACTGGGGACAGGACGCGACACCACGCCTGACATGGCCCTCCGCGATCACCGTATCCGCGCCGCACTGACACGCGAGCTTGGTGACTTCTTTACCGAGGCGATGGATTTCGCCGCATTCGCGGCAGATCGCGATCTGTGCATCGCCGTCGACAGCAATCCGAAAATTTGGATGCGCGTCATAACTGGCACTGCAGAGACCGCAGGAGATTCTCTGGACCCAGAAGTAATGTAGGCCAGTGCGCGGGTCTCCCTCTGGACCGACGGTGGCGTAAAGCGACTGCTGGGGAACCAGTTGTTCTGCGATATCCGCGTAGACATCCCACGGGTCCGGACAATCTTGGGCAGTGAGCTCGAACTCGGTGACGGCGCACGCTACAGGGTCGATGTCCGACCCAATGACGTTCGCGCCCAGACGGGAAGCCTCGTACAAACTGGTACCGCCGCCGACGAAGGGGTCCAGCACCGTCAGGCCGGTCAGCGAGGCGCCACTTTCGAACGCTTCCCAGAAGTCGCGCTCGGTCCTCGTCTGTGACCCCACCAGAAGTGCGCGCATCGCGGTGCCGAACCGACGCGCAAACCACTTGTGGGCGAGGTAAACCGGGCGGGGGCGGTGGGACTCGCGTCGCGCAAGTTCAGCCAGCTCGAGAATGGGCAGAGCGGTACTGTCCAGCAGGCTTGGCGTCTCGGCGGTCGGGGGGGTATTCATCGGCTACTCCATTGTGAAGGGTTCACCGAACCTATGCGCGGCCGAATGCTCGGATCTGACCGTTCCATGTCGTGAGCCCGACACCGCCAGCTCATGAAACGCTGCACGCACGCGACCACGTTCGGCGCCGACCGGCCGGGTGACCGGGCGGCTCGCCTGGGGTGGCCCCCGAGAGGTCACCTCCGCCTTGCCGCGCAGCCGGTGGACTCAGGGGATAGGTTGACTCCTGAGAAGAGGGGGCATGAAGTGAACCAGGCTGAAGTGGAAGCGCTGCTTACGCAACGAGGCGTCGAGTATGAGGTCAGGCAGCAAGATCACTGCACGCAGGTGCGGGCCCAATCGGGCGAGATGGTTAGCTTTTTTCACACCGGTACTGTGCTGATCCAGGGGAAGAAAACTGTTCTGCGGGAGGAGCTTCAGGCCTGGAAGGACGGCGGCGTCCCAAATCCAGAGCCGGGTGAAGCCACGGGTATCCAGCCGACGCCGGGTCCAAACAAGAACGTGTTCGTCGTGTATGGGCACGATACGGGTGCAACCGATTCTCTCGAGCTCCTCCTGCGCAAAATGGGGCTGAAGCCGATCATCTTGGCAAACCTCCCAGCGGCAGGGGACACAGTCATCGAGAAGCTCGAACGTTATCTCCGCCAGTCTGGCGACGTGGGATACGCGTGCGTACTGCTCACCGCGGACGACATTGGTCACGTGAAGTCGGACGCAACGAAGGCGCAAGCCCGGGCGCGCCAGAACGTCATACTCGAGCTAGGCATGGTGCTCGCCAATCTGGGCCGCAAGCGGGTCGCCATCCTCTACCAAGAGGACGTGGAGAAGCCGAGCGATATTCAAGGTCTGCTCTACCTCCCGTTCAAGGCAAAGATCGATGAAGTGAAGGCCAAGCTTTTCAAGGAACTTCAAGCTGCGGGCTACACCCCGGACCCTGAGGCCTTGTAACGAGGGGACAGGTAGGCGTTCGCAGCGTTGCTCTTCCGCACGTATGCGAGCCCAGGCGCAGGCTGTTGCGTCGCTGCAAGGCTTAGCGTCTCGGATCGCGTTTGCCCCCAGACTTCGGGTGCTGAGCCGCTACAAACCGATGTTTGCTCCTCAGCGAAATCGGTCGAGAAGGGATCAAATGTTCAGTCTGTTGGTTGGTCTGATCGACGGCACAGTTCCGTCGAGCAGGATGTTTGAACACACTCACGTGGATCTGCGCGATCGGTTCACCAATGATCTCTCCGGGCTCCATTCGGTACCAGCGCTCTGCATGCCTGAGGTTGGCGACGATCGATACCCGCAGGTGGCTCAGATCGGCTCGACGCTGGCCGTGAAACAGGTCAATCGTGAGCACCGCTTCAAGTTCGTTCCAGACCCGCGGTTCACGTCCATTCCGCTTTCCGTGGTCCAAGGGATTGCTTCCGAGTTGGGCATCAATGACTGGGAGCTCGTCCGAACTCATTGGGCCGTGAAAGAAGAGAATCTCTTCGAGGCTCTTTACGCGTCCCTTCAGCAGGCCCCGGAGGTGACTGGCGCGAAGGACGCGGGTGCCGTGAGTTTCCCGACCTCTGAGGCGCGCGATCGCTCCCTTGTCGCTGTGATGATGCCGTTCGATCCGGCGTTCGACATCGTCTACGAGACGATCTCAGCAGCGGCGGTTGACGCTGGCATGGTCACGGTCCGGGTTGACGACATCTGGGAACAAGACCACATTATGGGCGACGTGGCATCGATCCTGTGGCGCGCGCAGGTGGTGGTTGCGGATCTCACGGGCCGCAACACGAATGTGTTCTATGAAGCGGGCTTGGCACACGCGCTTCCGCGCCCCACGATCTTGTTGACGCAGAGCGCCGACGACGTACCGTTCGACCTCAAGTCGATCCGCTATTTACAGTATGGGCTGGGCAGCGAAGACCGGCGCCAGCTACGGGACAGGCTCGGCAAGCGACTACAGACACTGCAGCAACGGTAGGGGCTAGTCCTCAGGTCAGACGTGTTGGCGGCGTCGACCGGACAAACTTGCTCTCGGTTCTCTCGAGACCTCACCCACGGTCGAACCCTACTGATCTGCTCTGTTGCCGGAGCAGGATTCAAGGCTGAGAGGGCCACTTGGTGTCCCAGATCTTGATGTTCAGTCCGGCATCGTGTTCTCCGCAGCCGAACCCAGACACGACTATCGCAACCGAAGTCAACCTCCCGTCCGCCAGGGTGTAAACCGGTCCACCACTGTCTCCGTCGCACGTGTTCACCTCGGACTTCGGGACGGTGCATGAGACTCTTCCCTGTTCAAGCGCGCGCGGGAGCAGATCGGTGCACGTTGAGACCGCCACTTCTCGAAGATCGACAGCTCTCAGGTCGCAGGGCGCGATGCCGCCGTGGGACGCGCGACCCCATCCCAGCGCGGTCATCCCGGTCGCTGGAATGGGGAGGCTCTCTGATGACGCACGTCCCGGGAGTGGCGTCGTCAGCTGAAGGGACGTGAGTTCGCCTGATGTACCTGGCCGTACCTCAATTGCCTCAACTAGTGCAATCGAACTCGCACCAGCACGCCCCACGCACAAGTCCTCGATGCCGTCCACCACTGCAACTGTCGAAGCGCTCCGGGACGCGACGCAATGAGACGCCGTGACGATTTGATCCGGACTCATGACCACGCCGCCGCAGAATTGACCGGAGTAGAGGTCCCCATCAACGGCAGACGCGTTGACCAGAGCTACTACGCGATAGGTTCCTACAGGCGCCGATAGAGACGTCTGAGCGCACCCAACAAGTCCGACAGTCGCTATCAGCGCGACCAGCATAATTCGAGCTAGCCGCATCGCTCCCTCAGTTGGATTTCCATCGCCCCTGCTGCCTCGAGTTCAGCACCACTCTGAGTCCGATAGGTCACGGACATCGCGTCCGCTTGGCCAGCTGCAGAGCCCTCGCGCTTGAGAACTAGCGCAACGCTCCAAACATGATTCCCCGTGAGGGTTGCGCCTTCGAGGGGTACGCGGTCAGCCCAGAGAGGATCTGGTGCATCGAGAAGCATGGTCCCGACCCCCATCCCATCCTTGTTCCGGACTATGAAAGCATCAGCGATCTCAAGGCCTTC
Source organism: Microbacterium aquilitoris (assembly GCF_031932285.1). Classification (NCBI taxonomy): domain Bacteria; kingdom Bacillati; phylum Actinomycetota; class Actinomycetes; order Micrococcales; family Microbacteriaceae; genus Microbacterium; species Microbacterium aquilitoris. Next base: position 419,883 of record NZ_JAUZVT010000001.1, read on the forward strand.
TCCCTCGACGAGGTGAGCAGATTCGAGAGTTACCGGCGTCGTCGAGTGAAGCAGTCTCACCTGATCGGCGACCACGATCTGTGCGCCCGATGTGACGGGCACACAGATCGTGGCGGGCTCGCTCCCGAACGCCAGCAAATCCTCCGCCTGAGTCGGCGCGCAGGCCGCCCCGCAAAGGATGATGCCTCCCACGATCAGGGCGGAACCGATCGCCCGTGTCTTCCGGGTCACTTGGCGACGAGCCGCTTAGGAGAGCTACCCGGTGTGCCGTTAGTGCCGCACAATTTTCCGGCCTTCTTCCATACGAAGTGGAGGCTTGCAGCATTGCTGTACCCCGTGCGCGAGCTCATGTTGATGCCGATCTGGGGCGCAGAAGCCACGCCAACCGAGCTCTCGTATGCCGTGGACTTGTTCTGGGTGTAATCGGCACCCTTCACCTGCGGCACGCAGTAAGTCGCCGAAGGGATGCTAGCGGACGTCACAATCGAACCGCCCTCGAAGTTCTTGGGTTTCACCTGGTAGATGAGGATGTTGCCCCACGGCTGCCCAGAACACTGGTTCTTCCACATCCCGTAGCGGAACTTCGTCTTGAATATGTTGCCGCCATCCGTCGCGGGGAAGCCTTGAGCTTCGTCTGACGACATCGACTGCGTGCCCCCCGACGTGAACGTTCCGGCAACGCCTGATGCCGATGTCGAGATGCCGAGCGAGGTGGAAGCCCCCGACTTGTAGTTGAAACTCACGGTTGCCGCACCTTTTACCGCGTAGCCGTAGCCGACGTTGACATTCATAAGGCCGAGGTTCTTCACGTACGTGTATGTGCAGCCAGACTTCTCGATCTTGGAGCTCTTGCCCGTCACCGGGCCGACCGCGTGAACCTTCACTGGTTCTGGTGCGGATCGACGAACGCTCGTGGACCTCGCCGAACTTAGCCTCGAAAGGCCTTCTGTAGCTTCCTCCCCGACCGCTGACGCGTCCACGGTGAAGCTGTGCGAATAGGAGCTAGTCCCATCCGATGCCAGCATCTCGAGGTTCACGTTGCCTTCATCGTCCGCGAATGGCTCAAGCGCGTTTGGGTCGCTTAGGCGCATCTCAATGTGTCCCGACTCGTCAGTTCGATCGAATGCGACCGGGGAAAGCTTGATTGACTCCCCAAGTTGCATAGCCTCGATCGTCTCCTGGCTCGGCGAAGCATAAACAACCGCAAATGCTCCTTCGTCAGTAGCACTGTGATCCTCGGCGTAGAGATCAGCCTCGAAAAATGGCTGACCCTCGAGGTCAGACGACGACTCGAGCCCGTCTACACCGAACTCATCCTCCTCGGCGCTGGCCGACGATCCCCCTGCCAGCATCGCAATCAACAACGTTGCTGCACCGACCCCGGCGCCAACCGCGAGCCGATTCCGGCCACGACTGATGTCCATCACATTTCCCCCCATAACAGTTCTGGAGCGCAGAAGGTCGAGGACCTCCGCTGCAGTTCCGCACCAGACCGCAAACCACGATCTGCCACGGCGACCGCCTGCTCCGCTTTCTCCTGAGCCTGGCAGAGTCGAGCGGATATCACCACATGAATACAGAACGCCTTACGGCATCGTCCTTCTCTACCCTCGGCGCTTGTCAGTGCGCGGGTAAGCCGTCTCGGTGGGGCCTCTCGGCCCATGCGATGTAGGTAGCCACGCCGCGCACGTATCCCCGCCGATCATTACGAGCGATGTCCCGTGGGCGGCGCTGCGGGGTTCATGGCAGCCACCTCACCTAGTCGACACTTCTTCTCGACCCATGAGGCGAGCTCTGGACTCGATGCTCGAATCAGCCTCAGCATGTCCTCATTCCGTTGGCGCCAAGACAGCCGCCACACTGGTTCGTGGTGCGCTATCCGGTTGCGTAGGGCGTATATGGGCTCGACCAGGTCGCGTAATGGACTCATATCAGCATTGGTGGTTCCGAGTCGGCGGAGGTCTGGGTACCGTCGCATGATCGCGCTCCCGTGGGACTGCTCGTAACGACGGTCCAGTAGCCGGCGCCAGAAAGAGAAATTGAGCTCGGCGATGACGTGCCCGCGGCCGCTCTGGTGATCACCGTGACCAGTCCGCCGATTGGCAATCGCGTCCTCTCTCGCCTTCGCTAAGGCCTCGCCGGCCCGTTCGGAGAGCTCATCATGGGCATTATCAAGCCAATCTCCACTTCGCTTCTTGAAGATGTGGCGCTCGGTCAAAGCGGCATCGATGGTGGTTCGGAGATCAACTTCGAAGTGACCTATCGTCTCGAACAGGGCCGAGGAGAGCTTGGAGTTCCAGTCGTACCGCCGCAGAGCTTCATAGGGGTTGCGGCTGCTCGCTTCGAGGTAGAAGCGGATGCGTTCGCGGGGTAGGGCATTGAAGACAGCCTTCAAGTGCGCCTTCTCCGGCTCTGAAAGCTGAGTCATCCCTCTAGATTCCCACGACGGTTGATTCCCGTCGTGCAGTTGCCGTAGGGTTGTGTTCGTAAGCCGAGGGTCAAGCGGTTCTACAGGCGCCAGCGGCGTCGGGTACATCGTCCAAGGCAGCGATTTTCCCCGTGTGGGGCCGAGAGGGAGTGCAAATGCACTCCCTCTCGTGTTTTTCACGGAGCGCCCTCCGTTCTCTTGCACAGATGGACAGGTTTCCCGTGAGTCGTGGGCCTCGCGCCGATCAACTGATCCGTGACTGTGTAGAAGCCAAGCGAGACGCCGCCCACAGGGATCTCGACGGCACCGTGGGAACACGGACACTCACCAAGAGCCAGCGCGAGCAGGCGGCATGGTGGGGCGTCGACGTCGATCGCCCCGTCGATCGTGCCTCGACGGAACCGAGCAGCGGCGCCGACGTTACCTCGGCGCGGGAGGCCGAGGCCGTGCGGAGTCCTGAGGTCGCAGCGCGGACCGCGAAGGACTCAGAGGCAACACGCATCGCCACGGACGCGGCCGCGCAGCGGCAGCGGACCGCCTCGCTCGGACAGGAACGATAAGCGACACCTTGGCACGCAGAAAGGCCGGAGCCTCAGGGCTCCGGCCTTTCTGTTCGGTCTTACGCGGCGCTCGTGGTGCGGCTTCGCCGCTGCGGGCGTCCGTCCGTCGCCGTGCTCGTGTCCGCGGTGGCCTGGAGGGCCGCGACGAGCTTGGGGTCGTTGAGGAAGTTCTGTTCTGCGACGGTGAGGACCACAGCCGGCTCGAGAACGAGGCGCCCTCCAGGCTCCTCCGTCACGAGGTACTGGCCGTGCTGCGCGAGCTTGCCGAGGCTCACGCGCTTTCTGCCGTCGACTTGGATAAGCGTGCTCATTGTTGCCTGCTTTGTTTCGTCGGTGTTGGTGAGACTGGAAGCGCCTTAGGGGAGGCGACTTCTGTAGTACAGAATACCCTCATGGTGTAATGATGGCAAGTGGGTTCTGGGGCATTGGGGCATTGCCGTGGTAAAGTGAGGTTGTGAAGATCTTGATGAGCCCCGAACTGACTGCACAGTTCGACGCCTGGGATCGGGACGACCCCGATCTGGCGGATGCGTTCGATGAAGTCCTCGAACTCCTGGAGAGGGACAATCCCGACGACGACGGGCATTGGAGGCTTCGCAAGAGGCTCATCCGGCCTGCGAATGCTTACGTCGTTCCAGTGAGGGTCCGCGGCCGCGACGTCCAGTACTACCTGTTCTGGCAGCCTGAGGACATGCAGACTACGGCCGTCATCCGCGGCATGGAAGAGTCCACCGCCAACCTCGATTGACCCGTTCGGCGTGCAGCGCGTTAGCCGAGCACGTACCGAGCGACAGCCTCCTCGATTGCATCGAACTCAGGGCATCCGTCACTCGGGATGGTCGACTGGCTCGCTATGCGGTGCACGAATGTCTGCGATAGGCCGAGGAGGTTCCTGGCCTGGTGGCGACATGGACAGCGACCGACAACCGTTTTTACGCAGTGGAATTCGCCCCAAAACGGCCCCTCCGCGCTTTGAGCGACGCGGGCCGTTTTGGGGCAAATTGTCTCGTTGCTTCCGTCGAGAGGGTTCGGCTGTCTACGCGTTATCGTCCAGCTGCCAACGCTCGGGGAACCGACTCCGCTTGAGGGTACGGACGTGACCTGGCGGCCCAACGGCGGGAGAGATCTGGAATAGGTAATCCTCAACCGCTATGTCGGGTGCCTCGTCCCACTGGCGGTTACGGCCTCTCGCTGCGCACTGGACCTTGTAGTACCCGGGGCCGTCGAGAGCGAAGTTGGCCGGATCGGGCATGTCTCCTCCCCATCCGCGGAGTTGGAGCATTCCTCGAGGCGCCTCCAACACCGCTTCCGCCGCGTCATCCCAGGCGCCTAGATCGTCGAGCGATGACGTTGTGGAGCTCGTTGCGAGGACTCGACACTTGACGAGTCCCATCCGTACTCCCGTCAGGACCGCGAGTCCGGGCCCAACGAGGGGTTCGAGCAATCCGTTGGTCACCGTTCCATCCCACAGGTCGGCGCCTTCCGACAGTGTCAGATGGAACTGATGGTAGTCCGCTGGTATCTCCAGCTCCTTTGCGAGATCGGTCACCCTCCGACCTGCACTCGGAACCGATCACCGTCGTGGATTCGGTTCTGGACGTAGAAGTTGCCAAGCACGCCGCCCGCACCCGAATTCTGGGAGACGGGAATCATGCATCTGCTGTACCCCGCACCAGAGCGGCTGACAGTGGGGAGTTTGCAATTGGGGAACACGCGGAGAGCCCCGCCCGCAGCAGCACCTTGATACGTCGACGCGAACGGATACTCATCACAGGAATACCCGCTGGGTCGCGTGAGACCTCCTGGGCACGAGGCCTTGTAGTTCTTCTTCCGCAAATCGTCATCTGTCGTACGTGTGAGCGTGGACGGCAACCGCGACGTCAGCGCCTGCCTCACGTGGTTCGCAAATGCGGGGTACCCATTCGCTGAGTAGAAGAGGGTAGGAACGTAGGAGGGCATGACACACCCCTTTTTGGTCGTGCCCTTCCTAGCGTTATCGCACCTGACGTTGAAAGTTGATGCCGACAGGAAAGCCACCGACGACAGCGAACTGGCACCGCTGACTTTGAACGACCAGTGCGTACCCACCGTCGCTCGCGCGCCCCAATCGACCGATGGGTTTACACCCCCGACACCATAGATAGTTGTCCCGACAGAGACGGCGCGCGACCCGAATCCGCCTGACTTGTCGGTGCATTTACCCGTGCACAGGAACGCGCCATCAACCTTCAATGCATAGCCGCCAGTTTTCCGTGTGACGACAAAGCCCGCTTGATGGATAAAAGCGGGACTGTTCCAGGCCATGTAAGAGTAGGCGGTCGTCTTGCCGTAGGCGGTCCCCTGGTATACGTCTCGCCCGTTCACTCTCAGATACATTTTGATCGTAAAGTCTTTGATTTGACACGTCTCGAATCGAGTCTGCAACATCGTGCGCTCGCACCAGGAGGGCGCTTTGATCTCCTTGAGGCCCCCAGAGCGTGCGGTCGAGGGAGTCACGGCAGCTTCTGAAGAGGTGACGGCTGTAGGCGCTGCCTCGACGCCCGCCCCCTCGGCTGTGGTTGAGCTAGTCTCGCCGACTCCATCGCCTGCGGATTCTTCGCCGTCGTAGAGTTCGCTCTCGTCTTGCCAACCCGACGGTTCTTCAGTGTCGTCGATGTCCAGGTTGGCAATTCCCTCAGAATCGACCCCGATGACCTGGTCGGAAGGCACCTCGGCTGGTTCCCCTTCGGGAACCGGAGCTTCCCTCACACAGATAACCGGGGAATCGGGGTCCGACGGATCATCCTCTGTACAGACCGATCCATCGGCGAGGTGATCTTCGATCTCTTGGGTCGAGGAGAACCCTAGGTCTGCATCCGATTCAAACTCTGCGTACCACCCCTGCAGGTCGATGATGTAGTCGCCTTCAGGACCTCCGTTTTTGAGGTTGATGGTTCCATCCGGACCCAGAGGGAGCGTTATGGTGTTGGACCGCAAACCGGTTCCCAAGCTGAGCGAGGTCGTCGGGGGCTGCGTTGCTCCCCCGGCCCACGCGACAGCCCGTCCGCTCCCTGAACTGATGCCGGTAGACGTAAGGGTAAGAACGGCAGCAACGATACCCATGTCCATTTCTGGCATGTCGGCTTTGCCTGCGATCTGAATTTTTCTCGTCTCGTCAGCGGTAAGGGCCTGGGAATACCGAGAGTCGAAGATTCTTCCCGCAGCGGGCGTGAACATCGAACCGCCCCCAGCCGGAGTGGCCGTGAAGTACCCCTGGACGTCGACGACTAGATGGGCGGTTGCTCCCGCGTTGTGGACTGTGATTTTCCCACCGGTACCAACTCGAACTTGGGCTTGGACGGTGGTGTTCAAGTTCTTGGCGTAATGAAGCGAATTCCTGGGCCGCGACTGGCCCGCGGGGTACGGCGTCAGGATCCCCTGCGCCTGCGTTGTGTTCACCGTTGTCAAACTGACCACCACTGCCGAAGCATCGGCGGGGACGCCGCCCACCCCCGCAACGCGAATGTCTACGGAAGCATCATCAGTCAGCTCGCCCGCGGGAACGGCTAGTCCGGAGCGGGTATCCGCGATCCGAGCACCATTGAGCGGCACGAACCCGCCGGCCGCGACGCCTTGTGGGTCTCTTGTGTAGTAGCCCTGGATGTCGATGACAAGACGAGACGACGTGCTCGTTTGCACGTCGAACGTCCCGTCCGCTTCGACAGCAAGGATGGATGAGATAGAGGTCGACTGCGCGCCGAGGCCGCCGTACTTCCCGAGCATCGATGAGGGGTAAGCGGAGCTAGGGCGCCCGAGAAGCTCAGCGGATGTCCCAGGCACCTCGAGTACCGTGGCGATGAAGGCAATTGCACCGACCGTTCCGTCGGCAGGGATTCCGTACCTCCCGCCTAGCGCGACCTCACGCCATACTCGTGGTTCCATCGGCGTGCTATAGCCACCGTTCCCGCTCGAGGTATCAAGCAAACGGCCGCTGGAGGGCACGAAGAGCCCTCCGTCACCCGTGGGCGTGACCGCATTCGCAGGCGTCCCCGATAGAAGCGACACCACCAAGCCCAAGACAGCAGCCACGATCGTGGGCCTGCGCAGTTTGCGCGACGAAGTAGAGCTCATTTCCCCCCCAGGTTGTCTGGCATTCGCCAGGCAACCTGGATTCTATGGGGATATGACTTCTTCGATGCAAACCGTCAGTCGGCTTGCTCCTCGCTGACCACGATCGAGACCACCTGAACCGGGGACTCTGATTCATCGCCTACTGGCTGAGGGACTTGCTGGGAGAAAGACGGCTCCTCGAGCTGCCACTCGTCTTCGGGTACCCCGAGGTTGCGCAATTGTTGTTCACGACTGTAGGGCGCCGGGCTGTCTTCCATGGGCTCTCCCGATGATTTCTCGACCCCTGAGACTAAAAGAACCGAGCCGATAACAAGAACGGCGACAGTCGGCGCTAGAGGCAGCAACTTCTCGACGGCTGCTCGGCCGAATCTGTGGCGCATGACCTCAGTCTGCCCCATCAATTCCCGCCGCGTCGATAGCTCGGGGCGGGAGCGACAGATGATCCCAGGGCGAACTTCTCGACGGCCGCGTCCATGGCATCGCGCGCGGCCAGGAGCGTTGACGACCGGGGAGCCGTCAGATTCCGCGGCGATCGCGGCGTGGGGACACCAGGTCGCTCACGCGGCCCGGGCCGGCGTAGGTGCCCTCGACGGCAATGGCGCCGTCCCAGCGCCGATAGCGGGCGGGACGATAGCCCAACCAACGTGCGAAGTCGGCGCCGTCGGTGTCGATCCTCACGTGAGAGGGATCTGTCTTCCACCCATGGTTCAGGACGCCGCCGCGCCCATTGCGTCCCACATAGAAGTACGCCATGGACGCCTCGACGGCGCGACAGTCAACCCTCGTTGATCGATTGCGACGAGTGAGCTTTCGCCGGTCCGACGCCGAAACGATCACTCCGGACCGCTGCCATGCGCGCTCCGCCCCGCGCTTCGGCCAAGAGCCAGTTTGGTTGGAGGAGGCACGATGGAGTACTGAGCGCGGGTCGCCACCGTTCGTCGGGGACCTGTTTTCGTGCTCCACGGTGATCGAATGGCCGCCTCCAGGCGCCCGAATCGGACCCTCGAAATGTCTCATCAGAAACGACTTCTGACCTGGGTGTTGGAAAATATTCTGGCCGATCGTGGAAAGCGTCGGGAACGACCGTTCGCGAGCCCTTGAGCCGCCTGGGCTCGCGGAAATCCAAACACGGCCACAGACAGTGCGACACGAAGCCGGTCGGTGGTGAGAACCTCACCACCGACCGGCTTCGTTGTTTCCGCGCGCGTAGGCTCTTGAGGTGAGTGCATCGCGTGGCCGGATCTGGACCGGGGTCATCCGTGTCGCGCCCTACGACCGCGATCACACGGTGGCGATCCGTGCCGCGATCAGCGTCGGCGTCCCCCTGCTCGTCCTCTGGGCGATGGGCCGGCTCGATCTCAGCATCTACGCGAGTTTCGGAGCCTTCGCCTCGCTCTACGGGCGCACCGATCCGATCGGCGATCGCGTCAGGATGCAGGCGGCCGCGGGCGCGGTCCTGGTCACCGCCATGCTCATCGGCACGGCCACGTCGGTCGCCCAGCTGGCGGCGCCGTGGGCGATCCTCGTCGTGTCGGCGGTCGCCTCGGTCGTCACCCCGCTCGCGTACTCGGCCCAGTGGCATCCGCCGGGAGCGCTGTTCATCGTGTTCGCCGCGGGGGCGACGGCATCCGTTCCCGCCAATGCCACACGGCTGATCGACGTCCTCGCTGTGGGTCTCACGGCCGTGGTCTTCTCGATCCTCATCACGCTCGTGTACGAGGCCGTCTCGGCCCGAGGGCTTCCGCGCCTGGTGCGAACGAAGAACCGCATCGCCGTCGGCGCCGTGGCCACGGAGATGGCCGTCACGGTGGCGGTGGCGACGCTCCTCGGCGGGATCGCGGGGCTTCTGCTCCTGGATTCCCACTGGTATTGGGCGATGGTCGGGGCGGTCGCGGCGGTGAGCGGTCCGCACGTGAAGGCGCGCATCATCCGCGGACTGCAGCGGCTCATCGGGACCGGGCTCGGAGTTCTGTTGGCAGCAGCCATCCTCGCCCTGGGCGTGCCTCCCCTCGGGGTCATCCTGATCGCCGTCGGTCTGCAGGCGACTGCCGAACTGTTCGTGGGTCGCAACTACGCGATCGCGATGATCTTCATCACGCCGCTCGCGCTGTTGATGGTTCAGCTCGCGGCACCGACCACCGTCGGCGTGCTGCTGAGCGACCGACTGGGGGAGACGCTCATCGGCATCGTCGCGGGAACAGCCGTCGCCGTCGTCTCGGCGTTCGTCCGAAGCCGTCGGGCGGCCCGCTGAAGTCAGCCGGAACCGTCCTCGGGCGCCTCCCACAGTTCGATCTCGAGTCCTTCCGGGTCGACGATCCGGACGAACCGGCCGTACTCCGTCTCCCACTCCGGGCGGGTTTGGACCGGGACCCCGGCGCCCTCCAGACGCGCGACGAGGGCGTCGAGCTCGCTCACCCGAAGGTTCAGCATGAACGGCTGGTCCGCCCCGAAGTAGTCGCTGTCGGCGGAGAACGGCGCGAAGACCGTCATCCCGGCATCCTGCTGCCAGACGGCTCCCTGGCCTTCGGCGCCAGCATCGATGCCGAGGTGTCGGCGATACCACTCCGCCCGTGCCTGCGGATGACGACTGCGGAAGAAGAGCCCGCCGATCCCTAGTACGCTCACGCGGCCGAGCATACTCACGCGCCCGGGGCCCGGTCCGCCCTGATAGCCCGGTCAGCCCTGATAACCGATGAGCCAGGTGACCCCGAAGCGGTCGGTCACGGTGCCGTCATGGTCGCCCCACGCGCGCAGCTGCAGCGGATCGATGACGCTGCCGCCGTCGGCGAGCGTCGCGAACCAGGTCTCGAGCTCGGCGGGCTCGGCGGTGCCCAGGAGAGAGAACATGACGCCGCGCAGTTCCAGCGGTGGATCGCCCGGCCCACCGTCGGCGGCGAACAGCTCGACGCGCCCGCTCAGCATCCCGTGCGCGATGAAGTCGCTCGGCCCGTCCTCCCGTCCGAAGTCTCCGAAGGTGTGCAGCACCAGGTCGCCGCCGAAGACCTCCTGATAGAAGGTGAGCGCATCGCGCGCGACGCCGGGGAAGTGGAGATACGGAGTGAGTCCGGTCATCCGGTCACGCTATTGGGCGGACCCGCCCTGCGGAAGCCCCGCCTCGACGCCATCGGTCCAGGTGAGCCATCCGCCGTCGAGGTTGCGGACGTCGTGACCGAGCTGCTGCAGGAGCCGGCTGGCCGTGTGACCTCGCTGGCCGACCCTGCAGTGGACGATCAGCGGCGCATCGGGGAGCTCGCCGTGCCGCTCGCGGAGCTCGTCGAGCGGGAGCAGGACCGAGCCGGGGATCGAGCCGGCATCGTGCTCGCCGGCCGTGCGGACGTCGACCACGACGGCGCCGGCGGCGCGGGCGGCATCCACCTCGTGCCACTGGATCGTGCGATCGGCGCCCGTCGCGAGGTTCTCGGCGACGTACCCGGCCATGTTGATCGCGTCCTTCGCCGACCCGTACTGCGGTGCGTAGGCGAGTTCGAGTTGGGTCAGAGCGGATGCCGTGAGCCCGGTCGTCATCGCGACGGCCAGGACGTCGAGCCGCTTGTCGACGCCGGCCCGCCCGACGATCTGAGCGCCGAGGAGGAGGTCGGTCTCGGGGTCGATGAGGAGCTTCATCGCCATCTGCGCCGCGCCGGGGTAGTAGGTCGCGTGAGAGAAGGGATGCGTGTGAACGACCCGATGCGGCCGGCCCGCCGCGACGAGTCGGCGTTCGCTCCAGCCGACGAGCCCGACGGTGAGACCGAGCACCCCGACGATGGTCGTGCCGAGAGCGGGAGTCGCGGCCGGGGTGGGTGCACCGGCGATGTCGTCGGCCGCCGCGCGCCCGTGGCGGTTCGCGAGGCCCGCCATCGTGACGAGGGTCGCCTGCCCGTCGAGGTGATCGGTCTTCTCTACCGCGTCGCCGACGGCCCACACCCCGGGGACGCTCGTGCGGTGTCGGTCGTCGACGGCGATGCCGCCTGTCGCCCCGAGCGCGATCCCGGCGGCCTCGGCGATCCGCACGTCGGGACGGACGCCGCGAGCGTCAACGACCAGATCGGCGGGCACCCGGGTGCCGTCGGAGAGCGTGACGGCCTCCGTGTCGACGCTCGACACCGTGACACCGGTGCGGAGGTCGACGCCGGCGTCGGCGAGTGCGCGATGGACGGGCGACACCATCTCGGGGTCGAGAGGGCTCAGCACCTGGCGTCCGCGCTGGACGAGCGTCACGTGCGCGCCGCGGGCGACGAGGTTCTCGACCGCCTCGACGCCGATGAACCCGGCCCCCGCGACGACCGCCCGAGGCGACGCGACATCGGCGAGGGCGTCGGTGATCGCGTCGACGTCCTCGACGCTGCGCAGGGTGACCACCGGCATCCCGTCACCGGGAAGGCGATCGACTGTCGTCGCACCCATCGCGAGGACGAGGTCGTCGAACGGTTCGATCCGCTCGTCGCCGGCGTCGAGGTCGCGAACGGTGACGGTCCGCGCGGCCACATCGATCGCGACGACCTCGTGGCGGACGTGGACCTGCAGCGCGAAGCGCGCGGCGAGGGATGCCGGTGTCTGCAGCAGCAGCGAGGAGCGATCCTCGATCACTCCGCCCACGTAATAGGGGAGTCCGCAGTTCGCGAAAGAGACGTAGGAGCCGCGCTCGAAGACCACGATCTCGCGGTGTTCGTCGAGCCGGCGGAGTCGGGTCGCCGCGGACATGCCGGCGGCGACGCCACCGATGATGATGGTGCGCATACCTCTGACTATACCCCGGGGGGTATTACGACATGTCGCGGGCTTGTCATATTGGTCACCGATCGGTGTCCGGCGGGCAACGTTTGTGTCACCTTCCTACGGAGGGGGTGACTGTACAGGTTGCGGGGGCTAGGTTGGGGAAGGACCGGCGGACGTGTCGCCGGCAACAATCAGTAAGGCAGTTCATGAGCGTCAGCGGTACCGTCAAGTGGTTCAACTCGGAAAAGGGCTTCGGGTTCATCGCCCCCGATGAAGGCGGCGCCGACGTCTTCGCCCACTACTCAGCCATCGAATCTTCGGGCTACCGCTCGCTGGAAGAGAACCAGCGAGTCGAGTTCGACATCGCCCAGGGCCCCAAGGGCCTGCAGGCGGAGAACATTCGCCCCGTCTGAGGTTTCACACCTCAGCAGTGAGGAGCAGGCGGCGGAGTTCGGCCATCGTGTCGACCGCCGCCTGCGCCCCTTCACTCTCGTGGGGCCAACTAAAGCCCCACCGTACGAAAATGACGGGGACGCCGTTCGCGGCGGCCCCGTCGACGTCGTGATGGCGGTCTCCGATGAGGACCGGGCGGCTCGTGTCCGCCCCCGCCGCCTTCAGGCGGCGCAGTGCCTCGGCGACGATGTCCGCCTTCGTGGCGAGTGTCATCTCGTCCGGAGTCGCACCGGCCATGGCCTGCATGTGCTCTGACAGACCGAAGTGCTCCATGAGCGCGACCACCTGCACCTCGGGCTTCGAGCTCGCGGTCGCCTGCGCGATGCCGGCTGCCGCGACATCCGCGATCAGCTCCCCGACTCCCGGGTAGAGCTCCACGTTCGCGGTGTAGCCGTCGGCCTTGCCGAGAGCCCGGTAGTAGGCGACCGCCTCGGTGGACTGTTCCGGCGTCATCCCGACGTTCTTCTGGAACGAGTCGTACATCGGCGGACCGATCCAGTGGACCAGTTCCGCGCGCGTCGGCGCCGCGTACCCGAAGTGGGTGAGGCAGCGATCGAGGCGGCTCAGGATGCCGACGGACGCGTCGACGATCGTGCCGTCCACGTCCCAGAGGATGCAGGACCAGGGGGAGCTCGTCGTCATGCGTCCAGCCTACGGGGACGGATGCCGCGGGTAGGCTCGTCGCCGTGCGTCTCGTCATCGCCCGCTGCTCCGTCGACTACACCGGTCGCCTGAACACGCATCTGCCCCCCGCCACCCGTCTCATCATGGTGAAGGCGGACGGTACGGTCGCGTTCCACCGCGACATCCAGCACCAACCGCTGAACTGGATGAGCCCGCCGTGCACCCTGACGATGATCGAGCCCGGCGAGGACGATATCGACGTCGTCGAGAAGTGGCGCGTCACCCACGCCAAGACCGGCGACGAGCTCACCATCCGCATCTACGAGGTGCTCCATGACTCGTCGCACGAACTCGGCGTCGATCCCGGTCTCGTGAAGGACGGCGTCGAGGCCGATCTGCAGCGGCTGCTCGCCGAGCAGGTCGGCGTGATCGGCGAGAACCTGACGCTCGTGCGACGCGAGTTCCCCACGGCGATCGGTCCGGTCGACCTCCTGCTGCGCAACCCCGAAGGCGGCACGATCGCGGTCGAGGTCAAGCGCCGCGGCGACATCGACGGTGTCGAGCAGCTGACGCGCTATCTCGAACTTCTCGGGCGCGACCCGCACCTCGCCCCTGTCACAGGGGTGTTCGCTGCGCAGGAGATCAAGCCGCAGGCGAAGGTCCTGGCGACCGATCGCGGCATCCGCTGCGTCACCCTGGACTACGACGAGATGAAGGGCATCGAGTCAGGCGCGCCCCGCCTCTTCTGATCCCCGTCAGTGGCTGGTGCCGCGCGTGCCCGGCAGCGGCTTCGCCGCACCGGAGGCGAACCCTGACGCCGCCACCAGCGCCGCGACGATGAACAGCGTGTTCAGCAGACCGATGTGCGTGCTGATCAGGCCGAGGACCGGCGGGCCGCACAGGAACGCGACGTAGCCGATCGTCGCCGCCGCGCTCACTCGTGCCGCCGCGCGGGCCGGATCGTCGGCCGCCGCCGACATCCCGAGCGGGAAGCCGAGCGAGGCGCCGATGCCCCACAGGGCCGCGCCGACGAACACGAGCGGCAGGTTCGGCGCCAGGATGAACAGCAGGATGCCGGCCACCGCCGTCACGGCGAGGACGCGGAGCGTCGCGACCCGGCCGAAGCGGTCGACGAGCGGGCCGCCGAAGACGCGCACGACCGTCATGGCGATCGAGAACACGGTCAGGGCTGCCGCGCCGAGCGCGAAACCGCCCTTGTGATCCTCGCTCACGCCGAGGGCGAGCCAGTCGTTCGCGCCGCCTTCGGCGAACGCCATGCCGAGCATGACGACACCGAGGACGTAGGTGCGCGGCTCGCGCCACGCCGACAGTGCGGTCGCGAGTCGGTTGCGCCACCCCGTGGGTGCGTCCTCGGGCGAACCGAACTCCCGGTGCGGCACGTAGCGGAAGGCGACGAATGCGAGGACCACGATCGAGATCGCGATCACGGCGGTGTGGGGGAACACCGCGAGCCGCGCACTCGCGGCCAAGGCGCCGATGCCGGCACCGATCACGGTGCCGAGGCTGAAGAACGCATGGAACAGCGGCAGGATCGTCTTCTTCACCTCGACCTCGATCGCGGCACCGTCGACGTTCATGAGGACGTCGAGGGTGCCGTTGCCGAAACCGAACAGGGCGAGCCCGATGAGGACGAGGGGGAGCGACGGGATGACGTCGGTGCCGACGCCGATGAGGAAGAGCCCTACCGACAGGACGAGCATGACCGCGAGCATGCCGCGTCGGGTACCGATGCGTGCCGCGATCATCGAGGAGACCGAGAGGCCGATGATCGACGCGGCTCCCATGCCGAGCAGCAGGAGCCCGATCGTGGCGTTGTCGATGTCGAGCGCCGCCTTGATGGACGGAACTCGTGACGCCCACGTGGCGATGCTCAGACCGCTCGCGGTGAAGATCGCGAACACGGCGAGACGCCAGGTCCACAGGCGTGCGGAGGTGAGCTCGAGGGTCATGACCGTCACTCTAGCGGGATCTCCGAATCGATTCGACAAACGGATTCCGGCGGCTACGATCGAAAACATGAGCAGCCGCCGAGCGACGATCTCGGATGTCGCGCGCGAAGCCGGAGTGTCGGCCTCGACGGCATCCGTCGTCTTCAGCGGCAAAGTCGCCGTCTCGGACACGACGCGCGCGAAGGTGATGCGGGCCGCGGACGCGCTCGGTTACACGGGCCCCGATCCTCGCGCCGCCTCCCTGCGCACCGGCCGGGCCGGCGTCGTCGCGGTGCTGTTCCGCGAACGTCTCGGCGTCGCGTTCCGCGACCCCGTGACGACCGCCATGATGGACGGCCTCACCGACGCGCTCGGTCCGATCGGCGCCGGCATCCTGCTCCTCACCGACGAGGGGCCCGCCGAGTCCGGCCCTACGCTCACGACCGCCCCGCTCGACGCGGCGATCCTGCTCGGCTGCAACGAGATCCTGCAGTCCTCGGTCGACGTGCTCCGTCGCCGGGGCATCCCGGTCGTCGTGATCGAGGGGGATGCCGGATCCGACGTCCCCCGCGTCCTGCTCGACAACGTGGACGCGCAGCGCGCCGCGGCCGAGCACGTGCGCTCCTTGGGCCACGACGACGTCGCGCTCGTGACGCTGTCCACGGACGCCACGCGGGCCCGCGGCTTCATCGACGATTCCGCTCCGATCACCGTCGAGGTCACCCGCGACCGCCTGCGCGGCGCGCGAGAGGTCTTTCCCGACGCGCCGGCGTACGCGGTCAGTGAGAGCTCGATCGACGAGGGCCTCGCCGCGGGCCGGGTCCTGCTCGCCGGTGATCGACCGACCGCCATCATGGCGCAGAGCGACCTGCTCGCAGCCGGAGTCATCCGCGCAGCCGAAGAGGCCGGCCTGCGTGTGCCCGAGGACCTCAGCGTGACCGGTTTCGACGGCATCACGGTCGACGGTCTCGCGCCGTACGCCCTCACGACCCTCGAGCAGGACTCCCTCGCGAAGGGTCGCGCTGCGGGCGAGGCGGTTGTGGCGATGCTCGACGGGCGGGATCCGGCGTCCGTCACCCTGACGTGCACATTCCGCCGGGGGAACACAACCGGTCCGTTAACGGTCTGACCTGAGAGGCAACCGGGCGCCGCCTTTGCCTCAGCCGGTAGACTGAAATCCTCGACCCCCGATTGCGCAGAGGAGGCCAGGTTGCTGATCCTCCTCGCGGCGTTCGCGCTCGTCCCCCTGGTTCTGCCGACGCTCGTCGCCCGGTTGGGATCGCGCACCTTCCTCGTCGCCGCTCTCGTGCCGATCGCGGCGTTCCTCCACACGGCGATGCAGGCGCCGCAGGTCCTCTCGGGTGATATCCCGTTCGAGACATACGTCTGGATCCCCGATCTCGACGTCCAGCTCTCGATGCGGATGGACGTTCTCTCGTGGGTCATGGCGCTCATCGTCACCGGCGTCGGTGCGCTCGTGATGATCTACTGCCGCTGGTACTTCGCCGGCAAGCGCGAGGGCCTCGCGACGTTCTCCGCGGTCCTCCTGGCCTTCGCCGGCGCGATGTACGGACTCGTGCTCACCGACGACATCGTCGTGCTCATCATGCTGTGGGAGGTCACGAGCGTCCTCTCGTACCTGCTCATCGGCTTCTATCACCGCCGCGGCGCGAGCCGGCGCGCCGCCCTGCAAGCGCTGCTCGTGACGACCCTCGGCGGACTCGTCATGCTGATCGGCGTCGTCATGCTCGTCGTCCTCTACGGCACGACCAGCATCACCACGATGATCGAGACCGGACCCGTCTTCCAGGGCGGCGAAGCGGTCGCGCTGGATGCCGCGATCGTCATGCTCCTGGTGGGCGCCCTCAGCAAATCGGCCATCTTCCCGTTCCACTTCTGGCTGCCCGGCGCCATGGCCGCGCCGACACCGGTCAGCGCCTACCTGCACGCGGCGGCCATGGTGAAGGCCGGCATCTATCTCATCGCCCGGTTCGCGCCCGCGTTCGCCGACACCGACCCCTGGCGCCCGATCGTCATCGGCCTCGGGGTCTTCACGATGGTGCTCGGTGGCTTCCAGGCCCTCCGCGAATCCGACCTCAAGCGCATCCTCGCCTTCGGCACCGTCAGCCAGCTCGGCATGCTGACGGTCGTCCTCGGCTACGGCGAACGCAACAGCGCGCTCGCCGGCCTCGCTCTGCTCGTGGGCCACGCCCTCTTCAAGTCCGCGCTGTTCCTCATCGTCGGCGTGATCGACCGGCAGCTCAGCACCCGAGACATCACCGAGTTGTCGGGGGTGGGGCGGCAGGCGCCGACCCTCGCCACGTTCTCGATCATCGCGATCGCGTCGATGGCCGGCGTCGCCCCGACGGTCGGCTTCGTCGCGAAGGAGGCGGCTCTCACGTCCTTCCTCGAGGGCGGCGCGTCTCCCGCGGCCCTCATCCCGCTGATCGGCATCCTCGGCGGGTCGGCGCTCACGGCGGCGTACGGCATCCGTTTCGTGTGGGGCGCCTTCTGGACGAAGAAGGATGCCTCGGGCTCGCCGCGCGAGCGCACCGAGTGGCCCGACCCGCCCATCGGCTTCCTCGTGGCCCCGGTCGTCCTCAGCGGTCTGACGATGGTCGCCGGCCTCGCGGCGCCCGTGCTCGATTCGGCCCTCGCCGGTTATGCCGACGGCATCCCGCTCGACGACGCCGGCACGGCGTACCACCTCGCCCTCTGGCACGGGTGGGAACCGGCGCTCTTCCTGTCGCTGGGGTCGATCGCGCTGGGTGCAGTCTTCTTCTGGGCGACGCAGCGACGTCCGCTCTCGGCGCGCATGCTGCCGTTCACCGCGAACGACATCTACAACCTGGCGCTGCGCGGTATCGCGAAGCTCTCGGTCTGGACGACGTCGCTGACCCAGCGCGGATCGCTGCCCTTCTACGTCGGCACGATCTTCGTCGTCTTCATCGCTGCCGAGGCCACCGCGCTGGCGGCGACGACCGAATGGCGCATCGCGGTCGACGCCTGGCAGAGCCCCGCGCAGCTGCTCGCCGCTCCCGTCATGATTCTGGCGGGCATCGTGGCGATCCGAGCGCGCAAGCGGTACACGGGCGTCGTGCTCGTCTCGGTGACCGGTCTCGGCATGGTGCTGCTGTTCGCGACGAGCGGCGCACCGGACCTGGCGCTCACGCAGATCCTCGTCGAGACGGTGACGCTCATCGCGTTCGCGCTCGTCCTCCGCCGCATCCCGGCTCGCCTGGGAGACCACAACGCCTCGGTGCTCCCGGTCGTCCGCGCCGTCATCGGCATCGGCGTCGGCGTCACGATGGCGGCGGTCGCCCTCATCGCGACGGGTGCACGCGTCGCCGACCCGGTCTCGGGCCCGTTCCCCGACCTCGCCTACGAGATCGGGCACGGCAAGAACGTCGTCAACGTGACCCTCGTGGACCTCCGCGGGTGGGACACGATGGGCGAGCTGTCGGTGCTCATCCTCGCGGCGACGGGCGTGGCATCCCTCGTGTTCGTGACCAACCGCTCCGACAGCCGCGTCCTGCCGTCGCTCCCGTCGAGCACGGGTCGCAGCCGTCGGCCGCTCGTCGAGACGGCCGACGGTCCTCGCCCCCGCTCGACCGCACCAGGTTCGACCCGGCAGGCGTGGCTCGTGGGCGGGCTCAAGGTGCGACCCGAGAACCGGTCGCTGCTGCTCGAGGTGATCGTCCGCGTCCTCTTCCACTCGATCATCGTCGTGTCGGTCTATCTGCTCTTCGCCGGGCACAACCTGCCCGGCGGAGGATTCGCCGGCGGTCTGGTCGCCGGTATGGCCCTCGTCATGCGCTACGTCGCGGGAGGGCGGTGGGAGCTGGGTGCGGCCGCGCCGACGGATGCCGGTCGGCTGCTGGGAGCGGGCATGGTCCTCGCGCTGTCGTGCGCGATCGTGCCGCTCTTCTTCGGCGTTGCACCCCTCACGAGTACGTTCTGGGAGGCGAACATCCCGGTCATCGGTCACGTCGAGTTCGTCACGTCGACGATCTTCGACGTCGGCGTGTACCTGGTCGTCATCGGTCTCGTGCTCGATGTGCTGCGCTCGCTGGGCGCCGAGGTCGACCGCCAGACGCAGGCGCAGCGGGATCGGGTGAGCGCATGACCGTCTCGCTCGTCCTCGTCATCATCATGGGTGCGCTGTTCGCCGCCGGGGTCTACGCGATGCTCGAGCGCAGCCTCACGCGCGTCCTCATCGGCTTCCTGCTGCTGGGCAACGCGGCCAATCTCTTCCTCCTGATCGTCATGGGCGCGCCGGGCGTCGCCCCCTTCTTCGGCAGCGCCACCGAGGGCGAGACCTTCAGCGATCCGCTTCCGCAGGCCCTCTCACTGACGGCCATCGTCATCACGTTCGCGATCTCGTCCTTCCTGCTCGCCCTGATCTACCGGTCGTGGCAGCTCGGGCAGGCCGACACGGTCGCCGATGACGAGGCCGACCGCGAGGTGCGCGAGCGCGGCGCTCGCGACGAGGAGACGATGGACGACGAGATCACCGAAGAGGATGACGACGCCACGACCGACTTCATCGGGACGGAGACCTCCCCCATCCTGATCCTCCATGCGCAGGACATCGCCGAACTTCGCGACGACGCGGGCCTCGACAAGCCGGGAGGCCACCGGTGAGCGCGCTCGTCCCCCTCCTCGTCACCCTGCCGCTGCTCGGCGCGGGCATCGCGCTGATCTTCGGTCGCCGTCGGCGCGTGCAGGTGGGCGTCTCGATCGTGACCCTCACCGTGGCCGCCGCCATCGCCGCCGTGCTGCTCTACTACGTCGACGTGAGCGGGATGCCGCTGGCCGTCTCGGTCGGCGGGTGGCCGATCCCGTTCGGCATCGTCCTCTACGTCGACCGACTGGCCGCCCTGCTCGTGCTCGTCTCGAGCATCGTGCTCCTCGCGGTGCTGCTCTTCTCCGTCGGACAGGGTGCCGCCGACGGCGACGAGGAGACGCCGGTCTCGATCTTCCACCCGTCGTACCTGATCCTCGCCGCGGGCATCTTCAACGCGTTCATCGCCGGTGATCTCTTCAACCTCTACGTCGGCTTCGAGATCCTGCTCGTCGCCTCGTACGTGCTGATCACGCTGGGGTCGACGGAGTCCCGCATCCGCACCGGCGTCGTCTACATCGTCGTCTCGCTGGTCTCGTCAATCCTGTTCCTCGCCGCGATCGCGGCAATCTACGGCGCCCTCGGCACGGTAAACATGGCGCAGCTGGCCGACCGGATGGGGGAGCTCCCCGATGAGGTGCAGCTCGTCCTGCACCTCATGCTGCTGCTGGCCTTCAGCATCAAGGCCGCCGTCTTCCCGCTGTCGTTCTGGCTGCCCGACTCGTACCCGACCGCGCCGGCTCCCGTGACCGCGGTGTTCGCGGGATTGCTGACCAAGGTCGGCGTCTACGCGATGATCCGCACCGAGACGCAGATCTTCCGGGACAACGACGTGAATCAGCTGCTGCTGATCGTCGCGCTCGCCACCATGATCGTCGGCATCCTCGGCGCCGTCGCCCAGGCCGAACTCAAGCGCATCCTGTCGTTCACGCTCGTGAGCCACATCGGATACATGGTCTTCGGGCTCGCGATCGCGACGCCCGAATCGCTCGGCGCGACGGTCTACTACATGGTCCACCACATCGTCGTGCAGACGACGCTCTTCCTCGCGGTGGGGCTCGTCGAGCGGCGCGCGGGATCGACCTCGATCCTCAAGGTGAAGGGCCTCATGCGGGCCGCGCCCCTGTTGGCGGTGCTCTACTTCATCCCGGCGATCAACCTCGGCGGCCTGCCGCCCTTCTCGGGCTTCATCGGCAAATACGCGCTGTTCGACGCGGCCGCCGCGGTTGGCACGCCGATCATGTACGCCCTGATCGTCGCGGGGATCGTGACGTCCCTCCTCACCCTGTACGCCCTCATGCGCGCGTGGAACCTGTCGTTCTGGCGCGAGGAGGAGGACGCGAACGAGGAGTCCGGCGTCATCGACCGGATCTCGTACCTCGACGACGCTCCCGCCGCCGGTGTGCAGACCGAGCGTCGCGTCATCCCAAAGATCATGACGGCCTCCACGACGGGCATGGTCGCGGTCACGATCGCCCTCACCGTCTTCGCCGGGCCTCTCTACCACCTGTGCGCGAGCATGGGAGCGTCACTGTTGGACCCCGTGAGCCTCACGCAGCTGCAGGACGAGGTGAACGGTGGGAACTGACATCCGACGGAGTGCGCTGACCGGCATCTGGCGGCAGCTGCCGTTCTTCCTGTGGCTCATCGCCCTCTGGATGCTGCTGTGGGGGCAGTTCACGGTGCTCGCCTTCCTCACCGGCGTCGTCGTGGCCGTCTTCGTCACGAGCGTCTTCCGTCTGCCCCCCGTCGAACTGTCGGGACGCCTCAACCCGTGGTGGCTGCTCGTCTTCCTGCTCCAGTTCCTGGGCGCGGTCGTGAAGGGCTCCCTCGTCGTCGCGTGGCAGGTCGTCTCGCCGCGCAGTCAGCCCGGCGTCTCGGTCGTCGCCGTCCCGCTCGTGACCGACGACGACCTGATCATGGCGCACGTCGGGGTCACAGCATCCCTCATCCCGGGCTCGCTCGTCCTCGAGACCGACCGCGACCGCCGGATCCTGTACCTGCACGTCCTCGGAGCGTCGACGGATGCCGAGGTCGAGGCGCAGCGTCGCTTGGTGCAGCGGTGGGAGGCCCGGCTCGTTCGGGCCGTCGGGTCGCGGGCCCAGCTCGGCGCCATCCGCGCATCCCAGGCGGACGTCCGGACCTCCGTGAAGGGAGAGCGCTCGTGACCGCCGTCCTCATCGTCGTGATCAGCGCCGTCTTCGGCGTGGCCGCGCTGCTCACGGTTTGGCGCATCATCGTCGGCCCGTCGATCCTCGACCGCGCCGTCGCCTCGGACGTCCTGCTGACGCTGCTCATCTGCGCCCTCGGGGCCGAGATGGCGATCAACCACCACACCCGCACGCTGCCGGTGCTCCTCATCGTCGCCGCGGTCGGCGTCTTCGGGTCGGTCTCGATCGCCCGCTTCGTCGCTCGTCGCGACTCGGAGGTCGACCGATGACCGAGATCCTCCACGTCGTGTCGCTGCTGCTGATCCTCGCCGGGGCCCTCCTCTGCCTCACTGCCGCGATCGGTCTGCTGCGGTTCCGCGACGTCCCGACCCGTCTGCACGCCGCGACCAAGCCGCAGGTGCTCGGCCTGTTGCTCATCGCGATCGCCGTCGGACTCGAGCTGCAGTCCTGGCCGGTCGTCGCCTTCCTCGTCCCGGTGCTGCTCATCCAGTTCGCGACCGCACCGCTGTCGGCGCACATGGTCGGCCGGCAGGCGTACCGCAACGGCACGATCGACCGCCGGAACCTGCACGTCGACGAACTCGCCGACGCGAAGGAGACCCCGCCGGGAGCGGGCGGCTGACCCTCAGCCGATGAGGCTCGGCTGCAGGTCGCGCATGGTGCGCCGGAACGTCATCCGGGTCACGCCGGCCATGGCGACCAGCAGCGCGCCGACCAGCCACGTCGCGAGGACCGCGGCATCCGTCCATGCCCTGCCGGCGACACCGCCGTACATCACCTGCCGCATCGCGTCGACGACGAACCCCATCGGCAGCACGTGGTGGAGCGCCGCGAGCGGTGCCGGCAGCGTCTGCCACGGGAACGTGCCGCCGGCCGTGACGAGCTGCAGCACCATGAGGACGAGTCCGACGAACTGGCCGACCGACCCCAGCCAGACGTTGAGCGCGAGGATGATCGCCGCGAACGTCGCCGAGGCGAGCAGCAGGATGCCGAGGGTCGGCAGCGGATGCGTGAACGCGAACCCCAGGGTGATCGAGAGCACGCCGAACAGCGACACCATCTGCACCGCGCCGAGGGCGGCCGGCGTCAGCCAGCCGGCGAGGGTGACGCGGATGGGGGAGCGGAGCGCCGTGACGGCCCGCTTCGAGATCGGCTTCACGATGAGGAAGAGCGCGTAGATGCCGATCCAGCCGGCGAGGGCGGCGAAGAAGGGCGCGAGACCGGCGCCGTAATTCTGCGCCTGGGTGAGGGAGTCCTCGGCGATCCCGACCGGGTCGGAGAGCGTCGCGGCCTGCGCCTTGCGGGTGTCGGCGCTGTCGTCGGGGAGCTTCTCGGCACCCGCGCGGAGGGCGTCGCGCAGCGTGGCGGCGCCGTCGTCGAGCTTGTGGATGCCGGTCGCCAGGGTGTGCGCCCCGTCGTCGAGCTTGTGGGCACCGCTGTCGGCGCTCGCGACGCCGTCGGCGAGCGTGTGCGCTCCGGTCGCCGCGGTGGCGGCACCGGCGGCGAGCTTCGCGCTGCCGCGGGCGACCTGGGCGGCGCCGTTGTCGAGCGCGTCGATCTGGGCGACGGCCTGCTGGACGCGGGAGTCGAGTTCACCCACCCGCGTGCCGATCGGATCGACGACCTCGAGGACGTCCGCGATCTGCGCGTCGTCGAGCCCGCGCTTCTTCAGGGCGGCCGTGAGGTCCTTGCGCACGGTCGGCACGGCGGACGAGACGCGGTCGGCGGCCGATCCCACGCGGTCGGCGACACTGCGCAGCTTCGCCGTGCCTCCGGAGACCTGCTCGGCGCCCGACGTGAGCGAGGAGAGGCCGCTCGAGAGCGTGTCGACGCCCGACGCGAGCGACGCGGCGCCCGTGCGGAGCTTCGACGTCCCTGCGGCGAGGGTCCCGGCGCCGTCGGCGAGGGTGTCGGCGCCGTCACCGGCGCTTCCGAGCCCGTCGGTGAGCTTTCCCGCGCCGTCGGCGGCGTCGATGAGCTTGACGCGAACGGTGTTCAGGGCGTCGAGCATGGTCAGGCCGGCCTCGCGGACCACCTTCTCCGTGACGGTGGTCCGGATCCGCTGGACCGCCTGCGACCCGATGGTCGAGGCGAGGTAGTTGTTGGCGTCGTTCGTCGTCAGGTCGATCTCGGCCTGACGCGGGTCCTTCGACGAGATGGAGGCGACGGCGGAGGTGAAGTCGGCGGGCAGTGTGACGGCGAAGTCGAAAGTGCCGTCGTCGAGGCCCCGGTGGGCACCCGCGGCATCCACCTCATGCCAATCGAAGCTGCCGTCCTCGATCAACGAGTCGGCGACCTCGTCGCCGAGGTTGCGGTCGGCGCCGTTGAGCGAGGCGCCGTCGTCCTGCACGACGAGGGCGACCGGCACCTCCGACAGGTTTCCGTAGGGGTCCTGGTTCGCCCACAGGTACAGGCCGCCGTAGAGGACGGGCACGAGGATGAGCGCGATCAGTGCGATGACCCGCATGCGGGTCGAGGTGAGGCGGCGCAGCTCGGCCGCGAACAGAGCGGGGATCTTCACGAGAGGATGCCTTCGGTAGACGTGGGGGTGAGCGGGCGGCGCCGGGGGCGAAGCGCCGAGGTGGGCCGGATGCGGGGCCTCCCGACGCGGCCGCGGGGGGCCGGCGGTTCGGCCTCGAGCGCGGTCGCGGCGGCGGTGCCGGCGATGACCAGGACCGCGAAGCCGCGCGCGGCGAAGTCCTCGGCGATGCGCTGCCAGTGCCGCGGGTCGCCGCCGTGACGGTCGGGCGAGACGAGGACGAGCGCCTCGATCCCGCGGCGCAGGGCGGCGAGTTCGAGCAGCATCCGGATGCGGTCGTCCGCCTCTAGCTGTCCGATCGGGGTGCGGGCGAGCGTCCGCCAGCCGTGGTCGTCGAGCCACCGGCGCGCCGAGAGCGGATCGGCACGGCGCCCGGCGAACATCAGCTCTTCCTCCACCACGCCGACGACGGCGATGTCGGGAGCCGGGTCGTTGACGTCGGGGGCGTCGACGAGTGCCACGACCTTCCGCATCCTGCGAGGGCTGCGGCGGCCGTCGATCGTGACGGTACCGGTGGCGGGGCGCATGCGGCCGCTCGCGATGAGACCGAGCACGGAGGGGCGCTGCTCGGTCTCGGCGGTGGTGAGGGTGACGCGACCGGAGGCGAAGGCGAGCCGGGTCGCCGGCAGGACGCCGCCGTTGCGTCCCTTCGAGACGTCGTCGAGCACGATCTTCATGCGCGGGCTCCGTCCAGCACCTCGTCGGCTTCGCGCCAGCCGAGACCGGCGACCCCGAGGATCGTCCGCACCGCGACCGAGGCGGCTTCGGGGCGACCGGTGTCGAGCCGGGTGATGACGGTGCGGGCCGCCTCCTCGACGAGCCGGGCGACCGTTGCCGCGGGCATGTCGGTGCGGATCGTGCCTTCGTCGCGCCCCCGCGTGACGATCGCGAGCACCCGGCGGCGGACGGGGGTCAGTACCGCGGCGGTCTCCTCGATGTGCGAATCGTCGAGGGCGACGGTCGCGGCGAACTGCACGTCGGCTGCGCCGTCCCAGAGGGCCAGGGCGAGGCGGGCGAGCGCGAGAGGGGCGGGACCGCTGTCGTCGACGCCGTCGGCGAGGGCGTTGAACCGCTCCGCGCCGCCGAGGATCATGGCGCGCAGCAGCGCGTCACGGTCGTCGAAGTGCCCGTAGAGCGCGCGTCGACTGAGCCCTGCGGCGCGCGCGATGGCGTCGATCGGGGCGTGGGGGTCGCGGGCGATGGTGGCCGCCGCCGCCGCGAGGATGTCGGCGCGGTTCGACGCGGCATCCTTTCGCGGACGACGCGGCGATGCGGTCGTGGTCACCCCACGATCGTACGAAGTTGCACAGTCGTGTGCAACTTAATTCAGCGACCTCTCAGTCGGCGCCGAAGTCGAAGGATGCCGAGTCGCCCGACTCGTCGATGGCACCCGCCAGCTCGTCGACCTCACCGGTGTTCCCCGTGATGGCCGCAGCGCCGCCCTGCTCGAGCTCGCCGACGAGCTCGGCGGTCGCGCCGCCGATCATGCCGAGCGACACGAAGTGCTCGAGGCGGGCCCGGGAGTCGGCGATGTCGAGGTTGCGCATCGTGAGCTGGCCGATGCGGTCGGTAGGACCGAAGGCGGCGTCGCCGACGCGCTCCATCGAGAGCTTCTCGGGGGAGTACGAGAGGTTGCGGCTCTCGGTGTTCAGGATCGTGTAGTCCTCGCCGCGGCGCAGGCGCAGGGTCACGGTGCCGCTGATGGCGGAGCCGACCCAGCGCTGGATCGACTCGCGCAACATGAACGACTGCGGCTCGAGCCAGCGGCCCTCGTACATGAGGCGGCCGAGGCGGCGACCCTGCTCGTGGTAGGTCGCGAGGGTGTCCTCGTTGAGGATGCCGTTGACCAGGCGCTCGTACGCGATGAACAGCAGCGCCATGCCCGGCGCCTCGTAGATGCCGCGCGACTTCGCCTCGATGATGCGGTTCTCGATCTGGTCGCTCATGCCGAGGCCGTGGCGACCGCCGATCTCGTTCGCGGCCATGACCAGGGCCACGGCATCCGAGTACTCGACACCGTTGATCGCGACGGGGCGTCCCGCCTCGAAGGTGACCGAGACGTCCTCGGTCTCGATCTCGACGGCCGGGTCCCAGAAGCGCACGCCCATGATGGGTTCGACGATCTCGAGCGACACGTCGAGGTGCTCGAGGGTCTTGGCCTCGTGGGTCGCGCCCCAGATGTTCGCGTCGGTGGAGTACGCCTTCTCGACCGAGTCGCGGTACGGGAAGCCGTGCGCGACGAGCCACTCGCTCATCTCGGTGCGGCCGCCGAGCTCGGTGACGAAGTCGGCATCCAGCCACGGCTTGTAGATGCGCAGGGCGGGGTTGGCGAGCAGCCCGTAGCGGTAGAACCGCTCGATGTCGTTGCCCTTGTAGGTGGAGCCGTCGCCCCAGATGTCGACGCCGTCCTCCTTCATGGCCCGGACGAGCATCGTGCCGGTGACGGCACGGCCGATCGGCGTGGTGTTGAAGTAGGTGCGTCCGCCCGAGCGGATGTGGAAGGCGCCGCACGAGAGGGCGACGAGGCCCTCCTCGACCATCATCGGCTTGCAGTCGATGAGGCGGGAGCCCTCGGCGCCGTACTGCAGGGCACGGCCGGGGATCGACGCGATGTCGTCCTCGTCGTACTGGCCGAGGTCGCCGGTGTAGGTGAAGGGGACGGCGCCCTTGTCGCGCATCCAGGCGACGGCGACCGAGGTGTCGAGACCCCCCGAGAAGGCGATGCCGACGCGCTCGCCGACGGGCAGGGACTGAAGGACCTTCGACATGGTCCCCATCCTATCGAGGGGGCCGTGCCGCGATCGGCGCGGTTACGCGGGGGACCGTGTGGCGGAGATCCGCCCGACGCGCCGTGGGGCGGATGCCGGGGCCCGGCGCGGCGGCCGGGATCTCCGCCGTTCGCTCGACGGCGGATGTGAGTGCTCACATCCATGGAGGCGGGCGACGGAGGGGGACGTGGATGTCCTTCGGTGGTGGCACCCGCGTTACGCAAATGTTATCGCTCACAATCTAGCGCCGCGAGAAATGTGAAGGCTAACATTCGAGCAACCGGAGGCCACGGCGGCCCGGAACACCGGCGGTCAGCCGGACCCGAACAAGGAGGTTTTGGGATGAAGAAGACTGCTTTCGCAGCAGCGGCCATGCTGGGGGCACTGGCACTCGTCGTCACCGGATGCGCGGGCAACGGCGCACCCGGCGCAGGGGGCAACGGGGGTGGCGGCGACCTGATCACGGTCGGGTTCGCACAGACCGGTTCCGAGTCCGGATGGCGCGCAGCCAACACCGAGTCGATGAAGAAGGCGTTCTCGGAGGAGAACGGGTTCAAGCTGACGTTCAACGCGGCGGACAACAAGCAGGAGGCGCAGATCTCCGCCGTCCGCAACTTCATCAACCAGGGCGTCGACGCCATCGTCATCGCGCCCATCACGGTCGACGGCTGGGACGACGTCCTGAAGGAAGCGAAGGATGCCGGCATCCCGGTGATCCTCGAAGACCGCACGGTCTCGGCGAGTGACGACCTCTACGCCTCGTGGGTCGGTCTCGACTTCGAGCAGGAGGGTCGCACCGCGGGCGAGTGGGTCAAGGAGAACTTCGACGGCAAGGGCGCGAACCTGGTCGTCCTCGAGGGCACGACGGGTTCGTCCGCCGCGCTCGACCGTGCCACCGGCTTCGACGAGGCCATCAAGGGCACGGACGTGAAGGTGCTCGACTCGCAGACGGGTGACTTCACCCGTGACGGCGGCAAGAAGGTCATGGAGGGCTACCTCCAGAAGTACGGCAAGGACATCAACGTCCTCTTCGCGCACAACGACGACATGGGCCTGGGTGCTCTCGACGCCATCAAGGCGGCGGGTCTGACCCCCGGCAAGGACATCCAGATCGTCACCATCGACGCGGTGAAGGACGGCATGACCGCCCTGGCGAACGGCGAGTTCAACTTCATCGTCGAGTGCAACCCCCTCCTGGGAGAGAAGGCCGCCGACCTCGTCAAGTCCGTCGTCGACGGCAAGTCGGTCGAGAAGCGCACGATCGTCGAAGACCAGTCGTTCACGCAGGAGCAGGCCGCCGAGGTCCTCGACTCCCGCCCCTACTGATCGATCGCCACCCTCACGATCCTCAACGATCACCGAACCACCGCCGGGGACCGGATTCCGGTCCCCGGCGGTCATCACGGAAAGGCGCGCCTCATGGTCGATGTCGCAGCCACGCCGGCCTCGCCGGCCACCGCCCCGCAGCACGACGAGGTCGTGCGGATGCGGGACGTCACCATCCGGTTCCCCGGGGTCCTCGCGCTGGACCGGGTCGATCTGACGCTCCGCGCCGGCGAGGTCCACACCCTCATGGGCGAGAACGGCGCCGGCAAATCGACGCTCATCAAAGCGCTCACGGGCGTCTACGCCATCAACGGCGGGACGATCGAGGTCGCCGGCGAGCAGCGCGTCTTCCGCTCGACCGCCGACGCAGAGGCATCCGGGATCTCCACGGTCTACCAGGAGGTCAACCTCTGCACGAACCTGTCGGTCGGTGAGAACGTCATGCTGGGCCGCGAGGTGCGGCGGGCCGGCTTCATCGACTGGCGCGCGACCCACCGCGAGGCGACGCGCTACCTCGCGGCCCTCGGGCTCGACATCGACCCGCGCTCGGCCCTGTCGTCGCACTCCATCGCGGTGCAGCAGCTCGTCGCCATCAGCCGCGCGACGGTCGCCGACGCCCGCGTGCTCGTCCTCGACGAGCCGACCTCGAGCCTCGACCGCAGCGAGGTCGAGCAGCTCTTCACCGTCGTCCGGGGTCTCCGTGACCGCGGCGTCGCCATCCTCTTCGTCACGCACTTCCTCGACCAGGTCTACGAGATCTCCGACCGCCTCACGGTCCTCCGCAACGGGCAGCTGGTGGGGGAGTACCTGCCGGCCGAGCTGCCGCGCGGCGAACTCATCGCGAAGATGATCGGCCGCCAGCTCGACGAACTCGAGGCTCTCTCGCGCGCGTCCGAGCGCGAGATCGACCGCACCGCGACACCGGTCCTGCGGGT
Organism: Microbacterium aquilitoris; assembly: GCF_031932285.1. Taxonomy (NCBI): domain Bacteria; kingdom Bacillati; phylum Actinomycetota; class Actinomycetes; order Micrococcales; family Microbacteriaceae; genus Microbacterium; species Microbacterium aquilitoris. Next base: position 449,086 of record NZ_JAUZVT010000001.1, read on the forward strand.
GGCGGGCCTCGGCCGCAAGAACGTCATCGAACCCGTCGACATGGAGGTGTACGAGGGCGAGGTCGTCGGCATCGCGGGTCTGCTGGGCTCCGGCCGCAGCGAACTCGTCCGCCTCGTCTACGGCGCCGATCGCGCCGACGCCGGTACGCACGAAGTGCGGGGGGATGCCGCGCGCATCACGAACCCGCGGAACGCGATCGACAAGCGCATCGCCTTCTCGAGCGAGGACCGTCGCGCCGAGGGGATCATCGCCGACCTCACCGTGGCCGAGAACATCGTGCTCGGCATCCAGGCCAAGCGGGGCGCCATGCGTCCCATCAGCCGCACCGAGCGGGACGCCATCGTCGCCGAGTACATCTCGGCGCTCGGCGTCCGCCCCGCCGACCCGAACGCGCTCGTGCGCAACCTCTCGGGCGGCAACCAGCAGAAGGTGCTGCTCGCCCGGTGGCTCGCCACCGCGCCGCAGCTGATCATCCTCGACGAGCCGACGCGCGGCATCGACGTCGGCGCGAAGGCCGACATCCAGCGCAAGGTCGCCGAGCTCTCGGCGGAGGGGCTGTCGGTCGTCTTCATCTCCTCGGAGCTCGAGGAGGTGGTCCGCATCGCCCAGCGCATCGTGGTGCTGCGCGACCGTTCTAAGATCGGCGAACTGGACGCCGCCGACGTGACGGTCGACGATCTGGTCGCCCTCATCGCGCAAGAGTCCGGCGAGACGACGTCGTCTCGCCTCAACCCGGAGACAGCGGCATGAACCCGACCCTCAAGCGCTTCCTGGCGCACCGCCTCGTCTGGCCGATCGCGGCACTGCTCGTGCTCGTGATCGTCAACACGATCGCGCGTCCCTCCTTCATCTCGATCACGGTGCAGAACGGTCAGCTGTACGGCCCGCTGATCGACATCCTGCGCAACAGCGCACCGCTCATGCTGGTGGCGCTGGGCATGACGCTCGTCATCGCGACGCGCGGCATCGACCTCTCGGTCGGCGCGATCATGGCGGTCTCGGGTGCCGTCGCGCTCACCTACATCTCGGCCTCGCCCGCTCCCGAGGACCTGTCGACCGTGCTCATCGCGATCGCGCTCGCTGTCTTCGTGGCGCTGTTGCTGGGGGCGTGGAACGGCTTCCTCGTCGCGGTCGTCGGCGTCCAGCCGATCATCGCGACCCTCGTGCTCATGCTCGCCGGTCGCGGCGTCGCTCTCCTCATCACGGGCGGCTTCATCACGACCATCACGAGCGCGCCGTACCGCTTCATGGCGCAGGGCTACCTGGTGGGCCTGCCGTTCGCCTTCTACGTCTCGGTCGTCGCGATCGTCATCGTCGCGGTGCTGCAGCGTCGCACCGCGCTCGGCGTCCTCACCGAGGCCGTCGGCATCAACCCCGAGGCCAGCCGCCTCGCCGGGGTGCGGTCGCGCGGCATCATCTGGGGCGCGTACGCGGCGAGCGGCCTGCTCGCCGGGTTCGCCGGCATCCTCTACTCGTCGAACATCATGGCGGCCGACGCCAACGCGGCGGGCCTCTACATCGAGCTCGACGCGATCCTCGCCGTCGTCCTCGGCGGGACGAGCCTCATGGGCGGCAAGTTCACGATCGCGGGCACCGTCGTCGGCGTCTTCACGATCCAGACGCTGAAGTCGACGATCACCTTCCTCGGCGTCCCGCCGGCGGTCAGCCCGCTGTTCCTCGCGATCGTCGTCGTCATCGTCGTGCTCGTCCAGTCCCCGCGAACGCGGTCGCTGGTCGCGAAGGGGGTCGATGCCCTCCGAGGCGGCGGCCGTCGCACCGTGGAGGTGGCCTCGTGAGCGCCGTCACCGCAGACCTCGGTCGCACCGGCGGGTTCGCCGACACGATCCAGCGCTTCCGCAGCCGGCACGCCTCGTGGGTGCCCGTGTTCGCCGCCGTCGTCATCCTCGTCGCGATGCTCATCGGGGCGCAGGCCTACTTCGGCAACTTCGTCACGCCGCGTGTGCTGTCGGCGCTCCTGCTCGACAACGCGTACTTGCTGATCCTCGCGGTCGGCATGACCTTCGTCATCCTCACCGGCGGCATCGACCTGTCGGTCGGCGCGGTCATGGCGTTCACCGGGATGCTGGGGGCGAGCATGCTGAGCCAGGGCACACCGGTCGCGATCGTCATCCCGGTCATGCTCGTCCTCGGTGCGCTGATGGGACTGTTCGTCGGGGTGCTCGTGCAGTACTTCGGGGTGCAGCCGTTCATCGCCTCGCTCGCGGCGATGTTCGCGGCGCGGGGGCTCGCGTTCATGGTGAGCCTCTCGTCGATCCGCGTCGAGGAGCCCGCGATCCTGTGGCTCCAGTCGACCCGCATGCAGGGCGGCCCCGGCAGCTTCTACCTCACCCCGACGGGCATCCTCGCGCTCGTCGTGGTGGTCGTCGGCATCCTGATCCTGCAGTTCACGCGGTTCGGACGCACGATCTATGCGATCGGCGGCAACGAGCAGTCGGCGCGCCTCATGGGCCTGCCGGTCGTGCGGACGAAGCTGCTGGCGTACGTCATCAGCGGGGTGTGTGCGGGGCTCGCGGGTGTCGTCTTCACGGCGTACACCGGGGCGTCCTACCCGCTGAACGGCATCGGGACCGAGCTCGACACCATCGCCGCGGTGGTGATCGGCGGCACGCTGCTCACGGGCGGCAGCGGGTTCGTGCTCGGCTCGATGATCGGCGTGTTCGTCTACGGCACCATCAAGACGGCGATCTCGTTCCTCGGCGTCGACCAGTCCTGGACGCGCATCACGATCGGCGCGCTGCTGCTCGTCTTCGTGGTCGTGCAGCGCCTGCTGGTCGCGCGGACGGCGCGAACGTCACGGTGATGTCAGGCGTGAACCTCGGGGGAGGCTCACCGCGGGCATGATGGTCCGTATGGATGCGCGCGAAGCAGCGGTCGCGCCGGTCGTGGAAGTGACCGGCGCGACCGTTCGCTTCGGCGCCGAGACGGTGCTCGACGCCGTCGACTTCCGGCTGCTGCCGGGCGAGGTCCACTCGCTCATGGGCGAGAACGGGGCGGGCAAGTCGACGCTCATCAAGGCGATCACGGGCGCGCTCCGCCCGGATGCCGGGACGATCCGCGTCGGCGGAGAGCCGGTGCACTTCGCCTCGCCCGCCGATGCCCTCGCGGCCGGGATCAGCGCGGTCTACCAGGAGATCGATCTGCTCCCGAACCTGTCGGTCGGCGAGAACGTGCTGCTGGGGCGCGAGAGTCGACGCTTCGGAGCGATCGACTGGCGTGAGACCCATCGCCGAGCGGGGGCGATCCTCGAGGGCCTCGGACTCGACATCGACCCGCGGACGCGCCTGTCAGGTCATTCGCTCGCCGTGCAGCAGCTCGTCGCGATCGCCCGCGCGATCTCGGTCGACGCGCGTGTCGTCGTGCTCGACGAACCGACCTCGAGCCTCGACCTCGATGAGGTCGCCGAGCTCTTCCGCGTCATCCGCGAGCTGACCGCGCGCGGGGTCGCGGTGCTGTTCGTCTCGCACTTCCTCGACCAGGTCTACGAGATCTGCGACCGCATCACGGTCCTCCGCGGCGGGCGCCTCATCGGCGAGTACGTCCCCGCCGAGCTCCTGCGCATCGACCTCGTCGAGAAGATGCTGGGCCGCGGTGCCGACGAGATGGACGTCCACCAGAGGGAGGATGCCGCGGCATCCGTCCCCGTCGCGCTCGCCGGATGGGGACTCGCCTCGGGTACCGGGCTCACCGACGCGACCGTGTCGATCGGCGAGGGCGAGGTCGTCGGGCTCGCGGGGCTGCTCGGGTCGGGCCGCAGCGAACTGGCGCGTGCCCTCACGGGCGTGGACCGACCGGATGCCGGTGTCCTCGAGGTCCGTGGTGCTCCCGCCCACCTGCCGACCCCGCGCCGGGCGATCGGTCAGGGCATCGTCTACTCGTCCGAGAACCGCCGGACCGAGGGGATCATCGGCGAGCTCAGCGTGCAGGACAACATCACCCTCGCGCTGCAGGCCGATCGCGGCATCCTGCACCGGCTCGGCAACGCGCGCCGCCGGGAGCTCGCGATGAGCTGGATCGAGGCTCTCGACATCCGCCCCGCCGACCCCAACCGGCCGGCCGGCACGCTGTCGGGCGGCAACCAGCAGAAGGTGCTGCTCGCTCGGCTGCTCGCCCTGTCACCGCGCGTCCTGGTGCTCGACGAGCCGACCCGCGGCATCGACGTCGGAGCGAAGGTCGAGATCCAGCGGCTCGTCGCCGACCTCGCCGACAACGGACTGTCGGTGCTGTTCATCTCGGCCGAGCTCGAAGAGGTGCTGCGCGTCTCGAACCGCATCGCCGTCATGCGCGCGGGCCGCCTCGTCGACACGATCCCGGCCGACTCGTTGACCGTGGACTCGCTGCTCGCGCTCGTCGCCCGCCCCGAGGACGAGTCGTGAGCGACGAGCGCGGCGCGAAGTCCGCGAACATCTTCGACGTCGCGCGCCTGGCGGGGGTCTCGCACCAGACGGTGTCGCGGGTCCTCAACGACCTGCCGAACGTGCGGCCCGCGACGCGGGCCCGGGTCGAGCAGGCGATGGCGCAGCTGCGCTACAGCCCGTCGCCGGCCGCCCGCGCGCTCGTCACCAAGCGCACGCGGACGATCGGCCTCGTCACCCCCGGCACGGCGGACTTCGGGCCGACGTCCATCGCCATGCACTTCAACGTCGCCGCGCGCGTGGAGCGGTACTCCGTCGACTCGGTGACCGCGCCCGACACGGATGCCGCCAGCATCCGCTCGGTCGTCGAGGGACTGCTCCGCCAGCGCGTCGACGCGATCGTCCTGGTCGTGACGGACCTGGGCGTCCTCGAGGTCGTGCGCGGGCTCGACCTCGGTGTGCCGATGGTCGCCGCGGCGGCGACCCAGCGACGTCACCCGCAGCTCGTGTCCATCGACCAGTACCGGGGGGCGCGGGCGGCCGTCCGGCACCTCGTGGAGCTGGGGCACCGTCGCATCCTCCACATCGCGGGCCCGCCCCGCAATCCCGACGCGATCGAACGCATCCGAGGCTGGCGCGACGAGCTCGCGGCGCGTCAGCTCGCGGTCGCGGAGCCGCCGCACGGCGACTGGACGGCGGCCAGCGGTGCCGAGATCGGCCGGACCCTCGACGTCGCCCGAGGGGATGCGGTCTTCGCGGGCAACGACCACATGGCGATCGGCCTGCTCTCCGCCCTTCGCGCGCGAGGGCTGCAGGTGCCGGAGGACGTCGCCGTCGTGGGCTTCGACGACGTGCCCGAGGCGGCCTACCTCTCGCCGCCGCTGACGACGGTGCGGCAGGACTTCCGCGCCCTCGGCGAGCTGATGATGCAGAAGGTGCTCCTCGCCGTCGAAGAGCCCGACGGCCTCACCGAGGACACTCCGCTCCCGACGCACCTGATCGTGCGGGAGTCGTCCCGCCGCTGAGCGTCGGCTCAAGCCGGGGCGGGGACCCGAGGCGCGCGGGTACGCAGGCGCCCGACCCCGACGATGAGCGAACCGACGACGACGAACGCTGTCGAGATCCCGACGACGTACGCGCCGACCCCGCCCCACCCGTTGATGCCGTTCGGGTCGAGGAACGGATAGGGGTACCAGAACGCCACCCCGTCGGTCGGGTCGATCACGAGGGGTCCGCGCACGAGCGTGTATCCGATCCAGGCGATCGGGACGGCGAGGATCACGATCACCGCGCGCCATGGAAGGGCCCGACGGGTGGGGGCGAGGAACAGGTCGAGCAGCAGGAACAGCGGCGCGACGACGTGCACGATCTCGTTCGCCCAGGCGACGTGATCATCCGACGTGGGATAGCCGCGCAGCAACAGGTTGTAGACGACGCCCGTGATGAACAGGTAGCTCGTCGCGGCGGCGAGTCCGAGCGCGACCCCCGCCGGCTCGCGCTGCTCGTGGTGCGGCCGCATCCAGAACCAGACGACAGCGGCCAACAGGGCGAGGGCCCCGACGATGTTCGACAGGATCGTGAAGAAGCTGAAGAAGTTGGCGATCGTCGTCGCGACGTCGCGGTCCTGCGAGATCGCGGTGCGGACGGTCGTGATGAATTGGGCCACGACGGCGACCGTGATGGTGGCCGCCGCGACGAGCCTCAGCGCCGACCACACCGTCGGCCACGTTCGGGTACGCATGACCGAACCCTAGCGCGCGCCGCGCCGCCTCAGGCGGCGCCTTCCCGCGGGTGCGTTCCGCGTCCCCATCGGGCTCCCGCGCGGAAGATCCCGGCCCCGATCGCGACGACGGCGAGGACAGCGGCGAGGCCCAGCATCCCGGTGACGACGTCCCACATCGTCAGCCGGATCAGCCACACGATCGTCCATACCGTCGCGGCGGCGCCGATGCAGCGGGCGACGGCGCGAGCACGCACGATCGCCGCCATGAGCGCGAGCACCCAGACGGCACCTGCCAGGAAGCCGGTGAACTCCTCCGTCAGGACCCGCAGCCAGATCGCGTCCGACGGGCTGCCGGGCGGCACCTCGAAGAAGAGGTGGAAGAAGACGAGGATGCCGGTCGTCACCGCCGCGGTCGCAGCCGCCGCGAGACGGGCGCGGACCGGGGCGAGCAGGGCGAGGAGGGCGAAGACCGTCATCGTCACCGTCGTGATCGCGCGGGGACCGGCGAGCGGGTCGAGCTGGGCATAGAAGAACACCCCGGCGCCGACCACGGCCGTGGCCGCGAAGGCAACGCGCGCCGCTCGCGCGGCGCCACAGAGAATCAGGACGAACGCGATCACCCACAGCCCGGCGGGCACGAGTCCCGGGCTCGCCTGCAGGTCGAGGTTCTGTCCCTCGGCGGGGAGGCGCCAATCCACGCGTTCGCCGAACCCGCTGAACACGGCGAACATCACGGCGAGGGCGAACCCGGTGGCCGCGGATGCCGTGGCGAGGGCTTCGCGGGCGGGGTGCGGCATCCACCCCAGGATGCGAACGGCGAGGCCGCTCCGCATCAGCGCGATGCGCTCGCCGCGGGAGGGTTCGTCTCGTCCCCGCGCCTCGGCTTCGTCGAGCAGCGTGCCGAGCATGGCCTCGCCGTGCCGTTCGCGCCACGAGGAGGGGTACGCGCGGAGCGCGCGGCGCCAGGGGGTGTCGTCGATCGTGGTCACAGGGCGCCTCCGAACGCCGGGCGCAGCGCGAGGCGGCGTCGGGCTTCGGCCACGGTCACCTCGCGTCGGGCGACCTCCTCGGCGAGCAGATCGACCCCGTCGGGGGTGAGTTCCACGTACCGGCGGACGCGCCCCTGCACGCGCTCCTCTCGGGCGATGCGGATCGTGCCCTCCTTCTCGAGGCGGTCGAGGGCCGCGTAGAGGGTCGCGACTTTCAGGCGGACGTGGCCGCGGGAGACGCGGTCGACCTCTTCGATCAGCGCGTAGCCGTGCTTGGGGCTGTCGGCCAGAGCCGTCAGCATGAGGAACGTCGGTTCCCGCATCTCCTGCGTCATGGGGCGACCATACTCTGACAGGCATAGTATCCGCCACTCTCCGTCGGCTCCTGACACCCGGCCCGATAGGATGGGGTGTAACCGTCCGATAAACGGGGGAGAGCCCATGCCAGGCATCGTGATCGTCGGAGTTCAATGGGGAGACGAGGGCAAGGGCAAAGCCACCGACCTCCTGGGTGAGCGCACCGACTGGGTCGTCAAGTTCAACGGCGGCAACAACGCCGGCCACACCGTGGTGATCGGCGACGAGAAGTACGCCCTGCACCTGCTGCCCAGCGGCATCCTGTCGCCCGGCGTCAACGCCGTCATCGGCAACGGCGTCGTCATCGACCTCGAGGTGCTCTTCGCCGAGCTCGGCGCCCTGCAGGCCCGCGGCCTCGACGTCTCGCGGCTCAAGGTCAGCGCGAGTGCGCACATCATCACGCAGTACCACCGCACCCTCGACAAGGTGACCGAGCGATTCCTCGGCAAGAAGATGATCGGCACGACCGGTCGCGGCATCGGCCCGACCTACGCCGACAAGATCAACCGCACCGGCATCCGCGTGCAGGACCTCTTCGACGAGAACATCCTGCGCCAGAAGGTCGAAGGCGCGCTCGATCAGAAGAACCACCTGCTGGTGAAGGTCTTCAACCGTCGCGCCATCACGGTCGACGAGGTCGTCGAGGATCTGCTCTCGTACGCCGAGCGCCTGCGCCCCATGGTCGCCGACACCGGGCTGATGCTCAGCAAGGCGCTGGATGCCGGTGACGTCGTCGTCTTCGAGGGCGGCCAGGCCACGATGCTCGACATCGATCACGGCACGTACCCGTTCGTCACGTCGTCGTCCGCCACGGCGGGCGGCGCCTCGACCGGCTCGGGTGTCGGTCCGAACCGCCTCGACCGCATCGTCGGCATCGTGAAGGCGTACACGACCCGTGTCGGCTCCGGTCCCTTCCCGACCGAGCTCTTCGACGAGAACGGCGACTTCCTGCGCTCACGCGGCTTCGAGTTCGGCACGACGACCGGCCGTCCGCGCCGCGTCGGCTGGTACGACGCCCCGATCACGCGGTACGCGACGCGGATCAACGGCATCACCGACCTCGTGCTCACCAAGCTCGACATCCTCACCGGGCTGAAGGAGATCCCCGTCTGCGTCGCCTACGACGTCGACGGCGAGCGGTTCGACGAGGTGCCGGTCAACCAGACCGACTTCCACCACGCGACGCCGATCCTCGAGAACTTCCCCGGCTGGGACGAGGACATCTCGACCGCCCGCACCTTCGAGGACCTGCCGCAGACCGCGCAGGACTACGTGCTCGCGCTCGAGAAGATGAGCGGCACGCGCATCTCGGTGATCGGCGTCGGCGCCGCGCGCGACGCGGTCATCGTGCGCCACGACCTGCTCGACTGACCCGTGCGGTTCCTGCTCGGCGGGTACTCCGCCGACATGGGCGGGTCGGCGACGGGCATCGGACTGCTGGATGCCGGTGGCCCCGACTCCCCGCTCGCGAGTGGTCCGCTCGGGGTGGGCCCTGACGTCGTGGCGGCGGAATCGCCGTCGTGGATCGCGCGGCATCCGTCTCTCGACGTCGTGTACGCGGCGCTCGAGGGCCGGGGCACCGTGCGCGCCTACCGGCGCACGGGTGACACCGCCTACGCTCCGCTCGGCGCCGAGGTCGCCGTCGGCGAGAGTCCCTGCCACGTCCTCGCGCTCGAGGACGCGCTGATCGTCTCCTGCTACGGCGACGGCGGTGTCGTCCGGGTCGCGCTGGCGGCCGACGGGCGACCCGGCGCCGCACGACGGTGGACGGATGCCGCCGCGGGCGACCCGGCATCCGATCTCGCCGCGGCGGCTCGGGCCCTGCGTGCGGCCGTCGGCGCGGAGTACGCGGACGTCGTGCCCTACGCCGACGAGCCCGCGCCCGAGCCCGACGCTGCACCCGACTCGTCGGCGCGACCCTCGCACGCGCACCAGGCGGCATCCCTCCCCGGCGGACTGATCGCGACGACCGACACCGGCCTCGACCTCGTGCGCTTCTGGCGCGGCGGCCGAGAGATCCAGCGCCTCGACCTGCCGGCAGGCACGGGGCCTCGGCACCTGCGCCCGCATCCGAGCGGGCACCTCTACGTCGTGACCGAGCACTCCGGCGAGGTCTTCGCCCTGGCCCCCGACGCATCCGGATCCTGGCGGCTCGTCGGCGGCGCGCAGCTCGGCGCCTACCCGGGGGATGCCGGGGCCGAGCTCGCGATGTCGCGGGACGGCGTGTTCCTCTATGCGGGGCTGCGCGGGAGCGACACCATCGCGACCGTCCGGGTGCGCGGCGGCGGCGAGATGCTGCAGCCCGTCGCGCTCGCCGAGTGCGGCACCGTCTGGCCCCGCCACCACGTCGTCGCCCGTGACACCGTGCTGGTCGCAGGTCAGCGTGCCGACGAGATCGTCTCGCTCGCGATCGACGAGCGGACGGGTGTCCCGGGCCGCGTGCGGCACCGGACAATAGCACCGGCACCGACGGCCCTCCTAGCATTTCCGGCGTGATCCGGCGGCCCGGTAACGTGTCGGCTCGGAGGGGTTTATGAGCGCGGGCGGACGGACGAGGGCGGGCAGGTCCGTGGGCCCGAACCTCGACGGCTTCACCGTGCTCGTCTCGACCCTCGGCCTCGTGGTCGCCGCCATTATCGGTCTCGCGTACGCGGATGCCGGCGATTTCGAGCTCGATCGGATCGGGGCCGGCGGGGGTGGCGGCGACTACGCCCTCTCGCCCTGGACGAACCCTGATCCCGTCGTCGCGGACGAGAGCGACGCCGACACGTACCGCGGCCCGGACGGCGCCGTCATCCGGCTGACGGGTCTCGACGTCGACACCCCGATCGTCCTCACCCCCGCGGAAGACACCCGCGTCAGCGCCGTCTGGGTCACGGGTGCCGATGGCCGCATCGTCACGGAGGGCGAGGGCGGTGAGCCGCCCCGCTTCTCGACGCTGTGGGACGGTCAGATCGTCATCCTCGTCGAGCAGCCCGACGTCGAACTGTGGATCGACGGCTCCGGCGACGAGCCGTGGGAGGCGTCGCTGCGCTTCGACCGGGGACTGCGCGCCGACGACGTCCTCTCGAGCTCGCAGACCCTCATGTTCACCCACGACGGCGGCGCGACGACGGCGCGCCTGAGCGCACGCGGCGGTGACAACCTCTCGATCCAGGCCGTGACCGCCCACGGCAGCGAACGACCGCTCACCGAGGATTCGCCGTTCGACCGGTCGATCGCCTGGCGCGACGCGCCGCTCGTGCTCTTCTACATCGAGTCCTGGCACGACACGGCCTGGCGGATCGAGTTCCCGACCGACGCCGGATCCACGCCGACCCCGACCCCGGAGGGGACGCCATGACGACCGCGGATGCCCGGATCCGGCGCTTCTCGACGATCACGTTCCTCGCGGGGTCGGTCGTCGCGGTCGTCCTGGCGTTCATCGTCGTGCCGTTCGTGGGCATCAACCCCGCCACGGGGGAGTTGCTGCTCGACGATCCGAACGAGTACGAGTACCGCCCGTGGGCGGACCCCGCCGCGCAGGAGGTCGGTCGCGACGGCGACACGCTGATCGGGGCCGCGGGCACCCGCTATCTGGACATCCCCGCGGGGGACGACGTCTGGGTGATCGGCCCGCTCACCGAGGGTCAGCAGGACTACCTCAGCATCCATCAGCAGATCGACGCCGACGCGAGTACCGCCGACGATCGTCCGGCCTACATCGGCCTCGTGAGCGGGTCGCGGTCGCTCACGTTCGTGGCCGGCGACCACGCGAGCCGTCTCTGGTTCGCCCCTCGGCTGACGGACTGGAGCGCAACGGTCACCCGCGAGACTCCCACGCCCGTCGACGGTGCGACGGTGTCGGGCGAGGGATCTGCCCTCCTCGTCTACGACGGCGAGGCCCTCAGCGCGCGGTTCGTCTACGCCGGTGACGGTTTCTTCGGCGTCGAGGCCGTCTACCCCGGCGAGGCCGCCCTCGACGTCGTGCAGGGGTTCGACGCCGTCGACACGAGGTCGTCCTGGCCGCCGAGCGACCGGGTCGTCCTCCGCGTCGACTCCGACGAGGGATCGGGGAAGTGGACGATCCGCTTCGACGAACCGGCATCCGACTCACCATGACCACCACACGAAAAGGAACCGACGTGACCTTCGACGCCACGCTGGATGCGGCCTTCAAGGCCCGCCTGCCCCTGCTGTACCTCGAGACGGCGGAGGAGGTCCGGGCGGTGGCCGCGATCACGGATGCCGCGCACGCCCAGCGCAACCGTCGCCGCGTCTGGACGTGGACGTCGGCGCTCGGGCTCATCGACCCCGACGGCAAGAGCGTCTCGAACACGACGAACCCCGCGCGGGCGCTGCAGCACGCGGCGGGGGTGACCGACCCGAGCGTCTTCATCTTCTGCGACCTGCACGCCTACTTCGGCGGCGAGCACCGGCAGGGCGACCCTGCGATCGTGCGGACGGTGCGCGAGACCGCACTCGAGTTCCGCCACGGCGACGTGTCGCGGACGCTCGTCGTCACGGCGCCGGTGCGGGTGATCCCGCCCGAGCTCGACGAGCTGACCCACCTGTTCGACTTCCCGTTGCCGACCGCCGAGGAGATCCGCGATCTCCTCGACACGATGATCGAGAACAACTCGGGTGACATCCGTGTCGACGCCGACGACGCAGCGCGGGAGTCGCTCGTCCAGGCCGCGCTCGGCCTCACGATGGCCGAAGCCGAGAACGCCTTCGCGCAGGCGATGGTGAACGACGGCAAGCTGACGGGCGACGACATCCGCGTCGTGCTGCACGAGAAGCGCCAGGTGGTGCGCAAGTCCGGCGTGCTCGAGTTCGTCACGGGCGACCTCGACCTCGACGATGTCGGCGGCCTCAACAACCTGAAGCGCTGGCTCGAGCGCCGCAACGGGTCGTGGCTGCCGAGCGCACACGAGTACGGGCTGCCCTCGCCGAAGGGCGTGCTGATCACGGGCGTCCCCGGCTGCGGCAAGTCGATGACCGCGAAGGCGACGGCGGCCTCGTGGGGGCTGCCGCTGCTGCGGCTCGACATCGGCCGGATCTTCTCGGGCCTCGTCGGCTCGAGCGAGCAGAACCTGCGGACGGCCATCGCGACCGCCGAGGCGGTGGCCCCCTGCATCCTGTGGGTCGACGAGATCGAGAAGGGCTTCTCGAACACCACGGGGCAGGGAGACTCGGGCACGACGGCGCGCGTGTTCGGCACGTTCCTGACCTGGATGCAGGAGAAGAAGCACCCCGTCTTCGTCGTCGCGACCGCGAACAACATCGACGCCCTGCCGCCCGAGTTCATGCGCAAGGGACGCTTCGATGAGATCTTCTTCGTCGACCTTCCCACGACCGTCGAGCGCGAGGTCATCTGGTCGCTGCAGCTCGCCGCGCACGCGACCCCGGCCAACGGGCTCGACGCGATCGCGAACGATGAGGCGGCCGTCGCCGCCCTCGTCGCCGCGAGCGAGAACCACTCGGGCGCCGAGATCGAGCAGGCCGTGGTCGCCGCCCTGTACGAGGGCTTCAGCGGCCGGAAGACGATCACCACCGATGTCGTCACCCGTGTCGTCGAGACGATGATCCCTCTCGCGGTCACACAGGCCGAGGAGGTCCAGCGCATCCGCGCCTGGGCCGCCCAGCGCGCCGTCGGTGCGACCGGGACCGAAGACCTCGACGCCCACGACGTCACCGCGAACGGCACGGAGACCCACGGGGCCCTGTCGTCGCGTCGCGGCGGTCGTACCGTGGACTACTGACCGGTCGAGACACGCAGGAACGGGAGTCGGACATGAAGAAGCTCGTGGTGCAGTTGCGCTCCGACGGGTCGGTCGCGGCCGAGACCTTCGGGATGACCGGGGCCGAGTGCCTCGATTACATCGAGCAGCTCGAGGCGCTGCTCGATGCGGAGGCGACGTCGTCGCAGTTCACCGAGGACTACACGCGCGTCGCGTCGGCGGCATCCGATTCCCTCGTGCAGGAGGATCGGGACCGGTGATCGTCACCCAGTCGCTCGGCGTCGGCGGGGAGGGCAGCCTCCTCGGGACGACGCCGCCCCCGCGGGGCGGTGCAGCGCTGCAGTGGTCGCGTTTCGTGCCGGCCACCGCGGCCGAGGGCCCGGGGCTGCGGGCGGCGGTGTGGGTGCAGGGGTGTTCGGTCCGCTGCCCCGGATGCTTCAACCCGCACATGTGGGCCGAACGGGGGGCGCTGCTCGATGACCCCGCCGATCTCGCGTCGCGGTGGGTCGAGGACGCACGGGCCGCCGGCGCCGAGGGTGTGACACTCCTCGGCGGCGAGCCGTTCGATCAGGCCGACGCGCTCGCCACGGTCGCCGAGGCGTTCCGCGATGCGGGACTCGGCGTCATGGCGTTCTCGGGGTACACGCTGGACCGTCTGCAGGCCTGGGCCGCGGAGCGCGACGGCGTCGCGCGCCTGCTCGCCGCGACCGACCTGCTGTGCGACGGACCGTACCTCGCCGACCTCCCCGACACGCGCCGGCCGTGGATCGGGTCGCAGAACCAATCGATCCGCTCCCTCACGCCCCGGTACGCCGCGGAGGTCGACCGCATCGCGCGCGACGGCGGCCGGGACGCCCTCGAAGTGCGCATCTCCGCCGACGGCGCTGTCGCCGTCAACGGGTGGGCGACGGATGCCGCGCTCGCCGACCTGCTGGACGATCTGGGCGTGCGCGGTGACCGCGTGGCATCCATCAGAAAGGGAACCTCCCGATGAGCATCTCGCTGATCCTCCTCCCCGCCGCCCTCGCCGCCGCCGCGGCCGTCGGCGGTACGGGCGCCCTCGGCGCGATCGCCCTGAACTCGGGGGCGACGTCCGGCCCCCGCGGCGGGTCGGAGGCCGTCCCGATCGCCGTGCAGACCCGCATGAAGGACCCCGACCTGCTCGCGGCCGCGCTCGCCGACCTGGGCGGGGCGGATGCCGCGCTCGTCGACGGTGTGCTGACGGCGACGATTGACGACGTCGAGATCGTCATGTCGCGGACCGCCGATGGGGTCTGGGGCGCCCACCTGTCGCGGCTCGACGGCCACGAGGTGACCGAGGCCGAGGCGACCGCCCTCATGATGCGAGTGGATGCCGCCTACGCCCGTCACGTGCAGCGTGCGGTCGCCGAGCGCATCCGCTCCCGCGCCGATCAGGCGGGGTTCGAGCTCGTCTCCGAGACGCGCGACGAGGATGACACCGTGACGATGGTGCTGAACGTGCGGGATTACGCGTGAGCACGCCCGCCCGCGACGGCGGGGTGCCGAGCTGGGGCTGGCTGCTCGGCGTCAGTTCGTGGCTCCTCCTCGTCTTCTTCGGGCCGGGGTCGGCGTGGATCGGCTTCCTCATCGTGGGGCTGGTCTCTCGTCGACGTGCCGCATTCGTGGCGACCGCCGTGAGCGGGCTGTTGTACATCTCCGTGATCACCGAGCTCTGGGGCGGGCTGACCAGCATGGTCAACGCGGTCGCCCACCTCGGGGGCATCGTCTTCGCACTCATCCTGAACCCCGGGTGGCTGCGGTCGCGGTGGGAGGCCCGCACGTCGCGGGGAGCGGCGCGGACGTCGACCCACGGTTCGCGCGGACGGCGATCCACCCAGCGGTCCACGAAGCGCGCCACGACCGCGGCATCCTCCGGCTCGGCCCGCTCTGCGGCCTCGACCCGCTCCGCGGCTCCGACGCGCTCGACGGAGGCGACGCGCCTGGCCGCCTCGGTCGGCGCGTCGTCCGCCGACCTGCTGCAGACGGCGGAGCCGGCCGAACCCGTCGACGTGCAGAACGCGACGGCGGACGAACTGGCCGAGCTGCCGGGCCTCACCCGCACCAAGGCACGCCGCGCCGTGCGGACGCGCGGCAAGAACGGCGGGTTCACCTCGCTCGAGGACTTCGGAGAGGCCGCCGGCC
The DNA here is from genome assembly GCF_031932285.1 of Microbacterium aquilitoris. NCBI lineage: Bacteria > Bacillati > Actinomycetota > Actinomycetes > Micrococcales > Microbacteriaceae > Microbacterium > Microbacterium aquilitoris. The sequence continues at coordinate 464,415 of NZ_JAUZVT010000001.1, forward strand.
TGCAGCCGCACGAGATCGTCCGACTGCGATCGGTGGCGACCTGCTCGCCCCGGCCCCGCGGCGAACGCCGGTTCGGCCGACGAGTGGATCTCTGACCGACGCTTTTCCAACGTTGCAATTCGTTCGTGCGGGGTCCAGGATCGGGGGCATGGCCGACTCCCCTCTCGAGCCCCTCGACCCGGCATCCCTTCCCCCTCGGGTCGACGTCAGCGACAACTCGGCGGCGATCGCCGCTGTGCAGGACGTCATCGACGCCGGCCCGTACGACGCGACGTGGGAGTCGCTGCGGGCGTACGAACCGCCGCTCTGGTACCGCGACGCGAAGTTCGGGATCTTCATCCACTGGGGCATCCCCTCGGTCCCCGCCCAGGGCGAGTGGTACTCCCGCACGATGTACCTCGAAGCCGATCGCGCGTTCGAGCACCACCGCGTCACCTACGGGTCGCACGATCAGTTCGGGTATAAGGACTTCATCCCCTCGTTCACGATGGACCGCTTCGACCCGGCCGAGTGGGCCGAGGTGTTCCGCCGCGCGGGTGCCCAGTTCGTCGTGCCCGTCGCCGAGCACCACGACGGGTTCGCGATGTACGACACCGACCGGTCGCGGTGGAGCGCGGCCAAGATGGGGCCTCGACGCGACGTGTTCGGCGACCTCATGACGGCCGTCGACGACGCGTGGATGGTGCGCGGGGCCTCCTCGCACCGTGCCGAGCACTGGTTCTTCCAGAACGGCGGGATGCGGTTCGACTCCGACGTCCGCGATGCGCGCTTCTTCGACCTGTACGGCCCCGCCCAGCGCGAGGAGACCGCGCCGAACGAGCTCTTCCTCGAGGACTGGCTGCTGCGCACCGTCGAGATCATCGACAAATACCGGCCGCAGGTGCTGTGGTTCGACTGGTGGCTCGAGCAGCCCGCCTTCGAGCCATACATCCGCAAGCTCGCTGCGTACTACTACAACCGTGCGGCCGAGTGGGGCCGCGGCGTCGTCATCAACTACAAGTGGACGGCGTTCGCCGAGGGGAGTGCGGTCTACGACATCGAACGCGGGGCGATGCCCGGCATCCGTCCCGACGTGTGGCAGAACGACAGCTCGGTCGGCAAGACGTCGTGGGGGTGGATCGAGGACCACGACTACAAGAGCGTCGACGACCTGATCGGCGAACTCGTCGACGTCGTCGCGAAGAACGGCAACCTGCTGCTGAACATCGGGCCGAAGGCCGACGGCACGATCGCCCCGGCCGAGCGCGAGATGCTCGAGGGGATCGGCGACTGGCTCACCGTCAACGGCGAGGCGATCTTCGGGACCCGGCCCTGGCTCATCCCCGGTGAGGGACCCACCGAGGTCGTCGCGGGGTCGATGATCGACGACGCGTTCGCGCCGTACACGTCCGAGGACGTCCGCTTCACGACCCGCACCGACGTCACCGGCGACTACGTCTACGCGACGGTGCTCCGCTGGCCCGAGGACGGCGTCGCGTCGATCCGCTCATGGGGACGCTCGAGCGGTCTGCTCGGACGTCCCATCGCAGAGCTCACGGTGCTCGGTGCGGGTTCGGCCGAATGGACCCAGGATGCCGACGCCCTCCGCGTCACGCTGCCCGAGACACCGCCGTCCGCCGTCGGGGTCGTCGTGAAGCTCTGGCTCGAGCCCGTGCACGAGCCGGCGCGCAAGGATTTCCTGCACGGCTGAGTCTCATCACCGACCGCGGTACTCTCGTCGCCGGAGGAATCATGACCGACCCGAACGTCCAGCTGCAGACCCTGCGATCCAGCATCGACAACATCGACGCCGCCCTCGTGTTCATGCTCGCCGAGCGATTCCGCTGCACGAAGCAGGTCGGCGTCCTCAAGGCGGAGCACGGGATGCCGGCATCCGACCCTTCCCGCGAGGAGCAGCAGACCGCGCGCCTGCGACGCCTCGCCGAAGAGGCGGACCTCGACCCCGAGTTCGCCGAGAAGTGGTTCAACTTCGTCGTCGCCGAGGTCATCCGACACCACACCGAGGCCGCCGAAGAGCGCTGACGGACGGGTCCTCGACGCGACCCGTCAGCGGATGCAACAGTTTCGGCGGCGACACGCCGATCAGGCGAGGGATGCCGCGGCGCGCCGCGCGGAATCTATTGCATCCGCTGACGCTGTACCCGCAGCCAGCGGACGCCGTGCGGCGCGAGCTCGAGGCCGTCGGTCAGATCCACGGCGGCATCCGTGACGACGTCGATCGCTGTCGCCTCGAACCCCGAGAGCGTCTCTCGGCCGACCGTCACCGCGTCGTCGCCGACGTTCGCGAGCACGAGCACGACGCCGGCGCCGACGCGTTGGAACCCGACCACCGACGGATGCGGCGTGTGGAACGGCGTCAGTGGATTGCCCGCGAACTCGGGCGTCCGGCGGCGGGCCGCGATGAGCGCGGTGAGCCGGGCGTGGATGCGCCCCGCGACCGTGGCGTTGTCGTGCCGCGCGGCGAACGCCGCGGCATCCGCTGCCGGACGGTGCACCCAGCGGCTGTCGCCGGCGTGCGCGGGGTCGTCGAGGTACGAGTGATCGTTGAGCTGCCCGAGCTCGTCACCGAGATAGAGCAGAGGGATGCCGCCGGTCGACAGCGCGAGCGCATGCGCCAGGATGACGCGGTCCTCGCCGCCCGGGTCGCCCGCCTCGACGCCGGCGAGGGACGCCGTGGTCCCCGCGACGCGGGCGTCGCCGGTCTTCGGGTTCTCCTGGAACGGCACGCCGCGCGAGAACGTGCCCTCGAAGCGCCCCACGTAGAAATCGTTGAGGAATCGGCGGTGCGAGTAACCGTCGATGCCGAGGGTCGCGGCATCCTCGTCGGCGAACGTCCAGCCGATGTCGTCGTGGCTGCGGACGTAGTTCACCCACGCGGTGCCCGCGGGCAGGGCGTGGCGTTCGTCGAGCGCCTTCTGCAGGAGGCGTCCGTCGCGGGTCGCCAGCGCCTCCCAGCCGAGCGCCATCTGCAGCGGGTTGTAGGAGAGCTGGCACTCGTCGGGCGAGATGTAGGTGATGACCTCGTCCGGGTGCACGATCGCCTCGGACTTGAAGAGCACCGACGGGGCACCGAGGGTGAGGACCTGGTTGAACGCCTGCAGCAGCAGGTGCGCCTCGGGAAGCGATTCGCACGTGGTGCCGAGCCGCTTCCAGATGAACGCGACGGCGTCCATGCGGAGCACCTCGACGCCCTGGTTCGCGAGGAACAGCATCTCGCCCGCCATGGCGCGGAAGACCGCCGGGTTCGCATAGTTGAGGTCCCACTGGAAGTGGTAGAACGTCGCCCAGATCCAGCGGCCGTCGGGCAGCTGCACGAACGCGCCGGGGTGGTCGTCGGGGAAGATCTCGCGGACCGTCTGCTCGTAGAGATCGGGCATCGTGCGGTCGGGGAAGATCAGGTAGAAGTCCTCGTACCCGGGGACGCCGGCGATCGCCTTCTGCGCCCACTCGTGCTCGTTGCTCGTGTGGTTGAAGATGAAGTCCACGACGAGCGAGATCCCCGCCTCACGCAACTCCGCCGACAGGGCGGCGAGGTCTGCCATCGTGCCGAGGCGGTCGTCGACCGCGCGGTAGCTCGACACCGCGTAGCCGCCGTCGTTGTTGCCCTCGGGGGAGTCGAACAGCGGCATCAGGTGCAGGTAGGTGAGACCCAGCTCCTGGAAGTAGGGGATGCGATCCCGGATGCCCCGAAGGGACCCCGCGTACCTGTCGACGTAGCAGACGCCGCCGAGCATCTTCTCCGACAGGAACCAGCCCGGGTCGGCGAGGCGTCGCCGGTCGAGCGATTTGAGATCGGCGGGGCGGTCGCGCCAGCTCGCGGCGGCGGCGGCGATGACGTCGGCGAGGGCCTCCTGGCCGTCCTCGCGCTCGCCGTAGAGCTGCAGGAACAGGCCGTGCAGGACGGGGAACACGTCGTCGAGGCGAGCCTCGAACTCCGGATCGGGTCGGCCTGAGGCAGCGGATGCGGCGGCGACGGCGGCATCCCTGTCATTCTGCGTACCCGGTGTCAGACGTGCCATCGTGCTCCCCACCGCCCTGTCGAGTGGATCGAATCGTATCGCGGCCGGGGATCGCGCCAGGCGATCCCCGGCCGCGGCCGTCGGAGGGTGTCGTCCTCAGGCGATGGCTCGTCGGAGCGTCCCGTACGAGACGGCCGACAGCGCGGCGATGACGAGGACGAGTGCACCCGTCAGGGCGATCGGGGTCAGCGAGCCGAACCAGGCGAACACCGGTCCCCAGGCATCCATCCGTCCGACGACCCAGAGGCCGCCGATGAGGATCAGCCCGAGTCCGATCAGCAGGACGGTGAGGATGAGGTTGCCCCAGCGCTTGTAGACGGTCGCGAAGAAGAAGCCGACGACGAAGAACAGCATCGCGACGACGGCGAAGAACAGTCCCGCCACGAGCGGCCCCTGCGACCAGATCCAGGTGAGGCGGAACATGTAGGCGTTCATGCCCCACCCGCGCGTGGCCTGCTCGATGAGTCCGCCGATGACGAAGATCACCGCGAGACCGACGGACGTCAGCGCGGCGGTCAGGAGCGTGCCGAGGTAGAACTCGCGCCGCGTCACGCTCATGGCCTGCGAGAACGGGAAGCTCAGGGTCAGTGCCTGGACGCCGACGGCCAGGAAGTACCACAGCGGAGCCTGCGCTCCGCCGCCGAACATCGTCGTGGTGTCGATGGCGCTCGTCGAGAGCATGCCGAAGATGAGGAGACTGATGGCGAGCGTGCCGCCCAGCACGATCAGCGGCACCCAGATGAAGGTGGCGCGGTTGACGAGCTGCATGCGCACGACGTTGAGGGTGCGGTTCATCGGAGTGCTCCTTCGTCGGTGTGGACGGCGTTCTGCGTCTGCCGCACGATGAGCTGCTGCAGCGAGACCGGCAGGACGTCGAGGCCCGCCAGCGAGAGCTCGGTGCGGTCCTCGGCGCTCAGCGCGCCGAGGAGGGTGGCGCTCGTGGTGCGTCCGAGGCTCTCGCGGTGGATGACCTCGCGACCCGCGACGAACTCCTCGACCACGGCGGTCTCGCCGACGATCGTCGACGCGCGTCCCCGGATGGACTCGGTGTCCTCGTCCATGATGATGCGGCCGGCGTCGATGACGAGGACCTTCTCGAGGAGGTTGGCGACCTCGTCGATCAGGTGGCTGGAGAGGATGATCGTGCGCGGGTGCTCGGCGTAGTCCTCGAGGAGGCGATCGTAGAAGATCTGGCGGGCGACGGCATCCAACCCCAGGTACGGCTCGTCGAAGAAGGTGACCTCGGCGCGGGCGGCGATGCCGATGATGACGCCGACGGCCGAGAGCTGGCCGCGCGAGAGCTTCTTGATGCGCGTCTTCATCGGCAGGCGGAACTCGCGGACGAGCCGGTCGGCGACCCCCTGGTCCCAATTCGGGTAGAACAGCCGGGCGATGCGGAAGGCGTGCGTCGGCGTCGCGTCGTCGGGGTACTTCTGGCTCTCACGGACGAAGCACATCCGGCTGAGGACGGCGGCGTTCTCGTAGGGAGCCTCGCCGAAGACGCGGACATCGCCCGCGGTGGCGAAGTTCTGCGCCGTGAGGATCGACATCACGGTCGTCTTGCCGGCGCCGTTGCGGCCGAGGAGGCCGTAGATGGCGTCGCGCTCGATCGTGAACGAGATGTCGTCCACGGCGGTGGTGTCGCGGTAACGCTTGGTGAGGTTCTTCACCTCGATGACGGCGGTCATCGTGACGTTCCTTTCGTGGTCGTGGCGCGCTCGGTCAGCAGACGCGCGAGGTCGTCGGGTCCGAGGCCGAGCTTGCGTGCCTCGGCGATAAGAGGATCGAGATAGCGGTCGGCGAAGGCCGAACGCCGCTCGGTGAGGAGCAGCTCGCGAGCGCCGTCGGCGACGAACATGCCGATGCCGCGGCGCTTCACGAGGACGCCTTTGTCGGTGAGCATCGCGATTCCCTTCGCCGCGGTGGCCGGATTGATGCGGTGGAAGGCCGCCAGCTCATTCGTCGACGGAGCCTGCTCCTGCTCGGACAGGCTGCCGTCGATGATCGAGTCCTCGACGCTCTCTGCGATCTGCAGGAAGAGCGGGCGTCCTTCGTCGACCATTCCGACTCCGCGTTCTCGTTCGTTGGTTAGTTACGTGAGTAGGTAACCACCGAACCTCGACGGTGTCAACAGCCGGATACGACGAATCCCGCGACCCCTGAGGGGTGCCGCGGGATTCGTCGTCAGTGAGGTCAGCCTCGGATCAGCCCCGGACGGCGTCGCCGACCCGGCGCACGATCTGTTCCAGGATCGGTCGCGGCGTCGCGAAGATCAGCCGGGTGAAACCCGTACCGGCGACGCCGCACATCGATCCTTCGGTCAGCGTCACGCCGGCTTCGCGGGTGAGGAACTCGGCGGGGCGATCGCCGAGCCCGAGCGCGCGGAGGTCGATCCACGCGACGTACGTCCCCTCGGGCTTCGGCATCCATGCGTCGGGGATCTCCTCGGCGACCAGGTCGAGCAGGGTGTCGCGGTTGAGCTCGATGTAGGGCACGAGGTCGGCGAGCCAGGGGTCGCCTTCGCGGTAAGCCGTCGCATTCGCGATCGCGCCCAGGTTGCTCGTGCCGTGGCCGGCGAAGGGGCCGAGCCGTTCCCAGGTCTCGCGGTCCGTGTCGCTCGTGAGGACGAGCTGGGCGCATTTGAGCCCCGGCAGGTTCCACGCTTTGGACGCGCTCATCGCGGTGATCGTGTGCTGGGCGGCGGCGGGCGAGACCGTGGCGTAGGGCACGTGGGTCGATCCGCTGTAGACGAGGGGTGCCCAGATCTCGTCGGAAAAGACGCGCCCGCCGTTGCGTTCCACGACCTCCGAGATAGCGAGCAGCTCGTCCCGTGAGAACACGCGGCCGACCGGGTTGTAGGGGTTGCAGAGCAGCAGGAGGTTCCCGCCGTCGTCGAAGGCGCGCTGCAGGGCATCGAGATCGAACTCGTACCGCCCGTTGCGGACGGCGAGCGGCACCTCGATGACGTCGCGTCCGCGCATCGGGGGCACGAAGAGGAAAGGCATGTACGACGGCGTGGGCACGATGATCTTCGACCCCGGCGCGGAGCAGTGCTCCATGGCGAGCTCGAGTCCCATGATCACGTCGGGCACCGGCTGGACGTCGGATGCCGCGACCTGCCAGCCGTATCGCCTCGCCACGAACTCGGCGGTCGCCTCGGACAGATCGGCGCTGATCCCCCGGGGCATGTACCCGAACGACCCGGCGTCGACCGCACGGTGGAGAGCCGCCGTGATCGCGGGATCGATCCCGAAGTCCATCTCGGCGACGAAGGCACCGAGCGACCCGTCGGCGGCCGACCACTTGGTGGCGCCCGTCGACCGCAGGTGGTCGATCGTCGTGGCGTCGATGCGTCGGGCGAAATCGCTCATGCGTGGTGCTCCTCATTCCGGGTGGACTCCCCTCCACTCTGCACCCCCGCGGGCATGGACGGGTTGCTCTCGCGGCGGGTGCGCGCGCGTGATATCCGCGCTTCGGGAAGAGGTCAAGGGGGTGGCTCGATTTGATCCACGTCAACCGACTTCGTTACCGTCGAACGTGGGCCTCGTGCCCTCGACGACCAGTCCGCGGCCGTTCGAGCCGGCGCCTCAGGGCGTGGTGACGAGCGGACGTATGGTCGGCGGTCTGGGCGATGGACCCGATGTTCGTCGCCGAAGCTCTGCACTCGAGTGAGGTTTCGCTCGTGCGGATGCCGGTGATCGCCACCCGGGCGCTACCTATGCGGACGCGTGCGCGCCCGCCGAGGGAAGCACGTGACAACTGCCGCTGTCGAAGCGAAGAATCTGTTCAAAGTCTTCGGACGCAATCCCGGCCAGGCGGTCAAGCGCCTGAAGGCCGGGGAACCCCGAGACCAGGTCCGCGACGCCGGGACCGCCGCCGTCATCGACGCGAGCTTCCGCGTCGAGCGGGGCGAGATCTTCGTGATCATGGGCCTGTCGGGCTCGGGGAAGTCCACCATCATCCGCATGCTCAACGGGCTGCACGACGCGACCGGCGGAGAGGTGCTCGTACACGGCGAGCCGATCACCGGCATCCCGGCCGCGAAGCTCCGCGGCATCCGTCGTGAGCGCATCGCCATGGTGTTCCAGCACTTCGCGCTGCTGCCGCACCGCACGGTGGCGGCGAACGTCGCCTACCCGCTCGAACTGCAGGGCGTCGGCAAGGCGGAGCGGCTCGCGAAGGCCGAGGAGATCCTCGGGCTCGTCGGCCTCGAGGGCTGGGGCGACAAGCTGCCGTCGGCCCTGTCGGGAGGCATGCAGCAGCGCGTCGGCATCGCCCGTGCGCTCGCCGCCGACACCGACATCCTGCTCATGGACGAGGCGTTCAGCGCGCTCGACCCGCTCATCCGTCGCGAGATGCAGGAGCAGCTGCTCGAGCTGCAGCACAAGCTGCAGAAGACGATCATCTTCATCACGCACGACCTCAACGAGGCGATGTTCCTCGGCGACCGGATCGCGGTCATGCGCGACGGCCGCATCGTGCAGATCGGCACGCCGGAGGACATCCTCACCGACCCCGCCAACGACTACGTCGAGCAGTTCGTGCAGGACGTCGACCGCGCTCGCGTCCTCACCGCCGCGAACGTCATGGAGCGTCCCGGGTCGGTCTCGGTGACGGATGCCGCCGGCCCCCGCCGCGCCCTGCGCACCATGCGCGACGCCCGCATGGCCGCCGTCTACGTGACCGACCGCAGCCGCAAGCTCATCGGCATGGTCAGCGACCGCGACGCGCTCAAGCTCGTCCGCCGCGGCGAGAGCTCGCTGGCCTCCGCGCTCCGGCCGGTGCCGCAGGCCGTCGGCCAGGACGACGTCCTCATGGACCTCTTCGTGCCCGCTGCCGAGTCGCCGCTGCCGCTCGCGGTGACGGATGCCGAGGGTCGCCTCGTCGGCGTCATCCCGCGCATCACGCTGCTCACCGCGCTCGGCCCGTCGACGACCGAGACGACGGAGATCCCCGTGATCCTCGACCCGGTGCCCGGCTCCGTGATCGATGAGGCACTCGCCGGCGGCGCGGTCGACCGACCGGCCACCGAGAAGGAGGAGGTGCGCTGATGGGTGGTTTCCGCATCCCGATCGGTGAGTGGGCCGAAGCAGGCGTGGCGTGGATCCGCGACACGCTCGGCTGGCTGCTGTCCGGTGTCTCGGCCGTCGTCGGCTGGTTCGTGGACGCGCTCGCGAACGGTCTCCTGTCGTTGCCCATCGTCGCCGTGATCGTGATCTTCGCGGCGCTCGCCTGGGTGCTCCGTTCGTGGCGCTTCGCGATCGGCACGGTCGTCGGCTTCGTCCTCATCCTCGGGGTCGGTCAGTGGGTGACCTCGATGCAGACGCTCGCGCTCGTCCTGGTCGCGGCGATCATCGCCGTCGTCATCGCCGTGCCCCTCGGCATCGCCGCGGCCCGCAACGACACGTTCAGTGCGATCCTCCGCCCCGTGCTCGACCTCATGCAGAGCATGCCGGCTTTCGTCTACCTGATCCCCGCCATCGTGTTCTTCAGCATCGGCGTCGTGCCCGGTGTCGTCGCGACCGTCATCTTCGCGCTGCCCCCGGGCGTGCGTCTGACCGAGCTCGGCATCCGCGGCGTCGACAGCGAGACGGTCGAGGCCGGCCACGCGTTCGGCGCCACCCCGGGCCAGATCCTCCGCGGCGTGCAGCTGCCGCTCGCGATGCCGAGCATCATGGCCGGCGTCAACCAGCTGATCATGCTGGCCCTGTCGATGGCGGTCATCGCCGGTATCGCCGGCGCCGACGGCCTCGGCAAGGAGATCGTCCAGGCCATGTCGACCGTCGACATCGCCAAGGGCGTCGAGGCCGGGCTCAGCGTCGTCATCCTCGCCGTCTACCTCGACCGCCTGACGGGAGCCCTCGGCGCTCTGAAGACGCAGCGCGGCTCGCTGCTCGGTGCGATCGCGCGTCGTCGCGCGCCGAAGGACGCTCGCGTCTCGACCCCGACTCCCGCCCCGGAGCCCGTGGGCGTCTGACCCACCTGACCTGCTCGATACGGAACCAGCAATCACATACGGAAGGCACACATGAACAAGCGACACCTGACCGGCATCCTCGCGATCGGCGCTGCGGCATCCCTCGCCCTCGCCGGCTGCGCGACCGGCAACGACGTCGAGAACGGCGGCGGATCCAACGGCGGTGGCGAGGGCGACCTCGGCACCATCACGCTCGGCTACCTGCCCTCGTGGACCGACGGCCTCAGCACCGCGTACCTGCTCCAGGACCAGCTCGAGAAGGTCGGCTACACGGTCAAGATGCAGGAGCTCACCGAGGCGGGACCGCTCTACGCCGGTCTCGCGCAGGGCGACGTCGACATCTACCCCTCGGCCTGGCCCGAGCTGACCCACAAGTCCTACATGGACCAGTACAAGGACCAGATCGAGGACCTCGGTGCGTACTACGAGGGCGCGAAGCTGACCATCGCGGTGCCCGACTACGTCGACATCGACTCGATCGACGAGCTGAAGGCGAACGCGAGCCGCTTCGGCGGCAAGATCTACGGCATCGAGCCCGGGGCTGGTCTGACGAAGCAGACGCAGGAGTCGATGCTGCCCGAGTACGGGCTGGAGGACAGCTACCAGCTCGTCACGTCGTCGACGGCGGCGATGCTCACCGAGCTCGACAGCGCCGAGGCCGCGCAGCGCGACATCGTCGTGACGTCGTGGCGTCCGTTCTGGGCCAACGACAAGTACAACCTGAAGGACCTCGAGGACCCGAAGGGAGCGATGGGCGAGGCTGAGGCCCTGCACTTCCTCGCGACCGACGGCTTCAAGGAGGAGAACCCCGAGGCGGCGAAGCTCATCGCCGGCATCAAGCTGGACGACGAGGAGTACGCGAGCCTCGAGGACACCGTCGTCAACACCTACGGCGAAGGCAAGTACGCCGACGCCGTCGACGAGTGGCTGACGAAGAACCCCGACGCCTACGACACGATCGTCACCGACTGATCGGTCCGTGAGGTCACGGGGATCCGGCTTCGGCCGGGTCCCCGTTGTCGTTCGGGCGCTCGGTCAGCGGCTGGGCCACCTTCTTCTCGAGCACCTCGACCGCCTCGTCCGAGAGGGCGATGAGCCCGTCGATCTCCTCGCGGACGCGCTGGTAGGCGAGGTGGCGTTCCGCCGGCGTCGCGGCGTCGTCGGTGGCGACGGCGAGCATGCGGGATGCCGTCGCGAGCCGTTTGCGCTCGGCGTCCGTCAGTCCCGAGTCACGGGTGCGACGCGCTTCGCGCTCGGCGAGGTCGAAGGCGACCTCGAAGTCGGTGACGGCCCGGCGGTACTCGGCGACCTGCTCGGCCGTAGGCTTCGAGCCGTCGGCGGGGCGGGCGCGGTCGGCGATCTTCTTGGCGCGGAGGAACCCGGCGGTGAGGGGGTCGCGCCCGTTGCTCATCGACGGGAACGCGATGAGCTTGGCGACGTCGAGCTCGTAGTCGAGCCAGCGGTGCGTGACCTCGTCGTGGACGGCGCGCAGGTCGTCGGCCTGGTCCGCGACGGACTGCGAGGGGGCGTCGATCTCGGCGGCGGAGGCCGACCCGATGCCGCGCTTGGCCGCCGCACGCGCCGCCGTGAGTTCGGCCTTCGCCTTCATGATCTCGAGGCGCTGCTTGTGTCGGCGCTTCGACGACGCGGCGAACGATCCGCTCGCCGCGGAGGCGAGCCCGAACAGCGGGAACACGAGCCACCAGTAGTGGCCCGCGAATTGCCAGAAATCGGTCACTCGCTACACCTTACGGGCGGTGCTGGTCGCGGTCGCGACCGTCCCGCCGTGAGCGGTAGGCGTCCAGAGCGGATGCCGCGCCCTCCGCGGCGCGCGAGATCCCGTCCACCGAGCGGGCGATCGCCTCGGTCGCGACGATCGTCCAGCGTGCAGCGGTCGAGTGGTCCGCGGGGGCGTCGTCGGGTCGGTGTCCGGCGAGGCGCCAGGCCTCCTGCTCCGCAGCGGCGAACGCGCGCCCGGTGTCGTCGACGGCAGCCCGGTAGGTCGAGAACTGCTCGGGCGTCAGGGTGGCGGTGGCGGATGCCGGGCGGTGCTCGCGGGCGATGCCCTCGAGGCGCAGGAACTCGGCCGTGGCGGGGACGCGCACGTCGCTGAGCGCGGGGAAAGCGAGGCGGCGGGCGGCATCCGTCTCGTACTCCATCCAGCGTGCGGCGATCGCGTCGTGCGCGGCCATGAGACGCGCGAGGGGGAGGTGCTTCGGGTCGGTGCCGCGGGCGGGGACGGCGGCGCGCTCCGCGCCGACGCGGGCGCGAGCGACGCGGATGGTCGCGGTCGCCGCGGCTTTGGCGCGCTGCGCCGTCTCGAGTGCGCGCCGCGCGGTGCGGACGTCGTCGGGGTGGGCGCGGCCGACGGCGCGTTCGGCCTCGGCGCGGGTGAGTTCCGCCTGCGCGACGCGCGCTGCGGCGCGCGCGCTGACCGCGTCGGATCGGGCCTGCTGCAGCTCATGCTGGGCCGCCGTGAGCCCGAGGCGGCGGGCGCGGGTGGTCCGGCCGCGGCGGACGCCGACGAACCCGACCGCGCCGGCACCTGCGGCGGCGGGTGCGACCCACCAGAACTCCGCCAGCGCGGCTCCGACCCCCACGATCCAGAGCTGCATGCCGCCATGCTAGCCGCGACGGATGGTCGCGTTCCCAGGGATCGGACGTCGGGATGTCGCTCGGGCTCGCTACGCTCTGCCGCATGGGCACATGGAGCGAGGAACCGTTCGGCAACGACACCGCAGCGGACTGGGCGTGGGAACTCGACGAAGCGGACTCGTGGGCTTTCGTCACCGACGTCCTGCAGGGCTACGCGGCGGGTGATGAAGAGGACACGGACCGCGACGCCATCGCCGTCGCGGCGGCCGCCGTGGTCGCACACGGTTCCGGTCTTCCGCTCTCGGAGGAGGAGGACGCCGAGTCGGTCGAGGGCTTCCTCGCGCGGGTCGGCGCGCCGCCGGCATCCGTCGTGGCACTGGCGCGCGCCGCCCTCGACAAGGTCGGCGGCGACTCCGAGCTCGCCGAACTCTGGGATGAGTCCGACGAGATCGACGACTGGCGGGCGACCCTCACCCGGCTGCGGGACGCGCTCCCCGCCTGACGCCCGTCAGCGCACGCGGCGTGCGCTCGAGAAGCGGGTGATGACGCCGGGATGCCGGGCGGGCATCGCGAGCACGGAATCGGGCGCGCGGTCGGCGAGGCCCGGGAAACCGGCATCCGCGAGCAGGCCGTCGTCGAGACGCTCGACCTCGGCGCGCACCAGCGGCCACGGCTCGTGCTCGTTCGCGGCCCAGATCGTGCGGCCGAGGTGTCGCTCGTGGAAGCCCCAGCGTGCCGTGAGGAAGCGGCTCAGATCGTCGTCGACGACCTCGGTCCCCGGGACGACGCGGATGCGGGTGCGCGTCCGGTCGCCGAACCCCGGATGCCGCCGCGAGGCGTACTCGAGCGCGTCGCCGTCCGTTCGCATCGCGGCCTTCGCCCAGCGGTACGGCAGGCCGAAGACGGCACGCGCGCCGAGGACCGGCAGGAGGTGCTCGGCCTCGAGGGTCTGGAAGACGACGCCGCGGCGGCCGTCGGCATCCTTCGCGTAGGTGCGGACGTTGATCTCGACGAACCGGCCGACGAAGGGGACCGGGCGCAGCGGCAGGAAGCGGAACTCACTGAGGACGAACGGAATCAGCCCGACCCACGCCGACCCGTCGAAGAGGTCGGGTTCGGTTCCGGGCGGCAGGTGGGGTTCGACCCGTGCCGGATCGACCCGCCAGTGCAGGAAGCAGGCGCCGCTCCAGCGCTGCTGCAGCACCGCGCGACCCGGCAGGGCAGGCGCGGTGGCGTCCATGGTCCGGGTCAGCCGAACAGGAGGGTGAGGACGGTCGCGCCGCCGCCCACGAGCACCATCGCGACGATGACGGTCCACGCGACCACCTTCGTGCGGGCGCGCTTGCGCCCGACGAAGTCGGCGTATTCCGGGTCGTCGCTCACGCGGTGGCCTCGTCGACGATGGCTCCGAAGGCGGCGGGAAGCGTCGCCTTCGAGACCTGACGGAGCTCGGCGACGGGGACGGTGAAGACACCCTGGATCTCGAGGGCCGCCTGCTCGCCCTCGGCGGCGTCGTCGGTCACGCCGATGCGGAGCACGGGGTAGCCGCGGCCCTCGCAGAGGCCCCGGAACTTCACGTCCTCCTCGCGCGGCACCGACACGATGACGCGGCCGGTCGACTCGCTGAACAGGGCGGTCGCGGCATCGACACCGTCGCGCTCCATGATCTCGCGGAGCCACACGCGGGCGCCGACGCCGAACCGGGTCGTCGCCTCGGCGAGAGCCTGACCGAGGCCGCCGGCCGACAGGTCGTGCGCGCTCGAGACGAGCATCTCGTCGCGCGCGGCCTGCAGCAGGCCCGCGAGGGTCTTCTCGCCGGCGAGGTCGACCTTCGGCGGGCGACCGCCGAGGTGGTCGTGGATCGTGTCGGCCCAGGCCGAGCCGTCGAGCTCGGTGGACGTCGTGCCGAGCAGGTAGATGTTCTCGCCGGCATCCTGCCAGCCGCTGGGGATGCGGCGCGAGACGTCGTCCATGATGCCGAGCACGCCCACGACGGGGGTCGGGAAGATGGGCTGGTCCCCGGTCTGGTTGTAGAAGCTGACGTTGCCGCCCGTGACGGGGACGCCGAGTTCGAAGCAGGCGTCGGCGAGACCGTCGACGGTCTGCCCGAACTGCCACATGACCTCGGGGTTCTCGGGGCTGCCGAAGTTGAGGCAGTCGGTGACGGCGGTGGGCTCGGCGCCCGTGACGGCGACGTTGCGGTACGCCTCGGCCAGGGCGAGCTGCGCACCCGCGTACGGGTCGAGCTGGCAGTAACGGCCGTTGCAGTCGGTCGCGATCGCGAAGCCGAGACCCGACTCCTCGTCGACGCGGATCATGCCGGCGTCGTCGGGGAAGCTGAGGGCCGTGTTGCCCATGACGTAGTAGTCGTACTGGTTGGTGACCCACGACGTGTCGGCGAGGTTCGGGCTGCCGAGGAGCTTCAGGAACTGCTCGCGCAGCACCTCGGGGTCGTCGCTCCGCTCGAGGGACGCGGCGGAGTCCTTGCGGAGCGCGTCGATCCAGGTCGGGTAGGCGACGGGACGCTCGTAGACGGGGCCGTCGACCGCGACGGTCGAGGGGTCGACGTCGACGATCTGCTCGCCGTGCCAGAAGATCTGCAGGCGGCCGTCTCCGGTGACCTCGCCGAGGACGCTCGTCTCGACATCCCACTTCTGGACGACGGCGAGGAACGCGTCGAGCTTCTCGGGAGCGACGATCGCCATCATGCGCTCCTGGCTCTCGCTCATGAGGATCTCCTCGGGCGTGAGCGACGGGTCGCGCAGCAGCACCTTCTCGAGGTCGACCTTCATGCCCGAGCCGCCGTTGGCGGCCAGCTCGCTCGTCGCGCACGAGATTCCGGCGGCACCGAGGTCCTGGATGGCCTCGACGAGCTCGCCCTGGTAGAGCTCGAGGCAGCACTCGATGAGCACCTTCTCGGCGAACGGGTCGCCGACCTGCACGGCGGGACGCTTGGTGGGGCCGCCGTCGGCGAAGGTGTCGGACGCCAGGATCGAGGCGCCGCCGATGCCGTCGCCGCCGGTGCGGGCGCCGAACAGGACGACCTTGTTGCCGGCGCCGGTGGCGTTGGCGAGCTTGATGTCCTCGTGGCGGAGGACGCCGACCGCGAGCGCGTTGACGAGCGGGTTGCCCTGGTAGACCTTGTCGAAGACGGTCTCGCCGCCGATGTTCGGCAGGCCGAGGCAGTTCGCGTAGAAGCTGATGCCGCTGACGACGCCGTGCACGACGCGGGCGGTGTCGGGGTCGTCGATGTCGCCGAAGCGCAGCTGGTCCATGACCGCGACGGGGCGTGCGCCCATCGAGATGATGTCGCGGACGATGCCGCCGACACCTGTCGCGGCGCCCTGGAACGGCTCGATGTAGCTCGGGTGGTTGTGGGACTCGACCTTGAAGGTGACGGCCCAGCCCTCGCCCACGTCGACGACGCCGGCGTTCTGGCCCATGCCAACCATGAGCCGTTCCTTCATCTCGTCCGAGACCTTGTCGCCGAAGCGGCGGAGGTAGATCTTCGAGGACTTGTAGGAGCAGTGCTCGCTCCACATGACGGAGTACATCGCCAGCTCGCCCGAGGTGGGGCGCCGGCCGAGGATCTCGCGGATCTTGTCGTACTCATCGGGCTTCAGGCCGAGGGCGCCGTAGGGCTGCTCCCGCTCCGGCGTGGCGATGGCGTTCTCGACGGTGTCTGCGACGGAGGGGGTGACTGGGGTGCTCACGCGGCTGGGCTCCAAGACTCGGGATGCCGGGGGACGCCCTCATCCTATCGGCGGGGCACCGGCATCCCGTCGTGTCTGCGAGGGCCGCGCTCCGATACGCTGACGCCGTCAGTTCGACGCATACTCCTGGGGGATTCATGTCGACACGTCGGTGGCGCTCGGGTGCGCTCGCAGCGGCGGGGTTGGTCGTTGCGGCGCCCTTGATGTCCGGCTGCTCGGAAGCCGCGCTCTACCAGCTGTCGGGCGCGGTCTACCGTGACGCCTCCGGCGTGATCACGGTCGGCGGTGAACTCGACGTGTTCGATCTCGTCGCGGGGGATTGCTTCGACGAATCGGACGCCGTGCATCCTCGGGCCACGGAGGATTCGGTGTACGTCGTGCAGGCGATCCCGTGCGGGGACGCGCACACCTACGAGGTCTACCACGTGTTCGTGCTTCACGCCGGTGACTATCCCGGTGAGGACGGGACAGCGACAGCGGCCGATGAGGGCTGTCTGCCGGCGTTCGAAGACTTCGTCGGACAACCCTGGGAGGACTCCCTACTCGAGTACTCCTTCTACACGCCGACCGAGAGCGGGTGGGACGGCATCGATAAGGACCGCATGGTGCAGTGCTTCATCGGTGACGAGGGCGTGAGCGTGACGGGCAGCGCCGCCGACGACGGCCGTCAGTCGTCCTGAGAGTCGTCCGGGTCGGAGTCGATGACGCCGATGCCGACGGCGTGGTGGCTGGGCTCCTCGCCCTGGGGCTGCGGCGCCTTCGGCTCCTCGCCGGGCTCCTTCGCGACGCTGGGCTCCTCGAGTTCCTCAGTATCGGGCATCTCTTCGGGGTCGTTGTGCTCGGTGCCGTCGTTGTCAGCCATGAGGGCTCCCTTCCGTTGCACCCACTCTGAAGGGCGGATGCCGGTGCCGCGACGGTCTTGACGGTCGCCGGGTCGGTGGGTAGGCCTACGCTGACCGGATGGATCCGATCGAGCGGTTGCGTGCGCGCGAGCGGGAGCTGCAGGCGCAGTTGGCGCGGCTCGATGCCGACGATGCGGCGCTGCGGGTCGATCGATCGGATGCGACGGCCGACGACGAGCATGACCCCGAGGGCTCGACGCTGTCGGGGGAGTGGCAGCGGGTCGATGCGCTGAGGGCGTCGACGCGGGACGAGTTGGCGCAGGTCGCGACGGCGCTCTCGCGAGTGGATGCCGGCACCTACGGGGTGTGCGAACGGTGCGGTCGCCCGATTCCCGAGGCCCGGCTGGAGGTTCGGCCGCAGGCGACGATGTGCGTCGCGTGCGCGTCGCTCGGCTGAGGAGGGACGGAGCGATTCAGAAGGGTGCGGGGTGTGTGGTGGCAGGGGTGAAGGCGACGGCCGGGGTGGGTGCGTCTTCGCGGTAGGTCCTGCCGAGGGGTGAGGTCCATTCGAGGACACCACCCTGGAGTCGTCGGACCTTCCATGCGGTGAATTGCTTCATCGAATGGTGCCTCTGGCAGAGATGCGCGAGGTTGGACAGTTCCGTCTTGCCGCCGAGGGCGTGGTCGTGGGTGTGGTCGACTTCGCACCGGATCGCGGCGACGCGGCATCCGGGGAACCGGCAGCGCTGATCCCGGGCTTGCAGGAACCGTCGCATCCCGGACGGGACACGGTACGAGTCTGTGGCGACGGTGACTCCGGTGGTGGGGTCGTGGAACAGGCGCTCCCAGACTCCGGTGTCGCCGGCGAGCGTGCGGACGGTTGCGGGATCGATGGGGGAACGACCGGCAAGATCGCACGGCCCGTCGTCGGCACCGGTAAGTGTCGCCGCGGGAACCAGAACCTGCACGCGTGCGCGGATGGCGCCGAGCGGTCCGGCGGTGGTGTCGCGGGTGTCGTCGAGCGCCGGCGTGCCGGCGAGGAGCAGGTCGGCGAGCACATCCGCGCGGACCTGATCGGTGGTGCGCGCATCGGTGGCGACGACGTCCGAGCCGGTTGCACACTCCTCCCGGGTATCGATGATCGCCCGCGCCTGCTGGGTGAGCCGGTCGTGGATCCCTTCCGCAATCACGGTGGGGAGGGTGGCGATCAGATCCGACATCCCATCCCGCCCGGGGATCAACCGCACGCACCGGCCCGCGGCAGCTTCCTCGTGTCGTTCGGCAAACGAACGCGGGTGCATCCGGTGCGCGAGGATCTCTAGCTCACCCCGAACTCGGTTCGGTGTCTGGCCTTCGCACCGCTCGATCGCGATCGCTTCGAACTCAGCCCACAACTCTGCCGGCAGGTTCACCCCGGTCTCGACGATCGCCTTCACATGCCCGCGCACGATCCGGCCGGACTCCCAGGCCGCCACCGCTGCCGGGAACCCCTCGATCGTCACCCGGGCTTCGCCGATCCGGCGTTGCACCGTCCGATCGGTTGTGCGCATCGCTCCAGCGACTTCGGCCGAGATCGACCGCAGCACCATGTCGTGCAGCGTCACCTTCGCGTTCGGGTAAGCGCCCTGTTCCTCGGCTAGCCGTCCCGCCGCGGCGAGCGTACGGAGCTGCGCGATCTGTACCGCGGCCATCCGCCGCTCCACGTCCTCGACGTCCGCAACGATCCCCGAGATGGCGGCGAGATACGACTCGCCACCGGGGGTTTCCGCCGCATCCGTCATACCTGCACTCTTGCACCAACCTCCGACATCGAGACCCCGAAAACCGCCGGAATCACACGTCGCGAACAGGCCGACAGATGAGAAACGCCTCATCTGCGAGACGCCCGGGGCCCCGAAGTACACGATGGCGGCGGATCGGCTGACGTCTCATAATGGCGGGGTGACGGACGAGACTGACCCATGGGGGCTCGACGACCTCGACGGCATCGCGAACACCCTCATCACGCACCGCATCGGCGAGTGGGAGGTCATGATCGGCGGTGGGCCCGACAGGTACGTCCTCACTGCGCAGAACCCGTCGGGAACGCGCATCGTCAACGCGATCTCGCCGGCCGCCACGGCGACGGAGGGCGACGACGAGGACGATGACGACACGATCGATCTGACCGTCGGAGACCAGGCGATCGACTACCCCCGCGAGTACGTGCTCGATCGCAGCGAAGTGCTGGACGCCATCGAGGACCTCCACACCGGGCAGTTTCCGACCGACCGATGGGGCATCACGGGCGACGCTTGACCCTCACGGGTTGCACGCCGCGCACGTCGCGGGGTCTGCGACCGAGATCGCCCGGGTCCGCAGCTCGCGCTCGTCGCACGCAGCGCACCCGTGGACGTCCGCGCTGATCTGAGCGGTCGGCTCACCGCACGCCGCGCAGGGGACGCCGCGCTGCACGTCCACGAGCCCGAACCCCGGGCATCCGCAGGAGTGCCGCCCTCATCCACGACAGGCGGCGGAGCGTGCGCCGGTGCTCCGGGTTGAGGTGCCCACAGAGGTCCGGTTCGAGGACGCCGGCTCCGCGGCGCACCGGCGCGAGAACGGATGCCTCGGCTTGCAGTCCCTTCCACAGCTGACCCTCGCTCCGCGCGACGACAGCCTGGTGCGGAAAGCGATGCGAGCGAGATATCCGCACCAGCTGCTCACATTCGACCGTCCGCGCCGGCGCGACATTCGCGTGCGTCCGGCGGCCCTGCGAGACGTGGATGCCGCGGCTGAGGTCGACGAACACGGCCACCTCTTCGTGCACCATCGGCCCGAAGCCTCCGGAATAATACCCAGGGGGGTATAGTGAGTGGCACTTCGACGAGAACGAGAGGATGCCGACATGGATGAGGCTGCACAGGTCGGCGATCCGGTCACGCACGATGCCGAGGCGAAGCGCAAGGTGGTCAATCGCCTCAAGCGCGCGCAGGGCCAGCTCGCCGCAGTGATCACCGCGGTCGAGGGGGATGCCTCGTGCCGCGACGTCGTCCAGCAGCTCGCCGCCGTGTCCAAGGCGCTCGATCGGGCCGGGTTCCTCGTCATCTCGACGGCGTTGCGGGAGTGCCTGACCGACCCCGAGGGGTCCGCCGACCTGGACCCCGACGAGTTGGAGAAGCTCTTCCTCTCCCTGGCCTGATCGACCCGCCGACGCCGGGACCTCTTGACGCCCGGCATCCGCTGCCCTAACGTACAACCAAATGGTTGCACAAACGGAGCTCAACGATGAACAGATCGACCGCGTCTTCCACGCCCTGGCGACGGCGACGCGGCGCGACATCCTGCGTCGCACCCTCGAGCACGAGCAGTCCGTCTCCGCGCTCGCCGCGGACTACGACATGTCGTTCGCAGCCGTCCAGAAGCACGTCGCCGTGCTCGAGGCGGCGGAACTGGTCGTCAAGCGCGCCGAGGGCCGCGAGCGTCTCGTCCGAGCGGACCCCGACATGATCGCCCGCGCCCGTGCGCTGCTCGGCCGCTACGAAGACCTCTGGCGCTCCCGCGTCGACCGACTCGACGCACTGCTGGCCGAGCCCGAGAACTGACCGATCCACGAAGGAGTGAGACATGCCCGTCACCGACATCACCACCGACACCGCGAACCTCACCATGACGCTCACGGCCGACGTCGACGCCCCCGTCGACCGGCTGTGGCGTGCGTTCACGCAGCCGCGACAGCTCGAGCGGTTCTGGGGCCCTCCCGGGTGGCCGGCCACCTTCACCGCCTTCGACTTCACGGTCGGCGGTCACGCGCACTACGCGATGACGAGCCCGACGGGCGAGACCTCCCGCGGCACGTGGGAGTTTCTCGCGATCGACGAGGGCCGCGGCTTCGAGGTCCTCGACGCGTTCGCCGACGAGAACGGCGAGCCGCTCGCCGAGTTCCCGTCCATGCGGATGCGCTTCTCGTTCGACGAGACCGCGACCGGTTCGCGGCTCTCGAACATCACGTACTTCACCTCGGTCGAGGCGCTCGAGCAGGTCGTCGCGATGGGCGCCGTCGAGGGGTCGCGCCTGGCGATGAGCCAGCTCGACACCGTGCTCCACGACCTGCGCGACTGGTTCCAGGGCAGGGGGACGAACGTCGAGCTGCTCGACGACGTCCACGTCCGCATCACCCGCCTCGTCGACGGTCCGCGCGAGCTCGTGTGGCGCGCTCACAACGATCCCGACCTGATAAAGAAGTGGATGCTGGGGCCCGACGGGTGGTCGATGGTCGAGTGCGTCGTCGGCCAGCACTATCGGACGGTGTGGGAACAGGACGGTCAGCCCGAGACACGCTTCGGCTTCGAGGGCGAGACCCTGCTCCTCGACGAGCCGCGCCGCTCGGTCAGCACCGAGAAGATGATCGGCATGGAGGGTCCGTCGACGAGGAACGACCTGCAGTTCTACGAGGAGGACGGCGCGACGCTGCTGACGCTCCTCATCGAGTACCCCGACAAGGAGACCCGCGACATGATCCTCGCCACCGGCATGGCCGACGGCATGGAAGCGTCCTACGCTCGACTCGAGCGCGAGGTGCTGCAGGCGGCGTGACGCGCCTCCGAGACGACGCCCTCGTCCGCCGGCTCAGGCCCGGGCGAGGGCGTCCTCGAGTGCGACCCACGCGAGCATCGCGCACTTGACGCGGGCCGAGAACTTCGACACCCCCGACAACGCTGCGGCGTCGGCGAAGGTCTCCTCGTCGAGCGGAATCGTGCCGCGCGAGCGCAGCGCTTCGCGGAACCCGTCGATGAGCTTCACGGCGTCCTCGCGCGGCAGGCCGGCGTCGCCGCCGTCCTCCTCGATCAGCGCGGCGAGCATCGACGCGGACGCCTGCGAGATCGAGCAGCCCGAGCCCTCCCACGACAGGTCGACGATGCGCTCACCGGCCTCGTCGACGCGCACCCGCAGGGTGATGTCGTCGCCGCACATCGGGTTGTGCTGGTGCGAGCTCGCCGTGCGGCCCTCTTCCGGAGTCAGGCCCTGCCCGTGGGGGTGCTTCGAGTGGTCCAGGATGAGCTCCTGGTACAGCGAGTCGAGACCGTTCATTCGTTCACTCCGAAGTAGGACCGGATGCCGCTGACGGCATCGATCAGGGCATCGACATCGGCGTCGGTGTTGTACAGGGCGGCCGAGGCGCGGACGGATGCCGTCACGCCGAACCGTCGGTGCAGGGGAGCGGCGCAGTGGTGTCCGACGCGGACGGCGATGCCCTGCGCATCGAGGAACTGGCCGGCGTCGTGCGCGTGCACGCCGTCGACGACGAAGCTCCAGAGGCCCACGCGCTCGGCGCCCTCGGCGTCTCCGAGCAGACGGATGCCGGGGATGTCGACGAGCCCTTCGCGCATCCGGGCCGCGAGCCGGGCCTCGTGCGCGTGGACGGCGGTGATGCCGGCATCCTCCAGGTACGACACGGCGGCCGCGAGGCCGATCGCGGGACCGATCGGCTGCGTGCCCGCCTCGAACCGCTGCGGCGGCGGCAGGTAGCCGGCCTCGTCGAGCGTCACGGTCGTGATCATCGACCCGCCGGTGAGGAACGGCGGCAGAGCCTCGAGCACGTCGCTGCGGCCGTACAGGCCGCCGACGCCGTACGGGCCGAGCATCTTGTGCCCGCTGAACACGGCGAGATCGACGCCCATGGCGGGCAGGTCGAGCCGCATGTGCGGCGCCGACTGACAGGCGTCGAGCACCGTCAGCGCGCCGACCTCCTGCGCGAGGGCGACGATCTCGGCGACCGGGTTCACGATCCCGAGCACGTTCGACACGTGCGAGAACGCGACGATCCGCGTGCGCTCGCCGATGATCTGCGCGGCGGCATCCAGGTCGAGCCGGCCGTCGTCCTGCACGGGGATGTGCCGCAGCACGGCGCCGGTGCGCGCGGCGAGCTCCTGCCACGGGATGAGGTTCGCGTGGTGCTCGGCCTCGGTCGCGACGATCTCGTCGCCGGGCTGCAGCGCGAACCGAGCGGATGCCGGTGCCCCCCGCCCGAGCGTCGCGTTGCCGATCGAGTAGGCCACGAGGTTGAGCCCCTGCGTCGCACCGCTCGTCCAGGCGAGCTGCTCCTCGCGGGCGCCGACGAAGCGCGCGACGGTTGCCCGGGCATCCTCGAACAGGTCCGTCGCCTCGGCGGCGAGCGTGTGCGCACCGCGGTGGACGGCGGCATTGCTGCGGGTGAGGAAATCGTATTCGGCCTGCAGCACCTGACGCGGCTTCTGGCTCGTCGCAGCGGAGTCGAGGTACACGAACGGATGCCCGTTGACCTCCTGCTGGAGGATCGGGAAGTCCTCGCGCAACCGGGTGGCGTCGAGCGTGGCGGGCTCGGACAGGGCGGGAGAAGTCACCCCCCTAGGCTACGCCGGTGGCGGGTCACCGGGTCGGCCGGCCCGGTCGGTCAGAAGTCGTAGTACGGACGGTAGGAGATGGACACGACCGTCTCGTCCGCGGGGTCGGTGTCGACCCAGGGTGAGTACCCGTCGAGCTCTCCGTTCTCCCCCGCCCCGTCGGCGCGGTCGATGGCGAAGAAGAAGCGCGGCTCGCCGTCCGGCATCGCGAGCTCCTTGTCCGGTCCGAGGGAGCGGACCTCGTCGGCGGTCAGGCCGATCGCCAGGTCGAACTCGGGCGTCACGGTGACGCCGTCCACGGCCTGGCCCGTCATCGTCACGTACGACGGGATGGAGTACTCGTCCCGGGACTTCCCGCCCTCGGTCGGGATCATGTCGAAGTAGGTGAAGCCGTCCCACGTGTACGACGTGTAGTCGGGGAAGTGCGTGCCGTCACCTTCGTAGACCGACTCCGACGGCTTCGAACCGAACGCGTCGGTGAGCGCGGACACCGCTCCGGCGGCATCGTCGCGCCAGCCGTAGGCGAAGAGCTCCGACCCGTCGTCGGCGACGATCGTGAAGCCGTCCTCACCCAGCGCGACGTCGCTCGCCGTCGGTTCCTCCGCCTCGGTCGGCGTCGGGCTGGGCGCGACGGACGGAGTGGATGCCTCGGGCGTCGGTGACCCGGGCGCGGGGGCGGCAGCGGGTGCCGGCATCCGATTCATCAGGAGGACGATCGCGACGACGGCGGCGATCGCGAGCGCGCCCGCCAAGGTCAGCAGCGGGATGAGGTTGCGGGGGCGGCGGGACTCGGCCATGCCGTCATCGTGGCAGGACGACCGTCATAACTCCATCAGTTGTCGGAATGCTCCACCAAACCGTAATGACGCTGGTCGATCCGGCCGCCGCGGTCGTCGCCGGGGAGCGGGCGCGAGCGCCGGCCGTAGACGATCTCGGACGAGTCGAGCAGCCACGGCACGAGGGTCACGGTCACGCCGTGGACCATCATCAGCTGCTGCGCGATGCGCCGCGCACGACGGTTGTGCAGCGGCGTCTCCCACCAGTGGCCCACGATGTACTGCGGCAGATAGACGGTGACGACCGACGGCCCGTGCTTCTCGCGGTACTTCTCGATGAACCCGATCAGCGGAGACGCGTAGTGACGGTAGGGCGAGTCGACGACGACGAGGGGCACCGGCATCCGGTGATACTCCCAATCGGCCTTCAGCTCGGCGATGTCGTCGGAGGTGACCGCGACGTGGACGGCGAGCGTCTTCTCGTGCTTGGCGGCGAGGGCGTAGTCGATCGCCTTCGCGACGGGCTTCTGCAGTTTGCCGACCAGGATGATCGCGAGGTCGCCCGACGAGCCGTACTTGACCGTGTCGTCCATCTCGATCTCGTGCTCGACGTCGCGGTAGTACCGGTTGACGCCGATCATCAGGAACGCGAGGACGGGCATGGCGAGGAAGACGAGCCAGGCTCCGTGGGTGAACTTCGTCACCGTCACGATCGCGAGGACCGCGACGGTGAACGCCGCGCCGACGGTGTTGATGACGAGGCCCGAGTACGCCGCGCGCCGCTCGGGGGTGTTCCCCTTCAGCAGCTTCAGTTCACGCCGCCAGTGGCGGACCATGCCGATCTGGCCCAGGGAGAATGACACGAACACACCGATGATGTAGAGCTGGATGAGGGTCGTCAGGTTGGCCTGGAAGACCACGAGGATCGCGATGGCCGCGCCGCCGAGGATCAGCATCCCGTTCGAGAACACGAGGCGGTCGCCGCGCGAGTTCAGCGCCTTCGGGGCGTAGCTGTCGCGGGCGAGCACCGAACCGAGCAGCGGGAATCCGTTGAATGCCGTGTTGGCGGCGAGCAGCAGGACGCAGGCCGTCGCGGCCTGGATGATGAAGAAGAAGATCGAGTCGCCGCCGAACGTCGCCGCCGCGACCTGCGCCATGAGGCTCGGCTGGGGGCCCGACGCGCAGTCGAACCCGATGAGCGAGCACGGGTTCTCGGCGTAGTGGACGTTCGCGACCAGGGCGAGCGTCGTGAGTCCGGCGAAGAGCACGATCGCGATCCCGCCCATGAGCACCAGGGTCGTCTGCGCGTTCTTGACCTTCGGGGCGCGGAAGGCGGGCACGCCGTTGCTCACGGCCTCGACACCGGTCAGGGCGGAGCATCCGCTCGAAAAGGCACGCAGCAGCAGCAGGACGAAGGCGACCTGCGACAGGCTCTCGGGCTCGACCGTGTATGCCGCGCTCGACGCGACGGGCGCGTCGCCCATGAGCCAGCGGAACAGTCCGGTGCCGATCATGACGGCGACCGAGCCGATGAAGACGTACGTCGGGATCGCGAACGCCTGCGAGGCTTCGCGGACGCCGCGCAGGTTCACGATGACCAGCAGGATGACGAAGCCCACCGCGAGCTCGACGCGCCACGGGTCGAGGACGGGGAGCGCCGAGATGATGTTGTCGACGCCGGACGACACCGACACGGCGACCGTCAGGACGTAGTCGACGAGGAGCGCCGACCCGACGACCACACCGGCCTTCTCGCCGAGGTTGGTGCGGGCGACCTCGTAGTCGCCACCGCCCGACGGATAGGCCTTGATGAGCTGCCGGTAGCTGAGCACGACGACGATGAGGAGCACGACGACGGCCGCAGCCACCGGGGGCGCGAAGGCCATGAACGCCGTGCCGCCGATGAGCAGGATCATCAGCAGTTCCTGCGGCGCGTAGGCCACCGACGAGAGCGCGTCCGAGGCGAAGATCGGCAGCGCGCGCTTCTTCGGCAGCAGCTGCGCGTCGAGCTTCTCGGAGTCGAGCGGCTCACCGATCAGCATCCGTTTGACGGCGGGGGAGGAGGCCGCGTTCGGATCGCGGCTGTCAGTGGTCACGGCGGGCGACATTACGCCTCCCGCGAACCCGCCGCAACGCGGGCGGGTCGCGCCGTGTTCCCTAGACTCGCGCCATGAACGGACAGGTCTTCCCCGCGGTCGTCGCGATCCTCTTCGGCGCGGTGGCGGGGCTGGTCCTCTTCGTGCCCGTCGTCGCCCTCAGCTACCGTCGCCGGGGCCGCCTCAGCGTCGGCCGTGTGGGGTTCTGGGCGGCATCCCTCGTCTACTTCCTGGCGATCTGGAGTTACACCCTCCTCCCGATCCCCGCCTCGGACGATTACCGGTGCGCGGGTGCCGTCCTGTCGCTCGCGCCGACCGTCGACGACGTCGTGGGGGCGTTCGCCGACGGCTCGCCGCTCACCGATGTCCGACTGCTGCAGGTCGTCTTCAACGTCCTCCTCTTCGTCCCCCTCGGCTTCCTCATCCGGGTCGTGGGGCGCCGCGGCATCGTCCTCGGGGTGCTGGCGGGGCTCGTGCTGTCGCTGTTCATCGAGACGACCCAGCTGACCGGCGTCTGGGGGATCTTCCCATGCGGCTACCGCCTCTTCGACGTCGGCGACCTGCTGACCAACACGCTCGGAGCCCTCATCGGGTCGGTGCTCGGGCTCATCGTCCCGGCGCGGCTCCGCGGCGTCGAGAAGGCAGCGGATGCCGGGGCTCCCCGCCCCGTCACGCGCGGACGTCGCCTCCTCGGCGCCGTCTGCGACCTGGTGGGTACGGCCATCCTGGCCGGGGCCGCGGGCACGGTCGTGCAGTTGTTCCTGCAGTTCGCGCTCCGACGCGAGGACATCGTGTCGGACGGGGTCATCGCCGACGTCGCGTCGGGATGGGTGCCGATCGTGGTCTGGCTCGGCGTGACCCTCGCGACGGGACGCACGGTCGGCGATCTGTGCGTCGAGCTGAGCTACGACGGCGGGCGGTTCCCCGAGCCGGTGGGCCGCCTGCTCCGCTTCGCGGGCGGGATCGGCGGCTACCTCCTGCTCGGCGAGCTCGGGGCCGTCGGCGGCATCCTCGTCGTCGCGTTCGTCGTGACGTGGCTCGTGCTGCTGTTCGCGACGCCCGCAGGGCGCGGCCTACCGGGCGTTGTCAGCGGCCGTCAGCTCGTCGACGCGCGTGCGAGCGAGCCGGTCGCTCACTGACCCCGGGCGCGGAACGTGTAGGTGATCGACGCGACCTTCTGCGTCGCGTCATCCGATTCGACGAAGGCGCTGAACTCGCGCTTGCCGTTGCTGTAGAACGTGCCGCGGCCCTCGCCGAAGGTGAGGCGCACGTGGCCGTTGGTGAGCGCGAACTCGTCGAACGGGCCCTTGCTCCGCGCCTGGTCGAGGGTGTCGCCCACGGCGACGCCGAACTCGTTCGTCACCTGGACGGACTGCGGCAGCCCCGAGGTCACGGTGACCCACGTCGGTGCGGGGACCTCGCTGCGCGAGCGGCCGCCGTCGCCGAGGAACACGTCGTACAAGCGGAAGCCGGGCCACACGTAGATGTCGTAGGCCCAGTTCTCTGCGTCGCCGTTGACGAAGTCCTCCTTCGGCGCCGTGCCGAAGGCCTTGGTCAACGCGGCGATCGCTGGGCCGGAGTCGTCCGCCCACGTGTGGGTGAACGTGCCGTCCGCGGTCTTCACCGTGAAGCCCGAGCCGTTCAGGGCGATGGTGGATGCCGCGGCGGGAGGCTCCGGCGCGGGCGTCTCCGACGGCTGCGGGTCCTGCGGTGTCGAGGGTGCCGGCTGCGGTGCGGACTGCGAGCTCTGCGCCGGAGCGGGCGCCGCCGTGGTCGGCTCGGTCGCGCGCACGAGATACACGCTGACGACGACGATGACGGCGACGAGCAGGACGCCGGCGACGGCGCCGAGGATCATCGGGACCCGGTTGGGGTTCTCGCGGCGCTCGGGCTCGCGGTGCTCCTGCGGGTCGAGGGGGGCGAAGGGCAGCCAGTCGTCGTTGCTCATGTGAGGAACTCCCGCGCGGCGACGGTCAGGGCGTCGACGCCGCGCTCGATGGTCGGGTGGAGAACGGGGGCGAAGAACGGGGAGTGGTTCGTCGGGATGTCGCGCGAGATCGTGCCGGCAGCGGCGGCATCCGCGTACTGCTGGGGGTCGACACCGCCCCAGAACCAGTAGACGAGCGGGGCGCCGGCCTCGCGGGCGAACCACGAGACGTCCTCGCTGCCGGTGAACATGCCGGGGTCGACGACCGTCCCCTCGCCGAACGCGCGGTCCATCGCCGCCGTCAGTCGGGCGGTCGCGTTCGCGTCGTTGATGGTCGGCGGCAGGGTGTGGAGGGTCGTGATCGTCGGCTCCTGCTCGGCGCCGGATGCCGCGGCCTCGGCGCGGACGACGCGCTCGACGCGGGCGAGGATGTCGGCCCGCGCCGCGTCGTCCGGGTAGCGCAGGCTCAGCTCGAGGGTCGCTTCGGCCGGGATGATGTTGTTCTTCAGGCCGGCGTGGATCGAGCCGACGGTGACGACGGCCATCTCGCGGGGGTCGACCTCGCGCGAGACGACGGTCTGCAGGCGCATGACGGTCGCCGCCGCCATGACGATCGGGTCGATCGTCGAATGCGGGCGCGAGCCGTGTCCGCCGCGGCCGTGGAGGGTGACGGTGATGCCGTCGGATGCCGCCATCTGCGTGCCCGGGCGCACACCGATCGTGCCGGCGGGCAACGGGGTGAGGTGCTGTCCGAGCACGATGTCGGGCTTCGGGTACCGGTCGAACACGCCGTCGGCGATCATCGCCTGCGCGCCGGCGCCGTACTCCTCGGCGGGCTGGAACACGGCGACGACCGTGCCGGACCATTCGCCGCGGGTCGCCTGCAGCTTCTCGAGCGCGCCCAGCATCGCCGTCACGTGCATGTCGTGGCCGCACGCGTGCATGACCGGGACGTCCTGCCCGGCGGGGTCGACGCCTCGGGCCGTGCTCGCGTAGGGGAGTCCGGTCTGCTCGGGGACGGGGAGGCCGTCCATGTCGGCGCGCAGCCAGACGACGGGGCCGTCGCCGCTGCGGATCACGGTGACGACGCCGGTGCGGCCGACGCCCTCCTCGTAGTCGAGGCCGAGCGCTGCGAGCTCGCGCGTGATGACGCCGGCCGTGCGGGTCTCCTGGAACGAGAGTTCCGGGTGCCGGTGCAGATCGGTGTAGATCGCTTCGAGATCGAGGGGCATACCTTCGAGCCTACGGCGAGGGACGGCCTGCTACCTCAGCGAGTCCTCCACGGGGAGCGCTCGTCGAGGTGCGCTCGACCAGCCGGAAGGCCAGATCGCCGATCTCGTCGCGGCCGTCGATGGCCGCGAGGACGGCATCCGCTGCGCGCTCACCCTGCTCGTGCGGGAACTGCGCGACCGTCGTCAGACCGAAGAAGTCGCCCATCTCATGCCCGTCGACGCCGACGACCGACAGGTCCCCCGGCACGTCGAGGCCCCGGTCGCGCGCGGCGAAGAGGGCGCCGAAGGCGATCTCGTCGGATGCCGCGAAGATCGCCGTCGGCGGATCGTCGCGCTCCAGCAGGGCGAGCGCTGCGCGATGGCCGCCCTCGATCGTGAAGTCCGCGGCGGCGAAGGGGGCGTCGGGGATGCCGGCATCCGCCATCGCCGAGGCGAACCCGTGACGACGCAGCGACGGGATGTCGAGTCCCGGATCGCCCGCGTACCCCGCACCGATGTGGGCGATGCGCCGGTGGCCGAGGCCCAGCAGGTGCTCGGTCGCGGCGCGGGCGACGGCGAGCTCGTCGACGCGCAGGGCGGGGAACCGCGAGGTCGTCGCGCTGAGACCCACCACGGGCAGCTCGAGCGCCAGCATCCGGTCCACCTCGTCATCGGCGAGCGTGACGGACAGGACGATGAGCCCGTCGACCCGGCCGCGGCGCAGCGACGTGTCGAGCACGCCGTCGCGCTGCGCGCGGTCGTCGCTCATGCTGTAGAGCGTCATGTCGTAGCCCTCGGACGCCAGGCGACTCGCGATGCCGTCGAGGACGTTGGCGAAGAACCACCGGTCGAGCAGCGGCACGACCACACCGACGTTCGAGGCGCGGCCCGTCGCGAGAGCGGATGCCGCGGCCGACACCACGTAGCCGAGGTCGGCCGCGGCGGCGCGGACACGGGCGCGGGTCGCATCCGAGATGCGCCCGCGCCCGCTCAGCGCACGGGAGACGGTCGCCGCCGACACGCCTGCGGCGCGGGCGACGTCGTCGATGCCGGTCACGTCAGTCCGCGGCGATCCACACCGTGGTGTCGGCCGGCAACTCGCGACCCGCGAACGCGTCGCTCTCGACCAGCAGCGTGCCCTTGGGAAGCGCGACCGGGGTCGTGCCGACGTTGGCGACGACGGTGACGTCGCCGTTGCGGAACGCGATGACGTCGTCACCGTAGCCGTCCAGCCACTCGAGTGATCCCGCACCCAGCTCGTGGACGCGACGGGTCGCGAGGAGCGTGCGGTACAGCCACAGCGTCGAATCCGGCTGGTCCTCCTGCACGTCGCGGGCCAGAGCGGTCCACTCGGCCGGCTGGGGCAGCCAGCTCTCGCCGGTCGGGCTGAAGCCGAACGCGCCCTGATCGGCGGTCCAGGGCAGCGGGACGCGGCATCCGTCACGCCCGTAGCGCTCGCCGTTCGTGCGGAACCAGGTCGGGTCCTCGCGGACGTCGTCGGGCAGCTCCATCGCCTCGGGGAGGCCGAGCTCCTCGCCCTGGTACAGGTACGACGAGCCGGGGAGGGCGAGCATGAGCGCCGTCGCCGCGCGGGCGCGACGCAGGCCTGCGGCCGGGTCGGGCTTGCCGGGCGTGTTCGGCCCGACGCCGTGGCCCTGCGGGTGGCCGGGCATCGCGAGTCGGGTCGCGTGGCGGATGACGTCGTGGTTCGAGAGCACCCAGGTCGCCGGGGCCCCGACGGCGGGGAAGGCCCGCAGGGACTCGCTGATGATCTCGCGCAGCTGCGCGGCATCCCATTCGCTCATCGCATAGGGGAAGTTGAAGGCCTGGTGCATCTCGTCGGAGCGGACCCACTTGGCGGTCTCGTCGACGGTCGGGAGCCACGCCTCGGCGCAGAGCGCACGGTCGCCCTCGTACTCGTCGAGCACGCGGTGCCACTCGCGCCACACCTGGTGGACGCCCTCCTGGCCCCAGTACGGCACAGGCTCGGCGCCGCCCATCGAGTCGGCCTCGGCCGGCGGGGTGTAGTCAGGCAGGCCGTCGGCCTTGATGAGGCCGTGCGCCACGTCGACGCGGAAGCCGTCGACGCCGCGGTCGAGCCAGAAGCGGAGCGTCTTCTCGAACGCGGCACGCACCTCGGGATTGTTCCAGTCGAAGTCGGGCTGCGAACTGTCGAAGAGGTGCAGGTACCACTGGCCGTCCGGGATGCGGGTCCAGGCCGGACCGCCGAAGACGGACTCCCAGTTGTTGGGCGGTAGTTCGCCGTTCTCGCCCTGGCCGTCGCGGAACATGTAGCGGGCGCGCTCCGGGCTGCCGGGGGCGGCGGCGAGGGCCTGCTGGAACCAGACGTGCTTGTCGGAGGAGTGGTTCGGGACGAGGTCGATGATGACCCGGATGCCGCGGGCGTGCGCCGCCTCGAGCATGTCGTCGAAGTCGCCGAGGGTGCCGAAGAGCGGGTCGACGTCGCGGTAGTCGGCGACGTCGTAGCCGGCATCCTTCTGCGGAGAGGTGAAGAACGGGCTCAGCCAGACCGCGTCGACGCCGAGCGACGCCAGGTCGTCGAGGTGCGACGTGATGCCGGGCAGGTCGCCGATGCCGTCGCCCGAGGCATCCGCGAAGGAGCGGGGGTAGATCTGGTAGATCACGGCGGTGCGCCACCACTCGGCGCCGGGGCGGCTCTCGCCGATCGGTGCCAGCGTCGACGTGGCGGTCGGGGAGGGGGTCGAAGTCATGCGCGCCAGCCTAGCGCAAGCGCTTGCGCACGGTGCATCAGGCAGGGCGAGTACCCTCGACCCAGTGAATCCCGACGCACTCGCCCGAGCCGAATCGCTCATCGCGACGATCCCCGACTTCCCCGAACCCGGCATCCTCTTCCGCGACATCTCGCCGCTGCTGGCCGACCCGGCGGCGCTGCGCACCATCGCGATGGCCATGGCCGAGCCGTTCGTCGGCTCGTTCGACGTGGTCGCCGGCGTCGAGGCGCGCGGATTCCTGCTCGCGGGCGCGATCGCGATCGCCTCGGGCACGGGTCTCGCCCCGATCCGCAAGGCGGGCAAGCTGCCGCGCCCCGCCGGCTCGGTGAGCTACGACCTCGAGTACGGCAGCGCGACGATCGAGATGACGGACGACCTCTCCTCGGGCGCCCGCGTCCTGCTCGTCGACGACGTCCTCGCCACCGGCGGCACGCTCCGCGCCGGCCAGCAGCTGCTCGAGCAGCTCGGCTTCAGCCTCGCCGGTACGTCCGTGCTGATGGAGCTCACCGCGCTCGAGGGCCGCTCCGTCTGCGGTCCCGTGCACAGCGTGTTCACCGTCTGATCACGGTTTCACCGTCTGATCAGGTCCGGATCACGACGTTCTCGGGCTCCTCGCCCGCGAGCAGGTGCCCGATCTGCCGACGCAGCAACCGTACGATCCGCGGGTGCATCGCGTCGGTCGCGCCCCCGACGTGCGGCGCGATGACGACGCCGTCGAGCGTCCAGAGCGGGTGATCCGCCGGCAGCGGCTCGGGGTCGGTGACGTCGAGGGCCGCACGGATGCCGCGGCTGCGGACGTGGGCGACGAGGGCGTCCGTGTCGATCAGCGACCCGCGTCCCACGTTCACGACGAGGGCGCCGTCGGGCAGGGCGGCGAGGAACGCGTCGTCGATGATGTGCCGCGTCCCGTCGCCACCGGGGAGCGAGGCGACGACGATGTCGACGCCCGGAAGCAGCTCGGGCAGCTCGTCGACGCTGTGCACACGGATGCCGTCCTCGTCGCGCGCGCTCGAGGCGACCGGCACCAGCTCGACCTCGAAGGGGGCGAGGCGCGCCGCGATCGCCTTGCCGACGCCGCCGTAGCCGAGCAGCACGACGCGCCGGTCGGCGAGTCCGGTGGCCTGGAAGGGGGTCCAGTCGCCCGTCGCCTGGGCGCGGACGAACCGGTCGATGCCGCGCTGCGCCGTCAGCGTGAGAGCGACGGCGAGCTCGGCGGTGGCCGCCTCGTGCACGGTCGCCGCGTTCGCGAAGACCGAGCCGGCGGGCAGCCGGTCCTCGATGCCCTCGTACCCGATCGCCTGACCCTGCACGAGGCCGACCTCGACGCCCTCCAACAGGGGGAGCGGGCTGCCCTTCGACATGTACGGCGGGACGACGACGTCGATGCGCGGGCGGGGGGAGGGGGCATCCATCTTCCAGACGAACACATCGGCCCCCTCGATGTCGGAGAGGTCCTCGGCGAGGCGGGCGGAGGGGACGCTGACGCTGATCGAAGCCATGCGTTCGAGGCTATCGCCCGGCCCGGGGCCTCGGCCCGCGTCGCGGTCAGGACACCTAGGCTGGTTCGATGCCTGAAAACCCCCGCGGCGACGCCGATGCCTTCGTCCGCGTGCGCGGGGCGAACGAGAACAACCTGCGACACGTCGACGTCGACGTCCCCCGCGACGCGATCGTCGCCTTCACGGGCGTCTCGGGCTCGGGCAAGTCGTCGCTCGCGTTCGGCACCATCTTCACCGAGGCGCAGCGCCGGTACCTCGAGTCGGTTGCGCCGTACGCGCGGCGGCTGATCCAGCAGGGTCACGACCCGCATGTGGAGTCGATCACGGGGCTCCCGCCGGCCGTCGCACTGCAGCAGCGGCGGGGCGCGCCGAGTTCGCGCTCCAGCGTGGGGACCGTCACCACCCTGTCGAACTCGCTGCGCATGCTGTTCTCCCGCGCGGGCACCTTCCCTGCCGGTTTCACGACGCGCCTCGACTCCGACGCGTTCTCGCCGAACACGGCCGCCGGCGCCTGCCCCGAGTGCCACGGTGTCGGCGTCGCGCACACCGTGACCGAGGACACCCTCGTGCCCGACCCGTCGCTGAGCATCCGCGACGGCGCGATCGCCGCCTGGCCGGGGGCGTGGCAGGCCAAGAACCTCCGCGACATCACGATCGCCCTCGGCTACGACGTCGATCGCCCGTGGCGAGAGCTCGACCAGGCCGACCGCGACTGGCTCCTGTTCACCGACGAGCAGCCCGTCGTCCAGATCACGCCGCAGCGCGACCGCGTTGCGAAGCCCTACAACGGCACGTTCTGGAGCGCGAAGAAGTTCGTCTT
Source organism: Microbacterium aquilitoris (assembly GCF_031932285.1). Classification (NCBI taxonomy): domain Bacteria; kingdom Bacillati; phylum Actinomycetota; class Actinomycetes; order Micrococcales; family Microbacteriaceae; genus Microbacterium; species Microbacterium aquilitoris. The sequence continues at coordinate 499,002 of NZ_JAUZVT010000001.1, forward strand.
CCACACCCTCGCCGACTCGCAGAGCGCGTCGATGCGCAGCCGCGTGCTCGGCTTCGTCCGCACCGGCGTCTGCCCGCTCTGCGGCGGCACGGGCCTGCGCCGCGAGGCGCTCGCCGTCACGTTCGCGGGGCACTCGATCGCCGAGCTGAACGCCCTTCCGATCCGCGAGCTCGCCGAGGTCCTGCGTCCGACGACGCGGATCCGGGATGCCGCACCCGCCCTCCCGACCACCGCATCCGGTGAGCGCACCGACGTCGCCGTGGCCATCACGACCGACCTCGTCGCCCGCATCCAGGTGCTCCTCGATCTGGGTCTCGGCTACCTCGGACTCGGCCGGGTGACGACGACCCTCTCGCCCGGCGAGATGCAGCGGCTGCGCCTGGCGACCCAGCTGGGGTCGGGACTGTTCGGCGTCGTCTACGTCCTCGACGAGCCGTCGGCGGGGCTCCACCCCGACGACGCGGCTCCGCTCCTCGACGTGCTCGAGCAGCTCCGCGCCTCGGGCAACTCGGTCTTCGTCGTCGAGCACAACATGGACGTCGTCCGTCGCGCCGACTGGATCGTCGACGTCGGTCCCGGCGCGGGTGAGGCGGGCGGCGCCGTCCTCTACTCCGGCGAGGTCGCGGGCCTGGCCGCCGTCGCCGACTCGGCGACGCGCCCGTTCCTGTTCCCCAACGAGAGCGCGGCTGTGCGCCGCGAGCGCCGGGAGGCCACCGGCATCCTCTCGCTCCAGGGCGTCTCGCTGCACAACCTCGACGGCCTCGACGTGGAGGTCCCCCTCGGCGTGTTCACCGCGGTGACCGGTGTCTCGGGCTCGGGCAAGTCGACGCTGGTGAGTCGGGTGCTCCGCCAGGTGGTCGAGCGGCACGTGCGCGGCGACGTCGACGAGACGGATGCCGACGACGCGGCGCTCGGCGCCGATGACCCGTCCGAGCGCATCGCCGAGGCGACGCTCCCGTCGTCGTCGACCGATACCCTGCGCGTCGGCTCGGTCACCGGGATGGACGGCGTCGACCGCCTCGTGCGGGTCGACCAGAAGCCGATCGGCCGCACCCCGCGGTCGAACCTCGCGACGTACACGGGTCTGTTCGACGCCGTCCGCACCGTCTTCGCCGCGACCGACCTCGCACGCGAACGCGGCTACGCGCCCGGCCGGTTCTCGTTCAACGTCGCGGGCGGCCGCTGCGAGACGTGCCTCGGCGAGGGGTACGTCTCGGTCGAGCTCCTCTTTTTGCCCGGCAGCTACGGCCGGTGCCCGACCTGCCACGGCGCGCGCTACAACCCCGAGACCCTCGAGGTGACGTACGACGGCAAGAACATCGCCGACGTGCTCGGGATGACGGTCGACGAGGCGGCACCGTTCCTCGCGGCGGTGCCCGCGGCATCCCGAAGCCTTCGGACCCTGCAGGACGTCGGCCTCGGCTACCTGCGTCTCGGGCAGCCGGCGACCGAGCTCTCGGGCGGCGAGGCGCAGCGGATCAAGCTCGCGACGGAGCTGCAGCGCGCGCGGCGCGGTCACACGCTCTACCTGCTGGACGAGCCGACGACCGGTCTGCATCCCTCCGACGTCCGGCTGCTGCTCGCGCAGTTGCACGCCCTCGTCGATTCGGGCGACACCGTCGTCGTGGTCGAGCACGAGATGGACGTCGTCGCGGCGGCCGACTGGGTCATCGACCTCGGTCCGTCGGGCGGGGATGCCGGGGGTCGCATCGTCGCGCAGGGGACCCCCGAAGCGGTCGCGGCAGCGCCCGACAGCCGCACGGGCCCGCACCTCGCCCGCAGGCTCGGCGGCTGAGGCGGCTCAGGCGGCGGAGTGCACCACGGCCGAGACGGCCGCGGTGAAGAAGCGCAGTCCGTCCACGCCGGAGCGCATCGCCGCGGCGGTGTCGGGGCCGAAGCCCGGCTCGATCGCGTGCTCCGGGTGCGGCATGAGTCCGACGACGTTGCCGCGTTCGTTCGTGAGCCCCGCGATGTCGTCCAGCGACCCGTTCGGGTTGACGCCCGCGTACCGGAACGCGACGAGGTTCTCGCCCTGGATGCGGGCGAGCGTCTCGTCGGAGGCGATGTAGCCGCCGTCGGCGTTCTTGAGCGGGATGACGATCTCCTGGCCGCGGCGGAATTCGTTCGTCCAGGCGGTGTCGGCGTTCTCGACCACCAGGCGCTGGTCGCGGCGGATGAACTGCTGGTGCGCGTTGCGGATCAGGCCGCCCGGCAGGAGGTGGGCCTCGACGAGCATCTGGAAGCCGTTGCAGATGCCGAGGATCGGCATGCCCTTGGCCGCGGCATCCTTCACCTCGGACATGATCGGCGCGAGCGCTGCGATCGCCCCGGCGCGCAGGTAGTCGCCGTAGCTGAAGCCGCCGGGCAGGACGAGGGCGTCGACGCCCTCGAGGTCGTGCGAGCCGTGCCAGAGGGCGACGGGCTCGGCGCCGGCGAGGCGGACGGCGCGACGCGCGTCGCCGTCGTCCAGCGAGCCGGGGAAGGTGATGACCCCGACGCGGACGGTCACTCGACGACCTCGATGCCCACGACGTCCTCGATCACGGAGTTCGAGAGGATCTCCTCGGCGATCGTGCGGACCGCGGCGAGGGTCTGCTCGTCGGCCGTCTCGACGGTGAGCTCGAACCGCTTGCCGATGCGGACGTCGCCGAATCCGGCGTGGCCGAGTCGCTGCAGCGCCCCGGAGACGGCCTTCCCCTGCGGGTCCAGAAGCTCGGCCTTGGGCATGACGTCGACGACGATGGTGGGCATCAGAAAGCTCCGGGATGTCGCGGGCAGGGGTGCGCGACCAGTCTAGAGCCCGCGGACGCAGCGCACCGTCCGCGTGCGTCGTGTGCTGTGACCAAACCGTGATGGCGATGGTGGGAGCGCTTCCTTGACAGTCGTGGGAGCGATCCCATAGCGTCAGACCCACTCGATGAGAGCGCTCCCATGGGGATGACCCTGCACCTCGCTCTCGCCACACCACAAAGGAGTGTTCTGTGAACGCACGCGCCCTGCGCCGCGTCGGTCTGATCGCCGGCGTCGCCACCACTTCCGCTCTCGTCCTCGCCGGCTGCGCCGGCGGCGGCGACCAGGGCGGCACCGGAGCCGAAGGCGAGAAGGTCACGCTGACCATCGCGACCTTCAACAACTTCGGCTACACCGACGAGTTCCTCCAGAAGTACGAGGACGCCAACCCGGGCGTCACGATCGTCCACAACAAGGCGGCCGAGTCCGGCGACGCCCGTAAGAACTTCTTCCAGAAGCTCGGCAAGGGCGGGCTCGCCGACATCGAGGCCGTCGAGGTCGACTGGCTCAGCGAGGCCATGCAGTACTCCGACCTGCTCGCTCCCGTCCCCGACGACCTCAAGGGTCGTTGGCTCGACTGGAAGGAGAAGGCGGCGACGGACCCCGAGGGCAACCTCATCGGCTACGGAACCGACATCGGTCCGCAGGCGATCTGCTACCGCTCCGACCTCTTCGAGGCAGCCGGCCTCCCGTCCGAGCCGGCCGAGGTCGAGGCGCTGTTCGACGGCGACTGGAACAACTACTTCGACGTCGCCGACAAGTACCGCGAAGCATCGGGCAAGTCGATGATCGACTCGGCGAACTCGGTCCTGCAGGGCATCGTCAACCAGATCGAGTACACCTACGACAAGCCCGACGGCTCCGTCATCGCCACCTCGAACCCCGAGATCGCCGACGCGTACAAGAGCGTCATCGAGCGCGCCGTCCCCAACTCCGCGTACTCCGCTCAGTGGGGCGACGACTGGATCGCGTCCTTCCAGGGCGACGACTTCGCGACCGTGCTGTGCCCCGGCTGGATGCAGGGCATCATCTCGGGCTACGCACCCGACCAGAAGAACTGGAAGATCGCCAACACGTTCCCGAACGGCGGCGGCAACTGGGGCGGTTCGTACCTGACCATCCCGGCCAACGGAAAGCACGTCGAGGAAGCGCAGAAGCTCGCCGCGTGGCTGTCCGCACCGGAGCAGCAGGTCGAGGCGTTCGTGAACGTCGGAGCCTTCCCGAGCCAGGTCGACGCGTACGAGAACGCAGACCTGCAGGGGTACGTGAACGACTACTACAACGGTGCGAAGACCGGCGAAATCGGCGCCGACCGCGCCGAGGCCGTCACGGTCCTCCCGTTCAAGAGCGCGAACTACTTCAAGTACCACGACGCGCTGCAGAACGCCGTGAACCGCGTCTTCGACAAGTCGGAGTCCGAGGATGCCGCGTGGAAGACCTGGGTCGCCGAGGTCGAGGCCTTCTGATCCGTCCCTGACCGGGATGCCGGCCGCGCTTGCGGCGGCCGGCATCCCCCCACCGCTCGACCACGACGGAGACGCCACGTGACCACCACCGACATCCGACCACAGACCCCCGTGGAGGACCGCCCGGCCGCCGGGGGGCGTCCGATCCGTGTGCTCTCGTTCCGCCAGCGGCTGAGCCGGTGGGACGTGAAGGTCTCGCCCTACCTCTACATCTCGCCGTTCTTCATCCTGTTCGCGATCGTGGGCCTGTTCCCGATCGGGTTCACCGCCGTGATCTCGTTCCAGGAGTGGGACCTGATCCGCAACTCCGGCACCTTCGTCGGGTTCGATCAGTACGCCTGGATCCTGAACGACCCGAAGTTCTGGGTCGCCCTCCGCAACACCTTCAGCATCTTCCTGCTCTCGACCGTCCCCCAGCTGCTGCTCGCGGTTTTCATCGCCGCGATGCTCGACCGCAACATCCGCGCCAAGACGTTCTGGCGGATGAGCGTGCTCCTCCCGTTCGTCATGGCCCCCGTCGCCGTCGCCCTGATCTTCAGCAACATGTTCGGCGACGTCCACGGCCTCGTGAACAACGCGCTGAGCACCATCGGGCTCGATCCGATCGCCTGGCACAAGGACCCGTTCTGGAGCCACGTCGCGATCGCCACCATGGTCAACTTCCGCTGGACCGGCTACAACGCCCTCATCCTGCTGGCGGCCATGCAGGCGGTGCCGCGCGAGTACTACGAGGCGGCCACGGTCGACGGCGCCGGCGCGTTCCGCCAGTTCGTCAGCATCACGCTGCCCTCGCTCCGCCCGACCCTCATCTTCGTGATCATCACCTCGACGATCGGCGGTCTGCAGATCTTCGACGAGCCGCGCATGTTCGACAACACCGGCGAGGGCGGACCCGCCCAGCAGTGGCTGACGATCACGCTGTACCTCTACAACATCGGCTGGGGCGAGTTCAATTTCGGCCGCGCTGCTGCCCTCGCGTGGATCCTCTTCATCATCATCGTGGTGATCGGTCTCGCGAACCTCCTCATCACCCGCCGCCTCGTCCGCGACGAGGGCGGCCGTGGCGTGAGAACGCCCCGCCGCGCACGGAAGGACACCGCACGATGACCACCGTCAGCGAGCCGCCCCTGGCCATCGTCGAAGAGAACATCCCGAACGCCGCCCGCCGTCGGCGCGGGGAGCGCACCACCCGCATCCGCGGCGTCCGTGCCGGCTTCTGGGTCTACGTCGGGCTCGGCGTCGTCGCCGTGTCGGCGATCTTCCCCTACTACTGGTCGTTCCTCATCGGCTCGGGCGACCAGTTCACGATCAACGACCCGAACATGTCGTGGATCCCCGGCGCGAACTTCGTGACGAATGCCCTCTCGGTCATGAACGACCCGGCTGTCAACTTCTGGCTGGCCCTGTGGAACTCGGTCTTCAGCTCGACGCTGATCGCGGCATCCGTCGTCGTCTTCTCGACGCTCGCAGGCTGGGCGTTCGCGAAGCTGCGCTTCCGCGGCAGCAAGTTCCTGCTCGCCTTCGTCGTGGCCACCATGGCCGTTCCGATGCAGCTGGGCGTCGTGCCGCTGTACATCCTGTTCGCCGACCTCGGCTGGACCGGCACCATCGGCGCGATCATCATCCCGGCCCTCACAAGCGCCTTCGGTGTGTTCTGGATGACCCAGTACATCGGCCAGACGGTTCCCGATGAGCTCATCGAGGCGGCCCGCGTCGACGGCGCGAGTCAGATCCGCACCTTCTGGACGGTCGGTGTCACCGCGGCGCGCCCCGCTGCGGCCATGCTCTTCCTCTTCACCTTCGTCGGTGCGTGGAACCAGTTCTTCTGGCCGTTCATCGTGCTCGATCGGCAGAGCCCGACCCTCCCGGTCGCGCTGTCGCTCCTGCAGGCGAACTACTTCGTCGACTACTCGATCGTCCTCGCCGGTGTCCTGCTGGCCACCGTGCCGCTGATCCTGCTGTTCGTCTTCGCCGGCAAGCAGCTCGTCAGCGGCATCATGGCCGGCGCGGTCAAGGGCTGAGGGTCATCCCGTGAACGTGCTTTCGCAGGAGTACTCTGCCCCCGTGCCCGCTCGAATCCCGCGTCCCTTCCCGACCGACTTCCTCTTCGGAGCGGCGACCGCCGCGTACCAGATCGAAGGAGCCGCCTTCGAAGACGGTCGTACCGCGTCGATCTGGGACGCGTTCAGCCGTGTCCTGGGCGCGGTCATCGGCGGTGACAACGGGGATGTCGCGTGCGATCACTACCACCGCTACCGGGGCGACGTCGCCCTCATGAAGGAGCTCGGCCTCGACACGTATCGGTTCTCGACGTCATGGTCGCGCGTGCGTCCCGACGGCGGCCCGGTCAACCCGAAGGGCATCGACTTCTACGAGCGTCTCGTCGACGAGCTCCTGGGCGCGGGCATCCGTCCCTGGCTCACGCTCTACCACTGGGATCTGCCGCAGGCGCTCGAGGAGCAGGGCGGGTGGACGGCGCGCGAGACGAGCGAGCGGTTCGCGGAGTACGCGCTCTCGGTGCACGACGCCCTGGGGGACCGGGTCACCGATTGGACGACCCTCAACGAGCCGTGGTGCTCGTCGTTCCTCAGCTACACGGGAGGGATCCACGCTCCCGGCCGGTTCAGCATCGGTGACGGGATGCTGGCATCCCACCACCTGCTGCGCGGACACGGTCTCGTGGTCGACGAGCTGCGCCGCCGCGATCCCGCGCTGAACCTCGGCATCACGCTGAACCTCACGGTCGCCGAGGCGGCCGATCCGGCGAAGGCCGAGGACGTCGACGCCGCACGCCGGATCGACGGCCAGTTCAACCGCTGGTTCCTCGACCCGATCTTCCGCGGGAGCTACCCGGCCGACATCGTCGAGGACATCCGCGCCGTCGACCCCGAGGCCGTCGCGCGGTTCGAGGCATCCGTCCATCACGGCGACCTCGAGACGATCTCGCAGCCGCTCGACGCGCTGGGCGTCAATTACTACCACGGCGAGTTCGTCGGCGGCACGGCCCCGGCCGACCCGCCGCTGCCGGGCGATGCGCCGACCGACCGCGTGGTGGGTTCTCCGTGGCCGGCGGGCGACGGCATCCACTGGTACGAGCGCGGACTGCCTCGCACGGCGATGCACTGGGAGGTGCAGCCCGCAGGGCTCACGGTGCTGCTCGAGCGGGTCTGGGACGAGTACGCGAAGGATGCCGGTACCGCCCTGTTCGTGACCGAGAACGGCGCGGCCTACGACGACGAGAGGGTCGTCGAGGGCGGCGAGGTCCGGGTGCACGACGCGGACCGCGTCGAGTTCCTGCGCGGCCACCTCGCGGCGATCCTCGACGCCGCCGATGCCGGCGTCGACGTGCGCGGCTACTTCTACTGGTCGCTCATGGACAACTTCGAGTGGGCGTGGGGGTACGACAAGAGGTTCGGGCTGATCCGGGTCGACTACGCCACGCAGGAGCGGACGTTCAAGGACAGTGCTCTGGAGTATCGTCGGGTCATCGCTGCCCGAGCGATCGAATGACAGCACTCTCCGAGGTGGCCGTGCCCGATACCCTTCACTCTCCCGTGACGATCGAAGAAGTCGCCGCGGCAGCGGGGGTCTCCCGGTCCACCGTCTCGCGCGTCGTCAACGGGTCGACGGCCGTCAGCCCCGCCGCGCTCGAGGCCGTCCGCCGTGCGATCGACGAGCTCAACTACGTGCCCAACCGCGCGGCGCGGTCGCTGGCGAGCCGCGCGACGATGGCGATCGCCCTCGTCGTCCCCGAGGACACGACCCGGTTCTTCGGAGACCCGTTCTTCGCGGCCATCGTGACGGGCATCAACAAGCGCGTCTCGAAGTCGGACTACGTCCTCAACCTGATCATCGCGAGCGATGATCCGAACGACAAGGCGACGGAGTACCTCCGCAGCGGCGCCGTCGACGGCGCGATCATCGTCTCGCACCACACGAGCGACGCCTTCATCGACCGGATCGCCGCGGCCGTGCCCGTCGTCTACGGCGGCCGACCCGTGCGTGAGCGTGAGCGGGACTACTACGTCGACGTCGACAATGTCGAGGGTGGCCGGCTCGCGACGCAGCACCTGCTCGACCAAGGCCGCACCCGCCTCGCGACGATCACCGGCCCCACCACGATGCCCGGCGGCATCGACCGTCTGACGGGCTTCCTCGAAGCGCTGGATGCCGCGGGCCTGGCGCCCGTCGCGGTCGAGGACGGCGACTTCACCGCCGCGGCGGGGGCCGCGGCCGTCCGGCGGATCCTCGACTCCGGTGCGGCGTTCGACGGCCTCTTCGCGGCGAGCGACCTCATGGCGCGGGGGATCCTCGTCGAGCTCGCTCGTGCGGGACTCCGCGTCCCCGAGGACGTCGCGATCGTCGGGTACGACGATTCGCCGGTCGCCACGTCGGTCTCACCGACCCTGACGACGGTGCGGCAGCCGTCGCTCCAGCAGGGCGAGGTCATGGCGGACGTTCTGCTGACCTTGTTGGCGGGCGGTCTCCCGCCGCGCGAGACGCTGCTCGAGACGCAGCTCGTGGTGCGCGAGTCCGCCTGAGGGTTCCTGCGCCGCGCGCGCGGGCTGGTGCGTCGGTTTACCGGACGGCGGCGTGGAGGACGTTGCGCCACGGGTCGGTGAACGACACCGTGCGTCCGTCGTCGGCGATCTGCACGCCGTGGTGGCTCAAGCGGTCGCCGAGCTCACCGAGGCTGTCCTGATCGGGCAGGGCCAGGTCGACCCGGCCGAGACCGAGGGCGGGCATCCTCGGCCCGGCGCCGCGGGAGTTCCAGACGTTCATCGCCATGTGGTGGTGGTAGCCGCCCGCGCTCACGAAGAGCGCTGAGCCGCCGAGCTCGGCCGTCACGTCGAAGCCGAGCGCGTCGACGTAGAACTCTCGCGCGGTCCGCACGTCACCGACCGAGAGGTGGACGTGACCGACGGATGCCGCATCATCGGCGCTCGCGCCCTGGGTCGCGGCATCCGTCAGATGTTCACGGAGGAACGCGTTGGGGTCGAGGTAGAGGGTGTCCATCTCGACCTGGCCGTGGGTCCACGACCAGGCGGTGCGTTCGCGGTCCCAGTAGAGCTCGATGCCGTTGCCCTCGGGGTCGGTGGCGTAGAACGCCTGGCTCACGAGGTGGTCGGCGCTACCGGTGAACGACTGCGGAGCGTGCCGCGCGAGCGAGAACAGCGCGGCGGCCAGGGCCGTCTGCGATTCGAAGAGGATCGCGGTGTGGAACAGGCCCGCGGCGCCGGCGGGTGCGTGGCGGAGCGACGGCTCGTGACGGAGGACGACGATCGGGCGCCCGGCGCGGCCCAGCGTGACGGTGTCGCCCGCCGCGTCGAGCACCGCGAGCGTGACGACGTCGCGGTAGTACCGCGTCATCCCGTCGAGGTCGCCGACGAGCAAGGTGACCGCGCCCATCGAGGTGGTGGGGGCGAGCCGGTCGAGCGCGGACGTATTCATGTGAATATGCAACGCGGCCGCGCCCGACGTTGTTCCCGTCAGTCCGGGTCGCCGCCGAGCTGTCCGATCGGGACGATGGGACCGCCGTCATCCGCTCCGGTCTTGCGGGCCCGGGCGATGGCATTCCCGGCGTGGTAGATCACGAGCGCTGCCACGGTACCGAGCACGATGCCGCCGAACTGCAGCTGACCGAGATCCATCGTGAAGTTCGCGATCGCGATGACGAAGGCGACGGCGACCGTGTACTGGTTCACGGGGCGCGAGAAGTCGACCTGGTTGTCGACCCAGATCTTGATGCCGATGACGCCGATGAGGCCGTAGAGCGCGGTCGTGACGCCGCCGATCACGCCACTCGGGATCGTGAAGAGCACAGCACCGACGACGGGTGAGAACGACAGCAGCACGGCGATGATGCCGGCCACCCAGTACGCCGCCGTCGAGTAGATGCGGGTCGCGGCCATGACGCCGATGTTCTCGCCGTAGGTGGTCGTGCCCGAGCCGCCGAACGCGCCGGCGAGGGTCGTCGCAAGGCCGTCGGCGAGAAGGGCGCGGCCGGTCCGCTTGTTGACCGTGGGGTCGCCGGTCATGGTCGCGACGCCGCGCACGTGGCCGACGTTCTCGGCCACGAGGACGAGCACGACGGGCAGGAACATCGGCAGGAGGCCCCACGCGACCGGATCGCCGAAGGAGGGCAGGTGGAAGGTCGGAAGGCCGATCCACTGCCCCTGGTCGATCAGGGTGGTGACGCCCGAGAAGTCGACGCGGCCCATGATCAGCGCGGCGATGTAGCCGACGACGACGCCGAGGAAGATCGAGACGCGTCCGAGGATGCCGCGGAACAGCACCGCGAACAGGATGCACGCGACCAGGGTGATGGTCGCGAGCACGGCGTCGGTCTTGAAGTTGTTCCACGCGGCCGGCGCGAGGTTGAGACCGATGAGGGCGACGATCGCGCCCGACACGACGGGGGGCATGAGCTTCTCGAGCCACCGCGTTCCCGTCGCCTGCACGAGGAAGCCGATGCCGGCGAGCAGGATGCCGGCGACGAACACGCCGACGAGCGCCTGGCCGATCTGCTCCGGGCTGTCGAGCGGCTTGCCCTGGCCCGGGCCGAAGGCGGTGATCGGCGCGATGAACGCGAACGACGAGCCGAGGTAGCTGGGCAGTTTGTTGCGCGTGAGGAGCAGGAACAGGAGCGTGCCGAGTCCCGAGAACAGCAGCGTCGTGCTGACGGGGAACCCGGTCAGCAGCGGCACCAGGAACGTCGCGCCGAACATGGCCACGACGTGCTGTGCGCCGATCGCGATCGTGCTGCCCCAGCCGAGACGCTCGCTCGGGGTGACGACGGCTCCGGGGGCGACGCGGCGTCCGTCGCCGTGAAGGGTCCAGATGGGCATGCGCGTGCTCCTCAGATGGTGGGGGATGCCTGGGGTCAGGCTACCTGGGAGCAGGCTGTACGTGCGGGAGCGACGCTGTCAGGACGTGAGGCGTTCCAGGAGTTCGCGATACTTGGCCGCGGTCTGCTCGACGACGTCGGCCGGCACGGCAGGAGGCGTTCCCTCTTTGTTCCAGTTCGCCGCGAGCCAGTCGCGGATGATCTGCTTGTCGAAGCTCGCCATGCGTTCGGCCGGCGTCGAGCCGGTGCGCCAGGTCTCGGCATCCCAGTACCGCGACGAGTCGCTCGTGAGGACCTCGTCGGCGAGGGTGAGGACGCCGTCGGTGTCGTAGCCGAACTCGAACTTCGTGTCGGCGAGGATCAGTCCCTTCGCCTCGGCGAGGGCGGCGGCGCGGCGGTAGACCTCGAGCGACGCGTCGCGCAGCGCGGCCGCGCGGGCCTCGCCGACGAGCTCGACGCTGCGCTCGAACGAGATGTTCTCGTCGTGCTCGCCGAGCGGTGCCTTGTACGCGGGGGTGTAGATCGGCTCGGGCAGGCGATCCCCGTTGTGCAGGCCCGAAGGGAGCGGGATGCCGCAGACCGTGCCGTCGGCCTGATACTCGGCCCACCCCGACCCGGTGAGGTACCCGCGCACGACGCACTCGATCGGCTGCATGTCGAGTTCGCGGACCACCATGGCGCGGCCGGCGACCTCGGCGGGCGGCTCGACGCCCTCGATCAGGTGATTCGGGATCGGCCGGCCGCCGTCGGCACCCGCGAGCTGCGCGAACCACCACAGGCTCAGGCGCGTGAGGAGCTCGCCCTTACCCGGGATGCCGGGGTCGAGCACCTGGTCGAACGCGCTGACGCGGTCACTGGCGACCACCAGCATCCGTCCGTCCGAGCCGTCGGCGGGGCGGTAGAGGTCCCGGACCTTGCCCGAGTACACGTGGGTCCATCCGGGCAGGGCAGTCGCGGCATCCGTCACCCGGCCATTATCGCGGGCGGCGCGTGCCCGTGCGTACCCTGTCGTCATGCGCCGCCCGCTCCTCGCCTTGACCGCTCTCACGCTGTCGCTCGGTCTGAGCGGCTGCATCTCCACGACGGGGGTGGACGACGCGGCGCCCTCGCCGAGTCCGTCCATGCCGGTGTCGTCCGCGCCGTCGCCGTCCTCGACTCCGTCCCCGTCTGCATCGCCGGAGTCCGAGGAGCCGGCGGACCCGCCGTACGACATCCCTGTCGAGGATCCGCTCGAGGCGAGCCGACTCGTCTTCACCGGTGACGCGGTCGGCGTCGAGCCCGTGACCTCCCTGAACGTGTCGGCCAGCGCGGTGCGCGACCAGGAGTACACCCTGGAATTCGACTGCATCCCGCGTGACGCGACCATCACCCTCTCGTTGAGTCCCGCGGCCGGCGAGGACGAGCCGCCCGTGACGATCAAGGGGCCCCTCACCGTCACGCAGGGGTGCGGTGCCCCGGGGCGTCTGACGGGAATCACCGTCGACCGCATGGTCGGCATCCAGATCACGGCGATCACCGACGGCGTGGATCGGGCGTGGGCGATCCTCCGCGCGGCCGACTGACGACTGCGGCTTCATCTCGAACAGGCGTATAGTCCACGTGGACTAATCGCTCGGAGGGAGGCCCATGACGGATGCCGTCTCGCGGCTCACCCCCACCGCGATCATGCTCCTCGCGCTGCTGCACGAGGACGACATGCACACCTACGAGATGGTGCGCCTGCTGCGCGAGCGCCGAGCCGATCGCATGATCGCCCTGACCCACGGCACGATCTACCACACGGTCGCCCGCCTCGAGCGGCAGGGTCATATCGCCGAGGTCGGCAGCGACCGCGCCGGCAACCGGCCCGAACGCACGACGTACACGCTGACGGATGCCGGTGACACCGCGCTCCTCGTCTGGATCCGTCGCGAGCTGGTCTCGATCGACGATCCCGAGCGGTTCCGCATCGCCCTCACCGAGGCGCACAACCTCGGCCGGGACGAGGTGATCGAGCTGCTCGACGCGCGGCGGGAGGGACTCGCGGCATCCCTGAATGCGCACCGGAGTGCTCGCGAGACCGCCATCGCGCACGGGTCCCACCCCCAGTTCCTCATCGAAGTCCACCGGCAGGCCGCCCTGCTCGCCGCCGACATCGCCTGGCTCGACGAAGCGGTCGAGTTCATCCGTCGTCCCGACACCGTCTGGGGTGTCGTCGACATCCCCGTCACCGACCGCTATCTGGCACAGAGAGAATCCGCACGCACATGAGCGAGAGCACGACCACCGTCCGCACGCCGGGCGCACCCCCCGCCCCATCGAATCCGTGGCCCGCCCTCTGGGCGCTCGTCCTCGGGTTCTTCATGATCCTCGTCGACACCACGATCGTCTCGGTCGCGAACCCCGCCATCAAGGCGGCCCTCGACCCGTCGACGAGCAACCTCGACAACGTCGTGTGGGTCACGTCCGCCTACCTCCTGACGTACGCCGTGCCGCTGCTGGTCACGGGACGCCTCGGCGATCGGTTCGGGCCGAAGAACATCTACCTCATCGGGCTCGCGATCTTCACGCTCGCCTCGCTCGCCTGCGGCCTGTCGGGTTCGCTCGAGATGCTGATCCTCGCGCGCGCCGCGCAGGGCCTCGGCGCCGCGCTCATGACGCCGCAGACGATGGCCGTCATCACCCGCACCTTCCCCGCCGAGCGGCGCGGAGCGGCCATGGGCCTGTGGGGTGCGACCGCCGGTGTCGCGACCCTCGTCGGACCGCTCGCGGGCGGGCTGCTCGTCGACGGCTTCGGCTGGGAATGGATCTTCTTCGTCAACATCCCGGTCGGCATCATCGCCTTCGTCCTCGCCGTGCGGCTCGTCCCGCAGCTCGAGACGCATCCGCACCGCTTCGATGTCCTCGGCGTGGTCCTGAGCGCGGTCGCCCTGTTCCTCATCGTCTTCGGACTGCAGGAGGGTCAGCACTACGAGTGGGCCGCGTGGGTCTGGGTCATGATCGTCGCCGGCGTCGCCGTGCTCGCGGTCTTCGTGTGGACGCAGGCGCGCACCAAGAGCGAACCCCTCGTGCCGCTCGAGCTGTTCCGCGACCGGAACTTCGCGATCTCGAACCTCGCGATCGCCGCCGTCGGTTTCACCGTCACGAGCATGGCGCTGCCGATGGCTTTCTTCACGCAGCTCGCCCGCGGTCTCACCCCGACCGAGTCGGCGCTGCTGCTCATCCCAATGGCGGTGCTGTCGGGTGTGCTCGCACCCTTCGCGGGTCGCATCCTCGATCGCGTCGACCCGCGCGTGCTGCTCGTTCCCGGCCTGTCGCTCATGGTGATCGGGCTCATCGGATACGTGCTCCTCATGAACACCGAGGCGCCCGTCCTGCTGCTGCTCATCCCCTCGGCCATCATCGGCGTCGCGAACGCCGGCATGTGGGGACCGCTCGCGACCACCGCAACCCGCAACCTCCCGCCGAAGCAGGCGGGCGCCGGTTCGGGCATCTACAACACGACGCGCACGATCGGTTCGGTCATCGGCTCCGCCGCGATCGCCGCCGTCATGCAGGCGCGCCTCGAGGCGAACCTGCCCGGTGCCGGAGATGCCGCCGGTGGCGACTTCGGAGGCGGTGGCGGGATGCCGCCCGCCGTCGCCGAGGGATTCTCGACCGCCATGGGTCAGGCCATGCTGCTGCCGGCCGCCGTCATCGCGGTGGGCGTCGTGCTGGTGCTGTTCCTGCGCCGCCCGGCGCACCTCGCGAAGCGCTGAGGTTCGCCTAGTTCGAGGCGCTGAGCGCGATGTCGCGGCGGTAGTGCGCCCCCTCGAGCGAGATCTGCTCGAGGGCGGCGTACGCCCGGCCGCGCGCATCGGCGAGGTCCGTGCCGACGGCCACGACGTTCAGGACGCGGCCACCGGTCGCGACGAGTCCGCCGTCGGCGCCCTTCGTCGCCGCGTGGGCGAGGTGGACGCCGTCGACGGATGCCGCGGCATCCGTTCCCGTGAGGGGGCGACCCGTGATCGGCTGCTCGGGGTATCCCTCGCTGGCCAGCACGACGGTGACGGCTGCCTCGGCTGAGAACTCGGGAGCGGGCTCCGACTCGAGCGTGCCGCTCGCGGCGGCGAGCAGCAGCCGCGACAGCGGGGTCGTCAGCCGGGGGAGGACGACCTGGGTCTCGGGGTCGCCGAAGCGCGCGTTGAACTCGATGACCTTCACGCCGGCGTCGGTCAGGATGAGCCCGGCGTAGAGCAGTCCGATGAACGGGGTGCCCTCGGCATCCAGCTGACGGATGACGGGTTCGGCGACCTCGGCGGTGACCTGCGCGACGAACGCCTCTTCGCTGCCGAAGCGGTCGGCCAGCCAGGGGAGGGGCGAGTACGCACCCATGCCGCCCGTGTTGGGGCCCTCATCGCCGTCGAGCGCGCGCTTGAAGTCCTGCGCGGGACTGAGCGCGCGGACCGTGTCGCCGTCGCTCAGGAAGAAGAGCGAGACCTCGGGACCGGCGAGGAACTCCTCGACGAGCACGGGGCCGCTCGGCAGGTACGTGTCGGCATGGGCGAGGGCCGCCTCGCGGTCGGACGTGACGATGACGCCCTTGCCGGCAGCGAGTCCGTCGGCCTTCACGACGTAGGGGGCGCCGTACTCGTCGATCGCGGCGGCGACCTCGTCGCGGGTCTGCGCGCGCGCCGCGCGTCCGGTCGGGACACCGGCGGCATCCATGATCCGCTTCGCGAACGCCTTCGACCCCTCCATCTGCGCGGCAGCCTTGCCGGGTCCGAAGACGGGGATGCCGCGCTCGCGCAGTGCATCGGCGACGCCCGCGACGAGGGGCGCTTCGGGGCCGATCACGACGAGGTCGATGTGCTCCTCGTTGGCGAAGGCGGTGACGGCTGCGGGGTCGTTCTGGTCGAGGTTCCCGACGAGCGTCGCGTCGGCGGCGATGCCGGCGTTGCCGGGGGCCGCGAAGATCTCGTGCCCGGCGCCTTCGGCGACCAGAGCGAGGATGATGGCGTGCTCGCGCGCGCCCGAGCCGAGGACCAGGATCTTCACCCCGCCAGACTACCGAGCGCCGCCCGCGCGTTACGGTGGCATCCATGGCCCGCACCATCACCACCGGAGACGGGCGCGACGCGCTCGCCGCCGTCGCTGCCGGCGGGGCGGCGCGCACCGACCTCGCCACCGCCGTCCGCTATCTGCTGCAACTGCTCGTCGAGAAAGCGCCCGGCAACTCGGTCGAAGTGCGCGTCCCTCCCTTCGGCGCCGTGCAGGTGGTCGAGGGACCGCGCCACACGCGCGGTACCCCTCCGAACGTGATCGAGACGGATGCCGCGACCTGGATCGCGCTCGCGACGGGCCAGACCGCCTGGGCCGACGCCGTCACGGCCGGCTCCGTCCGCGCGTCGGGCGTGCGCGCCAACCTCGACGGGCTCCTGCCGCTCCGCCCCTGACATCTCCGCACCCGCCCGCCGGTACGATCGCCTGCGGAGAGGAACCGCATGCAGGCACGACACCTCGGGGTGGACGCGCGATCGGCGATCCTCGTGATCGCACTGGCGGCCGCTCTCCTCCCCGTCACCGCGCTCCCCGCCCAGGCCGCGCCCCGCACGTGCACCGTCTCGCAGGCGACGGCGGTGTGGGATGCCGGTGCCTCCGACGTGCAGGCGAGCGGGTCGCTCGCTGCCGCTGACGGGATCCTCACCTTCGACAAAGGCACGGGCGTGCTCGAGCCGGTGGCTCCGTCGGGCAGCGCCAGCTTCGACGGCACGCTCGCATACTCGAGTGCAGCCGGCGTGAAGACGACCCTCTCCGCGCCGACCCTCGTCATCGACGGCGACCAGGGATCCCTCCTCTTCGACGTGCAACCCGAGGGCGCCGACCAGATGCCGCAGGCTCCGCTGGCGACGGTCGATCTGCGGGCCGCCGCGGTCTCGGAGTCGGGCGACACCGTCAACCTCGACGGCGTGGGCGCGGCGACCGAGTTGACCGCCGAGGGCCGCGATGTCCTCTGGTCGGGAGTCGCCGGCACGTTCGACCTGACCGTCGTCGCCACCTGCACGACCGCCGAGCCCGCCGTGGCGCCGGCCGGTGACGAAGCGGATGCCGGGGGCACCGGCATCCTGGTCCCGGTCGTCGTGGTGGGGATCGCGGCCCTTCTCGCCGCCCTGCTGGCCGTCGGGTCGGTGCAGCGGCGAAAGCGCAACAGCGCCCGCTCGGCGCAGCCCGAGCCGATCGTCGACCCGCTTCCCTGAGGCGCGGGTGGACAATGGGAGCATGGCCGAGCATTCCGAATCGCACGTCGAGTCCGCTGAGCTGCGTCGGAGTCCCAAGTTCGCCGCCTTCTTCGGCGTCGGCGCTGCCCTCGGCATCCTCGTCGCCCTCATCCTGACCTTCGCCTTCGGTGACGGTCAGATCAGCGAGAGCACGGGCGCGACCTACTCGCAGAGTCAGGTGTTCGGCTTCCTCCTGCTCGGCTGCGTGCCCGCCGGAGTCGCGCTCGGCGGCGTCATCGCGCTGGTTTTCGACCGCGTCCTTGCGGGTCGACACCGGACGGTGCGCATCGAGCGGGAACGCGTCGAAGAGTCCGACTGATCAGGCGAGTTCGGCGATGATCGGCTGGATCGCCGGGTCGAAGGCCGCGACGTCGCCGCGCAGGCCGTCGGTGACCGCGATCGTGAGGGAACCGATCCACCACACGCCCCGCTGCGTCAGTGGGAGCACCTGCACGTTGAGCTCGAACGAGTGCGCGCGCCGACCGACGCGTCGCTCGTGCTCGGCGATCGCGCTCGCATAGGCGCGGTAGCTGCTGGCCGACCCCGACCGGGCCTGCGCGGCGTAGCGCTCGCTCGCCCAGTTCGCGTAGGCGACGGCGTCCTCCGCCAGCGGAGCCATGGCCGCCCGCAGCTCGTCGAACCCCTCGACCGGCAGCACGGCGAGCGTCTCGAACCCGCCGACCAGATCGAGCGGGACGGGGGAGGGATGCGCCTGCGGCTCGACCGACATCGCCCAGTACGCGAGCCATTGCCGCTGCAGCACCGCCGCGTCATCGTCGTCGACGGGCTGCGCGGCGGGAGCGCCCCGCAGATGCGGCAGCTCTTCGGGAGCGCGGATGCCGAGCGCCTGGCGCACGAACAGCGCGACGATCACCGTCGCGCTTGCGTCCTCCCGTACGACCCACTCGGGCCGTTCAGCCCCGCTCATGGCGACATCCTATGGCTCCCCTGTGGTCGGCGTCCCGTAGCGAGGATGGCGGATCACCCTGTCCGGTGGCCGGTAGGCTGTGCGGGTGGCCTCCACCCCCACCAATCCCTATTCCGCTGCCGGCGTCGACACCGCGGCGGGAGACCTCGCCGTCGAGTTGATGAAATCGGCCGTCCGTCGAACCCACGGCCCTGAGGTCCTCGGGGGTGTGGGCGGCTTCGCCGGCCTCTTCGACGCATCCGCTCTGCTCGGCTACGCCAAGCCGCTGCTTGCGACCTCGACCGACGGCGTCGGCACGAAGGTCGCCATCGCGCAGGCGATCGACAAGCACGACACGATCGGCCAGGACCTGGTCGGCATGGTCGTCGACGACATCGTCGTGGTCGGGGCGAAGCCCCTCTTCATGACGGACTACATCGCGACGGGCAAGGTCTTCCCCGAGCGGATCGCTGACATCGTCCGCGGCATCGCCGACGGCTGCTCCGCCACCGGAACAGCCCTCGTCGGCGGCGAGACGGCGGAGCACCCCGGCCTCCTCGGCATCAACGACTACGACGTCGCGGGCGCGGCGACGGGTGTCGTCGAAGCGGATGCCGTCCTCGGCGCCGACCGCGTGCGTTCGGGCGACGTCGTGCTGGCCCTCGCCTCGAGCGGCCCGCACTCGAACGGCTACTCGCTCATCCGCCACATCATCGCGAACGCCGGCATCGGCTACGGCGACAACGCCGCCGACTTCGGCCGGACGTGGGGCGAGGAGCTCCTCGAGCCGACGCGCCTCTACACGTCGCCGCTGCTGCGCGCGCTCGACGCGCACCCCGGGGCGATCCACTCCCTCAGCCACGTGACCGGCGGCGGCATCGCCGCCAACCTCGCGCGCGTGCTGCCGGTCGGCACCTGGGTCGACATCGACCGCTCCACCTGGTCGCCGTCACCCGTGTTCCGCGTCCTCGCCGACATCGGCGGGCTGACGCTCGAGCAGACCGAGGGCACCTGGAACCTCGGCGTCGGCTTCCTCGCAGTCGTCTCCGCCGAGACCGCCGACGCCGCGGCATCCACCCTCTCTGCGGAGGGCATCCACACCTGGCAGGTCGGGACGGTGTCGGATGCGGCACTGCCGGCCGGCGACTACGAGCAGGGCGCGAAGGGCGTCGACGGTGGCGCAGTGCGCCTGGTCGGCTCCTACGCAGAAACGGACTGAGCTACACCTATGTGCGGAATCGTCGGCGTCGTCGCTCAGGGACCCGCCAACCAAGAGGTCTACGACGCCCTGCTGCTGCTGCAGCACCGCGGGCAGGATTCGACCGGCATCGCGACCGCCGAGGCCAGCGGCATCTTCCACATCGCGAAGAACCGCGGCATGGTCCGTGAGGCGTTCCGCACCCGCGACATGCGCTCGCTGCTCGGCACGATCGGCCTCGGCCACGTCCGCTACGCGACGAAGGGCACCGCCTCGAACGAGGAGGAGGCGCAGCCGTTCTACGTCAACGCCCCGTACGGCATCGTCCTCGTCCACAACGGCAACCTGACGAACACGCGCGAGCTCACCGAGGAGCTCTTCCGCACCGACCGTCGTCACCTCAACACGAGCTCCGACACCGAGCTGCTCGTGAACGTCCTCGCGAACGAGCTGCAGCAGGTCATCTCGGGCCTCGAGCTCGACCACGAGCAGATCTTCGAGGCCGTCACGCGCGTCCACCAGCGCGTCGAGGGCTCGTACGCCGCGATCGCCCTCATCGCCGGCTACGGGCTGCTGTCCTTCCGTGATCCCTTCGGCATCCGCCCCCTGATCCTCGGCACCCGCAAGGCCGAGAACGGCCGGTACGAGTGGACGGTCGCCTCCGAGTCGCTCGTCCTCGAGAACGCCGGCTTCGAGGTCGTCCGCGACGTCGAGCCGGGTGAGGCCGTGTTCATCGACCTCGAAGGCAACCTGTTCACGCAGCAGGTCGCGCCGAGCCCTCAGCTCGTGCCGTGCTCGTTCGAGTACGTCTACCTCGCGCGTCCCGACTCGGTCATGAACGGCATCTCGGTCTACGAGGCGCGTTTGCGCATGGGCGAGCGCCTCGCCGACACGATCGCGAAGTACACCCCCGAGGGGTCGATCGACGTCGTCATGCCGATCCCCGACTCGTCTCGTCCCGCCGCGATGCAGGTCGCGCGCAAGCTCGGCATCGAGTACCGCGAGGGCTTCTACAAGAACCGCTACATCGGCCGGACGTTCATCATGCCGGGGCAGGCGATCCGCAAGAAGAGCGTGCGCCAGAAGCTCAATGCGATGTCGACCGAGTTCAAGGGCAAGAACGTCCTCCTCATCGACGACTCGATCGTGCGCGGCACGACCTCGAAGGAGATCATCCAGATGGCTCGGGATGCCGGGGCCAAGTCGGTGACGTTCGCCTCCGCCGCGCCGCCCATCCGCTTCCCCCACGTCTACGGCATCAACATGCCGTCGCGTCACGAACTCGTCGCCTACAACCGGACGATCCCCGAGATCGCCGAGGAACTCGGCTGCGACTACCTCGTCTACCAGGAGATCGACGACCTCAAGGCGGCGATCCTCGAGGGCGCGCCCGACGTCGAAGACCTCGACATGAGCTGCTTCGACGGCCGGTACGTCACGGGAACCGTGAGTGACGAGTACCTCGCCTGGGTCGAGGGCACGCAGGAGTCCTGAGCCGCCTAGGCTGAATCGGTGACGTCCTCCGATCTCATCGCCGTGCGACGGGGTCGGATCCTCGCCCTCGTCGGCATCGTCCTGCTCGCGTTCTCGCTACGGTCGGCGGTCGCGTCGCTGTCGCCCCTGTTCGATGCGATCGGCGAGGACTTCGACCTTCCCGCCGCCGTCCTCGGTCTCATCGGCACCGTGCCGCCGCTCTGCTTCGCGGTGTTCGGTCTGCTCGCCTCGGGGTTCGAGCGCCGTTTCGGCTTGGAGCGCACGACCCTCGTCGCGCTCGGGGTCGTCGGACTCGGGCTCGTCGCCCGGGCCGCAGCGATCGACGCGTCCGGGCTGCTCCTCGGGTCGGCACTGATCTTCGCCGGCGTCGGTGTCGGCAACGTCCTCGTGCCCGCGCTCGTGAAGAAGTACTTCGCCGACCGCATCGGCCTGCTCACGACCGTCTACACGACGACCATGGCTCTCTCGACCTTCCTGCCCCCGCTGATCGCGGTGCCCATCGCGGATGCCGCGGGCTGGCGCGTCTCGCTCGGGCTCTGGGCCGTCTTCGCCCTGGCCGGGCTCGCGCCATGGATCGTGCTGGCGCTGCAGGCCCGGCGGCTCGCGGCGGCCGCCGACGTCGACCTCGCGCCGGTCAGCACCCGTGTCTTCGGGAGGATGTGGCGTCTCCCCACCGCGTGGGCGCTCGCCACCACGTTCTTCGCATCGAGCGCTGTCGCGTACACATCGTTCGCGTGGCTGCCCAAGATCCTCGTCGACACGGCGGGGGTCACCCCGCAGGTCGCGGGCGTCCTGCTCTCGCTGTTCGCGCTGATCGGCCTGCCGGCCTCGCTCGTCGTGCCGGCGCTCGTCGCACGCCGCGACATCGTGCTGCCGCTGTTCGTCATCGCGTCGGCGTGCGGGGTGCTCGGCGCGGGCGGGCTGCTGGTGGCCCCGGCATCCGCCCCCTGGTTGTGGGTGTCGCTGTTGGGCACGCTGCCGCTGCTGTTCCCGCTGGTGCTGACCTCGGTGGGTCTTCGCACGCGCACGCACGATGCGACCGTCGCGCTCAGCGCATTCGCGCAGAGCCTCGGCTACGGCGTGACGATGTTCATCCCGCTGAGCATCGGGCTGCTGCACGACGCAAGCGGGTCATGGACGGCGCCCCTCGTCATCCTCATCGTGATCTCGCTGCTCGCACTCCCGGCCGGCGTCGTGATCGCGCGACGGAAGACGGTCGAACAGGAGTGGGAACCGCGCCACGGATCGTGGTGAGTACGACCGGGGAGGTCAGGCCTTCTCGAGCGACGGGGAGGAGGATTCGGACTCGTCGTCCTCGTCATCCTCATCGGCGTACTGATCGGCCCACTTGTCCTCGTACTGCTCGTCACCAGGCGCGCCGAGCTCCCGCTCGAGCGCGTTGATGTTCAAGCTGTAGGTGTCGTACTTCAGCTCACGGGCGATCTTGGTGTTCTTCGCCTTTTGACGGCCACGCCCCATGCGTAACCCCCTCATTTCACGAGTGCGGGCTTGGTCCGGCAGCCCGACGCAGTCACAGTCCGGCAGAGGCCGGGAAGAGTAGCATTCAGGGTACCACGGAGCGTTCCCACCGCCCTCGCGGGCGGCGAGCAGGAAGGTGATCTGCCATGTCCGATGCCGCATCGCAGCCGACCGCCCGTCGCCCTCATCGGCCCGTCATCGTGGGGATCGTGCCGCGGCAACCGTCGCGGGTGCTGCGCGAGGCCGCCCACTACGCCCGGCTGCACGGGGCGTCGCTGCTCGTCGTCCACGTCGATGTCACCCGATTCGTCTCCTACGAGGACCCCGACGGGTACGTCCACACCGCGCCCATCAACTTGGACGCGGTCCCCGGCGAGGCGCTCGAGTCCCAGCTCCGCGACGAGGCGGCACGTGCGCTCGAGGGCGTCGACGTCGCGTGGCAGCTCGAGATGCTCGCCGGGGACCCGGCGTTGGCGATGAAGGATCTCGCCGACCGCACCGAGGCGCGACTGATCGTCGTGGGCACCCGCAAGCGCGGGATCGGCGACTCGATCCGGGAGTTCTTCACCGGCTCGGTTGCTGCACGGCTGGCTCACCGTCAGCCCCGACCGGTCCTCGTCGTCCCCACCGGCGAACCGGTGAAGGATGACGAGGACCCGTGGCGCGAACGGCAGTCCTGGCCCGAGGAGCTCTGGCCCGGAGCCTGATCAGCCCCGCGTCGCCCGGCGGACGGCCTCGGCCGCGTCGTCGAGAGCGACCTTGAGGTCGTCGATGACGGATGCCGCGAGGTCGCCGCCCCGCGCGACATGACTGCGGAGGTCGGCGCGCAGCTCGGCACGGAACTCCGCCAGCAGCTCGTCGGCGCGGCGCACCTGTTCACGGGCGGCCGAGCGCGGGTCCGCCGCCGCGGGCTGCGTCGGGGAGGACGAGGGCTGGGATGCCGCGGCCAGATCGGCCTGCAGGCTGCGCATGGCCTCGCGGACACCGGCACGCACCTCATCGGCGATGAGGCGCACGCTGTCGGCGAGACCCGCTTCGATCCCGGCGAGATCACCCGAACGGGCCGAGACTTCGGCGCGACCGGCATCCGTGATCTCGTAGACGGTCTTGCGGCCGTCCACCGTCTTCGTGACGAGCCCCTCCTCTTCGAGCTTCGAGAGGCGCGGGTAGACGGTGCCGGCGCTCGGTGTGTAGGTGCCACCGGTGCGGTCCGACAGCGCCTGCATGAGGTCGTAGCCGTGTCGAGGCGCCTCGTCGAGCAGGCTCAGCAGGTAGAGGCGCAGATCACCGTGCGAGAAGACGGGGGGCATGTCAGTACTCCTCGGCGACGGGCGCGTCGTCGGAGATCGCGGCGGCGACCCGACGGATGACGGTGACGTCGCCCGACACCGTGTTGGCGCGCACCTCGGCGAACGAGCCGCTGAGCTCGCCGACGGTTCCGGTGTAGTTCGAGCCGATCCCGCTCTGCGAGCGGTCGATGCCGTCGACGTGGAGCTTTCCGCTGACGGTGCGGAGTGTGTACTTCGCGGCCACGGCCTCGTCGAGGCGCAGAGTCGCGGCTCCGCTCACGGTGTTGAACGACACGTTCTGGGTGGGGCCGCTGGAGTCGATGAGGACGGCTCCGCTGACCGTGTCGGCGAAGGCGGTGCGGATCGTGCCGACCGCCGTGACGGCGCCCGAGACGGCATTGGCGTTGAGCGTCCCGGTGAGACCGCGCATCTGTACGTCCCCCGAGACGGAGTTCGCCGTCACGTCGCCGGTGAGACCGTCGACGATGATGTCGCCCGAGACGGTGTTCAGCTTCGCGTCGGAGGCGAGTCCTGCGACGAGCGCGCTTGCGCTCACGACACCGAGGGTGAGGGCGATGTCCCGGGGGACCGCGATGCTGATCTCGGCCTGGGGGCCGCCGCTGCCGAAGTTGCGGAAGGACGTGAGGAAGTTGTCCCAGCGCAGCTGCGCGTGGTCTATCTCGATCGCGCCGTCCTGAGCCTCGATGCGCAGTTCCTTCTGCGTGACCGAGTGCACCTCGATGCGGACGCCCGGTTCGTCATGGGCGACGACGTCGATCTGACCGCCGACGAGTCCCACTTTGAGTCGACGGATGCCGTCGAGGTCGATGATGCGGGTCTCCCCGGGCTGGACAAGCCACTTCTCGAGAGTCATGTTGTCTCCTGCGAATGAGCGCGAATCAAGATATATCGCGTTGGAAGGACGATAACACGATATATCTCGAGTGTCGAGATCGTCAGCGACGGTGCGCACTTGACCTTGACGCGGCGTCAACTCTTAGCGTGATCTCCATGACGCGCGAATGGTCGATCCAGCAGCTCGCCCGGCTCGCCGGGACGACGAGCCGAACGCTCCGTCACTACGACCACGTCGGTCTGCTGCCGGCGACGCGGGTCGGGCCGGGCGGCTACCGGTTCTACGACGCTGCCGCCCTGCGCCGACTGCAACGCATCCTGCTGCTGCGCGAGTGGGGTCTCGGCCTGCCGCGCATCGCCGAGATGCTCGCCGACGACGTCCCCGAGGATCAGGCGCTGAGCGCCCACCTCGACCTGCTCGAATCCGAGCGGGATCGCATCGAGCGGCAGATCGCCGCCGTCGCGTCGACCCTCGACGCGAGAAGAAGAGGAGAGGAACCCATGGCCGAGACGATGTTCGACGGCTTCGATCACACCGCCCACCGACAGGAGGTCACCGACCGCTGGGGCGCGGACGCGTACGCACGATCAGACGCCTGGTGGCGCGGGATGCCGTCCGCCGAGAAGAAGCAGTGGCAGGAAGACACGGCGCGGCTCGCCCAGGAATGGGCACGCGCGGCGGAGCGCGGCATCCGTCCCGACTCCGATGAGGCGCAGGAGCTCGCGGCGCGGCACGTCGCGTGGCTCCGCACGATTCCGGGGACACCCGCATCCGAGGGTGGAGACGTCCGCGGCTACGTCCTCGGGCTCGCCGACATGTACGTGGCGGACGATCGTTTCGCGAAGAACTACGGCGGAGCCGCCGGTGCGGCCTTCGTCAGGGAGGCGCTCCGCCATCACGTCGGCGCGTGATCGGATGCCGGACGTGACGAGGCCCCCTCTACCGTGGTCGGGAGGGGGCCTCGAAGCGCTCCTGGGGGAGAGCGCCGCTGACGCACCTGGGGGAGTGCGTCAGACGATCAGGCGTTCTTGCGGAGTACTCGCAGCAAGAATGCGATCAGAGCGATGACACCGACGATGATGGCGACCCACAGCAGGAACTGGAGGCCTTCCGTGATGCCACCCACGATCGCCAAAACGATGGCGATCACGATGATGATGATGAGTGCGAGGTTCATTGGAGGCTCCCTCTGTTTGTCTCCGTTGTCCGCCGGGGCGGGGGTGACGCGGGTGTGCGTCTAGACATTGTTATCAGCGTTCTTTCAGGTGATCACAGGCCCTTGACAGGTTGGCCCTGCGGTGACATAACGTGGCCGCACGCGGGCGATCCTTACCCGCGATCGACACGTGAGGCGGATGCACCATGCCGGCAGGACGCGGCTCGAACAGCCTGAAAGACCCCGAGCTCTACGAGGAGCTCCGCGCCGACGGTGCCTCGAAGGAGAAGGCCGCCCGCATCTCCAACGCGGCGGCTCGCGACGGCCGGAAGGCGGTCGGGAAGCGCGGCGGCGCAGCCGGCGACTACGAGGACTGGACGGTGGCCGACCTTCGTGGACGAGCGAAGGAGCTCGGCCTCAGCGGGTATTCCCGGGCGCGCAAGGCCGACCTCATCGACATGCTCCGATCGCACTGACGTGCCTCGCCTGAAGCGGGTGCGTCCCGGTGTCGACCTCGGCTACCGCCGACTGCGTTCGGGCACCGGGTTCCGATACCTGGATGCCGACGGCAATCCCCTCCCGAAGGAGGAGGCCGAACGCGTCCGCGCCCTCGTGCTGCCGCCGGCCTGGCAGGACGTGTGGATCTGCGCCGACGCGAACGGCCACGTGCAGGCGACCGGCGTCGACGAGGCGGGGCGGGTGCAGTACCGCTACCACCCGCAGTGGACCGCGGGTCGGGACAAGGGCAAGTACGCGCGCGCGCTGCAGCTCGCCGAGGCTCTGCCGCGAGCGCGCGGCCGGGTGACGACATCGCTCCGCCGGGAGGACATCGATCAGGAGCGTGTGCTCGCCGCCGCGTTCCGGCTTCTCGACCTCGCCGCGCCGCGCGTGGGCGCCGAGCGCTACCTCGTGAAGCACGGCAGCCGGGGACTCACGACCCTTCTGCGCCGGGACGCCGTCGTCGACGGAACTGTGGTCGCCCTCCGCTTCCCCGGCAAGAGCGGTCAGCGACAGGAGATGGAGGTCGACGATGTCGACCTCGCAGCGGCCGTCGAACTGCTCGTGGGCGGACGGCCCGCCTCGCCGCTGCTCGCCTATCTGCGCGGGCGACGGCGCGTCGCTCTCAGCCCTCGCGACGTCAATCTCTACGTCCGATCCATGACCGGCGGAACCTTCACGGCGAAGGACTTCCGGACGCTCCGCGGGACGATCACCGCGGCCGACGCCCTCGCGCGGATCGGCCCCACGACGAAGAAGAGTGAACTCGCGCGCGCCGAGGTGCTCGCGGTGAAGGTGACCGCCGAGGCGCTCGGCAACACCCCGTCGGTCGCCCGCAGCTCGTACATCGACCCGCGCGTGTTCGACCGGTACCGTCGCGGCATCCTCCTCGACACCTCGGTGTCGCCCGAATCCGCCATCCGGACGCTCATCCTGTCCTGACACGCCCTCCCAGCCTCGGGCCCTGCGGCGCGTGGGATACTTGCGCGCATCCCCGCACCGCCCCCTGCACTGTGGAAATGGGCCTTCGTTGTCTCACCTCGCCGTCCTGAGCCTCAAGAACCGTGCGCTCATCGCCCTCATCACGATCGTCGCCGCGATCTTCGGAGGCCTCGCTCTCACGAGCCTCAAGCAGGAGCTGATCCCGCCGATCCAGCTGCCGCAGCTGTCGATCCTGACGACCTACCCGGGTGCCTCACCCGACGTCGTCAACAACGACGTGTCGACGCCCATCGAGCAGGCGATCCAGGCGGTCCCCGACCTCGAGTCCACATCGTCGACGAGCACGACGAACGCGTCGATCGTCCAGGCATCCTTCGCGTACGGCACCGACCTCGCGACGGCCGAGCAGAAGATCCTGCAGGCGATCAACCGGATCGATTCGCTGCCGGACGGCCTCGACACCAACGTCCTCGCCTTCTCGACCGACGACCTCCCGGTCATCTCGCTCGCCGTGACGGGGTACGACGACGAGGCCGCCGTCCAGGACCGCCTGGAGAACGCGGTCATCCCCGACGTCGAGGACCTCGACGGGGTCGCGGCCGCCCAGATCGTCGGTGGCCGGACGTCCCGCGTCACGATCACGCCCGACCAGGAGAAGCTCGCGGCCGCCGGGTACACCCAGACGGCGATCGCCGACGCGCTCGACCAGAACGGCAGGCTCTTCCCCGGCGGCACGGTTTCGGAGGGCGACCAGACCCTCACGGTGCAGACGGGCACGAAGCTCGACTCCGTCGACGGCATCGCCGCACTCCCGCTCGTCCCGACCAACGCCGACCAGATCGCCGCCGGCGCACTCACGGTCGGCGACGTCGCCACGGTCGTGCTCGACACCGACCCGGTCACCTCGATCTCGCGCGTCGACGGCAAGCCCGCCCTCACCGTGTCGATCACGAAGCTGCCGGCCGCCAACACCGTCGACGTCTCGCACCTCGTCCGCGATTCGCTCACGAAGATCAAGGACGATCTCGGCAACGGCGCGACCGTGACGGTCGTGTTCGACCAGGCCCCCTACATCGAGCAGTCGATCGAGGCCCTCGCTCAGGAGGGCCTGCTCGGCCTCGCGTTCGCGGTCGTCGTCATCCTGATCTTCCTGCTGTCGGTGCGGTCGACCCTCGTCACCGCCATCTCGATCCCGACGAGCGTGCTCATCACGTTCATCGGCATCCAGGCCTTCGGCTACTCGCTCAACATCCTGACGCTCGGCGCGCTCACGATCGCGATCGGCCGCGTCGTCGACGACTCCATCGTCGTCATCGAGAACATCAAGCGGCACTACGTCGGCGACGCCGACAAGCTGGCCTCGATCCGCCTGGCGGTGCGCGAGGTCGCGGCGGCGATCACGGCATCCACCCTCACCACCGTCGCCGTCTTCCTCCCCATCGCGTTCGTCGGCGACCTCACGGGCGAGCTCTTCCGTCCGTTCGCGCTGACCGTCACCATCGCGATGCTCGCCTCGCTGTTCGTCGCGCTCACGATCGTCCCGGTGCTCGCTTACTGGTTCCTGCGGCCGGGCAAGCCGGTCCTGGATGCCGCGGGCCGGGCCATCGACCCCGAGGACCCGACCGCCCCGCCGAGCCGCTTGCAGAAGTCGTACCTGCCGGTGCTGCGCTGGACGCTCCGCCACTCCGTCGTCACCCTGCTGCTCGCCGTCCTCGTGCTCGGCGGCACGATCCTCGCCGTGCCGCTCATGAAGGTCAACTTCCTGGGCGATTCGGGCCAGAACACGTTCACCGTGACCCAGAACGTCGGCGCGACGGCGAGCCTCAGCAGTCAGGACGCCGCGGCGAAGCGCGTCGAAGCGGTGCTCCTCGACGTCGACGGCGTCGACACCGTCCAGACCTCCATCGGCTCCTCGGGTTCCGCGCTCCGCGACGCCTTCTCGGGGGGTGGCACGGGCATCACCTACTCGATCACCACCGACCCCGACGCCGATCAGGAGCAGATCCGGACCGACGTGCAGAAGGCCGTCGCCGACCTGAAGGATGCCGGTGACGTCACCGTTGCCGCTGCACAGGGCGGCTTCGGCTCGAGCGACATCGAGGTCGACATCACGGCGCCCGACGCCGGGGTCCTCCGCGACGCGACCGACAGGGTGGTCGCCCAGCTGAGGGACGCCGACGGCGTCGACCAGGTCGACTCGAACCTGTCGGCATCCCTCCCCTTCGTCTCGGTCGCCGTCGACCGTGACAAGGCAGCGGAACTCGGGCTCTCCGAGGTCGCCGTCGGCGGTCTCGTCGCGAACACGATGCAGCCCCGTCAGATCGGCACCGTCGAGATCGACGACTCCACTCTCACCGTCTACCTGCAGGCGTCCGAGATCCCGAAGACCATCGCGCAACTGCGGGCGCTCGAGATCGCCAGCGCGTCGGGTCCGATCCGGCTCGACGAGGTCGCGACCGTGGCGCAGTCCGAAGGCCCGTCCTCGATCACGAGCGAGCGCGGTCAGCGGACGGCAACCGTCACGGTCACGCCGTCGAGCGACGACCTCAACGCCGCCAACGCGACCGTGACCGCGGCGCTCGCCGATGCGGACCTCCCGCAGGGAGCGGACGCGGAGGTCGGCGGTGTCGTCACGCAGCAGCAGGATGCCTTCGCGCAGCTGGGGCTCGCGATCCTCGCCGCCATCCTGATCGTCTACATCGTGATGGTCGCGACCTTCAAGTCGCTGCGCCAGCCGATCCTGCTGCTCGTGTCAGTTCCGTTCGCGGCGACCGGCGCGATCCTGCTGCAGATCGCCTCGGGCGTGCCGCTCGGGGTGGCCTCGCTCATCGGCGTGCTGATGCTCGTCGGCATCGTCGTGACGAACGCGATCGTCCTCATCGACCTCGTCAACCAGTACCGCGAGAAGGGACTGTCGACGCCGGAGGCGGTGCTCGCCGGTGGCGCTCGCCGTCTGCGGCCGATCCTCATGACGGCCCTCGCGACGATCTTCGCGCTCACGCCGATGGCGCTCGGCATCACCGGGCACGGCGGCTTCATCTCGCAGCCGCTCGCGATCGTCGTGATCGGCGGCCTCGTGTCGTCCACGGTGCTGACCCTGCTGGTGCTGCCGGCGCTCTACAACCTCGTCGAAGGCGCCAAGGAGCGTCGCGCCGCGAAGCGCGGCGACGTGGTGCCGGCGGTCGCCGGTGCGTCGGCGGGCACCCCGGCGCCGCTCACGCGTCGCGCGCGACGGGATGCGGCATCCGCTGCCGTCACCGGTGCGGCGGCCGTCGACACGGCGCTCGTCATCGAGGAGTCGCCGGACGTCGAGATCCCGATGGACGAGTCCGCTGCCGTCGAGGAACCTGTGGTTCAGGAGCCGGGCGCGGAAGAGTCGCGGCGCGAGGAGTGAGGGTCAGTCGGCCTCGGTGAGGTCGACACCCCACTCGAGCGTCCACGTCTCGCCGGGCGCGAGTCGGCGGAGGCTCCGGCCCGAGTTGAACGCGTCGGCGGGCGCCGTCATCGGTTCGATCGCGACGGCCACGTCGTGGCCGGGGAACCGGTCGGTCGTGAACACCTGCACATACTCGAAGCCCTCGCCGGCCCACACCGTCAGACGCCGCGAATCGGGTGCGACCAGATGAGCCTCGATGCGGCCGCCCCGCCGGGGGAGCCCGGCGAACGCGACGTCGAGCGACAGGTCGCCGATGCGGCGCGGTGAGCTCAGATCGTGGTCGTCGTCGACGGGCTCCTCGGCGACCGGGATGTTCTGCTCGTCGAGACGGAACCACGTCCGCGCCTCGAGCTGCAGCGACAGGTCGGCAGTGTCGACGTCCGAGATGCGGAAGTAGGGGTGGGTCCCGACGGCGACGGGCGCATCGCCGTCTCCGACGTTCGTGACCGCGTGCGTGACGCGCACGCCGCGCCCCTCGAGCGCGTAGGTCACCCGGTTCTCGAGGTGGTACGGGTACCCCGTCTGTGGGAACACGTCGGCTCGCAGGGTGAGGGCGGCATCCGTCCGCTGTTCGGCCCGGTACGACGCGAACCGCAGCAGCCCGTGCGACGCGTTGCCGAACTTCGGCTCGGTGATCGCGAGCTGGCGGAGCTCGCCGTCGTCCTCCCAACGGCCGTCGCGGATGCGGTTCGGCCATGGCACGAGGACGATGCCGGATGCCGCGGGTGTTGGCACGTCGTCGGGGTAGTCCGGCACGAGATCGACATCGCCGACGCGCAGCGCACGGAGCGCGGCGCCGACCTCGGTGATCTCCGCGGAGACGTCGGCGGCGTGGAGGCTGAAGCGGGTTCCGGTGGGGTCGGCGGCCATGCGGCCAGCGTATCCGCGCGGCGGCTTCTCAGGTGGGGCGGGTATCGTGGAGCAGTCGGCGGAGGACACCGCGCTGTGCGCGGGCATCCTGTGTAGTCCTCGGGGCCGATCTCGAAACCCGATCCGCGGTTTCGGAACCAGTAACTGGAATGGCCCCCGGCCGACGGAAGTCCGGGTATCACCGTGCGTGGCGCACGGCGCTGTTTCGTGCGAGAACTCAGAAAGCACACGCATGCCCAAGAACAAGAAGCCGGCCGGCGGCCGCGCGCAGAACTTCGAACCCCGCTACGGCAAGAAGACCTCCTACCAGGACGCGAAGCGTCGCCCGGGTCAGGCCTCCGCCGGAACCACCGGCAGCAAGAGCCCCAAGCACCGCGGCTTCCGCGCCGCCGAGGAGTCGGCACCCGCGAAGGGTCGCTGGACCGAGCAGGACCGCGCCGGCCGGGCCGAAGCCCGCGGCATCCGCTCGAACAGCCGCGGCGACCGCGGTTTCGACGACCGTCCCCGTCGCGACGCCGAGGGCGAGCGCCCGCGTTTCGACCGCGCCGAGCGTCCCCGTTTCGATCGTTCCGGTGGTGCTGAGCGTCCGCGTTTCGATCGGAACGAGCGTCCGGCTCGGTCGTTCGATGACCGTCCGCGTCGCGACGACCGCACCGAGCGCCCTCGTTTCGACCGCAGCGATCGTCCGGCGCGCAGCTTCGACGACCGTCCGCGTCGGGATGACCGCGCCGAGCGTCCCCGTTTCGATCGTTCCGGTGGTGCTGAGCGGCCGCGTTTCGACCGGAACGAGCGTCCGGCTCGGTCGTTCGATGACCGTCCCCGTCGTGATGACCGGACCGAGCGTCCGCGCTTCGACCGCAACGACCGCCCCGCGCGTTCGTTCGATGACCGTCCGCGTCGTGATGACCGGACGGAGCGTCCGCGTTTCGACCGCAACGACCGCCCGCAGCGCGATGACCGTCCCCGTCGTGATGACCGCACCGAGCGCCCCCGTTTCGACCGCAGCGAGCGTCCGGCGCGCAGCTTCGACGACCGTCCGCGTCGGGATGACCGGACCGAGCGTCCGCGTTTCGACCGCAACGACCGCCCGCAGCGCGACGACCGTCCCCGCCGCGACGACCGGCCCCGCCGCGACGAGCGCGCGAACCGGTCGGATTGGCAGGCTGCCGAGAAGTCGAAGGCGCACCAGGACCACGTCGACGTCGTGCACGAGCGTCTCCAGGCCGAAGCGGTGGATGCCGCATCCGTCGAGCAGGCCTCGTTCAGCGACCTCGGCCTCGGCCAGAACATCGTCCGGACCCTCGAGGGCCTCGGCGCCACGAGCCCGTTCCCGATCCAGGCGGCCACGGTCCGCCCGATCCTCGATGGCCGTGACGTGCTCGCCCGTGGCCGCACCGGCTCGGGCAAGACGATCGCCTTCGGCGCTCCGCTCGTCGAGCGCGTGCTGCGCGGTCAGGCCGGCAAGCGCCGCGCCTGGGGCCGTTCGCCGCAGGCGCTGATCCTCGCGCCGACGCGCGAGCTCGCGCTGCAGATCGACCGCACCGTGCAGGAGCTCGCGCAGAGCGTGGGACTGTTCACGACGCAGGTCTACGGCGGCGTGCCGCAGGGCCGTCAGGTCGGCGCGCTCAAGAAGGGCGTCGACATCGTCATCGGCACTCCCGGCCGCATCGAGGACCTCGAGAAGCAGGGCAAGCTCGACCTGTCGGAGGTCGGCATCGTCGTCCTCGACGAGGCGGACCACATGAGCGAGCTGGGCTTCCTCGAGCCGATGCAGCGCATCCTGCGCCTCGTGCAGGATGACGCGCAGAAGCTGCTCTTCTCCGCCACGCTCGACCGAGAGGTCGCCGCGCTCGTCGACGAGTTCCTCGTGAACCCGGCCGTCTACGAGGTCGCCGGCGAGACGCAGGAGACCAGCACGATCGATCACCGCGTGCTCGTGATCGACCACCGCGACAAGGCCGAGATCCTGACCTCGCTGGTCGACCGCGACGGCAAGACGCTCGTCTTCACCCGCACGCGCGCCTACTCGGAGATGCTCGTCGAGCAGTTCGAGGATGCCGGGATCGCCGCCGTCGCCCTCCACGGCGACCTGAACCAGGCCAAGCGCACGCGCAACCTGCAGCGCCTGACCGACGGCAAGGTGAACGTGCTCGTCGCGACCGATGTCGCGGCCCGCGGCATCCACGTCGACGATATCGACCTGGTGGTCCAGGCCGACGCGCCCGACGAGTACAAGACGTACACGCACCGCTCCGGCCGCACCGGTCGCGCCGGTCGTGCCGGCACGGTCGTCACGCTGATCACCCGTCAGCGTCGTCGGCGCATGACCGAGATGCTCGAGCGCGCCGAGATCGACGCGCCGTTCGACGAGGCGCGCGCCGGCGACGACGTGCTCGAAGAGATCACGGGTCGTCAGGCCGCGAACGTCGACGCCTGAGATCGCTCACTAGGGTGGGCGGATGCCGATCGTCATCCGCCCCCTCGGTGATCCCGACGTCGAGCCGGTCGTGTCGCTGTGGCACGCGGTCGGCCTGACGCGTCCTTGGAACGACCCGCACCGCGACATCGCGCGTGCCCGCGCCGTCTGGCCCGACCTCTTGCTGGTCGCGTCCGACGGCGTTCGTGTCGTCGGATCGGTCGTGGCCGGCTACGACGGACACCGCGGGTGGCTGTACTACCTCGCAACCGATCCGGCGCGCCGCGGTGAGGGCATCGGACGGATGCTGGTCGCCGAAGCCGAGCGTCGACTCGAGGCACTCGGCTGTCCGAAGGTGATGCTCATGGTCCGTGAGGGCAACGACGCCGTCACCGACTTCTACGACACGCTCGGCTACGCCCGCGACGCGACCTCGGTCCTCGGCAAGCGCCTGATCGCGGACGACTGAGTCAGAACAGCATCGCGGATGCCTGTTCCCGGGTCGCGGTCTTCATGGCCGGCCCCGTGGTCCGCACCGGACCCGCTCCTCGCGGTGGGACGTCCTCCTCCTCGAGCCGACCGTGCAGGCCGTGGCGCCGCAGCAGCGGCCGGACCCGCGCCGACAGCCAGGAGCGGTACCCCTTCGGCGCAGACACCGAGGCCCCCGGGTACAGGCCGCGGTAGGCGGGCACGAGGTCGGGGCATTCCCGCTCGAGCCATGCCCAGAACCACTCCTTCGCACCGGGTCGCAGGTGCAGTGCGCCGAACACGACACGACGGGCTCCGGATGCGGCGATCCGCGCGATCGCATCATCGAGGACATCGACCCCGTCGGTGAGGTGCGGCACGATCGGCATGAGGAAGACGGTCACCGAGAAACCGGCATCCGTCGCTGCCTTCACCGTGTCGAGCCGCGCCTGGAACGACGGGGCTCCCGCTTCGAGGAGCTGTCGCAGCGGTTCGTGGGGGATCGCGATCGACATGGCGATGTGGATCGGTACGTGGGTCGCGGCATCCGTCAGCTGCGGCAGGTCGCGACGCAGCAGCGTGCCCTTGGTCAAGATCGAGAACGGTGTGCCGCTCGCCGTCAGCGCGTCGATGATGCCGGGCATGAGCGTGTACCGCCCCTCGGCCCTCTGATACGGATCGGTGTTCGTGCCGAGGGCGACCGGCTCGTGTCGCCACGACGGCTTGGCGAGCTCACGGGCGAGGACCTCGGCGACATTCACCTTGACGACGATCTGCGAATCGAAGTCCGCGCCCGCGTCGAGGTCGAGGTAGGTGTGGGTGTTGCGAGCGAAGCAGTACGTGCAGGCGTGCGAGCAACCTCGATAGGGGTTCACGGTCCAGGAGAACGGCATCGCCGATCCGCTCGGAACGTGGTTGAGCGCGGACTTGGCGACGACTTCGTGGAAGGTCATCCCCGCGAACTCCGGTGTCGTGACCGATCGGACGAGCCCACCCATCGACTCGAGGCCGGGCAGTGCCGCGTCGTCGACCGTCGAGATGTTTTGCCCCTGCCACCGCATCTCTATACTCGAACACATATACGAAAGACTGTCAACGACACACGCGGGATGATCGAACACCAGGGATGCCCACAGGTGACTGCGAGACTGGTCACGTGTCAGAGACGAGGAGCGCCGCCCGGCGACGGGTGCTCCGCAGGCGACGCCAGCGGCGCGCTCTCGTGCTCCTGACCCTCGCCGCGGCCGTGACGGTCACGCTCGTGATGGTCCTGTCTCGGGCGTTCGCGCCGGAGGACGCCGTCGCCGATCCGGCATCCGATCCCGCCGCGTCGCCACCCGCGGCTGAGGCTTCCCTGCCCGCGGCCTCCACGCCCGAGGCTGATCAGCCTGACCAGACCCCGCCGATCTGCGAGACGGATGCCGTCGTCACCGCACTCGACAGCGGCTCGGATCGGGACGTCATCACGGCATTCGGCGGCGCCGAACCCTTCCGGGCAGCCGTCGCCGAGGGGGAGGCGCCTTGCATCGACCTGCACGAGGCGGGGCGCCTCTGGGTGGTCGCGAACAAGAGGCATCCGCTGAGCCCGATCGACCACTGGCCCACGCCGCAGGCGCGACCGCAGGGCCTTCGGATCGTCGCGGGCGGGTGGCTGCTCGACCAGACCGCCGCCGCTCTCGACGAGCTGTCCGCGGACCTCGGCGCCGCCGGAGCCGGCAAGATCGGTGTGAGCAGCGGCTTCCGCCCCTATGACAACCAGGTCGAGACGTACAACCGCCACGTCGACAACCGCGGCAAGGCCGCCGCAGACCTCCGTAGCGCTCGCCCGGGGCACAGCGAGCATCAGACGGGACTCGCGGTCGACGTCGTCGCCTGTGACTCCGGATGCGGAGACCACGACGGCTTCGGCGGGACCCCGCAGTCCGACTGGATCGTCGAGAACGCCTGGCGCTACGGCTTCATCGTCCGCTACGAAGAGGGCCACACGCCGACCACCGGATACTCCGCCGAACCGTGGCACCTGCGCTTCATCGGCCGCGAATTGGCCGCCGCGTATGCGGACGGCGGGTTCCATACCCTCGAGGACTTCTTCGGCCTCGAGCCCGCGCCCGACTACGGCTGAGCCGCGGA
Source organism: Microbacterium aquilitoris (assembly GCF_031932285.1). Lineage (NCBI taxonomy): Bacteria > Bacillati > Actinomycetota > Actinomycetes > Micrococcales > Microbacteriaceae > Microbacterium > Microbacterium aquilitoris. The sequence goes on from NZ_JAUZVT010000001.1 coordinate 535,480, forward strand.
ACTGAGTCGCGCCCACCCTGGCATCCGATCCCACGACGCGCGTACAGTGGAGGCTGGCGACGCCGCCCACGAGCGCAGCGTCGCGCGAGCGTGAGAGCACTGACACGAAGGGGGTCCGCGCATGGAGCGGAACATCTACGACGAGGATCACGAGGCGTTCCGCGACGTCGTCAAGGAGTTCGTCAAGCGGTACGTCACGAACGAGAAGCGCGAACAGTGGGATGCCGCGGGCGAGATCGACCGCGCCACGATGCTCGCGGCGGGCGAGGCCGGCGTCATCGGCCTGAGCGTCCCCGAGGAGTTCGGTGGTGCGGGCATGCTTCAGGACTACCGCTTCCGCACGGTCGTGAACGAGGAGATCATCCGGGCGGGTGCGGGCTCGCTCGCCGGTGCCTTCGGCATCCAGGACGACCTCGCCGTGCCGTACCTCGTGCACATGGGCACGCAGGAGCAGAAGCAGAAGTGGCTGCCGCGCATGGCGACCGGCGAGATCCTCGGCGCACTCGCGATGACCGAGCCCGGTGCGGGCTCGGACCTGCGCGGCATCTCGACCACTGCGAAGAAGACCGACGGCGGGTACATCGTCAACGGCGCGAAGACGTTCATCTCGTCGGGGACGACGTCCGACATCTTCGTCGTCTTCGTCAAGACGGGCGAGGGCAACCGCCCCGACGCCTTCTCGCTCCTGCTGCTCGAGGCCGACATGGCCGGGTTCGACCACGGTAAGAAGCTGCACAAGATGGGCTTCCAGGGTCACGACACCGCCGAGCTCAGCTTCACCGACGTCTTCGTGCCCGATGAGAACCTCATCGGCGGCGAGGAGGGCAAGGGCTTCATCCAGCTGATGATGAACCTGCCGCTCGAGCGCCTGTCGATCGGCGTTGCCGGCGCGGCCGCCGCGCAGGCCGGTGTCGAATGGACCATCGCGTACACGAAGGACCGCGAGGCCTTCGGTCAGCGGATCATCGACTTCCAGAACACGCGCTTCGCGATGGCCGACCTCGTCACGACGGTCGACGTCATGTGGGCCTACATCGACCGCGCGATCGCCCTCTACGGCGAGAACAAGCTCTCGGCGGAGGATGCCGCCCAGGTCAAGTTCTGGGCCACCGAGCGTGAGTGGGAGGTGCTCGACGCCTGCGTCCAGCTGCACGGCGGCTACGGCTACATCATGGAGTACCCGATCGCGCGCGCGTTCCTCGATGCCCGCGTGCACCGCATCTACGGCGGCACGAACGAGATCATGCGCGACATCGTCTCGCGCCGTATCGCCGGCAAGCGCTGAGTCCCGAAGGCTGCCTTTAGTCGCGTCTTAGGCGCGATTAAGGGAGGCGGGGTGTCATCGACGCATGCGCACTCGACACCTCCGCCTCACTCTCTCGCTCGCCCTCGTCTCGGTCGGCGCCCTCGTTCTGGCGGGATGCGTCGCGCCGGCCGTCGAGGAGGAGCGAGAGGGGACGGATGCCGCCGGCGCCGCGACCTCGACGGCCAGCTTCTGGGACTCCTCGACGGTGCATGCGATCTCGGTCGACGTGGATGAGGATGCGCTCGCCCAGCTTCTGAAGACGTACGAGAGCACGGCTGACAAGGAGTGGATCGAGGTCACCGTCACGATCGATGGCCAGGTCTACGAGCGCGCGGGGCTGAAGCTGAAAGGCAATTCGTCGCTGAAGAGCGTCACGAGCGATGACGACCCCAGCGGCATCCCGTGGGTCATCCGGCTCGACAAGTTCGTCGACGACCAGAACCACGAGGGCATCACCGAGTTCGTCGTCCGAGGCAACAGCTCTGAGACATCGCTCAACGAAGCCGTCGCACTCGATCTCCTCGACCGGGCGGGGCTCGCCAGCGAGCAGGCCGCGGCCACGCGGTTCACGATCGGGGGGTCCACGTCATTGCGCCTCGTCGTCGAGAACCCGGGCGAAAGCTGGAACGAGTCCACCCTCGGCGCGACCGCGCTCTACAAGGCCGAGTCGGGCGGGGATTACTCCTACCGCGGCGACGACGCGGAGTCCTACACAGACGTCTTCGATCAGGAGGCGGGCGAAGACGATCTCAGTCCGCTCATCTCGTTCCTGGAGTTCATCAACGATTCCGACGACGACACGTTCAGCGCCGAGCTGTCGGAGCACCTCGATGTGACGGAGTTCGCCACCTACCTCGCGTTCCAGGACCTCGTCGACAACTTCGACGACATCGACGGGCCGGGCAACAACTCCTACCTCGCCTACGATGCGGACACCGACCTGATGACCGTCGTCAACTGGGACCTCAATCTCGCCTTCGGCGCTTCGCCAGGGGATGCCGGGGCAGGCGGTGCCCGCGGTGACGGGATGGCGATGCCCGACCGCGGCGACGCGGGAGCGCCCGAGGGTGATGCCGGGGCGAACCGACCCGCCCGGCCGGACGATACCGGTGGTGTCGCCGGGCCGGAGATGGGCGGAGGCGGGGGTCGCGGCGGCTCCAACATCCTGGCCACGCGCTTCCTTGCCGACGAGGACTTCCACGCGCTGTACGAGAGCGAGCTGGAGAGACTGCGCGACCTCTTCTACGGATCAGGGGCCGCGGAGGAGATCCTCCAGACGTGGTCGGACGCGCTCGTGGCCGGTGCCGGCGACCTCGTCGACGCCGACGTCATCGCCTCGGATGCCGCGGACCTGACGGCATCCTTCGAACGCCTCGCTGACTGACGTCTACCGAGGTCCCGATCGGGCCGGAAACGATGCGCTGTTTCCCGGCCCGATCGGGACCTCGATCGAATCGCGTGCGGCCTCTTACTTGGCGACGAGCGTCGTCTCGAAGCTGTAGAGGTCGGGGCGGTAGCAGTGGTGGCCGTACTCGAAGGCGCGGCCCGAGTCGTCGAACGCGACGCGCTCCATCGTGAGGACAGGTCCCGTGGTGTCGATGTCGAGGAGTTCTCCCTCGTCGCCGCGCGCGCTGCGCGCGCCGATCTTCTGTTTGGCGACGCGGATGGTGATGCCGCGCGCGCGGAGGATCTCGTAGAGGCCGTGCTCCTCGAGCTGCTCGCGGGTGATGTCGGCGAACTCCGGCGGCAGGTAGTTCTCGAGCACGGCGACGGGCACTCCGTCGGTGCTCCGCTGCCGACGGACGAAGAGGACGTCATCGCCGGGTGTCAGGCCGAGGCTGTGGGCGACGACGTCGGTGGCCGGGATGACCTCGTGCCCGAGGACGCGGGTCGCGGGGACGTGCGAGGAGTTCTTGAGGTCCTCGTAGAGGCTCGTCAGCTCGACCGCTCGCGTCACCTGCCCTTGGACGACCTGCGTGCCGATGCCCCGGCGTCGCACGAGGAGGCCCTTGTCGACGAGCTCCTGGATCGCACGGCGGATGGTGGGGCGGGAGAGGCCGAGGCGCTGCCCGATCGCGATCTCGTTCTCGAGGCGTCCGCCGGCCGGGATCGCGCCGGAGTGGATGGCGGCCTCGAGCCGACTGGACACCTGGAAATACAGCGGCACGGGACCGGTGCGGTCGAGGTCGGTGAAGAGTTCCGCGGGCCAGTAGGTGTCGGCATCGACCACAGCCCTCACACTCCTTCTGATGGATGACGGGTGTCGTCGGCGTTTGTACCGACAACATCACGTGACAGGCTAACGGCACATCCGTCCTGGCTTCCGGATTTATCTATGTGTTATTGTTAGGACATGTTCGCGCCTCGAGACACGACCGCCGGATGACCTCTCGCGCCACCGCCCCCGAGGTCCTGTCGATCGGCCGTCTCGGCGTCGACATCTACCCGCTGCAGATCGGTGTCGGCCTCGAAGAGGTCTCGTCTTTCGGCAAGTTCCTCGGCGGAAGCGCGGCCAACGTCGCCGTCGCAGCCGCTCGCTACGGGCACGACGTCTCGCTCGTCTCGCGCGTCGGCGACGACCCGTTCGGCCGCTACCTCCGCGCCGAACTGGACCGCCTCTCGGTCGACCCGACGCTCGTCGCCGTCGACGGCACCTACAAGACGCCGCTCACCGTCTGCGAGATCTTCCCGCCCGACGACTTCCCGCTGTACTTCTACCGCGAACCGAAGGCGCCCGACCTCGAGGTGACGCCCGACCAGCTGCCGGACGACGTGCTGGTGGAGGCATCCATCTTCTGGCTCACGGTCACCGGCCTCAGCCAGGAGCCGAGCCGCTCCACCCACTTCGACGCCCTGCGTCGCCGCGGCCGCGCGCGCCACACCGTCCTCGACCTCGACTACCGGCCCATGTTCTGGCCCGACCCCGCCGAGGCGAGCGCGCAGGTGTCCGCCGCCCTCGAGCACGTGACGGTCGCCGTGGGCAACCGCGAGGAGTGCGAGGTCGCCGTCGGCGAGACCGACCCGATGCGGGCGGCCGACGCCCTGCTCGAGCGCGGCGTCGAGCTCGCGATCGTGAAGCAGGGACCCGAGGGCGTCCTCGCGAAGACCCGCACCGAGACCGTCGTCGCGCCGCCGCATCCCGTCGACGTGGTCAACGGGCTCGGCGCCGGGGACGCGTTCGGCGGTGCCCTCTGTCACGGCCTGCTGCTCGGCTGGGACTTGGAGCGGATCCTCCGCTTCGCGAATGCGGCCGGCGCCATCGTGGCGTCGCGCCTGGAATGTTCGACGGCGATGCCGACGACCGACGAGGTCGAGGCGATCCTGAGCGCGGGGAGCGCGACATGAGCGACCGAGTCATCAGCGAGGCCGCCTTCGCGCGTCTGCGCGAGCTGCGCGCCTTCGACCCCGAGGCGATCCGGCACGCTGTCGCGACCCGCACCCGGCGCCACCTCGACTCCGGCGACGGCCGCCTCTTCATCGTCGCCGCGGATCATCCCGCCCGCGGTGCACTGGCCGTGGGGTCGGATGCCGCGGCCATGGCCGACCGCTACGAGCTGATCGAGCGCCTTGCCATCGCGCTCAGCCGCCCCGGGGTCGACGGTGTCCTCGGCACCCCCGATGTGATCGACGACCTCGCTGCCCTGGGCCTGCTCGACGGCAAGATCGTCGTCGGCTCGATGAACCGCGGCGGCCTGCGGGGATCCTCCTTCGAGATGGACGACCGCTACGGCGCGTACGACGTGCCCTCGATGATCTCGGCGAACCTGGACTTCGCGAAGGTGCTCATGCGCATCAACCTCGAGGACCCGGCGACGGCCGCGACCCTCGAGGCGACGGCGCACGCCGTGACCGCGGCGGCGGGCGCCGGCATCCCGATCATGCTCGAGCCGTTCATGAGCTCGTGGCGAGACGGCCGCATCGTCAACGACCTGTCGACGGATGCCGTGGTCCTGTCGGTCGCGATCGCGTCGGGCCTCGGCGGGTCGAGCGCGTACACGTGGATGAAGCTGCCCGTCGTGCCCGACATGGAGCGGGTCATGGCGGCAACGACCCTCCCGACGCTGCTCCTCGGCGGGGACTCGGGGGAGGACCCCGACACCACCTTCGCCTCATGGCAGGATGCCCTCGCGCTTCCCGGTGTCCGCGGACTCACCGTCGGCCGGACCCTCCTCTACCCGCCCGACGGCGACACCGCGGCTGCGGTCGACATCGCGGCCGGTCTCGTCCACTCCTCCCTCGTCACGAAGGAACACTCATGAGCACCCTCTCCACCCAGACCCGCGTCATCGGCCACTGGATCGGCGGCGCGCACCGTGCCTCGACGAGCGGGCGGACGGCTCCGGTGTACAACCCGGCGACGGGCGCGGTGCAGGCAGAGGTCGCCCTGGCCGACCAGGCCGAGATCGACGAGGCGATCGCCGCGGCCGACGAGGGCTTCCGCGTGTGGTCCGCGTTCTCGATCGCGAAGCGTCAGGGCGTGCTCTTCGCGTTCCGCGAGCTGCTGAACGCACGCAAGGGCGAGCTCGCCGAGCTCATCACGAGCGAGCACGGCAAGGTCGTCTCCGACGCCATGGGCGAGATCCTCCGCGGCCAGGAGGTCGTCGAGCTCGCAACAGGGTTCCCGCACCTCATCAAGGGCGCGTACTCCGAGAACGCGTCGACCGGCGTCGACGTCTTCTCGATCAAGCAGCCCCTCGGCGTCGTCGGTGTCATCTCGCCCTTCAACTTCCCCGTCATGGTGCCGCTCTGGTTCGCCCCGATCGCGATCGCAGCCGGCAACGCGGTCGTCCTCAAGCCCAGCGAGAAGGACCCGTCGGCCGCGCTCTGGCTCGCCGAGCTGTGGGCGGAGGCGGGCTTGCCGGCCGGCGTCTTCACGGTGCTGCAGGGCGACAAGCTCGCCGTCGACGGGCTGCTGCACAGCCCCGTCGTGCAGTCGATCTCGTTCGTCGGCTCGACTCCGATCGCGCAGTACATCTACGAGACCGCATCGCGGAACGGCAAGCGCGTGCAGGCCCTCGGCGGCGCGAAGAACCACATGCTCGTGCTCCCCGACGCCGACCTCGACCTCGTCGCCGACCAGGCGGTCAACGCGGGCTTCGGCGCGGCGGGCGAGCGGTGCATGGCGATCAGCGTCGTCCTCGCTGTCGAGCCGGTCGCCGACGAGCTGATCGCCAAGGTGACCGAGCGCATCGCGAAGCTCCGCATCGGCAACGGCGCAGGCCAGGACGGCGTCGAGCCCGACATGGGGCCGCTCATCACCGACGTCCACCGCGACAAGGTGTCCTCCTACGTCGACATCGCCGAGGCCGACGGCGCGACGGTCGTCGTCGACGGCCGCGGGTTCACGGTCGACGGCCACGAGGACGGGTTCTTCTTCGGACCCACCCTCCTCGACCACGTCCCGACGACCTCCCGCGCCTACACGGAGGAGATCTTCGGACCCGTCCTCTCGGTCGTCCGCGTCGAGAGCTACGACGAGGGCCTCGCGCTCATCAACTCGGGCGAGTTCGGCAACGGCACCGCGATCTTCACCAACGACGGCGGCGCCGCGCGCCGGTTCCAGCACGAGGTGCAGGTCGGCATGATCGGCATCAACGTGCCCATCCCCGTCCCCGTCGCGTACCACTCGTTCGGCGGCTGGAAGAAGTCGCTGTTCGGCGACGCGAAAGCGTACGGTGTCCACGGGTTCGACTTCTTCACCCGTGAGAAGGCGATCACCAGCCGGTGGCTCGACCCCGCCACGCGTGCCCTCGGAGAGCACGGCGGCATCAACCTCGGCTTCCCCCAGAACACCTGATCGCACGCCGCCCGGCGGCGGCATCCCGAGAGCGCGAAGATGAGCATCGAGAACACCTGGTTCCACCGCCGCGGCGACCTCGCCGCAGGCGGCTGGGAGAGCGTCGTCGGCCGGGGCACCCCCGGCTGGCAGCACACCGGCATCCGTGTCGCCGACCTCGCGGACGGCGATGCCGTCGAGCTGGCCGAGACCGACGTCGAGCGCATCATCGTGCCGCTCGCGGGCTCGTTCGAGGTCGACCATGCAGACGGCGACGACAGCGCACGGACGACGCTGCAGGGTCGTCGGTCGGTCTTCGACGGCCCGACCGACGTGCTCTACCTCCCGGTCGGACGGACGGCGACGCTCACAGGCGGCGGCCGTGTGGCCGTCGCGGAGGCCCCGGCATCCGTCCGCCATCCGTGGCGCCACATCGCCGCGGCGGAGACCCCCGTCGAGCTGCGCGGCGCGGGATCGTCGAGCCGACAGGTGCACAACTTCGGGACGCCGCAGGCGCTGGATGCCGACCGCCTCATCGTCTGCGAAGTGATCACCCCCGCCGACAACTGGTCGTCGTACCCGCCGCACAAGCACGACGAGCACGTCCCGGGGCACGAGTCGCGCCTCGAGGAGATCTACTACTTCGAGTCGGCGCCGGTCGCGGGGTCGGCGGCCGCCGAGGACAGTGCCTTCGGGATGTTCAGCACCTACTCCTCGCCCGCGGGCGAAATCGACATCGCCGCGATGGTGCGGACGGGCGACATCGCCCTCGTGCCCTACGGCTACCACGGCCCCGCCGTCGCCGCGCCGGGCTACGACCTGTACTACCTGAACGTCATGGCCGGGCCCGACCCCGGCCGGGCGTGGCTCATCAGCGACGACCCCGCGCACGCGTGGGTCCGCGACACCTGGACGGAGCAGGACGTCGATCCGCGGCTCCCGTACCCGACCGAGGAAGGCCGATCCTGATGGCAGAGACGAAGCGGATGACGGTCAGCCAGGCGCTCATCGAGTTCCTGGCCCACCAGTGGACGGTCGACGGCGACGTGCGCGAGCGCACGATCCCCGGGGTCTTCGGCATCTTCGGTCACGGCAACGTCGCCGGCATCGGCCAGGCGCTCACTCAGCTGAACGTCCACGATCCCGACCTCATGCCGTATCACCAGGCCCGCAACGAGCAGGCGATGGTGCACCAGGCCGTCGGCTACGCGCGGATGCACCGCCGCCGCGGCACGTATGCCGCCGCGGCATCCGTCGGTCCGGGCGCGGCCAACATGCTCACGGGAGCCGCCCTCGCGACGACCAATCGCCTTCCCGCGCTCCTACTGCCGAGCGACACGTTCGCGACCCGTGTCGCCGACCCCGTGCTGCAGCAGCTCGAGCAGCCGTGGGACATCGGGCTCACGGTCAACGACGCGTTCCGCCCGCTCTCGAAGTTCTTCGACCGCGTGCAGCGGCCCGAGCAGCTCTACTCGATCGCGCTCGCCGCGATGCGGGTGCTGACCGACCCCGCCGAGACGGGCGCCGTCACGATCGCCCTCCCCGAGGACGTGCAGGCCGAGGCGCTCGACGTGCCGATCGAGTTCCTGCAGGACCGGGAGTGGCACATCCGCCGGCCGCTCCCCGAGCGCGGACCGCTCGAGCGGGCGGTCGCCGCGATCCGCTCGGCGAAGACGCCGTTCATCGTCGCGGGCGGCGGCGTCATCTACTCCGAGGCCGAGGAGCAGCTCCGTGCGTTCGTCGAGGCCACCGGCATCCCCGTCGGCACGACGCAGGCCGGCGGCGGGTCCCTCGCCTGGGACCACCCGCAGTACCTCGGCGGGGTCGGCGCGACCGGCTCGCTCGCGGCCAACCGGCTCGCCGCCGAGGCCGACGTCGTCATCGGGATCGGCACCCGTTACAGCGACTTCACCACCGCGTCGCGGACGGCCTTCCAGAACCCGGACGTCGTCTTCGTCAACATCAACGTCGCCGCCTTCGACGCCTACAAGCACGGCTCGGAGCTGCCCGTCGTCGCCGACGCCCGCGAAGCACTGGTCGCGCTGACGCGGGACCTCGAGGGCTTCCGCGTCACGGCCGACCACGCCGAGCGGATCGCCCGACAGAAGGCGGAGTGGGACGAGATCGTCGACCGCGCGTTCGCGCCGTCGGGTGCCGACCGTCCCGGTCAGCCCGAGATCATCCACGCCGTGCACGCCGCGACCGACCCCCGCGACGTCATCGTGCAGGCGGCCGGATCGCTCCCCGGCGACCTCCACAAGCTGTGGCGCGTGCGGGACCCGCTCGGCTACCACGTCGAATACGCGTTCTCGTGCATGGGCTACGAGATCGCCGGCGGGCTCGGCGCGAAGCGCGGGCTCGTCGCCGCGGGGGATGACCGCGACGTCGTCGTCATGGTGGGCGACGGGTCGTACCTGATGCTCAACAGCGAGCTCGTCACGGCGGTCGCCGAAGGCATCAAGATCATCGTGGTCCTCATCCAGAACCACGGCTTTGCCTCGATCGGTCACCTCTCCGAGACGGTCGGGTCGCAGCGCTTCGGAACGCAATACCGCACCTACGACCCCGCCGCGAAGAACTTCCAGGGCGGCGACGTCCTCCCCGTCGACCTCGCGATGAACGCCCGCAGCTACGGTCTCGAGGTCGTCGAGATCGCCGAAGGACCGGATGCCGCGGCGAACCTGACCGCCGCCGTCGCCGCCGCGAAGGCATCCGATCGGTCGACGTTCATCCACATCAACAGCGATCCGCTCGTCTACGCACCCGACAACGCCGGGTGGTGGGACGTGCCCGTCCCGGAGGTGTCGACCATCGAGTCCACGCAGCAGGCCCGCGAGGCCTACGTCGGCGAACGCGCCGCCCAGCGCCCCCTCCTTGGCGGAGGTCAGCGATGAAGGCGGTCGTCGCCGGCGCGCCGGTGAGCTTCGGCGTCTTCGAGCTGACCCCGGAGGGCGCCGAGACGATCTCGCCCGACGCGATGATGGCGGCGCTCGCCGAGGCGGACTACGCCGGCATCGACCTGGGCCCCCTCGGGTTCCTCGGTGAGGACGCCGTCCTCCGGGGCCGCCTCGAGCGGTTCGGCCTCGGGCTCGCCGGCGGTTGGGTCCAGCTGCCGTTCTCGGACGACGACGCCTTCGCCGCCGCCCTGCCCGACCTGCGCGCGGCGCTCCGCCAGTTCTCGGCGGGTGCCGAGGCCGGCGCCGGCCCCCTGCCGCTTCCGACGCTCGCCGACGACGGGTCGTCGCTCCGCCGCGGTGCCCCGGGTCGCGGCGCCGAGGTCGACCGGCTCGACACGGATGCCTGGGGCCGCCTCACCGACAACGTCGCCCGCGCCGCGCGCATCGTCCGGGGCGCCGGCTTCGAGCCGACGTTCCACCACCACGCGGGGACCTTCGTCGAGTCGCCCGACGAGATCGACCGGTTCGTCGCCGACACCGACGTCGACCTCACCCTCGACACCGGACACCTCTTCATCGCGGGCGGCGATCCGCTCGCCGCCGTCGAGCGCTGGGGCGACCGCATCAACCACCTGCACCTCAAGGACGTCGACCTCGCCGCGCTCCGACGGGTCCTCGCCGCAGGCGGGGGGATGCCGGAGGTCTGGTCGGGCGGCTCGTTCGTCGCCTTCGGCCAGGGCGACATCGACCTCGCCGCCGTCATGACCGCCCTCGACGCCCGCGGGTACGAGGGCTGGGTCGTCGTCGAGCAGGACGTGCTCAACGGACCCGACGTCGCCCTCGACGCCTTCGTCGCCGCCCGCTCCGCCGATCAGGTCACCAACCGCGACGCCCTGCGCGCCTGGGTCTGACACCGAATCCCTCTCTCGACGAACAGGAACGACATGACCGCCACCCCCGTCCGCTTCGGACTCTTCGGCTCCGGACGCATCGGTCAGGTGCACGCCGCGAGCATCGCCGCCTCACCCGACGCCGAGCTCGCGTGGATCGCCGACCCGTTCATCGACGGTGCCGAGCGGCTCGCCGCCCAGTACGGCGGGAAGACCACGACCGATCCCGCCGAGGTCTTCGCCTCGGGCGAGGTCGACGCGGTGCTCGTCGCCTCGCCGACACCCACGCACGTCGACCTGATCCGCGCCGCAGTGGAGGCCGGCATCCCCGTCCTCTGCGAGAAGCCGATCGATCTCGACATCGCCCGCGTCGAGGCGCTCCGTCCCGTGGTCGCCGCCGCCGGTGTGCCCGTCGCGCTCGGGTTCAACCGCCGGTTCGACCCCGGCTTCCACACGGCGCGTTCGCGCGTCGCTGCGGGCGAGATCGGCCGCCTCGAGCAGCTGACGATCATCAGCCGCGACCCTTCGGCGCCGCCGGCGTCGTACGTCGCCGTGTCGGGCGGCATCTTCCGCGACATGACGATCCACGACTTCGACATGGCGCGCTACTTCCTGCCCGACATCGTGCAGGTCACCGCCTTCGGCACGACGACCTTCGACGACGGCGCCCGCGAGCACGGCGACTTCGACACGACCACCGCCATCCTCAAGTCCGCCTCGGGTGCGCTCGTCACGATCATCAACTCGCGCCACAGCACGACCGGGTACGACCAGCGCATCGAGGCCTACGGCAGCGACGGCGACCTGACCGTCGCCAACCAGGGCACGAGCCTCGTGAGCCTGTCGAACGCGAACGGTGTCGCCGCCGGTGCGCCGTTCGAGGCATCCATGGTCACCCGCTACACCCCTTCGTACCGGGCCGAGCTGGCGGAGTTCCTCAAGCTGGTGAGCGGCGAGGAGTCCGCGAGCCCGACGTTCGACGACGGCCGCGCCGCGCTGCTTTTGGCAGACGCGGCGCAGCGCTCGGCGATCGAGGGTGTGTCGGTCGCCGTCGACCTGACCTGACGTCGTGATGAGGTCCCGATCGGGCCGGGTGAGCGCACGCGTTTCCCGGCCGGATCGGGACCTCGCCGTCGCTGCCCCGTACGATCGACCCTCGTGAGGGATGCCGTCGACGACCGCCGCTCGTGGGTGTTCCCCGTCGTTGCCCTCGGGGCGGGACTCGCCCTGTTCGCCCTCGCCGTGGCGGTCGTCCTGGCGGCGTCCGACCTGGACATCTGGTCGATCCTGCTGGCCGTCGTCGGCGGATGGGCGCTTGGTGCTGCTTTCGTCGGCGCGGTCGAGCGTCTCGGTGCGGCGGGCCTGATCGTCCACGTCGTCGTCGCGAGCGCGGCGGGAGCCGTGCTCGCCACCGTCGGCTCGTGGGGCGACCTGCAGGGCAGCCCGGTGCTGCGCGCAGTCGTCGTCGCCGGCGGGATCGCTCTCGCCCCGGCATCCGCGTGGATCTGGATCGCCCTCCTCGGACGCGTCCTCGGCCGCATCCGGGTCGGGCGGCGACCATCGCCGCCGTCGACTCTCGATTGGCGTGCTGCGCCGGCGGGAGGCGCCGCAGTGGAGGTCCGCGCGGTGTCGATGTCGATGCGTGGCCTCGCTGCGGGGATCGTCCTCGCGATCATCGCCGCCGCCGTCCTCGTCATCGCCGTGCTGATCGGCCTCTCGGACGTCTTCCCCCGGCTCGGGCCCCGCTCCCTCGTCGTCCTGGTCGCGCTTCCCTTCGCGGGGCTCGCCTACCTCGCTCTGTGGGCCGTCGTCCAGCACCGGTCGGCGACGTACACGATCACGTTCGGCGCCTCTGACGTGCGCATCGCGAACGCCGGGCGCGAGGAGCGGTTCGCCTACCGCGACATCGATCTGCTCCGCTGGCGCGAGCGCGGCGAGTACGCGCGCCTCGAGGTGCGGACCGCCACGACGCACCGCACGCTGCTCGTGGGACTCACCCGCACCCCCGCCCTGCCACCCCTGTCGCGGCGGACGGTCGGCCTGCTCGAGGCCGAGGGGCTCACCGCGCAGGTCTCGCGCGACCGCGCGCTCACGACCTACCGGCGCTGAGCCGCTGTCGAAGTCCCGTTCGGGCCGGGAATGCGCGCCCGTTTCCCGGCCCGATCGGGACCTCGCCCCTCCTCAGGCCTCGGACGGTACGGGATGCGGCTGCTCCCGCATGCCCCACGGTGAGCCGTAGCCCTCGGGCTTCGGTGCGGCGAGCAGCTCGAGGAACGGCTTCGCGTCGAACGCCTCGGGACCGAGCACGCCCGTCCCCGACCACGTGCCCCGGGCGAGCAGCTCGAGCGCGATGACGGGGTTGATCGCCGTCTGCCAGACGACGGCCTGCGAGTTGTCCTCGCGCATCGTCTGCTCGTTGTCGGCCACGTGGTACAGGTACGTCGAGCGCGGCTGCCCGTCCTTGCCGGTCCCCGTCACCCACACGCCGGCGCACGTCTTGCCGCTCATCTTGTCGCCGATGGTGGCCGGGTCGGGGAGGGCCGCCGCCACGACGTCACGCGGTGAGACCTGCACCCCCTTCACGGTCAGCGGGTCGGTCTTGTCGAGGCCGAGCTTGTTGAGCACCCGCAGCACCTCGATGAACTCGTCGCCGAGGCCGTACTTGAACGTCACGCGCTTGGCCTTCGTCCACCGCGGCATGAGGAGTACCTCTTCGTGCTCGACGTTGACGCACTCGACCGGGCCGATCCCGTCGGGGAAGTCGAACACCTCCGGCTCGCTGAAGGGCTCGGTGACGTACCAGCCCTTGCCCTCCTCGTAGATGACCGGCGGGTTCAGGCACTCCTCGATCGTCGTCCAGATCGAGAACGAGGGCGCGAAGTCGTACCCCGCGACGACGAGGTTCGCGCCGTCGCGCACGCCCAACTCGTCGATCTCGTCGAACAGCTCATCCTCCGCGTAGCGCGCGAAGACGTCCGACAGGCCCGGCTCGACGCCGATCCCGACGAGCGCCAGGCGCCCGGCATCCTGCCACTCCTGCTCCTTCGCGAACTGCGCGTCGCCGAGCTTGACGCCCACCTCCTCATACGGGCGATCCGGATGCCGCTGCGACAGGCTCATGGCCATGTCGAGGTACGTCGCCCCGGCCGCGAACGCACCGTCGAAGATCGGCATGACGAACCGCGGGTCGACGGCGTTCAGCACGTGGGTGGCGGAGTGCTCGCGGAGGAGGGATGCCACGGACTCGGCGTTCGAGGCATCCACCTGCGCCGCGGCGAACCGCTCGTCGCCGAGCTCGTCCACGAGCGCCTGCGGGCGGGCCGGGTCGTAGTCGGCGATGACGACGGCCTCGAAGAAGTCGCGGCGGCGGAGGATGCGGGCGGCAGCACTGCCGACACCGCCCGCGCCGATGATGAGGATGCGCATGCGGAGGGTTCCTTTCGGGCGGTCAGATGCCGCCGTCGATCGAACGGGGGAGCGAGCTGGTGTCGTCGGGGACGAGGACGGGGGTGTCGCGGTTGAGGCTCTCGCCGCGGAAGAAGCGCTTGGCCCGAGGGAAGAAGAACCAGACGACCATGAGGACCGCGCCCAGCGCGAGCGCCCCGATGCCGACCACGAACGTCGAGCCGACCCCGAGCAGAGTGCCGTAGTAGCTGTAGTCGGGGGCCAGCATGTCGATCGCCGACTGGATGAACGCGTACGTCAGCATGAGCGCGCCGATGAGCGGGAACAGCCCCTTGAAGAAGAAGTCGCGCGCGGAGCGGAAGAGGTCGGCCCGGAAGTACCAGACGCACGCGTACCCCGTGATGGCGTAGTAGAAGGCGATCGCGAGGCCGAGGGAGAGGATCGTGTCCTGCAGGATCGCGTCGCTGATCGTCGTCATCACGACGTAGTAGACGATCGCGACGACGCCCATGACGAGCGTCGAGAACGACGGGGTCCGGTAGTCGGGGTGGACGTCCTTGAACTTCGCGGGCAGCGCCCGGTAGACGCCCATCGCGAGGGTGCCGCGGGCGGTCGGGAGGATCGTGGTCTGCGTCGACGACACGGCCGAGATGAGCACCGCCACCACCAGAAGCCACCCCCACGGACCGAGCAGTCCGTCGCGGATGCCGAGGAAGAAGTCGTCGGCGTTCTCGGGATTGCCGAGCCCGCCGCCCTCTTCGCCGATGCCCGCGTACATCATCGCGGCGATCGTGACTGAGACGTAGGTGACGAGCAGGAGCACGCAGGTGAGCAGGGCCGCCAGTCCCGGGATGCGCTTGGGGTCCTTCGTCTCCTCGTTGAGGGCGAGGCACGTGTCCCAGCCCCAGTAGATGAAGATCGCGAGCAGGATCGCCTCGACGAACCCGCCCCAGTCGCCGAAGGCGAACGGGTTCAGCCACTCCCAGCTGAACGGCGTCGCCGCCGGTGCGTCGCCGGCGAAGAACTGCGTCAGGGCGGCGATGACGAAGACGATGAGGGCGAGGTACTGGATGCCGAGCAGCACGTTCTGGATGCGCTCGCCGATCTCGACACCGCGCCACGAGATCCAGGTCATCGCCGCGATGAAAGCGACGGCGACGACGATGATGCGCCAGTCGTTCTGCTCCTCGAACTCCTGCCCGAGGAGCGCCCAGAAGTACACCGAGCCCACCTGGGCGAGGTTCGCGAGCACGATCATGCCGGCGATCGCGACGCCCCACCCTCCCATCCAGCCGACCCACGGCCCGAACGCCTTGGTCGCCCACGTGAACGCTGTCCCGCAGTCGGGGACGGCGTTGTTGAGCTCGCGGTAGGCGAAGGCGATGAGCAGCATCGGGATGAACGCGATCACGAACGCGATCGGCGCCTGCCCGCCGACGGCGAGGACGACGTAGCCGAGCGTCGCGACGAGCGAATAGACCGGCGCGGTCGAGGCGAGACCGATGACGGTCGAGCCCCAGAGGCCGAGCGTGCCGGCGGCGAGCCCCTTGCCGTCCGGCCGGGTCAGGTGAACGGGTGTCGTGGTCACGCGGGCCTCCTCAGAAACGCGAGCCGCTCCCGCGATCGGGTGCGGCCTGCGGCATCGGGAGCGTCGGGCCCTGCGGGAAAGTTGCCTCACAGTAGCACCGGGTTCCTCGCGGCACGAGACCCGATTTCCGTCGGTCCGGTGCGCTCAGAGACCCCAGGGGAACAGCGCCGCGAGCGTCGCCGCCGACACCGCCCAGAACGCCAGCACGAAGACGGTGTCGCGGCGCCGCCAGGGCAGCAGGTACCGCTCGGTGCGGTCGGGGTGGGCGCCGAAGGCGCGGGCGTCCATCGCCAGGGCCACGCGCTCCGCGTGCCGGATCGCTCCGGCCAGCAGCGGCACCACGTAGCCGGCGCCACGGGCGACGGCGGCGAACGGGCCGCGTCCGCCGTGCGCGCCCCGCACCCGATGCGCCTGGCGGATCAGTTCGAGCTCGTAGGCGAACCGCGGCACGAAGCGGATCGCCGCGAGCGCCGCGTAGCCGATGCGGTACGGCACGCGCAGCTGCTGCACGGATGCGCGGACGAGGTCCGGCCCCGTCGTCGTGAGGCCGGCGATGAGCCCCAGGGCGAGGATCGCGGCGAGCCGTGCGCCCGTCGCGAGACCCACCTCGACCGCGCCGGCGTGCAGGGTCCACGCGCCGACCCGCAGCACCGCCGGGGTGTCGTCGACGAGCGCGGCATCGACCCACAGTCCGAGCGCGAGACCCATGATCGCCGCACCGATCGGGAGGCCGACGAACAACAGGGCGGCGACGCGCCACGACATCCGTCTGCCGACGAGGAGCAGCAGATAGGCCAGCGCGAGGAACGTGAGCGGCGTGACGAGGTCACGCGCGACCACGAGCACGATCATCGCCGGAAGCGGCGCAGCCAGCTTCGCGAGCGGCGAGAGATGGGCGAGGAAGCCCGGCGATCCGGTCGCGGAGGGGTCGACCGTCATCCGCGTCCTCCGGCGAGGTCGCGGAGCGCCGTGATCCCTGCGAGCTGCGGATGCCGGGTGACGCCCCGCAGCGCCCGCTGCAGCGCGGGGCGCCGCAGCCCCGCCTCGCGGAGCAGGGCCTCGTCGGCGAAGACGTCGCGGGTCGCGGCATCCGCCCTGATCCGACCGTCGTGCACGACGACGGTGCGCTCGGCGTACTCGGCGACCAGCTGCATGTCGTGCGTCACGACGATGACCGTCGTGCCCGCCTCGTTGAGGTCGCGGAGCAGCTGCAGCAGCTCGTCGGCGCGCGCGCGGTCCTGCCCGAACGTCGGCTCGTCGAGGGCGAGCACGGGCGCGCCGGCGATGAGCGCCGTGCCGACGGAGAGGCGCCGCTTCTGGCCGCCGGAGAGCAGGAACGGGTGCACGTCGGCCTTGGCCTCGAGGCCGAACCGCGCGAGCATCCGCGTCGTGCGGGTGCGGATCTCGGCGTCTTCGAGGCCGCGGCCGCGCAGGCCGTGGGCGAGCTCGTCGAAGACGGTGTGGGCGATGAACTGGTGCTCGGGGTTCTGGAAGACGAAACCGATCCGGCGCGACAGGTCGCGGAGCGCGGTGGTCGCGGGGTCGGCGCCGTCGACCCGCACGGTGCCATGGGGCGGTGCGAGCACGCCCGCGATCGCCTGCACGAGGGTCGTCTTGCCGGCCCCGTTCGCACCGACGACGGCGACGAACTCGCCTGCCCCGATCGTCAGGTCGACGTCGTGCAGCACCGTCCGCCGCCCGCGCCGCAGCGTCAGGCCGCTCACCTCGACCGCCGGGTGTGCCGAGTGCAGGTCGGGACGGGGCTCCGGGCGCTCTTCGACCCGCCCGAGCAGCGAATCACCTGCACGGGGCACCGGAGCGTCGGCCGATTCGAGCGCCTCGTGCAGCTCGGGCGGGGTCAGGGGCAGCCGCGGCAGGTCCCAGCCCGCTCGGCGAAGGGCGAGGGCGGCCATCGTCGAGACGGGCAGCCACACGCCGAGGGCGTCGAGCTCATCGGCGCGGTCCCGCAGCACCTCGTCCACGCCGCCGTCGGCGATCGTGCGCCCGTCCGCGTCGAGCACGACGACCCGGTCGGTGAGCTCGGCGGCGGCGTCGAGGTCATGCTCCACGAGCAGAACCGACCGGCCGTCGGCGGCGACGTCGCGGAGGGCCGCGTACACATCCTCGATGCCGGCCGGGTCGAGGTTCGCGGTCGGTTCGTCGAGGACGAGCAGCTCGGACCCCATCGCCAGCGCGCACGCGATCGCGAGCCGCTGCTTGCCTCCGCCCGATAGGCGGTCGGGGTTCTCCGCGCGCCTGTCCCACAGCCCGACCCGGCGGAGTGCCTGCTCGGTGCGGGCGAGCACCTCGGCCACCGGCATCTGCAGGTTCTCGGGACCAAAGGTGACCTCGTCGAAGACGCTCCCCGTCACGAGCTGCGCGTCGGGGTCCTGGAACACCATGCCGACGTGGCGAGCGAGGGTCGCCACCGGTGTCTCGCGGGTCGACAGGCCGCGCACCGTGACGGTCCCTTCGAGCCGCGCCGGCACGGCCTGCGGGATCAGCCCGTTGGACGCGAGCGCGAGGGTCGACTTCCCCGATCCGCTCGGACCCAGCAGCAGGACGACCTCACCGGGGCGAACGTCGAACGAGACGCATGCCGGGGCCGCGGCATCCGCTCCCTCGTGCGTGATCGCGACGCCGCGCAGATGCAGCAGCGGCGCCGGGTCGTCGGGCACGTCAGCCGGTCCTGACTCCGCGGGCGACGCCCGCCCGGCGCAGGCGCTCGCCGAGGGCGAGTCCCGCGGCCGTCCAGAGGATCGGGCCGGCGAGGGCGATGACCAGGTAGGCGATCTGGGCCCACACGGCGAGCTTGCCGAGGTCGGCGGCCGCGAAGACGACGGCGGCGACGAGGACGCCGATCACGAGGGCCGCGGTGAAGAAGCGCCACGCGCCCCACGAACGGTAGCGGGTGAGGGCGGCGACGCCCTCCTGGATCGCGCCGAACAGGAGGGCGGTGCCGACGAAGCGCCAAATCCATGCCGGGTTGACGGCGCTGGCGACGAGGGCGGCGAGCACGTGGGTCGTGAGGGCGACGAGCGGCAGGCGGAACACCTGCTGGGCGATGATCCCCGGCAGCACGTGCGATCCGAGCACGAGGCCGTACGCCCACGGGGCGCCGATGAGCACGAGAGGGGTGATCGCGCCCGCCACGCCGCCCAGGAGGCCGGTGGCCACCCCGAGCGCCGCGCATACGAGCAGCACGCGCGTGGACAGCAGGGGGGTCCGGGCCACGGTTTCAAGGCTATCCGCGCAGGGTGAACCGCCGGGCCGTGCGCGGGCCGTGGAAAACCGCTCAGAGACGCCGGCGCCGTTTCGTCAACCGCACGGTCGGCAGCGGCGGCGCGGGTATCCGCTCGTCGCCGTGCGTGACGACGTGTCCGAAACGCGGCGAGTCCGCCTCCCACTCGTCACGTGCGGCGACGATCTCCTCGTGGCTGCGCCCGACGAAGTTCCACCACATGACGATGTCGCTCTCGAACGGTTCGCCGCCGAGCACGAAGACCGTGACGTCGGTCGGTGCCTCGATCTCGATGACCTCTCGTGCGAGGCCCAGGTAGAGCAGGTCGTGGTCGCCGAGCGTCACGGACTCCTCGTCTCCGGCGTGGACGAGAGGAGCCCCGTCGACCCCGACGAGGGCGTGCTCCCACGCGGGGTTCAGTGGAATCCGCACCCGGGCCCCCGCGGGGATGAAGACCTCCGCGCCGACGATCGGCGTGTACATCGTGGCGGGAGAGTGGATGCCGGCGAGCTCGCCGACCACGACGACCGCCGCTGCGCCGTCGCCCAGGTCCACGACGGGCAGGTCGGTGTGTCTCTCGAAATCGGGCCCGCCGTGGCGGCGCGACTCGGGGAGCGCGACCCAGAGCTGGAGGGCGTCGGTGACGGTGGGCTCGTCGCCCATCGAGTACTCGGAGTGGGCGATGCCCGCCCCGCTGGTCATGATGTTCAGCTGCCCGCGCTTGATGACGACGTCGGAGCCGATCGTGTCGCGGTGGCGGGTCTCGCCCGCGAAGGGCCACGTGACGGTCTGCAGCCCGATGTGCGGGTGGGGTTCGACGCGCATCGTCGTCACCTGAGGGCCGAACCGATCGAGGAAGCACCAGGCGCCGACCATCGGCAGCTCGCGCTGCGGCAGGGCGCGGTGCACCTGCATGCCGCGGACGCCGCCGAGGGGGACTTCGCGCGCGGTCAGCAGCAGTGCGCGCGGGCCGTCACAGGATGCCGGGGCGTCGACGGTCTCGGTCGGGTCGGCGTCGAGGCGGGTCATCCCTCACTCCGCGTCGGGGGAGGCGACCGTGAGGCCGGGGACGTCGTGCTCCGAGAGGTAGCCCGCGACGAACGGGCACTCGGGGACGACCGTCGCGTGCCGGTCGGCGAGGTCCGACACGGCGTCGGCGACGAGGGTCGAGCCGAGACCCTGACCCTTATAGGCCGGGTCGATCTTGGTGTGGGGCATCACGGTGCGGCCCGCGTCGTCGGTCGTGAAGAGCGTGTAACCCGCCACCGCCCCGTCGACGTGGATCTCGTAGCGGTTCTTCTCATCGTTGCGCGTGACCGTCGGTGCGGCGTCGTGTGCCACAGGGACCCCCTCTGTCGTGTGGATCAACCGTAAGCGGCGTGACTGCCTTCCCGCCAGGACTGGACAGCGCGAGGTCCGACCGCTCGTCGCGCCGACCGTGCCGCTCGTCGCAGCACCCATCGACCGTGCCCGGGGGAGCGGCATCCGTCTTCCTACCCTGACGTGTACGCAAAGACGCGCCCGAAGGAGTCGCCCATGTCTGCACCGTCGCGCCGTGGCAAGGCCGCCACGCTCGAACCCGATCCCTCCCTTCCCCCCGTCGCCCTCACCGAGGAGCAGAAGACCAAGGACGGCCGCTGGACGCCACTGAAGATCGTCGTCTGGGCGCTCATCGCCCTCGCCGGTGGTCTCGGCTGGACGATGCTCGCGATCGTCCGCGGTGAGACCGTCAACGCGATCTGGTTCGTGTTCGCCGCCGTCGCGACGTACCTGATCGGCTACCGCTTCTATTCGAAGGTCATCGAGAAGCATCTGCTGCGCCCCGACGACCGTCGGGCGACGCCCGCCGAGGTCAAGCAGGACGGCAAGGACTACGTCCCCACCGACCGTCGCGTCCTCTACGGCCACCACTTCGCCGCCATCGCCGGCGCCGGCCCGCTCGTCGGTCCCGTGCTCGCGGCGCAGATGGGCTTCCTCCCCGGCACCATCTGGATCATCGTGGGCGTCGTGCTCGCGGGCGCCGTGCAGGACTACACGGTCCTCTTCTTCTCCATGCGCCGCGGTGGCCGGACGATCGGTCAGATGGCTCGCCAGGAGCTCGGCCGCATCGGCGGCACCGCTGCGATCGTCGCGTCGCTGCTGATCATGCTGATCATCGTCGCGATCCTCGCCCTCGTCGTCGTCAACGCGCTCGGCGAGAGCCCGTGGGGCGTCTTCTCGGTGTCGATGACGATCCCGATCGCCCTGTTCATGGGCCTCTACCTGCGGTACCTCCGCCCCGGCAAGGTCACCGAGGTCTCGATCATCGGCTTCGTCCTGCTGATCGCGGCGATCGTCGCCGGCGGCTGGGTCGCCGAGACCGCGTGGGGTCAGGAGTTCCTGCACCTCGACCGCAGTGTCATCGCCTGGGGAATCATCATCTACGGCTTCATCGCCGCGGTCCTCCCCGTCTGGCTGCTGCTCGCCCCGCGCGACTACCTGTCGACGTTCATGAAGATCGGCGTCATCGTGATGCTGGCCGGAGCGATCGTCCTCGTCCGTCCCGAGATCACCGTTCCCGCCGTCACCGACTTCGCGATCGCCGGAACCGGGCCGGTGTTCGCGGGTCCTCTCTTCCCCTTCTTGTTCGTGACCATTGCGTGCGGTGCGCTCTCGGGCTTCCACGCGCTCATCGCATCGGGCACGACCCCCAAGCTCGTCGAGAAGGAGCGCCAGACGCGCTTCATCGGCTACGGCGGCATGATCATGGAGTCCTTCGTCGCGATCATGGCCCTCGTCGCCGCGATCTCGATCGACCAGGGCATCTACTACGCGATGAACGCATCGGCGGCCTCGACGATGGGCACCGTGGAGGGCGCGGTCGCCTTCGTGAACTCGCTCGGCATCACCGGGGTGAACCTCACGCCCGACATGCTGACGAGCACCGCGGCGGCGGTCGGCGAGGAGTCGATCGTCTCGCGTACCGGTGGCGCACCGACCCTCGCGCTCGGTCTCGCGCACATCATGCAGCAGGCCCTCGGCGGGCAGGCGATGATGGCCTTCTGGTACCACTTCGCCATCATGTTCGAGGCACTGTTCATCCTCACGGCGGTGGATGCCGGGACCCGCGTCGCGCGCTTCATGCTGCAGGACTCGATCGGCCACTGGGTCCCGAAGTTCCGCGACGTGTCGTGGCGTCCGGGTGTCTGGATCACGACGGCGATCATGGTCGCCGGCTGGGGAGCGATCCTCATCCTCGGGGTGACCGACCCCCTCGGCGGCATCAACACCTTCTTCCCGCTGTTCGGCATCGCCAACCAGCTGCTCGCCGCGATCGCGCTCGCCGTGGTCCTCGCGATCATCGCCAAGCGCGGTCCGTCGTACGTGCGGTGGCTCTGGATCGTCGCCCTGCCGCTCGCGTTCGCGGCGGTCGTGACGATCACCGCGTCGGCGTACAAGATCTTCTCGCCGAACCCGGCGATCGGATACTGGTCGAACCACTTCCGCTACCGCGACGCGCTCGCTCAGGGCGACACGACGCTCGGCGAGCCGGCGGTCATGGAGGCCGTCATCCGCAACACCTTCGTGCAGGGCACCCTGTCGATCGTGTTCGTGACCCTCGCGATCATCGTGATCATCGCCGCCGTGTGCGTCACGATCGCCGCGATCCGCCGCGGCGGCGGCGAGAACCACGAGGACGAGGCGGTGCCCTCGCGCCGCTTCGCTCCCGCCGGGTTCATCGGCACGGCTGCCGAGCGCGAGCTCGAGAAGCAGTGGGAGCCGATCCTCGCCGACGAGCGCACCGCGAACAGGCACTGACATGAGTACACGGACGGATGCCGCGGTCTCGCCGATGCGGGCGATGCTCGACCTCGTGCTGCGGGCGGGTCGCGGCATCCGCTGGTACGTGACGACCCTCATGGGCGACACGGCGTACGCGACGTACGTCGCGCACCACCGTCGGGTGCACCCGGATGAGGAGCCCATGACCGAGCGGCAGTTCTGGCGTCAGAAGATGGACGACCAGGACCGCAACCCGGGCGCCCGCTGCTGCTGACGCCCGCGATCTAGGCTCGTCGCATGACCGATGCCGTCGTCCTCGCCGCTCTGCTCGGCGTGGTCGGCGGCATCGTGCTGTCCGCCCTGCTGCTCCTCGCCCGCCGCTACGCCCGGGGCGCGGGAGGGCTCGGCAGCGAGGCCGAGGAGGCCACGTACCGGGCCCTCCACCAGGCGAGCCTCGCGGCGCCCTACCTGCGCGGCGGGCTCGCAACCCCCGACGTCGCGCGCGCCGCGCGGCACCTGCGGGCCGTGCTCGGCAGCCCCGCCGTCATGCTCGTGGTCGGCGACGTCGTCGTCGCCCGCGACGGACAGACCGAGGGACTGGATGCCGCGGCCCACCGCATCGCGGCGCAGGTCGCCGAGACTGGCAAGCGCCGCGTCTTCCCCCGCGCCGAGGGCGGGGACGGGCTCGAAGCCGTCGGCGCGCCGATCCGTGTGGACGGCGCCGTCGCGGGCGTGCTGGTCGCCTTCGCCGCCCCCGTGCGGGCCGCGCTCGTCCGCGCGGCGGGGGAGGTCGCCGAGTGGTGCGCCGCGCAGGCGACGCTCGGGGAGTTGGATGCCTCGCGCGCTGCACTCGCCGAAGCCGACCTGCGTGCGCTCCGGCAGCAGATCTCGCCGCACTTCATCTACAACGCGCTCACCGCGATCGCTTCGTTCATCACGACCGATCCGCCTCGCGCACGCGAGCTGGTGCTGGAGTTCGCCGACTTCACGCGGTATTCGTTCCGGCGCCAGGGGGAGTTCACGACGCTGGCGGAAGAGCTCCGCAGCATCCACTCCTATCTCGAACTCGAGCGGGCGCGCTTCGGCGACCGCCTCACCGTGACGCTGCGGATCTCGCCCGAGACGCTGTCCACCGTCATCCCGTTCCTGTCGGTGCAGCCGCTCGTCGAGAACGCCGTCCGACACGGGCTCGAGCCGGGGGAGGGCGGGGGGACGATCCTCATCGCCTCGGAGGATGCCGCGACCCACACCGAGATCACGGTCGAGGACGACGGCGCGGGCATGGACCCGGACGAGCTGCACGCGCTCCTGACGCGTGCCGGCGATGCGGCGAACGTGGGCCTGCGGAACGTCGACACCCGGCTCCGGCAGCTCTACGGAGCCGAGGGCGGACTCGTCGTCGAGACGAACACGGGCGCCGGTACCCTCGTGCGCATGCGGATCCCGAAATCGCAGCCGCACCACCTGACGCGAGGCGAGGAGTGAGCGTCGTGATCGACGTCCTGGTCGCCGACGACGAGAAGCCCGCGCTCGACGAGCTCGCCTTCCTGCTGCGCGGCGACGACCGCATCGGAGAGGTGCTCACGGCGTCGTCGGGAGCCGAGGCGCTGCGCCTGCTCACCGAGAGGCCGGTCGCGGCGGCTTTCCTCGACATCCACATGCCCGGGCTCTCGGGTCTCGACCTCGCGACCGCGCTGAGCGCGCTGGCGTCCCCGCCGGCTGTCGTCTTCGTGACCGCGGACGACGCGCACGCCGTCGAAGCGTTCGAGCTGCGCGCGCTCGACTATCTGCTGAAGCCCGTACGCCTCGAACGGCTGCGCCGCGCCGTCGACCGCATCGCGCAGAACGACCGTCCCACCGAGTCCGACGAGGTGCTGCCCGTCACCGTCGGCTCCGCCGTGCGGTTCGTGCACCGCCGCGACGTCCGCTGGGTGCGCGCCGAGGGCGACTACACCCGCCTGCACACCGACGGCGACTCCGGGCACCTCGTCCGCATCCCGATCTCGGAACTCGAGTCCCGGTGGGCGGATGCCGGTTTCGTCCGGATCCATCGCTCGTTCCTCGTGCGAGCGGCATCCGTCACCGAGGTCCGACTCGCGGGAGCGGAACCGACCGTCTGGGTCGGCGAGACCGCGCTGCCGGTGAGCCGGCGCCTGCTCCCAGCCGTCCGTGACGCCCTCGTCGGCCGGAGCGGGTCGTGAGCGCTCAGCGTGTGCGCGTCACCGCCGGGGCGGGGCGTCCGGGGGCACCGACCCGCGGCATCGCACTGCCGGGCACGCCCGTCGACGACGCCGAGGCCGCGTACGCGAGAGCGCTCCGCCGCTCGCAGCTGCGGCTGGCCGTGGGGACCGTCCTCGGGTTCGTGACCGTCGCCGCAGTCCTGCTCGCGGTGCTGGCGCTCGTTCCCGAGCTCGACGAGATCGCGCTGCTCGGCGTTCCGCTGTCGTGGTTGCTGCACGCGTTCGGGTTCTACCCCGTGATCGCCGGGTTCGCGATCCTCTACGTCCGCGGCGCCAACCGCAACGAGCGGCGCTGGCGGGCGCTCCGGGACGAGGAGGCGTGAACGCGCTGCTCGACCTCGTCGCGGTCGCGGCCGTCGTCGGCGCGACCGTCCTCATCGGCGCGTACGGCCTGCGGATCTCGCGGACCACGAGCGACTTCTTCGTGGCATCCCGCACCGTCAGGCCCGTCTGGAACGCCTCCGCGATCAGCGGGGAGTACCTCTCGGCCGGGACCTTCCTCGGCCTGTCGGGACTCGTCCTGCTGAGCGGGGCCGAGGGGTTCTGGTTCCCCATCGGGTACGCCGCCGGCTACCTGCTCGTGCTGCTGTTCGTCGCGGCGCCGCTGCGTCGGAGCGGTGCCTACACGATCCCCGACTTCATCGAGGCGCGGCTCGAGTCCCGGGCGTCCCGGAGGGTGACGAGCGCCGCGTGCCTGCTCATCGGCTGGCTGTACATCGTGCCGCAGCTCCACGGCGCCGGCATCACGCTGCAGGTCGTGGCCGACGTCCCGCCGTGGGTCGGTGCAGTGCTCGTCGCGGTCCTGGTCGCCGCGGCCGCCGCGGCCGGCGGCATGCGGGCGATCACCTACGTGCAGGCGTTCCAGTACTGGCTCAAACTCACGGCGCTGCTCGTGCCCGCCGTGCTCATCGTGTTCGCGGTCGGCGGGGGAGCGCGCGAGATCGACCCGCTCGTGGTCTTCCCCGCCGAGGCCGGGCCCTCGGGGCTCGACGCCTACGCCGCGGGATCGCTGCTGCTCGCACTGCTCCTCGGCACGATGGGCCTTCCTCACGTGCTCGTGCGGTTCTACACGAGCCCCACGGGCGGGTCGGCGCGGCAGACCACGGTGCTCGTCATCGTGATGGTCAGCGCCTTCTACGCCGTGTCGAGCGTGATCGGGCTGCTCGCGCGCGTCGTCGCGCCCGACCTCGCTCAGCCGGGCGTCGCCGACACCGTCGCGCTCGTCCTTCCCGCGCGCGTGTTCCCCGGTCTCGCGGGGGAGCTCCTCACCGCGCTCGTCGTAGCGGGCGCGTTCGCCGCGTTCCTCGCGACCTCGGCGGGCCTCACGGTGTCGCTCGCCGGTGTCGTCAGCCAGGACGTGTTCTCGGGATCGGTCCGCTCCTTCCGGCTGTCGGCCGTCCTCGTCGCCCTCGTGCCACTCGCCATCGCCCTGCTGACCCAGCCGGCAGGACTCGTGGCCTCGGTCGGCGTCGTCTTCGTATTCGCGGCATCCGCTCTGTCCCCCGTCCTGCTGCTGTCGATCTGGTGGTCGCGGCTGACGGCGCGCGGCGCGGTGGCGGGCATGGTGACCGGTGCGGTCGCGTGCGGCCTCGCGTTCGTCGTGCACGCGGCGGTCGGCGGAGTCGGCGTCGCCGCTCCGCTGCTTGCGCAGCCCGCCGCGTGGACCATCCCGCTGGCCACCGTCGTCACGGTCGTCGTCTCGCTCACCGACCGCGCCGGCGCACCCGTGCGAGCCGCCGCCTACCTCGCGAGACTGCACACGCCCGGGCGCGGCTGAGGCGCGCGTGTAGGCGAGGGCGCGTGTCGGGCGATCCGGTGCGCCTCGCCACGCGTTCGGTAGCCCCGCTGCCACGCGTTCGGTAGCCCCGCTGCCACGCGTTCGGTAGCCCCGCTGCCACGCGTTCGGTATTCAGTCTCGAGGCCGACCGGTGACGGGTGGGTGCCTGGAAATGCGGTGCGGCACGTCCTTACGAATATCCGTCGAGACTGAATACGGAACACCGAGCCCGGCGCACGACGGCCGGTGCAGGCGCAGAATGTCTGTGTGCCTCGGTCGTGGAGATGGTCCGTACTCGCCACGGTGATGGCCGCGTCGATCCTTGCAGGGTGTGCCGCCTCTCCCACGGGGTCCTCGTCGCCGTCCGTCGCACCCTCCCCCGGGACGTCGCCATCGGCGCCCTCTCCCGCCACGTCGCCCTCGGCGGTTCCATCGCCGTCCCGGACGCCGGACCCGATCGACGCGCTCTCGCTCGAGCAGCGGGTCGGCCAGCTCTTCATGGTCGGGACCCCCGCGACCACGGCGTCGCCGGCGACGCTGGCCGTCGTCCGCGACCGGCACGCCGGCGGCATCTTCCTGAGCGGACGATCGCACGCGGGGGTCTCCGGCACGGCGGAGGTGGTCGCACGGTTCACGGCACTCGACCATCCCGAGGGGGTGCCGCTCTGGGTCGCGACCGACCAGGAGGGCGGCGAGGTCCAGGTGCTGCGCGGGCCGGGGTTCGATGCGATGCCCTACGGCATCCGCCAGGCCGACCTGCCGTCCGATCAGCTGCAGGCGAGGGCCGAGGCATGGGGGCGCGAGCTCGCCGACGCGGGAGTGAACCTCGATCTCGCCCCCGTCGCCGACATCGTCACGAGCGAGGCGACCCGCTTCGACAACCCGCCGATCGGCGGGTACGGCCGCCAGTACGGCTACGACGCATCGACCGTCGCCGACAAGGCGGGCGCCTTCGCGGACGGGATGAGGGATGCCGGCATCCTCCCCACGTTCAAGCACTTCCCGGGCCTCGGCCACGTGTCCGCGAACACCGACACGACGGCCGACGTCGTCGACAGGGCGGTGACGCCGGACGGTCCGGATGTCGACCTCTACCGGCCGCTCACTGCGGCGGGTCCGTCGGCGGTGATGGTCTCGTCGGCGATCTACGACCGGATCGACGGATCCACCCCGGCGGTGTTCTCGCCGAAGGTCGTGGGACTCCTGCGGAGCGAGGTCGGCTTCGACGGTGTGGTGTTCTCGGACGACCTCTCGGGCGCGGTGGCTGTGTCGGCCTGGTCGCCCGCCGACCGCGCCGTGAGGGCGATCTCGGCCGGCGTCGACGTGGTGCTCGTCTCGGCGAAGCCGTCGGTGTTCCCCGCGATGTACGACGCGGTGCTCGCGAAGGCGAAGGCCGACCCGCAGTTCGCCGCTCAGGTCGACGCCGCCGCCGCTCGCGTGCTCGCGGCGAAGGCCGAAATGCCCTGACGCACTCGGCCCTGTGCCGAGTGCAGGGCGAGACGCCCCTGCGGAGCCGTTCGAGGGCGTCCGGGGTCGATCGGACCTGCACTGGGCACGCCGCCCCGCCGCCGGTGGGGCAGACTCGAGGGATGACCTCGACGCTCCGGGACCGCATTCCGGCGGGGTCGACCCCCGACGCCGTCTACGAGGGCTTCCTCGAATGGACGATCGAGCGTGGCATCGACCTGTATCCGGCGCAGGATGAGGCGGTCCTCGAGCTCGCGTCCGGATCGCACGTGATCCTCGCGACGCCGACCGGCACGGGCAAGTCGCTCGTCGCGGTCGCGGCACACGCGGCATCCCTCGCCCGCGGCGGCCGCACGTACTACACGGCTCCCATCAAAGCCCTCGTCAGCGAGAAGTTCTTCGCTCTCGTCGACATCTTCGGACCGGATGCCGTGGGCATGGTTACGGGCGATTCGTCGGTGAACCCCGACGCGCCGATCATCTGCTGCACCGCCGAGATCCTGGCGAACGTCGCACTGCGGCTGGGTCCCGACGCGGAGATCGACCAGGTCGTGATGGACGAGTTCCACTACTACGGCGACCCCGACCGCGGATGGGCATGGCAGGTGCCGCTGCTGCTCCTCCCGAAGGCGCAGTTCCTGCTGATGTCGGCGACCCTCGGCGACGTCACGGCCATCAAGACCGACCTCGAACGCCGCACCGGGCGAGCGGTCGCGCACATCGCGGGTGTCGAGCGCCCGGTGCCGCTCGGCTACTCCTACGCCCGGCGGCCCGTGCACGAGGTGGTGGAGGGGCTGCTCGAGAACCGCGAGACGCCGGTCTACATCGTCCACTTCTCGCAGGCCGCGGCGCTCGAGCGGGCGCAGGCGCTGTCGAGCGTGAAGCTCACGACCCGCGAGCAGCGCGACGAGATCGCCGACGCCATCGGCGGGTTCCGGTTCACGACCGGATTCGGCAAGACGCTGTCGCGGCTGGTGCGCGCCGGCATCGGCGTGCACCACGCCGGGATGCTGCCGCGGTACCGGCGGCTCGTCGAGACGCTCGCGCAGCGCGGGCTCCTCCGCGTGATCTGCGGCACCGACACCCTCGGCGTCGGCATCAACGTGCCCATCCGCACCGTGCTGATCACGGCGCTGTCGAAGTACGACGGGACGAAGATGCGCCAGCTCTCGGCGCGTGAGTTCCACCAGATCGCCGGACGCGCAGGGCGGGCGGGGTACGACACGCACGGCAGCGTCGTCGTGCTGGCCCCGGAGTGGGAGATCGAGAACGCCGTCGCTCTCGCGAAGGCCGGGGACGATGCCGCCAAGCGCAAGAAGATCGTCCGCAAGAAGGCGCCGACCGGCGTCGTGAACTGGGGCGAGGGCTCGTTCGAGCGTCTGGTCGCGGCGGAGCCCGAACCGCTGTCGCCGCAGCTGAAGCTGACCTCGGCGATGCTGATCAACGTCATCGGACGTGGCGGCGGCGTGTTCGCGAACGTCCGCTCCCTCGTCTTCGACAACCACGAACCGCGCGCCCGGCAGTACGAGCTGGCCCGCCGGGCGATCGCGCTGTTCCGCACCCTCACGGCGGCGGACATCGTGGTGGCCGATGCCGACGGCATCCGTCTCACCGTCGACCTGCAGCCGAACTTCGCGCTCAACCAGCCGCTGTCGCCGTTCGCGCTCGCCGCGATCGACCTGCTGTCCCCGGACGACAGCGAGACGGGGACGGGTCACTACGCGCTCGACGTGGTGAGCGTGATCGAGTCGACGCTCGACGATCCGCGCGCGATCCTGTCGCAGCAGGAGTACAAGGCGCGCGGCGAGGCGGTCGGCGCGATGAAGCGCGACGGCATCGAGTACGACGAGCGCATGGAGCTGCTCGAGTCGGTGACGTGGCCGAAGCCGCTCGCGGAGTTGCTGGCGCAGGCGTACGAGACGTTCGCGTCGAGTCAGCCGTGGGTGCGGGACTTCGAGCTGTCGCCGAAGTCGGTCGTCCGCGACATGTTCGAGCGGGCGATGTCGTTCGGCGAGTTCGTGTCGTTCTACCAACTGGGGCGGAGCGAGGGCCTGGTGCTGCGGTACCTGTCCGACGCGTACCGGGCGATCCGGCAGACGGTGCCCGCCGAGGCGCGCACCGACGAGTTGCTCGATCTCATCGAGTGGCTTGGTGAGTTGGTGCGTCAGGTCGACTCGAGTCTCGTCGACGAGTGGAACGCGCTGATCAACCCGGCCGCCGATCCCGAGGCGCCGGTGGTCCCGCCCGCGCCGCCGTCGGTGATCGCCAATCGGCGTGCGTTCGTTGTGCTGGTGCGCAACCAGATGTTCCGACGGGTGCAGCTCGCGGCGCTGCAGAACGACGATGCACTGGTCGAGTTGGATCCGGATGCCGGTTGGCCGGAGGTCCTCGATCGGTACTTCGACGACCACGACGAGATCCTGACGGGAGGGGCCGCGCGCAGCCCGTCGCTGTGCGTGTTCGACGAGTCGGATGCCGCGAACGGCATATGGCGTGTCGAGCAGATCATCGATGACCCCGCCGGAGACCACGATTGGCGGATCCGGGCGGAGGTCGACCTCGAGGCATCCGTCGAGGAGGGCGCTGCGGTCGTCCGGGTGACCGAGGTCGTGAGGCTCTAGACCTCGCGGGTCCAGTCGTCGCCGTCGCGGGTGAAGACGATGCGGGCGTGGCGGCGGTCGGGCGAGCCCTGCCAGAACTCGATGCGCTCGGGGACGAGACGCCAGAGCGCCCATTCGCCGGGTTCGAGGAGTGCGCCGGCGGGGCTGCCGGCGATGTCGGCCGCGCTCTCGGCTGGTGCGGCCTCGTGCACGGTTCCGCGCACGCGCACCGCGCGCATGACCGGTTGCCACCAGAAGTTCAGTGCGGCGGCGGGGTTGTCGGCGAGCTGGCGCCCCTTCGCGGAGGAGCGCGGGCCGGCGAACTCCCACCCGTCGGCGCTGACGCCCTTGAGGATGAGGGTCCGTGCGTCCGGGCGGCCAGCGGCATCCGCCGTCGCGAGGGTCGCGGCACGCACTTCGGGGATGCCGGCGTCGGCGGCGGCGCGGATCCAGCGGTCGAAGAGGTCGTGAGGGTCGGCCGGGAGGTCGGACAGATCGAGGGGCGGTGGTGTTCCGATGAGGGACGGTTGGTCGCGAAGCCAGCGCGTGAGCTCGTTCATGTCTTCATCCTGCTCCCTCGCGGGGTGTCGGCCGGTCCGGGCAGACTGGGCGGGTGACGACGTATCTGGCCTTCTTGCGGGCGATCAACCTCGGTGCGAAGCGGGTGTTCCCGAAGGAGGACATCCGCCGTGTCGTCGAGGCGGCGGGGTTCGAGGGTGTCAAGACGCACATCAACACGGGGAACGTGCGCTTCGATTCGCGGATGCGGTCGCGCGAACGGATCGAGCAGACGCTGGAGCAGGCGTTCGCCGCCGACCGGGGATTCGAGGTGCCGACGATCGTCTACTCCGCTGCGGAGTTCCGAGAGGTCGCTCGGGAGACGCGTGAGCTGGCCGAGGCGAATCCGGGGCTCGCCCGTCACTACGTGTATCTGTTGAAGGACGAGCCTGCGGCGTCGCAGACCGCCGACATCGAGGCGCGGGCCGATGATCGCGGCCGGATGGTGGTGCGGGGGCGCGCGGCGCATGCGCTGCTGCAGCCCGGGTATCAGGACGGGGCGGTCGACCCGCTGGGCGCGGCGAAGCTGCTGGGCGTGGCGACGAACCGGAACGTGAACGTGATCGGCACGCTGGCCGAGAAATGGGCCGGAGCGTGAGCGTGGTGGTCCGCGAACCGCAGCTGACGGATGCCGCGGCGGTCGCAGCCCTGCACGTGGCCGCCTGGCGTGAGACGTACGGGCATCTCCTCCCCGCGAGCTATTTCACCGACGAGGTGGCGGAGCGTCGGCTGCGGATGTGGACGCAGATTCTCTCCGACCGGCGGCCGGCGCATGTCGTCCGTATCGCCGAGGAGGACGACGAGCTGATCGGGTTCGCGATGTCCGGTGAGTCGGATGCCGGTGGCCGTCAGCTGTACATGCTCTACGTCCTGGCGGCGCATCACGGGACGGGTCCGGGTCAGGCGTTGTTCGAGGCGGTGCTGGCCGACGGGCCCGCGTCGTTGTGGGTGGCGCGGGAGAATCCGCGTGCGATCGCGTTCTACCGGCGCAACGGCTTCGCGTTCGACGGTGCGGAGCAGTCCGACCCGGGGACGCCCGGCATCGTCGAAGCCCGGATGGTGCGGTGATGCTCGGGGTGGAGGCTGTGCTGTCGGCACTGAATGAGGCGGACCCGTACGGGCTGCAGCCGGGATCGCCGGCGGGTGTGCCGGTGGACGAGTACGCGCGTGAGGCGTGCGACATCGCCGAGATCCTGGCGCAGCAGGGACGCGTCTCGCAGGACGACGTCGACGGCATCTGGGAGTCATGGTTCAACGAACCTCTCGTCGACGTGATCGGGATCGCCGAGGTCACCGCGCTCGTCGCACGGATGAACAGCCTCGCTCGGCCCTAGGACGGTGGTGGGTCGGTGGTGAACTGCGGGATGCGTCGTTCGGGCTTTACGAGGTAGATCCGGCCGGCGGGTGAGGTCCATTCGAGTGCGCCGCCGGGTTTGGCTGTGACCTGCCAGTCGGTGTGGTGTTTGAGGGTGTGGTGCCCGCGGCAGAGGGGTGCGAGGTTGGTGGCGTCGGTGTGTCCGCCGTGGTGCCAGTCGACGGTGTGGTCGATGTCGCACCGATCGGCCGGGATCCCGCAGCCGGGTGCCATGCACCGGGCGGCCCGCCACGCGACGAGCCGGCGAAGGTCGGCCGGGGGCCGGTACTGTTCACGTCCGACGGACAGGACGACCCCGGTGTCGGGGTGGGTGAGGACCCGCATCCACCCGGATGCCGCCCCGCACAACTCCCGCGCACGGTCGAGCGGGATCGGGCCGACACCGTCGACCTGCGCGGCAGGGCCGTCAGTCAGGAGCGTCAGGGCGGGGACGGTGATGGCGACGGTCGGGCGGATGCCACGGGCGGAGTCGGGAAGAGACGCGGTCTCCCCGTCGATGAGCAGGTCGCCGAACACGTCTGCGCGCTTCTGGTCAAGTGAACGTTCGTCGTCGAGGGTCTTCGCGATGGCGGTGAGCCTGCCGTGGATCGCGTGCGCTTCGACGGCGGGGAGGTGCGCGGTCAGCCACGCCATCCCGTCCGCACCGGGTTCGACGCGCACGTGCCTGCGGGCGACGGCATCCATGTGACGTTCCGCGATCGTCGCTTCACGCTCCCGGTCGACGATGCGTCGCACCGCGCGGCGGAACGGCCCGGTCGGCATCTCCTCCGCGAGTGCGAGTACCTCGCGGACCAGCTCATCCCGGATGATCTCGAGCTCATCGAGCCCGTCGACGATGATCGTCGCGTGCGTGTCGGTGATGTCCGCGTGACTCATCGACTCCCACACCGCCGGGTACCGCCTCACCAACGCCCGCCCGACCCCCATGAGACGGCCCGCGGCGTGCTCGCTGATCCGCAACGCCGACGCGACTTCGAGCCGCACCGACCGTTCCACCAGCACCGACGCACCCTCATCCCGGGTCGCCGCGCGGATCGCGTCATCCCACAACTCGACGATGCTCGCGTACCGCTGCGCTGCGTGGATCGTCGCCATGTCCGCGCTCAACACAACCCAGTCCAGGGTCGTCGGGATCCCCTCGGGGACCTCATCGACATACGGGGAAGGACTGGACATAGTCCCAGACTAGGGAGGGGTTCCGACATCGGTTCCGACACCGGCCCGACCCCGCATCCACCCCTTCCCCTACCCCAGCCCCCGCGTCCACGCGACCTCACGAACCAACTGCCCGGTCTCGGTGAACGTCCGCACCTGATGGGTCTCCGCCAGGACCCGAGCGAGCTCCGAACGGTCCGCCGCCGCAAAGCCCAGCGACTGCCAGAACGCACCCGACCGGCGGCTGAACAGCCACGCCGTCGTCGCGCCCTCCGCAGCGGCGTGTTCGAGCGCGAAACCGGCCATTTCGGTGCCTCGGCCGCGCGTGCGCGACGAGGCCGCGACGGCCACGCTCCGGATCAGCGCGTGCCGTCCGTCGCCGCTCAGCTCGTAGCCCGTGCTCGCGACGATGCGACCCGCCTCATCGCGCTCGACCCAGAGACGCACCGTGGGCACGTCCAGCCCGGTCACGGTCAGGTCGACCTCACGCAGGAACGCCTCGACCTCACCGGCATCCGCCGCCGTGCACCTGATCAGTTCCATGACCGCTCCTCCTCCCCATCCTTGCAACCTCGTGGACGCTCTCCACATCCGCAGACCGTGTCGGATGCCGCGGCTAGGGTTGACCGGGTGAGTGACGGCGGATGGCAGAACGACCCCTACGCCGATCTCGTGTGGGATCCCGATGACGTTCCGCCGCCGGACGATTTCGACTCGCCGCCGCCGCCCGACCCGCGGTACGACGACTACGCCGCGTCCGTCGCCCGCGCCACGCGCTCCGAACCCACCCGCGCCCAGCCCACCCGCCCCGCGGCCCCGCAGCAGCGCACCTCCGCACCCCCGGCATCCGTCCTGCGTCTCGAACGGCGCGACCACGTCGGCGACGACCCGGTCAAGGTGCTCACCGAGGTCTTCGGCTACACGGCGTTCCGCGGCGATCAGGGTGACATCGTCTCGCACGTCATCGCGGGCGGCGACGCGGTCGTCCTCATGCCCACCGGTGGCGGCAAGTCGATCACGTACCAGGTGCCTGCGCTCGTCCGTCCCGGCACGGGCCTCGTCGTCAGCCCCCTCATCGCGCTCATGCACGACCAGGTCGACGCGCTCATCGCCAACGGCGTCCGCGCCGCCTTCCTGAACTCCACGCAGAGCCCGGCCGAGCGCGCCGGTGTCGAGCAGGCGCTCCTCGACGGTGAACTCGACCTCATCTACGTCGCCCCCGAGCGGCTGTCCGTCCCCGCGACGACCGCGCTCCTGCAGCGCGCCCAGCTCAGTGTCATCGCGATCGACGAGGCGCACTGCGTGTCGCAGTGGGGTCACGACTTCCGCCCCGACTACCTCGCTCTCGGCGACCTCGCCGAACGGTTCCCCGGCGTTCCGCGCATGGCGCTCACGGCCACCGCGACGCGCGCCACGCACACCGAGCTCACCGAGCGTCTGCACCTGCCCGATGCGCGCCACTTCGTCGCGAGCTTCGACCGGCCGAACATCCAGTACCGCATCGAGCCCAAGGTCGACATGCGTCGCCAGCTCGTGCAGTTCGTCCGCTCGCAGCCCGAAGGCTCCGCCGGCATCGTGTACGCGCTGAGCCGCAAGTCCGTCGAGCAGACGGCGGAGTATCTGCGGACGCAGGGTCTCGACGCCCTGGCCTATCACGCCGGGTTGGATGCCTCGATCCGCGCCCGGCATCAGTCGCGCTTCCTCCGCGAAGACGGCGTCGTCATGGTCGCCACGATCGCGTTCGGCATGGGTATCGACAAGCCCGACGTCCGCTTCGTCGCCCACATCGACCTGCCCAAGTCCGTCGAGGGCTACTACCAGGAGACCGGTCGCGCCGGCCGCGACGGCGAGCCCGCGGTCGCCTGGATGGCCTACGGCCTCGGCGACGTCGTGCAGCAGCGCCGCCTCATCGACCAGTCGCCCGGTGACCGCACCTACAAGATGCGCATGGGTCAGCACCTCGACGCGATGCTCGGCCTCTGCGAGACGGTCTCGTGCCGACGCCAGAACCTCCTGAACTACTTCGGACAGTCGTCGGATGCCTGTGGCAACTGCGACACCTGCCTCACTAAACCCGACACGTGGGACGGCCTCATCGCCGCTCAGAAGCTCCTCTCGACGATCGTGCGACTTCAGCGGGAGCGGAATCAGGCGTTCGGTGCCGGGCACCTCATCGACATCGTCCGCGGCGCCTCGACCGAGCGCATCCGCCAGCAGGGGCACGACAAGCTCTCGACCTATGGAATCGGGAACGACCTGTCCGAACAGGACTGGCGCTCGGTCGTGAGGCAGCTCCTGGCCCGCGGCATCTTGGTCGCACAGGGTGAATACGGCGTGCTGACCGTCGGCGAGGCCGGCGCGGCGGTGCTCCGCGGCGCGGAGCCGGTGCCGCTGCGCCGCGACGTCCTCGGCCGCACCGGCGGCGGATCGACTCGTGCGAAGAAGCAGTCGGCTGCCGACGCGCTGCCCGAGGGTGACCGCGACCTCTTCGAGGCGCTCCGCGCGTGGCGTACCGAGCAGGCGAAGGAGCAGGGCGTTCCCGCGTACATCGTCTTCGGCGATGCGACCCTGCGCGCCCTCGCCGAGCACCGTCCGACGTCGGTCGCCGACCTCGACGGCATCACCGGCATCGGTGCGAAGAAGCGCGAGGCGTACGGCGAGGCCGTCGTCGCCGTCATCGCCAAAGCCTGAGCGAGTTTGAGCCGAGCCGGATCAGCCCTCCCGCAGCGCCCGCGTCATGCGGGTGAGCACGTCGAACGCCTGAGCCCGTTCCGCCGCCGACAACTCGGCCAGCATCCGATCCTCCACGGCTTTGACCACGGCGCTCGCCTGCTCCCGACGGCGCAGCCCGGCGTCGGTCAGCGTGACCGGCAGCACACGACCCTCCGCCGCGGTCGCCGGCCTCGTCACGAGGCCCTCCCGCTCCAGCGTCTGCAGCAGCACATTCATGCTCTGCCGTGTCACGAAAGCGCCCCGAGCGAGATCCGAGTTCGACGACCCGGGACGCTGCGCGAGGATCTCGAGGCACGAGTACGCGGTCACGGTCAGCTCGAGCGGGCGGAGGGCGTCCTCCATCGCGACCCGCAGCGCGGTCGCCGCTTCCTTCAGGAGATAGCCGAGCGACGTCGGCAGATCGATCTCGTCGGACTGGACCATGTCAGTATTCTGACATACACTCATCAATGTCAGATAGCTGACACACGAAAGGATGCCTCATGCCCGCCATCGGACCCGACTTCATCTCCCTGCAGGTCAGCGACCTCGACGCCTCGCAGCGGTTCTACGAGCACTATCTCGGCCTCGTCCGCTCGCCCGCCGGACCTCCTCACGCCGTCGTGTTCGACACCGCGCCGATCGCCTTCGCGCTCCGCGACATCGTGCCCGGCACCGACCTCGCCTCGGCGGCCCACCCCGGAATGGGAGCCGCGATCTGGCTGCGCGCGACCGACGTTCAGGACGTCCACGACGCGCTCGCCGCAGACGGCCACGAGATCGTCGCAGCGCCCATCGACGGTCCGTTCGGCCGGACGTTCACGTTCGCCGACCCGGACGGCTACCGGATCACCCTGCACGACAAGGCCTGAACCCCATCAGCTCCACACGTCAGGGGCGACCCGCACATCGGCGCCCGTCCGCGCCGACTCGCCGATCGCGAGACCCAGCAGGTGATCCTGGCAGGCGTCGGCCAGCGGATAGGGTTCCGCGCCGTCACCGAGCGCCCACCGCCCGGTGAGCTCGAGCAACGATGCGACGGCGATGTCGTCCTCCGACAGTCGCGTGCCGACCCAAGGGTTGCGGTAGACGATCCGCCCCTCGAAGGCGGCCGACACCACGTCGTTGCCTTCGAGGTTCAGGTCGACACCCGTGCGGCGGTAGGTGATCGGCGAGGTGATCACCTCGGTGCCTTCGAACCGGCGCACGGTGTCGTCGGTGAGTTCGCCGTGCGAGCCGCGGAGGACGATACGGCGCGACAGGATCGGGTTCCACCACTGATTGTCGACGAAGTCGTAGAGGCCCATCCGCCCGTCGCCGAAGTCGAGCGTCGCGATCGTCGTCGTCCGATCCTGCGGCGAGACGTCGTCCGACCATCCGGCCGGCGTCAGCGGGTCGACGAGCGTCGCGGTGAAGGTGCGGGCCGACACGGTCGCCTCGGCCATGCCGGCATCCAGGAACGTCCGGATCATCGAGGTCGCGTGGTACAGGTGCGTCGACGAGACCTGCACCCCGCCGACGGAGCCGATTGCGCCCGACCGCACCACCTCGAGGCGGGCGGCATGCCCCGGCATGAGCATGTACTGCTCGGCGACTTGCACGAGCCGGCTCGCGCCGACGTCGTGCCACAGCTTCCGCAGGCCGTCGGCGTCGGGTGCCGGCGGCGTCTCGGCGAGCACGCGGACACCGCGCTCCACGAGCTCGGTGATCACCGCCGGCATCGCCGGCCAGCTCACGGACGCGATCACGAAGTCTGGTCGCGCCGCGAGCAAGTCGTCGAGCGAGCGGTGGATCGGCACGTTCCAACCGGCGACCCGTGCCGCCGACGCGTCGGAGCGGGCGAGCACGCCCACCGCCTGCAGCCGCTCGGGCGCAGCCGCGGCGATGCGCAGGAAGAACTCCGAGCGCCACCCCGTGCCGATGATCGCGAATCGTGCCGACTCTGCCATGGGACCCCTTCGTCGTGACGCTCCGAAGCGGGGCGCCCCCGGCATCCTTCAGGTATGCCGCACAGGGGTCAACCCCGGTGCCTCACTCGCCGGGGCCGAGCTTCCCGGTCAGCCGGCCGTGGAAGGCGGATGCCGTGTCGTTCAACCCGACGATCGTCACCGTCGTGCCCATCCGCTCGTACTTGTTGACGATCGCGTCGAGGGCGGCGACGGTCGAGGCGTCCCACACGTGCGAGCGGGACATGTCGATCACGACGTTCGCCGGGTCGTCCGGGTACGAGAACTGCGTCGTCAGATCGTTGCTCGAGGCGAAGAACAGCTCCCCGTCGACCGCGTAGTGGGCGGTGGATGCCTCGGCATCCACCGTTCGCGTGACGGTCACGAAGTGCGCGACCCGACGGGCGAACATGATCATCGCTGCGATCACGCCGAGGACGACGCCGATCGCGAGGTTGTGGGTCCAGACGGTCGCGACGACCGTGATGAGCATGACGGCGGTCTCGCTCTTGGGCATCCGGCGGAGCGTCGCGGGGCGGATGCTGTGCCAGTCGAACGTGCCGATGCAGACCATGATCATGACCGCGACGAGGGCGGCCATCGGGATGATCGCCACGACGTCGCCGAGCGCGAGCACGAGGATGAGCAGGAACACGCCGGCGAGGAACGTCGAGATGCGCGTGCGAGCCCCCGAGGCCTTCACGTTGATCATCGTCTGGCCGATCATCGCGCAGCCGCCCATGCCGCCGAAGGCGCCCGACAGGATGTTCGCGGCGCCCTGACCCAGCGATTCGCGGGTCTTCGAGGAGTGACTGTCGGTGAGGTCGTCGACGAGCTTGGCGGTCATGAGCGACTCGAGCAGTCCGACGACGGCCATCGCGAGCGCGAACGGGACGATGATCTGCAGCGTCTCGAGCGTGAGTGGCACGTTCGGGATGAATACGGACGGCAGGCTCTCGGGGAGCTCGCCCTGGTCGCCGACGGTGGGGACGTTCCACGCGAAGACGACGACGGCCGCGGTCAGCAGCACGATCGCGACCAGGGGGGCGGGCACGGCCTTGGTGAGCCGCGGCATCGCGTAGAGGATGGCCAGGCCGACGGCGAGCAGCGGCCAGACGAGCCAAGGGATGCCGTCGCCGAACAGCTGCGGCAGCTGGGCGAGGAAGATCAGGATCGCGAGCGCGTTGACGAAGCCCACCATGACGCTGCGGGGAATGAAGCGCATGAGCTTCGCGACGCCCACGAGTCCGAGGACGATCTGGATGACGCCGCCGAGGAGGACGGTCGCGATGAAGTAGTCCATCCCGTACTCGCGGACGACGGGCGCGATGACGAGCGCGACGGCGCCGGTCGCCGCGGTGATCATCGCGGGGCGACCGCCGAGGAACGCGATCGCGACAGCCATGATGAACGACGAGAAGAGCCCGACCCGGGGGTCGACGCCCGCGATGATCGAGAACGCGATCGCCTCGGGGATGAGGGCGAGCGCGACGACGAGTCCGGCGAGGACCTCTCGGGTCAGCAGGCGCGGGCTGCGGAGGGCCTGCAGCACCGTCGGTTCGATGCGCGGGCGCACGGGAGTGGTGGTGGTCATGATGGCTCCGTCGGGGAGGGGTGTGCGCAGGCCCGATGGCGGCGCGGGAGAATGGAGGGCGCGAAGATCGCGCACGACCAAACCTAACGTAACGTGAGGTTTGCTGTCCACTCGGAGGGAACCGGATGACCGACGACACGATGCGCATCGGCGAGGTCGCCGAGCGGACCGAACTCTCGTTCCGCACCCTCCGCCACTACGACGAGATCGGCCTCGTCACTCCGTCCGCGCGGACCGACGGCGGCTTCCGTCTCTACACGGAGGGCGACGTCGCCCGCATCCTGCTCATCCGTCGCATGAAGCCGCTCGGCTTCACCCTCGACGAGATGCGGGAACTCCTCGAGGTCGTCGACGCGATGGCGGGCGACGCCGACGACCCGCAGATCCGTGCCCGTCTCGACGGCGTCCGCGCCGAGGCCGCGACCCGGCGCGAGAAGCTTCGCCGTCAGGTCGAGATGGCCGACGAGTTCCTCGACCAGCTCGAACGGATCTGACGGGTCTCAGACCGCGGTGACCTCGACGACGACCGACTGCTGAGGATTCTGCACGGGCGGACGCAGGCCGACGACGGCGAGCTGACGGCCGGTCAGCACGGTGTCGTGGTGCGCCCACTCGAGCGGCGACTGCGCGGGAATCTCGACGATCCCGCCGGGGGTGACGAGCTGCACCCGGTAGACGCGATCCGCGTCGAGTCCCGGCAGTCGCACGCGGCCCGCCGGCGACGAGATGAGCGTCTGCGTCTGCGTGATCGTGAAGAAGGCGGAGTCCGCGTCCTCCGCGACGACCCCGCGGACGTCGAGTCCGGGGTCGGCGACGTCCGCGTTCACCAGGCGGCCCGTGGCGACGAGGGGGCGCACCCGCTTGGCCAACGCGACCCACGCGCCGACGGTCGCGGCATCCGTCTCGGACAGGGTCGTGACGTCCCATTCGATGCCGAAGTGGCCGAACAGAGCCACAGCGCCGCTGAGGCTGAGCGATACGGTGCGGCCGGTGGAGTGCACGTGCGGGGTGGTGAGGTGCATGCCCATCATCTCGGGCGGGACGACGAGCGCGGTGTAACGCTGGTTCTCGAGGCGCTCGACGGGGTCGAGGCAGTCGCTCGTCCAGATGCGGTCGGTGCGGTCGAGGATGCCGAGGTCGACGCGCGCGCCGCCCGAGGCGCAACTCTCGATCTCGAGGCCGGGGTGGGCGGCCTTGAGATCGTCGATCAGGCGGTAGACGGCGAGGGTCTGCGCATGGACGCGGGCCGCACCGCCGGGGCCGGCGGCGGCGTCGACGAGGTCGCGGTTGTGGTCCCACTTGACGTACGAGATCGGGTACGCGGCGAGGATGTCGGAGATGACCTGGCGGATGTACGCGTACGCCTCGGGGTGCGCAAGGTTCAGCACCTGCTGCTGACGCGCGGACGGCGGTAGGTCGGTGCGCCCGCGGAGGATCCAGTCGGGGTGCGAACGGGCGAGGTCGCTGTCGGGGTTGACCATCTCGGGCTCGAACCAGAGGCCGAACTCCATCCCCTTCGCGACGACGTGGTCGGCGATGGGATGCAGGCCGTCGGGCCAGACGGTGTCGTCGACGTACCAGTCGCCGAGGCCCGCGGTGTCGTCGCG
The DNA here is from genome assembly GCF_031932285.1 of Microbacterium aquilitoris. Classification (NCBI taxonomy): domain Bacteria; kingdom Bacillati; phylum Actinomycetota; class Actinomycetes; order Micrococcales; family Microbacteriaceae; genus Microbacterium; species Microbacterium aquilitoris. The sequence goes on from NZ_JAUZVT010000001.1 coordinate 577,376, forward strand.
GCGGTGACGGAACCAGCCGTCGTCGAGGACGTAGCGCTCCACGCCGATCTCCGCCGCCGCATCGGCGAGGGCGATGAGTTTGGGCAGGCGGTGGTCGAAGTAGACCGCCTCCCACGTGTTGAGGGTGATCGGCCGAGGGCGGGTCGGGTGCTGAGCGCGTGCTCGCCACTCTTCGTGGAATCGCACCGCGAGCTCGTCGAGGCCGTCTCCCCAGGAGCCGAGCAGTTCGGGCGAGGAGATCTCCTCGCCCTGCGCGAGACGGATCTCGCCGGGCAGGTAGAGCTCGCCCGCCCCGAGGAAGGACTCACCCGTCGGCATCCGCTCCGCGAAGATCCGGGAGTTGCCGCTCCAGGCGAGGTGCGCGCCGTGCACGGTGCCGCGCTCGAACCCGAACCCGGGCGTCCCGGCGGCCAACAGCAGGGTGAAGTCCGCCCCCGGACGGCCGCGACGCGACTCCCTCACGTGCGTGCCGAACGTGAGCTCATGGCGTTGCGCCGAGCGCTCCCGCAGGTGGCGCCCCGTCGTGTCGAGGATCTCGGCCGCGTCCCACGGCAGCGGCAGCGTCGTGTGCAGGGCCTGCACCGTGTAGACGCCGGCGCCGTCGTTGCGGACCGTCGTCCGGGCCCGCACGAGACCGGATGCCGTGACCCGCAGCTCGTACCGGGCCGACAGCTGCATCTCGCTGTCCGTGAAGTGCAGCTCGAGGGTGTCCCCGGTCGCCCTCAGGTCGGTCAGCGCGAAGAGGGCGCCGACGTCCTCGCCGTCGCGGTGACCCTCCAGGGTCGGCGTTCCCGCCCAGCCGGATGCCGCGGTTCCGACCACGCCGAGGCGCACCGTGCGGTCGAGCCCGCCCGAGACCCGCTGCAGACGCGAGGCGGTCGCGAGCGAGACGAGCGTCTCGTGCGGCGCATCGCCGAGATCCGCGCCCCAGTGGGCGATGGCCGGGGCGGTGTCGGGCTGCAGGTCGACGACGACGCTGGTGCCGCCGGAGCGGAGGTGGATGACGGTCTCGTCAGAGGGGAGAACGGGCATTCCTCAAGTCTGGCAGTCGGCATCCGTGAACGTGCACACACCGGGCGGCATCCGCCCGTCTGAACGCCCCGGGACACCCCGAATGTAGGCGCAGCACAAGTCGCACAGACCACGTCGGAGGCCGCGCTTGTCTCCCTTCCACAATGCAGTTGGCGTGCTGTTGGAGGACTCCTACCGTGAATGTCGAACTTCCCTGTCCCGTCGCCCCGACCGGGCGTCCTCAGAAAGGCCAGTGATGACCGACACCGTCGTCCGCTCCTCCACTCCCGCCGCCGACAAGCGCACCCCCGCCGGAGGCGCTCCGACCGCGCCGCACAGCGCCGACGAGGCGCACGAGCCCCGCATCGACATCGACGCCGTGGGCGCGATGCTCCGTGGCACCTGGGGCGAGACCCGCCTGACCGTCCGCGAGCTCCTCAAGGACCCCGCCTACTGGCGTGTCGACGGCCAGAGCGTCGCCGAGCATCGCGAGCGCGTCATGGGTCAGGTCAGGTTGCTGGCGAAGAACAGCGGCTCCACGCGCGCACTCCCGAAGGAGTACGGCGGCGACGAGGACAACGGTGCCAACCTCGCCGGCTTCGAGGAGCTCGTCGTCGCCGACCCGAGCATGCAGATCAAGGCGGGCGTGCAGTGGGGCCTATTCGGCTCGGCCGTCCTGCAGCTGGGCACCAAGGAACACCATGACAAGTGGATCCCCGACATCCGCGACGCCAAGCTCCCCGGCGCCTTCGCCATGACCGAGATCGGCCACGGGTCGGATGTCGCGGCGATCGGCACGACGGCCACGTACGACCCCGAGACCGAAGAGTTCGTCATCCACACCCCGTTCCGCGCGGCGTGGAAGGACTACCTCGGCAACGCCGCCGTCTACGGCCAGGCCGCGACCGTGTTCGCTCAGCTCGTCACCAAGGGCGTGAACCACGGCGTGCACTGCTTCTTCGTCCCGATCCGCACGACCGACGGCGAGCTGCTCCCCGGCGTGCAGAGCGAGGACGACGGCGTCAAGGGCGGGCTGAACGGCATCGACAACGGCCGCCTCGCCTTCGAGCACGTGCGCGTTCCCCGGACGAACCTGCTCAACCGCTACGGCGACGTCGCTCCCGACGGCACCTACTCGAGCCCCATCGAGAGCACCGGACGCCGCTTCTTCACGATGCTCGGTGCCCTCGTGCAGGGACGTGTCTCGCTCGACGGCTCGGCCACGATCGCGTCCTCGCTCGCCCTGCACATCGCGCTGACGTACGCCAACCAGCGCCGCCAGTTCGACTCGGGCGCGGGCACCGACGAGGTCGTGCTGCTCGACTACGGCAAGCACCAGCGGCGCCTCCTGCCCCTTCTCGCCCAGAACTACGCGCAATACTTCGCGCACGACGAGCTGCTCCGCACCTTCGACGGCGTCTTCAGCGGCAGAGTCGACACCCCGGCCGAGCGGGAGAACCTCGAGACCCTCGCCGCCGCTCTCAAGCCCCTCAGCACGTGGAACGCCCTGAACACGATCCAGGAGGCCCGCGAGGCCTGCGGCGGGTCGGGCTTCATGGCCGAGAACCGCCTCGTCGGACTCCGCTCGGACCTCGACGTCTACGTGACCTTCGAGGGCGACAACAACGTCCTCCTGCAGCTCGTCGGCAAGCGTCTGCTCGCCGACTTCGCGAAGCAGTTCAAGGGGGCGGATGCCGCCACCCTCGCCAAGTTCGCGGTCGGCCAGACGGCGGGCAACATCTTCCACGGTGCGGGCCTGCGGAGGCTCGGTCAGACTGTCGCCGACTTCGGGTCGACCGCCCGCTCGGTCGAGCTCGGTCTGCGCGCGGAACAGCAGCACGAGCTGCTCGCCGGACGCGTCGAGCAGATGGTCGCCGACATCGCGGGTGCGCTGCGCCCGGCATCCAAGCTGCCCTCCGACAAAGCTGCCGCGCTGTTCAACCAGCACCAGGCCGAGCTCATCGAAGCGGCGCGGGCGCACGGCGAACTGCTGCAGTGGGAGGCGTTCTCGGATGCCGTGAAGGGCACCGAGAACGAGAGCACGCGCCAGGTGCTCACGTGGCTGCGCGACCTCTTCGGTCTGCACCTCATCGAGAAGCACCTCGCGTGGCACCTGATCAACGGGCGCCTGTCGACCCAGCGCGGTGCGGCGGTGTCGAAGTACATCGATCGGCTGTGCGCGCGGCTCCGGCCCCACGCGCAGGACCTCGTCGATGCGTTCGGCTTCGCCCCCGAGCACGTGCGGGCTCCCATCGCGTCGGGCGTCGAGCGTCAGCGTCAGGACGAGGCCCGCGCGCACTACGCGGACCTCGCGGCGCGCGGCGAGGCGCCTATCCCGGAGAAGTCGCTCAAGAAGAAGAAGTGAGCGTCGGAGGCCGTCGGTAGCCTGAGCGCGTGGACATGCGACTCGGGCCCGACGGCCTCCTTCGTTGCGGCTGGGTCGGGGACGACGCCGAGTATCGGAGATACCACGACGAGGAGTGGGGCCGCCCTCTGCGCGGCGATCGCGCTCTCTTCGAGAAGATGAGCCTCGAAGGGTTCCAGGCGGGGCTCTCGTGGATCACGATCCTCCGCAAGCGCCCGCGCTTCCGCGAGGTGTTCGCTGGCTTCGAGCCCGCGACCGTGGCCGCCTTCGACGAGTCCGACGTCGAGCGGCTCATGGGTGACGCGGGCATCATCCGCAATCGGGCGAAGATCCTCGCCACCATCGGCAACGCGCGGCTCGTCACCGAGATGGCCCCCGGCGAGCTCGACGCGTTCATGTGGTCGTTCGCCCCGGCATCCCATCGCCGGCCGTCCTCGTTCGCCGAGGTCCCCGCAACGACGACCGAGTCCGACGCGATGTCCCAGGCCCTCCGCAAGAGGGGGTTCCGATTCGTCGGCTCCACGACGATGTACGCGCTCATGCAGTCCTCGGGCATGGTCGACGACCACGTCGTCGGATGCCACCGCGCCGCAGACTGACGACGCTGCAGAAGTGGGGAGGAGTCCCCATGGGCGACTCCGCGCCGAATCGGTAGCGTCGATGCCGATCGGGGGTGACGATGAGCGACGTGCAGTTGGACCTGGCGGAGTTGGCCGCAGCCAGGGACCGCGCGATCGCCGCATACGACACCTTCTCGTCGGCGGATGCGGTGAGCGGGGACCTCGCCGACCTCACCGGCGAGGCACGGCTGGCGGGCAAGGTCCGAGACTTCGCGGCGAACTGGGACTACAACCGCGGAAAGCTCGAAGACCAGCTTGTCACCGTCCGCGATCTGCTCACGGCGATCGTCGACTCCTTCACGGAGCTCGACGCAGAGGGGGGACGCCAGCCGTGAGCGCGTTGTCGGTGGAGTTCGAGGATCTCTTCGACGGCCGTCCCGACGACCTCGAGGGTCGGGCTCGGGACTTGGGCCGGACGGCCGAGGCGATCGCGTCGGCGGCCCTCGCGCTCCGGAACCTCGTGCAGCAGCACAGCCTGTCGACGGATGCCGCGGGCACCGCCTCGAGCGAGGCTGCCGCCGGACTGCAACGCGCGCAGGATCGATATCAGGGGACATCGACTGCGCTCGTGACCTACGCGGTGGAGTTGGGGGACATCCAGCGCGAGGCGCGCGCGGCCATCGAGGAGGGTGACGCGCACCTCAGTCAGATCCCGCTGCAGGAGGCGGAGATCCACGACCTCGAGAACGCGCTCACGCTCGCCATCGCGAAGGGCGAGTCGACGAGCACCATCGAGGACCGCCTGGGGGAGGCGCGCTCGGCTCTCAGCACCGCGATGGGGGGCGCCGAGGATGCACGACAGGCCCTCAACTCGGCGCGGCGGCGACTGTGGGACGCCGCCGACCGCGCCGGCGAACAGATAGCCACGGCGATCGAGGAGGGCGCCGACTCCTTCGGCGACAACTGGAACCAGTTCTGGGAGGGCGTCGGCGAGGTGTTCGCCATTGTCCGGGACTGGGCCGAAGGGGTGCTCGCGGCGATCGTCTTCGAGCTGGCGGAGCTGGTCAGCGCTCTCGTCTCGGCCGCGGTCGTCACGGTGATGATCCTCGTCGGCGTGCTGGTGCTCGGCTTCGTCTACCTGACGCTGGGCGGCGCGGGCCTGCTCCTGCTCATCGCTCTCGTCTCGGCATCCCTCATATCGATGGCGATCCGCGAGCTCATGGCGTCACCGGTCGTGCAGCGCACGGACCGCTTCGAGGTGTCCGACGACCTCGAAGCCCGCGACTACCGCGACCTGTTCGGCGAACTGGCCGCGCAGGACGGTGCCGGCGGCGAGGAGTACACCGAAATCCGGGTCGTCGCGGTGCGTGACGGATCCGGCGAGATCGTCGCCTGGCGTGTCCAGCTGCCGAGCACACAGCAGTGGTCGCCCTCCAACACCGACGGAGCGCTCAACGACCTCCGCACCGACGTGATGCTGTCGATGTTCCCCGAGCTGCAGACGCAGTACGAGCAGGCGGCCTGGCAGGCGATGACGGATGCCGGTGTCTTCCAGAGCGACGCCCCGATCATGTTCACCGGGTGGTCGCTGGGCGGCATGATGGCGGGCGAGATGGCGACGGATCCGCGGGTGTCGGACCGCGTCGAGTCCGTCGTGACGGCAGGCTCGGCGATCGACAAGCACTACAGCGACATGCCTGCCGACGTCCGTGTGACGCAGTTCAACAACGGCATCGATCCGGTGCACACGCTCGAGTTCTTCGGGCTCGGAATCGAGGACTACGTCCGGCTGGACCAGGAATGGCAGACGTACCGGCCTCTCAGCTGGCCGATGCACGATGCCACGATGTACGGCGATGCCGCCGAGCGGTATCTGCCCGAACCACGGCCCGGGGACGACATCTTCTTCGCGGGTGCGGGAGACTCGGGCAGCGAAGAGGTCTACGTCGCCGAGTACACCCGAGGATCGTGAGGTTCGCATGCCCCGTCAGCGCCGCCCCTTGACCGTGTTCGCCGTCGCGGCGATCACGCTCTGCGCCGGAGCGCTCGGCCTCTCCGGATGCGCCGCATCCGCGGACCCCGACACCGCGGGACTCGAAAGCGAGCTCGCGTCGGTCGGGGGAGTCAACGGTGCGTTCGTGTGGACGACGCATCCGAACGCACCGTGGGTGACCCGCGTGCAGGTGATGCTGTTCCTCGACGACCCCTCGGATGCCGGAGTCGTCGACGCCGTGCGCGCCGCCGCCCCCGTGCTGTCGGCCGATGATGCCGTCGCCGACGCGGATGCGGTGGCGCTGACGTTCATCGACGGTCAGCGCGGCGACTACACGGCCCGCGGTGAGGCGAACCGCGACGTCATCGGCCTCGCGTCCGAGATCGCGTCCACCCTCGGTGTGACCGATGCCGGCAAGCGTCAGCTGCTCGTCTCGCCCGACGAACTGCGGGCGCTCGCCGGCACGGAGTGAGCGTGATGGCACGGCTCGCCTTCCCCCTGCCGGGCACCTGGCTCGCGATCGATCCGCGAGACGAAGAAGCATCCTTCGACCGGGTGGATGCCGCGGTCCGCGACATCGTGGGCGTCGCCGACGATGCCGTCGCGGCCCGTCGGCGGCTGCGCGATCAGCTCCGGACCGTCGTCGGGGCGGCCCGGGCGTCGGAGGCGCAGGGCGTCTTCCTCTGCCTCGAGGTCGCGCCGGGGGTGCGGTTGCCCGCGACGCTCACGGTGCACGCGCCCTCGGCGATGTCCATGACCCCCGCGATCGGCACCGCGTCGGCCGCCGTGCTCGACACCCTTCATCGCAGCCTCCAGGCGTTGGAGGTGACGGGGATCGACACCGCCGTTCGCGTGCCGGCGCCCGACGGGGGAGCGCTGCGCATCCACCGGCACGTCGCCGAGACGGTCGAGGGCGCGCCCGTCGAGGCGCCACCCGTCGAGACGCCAGTGCAGCGGCTCGAGGTCGATTACTGGTTCGCCGTCCCCGGCTCCAAGCGCGTCGTGCTCGCGAGCTTCGGGGCGCCGCTCGGACACCTGCACGACGCGATGCTGAACCTCTTCGACTCGATCGCCGCGGCCGCGAGGTTCGAGTCCGCCGCGCCGAGTCTTGCCCCGTGAGGTTTGCTCCCGGGATCATGTGGAGACGGCGACCGGGAGGCAGACATGACGGGGTACGAGATCACCGAGATCGGCGGGCTCGATCAGTGGCGCGACCACTTCGGCGGCTTCGCGCCGGCGCGCTCGCGTGACGGTCGACGCGTCGTCGATCACGAGCTGGCGATGCAGTACATCGGGTTGACCGCCAACGCCCTCGAACCGGGGGAGCAGGCCGGTTACTGGCACACCCACTCCGAGGTCGAAGAGCTCTACGTCTTCCTCGAGGGTCGGGGTCAGATGGGACTCGACGACGACCTCGTCGAGGTGGGTCCAGGCTCCGTCGTCCGGGTCGGGCAGGGCGTGTGGCGCACGTGGCGCGCCCACCCCGAGAGCCCCGGTCAGCTCCGCTGGCTGTGCATCCGCGCCGGCGCGGAGGTGCTCCCCGAGGTGCCGTCGGATTCGACGCGGGCCGAGCGGCCGATGCCGTGGTCCGCGCCGGAGGGGTGAGCCGTGGCATCCGATCGTCACGTCGCGGACGCGCACGACGTCATCCGCGTCGTCGGGGCGCGTGAGAACAACCTCAAGGACGTCGACGTCGAGATCCCCAAGCGACGCCTGACGGTGTTCACCGGCGTGAGCGGATCGGGCAAGTCCTCGCTCGTGTTCGGCACGATCGCCGTCGAGTCCCAGCGCCTCATCAACGAGACCTACCCGACCTTCGTGCAGCAGTTCATGGCGCAGCTGAGCCGCCCCGACGTCGACGGACTCGAGAACATCAGTCCCGCGATCATCGTCGACCAGGAACGCATGGGGGCCAACGCGCGCTCGACGGTCGGCACCGTGACCGACGCCTATGCCATGCTCCGCCTGCTCTTCAGCCGCCTCGGCGAGCCGCACATCGGGTCGCCGCAGGCCTTCTCGTTCAACATCCCCTCCGCGCCGGGATCCGACACCGTCACCGGCGGCATGTGCCCGCGCTGCGAGGGGCTCGGCGAGGTGAGCGACGTCGACCTCGACGAACTCTTCGACAGCTCGAAGTCACTGTCGGAAGGCGCGATCACCGTGCCCGGCTACAACGTGGACGGCTGGATGGTGCGCATCTTCACCGAGTCCGGGTTCCTGGATGCCGCCAAACCGATCGCGTCGTATTCGCCACAGGAGCGTGCGGACTTCCTCTACAAGGAGCCCACCAAGGTGAAGCTCCAGAACATGAACATGACCTACGAGGGTCTCGTTCCGAAGATCACGAAGTCGTTCCTGCAGAAGGATCGCGAGGCTCTGCAGCCGCACGTCCGTGCGTTCGTCGATCGGGCGGTCAAGTTCCTGCCGTGCCCGGAGTGCGGCGGCAGCCGTCTCAACGCCGGCGCCCGCTCGTCGAAGATCGGTGGGGCCGACATCGCCGAGGTCTCCGCGATGCAGATCACCGATCTGTCGGCCTGGCTCGACAGCGTCGACCCGACGTCGATCGGTCCGCTGCTGTCGTCGCTCAAACGGGTCATCGCCTCGTTCATCGACATCGGCCTCGGCTACCTGTCGCTCGACCGCTCGTCGGGGACGCTGTCGGGCGGCGAGGCGCAGCGCACGAAGATGATCCGTCATCTCGGTTCCGCGCTGACCGACGTGACCTATGTCTTCGACGAGCCCACCGCGGGCCTTCACCCGCACGACATCCAGCGGATGAACGACCTGCTCCTGCTGCTGCGCGACAAGGGCAACACCGTGCTCGTCGTCGAGCACAAGCCCGAGGTCATCGCGATCGCCGACCACGTCGTCGACCTGGGACCGCAGGCGGGCTCGCGCGGCGGGCAGATCATGTACGAGGGGGATGTCGCGGGTCTCCGCGCCTCGGACACGCTCACGGGCCGGCACCTCGACCACCGCGCGGCGCTGAAATCGAGCACGCGCACCGCGACCGGCTCGCTGCCGATCCGCGGTGCGACCCAGCACAACCTCACGGGCGTCGACGTCGACATCCCGCTCGGCGTGCTGACCGTCGTCACGGGTGTCGCCGGCTCGGGCAAGTCGTCCCTCATCCACGGGAACGTCCCCGCGTTCGATGACGTCGTCGTCGTCGACCAATCGCCCATCAAGGGTTCGCGCCGGTCGAGCCCCGCGACGTACACCGGCGTGCTCGACGCGATCCGGACCGCGTTCGCCAAGGCCAACGGCGTGAAGGCCTCGCTGTTCAGCGCGAACTCCGAGGGCGCCTGCCCCGCGTGCAAGGGGCTCGGCGTGATCATCACGAACCTCGGCTACACCCAGAGTGTCGAGACGCGCTGCGAGGTGTGCGACGGCTCCGGGTTCAGCGACGCCGTCCTGGAGTACACCCTCGACGGCAAGAACATCGCCGAGGTCCTCGCGATGTCGGCCGAGGAGGCCCACGGCTTCACGACGGGGTCGGCCAAGACGACGCTCGCCCGGATGGTCGACGTCGGCCTCGGCTACATCACGCTCGGTCAGGCGCTCAACACCCTCTCCGGAGGCGAGCGCCAGCGGCTGAAGCTCGCGATCGCCATGGCGAAGAAGGGGGCGGTGTACGTCCTCGACGAGCCGACCACGGGTCTGCACCTCGCCGACGTCGACAACCTGCTGTCGCTTCTCGACCGGTTGGTGGATGCCGGCAACTCCGTCATCGTCATCGAGCACCATCAGGCGGTCATGGCGCACGCCGACCACCTCATCGACCTCGGTCCGGGCGCGGGACGGGACGGCGGACGGGTCGTGTTCGAAGGGACGCCGGCGGCACTGGTGAAGGAGCGGTCGACGCTGACGGGAGAGCACCTCGCACGGTACGTCGGCGCGGTCTGAACCGCCTCGGCACGGCCGAACCCACGAGCATAGATGGGGAGAACTCCCCACGTCACGCGCTCGCCCGATATTCGTCTCTCGCTTAGTCTTTATGGCGTCCACACGCCGTGGCAGTCGGTCTTCTCACCGGCCGCCACGGTTCTGCATGCATGACTGCCTCGGGGGAAGTCAGAACACTCATGAAGTCGTTCACCTGGCTGCGTTCTCGGCCCAAGACGTTCGCCTCGATCGGTGCGGTGACGGCCGCGGTCGTCGCTGTCAGCGTCCTCGCCCTGACCTACGACGGTGAGCCGACGACCGAGGTCGAGCTCAACGACGGCGGTGTCTGGCTCACCAAGCAGACGAGCTTGCTCGTCGGACACTTCAACAACGAGTCGCGCGTGCTCGACGGGGGTCTTCGCACGCTGTCGGCGGACTACGACATCCAGCAGGCCGGCAACCGGGTCCTCGTCACGGACGAAGCAGAGAACACCGCCACCGCGATCGACCCGTCACGGGTCGTGCTCTCGGACAGCGCCGACATCCCCTCGGGCGCGAACGTGGTGCTCGGCGGCCCCACCGTCGCGACGATCGACGAGGACGGCGCCCTGCGCGCCGCCCCCTTCACCTCGATCGCCGCGGTCGGCAAGGAAGCCGGCGATCCGATCGCGAAGCTCGGTCGCGGCGCCGCGGTGACCGTCAGCACCGCCGGCGTCGTCTACGCCGTCTCGGCGAAGTCCGGCAAGATCTTCGCCTACGGCCCCAACGCCGAGGGCACCTACGTGCAGACCGCCGAGCGCGAGCTGGAGGGCATCGACAAGGACGACGAGCTCTCGATCACCTCCGTCGGCGGAGTCAGCGTGGTCCTCGATCAGACCACCTCGATGCTCTACTCGACCGACGGGCTGCAGGCCGAGGTGCCGGGCGACGCGGTTCTCCAGCAGCCCTCCAACGCGACCGACACCGTCACGCTCGCGACGCCGTCGCAGCTCGTCCGGGTGCCCCTGGGCGGCGGGGACCTCGTGACGAAGGATGCCGGCAGCGGCGGCGGTGCGCCGGCTCAGCCGGTGTACGTCGCGGGCTGCGCCTACGGCGCCTGGTCGGGCACCGGCGCCTTCGTGCGCGACTGCACGGGCGACGGCGACGACGTGCAGAAGACCATCAAGGGTGTCAAGAAGTCCAGCCAGCTCCGCTTCCGCGTGAACCGGGACGTCGTCGTCCTGAACGACATCTTCGGCGGATCGGCGTGGATGGCGAGCGACGCACTGCAGCAGGTCGACAACTGGGAGGACATCACTCCTCCCGAGGGCGAGGGCGAGGAAGAGGAGGAGACGACGGAGGAGACCATCCAGTCGACCCTCCCCGAGCGCACCGAGCAGAACACGGCTCCCGTCGCCGAGAACGACCGCTACGGCGTCCGTCCGGGTCGCACGACGGTCCTCCCCGTCCTCGAGAACGACCTCGACGCCGACGGCGACGTCCTCGTTGCGAAGGTGGTCACGCCGCCGTCGGTCGGGAAGGTGACGCCGATCTACGACGGCACCGCCCTGCAGATCGCCATGCCCGAGGATGCGAGCGGGACGACCTCGTTCACGTACGAGGTGTCGGACGGTCGCGGCGGAAAGGACAGCGCCCGCGTCGCGCTGACGGTTCGGCCGCTCAGCGAGAACTCCCCGCCGGTCCAGAAGCGCAAGACCGCGATCACCGTGGAGACGGGCGGCGTGGTCTCCTACAACGTGCTGACTGATTGGGTAGACCCCGACGGGGACGACATCTTCCTGCAATCTGTCACTCCCGACGGTGGCGACGAAGCCGAGTTCACCTCCGACGGCCAGATCACCTATCGCGCGATCGGCGGCACGCAGGGTCGGAAGGACGTTCCGGTCTCGGTGTCGGACGGAAGCGACTCCGCCGTAGGCGTCGCGCGGTACGACATCCGTCCGCTCGGAACCACCCTCCCTGTCACGAACGCGGATCACGTCGTGACCCGCCCCGACCGTCCGGTCACCGTTCGCCCGCTGACGAACGATACGAGCACCGGCAACGAGCAGCTCCGCCTCACCCGTGTCGACGACGTCGAAGGCGGCGCTGTGACGCGCGACTATCCCGACAAGTCGTTCACGTTCCAGTCCGCCAAGATCGGCACGTACTACGCCACCTACCTCGCCTCGGCCGGACCGAACTCGGCTCCCGGCATCGTGCGCATCGATGTGCTCCCCGAAGAGGATGCCGACGTCGCGCCGATCGCCGTCCGTGACGTCGCCCTCCTGCCGGCCGGTGGCGACGTGCTCGTCAATGTGCTGGGCAACGACACCGACCCGGCGGGCGGCGTTCTGGTCGTTCAGTCCGTGACCGTCGATGAGGACGCGGGTGTGGCCGCGGCCGTGCTCGGGCATGAGACCATCCGCGTCAGCGACCAGGCGTCGCTCGACAAGCAGGTCCGCTTGACGTACACGATCTCGAACGGATCGCAGTCGGCCGACGGCGAGATCATCGTCATCCCAGTGCCGGCTCCGGAGAAGCTCCGCCCCCCCATCGCCGTCGACGACGAGGTCGTCGTGCGTACCGGCGACGTCGTGACCATTCCGGTGATGGACAACGACTACAGCCCGAACAACGACGAGATCCACATCTCGCCCGAACTCGTGCCGCCGCTCGTCGACGATGCGGACGGCGACCTGTTCGTCTCCGAGGACACGCTGCGCTTCCGCGCCGGGTCGGAGCCGAAGACGGTCAACGCGACATATGAGGTCGAGGACTCCAGCGGCCAACGCGACGCCGGTTACGTCACGATCCGGATCCTGCCCCGCGACGACACGTCGAACGCCGCGCCGCGACCGCGCGACGTGACGGTCCGCACGCTCAGCGGGTCGGCTGTCACGGTTCCCGTCGACCTGAACGGGATCGACGCGGACGGCGATTCCGTCGAGCTCGTGGGTCTCGCATCCTCGCCGAAGAAGGGCCGGGTGTCTGCCATCGAGGCCGACTCCTTCACTTACACCGCTTTCGAAGATGCGGTGGGTGTCGATCGGTTCCAGTACCGGGTACGCGACGCTCTCGGTAAGGAGGCGACAGCATCCGTCCAGATCGGCATCGCCCCGGCCCCGACGACCAACCAGGCTCCTTACGCGGTGCGCGACACGATCACGATGCGGCCTGGGCGCACGGTCGCCGTCGACGTGCTGAAGAACGACTCCGACCCCGACGGCGACAAGTTCACGTTCGCCAAGAACGCGGTGGAGGTCCCCGACGTCGCGGGGCTCAGCGCGAAGGTCTCGGGACAGCAGTTGCTCATCACGGCGCCTGAGAAGCCGATGCAGACGAGTGTCATCTACACGATCGCCGACGAGCGCGGGCTCCGCGCGACGACGTCCGTGCAGATCACGGTCGACCCCGATGTCCCTCTCGCCCGTCCGATCGCTCGAGACGATCGCGTCCTCCCCGACCAGGTGAAGGAAGACGGCACCGTGACGGTCGATGTCCTCGCCAACGACGATGACCCCGACGGCACAAGGTCTGCCCTTGAGGTATCGCTTGGCAAGGGCGGCGACAATGCGCGTGTCGGATCGGGCGGTCGTGTCAGCCTGACCGTCACCGACCAGCGTCAGCTCATCACGTATCTCGTCAAGGATGAGGACGACCAGGTCTCTGCAGCATTCATCCACGTTCCGGCGCTCGTTGATCTTCCCCCCACCCTTCTCTCGACCGAGGGCGTGACTGTCAAGAGCGGGGAGTCGATCGACCTGCCCCTGTCGGAGTACGTACGTGCTTCGGGCGGCGGCAACGTCGTGATCACCGAGACCGAGAAGGTCTCGGCGGCGCACAGCAACGGCGCGAGCCTCGTGAAGGACGAGTCGACGCTCACCTACACCTCCGCGGAGCGTTACTTCGGATCGGACGCGCTCACGTTCGAAGTCACCGACGGCTCCGGGCCCGATGATGACACCGGCCGCAAGGCGACGTTGACCATCCCGATCACGGTGCTGCCGCCGGACAACGAGCCGCCCACGATGACGGGCGCGTCGATCTCCGTCGCGCCCGGCGAGGAGGCGACGACTCTCGGCCTGCGGGAGCTGGCTTCGGATCCCGACCCGGGCGATATGGAGAAACTGACGTTCTCCCTCGCCTCCGACGCGCCATCCGGTGTCAACGCGTCGATCGACGGACAGACTTTGCAGGTGTCCGCGCAACCTGACGTGGATAAGGGCACGCGGTTCTCGCTGACCGTCCGTGTCACCGATGGGGAGACGGACCCCGTCGAAGCAAACATCCAGGTTACGGTCACCGCGTCGACCCGCGAGCTGCCGTCGGTCAACGACGATGTCGTCAAACAGGCGGACCAGGGCGAGACCGTGTCGGTGAACGCATTGAACAACGACGTCAACCCGTTCCCTGAGAAGGCCCTCCAGATCGTGAACACACAGATCGAGACGGGCGATGTCACGAGCGTGAGGGTGTCCGGCCCGAACGTGAATGTGACGACGTCGAAAGAGTTCGTCGGGAACGTGGTCGTCCGCTACACGGTCCAGGACGCGACAGGAGACGCCGACCGGCGTGTCGACGGACGCATCCGCATCACCGTTCAGGGGCGGCCTGAGGCGCCCGGTAAGCCGACCGTGACCACGGTACGGAGCCGGACCGTGGTTCTCAGCTGGACCCCGCCCGCGGACAACGGTCGTCGGATATCGGGCTACACGGTCACCTCGACCGCGGGTGGCTACACCCGGGAATGTCCCTCCACGACGTGCACCCTCGACGGGCTGACGAACAACGTCGAGTACAACTTCGTCGTCACAGCGACCAACAGCGTCGGCGAGTCCGATCCGTCGGTGCCGTCGGAGACCGCGCGTCCGGATGTGCGTCCCGACCAGCCGGCGCCCCCGGCGCTGGCGTTCGGTGATCGTAGTCTCGACGTCACGTGGAAGACACCACGTACTGAGGGGTCGCCGGTCGAGAGCTTCACTCTCGAGATCTCACCCGCACCGCCCTCCGGCGTCGCGCAGAAAACAGGCGTGACCGGGAACAAGCTGAAGTGGGACGGGCTGCAGAACGGTACGGAGTACCAAGTACGGGTCCGCGCCCACAACCGCGCACCCGAGCCTTCCGACTTCTCGCAGTGGTCCGCGGGAGAGATCCCTGCCGCACCGCCGGCGGCGGCGGGCGCTCCGACGGTGGCCCGTCTCGAGCCGGTCGGGGGCCGTGCTCAGATGCGCGTGTCCTGGAACCAGCCTGCGGAGAACGGCGACGCGATCGCCGCCTACGAGTTGCGAGTCATCCGCGGCGGCAGCGTCGTCCAGAAGATCTCGGTACCGGCAGGTCAGACGAGCCAGGCCGTCGTCGTCGACACCTCCCAGACCAACTACACCTACACCGTGCGGGCGCGCAACAAAGCAGGGTGGGGCAAGCTGAGTCCTGAATCCGCTCCGCGCCGTGCCTTCACGCCGCCGGGTGCTCCGTCTGGTGTCACCGCGGGCGAGGGCGACAACCAGGTCACGGTCCAGTGGCAGCCGGCCGCGTCGAACGGTGCCACCGCGAACGAGATCCAGTACCAGTACAACGTGAACGGCAGCGGATGGCGTGCCGATTGGGTCGCGGGCGGCGGTTCAGGGACGTCCGGCACGATCGGCAACGGCGTCGTCAACAACAACGGCTCGTACACGGTCCAGATCCGGGCCGTGGCCACCGCGGACGGCACGACCTACGAGGGACCCGCGTCGGCGGCCTCCAACCAGGTCGCCCCGTACGGGCAGATCGGTAATCCGTCGGCCAGCGCATCGCGGGCGGGCGACGGGCGGACGATCTCGATGAGCTGGTCGTCGCCCGCCCCCAACGGGCGGCCTGTCACGACCGAGATCCGCACCGGTGACGGCCGAGGATGGCGTGTCGTCGCGGCCTCGGGCACCGAGAACTACGACGTCGGGTACAGCACGACGCGGACGATCGAAGTGCGAACGAGCGCTGCGGGCAGCCAGACCACCACCGCGCAAGCGAGTGCGACGACCGTCGACGCGCCGCCGCCACCGCAACCGCAGGTCTGGGTGACGAAGGGAGACGGTGGGCCGCAGGCATGCGTCAACGGCTGCTACTACTTCGTGGTCAACACCAAGAACTTCCCAGGGGGGAGCTATCGGATCGACTGCAACGCGACGGGCGACCCCAGGTTCAACGACTACAACGGTCCGTTCAACGTCCCTTCCGACGGCTCGGTCCAGATCACGTGCTGGCACGGATCGGACAACGTGGATGTCTGGGTGGACATCCTCGGCTGGGGAGGCGACGTGGACACCGAGAAACGCTTCTGGGCCAAGTAGGACCAACGAACACGATGAAGATGACGAAGAAGGACTGAACGAATGAGCATGACCCCCGAACAGGCGGCCTGGTTCCGCGACACGTTCACGCGACTCGTCGACAACGTCGACCAGGCGCTGATGGGCAAGCGCGAGGTCGTCGGCCTCGTGCTGGCGGCGATGCTCGCCGAAGGTCACGTCCTCCTCGAGGATGCGCCGGGCACGGGCAAGACGAGCCTCGCGAAGGCACTCGCGGCGAGCGTGCAGGGGTCGTCGACCCGCATCCAGTTCACGCCCGACCTGCTGCCCTCGGACGTGACGGGCGTCACGATCTACGACCAGCAGAACCACAAGTTCGAGTTCCACAAGGGTCCCGTATTCGCCTCGATCGTCCTCGCCGACGAGATCAACCGCGCCTCGCCGAAGACGCAGTCGGCGCTCCTCGAGGTCATGGAGGAGTCCCGCGTGACGGTCGACGGCGTGCCGCACGAGGTGGGTCGACCGTTCCTCGTCATCGCGACGCAGAACCCCATCGAGCAAGCCGGAACGTACAAGCTCCCCGAGGCGCAGCTCGACCGCTTCATGATCAAGACCTCGATCGGCTACCCGTCTCTCGCCGTCGCCGAGCGGATCCTCGCCGGCGACGTCGACCGCAACCCGTCGGGCAAGCTGAGCCCCGTCATCACGACGAAGGCCGTCGCCGATATGGCCGATCTGGCCGCCACCGTCCACGTCGACCCGGCCGTCGCGCGCTACGCCGCGCAGCTCGTCGAGTCGACCCGCGAATCCGATGCCACGAAGCTCGGCGTCTCGGTGCGTGGCGCGATCTCGATGATGCGGATCGCGCGTGTGGTCGCGGCATCCCAGGGTCGTCACTACGTCATCCCCGACGACGTGAAGGCGCTGGCGGCACCTGTCTGGACCCACCGTCTCGTCCTCGACCCCGAGGCCGAGTTCTCGGGGACGACGTCCGAGTCGGTCATCGAGCGCGCCCTCGGCCAGGTCGAGGCGCCTCTCGCGAGGGCGTCCGCCGAATGACGATGACGCCGGAGACGGTCGCCGAGGCGCCGGACGCGCCCGGCCCCTCCGGCGCGCCCGCGGGCACCGCACCGGACGCCGCCGAGGACGCGGCGCTGCTCGCGCCCCGCGAAGCGACGCGGTGGGAGAAGGTGCGAGAGGACGCCGGGGTGTGGGCGCGCCGCGCGGGTTCCCGCGCGCGGATCATCGCCGAGGTGATCCAGCTCACCGGCTGGGTCGTCATCGCCGCCGCGATCATCCTCTGGATCACGGCGTTCTCGCTCGGCTGGCAGGAGGCGTTCGTTGCGGCGATCGTGGCGACGGTGCTGGCGCTCCTATGCATCGTCTTCCTCTTCGGGCGGACCGCGTACGAGGTCGATCTCGACCTCACCCGCACGCGCGTCGTGGTGGGCGAGCGGGCCGTCGGTGCGCTGAAGCTCGCGAACCTCACGTCCCGCTCGCTGCTGCCCTCCGAGATCGTCCTGCCGGTCGGTTCCGGTCGCGGCGTCTTCCAGGTGCCGCGGCTTCAGGCGGGGGAGGAGCACGAGGAGCTCTTCGCCATCCCGACGACCCACCGCGGCGTGCTCGCCGTCGGTCCGGTGAGCGTCCTCCGCGGCGACCCGCTGGGCCTGTTCGAACGCACGCACGACCGCCGTCAGGCCGTCGACCTTTTCGTACACCCGCGGACGCTGCCGCTCGAGGGGCTCTCGCTCGGGCAGATGCGCGACCTCGAGGGCCTGCCCGATCAGCACCTCGCCCGTGACGACGTCTCGTTCCACGCGCTGCGCGAGTACCAGCCCGGCGACGATCTGCGCCACGTGCACTGGAAGTCCACGGCGCGCACCGGCACGCTCATGGTGCGCGAGTACGAGCAGACCCGTCGCTCGCACTTCGTCGTGGCGCTGTCGACGCACCCCGGCGAGTACCGCGACCCCGAGGAGTTCGAGACCGCGATCTCCGTCGCCGGCTCCGTGGGCCTGCGCGCCCTCCGCGACTCGCGCACCCTGGACGTGCGCACGTCGGCCGGCAAGATCCGCGCCGAGACCGGACGCCGGTACCTCGACTCGCTCTCCGCGCTCGAGAGCACGAAGCCGCGCGACGGCGGGATCGTCGCGCTCGCCGGCATCCTGGCCGCGCACTCCCCGGATGCCGCCGTCGCCGTCCTGCTCTGCGGGTCGACGGTCGACGCCGGACAGCTGCGCCTCGCCTGCTCGCGCGTGCCCTTCGGCGTGCGGACCCTCGCGATCATCGCCGACAGTCGCCTCGAATCGCCGGTCCTCCGCCGCGTGGGCGACGCTGATGTCGTCGCGCTCGGCCACCTCGATCAGCTTCCCAACGCCCTCCGCAAGGTCCTCTCGTGAACCGGCTCGCCTTCCTTCTGCTGCCGGGCGCGACCTGGCGGCGCGTCGTCGCGGACATCGCCGCCATCGTGCTCCTGCTCGGCGTCGGGATCGTCGGGTTCGCCGCGACCTTCGACGGCCCGGCCTACCTCGTCGCGACGATCGGCGCGCTCGTGTTCGGCCTGGCGCTCGCATGGGTGGGCGCCCGGTGGCGCTGGGGCATCCTGTCCCTCGCCGGGGCGACGATCGCGCTCTACTTCCTGCTCGGCGGTGCCCTGGCCCTGCCGTACACGACCTTCCTCGGGGTCGTGCCGACCCTTGAGACGTGGCGCCAGCTGGCGCTCGGCGCCGTCACCTCGTGGAAGGACCTCCTCACGACGGTGCCGCCGGTCGACCCGGGTGATGGCCACCTGATCGTCCCGTTCCTGATGACCCTCGTCGCGACGGTGCTCACGGCGTCCCTCGCGCTGCGCCTGCGTCGCGCGGCGTGGGCGCTGATCCCGGCATCCGTCTACATCGCCGGTGAGATCCTCCTCGGCACGGCGCAGACCGTGGCGCCGATCGTGCAGGGCGCCCTCTTCGTCGCCGTCGCCGTCGTGTGGCTCGCGCTGCGCACCATGTGGAGCCCGGAGCGCACGGCCGTCGAGGCAGCGACCCCCGGAGCCGACGCCTCGCGCGCCGCTCGGCTGCGCCGTCTGGTGTCGGGCGGGATCGTCCTGGCCCTCGCGACGGGTGCAGGGGCTGCGGTCGCGGCGACCGCCAGCCCGCCCACCCAGCGGTACATCCTGCGCGACTTCGTCGTCCCGCCCTTCGACATCCACGACTACGCGAGCCCGCTGCAGTCCTGGCGGAAGTACGTCCGCGACTTCAAGACCGACCAGCTGTTCACCGTCAGCGGGCTGCCGAAAGACGGCCGCGTGCGCCTCGCGACGATGGACGCCTACGACGGCGTCGTCTACAACGTCGCCGAGGACGGCGCCGGATCCTCGAGCGCCTTCACCTCGATCCGGTCGAACATGTCGCCCGAGGCGACCGGCACCGAGACCAAGGTGCGCGTCGACATCGAGGAGCTGTCCGGCGTGTGGCTCCCCTCCGTCGGATCGGCCCGCGACATCGAGTTCCAGGGAGACCGGGCGACCGATCTCCGTCGCGGCGCCCACTTCAACGATGCGACCGGCACCGCGGTGGTCACCTCGGGCGTCCAGTCCGGTGACGCGTACACGATCGACACGATCATCCCGCCCGTGATCAAGGACGAGCAGCTCGCCGAGACGCCCTTCGCTCCGCTGAAGATGCCCAAGCAGACCGGCATCCCGCAGGCGCTCAGCGAGATCGCCTCGGATGCGACGGAGGACGCCGAGACGCCCATCGACCAGGCGCGCGCGCTCGAGAGCTACCTGAAGACCGACGGATACTTCAGCCACGGTCTCGCCGATGACGTGTACTCGCCGTCCGGTCACGGCTCGGCACGCATCTCGATGCTCGTGAACAACGACCAGATGGTGGGCGACGACGAGCAGTACGCCGTCACGATGGCGCTCATGGCCACCCAGCTCGGCATGCCTGCCCGTGTCGTCATGGGCTGGCATCCCGATGAGGGTGAGAAGGATGCCGGGGGTGTCTTCACCGCGACGGGCGAGAACATGCACGCCTGGGTCGAGATCGCCTTCGAGGGCAAGGGGTGGATCCCCTTCGACCCGACTCCCGACGAGGACAACGAGCCGAGCCAGCAGAACACGAAGCCGCGCGCCAACCCGAAGCCGCAGGTGCTGCAGCCGCCGCCGCCCGCGCAGGAACCGGCCGATCAGCCGCCGGCACTCGCCGAGGAGCGCGATCAGGATGAGGACGAGGAGCCCGGCCCGGACTGGCTCGGACCCGTGCTCCTCTGGACGGGCGTGGGGCTCGGCGGCATCCTGCTGCTGATGTCGCCGTTCCTGGTGATCGGTGGGCTCAAGGCGGCTCGTCGCACCCGGCGACTGCGCGCGGAGCGCACCGCCGACCGCGTGTCGGGCGGCTGGGACGAGCTGGTCGACCGCGCTGTCGACTACCGCGTGGCCGTGCCTCCCGGATCGACCCGCGCCGAGAGCGCAACGGTCGTCGGCGACGCGTTCGACGGTTCTCGCGTTGCGACACTCGCGCAGCAGGCCGACGCCGAGGTGTACGGCCCCGGTGACCCGACCCCTGAGGACGTCGACGCCTTCTGGCGCGAGGTCGACGAGATCGTCGCGGGCATGGCCGGCGGTGCCACGTTCTGGCAGCGTCTTCGGGCCCGGCTGAGCCTGCGATCGCTCCGACGCAGTCGGGCGGGTCGATCGGTGCGCCGGCGATGACCGGGGGTGCCCCTGCGACGATGCCTCACCGCGTCGGCGCCGTCGTCATCGACTCCGTCATCGCGGCGGCGGTCGCCGCCGCGGTCACGGGGGGCGTCCTGGCCGTGTCCGTCCTGTCGGCCGGCGTCGTGGGGATCCTCGTCCTGCTTCCCGCCGTGGCGGGCACCTCGCTCGCCTGGTTCCTCGTCCACACCGCCCTGCAGGGCGGCCGGGGCTCGATCGGCATGCGCGTCATGGGGCTGCGGCTCGAGCGGGCCGACGAGGGCGACGGGCGGCTCGGCTTCGGCCGCGCACTCGGGCGCAACCTCGTGTGGACGCTCACCTGCAGTGTCGTCGTCGGTCTCTTCTCACCTCTGTTCGACTCGTCGCGGTGGCGGCGTGGATGGCACGACCTGGCTGTGGGGGCCGTCATCGTCCACCCGGCCGACGTCCTGGCGGTGACGCCCGCCGCGCCGGTCGAGCCTGCGCTCGCTGCACGGATCGAACCCGCGCCCGTCCTCATCCCGCAGACCGCGGCGGCCGCGGCGGCGCCAGATCCCCGGCCCGTCGTCTCGGCGGCGGCCACCGGCCACGGCGACCCCCTCCCTGCGCCGTCGTGGGCTCCGGCATCCGTTCCGGCGAACCGGCCGATCCCGCGGACGCTGCCGGTCGACGTGATCTCGACCGTCCCCGGAGTGCCGCACCGCGACGGCCGGCCCGCATCGGCCGAACGGGTCTCGCCGCCCGTGATCGCGATCCTGCGCTGGGATGACGGGACGCGGCACACGATCTACGAGCCGACGCTGTTCGGTCGGGGGCCCGGCCAGCAGGAGGGGCGGCGCAGCACACCCGTCCGCGACGAGACCCTGTCGCTGTCGAAGACGCACTTCGAGGTCGGCGCCGACGAGCGGGGCTCGTGGGTCGTCGACCGTCACTCGCTCAACGGCGTCGTGATCGTCCGTGCCGGTCAGCCGCAGCGGCTTGTCCCGGGTGAACCGGCGCGCATCTGGTCGGGCGACGTCCTCGAACTCGGCGATCGACGACTGACGGTGGAGTCCGCGCGATGATCGCGATGGACGTGCAGGTCGGGGCGGCGACGCACCCGGGCCTGCGTCGACGCGTGAACGAGGACTCCCACCTGGCGGAGTATCCGCTCTTCCTCGTCGCCGACGGCATGGGCGGCCACGATGCGGGCGCCGCGGCGAGCTCCGCCGTCGTGGCCGAGTTCCGCGCCCTCGTCGGTCAGGACTCCGTCGGGATCGACGGGATGCGGGCGGCCCTCGCGCGTGCCCGCGCCGCCGTGCACCGCATCGGTCACGAGGGGCGGGCCGCCGGCACCACCCTCACCGGCGTCGCGGTCACCGAAGTCGGCGGCCACGGATACTGGCTCACCGTCAACGTGGGCGACTCTCGCACCTACCGCTTCGCGGACGGTGAGCTCGAGCAGATCAGCGTCGACCACTCCGTCGTGCAGGAGCTCATCGACGCGGGCGAGCTGACCGGCGAAGCCGCCGGACGGGATTCGCGCCGCAACGAGATCACCCGGGCGATCGGCGCGGGCAGCGGCGGCGAGGCGGACTTCTGGCTCATCGCGGCCGAGCCGGGCGATCGCATGCTGATCTGCTCTGACGGCCTGTCGGGCGAGGTTCCCGAGGACCGCATCAGCGACATCCTCCGAGAGGTCGTCGACCCGCAGGATGCCGCGACCCGCCTCGTGCACGAAGCGATGCTCCACGGCGGTCGCGACAACATCACGGCCGTGGTGGTCGATGCCGTCCGCGTGGCGGGGCAGGATGATGATGCGTACGACACGGCTCCCGCGGGGGGCGCGTCGTACGCCGAAGAGGACACACGGCCGCGAGCAGCGGCAGGAGGAGACGCCTGATGCGCGCAGTGCGATATCGGCCCGACGGCGCCCCGGAAGCCTGGCGTGCCGCCGTGACCGGCTCGGCGCTCGCCGTGCTGCCCCCGGCTGTGACCCCGCACGCCGTCGAGGGTGTGTGGCGCCGGCTCGAGAACGGCGGGATCGGCGCCGTCCTCGAATCCCTCACAGGGGCGTTCGGCACGTCGCTCGCGGCGATCCCGCCGTTCGGTCTCGCCGTCGCGGAGGGCGACGGGGTGCGCGTCGCAGTTCGCGGTCCGGTGACCCTCGTCGTCGAGACCGCCGACGGCGTCGATGCGGTCTCGGGTGCCGGCGTCGCGACGTGGACCGAGAGGTTCCTGCCGGGCGTCATCCGCGTGAGCGTCGACCTCGGGACAGCCGCGGATGCCGACCTGTTGCCGATCGAGTCGGGCGTCGTCCCCGTCGCCGAGATCATCTTCGACGTCGCAGAGCACGAGACCGCCGCGCCGGTCGCAGCGCCCGTGACGGCGGGGGAGCCCCTCGCCGAGCCGGAGCCGGAACCAGTCGCCGAGCCCGAGCCGGAGCCTGTCGCCGAGCCGGAGCCCGAGCTCGAGCCCGAGCCCGCACCGGAGCCGGAGGCATCCGCTGTGGCACCCGACGATCTGGGCGAGACCGTCGCCTCGCCGCGCACGCTGGCGAAGGAACCTGAACCGGAATCGGAGCCGGAGACCGAGACGCCGGGGCTGGTCACGGGGGTTCCACCGATCCACACGCTCGGCGGCTCGCCCGTCTCGGTCCCCGTGCCGCACGATGCGCCGCGGCCGCCGGACCCCGGCGAGACGATCTCCGGGCCGGATGAGGACGCCGTCCTCGGGGCGACGATCGTGAGTTCCCGGGTGGCGCCGCAGGGCACCGCGCCCGTCCCCGCCCTGCCCCCGTTCGTGCCGCCGCACCCCGCGCCGCCCCTCCCACCGGTTGCGGATGCGTCGGCGCTGGGCGACCACGACGGTGCGACCGTATCCGTCGCCGAAGCGCGCGCGATGCGGTCGGCATCCTTCGACTCGATCGAGGACGTGCCGCCGCGGAGCCCGTCGCGGGGCCGCATCCGCCTCGCCGACGGCCGCGTCGTCGAACTCGAGCGCACAGTCATCATCGGCCGCCGACCGCGCTCGACGCGACCGGCCGAGAACGAGCTGCCGACCCTCGTCGCCGTGGACGGCCCACAGCACGACATCTCGCGCAACCATGTCGAGATCCGCGCGGAGGGTGAGCACGTGCTCGCCGTCGACCTCGCGAGCACGAACGGCACCGTCCTGCTCCGGGGCGGCCACGACCCGGTGCGGCTGCACCCGAACGAGCCCACCATGGTGATCGACGGCGACGTGCTCGACCTCGGCGACGGCGTCACCCTGACCTTCGAGGACCTTCCGTGAGCTCGAAGCGAGCCCCCGCCGCGCCACCGGAGCTTCCTGGCTTCTCCTACGTCCAGGTGCTCGGCTCCGGCGGATTCGCCGACGTCTACCTGTACGAGCAGGCGTTGCCCAGGCGTCGCGTCGCCGTCAAAGTGCTCCTCGCCGACAAGATGACGAGCGGCGCGGCCGAGCAGTTCCAGGCCGAGGCGAACGTCATGGCGATGCTCTCGACGCATCCCGCGATCGTCACGATCTACCAGGCCGGTGTCGCCGGCGACGGCAGGTCGTATCTCGTCATGGAGTACTGCTCCAAGCCGAACCTGCAGGTCCGCGCCCGCTCGGCCCCCATCTCGGTGGCCGAGGCGCTGCGCGTCGGCATCCAGGTCGCGGCGGCGGTCGAGACCGCCCATCGTGCGGGCATCCTGCACCGCGACATCAAGCCGGCGAACATCCTCGTCACCGAGTACAACAGGCCCGCCCTCACCGACTTCGGCATCGCGACGACGGCGGACGGCATGGATCCGTCTGCGGGGATGTCGATCCCGTGGTCGCCGCCCGAGTCCTTCGCGGACGCGCCGGACTTCACCGTGCGCTCGGACGTGTGGGCGCTGGGGGCGTCGGTCTACAACCTGCTCGCGGGACGGTCGCCGTTCGAGGTGCCCGGTGGACGCAACGGCGGCGCGGACCTGATCCGCCGGATCGAATCCGAGCCACTCGCCCGCCTCGAGCGGGCCGACGTCCCCGCGTCGCTCTTCCAGGTGCTCGAACGGGCGATGTCCAAGCGCCCGACCGACCGTTTCGAGTCGGCCGTCGCGTTCGCCCGTGCGCTGCAGAAGGTGCAGATCGAGCTGGCCCACTCGGTCACCCCGATCGACATCCTCGACGACGCCCCGCCCGTCGAGGAGCAGGAGGAGGAGGGCGAGCTCACCCGCGTCCGCGGCATCGTCAGCATCGACCCGCACACCTCCCCGGCGGCAGGGCCCACGTGGGAGCGGACCGCCCTCGCGGCAGGTCTCGCGACCGGGACGGATGCCACGCAGCACCGCGACACCTCGGGGTGGGCCCCCGGTGCCACGGCCTCCGCGACCGGCGTTGACTCGACCGTCCTGCGACCGCCGACCGCGATCCCGCCGTCGGCCCCCGCCGCCGCGGCGTCCGAGCCGGATGACGGCACGATCGTCCGGGGGTCGCAGCGGATCGCCGCCGGCGAGACCCCTCCGGCGACATCACCGACCGCGCCGCCGGCGTCGGCCGGTGAGACCGTCGGTCGGACGGCCGCGCCGGCTCGGTCGCGTCGGGGACTGTGGGTCGGGCTCATCGCCGCTGCCGTTGTCGTCGTCGTGGTGGTCGGCGCGGTCGTCGTCGCATCGCTGCTCGCGCCGCACGCGACGGAGGCGAAGCCCGCGCAGTCCTCGGCCCCGACTCCGAAACCCCAGGAACCCGACGCGGAGTTCATCGCGGCGCCGACCGACGGGTCGAGCCGCATCCAGAACGGCAAGGCGGTCTTCCGGTGGGTCAACCCCGACCCGCAGGACGGCGACACCTACCTGTGGCAGCAGGTGCGCCTCGACGGCGCTGAAGCCACCCCCGCGAACGCCCCCAAGGCGCGCGTGTCCGTTCCTCTCGGGGACGAGACCCAGATCTGCATCGACGTCAGCGTGCGCCGCGAGAACGGCGCGACGAGCGACCCGCTGCGCATCTGCGCGACATCCTGACGGCGGGGATCAGCCCCGGTCGAGCACCTTCACGATGACCGACCGGCGGCGGAGCTCCGCGACCGTGCGGGTCTCCTCGTGCGCGTCGCGGCCGAGGGCCTTCACGTCGGTGACGACGAGCACGTCGCCGGCGCCGAGGCGCCCGAACAGGCGTGTGAGACGTTCCTCCCAGGTCTCGCCGATG
This sequence comes from Microbacterium aquilitoris, assembly GCF_031932285.1. Lineage (NCBI taxonomy): Bacteria > Bacillati > Actinomycetota > Actinomycetes > Micrococcales > Microbacteriaceae > Microbacterium > Microbacterium aquilitoris. The sequence goes on from NZ_JAUZVT010000001.1 coordinate 603,300, forward strand.
TCGGGGGCGGGATGCCGGAACCCCTCGATCGGCACGCCGAACTGCGCGAGCGCGTCACGCTGGGCGACGACGCTCGGCATGTCGGGCCGCGAGACGACGAGCCCCACGAGTCGTGAGCCGGCGGGGAGCGCCAGCCACCACTCCGGGCTGGGGTGCAGGGCGGCGAAGCCGGGGGCATCCGTCGTCGGATCGTCGGGGATCGCGATGAGGCGCGATTCCGCGTAGTCCCCGGGTGCCGGTTCGTCCGCGTGTGCGTCCACTGTGATCTCCTCCGCGAGCGACGATGCGGTCAGCCCCGTCGCAGTCCATTGTGACCGATCGCCCCATTCTGGCCGACGCGCGACCGTCCCGAACACGGTCCGCGGCCTGAAATCAACCCGTGTGCCGCGCCGATCGGGGCGGAGTACCGTCCGTCGCATGACCTTCAACCCGAATGCGGATGTGCGGGGCAAAAGCGCGACTCGCCGCGGGGGCCGCGGCGCCGTCGTCGCCGGGGGGGCCGGAGTCGGCGTCATCGGCATCGCCGTCCTGCTGATCAGCCTCTTCACCGGTCAGGATTTCAGCGGACTCCTGGGCGGATCACCCGGTGGGGGCACCGGCTCCGAGGGTGAAGCGCTGCAGAACTGCACGACGGGTGCCGACGCGAACAACGACGACGCGTGCCGGCTCGACGCCGGCGAGGAGGTCATCAACTCGTACTGGCAGAACGAAGTCGAGGGGTACCGCGCACCCGATCTCGTGCTCGTGGAGCAGCAGACGTCATCGCCCTGCGGCACGGCATCCAATCAGACCGGTCCGTTCTACTGCCCCACCGACGAGACCGTCTACATCGATCCGACGTTCTGGTCGATCCTCCGGAACCAGCTCGGCGCCGAGGGAGGCGAGTTCGCGCAGCTGTACGTGCTCGCGCACGAGTACGGCCACCACGTGCAGCACCTCACCGGGATCTTCGAGGACCACCCGCGCGACGGGACCGGCGAGGACAGCAACGCGGTCCGCACCGAGCTGCAGGCCGACTGCTTCGCCGGGGCGTGGGCGGCTGAGGCGCCGAATCAGAAGGATGCCTCCGGTCAGTCCTTCCTGCAGAAGCCGACGCAGGCCCAGATCGACGATGCCCTGTCCGCGGCATCCGCCGTCGGCGACGATCACATCCAGCAGCAGTCCGGACGTGTGAACCCCGAGAGCTGGACGCACGGGTCGAGCGAGCAGCGCCAGCGCTGGTTCATGGCCGGATACACGGGCGGATCCGGCGCCTGCGACACCTTCTCCGTCTCGGGCCAGCAGCTCTGAGAGGCCGGTCCGGGAGCCACCTGATAGGCTGAAGGGGTTGCGGCGCCTTTCCTGGTGCCCCTCGCGTCGTAGAACGCATCATCCGCTGCCGATCCATCGATCGTCGCTGGCGACTCCTTCTCACGGCGAACCCGTCTGCGCACTCGCACTCGGGACACCGATCCGGGCGATCACGCCCGAGTTAGTTCTCTCATGACTGAACCCACGTTCGGCACGCTCGGCGTGCCCGCTCCCCTCGTCGCCGCGCTGGCTGCCGACGGCAAGACCACCGCGTTCCCGATCCAGATCGACACGCTCCCCGACACGCTCGCCGGTCGCGACGTGCTCGGCCGCGGTCGCACCGGCTCGGGCAAGACCCTCGCCTTCTCGATCCCCATGGTCGCCCGCCTCGGGCAGGAGCTCGCCGGCGGCACCCGCCGCCGCGGCCGCATCCTCGGCCTCGTGCTCGCCCCGACCCGCGAGCTCGCGACGCAGATCGACCGCGTGCTCGCTCCGCTGGCAGCCGCCTACGGGATGAAGACCGCCACCGTCTTCGGCGGTGTGAACCAGAACCGTCAGGTCGAGGCCATCCGCGCCGGCGCCGACATCGTCGTGGCCTGCCCGGGCCGCCTCGAGGACCTCATGCAGCAGAAGCTCGTGAGCCTCGACGCCGTCGAGATCACCGTCATCGACGAGGCCGACCACATGGCCGACCTCGGCTTCCTGCCCGGCGTCACGCGCATCCTGAACGCGACCCCGCAGGGTTCGCAGCGCCTGCTGTTCAGCGCCACGCTCGACAACGGCGTGGACAAGCTGGTCAGCCGCTTCCTGCAGAACGAGGTGCTCCACTCGGTCGACGAGGCGCACTCGCCCGTCACCGCCATGACCCACCACGTGTTCCACGTGCCCGGCTCCGACGAGAAGAAGGAGCTCGTGCGCTTCCTCGCGTCGGGCACCGGCCGTCGCATCCTGTTCCTTCGCACCAAGCACGCCGCGAAGAAGCTCGCCAAGCAGCTGACCTCGCAGGGCATCCCGTCGGTCGACCTGCACGGCAACCTGTCGCAGCCGCAGCGCGACCGCAACCTCGCAGCCTTCTCGGCCGGCACCGCCCGTGTGCTCGTCGCGACCGACGTCGCCGCCCGCGGTGTGCACGTCGACAACGTCGAGCTCGTCGTCCACGTCGACCCGCCCATGGAGCACAAGGCGTACCTGCACCGTTCGGGCCGCACCGCTCGCGCCGGCGCCGAGGGCGCCGTCGTCACGATCGTCCTGCCCGAGCAGCGTCGCGACGTCGACTCGCTCCTGCGCAAGGCCGCGATCTCCGTCACGCCCGAGACCGTGACCGCGGCATCCGCCTCGGTCGTCGAGCTCGTCGGCGAGGTCGCCGCGCACGTCACCCCGGCACCCGAGCAGCCGCAGACCCGCGGCGGCGGTCAGAGCCAGGGCGCGAACGCGCAGCGCAAGCGCGCCGCCCGCGAGGGCCAGGGCGACCGCGGTCGCTCCGGCCAGGGCGGCGGACGCGGCGAGGGTGGCCGTGGCCGTGGCCAGGGTCGTGCCGCGGATGCGGCGCGCCGCTCCGCCGACGCGCCGCGCCGTGACGGCCAGCCCGCTCGCACCGCCGGCTCCGGCCAGACCACGTCGCACGGCGCGCCCAAGGCCGGCGGCGCTCGTCGCACCGGTCGTCGCGCCAGCGGTGGCGGTGCGCTCACCGTCGGGTCGGTCGTCCGCCAGAACGGTGCCGGCCGCCGCAGCGGTCGCTGACCCGCAGCATCCAGGTCGAGAGCCGCACCCCGTCCACAGGGGTGCGGCTCTCGCCGTCTGTCCCGCACGACGGTGGGCGGGACAGGTCTCGAAAAGTCCGGGGCTCAGCCGGCGGCATCCATCAGCGGATCGATGACGGCGCCGGTGACGGTGACCATGCGGCCGGTGATCGAGGCGACGCGGAAGACGGTCGCCTGCGGCGGGGTCGAGGCGTCGAGGGGGAGGATGACGACCTCCACCCGGTAGTCGCCGACGGTCAGGATGCCGTGGCCGGGCGCATCGGCGAGGACCACATAGGTCCGCGCTCGAGCCCGCGCCCAGTCCTGCTCGGCGCGGGAGGAGGCTCTCGGGTCACGGGAGCGGGGGAAGATGCGGCGCAGCGGCGGAGGGTCGAGTCCGCTGGTCGGTCCGCTCAACACCCGCAGGGGGTAGAGGGCGAGGACCTGGCCGACGAACAGTTCGATGACTTCGTCGGGACCCTCGGATCGCGCGCTGTCGTCGCGCGCCGTGGTCACGCCGACTCGGAACGCAGCTCGCGGTCGTACAGCGTCTCGGCTGAGGCGACCTCGAGCGCACGACGCAGCTGGGTGCTCGAGGTGTGCGCCGTGTACGGGAAGTAGACGACCTCGACCCCGACCTCGGCGAACTCCCGTTCGAGACGGTTGCCCTTCTCGGTGCCGCGCCAGTCGTCGCCTTTGAAGAAGTGCGTGAAACCGACCTCGCGCCACACGGCCAGCTTGTCGGGCACGCGCTCGATGTGGACGTGATCCACGAAGCGGATGCCGCGCACGATGTCGGCTCGCTCAGCCGTCGGGATGAACGGGTCGACGCCCTTCACCTCGTGCAGCATCTCGTCGCTGACCACACCGGCGACGAGCATGTCGCAGTTGTCCCTCGCGTGGCGAAGGATGTTCAGATGTCCCACGTGGAACAGATCGAACGCCCCCGCGGCGTAACCGATACGCACAGTCATAGCAAGCTCCCCAGCCAGCTAAATCGAGCCCCAACTCGAACCGAGCCCCCAAAGCCCGATGCGGAGGACACTACACCACGACGGGCGCGGGCGTCACGATCGGGTGCGGGGACGGTACTCGAGGTAGCGGAAGCCCACTCCGCCGGCAGCCATGCCGGCGCCGCGGGCGACGAGCCTCGCGCCTCGCGCCCGATGCGTCGTCGAGCGTGTCACGACCCCGATGAGCCAGCGCCCGGCCCCGGCCGCGGAGCGGGCGAGGCCGACGATCAGCCAGCGGGCTCGGCGGATGCTCCGTCTGCTTCTCCCGTCGGTGAGGTGGATGTCGCCGCGGGCGGTCGTCGTCCCCACCCGGAAGGCGCGCCGGAGCACCCATGACGGCGTCGCGCGTTCGGTGGGGACGTGATCGGTCACGAGTGCGTCGGGTGCCGCGATGATCCGCGCGCCACGGCGCGCGAGCGCGGAGGTGAAGTGGATGTCCTCACCCCCGGTGCGACCGAACTCCTCGTCGAATCGGATGCCGGTCGCGCGGAGGGTCCCGACGTCGATCAGCAGGTTGTTCGTCGGGGCCGCGGGCATCCGCTCGCCCGCAGAGAATCCGACTCGCCGGAAGAATCCGCCGGCCACGATCCATGGGTCGGGGGTGACGTCGAACTCCGACTCGACGCGTCCCGACACGAGCTCCGCCGTGCCGGACGACCAGGGGGCGAGGAGGGCTCGGAGCCAGCCCGAGGCGGGCACCTCGTCGTCGTCGATGAAGACGACGGCATCCACGTCGTGAGCGATCGCCTCGTCCAACGCCCGGTTTCGGACCGCCGCGAGCCCGGGTCGTGGCTCCAGCCGGTAGAGGGCCTGTGCCGCCGTGGCAGGCTCGGCGGCACTGCCTTCCGGGTCGTTGTCGATCACGACGACCTCGACCAGCGTGGGGCTGACGTCGTCGCGCTGCTCCGTCAGGGCCGCGAGCAGCCTCGCGAGTCGATCGGGGCGGCGGTACGACGGGACGGCGATCAGCACGCGGGGGTCGGTTCTGCTCATGCGACGGCTCGCCGGTTTCGGATCGCTCGCTCGTAAGCCTCGCGGTGACGGATGCCGACGAGCGACCATCCGCGATCGTCGAGTTGCGGGTCCGCCTCGGGACGCTCGGTCACGGCGCTCGCGAACCGCTCGAGGTCGGCCGCGGTGAGGTCGCCGTCGAACATCGACACCCAGCCGTCGCCGACTTCCTCGGCCAGCGCCTCGTTGACCTCGTTCCGGGGGACCAGCACGGGACGCGCGAGCGAGAGCGCGGCCAGGGCGGTGCCGGAGTTATGCATGAACCGGTAGGGCAGCACCACCCCCGTCGCGGACATGACCGCCCGGGCGAAGTCCTCCTCCGAGAGGTATCGGAGATCCAGCGAGATGCGCTCGTCGCCCGACGCGAGCCCGCAGATCTCGTCGGCGAGCTCGCCCGTGGAAGGGTTGCCGGCGATGCGCAGGGCCCAGTCGGGCAGACGTGGCGACGTCTCGCGAAAACAGGCGATGAGCGACTCGACGCCTTTGTAGCGTCGCACGAGTCCCACGAATCCGAGCGATCGTGGGACGGGCGGCACCGGGTCGACGGAGGCGAACCAGTCGCGGTAATGACCGTGCGGGATCACTGCCGACGGGATGCCGCTCCGCTCCGGGGTCGAGTCGTTGAGACGGATGTGGAAGTCGGCGCGACGGTCGATCCACCGCAGGAGCAACCGCTCCCACCGGGAGTCGACGTCGGGGAGCTCGACGTTGTGCACGGTCCGGACCACGGCGACCCGAGTGAGGCGGAGGCGGACGACCAGAGCAGTGCCGAACAGGCGGCGCACGAACCGCTTCACGGGCGTGGCACCGCCGAAAAGCGTCTCCGGCCAGTGGAAGTGCAGTGCGTCGTACCGGCCGACCAGGGCGGCCCGGCGGTCGAAGCGCAGGTGCTCCACCCCCGGATCCGCGGCGAGCGCGGCGTCGAGCATGTGGACGTACGGGTTGGAGGTGGGCCGTGGCGCACCGAAGGACTGCATCACCCGCAGGCGCTCACCGGTCGACATAGCGGACAGTCTGGCAGGTCGGCGGATCCCCTATGCTCAGTCCCGGGGACATTGCATCCAGTCTGGGGGACGGAGCATATGCGTACATTCGGGGACGCGTACGGACGGTTGGCCGCGGCGCAGAAGGGCCACGCTCGGGGGGCGCCTGCGTACTCGGTCTACGTCAACAGGCGGATCGGCCGGGTCCTGGCCGCTGCCGCCTATCGATGGGGGTTCACGCCCGACGGTGCGACTGCCATCAGTGCCGCGCACACGCTCGCCGCCCTCGTCATCCTGGTGGTCGGGCCGGCCGAATTGTGGACCGGATTCATCGTGGCGCTGCTGCTCGTGCTCGGCTACGCGTGGGATTCGGCGGACGGTCAGCTCGCCCGGCTGCGCGGAGGAGGGAGTCTCGCGGGCGAGTGGCTCGACCACTTCGTCGACGCTTTCAAGACGGCATCCCTGCATCTGTGCGTACTGGTCGCGCTGTGGTGGCACACCGATGCTCGCGACACGCTCTGGCTCGTCGTTCCGCTCGCGTACTGCGTGATCGCCGTCGTGACGTTCTTCGGCATGCTGCTGAACGATCTGCTCAAGGGCAAGAAAGGCGTCGACTCGACCCACGCGAGGGGCGGCGGTACCGCACTGCGGTCCACGATCCTGCTCCCCACCGACTTCGGGCTGCTGTGCGTCGTGTTCGCGCTGTGGGGCGCTCCGGATGTCTTCCTTGCCGTGTACGCGTTGCTCATGATCGCGAACGCGGTCTTCTTGGCGGCCGCCGCGGTCAAGTGGCATCGCGAGATCCGGGCGCTGGACGGAGCGACGGCGTGACGCCGCGGACAGCGGTGGTGATCGTGAACTACGGTGCCGTCGGCATCCTCGAAGCCAACGCAGTGCGGGTCGTCGCCCCCGGCGACGGGTTCGTCATCGTCGTCGACTGCTTCAGTTCCACTCAGGAACGCGAACGAGTCGAGGAGGCGTGCGCGCGCCATGGGTGGATCCCCGTGCTGCTCTCGGAGAACGCGGGCTTCGGTGGGGGGACCAATGCGGGCGCGACCGTCGCGGTGCAGCGCGGCGCGGAGGTCATCGTCGGGCTGAATCCGGATGCCTCGATCGATTCCGAGAGCCTTGCGACACTGGCCGCCGCGGCATTCGAGGATCCCCTCGCTCTCGTGACACCGACCATCGTCGACGGCACGGGGTCGGTGTGGTTCCGCGGCAGTGATCTGTATCTCGACGATGGATCGATCGCCGGCGTCTCCCGCAGAGCCGAGCGGGCCGGGAGACCGCGTCACGAATGGTCCACGGGCGCGTGCTTCGCCGTCTCGGGGAGACTGTGGGAACTCCTCGGCGGGTTCGACGAGGACTACTTCCTCTACTGGGAGGATGTCGACCTCTCCCGCCGGGTGCTCGACCTCGGCGGCTCCCTACGGACGCTCGCCGTCACGGCGGTCCACGACGAGGGGCAGACGCACCCCGATGCGGTCCGTGGCCGCGCCAAGTCCGAGACGTACTACTACCACAACATCCGGAACCGACTCCTCTACGCCGTGAAGCACGGCGACGGTGAGATGGTCGAGCGCTGGTGGCGCGCGACGCCGCGGGTGTCGTGGCAGATCGTCCTCCAGGGCGGTCGTGCGCAGTTGCGGTCGATCGCACCATGGCGCGCGCTTGCGCGCGGGATGCGAGACGGCCGGCGCGCTGTGGTCGACGCGCGCAGCCGACGTCAGAGTCGCTGAGCCGCCGCCCGCAGCCGCTGCACGGCGGAAGACCAGGTGTGGCGGTTCGCCGCATCGTCACGGGCCGCGGCATCCGGTCGTCGTCTCCATGCCCCGTCGATGGCCTCGGCGACCTCTCCGGGAGGCGCCGTCGGTGTGACGAAGTGGGCGTACGAGCCGACGGTCTCGCGGAAGACCGGGATGTCGCTGGCGAGCAACGGCGCACCGAACCAGGCTGCCTCGACGGCCGGAAGACCGAACCCCTCGTCGAGGCTGAGGCTGATGACGAGGGATGCCTCGGAGTAGAGCCAGGCGACCTCGTCGTCCGGCAACGAGCCCAGGAACACCACCCGGCCCTCGTCGACGGCGGCGCGCAGAGCATCCGGGAGCTCCGCGCTCACACCGGAGTGAGCGGACCCTCCCACGATGTACAGCGGACTCTGCGGCGTGATGGACGAGGCGAGACGCGCACCGTCGATGATGGCAGCGAGATTCTTCCGCACGTTCAGACGGCCGACGGTGACGGCGAACCCCGTGCCGGCAGGGACGGCATCCGGTCGTCGAGGGTGCGTCTGCGTCAGAGCGGTGGGGACGCCGAGTCCGACGGCGAGGGGGGTGAGGGCCGGTGCCAGGCGGGCGATGCGCCCCGCCTCGGTCTCGCTGGAGGTGGTGACCAGGGTGGCCCGCCTCGCCCATCGGAGCATCGGCGCGAAGTACAGACGTTCCCGACGGGAGAACCACTCCGGGTTGTCGTGGAACATCGCGTCGTGCACGAAGACGATCGAGCGTCCGCTGCGAGGCGCGTAGTTGTGAACGATGCTCAGGTCGACGCGAGCGTCCCCCGCGAGGCGCGGCAGCTGCCATCGGTTCGCCGCCGCGTGGGGCCAGAGGGTCGTTCGCACGATCTCCGAGCCCGGCGGGACGTCCGAGGGGTCGGCGTCTCGGCGCAAGGCCAGGACGATCTCGTCATCCGGGAACGCCGCTGCCCAGGCATCGATGAATTCCCTCTGGACCGTCCGGTTCGCACCGGGTCCGCGCCCCCACCAGAATGCGTCGAACATCACGCGCATAGTCGCCCCCTGTGGGTCATCCTATGAGGCTCGGCCCGCTCTGCGGATACACAGCACTTGCGCTGGCGGGTCGTTGGACGTAAGTTGTGCTCGATCCTGCTGGGGGCGGGATCTCTCGTTGGGGAACGAGAAACGACTTGGGGGTCGGGGATTCTCTTGGGGACTAATGATGCTCGGCGTATCGTGCGCCGATCGAGGCTCGGATCAGTGCTCGCGCTCGCGGGTCTGGTGCTTTTGAGCGGATGCAGCGCGGTGACCGCTGCCGAACCGGTCGCCGTCGAGGGCGAGGCGACCGCACAGCCGACGCCGATCGACACCGATGCGCCCGCTCCCGAACCATCCGCCGATGCGGATGCGCCGACGAAGGCACCGGCGGCCGATGTCGAAGACGGTGCGATCGACGACTCCATCGCGCTGTCGACAGGACTCGTCATCGACCTCGACTCGGTGACGTCGACGACCGTCGATGCGGAGACCCCGGGCGAGGTATCGGGATCGGCTGTCATCGTCCGCGTGACCGCGCGAAACGACTCACGCGAAGCAGCCGACCTCGATTCCGCGGTCGTCACGCTCACCGCCGCCGACGGCGAATACGGGGTCGGCACGACGGCCGGTCCTGACAAGCCGCTCTCCGGCGAACTCGAGCCCGGGCGGTCAGCGTCCGGCACCTACGTCTTCATGCTGGAGCGGGCTGCGGATCGCAGCGTGGTCGTGAGCGTCAACTACTCGGCGGGACAGCCCGTCGCCGAATTCTCGGGAAAGACGGACTGATGATGATCCTCGCAACGACTCGGAAGCCGTCGAAGCGCGCGCGAGTGCTCAGCATCCTCGCGGCGGCGGTCCTCGTCGGGACCGGCGTGCTGGCCGTGGCGCCCGCCGCCCAGGCGGCGGACCCCGTCCCGCCCACGCCGGCGCCCCTGCTGCAGCGCGACACCGACGTCGCCACCGCGGACGCCCTCCCGACGGTGCAGATCGATGACGGATACGTCTGGGCGCAGACGACCATCGGTACCACCGTCTACGCGGCGGGCTCGTTCAAGAACGCTCGCGCCGCTCTGGCTGCGCCGGGAACGAGTCTCACGCCGCGCACGAACATCCTCGCCTACGACATCACGACGGGAAACCTCAAGCCGTTCGCGCCGCAGGTCAACGGCGTGATCAAGTCGATCGCCGCCTCGCCCGACGGCAGAAGGATCTACATCGGGGGTTCCTTCAGCCAGGTCAACGGTGCGACGCGCTACAACTTCGCCGCTCTCGACGCGTCGTCGGGGGCTCTCATCGCCGGTTTCGCGCCGTCGGTGGGCGGCTCCGGGGTCTACGGCATCGTCGCCACGGGCGACACGGTGTACGTCGGAGGTCGGTTCACGCAGGGCAACGGTGTCGCACGCGCCAACCTCGCTGCGTTCAGCACGAGCAACGGTGCCCTCCTCTCCTGGACGCCCTCGACGGATCTCCAGGTCGACGCGATGGTGATGGAGCCCGGCAACCAGAAGGTGATCATCGCCGGCCGGTTCTACGCCGTCAACGGTGTCGGCGGGGAGCAGCGGGGGATCGCGGCTCTCGACCCGGCCACCGGGCAGACCGTGCCCTGGGCGGTGACCTCGATCATCAAGAACGGGTGGGCAGAAGGCGGGAACGCCGGCAAGAGCGGCATCTTCACGCTGGCCACGGATGCGGGCGGCGTCTACGGAACCGGATGGACCTTCGCCGATGTCGCTACCGGCAACATCGAAGGCACGTTCGCGGTGAATGCCGGCGCGGGTGATCTCCGCTGGCTCGCCGACTGCCACGGCGATCACTACGGCGTCTGGTCGACGGGGAAGGTGGTCTATTCGACCAGCCACACCCACCAGTGCGACACGGTCGGTCTCTGGCCCGAGCAGCCCACTCGCCAGTACCGCTACCTCGAGGCGTACACGGCCGACGCCCGAGGCACGCTGCCCCGCACGCCGAGTGAGAGCTCGATCTATAAGAACTGGGCGGGCACACCCTCGCCGTCCGCCTACGCCTGGTACCCCGACTTCACGGTCGGAAACACGTCGGGGCTCGGACAGGCGGGCCTGTCGATCACGGGTTCCGGGGACTTCATCTCGGTCGCGGGCGAGTTCGGCAGCGTGAACAACGGTCGCTACCAGGGCATCGTGCGGTTCTCCACGAAGCCGTCCAGCGGTGCGAAGCAGGGACCGCGCGTCGCGACGGCCGCCTGGACCCCGAGTGCACGATCCATCGCCGCGGGCGAAGCCCGCGTGCAGATCCTGGCCAACTGGGACAGAGATGATCTGAACCTCACCTACGAACTCCGCCGCAGCGGACGCGCGACCCCTGTCGCGACGACTTCGGTCGCATCCACGTGGTGGCAGCGCCCGGGGATCGTCCTGAAGGACACCGACGTCACCGCGGGACAGACGTACACGTACACGGTCGTCGCGAAGGACGCGAACGGGAACACGGTCCAGAGCTCTCCTGCCAGTGTGACGATCGCCTCCGAATCCGCATCGGCGTACGCAACCGCGGTCATCGAGGACAGTGCTGCCCACTATTGGCCCCTCGGAGAGGACTCGGGGTCGGCCGGTTTCGACTGGGCCGGCAGTGACGACCTCACCGTGAAGGGCGCGACCCGGGGTGCACCGGGGCAGAATCGAGCCGCGAGCACCACGGCGACGGAGTTCTCCGGCACGGATCAGTCGTTCGCCTCGACAGTCACCTCCGAGGCAGGGCCCAACACCTTCTCCGTCGAGGCGTGGTTCAAGACCACCAGCACCTCCGGCGGAAAGATCATCGGCTTCGGAGACAACGCGGGCGGGACCTCGGGCAGTTACGACCGTCACGTCTACCTGAGCAACGACGGCAGGGTGACGTTCGGCGTCTACCCGAACAGTGTGCAGACGCTCGAAAGCGGAACGGGATTCAACGACGGTGCGTGGCACCATGTCGTCGGCACGCTGTCGTCCTCCGGGATGACTCTGTACCTCGACGGCGCGCTCGTCGGCGGACGAACAGACGTCACTTCGGCCCAGGGCTACAACGGCTACTGGAAGGTCGGCGGCGACAACACCGGCGGCTGGCCGAACGGTGGAAGCAGCAACTACCTGGCGGGCGCCATCTCAGACGTCGCCGTCTACCCGTCGGCTCTGAGCGTCGACGCGGTCAACCGGCACTACCTGGCGAGCGGCCGCGGTACCGCACCCGCGGCGGCTCCGACAGACGCCTACGGTGCAGCTGTCTACGCCCTGAAGCCCTCCGTCTACTGGCGTCTCGACGAGGCGTCGGGTGACGCCGCAGCGGACGCGAGCGGGGCGGGATACAGCTACCCCGGCACGTACTTCGGCGGCGTCACGAAGGCCGCCCCCAGCGCCCTCGCGACGGGGGCGGGTACGTCGATCCAGTTGAGCCCGAACGGGCAGACGGGCGTTACCGGCAACAAGCAGGTGTTCAATCCGTCGACCTACTCGATGGAGACCTGGTTCAAGACGACGAGCAGGGACGGCGGGAAGCTGATCGGCTTCGGCAGCAACCGCACGGGGGAGAGCGGCAGTTACGACCGGCACGTCTACATGAACGGCGACGGAGTGATCAAGTTCGGTGTCTGGAACGGCTGGGCGGGGATCATCGAGAGCGCTCCGGGGTTCAACGACGGTTCCTGGCACCACGTGGTCGCCTCTCAGTCCGCCGCGGGGATGCGTCTCTACTTGGATGGTCAGCTGGTCGCCCAGAATGACATCACGACCGCGCAGAACTACAGCGGCTATTGGCGAATCGGCGGCGACAACGGGTGGGAGGGCGCGACCTACTGGACGGGTTCGCTGGATGAAGCGGCGGTCTATCCGACAGCGCTCACCGCGGCGCAGGTGACGGATCACTTCCGCATCGGATCCGGGCAGCAGCCGCCGAACGGCCAGCCGAAGGACGCTGCTCTCACCGCCGAGGCGGCCGGGCTGACCGTCGCCTTCGCCGGGACGGCGACCGATCCGGACGGCGATCCCCTCACCTACCAGTGGAACTTCGGGGACGACGCATCCGACACCGGTGCGACGGTGTCCCACCGCTTCGCTGCCGCGGGCACGTACCGGGTGACGCTGACCGTGACCGACGGACGCGGCGGCTCGACCCAGCGCGCAGAAGACGTCACGGTGACGCACGCAGCGCCGGTGGCGAAGTTCACGTCCACGACCGACGAACTCGCCGTCGCGACGGACGCCTCGGCGTCGGCGGCGTCCGACGATGCGACCCTCACCTACGACTGGAACTGGGGGGATGGGTCCGCTCACTCGACCGGCGCGACCGCATCGCACGTCTACGACAAGGACGGTGACTACACGATCACCCTCACGTTGACCGACAGCCTCGGAGGCACGTCGACCGCGGAGCGTTCCGTCTCGGTGGCGAAGATACCGGCGCCCGCGTTCGTGGCCGCGGATGCCTTCGGTCGCACCACGTCGTCCGGCTGGGGAACCTCCGACGTCGGCGGCGCTTGGTCGATCCTCAGCGGCAGTGCATCGGTGGCATCGGTTCAAGACGGCAGGGGGCAGCTGACCCTGCCCGCGGGTCAAACTCGCAATCTGGCGCTGACGTCCACGGTGCGCGACTCCGAGAGCCGCGTCGATTACACACTGGTCAACGCGCCGTCCTCGGGAGCCGGCTACGTCGGGCTCGGCGCTCGCCGCATCGGGGCGAATTTCTACACCGTGCGCGTGTGGCATCGGGACACGGGGGCGGTGTGGCTCGTTGCACAGCGCGGCACCACAGTTCTCACGTCGAAGCAGGTCAGCGGCCTCACCTGGGGGGCAGGGGACAGCTTCTCGCTTCGACTCGATGTCACCGGGGCCAATCCGACGGCCATCCGCGCCAAGGTGTGGAAGCACGGTGCCACCGAGCCTGCGGCATGGCAGCTCGAGACGACGGACTCAACCGCCGGCATGCAAGAGGCCGGTGCACCCCTCCTCCACTACGCAATGGCGGGAACCGCGACGGCACCCGGAACGGTGAAGTTCGACAATCTGACGGTTCGCGATACTCAGGTCGCGCCCGCACCCAACCAGGCACCGGTCGCCGCCTTCTCGTCATCGGTCGCGAGCCTGACCGCCTCCGTCGACGCATCCGCGTCATCGGATACCGACGGATCGATCGCGTCGTACTCATGGAACTGGGGGGATGGGTCGCCGTCGTCGACGGGCAAGACGGCGTCGCACGTCTACGAGTCGGCGGGTGACCACGTGATCACACTGACGGTGGTCGATGACGACGGCGCCTCTCACACCGTCACGAAATCGGTGACCACCACCGCGCCCGCGCCGAATCAGGACCCGGTGGCGAGTTTCACCTCCTCCGCCTCCGATCTCACCCTGTCGGTCGATGGCTCCGGGTCCTCGGACGCGGACGGTTCGATTGCCTCGTATTCCTGGAAGTGGGGTGACTCCTCTGAGAACGGGGCCGGCGCGAAGACCTCGCACTCCTTCTCGGCAGCCGGTACCTACGAGGTGACCCTGACCGTCACCGACGATGACGGCGCGACTCACTCGGCGAAGAAGACCGTGACGGTAACCGCCCCTGCCCCCACGGACGTGCTGGCACGCGACGCATTCGAACGAACTGCGGCGAACGGGTGGGGGGCGTCCGACCTCGGCGGCACCTGGACGATCAGCGACGGCGCGGTGAGCGCGGCGAGTGTGGGCAATGGAGTGGGCAGGTTCGCTCTCAATGCGGGCAGCACGCGCACCGCGTTGCTGGCCCAGACGCCCGTCCGCAACTTCACGGCGTCCGCCGACTTCACGGTCGACGTGTCGTCCACGAGCGGGTCCGGCTACGCCGGGATCGTTCCGCGGCGATCTGGAAGCAACTTCTACGCGATGAGCGCGTGGCTCCGATCGGACGGCAAGGTCTGGCTCGTGGCCCAGCGCGGCTCGACCGTCCTCCAGACCACGACGGCCACGGGTCTCACCTACAAGGCGGGGGACAGCTTCTCTCTCAAGGTGGAGTCCTCGGGAGCGCCCGGCACGACGGAGCTCCGGGCGAAGCTGTGGCAGAAGGGCGCGACGGAGCCCACCGCGTGGCAACTCGTCGCTTCCGACACGGACGCTGCGCTGCAGGCAGCGGCACCGGCTGGTCTGCGCGCCTCGCGCGCGTCCTCCTCGACCAGCGCGATGACCGTGTCCTTCGACGAGTTCCGCATCGCGCCGATCAATTGAGAAGACTGATGCCCGCCGGACCGCGGAAGCGCGTCCGGCGGGCATGACCGAACCGGGGAGGGGGAACGAGTGCCGAGTGCGATAGTCATCGCTGCGGGGCTCACGGCGTGCGTCGTCGCGGGCCTCGCCGCTGTGTTCCTCGCCCGCGCGCCGCGCCTGAGCTTCGTGGTGTGGATCCTCTCGGTGTTCCTTCTGCCCATCTGGGTGGGGGTGAACGTCGGGTTCTTCATGTCCGCGATCACCCTCCTGACGGTCGCCTTCGTCGCCCTTCACAGCGGCCGTTTCCGGCTCTCGGGGCCGGATGCCTTCATGCTCCTCTTCCTGGGGCTCGTCGTCATGCTCTTCGCCGCGAAGCAGGTGGAGCTGACCTATCTGGTGTCGGGGACCCTGGAGCTGGTCCTGCCGTACTTCTGGGGCCGAATCGTCTACGAGCGCGTCGGTTCGGCGACCATCACCGCGTGGGTGGCGGGGGCAGCGGTGGGCGTCGCTGCACTGGCCATCGTCGAGTTCGCCACCGGGACGAATCTGTTCGTCGCCATTCCCGGGTACGAGCCGCTCAAGGAGACGTGGGCGCAGCTTCAGCCACGCGCAGGATTCCTGCGCGTGGAGGGCGCTTTCGGACACTCCATCGCGCTGGGTGGTGCCCTCGCCATGTCAGCGGCGTTCGTGCTGGCATCGCGCGCGAAAGCGTGGATGAAGGCGGTGGGCCTCGTGATCGTCGGCTTCGCGGTCGTCCTGACGTTCAGCAGGATCGGCATCATCACCTTCGTCCTGACGGTCGTCCTCTCGCTCGTCTTTCTTCGCAGTGTCGGGGCATCCACGCGATGGCTGGTGGGTGGGCTCGTCGTCGTCGCAGCGGCGGTCCTGGTTCCGTTCCTCGACACGGTCTTCGCCGAAGCCGGCGGTGAAGCGGGGGGAAGCGCGGATTATCGCGGTGGTCTGACGGTCCTGCTGGGCCAGGTAGGACTCATCGGCGGTGCCTCCGGGTGGGAGGATCTCGTCGTCGGCGACGTCTATCTGGGCAACTTCCGGGCATCCATCGACAATGCGTTCATCGCGGTCTTGTTGCGATACGGCTATCTGCCGACGGCGGCCCTCTTCGCGGTCTATGCCATCGCCATCGTTCTCGCCGTGCGATCCAAGGCGCTGTCGCCCGGGCTCGTGGCGATCGTCGCGCAAGTGCCAGGACTGTTCGCCGTCGCGTTCATCACGCAATACGGGATGCTGCTCTGGTTCATCGTCGGCGTCACCGTCGGGCGCGCAAAGACGAGTGCGGGGGTGGCCTCATCGGTCGAAGCGCCGCGTCAGCAATTCATGATCATGGACGACGCCGTCAACGGCGGGTCCGCAAGGGGGAGAAGAAGTGTCGCGACGTCCGGAAAGTAAATTCAGAAGGTCTCCTCTGACGACCGCGAGGGAATCGCTGGCGGCGTGGCGCCGTATCGCGCCGTTCTTCTCGAAGTCCCGGGGCAAGATCGTCCTGATCTCCATCGCCTCCGTCGTAGCCGGACTCCTCGAGGCCGTCCTCCTCACGCTGATCGCGGCGCTCGCGCTCGCCCTCGCCGACGGTCGCGACGTTCGCATGGAACTCGGTGGAATCGGCCTCGACCTGACGATCCCTGTCGCGCTGGGACTGGGTGTCGCCCTGGCGGTGCTGCGCGGGATTTTGCAGCTGTGGGTCGTCTACCTCCCCGCCGTCATGGGTGGACAGGCCATGGTCGACCTGCGGACCCGCCTCTTCGACGCGTTCGTCGGCGCTGCGTGGCCGTCGAAGGCGTCCGAGCGAGACGGTGGGTTCCAGTCCGTCATGCTGAATCAGGTCCGCGCGACGTCCGAGACCATCGTCCTCATCGCCGGCATCATCTCCGCTGCGCTCATGTTCGCGAGCCTGCTGGCGTCTGCGGTCGTGATGAGCCCCGCGGCGGCGGCCGTGATCACCGTCGTGTCGCTGGTGCTCTTCGCCGCTCTCCGTCCGCTTTCGAACTCCCTGCGAAAAAGCGCGACCACTTTGAGCTCAGAGAACATCGAGTACGCGAAGACCACGCAGGAAGCCGCCGCGCTCGCCGAAGAGACAGAGGTGTTCGGTGCGAGCGCCGCCTACCGCGGACGTTTCTACTCCCAACTGCGGGCCGTGCAGGTGCCGTCGCAGCGCGTGCGCTTCCTCTCGGCGGCGGTCCCGTCGCTGTACCAGAGCGTGGCGCTCCTGGTCCTCGTCCTCGCGCTCGGCGTGGTGGCGCTCCTCGGGGCCGGCAACGTCGCCACACTCGGAGCCGTCGTCCTGATCCTGGTCCGCGCCGTCACCTACGGACAGCGAGTGCAGACGGTGGTCTCCTCCGTCGACGAAAAGCTGCCTTTCGTGCACCATCTGGCTGATGCGATCGAGCGCTACGAGTCCCAGCCGCAGGATCCGGGTCGTCAGGGCGCCGATCACATCGGCGACCTGACCATGAGCGGCGTCGGGTTCCACTACGAGGGTGGCGCCGATGTCCTCCGCGACGTGTCCTTCTCCGTGA
Organism: Microbacterium aquilitoris; assembly: GCF_031932285.1. Classification (NCBI taxonomy): domain Bacteria; kingdom Bacillati; phylum Actinomycetota; class Actinomycetes; order Micrococcales; family Microbacteriaceae; genus Microbacterium; species Microbacterium aquilitoris. The sequence goes on from NZ_JAUZVT010000001.1 coordinate 620,822, forward strand.
AGAGCGGTGAGACGATCGGCATCGTGGGTCCCTCGGGATCCGGCAAGTCGACCTTGGTGCAGCTCCTGCTCCGGCTCCGCGAGCCCACCGAGGGAACCTACTCGGTCAACGGTGTCAGTGCATCAGATATCGACCGCGAGGATTGGCGTCGGATGGTGACGTACGTTCCCCAGTCGCCGCAGCTCTTCTACGGGACGGTGCGCGAGAACATCAGGTTCTTCCGAGACGACATCGACGACGCGGCTGTCGAGGATGCCGCACGCCGCTCTCACCTCCACGACGACATCCTCCGACTTCCGCACGGGTACGACACCATCGTCGGCGCACGGGCGTCCTTGGTCTCCGGTGGGCAGAAGCAGCGGATCTGTCTCGCCCGCGCCCTCGCAGCCCGTCCGTCGGTCATGATCCTCGACGAACCGACGAGCGCGCTGGACGTCAAGTCCGAGGAATCCGTCCAGGAATCGCTGCGGGATCTGGCGGGCGACTCTGTGGTGTTCTTGGTCGCGCATCGTTTGTCGACGCTCGCGATCTGCGATCGGGTCATGGTGATTGCGGACGGCGCGATCGTCGGGCTGGACACCGCCGAGAACCTCATGGACAACAACACCTATTTCAGAGAGGTCAGCGAGATCTCGAGCCGCGCCGCTGTTCAGGGCTCCGCGCGTAGGTCGGAACGGGGCTGACCGCATGAGCAGCGTTTGTCATGATCGATCGCGATGCGTCCGAGGCTTCACGAGGAGGGTCGGATGACTGCAGAGGTGCTTTTCATCTGCCACGCGAACGTCTGCCGATCGCGGCTGATGGAGCATGAGTTCCGGGCTGCAGAGAGAGCGGCAGGTCCGGAACGGTGGCGATCGTCGAGCGCGGGCGTTGCCGCCGTGGCTGGCAATCCCCCCTGCGAAGAGGTACTCCTCCTCGCAGCAGACTCCCCCTTGGGCGCGAGACCGCGGCGAGCGGATCGAGGCGCTGTGCTTCTCGACCGCGACGTTCTCGAGAAGGCCGGACTGGTGATCACGGCTACGCGTGCGGAGCGCGCGGAGGTTGCACTTCTCGACCCGACGATGCGGTCTCGTACCTTCACGCTTCTCGAGGCGGTCGCGCTCGCTCGCATCGAGCCTGTCTCCGCCCCGGCGCAGACGGGGGCGAATGTCGATGACATGCTCGCGGCCTTCGCCGAGTCACTCGACCGTCATCGCGGCAGTGTTCGCCTGGAGGAGATGTCCCCTCGTCGTCACTGGCCGCGCCGTCGCGGTGGCGCGACCGATCTCGATCTCGACATCGCCGATGCACACAACAGGCGTCCTCGTGATCACCACAAGGTGCTGAGCGTCGTCCAGGCACAGTCCAAAGCGCTGCATGGACAGTTGTCCCTGTTCGCGGGGCTCCGCGAACCCCTGGCGAACTGATTCCGCCGATCAGCCGACGGGCGCGTCCGACCCCGACCCGGGCTTCTCGGCGCTCGCGGCGCGAACCGGGCTGACCGGACCGTAGTACTCGCCCGACTTCTTGTCGTGCCGTGCGCGGTTCAGGATGCTTCCGAGGACGCGCGCTCCGGCGCCCTCGAGCAGTTTGATCGCCTTCGCAGCGTTCGGCCTGCTGGTCTTGGTCGCGTCGGCCACGAACAGGACGCCGTCGACGGACGGGGCGAGAAGGCTCGCGTCCGCCACGTTCAGGACCGGAGGGGCATCCACCACGACGAAGTCGTATCGACTGGCCGACTCCTCCAAAAGATCCGCCAGCGCTCGAGAGGCGAGGATCTCCGCAGGGTTGGGCGGAGTGCCGCCGGATGGCAGGACGTCGAGCGTCGATGACCGGAAGGGGTATTTCGCGGTGTCGAAGTCGTGCATCTTCAACAGCACGGACGTCAGCCCGACGGCATCCTCGATACCGAAGAACGCGTGCACCTGCGGTCGTCGGAGATCCGCGTCGATAAGCAGGACCCGGTGATTGAGGTCGGCGAGGGTCAGCGCGAGGTTGACGGCGACGGTCGACTTCCCCTCGCCCGGCGAGCTCGACGTCACGAGCAGGGTCGAGACGCGTGAGCCGACATTCGCGTATGTCAGCGCAGACCTCAGCCGGCGGAACTCCTCTGCCGATCGGCCCAGGGGCTCCTGCGCGATTCCGGCGGCGCGGTGCGACAGGAGGGGGGCGCGTGTGACGACGCCGAGGACGGGCGTGCCGCTGACGCGCGCCAGGATATCCTCGTTCCGGACGCGGGTGTCGGCGGCGCTGATGATCAGGGCGACGGCGATCCCCAGGATGCCGCCGATGAGCAGTCCTACCAGTGCATCCCGCGGCTTGTTCGGCGACGACTGCGACGTGGGCACGACAGCCTTGTCGATGGTCTCGGCAGCAATCGTGGGGGCACCTGCGGCGCCCTTCGGTGAGATCTCCAGCACGACCTCGGCGAGTTCGGCGGCGATCGCGTTCGAGAGAGCCGCCGCCCGTTCGGCGTTCGTCGTCGTGGAGGTGATCCGCAGGATGACGGTGTCCTGCGGGATCGTCACGTCGACGGAGCGAGCCAGATCCCGAGGGGTCGTGTCGATCCCAAGGTCTTGGATCACCGGTTCGAGGACCCGCGACGTCGTCGCCAACTGAGCGATCGACAGCATCTGATTCTGCGTGTACGTCGAACCCTGGTTCAGGTCGGACGCGCTGGCCCCCTGATTGAGGGCGAAGTAGAGCGAGGATGTCGACTGGTACTGGGGGGTTTCGAGCGCGGACACGCCGAAGGCCGCTGCGCCGCCGACGACCGCACAGGCGGCGATTCCCCACCAGAACTTCCGCAGCGCGTTCAGCAGCCAATGACCGGACCAGGGCGTTGTTTCCGCCATGGCTCCCCTTCCCCCAGAATCCTCCTACTCTATCGGCGCGCACGCCATCACGACAGCGAACGACGGTCTCGAGACGTCGACGCGCTGCGGTGCCGACGCGCATCGCAGGCGAGCACGGCGACCGCATGAGGGAGCTCTCATGCGGACGGAGCCGATCTGAACGCCCTGATACCTTCAGCGGGATTCCGCCAGCAGGTCTACCCGACGTTCCCTGCCGGCGTCCCGACCTCCCCGCTCGAATCGAGACCTCATGTTCCGACGCTTCCACCCCACTAAAACTGGTGCCCTCCTCCTGGCTGTCCTCCTCGGCATCGGGGTCGCTGGTGGCCCTGGTGAGTCCGCCTCCGCTGCGACCGCGGTGTACGTCAAGGACGGCATGGCACGATCCGTCGCCTCCGGATGGGGGACCTCCGAGGTGGGTGGTTCCTGGACGACGGCGCCGGGATCCGTGGCATCCGTCCGCGACGGCCGCGGCTGGGTGTCGAGCCCGCAGCCCGGACGCACGTCGCGGGTCTCCCTTGCGGGCGCGATGCAAGACGTCGACTCCACCTTCTCGCTCGCGGTTCCGACCCTGCCGACATCGGGTACCGGGTTGTATCTGTCGCACGGCGTGCGCTCGACCGCCGGCGGCGCGTACATCGTGGGTGCCCGCATCATGGTCGGCGGCGTCGTGGAGCTGAGCCTCCAGAAACGAACCGGTGTCACCGTGGGTACTTTCGCGTCGGTGCGTCTGCCGGAGAGGATCCGGCAGGGGGGAACGGTCGATGTCCGGATCCAGGCGACCGGGTCGACGACGGTCGCCCTCATCGCCTCCGCCCGCGTCGCGGGCTCCGCGGACAGCGCCGCGCGGACGCTGAGGTACTCCGACTCGTCTGCGAAGCGCATCGCCGGCTCCGGTGGGACCGAGTTCTCGCTGTACACCTCGTCGTCGACCGCGCTGCTTCCGGTCGGAGTCGACGATCTCTCCATCGCGGCGCCCGGGGTCTCCGCGCCGCCCCCCGGGCCGGCACCTGCACCGGGCCCGGCGCCCGCTCCTGGACCCGCACCCGGAGTCGGACAGGTGGTCACCGGTGCCCGGGCGGCTGCCGGGGCCAGCGCCCCGGGCTCGGTCGCCTACAAGGTCCCGTCGAACGCGATCATCGTTTCGCCCGGTGGTAACGACTCGGCAGCGGGTACGGTCGCGGCGCCGGTCCGGACGATCACGGCCGCCCTGCGGAAGGTCCCCAACGGGGGGACCATCGCCCTTCGCGGCGGGGTTTATCACGAGAGCGTCATCGTCGCGCCCCAGAAGCGCGTCACACTTCAGCCCTACGGCTCCGAAGCAGTCTGGCTGGACGGCGCGGAGCCGGTGTCAGGCTTCCGCGCATCCGGCAACGCGTGGGTCCGTCCCGGATGGACCCAGCAGCTGGATGCCAGTCCGACGTTCGTTCGAGGAGCGTCGGACGGTTCGGCCGAGGGATGGAGATTCGTCGACCCCGCATATCCGATGGCAGCCCATCCCGATCAACTGTGGATCGACGGTCAGCAGCTCACACAGGTGTCCTCGCGGTCTCAGGTGGCACCGGGGCGCTTCTTCGTCGACGCGGCGGCGGATCAGCTCGTCGTGGGGTCGGACCCGAATGGGAGGCGAGTGGAAGCGAGCACACTCGTCAGCGCTCTTTCCGTCCGTTCCGAAGGTTCGGTCGTGCGGGGCATCGGCGTGCGCAGGTATGCCACGAGCGTTCCGGACATGGGCACCGTCATCATCGCGGCCAAGGGCGTCACGCTCTCCAATGTCACGATCCGGGACAACTCGACCACCGGGCTCTACACCTGGGCCAAGGACACCACCCTCTCGAAGGTGTCCCTCATGGGCAACGGACTCCTCGGCGCGGGCGCAGCCCACGCCGACGGGCTCGAGATCCGCGGAATGCTGTCGTCCGGGAACAACAGGGAGCGCTTCAACAGGGCGCCCGTCTCGGGTGCGCTGAAGATCCACAGCTCCTCTGGCGTCACGGTGGCCGACAGCGTGTTCGCGGACAACTACGGACAGGGTCCGTGGTTCGACGAGTCGAACAACGGCGTGGTCTTCACCGGCAACGACAGCCTCCGCAATACGGGGAACGGTCTCGTGTTCGAGCTCTCCGAGCGTGCTGTCATTGCGGACAACGTCGTGGCCGACAACGGGATCAACGGGATCTACATCGTGAACGCGGGTTCCGCGTCGATCTGGAACAACACCGCGGTGGGCAACGAACGGAACATCGCCGTCACCCAGGACTCGCGTCGCTCGAAGAACCCGACCATCCCGTGGATGAGCAAGAACATCGTGATCGCCAACAACGTCTCCGCTGACCCGGAGGGAACGTGTCTCGTCTGCATCGACGACTTCTCGCGGGTGCTCACCGGTGCGCAGATGGTGACGCGGGCCGAAGGCAATGTGTATCACCGCACCTCCCCGTCCGCACCGCGGTCATTCGCGATCTACGCCCAGGGTGCCTCAGGATCGTCGAGGTCCTTCGGAACGCTCAGTGACTTCGTCGCGGCGACGGGCCGTGAGAAGCGGTCGGTCCTTCTCGAGCAGACATCGTCACCGGTGAACGCCGACTACTCGCTCCGTTCCATCTCCCCGGAACGACAGAGCACCATCGCAGTTCCCGTGCCCGATCAGATTGCGGATGTCTCCGGTCTGGCGTCCGGTGAAGTTCGGCTCGGCGCTCGGTTCCCCTGAACGGGATCGGCTCGCTCCTCCGATGTCGAGCGCGCCCGCCACAGCTGAAGCGAGCGGCGGGCGCGCTCGACACCGCGGACCCACACGAGTGAGGGCAGGTATCGGCGGCGGAAACGCCGGATGAACGCCTGCGCGGCGGGGGTGTCGGTGAAGAGTCCGAACGACACCCACTGGATCGCGATGAGTTCGAGCGCGGCGGCATCCGCCTTGGCGAGAGCTTGTCGGTGGACGGCGAAAACGGCGGCGCCGTCGCGAGCGTGCTCATCGATCGCCGACCGGACGCCCTCCTCCGACGCGGCCTTCGGCCACACCGTCGGCGACGGGATGGGAACCTCATCGCGCAGTTTGCGGAGACCCCGCCCTCGCGTCTCGTTCCACGCCGCATAGAGGAAGAACTCCAGCAGCTTGTGACGTTCGAACTCCTCGCCGAAGGGGAGACCCGACCGCTCTTCGAGATCGAGGATGAGCGCGCGAACTGCCGCGGTGTCGAAAACGAAGGGGGTCGCCGTCGGCGGGAATGACTCGACTGCCCTGTCGATCACGTCAGGGCCGGCGTGCACGTACTCCAGCGTCGCCACGAGGGAGGCTCGCAGCGGGTGCGACACGTAGGAATGCGAACGACCGTGGGCTCGACCGTCCGGACCGACGAATTCGGTAGCCGACGTCGGTCGGGTGAAGTGGTTCTTCGCGTCGAGCACGACGTAATGGTGTGTCTTCACCTGCGATGCGATGGCGAGCTTCGCGGCCTGTTGGCTGCGCCATCCGCCCGCAGCGCGAGGGTCGATGACGGCGGTCGTCCGGACGATGCGGACGCGGCCCTGCAATCGGCCGTAGGCGCGCAGCAGTCGTTTTCGCGTCCATCCGCCCATGCCGAGAACGCAGTTGTCGAGGATGAGGATCTCATCGACCTCTTTCGCGTCGAGGTGCAGCGACATCGAGCGCGCTTGAAGCTCGAGGAGGTGCGTCTCCGTCTCGAAGACGACGGTGACGAACGTCAGCGCGGAGCTCATTGCGATGATCCGACGAGCTCGGCCGCGCCGGCGAGCATGTGCTGGCCCCGCGCCTGCGCTTTGCGCGCCTGCGCGGTCAGCTCGGGATCGTCGACGGCGGCGAGGATGCGGCCGACGGCGTCATCCGACCTGCCGGCATCCACGACGTGAGGCCACTGCAACTCGCTCATGAGGGGAGCGAATTTCCGCGAGTAGGCCATGGCGATCGCCGGTGTGCCGGTGGACAGGGCGTTCAAGCACGCATGCATCCGCGCACCGATGACGACGCGAGCGCCGGCGATGAGTGCTCGTGCGTGGTCGAGGTCGCGAGGGATCACCAGGTCGAGACGTCCGTCGTACCGATCGCGCAGCTCGACGGCGAGCGGAACGTCGTTGTCCGCGTCGGCCGAATCGAGGACGTGCGGGAAGAGCGTCACCGCACGTCCACGATCCAGCAGCCCGTCGATCACGCCCTCAATCTGACGCCGGTACACATGAGGATCGCCGTGGTGAAGCGACCGCCAGAGCAGCCCGGACACATTCAGGAGGACGTCGTTCCCGGGCTCGGGGACGGGCTGGTCTATCCCGAATACGAGATCCGTGGTCGTCAGATCGACGGGGCGCCCGAGCGACGCCGACGCTCGGGCGCTCATCGGGTCGCGGGCGAGCACCAGTTTCGAGCGGTGCACATCCCTCCGTGCCAGCAGCCGGGAGCGACGCGACCCGAAGGGGCCGATGGTCTGCGGGGCGAGAATCGTCGGCACGTGACTGCGCGCCGCGAACTCATGGATGAGCGACATCGTGGTGTGTCGAGGCAGGCCGTAGATGTCCGAGAAGCTGTCGCCGGAACGGGTATCCCAGTAGAGATCGAATCCACCGAGCCAGTCGCGCATCCCCCGCCTGCCTGTCACCCATTCGCGGATCAGCCCCCGGGGCGACCAGGTGACGGCGTCGGGCTTCGTGCCGTAGTTCATGTAGGTGAACTCCGCCTCGGGCCAGATGCGCTGAAGCAGATCTTGCGACCCGCGCCCGAGAGCCCGTACCCCCAGGTTGGGTGAGGTCTCATCCGCCCAGGCGAGCAGTATCCGCATGGATTGTCCTTTCCGGTCGTCGCACCGCGGTGTCCTGCACCAGGGAGACGCGAGGTCGATGTCAGAGGACGTCACTCGCGCGCCGCCGCGCGCGACGGCCGAGTCGGTGCATGGACTCGCGCCCTGCGAGGCGCTTGGCGAGGTCTTCGTACGCGCTCGTCACGTCATCCCAGTGGAAAGCGAGGGCCGCTCGATTCTTCGCGGGGCCTGCGAGCCTCGCAACGAGCGCCGGATCGCGGTCGAGCGCATCGATGCGACGCGTCAGCTCGGCGGCATCCGCGAAGAACAGGCCGTGCTCGTCGAGGGTCTCGTGGTTGAAGCCGACGTCGTAGGCGAGCACGGCGGTGCCCGCACCCATGGCGCGCAGGAGCGAGGGGTTCGTCCCGCCGACCGAGTGCCCGTGCACGTACGACGTCGCGTGGAAGTACAGCGCGTCGAGCAGGTCCTGGTCGTACACGCCGCCCAGGAATCGGATGCGGGGGTCGTCGCCGGCCGCGGCGCGGATGCGCTGCGTGTACTCGGCGGCGTACGGCGCCGAGCCGACCACGACGAGCGGAGTGGTCGCAGAGCTGGCCCGATAGCCGGCCACGATCTCGAGCACATGGTTCTCGGGCTCGAACCGCGCGACGACCAGGTGGTACCCGCCGGGGGTGAGATCGAGGGCGCGGATGCCGTCGGTCGGTGCATCGTCCAGGATGGGCGCTCCGTAGCGGATCAGCTCCGTCGGGACCCCGAACTCGCGGTCGTAGTACTCGCCGATGCCGGGGGCGTCCGCGATGAGGGCGTCGGCCGTCCGCACGCCGAACTCCTCGGCCCAGCGGTAGTAGGCCTTGCCGCGCCGGCCCCACTTCGAGCGCTTCCATTCGAGACCGTCCATGTGGAGGGCGGTCGGGATGCCGCGGGCACGCAGGACCGGGAGGAACGGCGAGTTCGCGGCGTTGAACACGAAGGCCGCATCCGTCCGCCGGCCGAACACGGCGTGCACGGCAGAGAGCCCGGTGTGGCTGAGTGTCTCGAGCTGCTTCACGGAGACGGCCGGAAGGTGGACGACCCTCATGCCGAGGTACTCCGAGGTCCGGGTGCTCGCGCCCCGTGAGTAGACCGTGATCTCGTGGCCGCGTTCTACGAGGCGACGACCGATCTCCTCGACCGCCGTCTCGAAGCCGCCGTAGCAGGCCGGCACCCCCCGGGTGCCGATCATCGCGATGTGCAGCGTCCGCGTCTCGAGCGTCCGCGTCCGGTGCCGACCGCGGTCGGCGTCGGTGTCGACCGGGCGCGGGATTTCGATGACCATCAGTACGCTCCCTCGGGGGTGACCATGACTTTGGCGGTTCGCCACATCAGGACGAGATCCGTCATGACGGTCCAGTTCTCGACGTAGCGAAGGTCGAGGCGGACGCTCTCCTCCCAGGAGAGGTCGCTCCGTCCGCCGACCTGCCACGGTCCGGTGATGCCGGGCTTGATGTAGAGACGGCGGAAGACGGTGCCGTCGTAGGCGGTGACCTCGGCAGGCAGCGGCGGACGCGGGCCGACGACGCTCATGTCGCCGCGCAGGACGTTCCAGAACTGCGGCACCTCGTCGAGCGAGAACCTCCGGAGGATCTGGCCGACGCGGGTGACCCGAGGGTCCTGCTTCAGTTTGAAGAGCGGGCCCGAGCCCTCGTTGCGGGCGAGCAGTGCGGCGAGCTCGGACTCGGCATCCACCCGCATCGTCCGGAACTTCAGCATCGCGAACTCGTGCCCGTCTCGGCCGACGCGCGCCTGGCGGAAGAAGACCGGGCCGCCGTCGTTCGTCTTGATGGCCAGAGCGATGACCGCCGCCACCGGCGCGAAGGCGAGGAGGGCGGTGGCCGACACCAGGATGTCCAGCGCCCGCTTGACGTAGAAGGAAGCCCCCTCGAAGGTCGGGATCTTCACGTGGATGAGCGGCATCCCCTCGACCGGCCGGAGCGACATCCGCGGTCCTGCCACGTCGGCGAGCCGGCTCGAGATGACGAGCTCGGCAGCGGTGCCCTCCAGCGACCAGGAGAGGCGCTTCACATACGTGGGATCGCCTGCCGGCTGGCTCGCGACGACGATCGTGTCGCTTTCGTAGATCTCCGCCGCGCGGAGGACGGCGTCCTCGCCGTGCATCGCCGGGTAGTCGACACCGTCGACGCTCACGCGCTCGCCGGTGCCCTCGAGGAGCGCGACCCCGACGACGAGGTAGCCGAGCTGGCCCGCGGGCCCGAGGGTGCGGATCGCGTACTCGACGTCATCCCGCGACCCGACGACGACGGTGCGCGAGGCGAACCTGCCCTCGGCGCGCTGCGCGACGAGCCACCGCCGCCATGCCCATCGCGAGAGCAGGAGCGCGAGTGTCCCGAGGGGGAGAGCGGTGAACAGCTGCGCCCGGATCCCGCCCCATTCGAAGACGACGAACATGATCGCGAGCAGTCCGAACGCGAGCCCGGTCGCGTGAGCGACGCGGGCGTACTCCACCGAGCCCGAGCCGACGACGCTCGCCGACCGGGTGTTGAAGAGCATCAGCGCGACGAGCCAGAGCGTGCCGGTCGCGAGCGCGATCGCGACCGCGCTGTACGGGACCGGCGCGACGGCGCCCGACGCCGTCACGCGGACGGTCGCGAACGCACAGGCCACCGCGACGATCGCCGTGTCGCTGGTTCGCAGCCGCACGCGGAAGCGACGCTCCCACTGCTGACGGCTGACCAGCGCGGCGGATGCCCGCGGCGCTTCGCCGGCCCACGTGCGCACGGTCGTCAGCGGGCTCAGCCCTGGCAGCGACAGGCCGGGCGAGATGCCCTCGACCGCGCTCATCGTGCGTCCCCACACACATCGGACGGTGTCCGCATCATGCCCCCAAGCAATGTGCGATCACTGCACCCGCCCCCAAGGCGGATGCATAGTTCCCCAATGAGCTTCGCGGTCCCCCAAGAACCTCCGCGCGACCCCCCGGCCGCGCGATCCACTCGAGGGCAACTGTAGCGTGCGACGAACGGTCGTGCGAGCGCGGGGCGTTAACTCGATGTAAACCGACGCGTCATGTCGTCAGAGGCCCCGCGCCTGCGATCCCCGACTGCGTCGCCGGGCGATCCGGCTCAGGCGCCGAAGGCGCGGGCGAGCGTCACGAGGAGCGGGCCGATGCGGCCGTCGATCCGGAACCGGGCGAAGCCCTCCGACACCGCGCGTCCCGTGCGCGAGGTCACGAACCACGGCGGCTTCGGCAGCACCGAGAAGCGCCCGCGGCCGAGGGAGCGGGGGAACGGCCGGAACGGCCCGCGGACGACGCTCCGCTCGACCTCGTCCAGCAGGAGTGCGTTGTGGACGATCCCGATGCCGCTTGGCGCGTCGTCGACGGTGCCGCCCGGGAACGCGCCCCACGTCGCCGTGGGGGTGAGGAACCCGAACGCCGTCCACGCGTTGATGGCGACCGTGCCGTAGCGCAGGCGAGCCATCGCCTCGTCGAACGGGGAGCCGAGCCGGTGCTGGGTGACGGGGTCGACGAGGACGTTCGCGCCGAGGGTTCCGGTGAGTCGTTCGTTCGCGTGCGCGACGGCGGCATCGACGAAGGCGGCGCCGGTGCCGGGCAGGTCGACGATCCCGAGGACCGGGGCGAAGTACTCGGTCGTCTCGATCTCACCGTCGCCCACCGCGATCGCCCGCGTGCCGTCGGCGAACCACTCGGCGTCGGGGTAGACCTCGCGCACGTGCTCGAGCCGCGCCGCCGCGTTCGGGTACCAGACGGGCCGCTTCGGCGTCCGCGCGAAGGCGCGGCGCAGCTCGAGCTCGAAGTCCTCGCGCTGATCCCAGTCGCGGCTGAGGAGCACGACCTGACCGGCGATGCAGTTGTGCCCGCTGTTGTGCAGCCGCATCGTGGCGACGTGCTCAGCCTGGAACCGCAGGTCGGCCGCCGTCCAGCGCCCCGGCACGACGATGACCGGCGACACGCCGCCGAGCTCGGCGGTGATCGGCACGCGCAGGCGGTCGTCGCCGGAGCCGACGATGGCATGGAAGGTCGTCTCCGACCCGGTGATGTGGACGTGGTCGATCTCGGGATGCCGCGTCAGGTAGGCCCCGACGTCACCGCCTCCGCTCACGACCGCGGCGAACCCGGCCTCGATGAGCGGCGCGAACGCCCGCTCGAACACCGGCACGAGCGCATCCTGCGTGGGGTTCACCTTCAGCAGTGCGACGCGCCCCTCGGCGAGCAGTTCGTACAGCACGTCGAGGAAGGGGATCGATGTCACGTTCCCCGCGCCCAGGACCAGGCCGACCCCGCCGCTGCGGAGCGGATGCCGCGAGGCGAGGCCCGCGGCATCCCTCGCCTCGTGCGCGGTGACGCCCGGCTGCAACCAGACCTCGGTCGTGTAGCCCGAGAGGAGGATCCGGTCGGCGACGTTCAGCGGCGAGGTGTGGACGACGGTGCGACCGCCGGGCGCGGTGCCGGTGCGGACGCCGGCGAGCGGACTGCGCCCGCGGGCGAGCGCGTCGAGCGTCCCGATGTACGCGTCGAGCGCGACGATCGCGGCGTACGGGCCGGCGAGCCATTCCTCGCCCGCGAGCGGATGCCGCGGCTCGAGCCCTTTGCTCGCGGCGGCGATGCGCGCCCAATCATCGGCGGCGCCGGCGACGGCGGAGCGGATGCGCCGGAGCAGATCACGACGCCCGGCAGCGGTGAGTGCGGTCCACTCGCTCGAACCGGCGCGCAGCCGGGTGAGGGCGGAGTCGAGATCGATGCGGGCCTCGGGGGAGTGCTCGTGCGGCGTGGCCGGTGACGTCGTCGTCATCGTCGCTGTGCCGGTGGACTCAGATGAGCGACAGTTCGCGGAGCTTGGCCGCGACGTCGTCGTTGCTGGGCTCGACGTGATGCGTGGCGTCGGGGTACACGACGACCGGGATGTTGGTGCGTCCGGAGATCTCGCGTGCGATGTCGGCGGCGTCGGGCTCGGCCTCGAGGTCGACGTACCGGTAATCGACTCCGAGGCTGTCGAGCTGCGCCTTCGTGCGGCGGCAGTCGCGGCACCATTCGGCGCCGAACATCGTGATCTGAGTGGACGTGTCGGTCATCACTCCAGGGTACGCCCGCCCGCTGCTGCGGGCTCGGATTCCTGGGCCGCGACGGCACGTCCCGGCCGGCGCGGTGCGTAGACGACGAGTGCGTGGAAGACGAAGCGCAGGACGAAGGCGGCCACGAGCGTGAGAGCCGCGGCCAGCACGGCGGGGATGTGGGTGGCCTCGACGATGATCGACAGGACCGGGATGCGGATGATCGCTTCGAGGCCGTTGAAGGAGAACGACTTGAGGAACCGGGTGAGCATCCGCCCCGACTCGGACCGCATGTCGGCGAAGACGAGGTACTCGAGCAGCAGGAAGTTCGTGATGATCGTGATGACGCTCGCGACGATGGCCGCCGGCACGTAGTCCATCCCCAGCCGGATCAGACCCCACATGATGACGAGGTTCGCGATGGCGCCGAACCCGCCGACGAGGGCGAACGCCGACATCCGACCGAAGCGCAGCATGGCGAGCTGGGTCAGGAAGCGGACGCCCTGCGTGAAGGTCGCCTTCGAGGTGCCGGCGTGGCGTGAGGCGAAGTCGAACGGGACCTCGTCGACCCGCAGCTGACGTCGCGCGAGGACTTCGAGCAGGATCTTGAAGCCTCGCGGGCGGAGCGCGCCGACGTCGACCGCGTGGGTGTCGAGCAGGAAGAACCCGGTCATCGGGTCGGAGCAGTTCGCGAGCTTCCGCGGGAACATCGCCTTGGTCAGCGCGGTCGAGGCGCGAGAGACGGCGGTGCGGGTCGCATCGGCGAGGCCTTTCGACGTGCCCCCGGACGCATAGCGCGAGGCGACGACGACGTCGACGTCGCCTCGGTCGGCCCGCTCGATCAGTCGGGGGATGTCTTCGGGCGGATGCTGCAGGTCGCCGTCCATGACGAGGCACCAGCGCGAGGTGGCCGCCTGGAATCCCGCGACGACCGCGCCGCCGAGGCCGGCATCGGCGTTCTCCCGATGGATGAGGCGCACGGGGAACGGGGCGCCCTTCGCCGCGGCCGCGATGACCTGGGGGGTGTCGTCCGTCGAGTCGTCGACGAAGACGACCTCGAACACGCGCCCCTCGAGGCTCTCCCCGATGCGACGCAACAGCTCGTCGATGTTCGGACCCTCGTTGAAGGTCGGGACGATGATCGACAGATCCATGGCGGGGCTCGCGATGCTCGGCGGGCACGGGGACGTCTCAGCCTAGCCGGGACCGGGCGCACCGGACTGAGGATGTCCCCGGCGAACGACAGGGATCCGCTGACGGGGTCCCGGGCCGTCTGATAGACAGATCAGATGATCTGGGGGGATGCCGGTGCGCCGCGCACGCGTCGAGGCGCGAAGGCGGCCGTGATCGCGGCCGCGGTGGTGATGCTGTCGGCAGGATGCGTGTCGACGGTGGTGGAGCCCGCGGGAGAAGCCCGGCCGACGGTGGAGGCGCCGGTGGTCGCACCCGCGCCGGCGTCACCGACGGCCGAGCCGGCCCCGGCGTCGCCGACGGTGATCGCGACGCAGGCGTTCTCGGGCACCGGGCCCGGCCCCGTCGCCCTCGACGTGCCGGCCGGCACCCAGTCGGTGCTCGTCCAGCTGACGTGCGACCCCGCGGAGCGATTCACGGCGGAGCTCGGCGATTCGATGATGCTCGGGCAGGCGCCGCAGTCCGGATCCTGCGATCCCGATCGCGTCCTCGCCTGGCCGTGGGAAGCCCGGTCGGCGCCGGAGCTCACGCTCGGCCTGGCCCCGGAGGCCGAGTGGGCGGCATCCGTCTCGTATTCATCGGCCCCGTTCCCGCAGGACGCCGCGCTCGCCGAGGAGTGCGAGCTGTTCTCGGGCGTCTACAGCCAGGTCACGAACGCCGACGAGGGCTACGGCTTCTACGCGGCCTTCGGCGCCGACGAGTGGAACCGCCGGGTGGATGCCGCGGCGGATGCGGCGGACACGCTCGCCGCGTCGTCGACGACCACTCTCGCGCCGTACCTGCGGTCGATCCACACGGTTCTCGCGGAGCGCTCGCCGATCCCCGGCGGGATGACCGAGGTGCAGGAGTTCTGGGACGCCCAGAATCCGATCGCCGGGATCTGCGCGGTGAACCACAGCGAGGTGTACGTCCTCGCCGAATTCGGCGGCTGAGCACTCAGCCCACGGAGTCGCGCCACGAGTGCTGCGGCCGGTAACCGAGCACCCGCTGCGCCTTCGCGGTCGAGAACAGCGAGTCGTTGACCCCGAGGTCGCCGCGGAGCTCGACGCCGGGGAACACCTCGGCGACCAGCTCGTCGTTCGGGCGGCTCATGACGGTGTCGGCCGCCGCGATGAGGAAGTGGTCGAAGCCGGGGCCGGCGACGTCGAGCGCGCGTTCGATGGCCTGCGATCCGTCGCGGGCGTCGATGTAGCTCCACAGATTCCACTTGCGCTGCCGCGCGTCGGCGTCGAACGAGGGGAACTCCGCGTAGTCCTCGGGCCACATGACGTTCGAGAACCGGAGGGCTGTGATGGATGCCGCCGGGTACCACCGCGTCAGCTCGATCGCCATCTGCTCCTCGAGGTGCTTCACGAGGGAGTAGACCGATTCGGGACGCGCCGGGTAGGCCTCGTCGACGGGGATGTAGGGCGGCGGTGTCTCGAACGGCAGTCCCTGAACCGTCTCGCTCGAGGCGTAGACGATCTTCGTGATGCCGAGACGGAGCGCCGCCCAGAACACGTTGAACGTGGTCGTGATGTTGTTGTGGAAGGTCGCGACATCGGGCCGGATGCCAGGGGCCGGGATCGCGGCGAGGTGGACGAGGGCGTCGATGCCGTTGTGCTGATCGCCGACGCCCGTCAGCGCGTCGACGACCTGTCCGTGGTCGGTGAGGTCGATCTGCACGAAGCCGGGGCCGCGGGTGCCGTGCTGGTCGAAGCCGATCACCTCGTGGCCGGCGGCGGTGAGTTCGCGGACGACGACGGACCCGAGTTTTCCGGACGAACCGGTGACGGCGATGCGCATCCCGTCAGCATGGCACGCGCGTCGGATAGCGAGGGCCGTCACCACCCGTGGGTGTTGAGCCATTCGCGACGACGGGATGCCTCGGCATCCGTCTCGTCCTCGTCCGAGCTCACGTGCTCCTCGAGCAGGCCGTCCTCGAGGGGGACGAAGCGGTGGCAGACGGGGCACAGGGCGCGGCCGTGCGGCCACCCGTCCGCGAGCGCGGCGGCGGGGGAGCCCGGCTTGCTGGACCCGGTGCAGCGGGACGGGTCGGCCGCGGCATCCGTCCACATGATCGTGCGGTGGCGGTGGAGGCCCGGGTGGTCGAGCGGGCGCGTGCAGCGGCGACCGGCGTTGCGACTGCGGCAGAAGCGGACGACGTCGCTCATCAGTTGATGATCTCGCCGCCGGACTCCTCGATCGCGGCGATGCGGCGCTTCCAGTCCGCGAGCGCCTCGGGGCTGAGGCGCGGCCAGCCCGCCTCCTCGCCGACGACGCGGAGCGGATCGGTGCTGCGATACGAGCGCGTGGGGTTGCCGGGGAACTTCTTGTCGGTCACGTTCGGGTCGTCCTCGAACGGGCCGGTCGGCTCGACGCGGTAGACCCGCGGCTCACCGTCGCCCGCCGCGAGCTCGGCGGCGAGGCCGGCGCCGTCGCGCTGCGCGGTGAAGTAGATGTGGTTCATCACGATCGACGGCCGGTAGTTCGAGCGTCGCCCCGCCGTGAGCAGATCGCCGACGTCGAGGTCGGCTTTCGTGCCGTGGAAGAAGGGTCCGGGCTCGTCGGCTGCGCTCACCGCGCCAGGGTAGCGCGGTGTATCAGGCGTCGGAACGGGGCATCGGCGCGAGGCGCGTGAGCTGCGTGACGTGCCGCGGCTCGAGCTCGGCGATCGAGGCGACGCCGAGCAGCTTCATGGTTCGCTCGATCTCGCTGCGGAGGATCTCGATCGTCTTGTCGACGCCCGCCCGCCCGCCGGCCATGAGGCCGTAGAGATAGGCGCGGCCGATGAGGGTGAACTTCGCCCCGAGCGCCATCGCGGCGACGATGTCGGCGCCGTTCATGATGCCGGTGTCGACCATGATGGTCGCGTCCTTGCCGACCTCGCGCACCACGGTGGGCAGCAGGTGGAAGGGGATCGGCGCGCGGTCGAGCTGGCGCCCGCCGTGGTTCGACAGGATGATGCCGTCGACGCCGTGGTCGATGAGGCGCTTCGCGTCGGCGACGTTCTGCACGCCCTTGATGACGATCTTGCCGGGCCAGATGCCGCGGATGATCTCGAGGTCCTCGTAGCTGATCGTCGGGTCCATGGCCGCGTTCAGCAGGTCGCCGACGGTGCCGCCGGTGGCTGAGAGCGACGCGAACTCGAGCTTCGGAGTGGTGAGGAAGTCGATCCACCACCACGGCCGCGGGATCGCATTGACGATAGTGCCGAGGGTCAGCTGCGGCGGGATCGAGAAACCGTTGCGCTTGTCGCGCAGGCGTGCGCCGGCGACGGGGGTGTCGACGGTGAACTGCAGGGTGTCGAACCCGGCCTCGGCCGCGCGCTTCGCGAGGCCGTAGGAGATCTCGCGCTCGCGCATCACGTAGAGCTGGAACCAGTTGCGTCCGTGCGGGTTCGCCGCCTTCACGCCCTCGATCGAGGTCGTGCCGAGGGTCGACAGGGTGAACGGGATGCCGGCGGCCCCCGCCGCTCCCGCGCCCGCGACCTCGCCCTCGGTCTGCATGAGCCGGGTGAACCCGGTCGGCGCGATGCCGAAGGGGAGCGCGGACGGTCCGCCGAGGATCTCGACGGACGTGTCGACGTTCTCGGCGGGCCGGAGGACGTCGGGGTGGAACTCGACGTCTTCGAACGCCTGGCGCGCGCGGGCGAGCGAGGTCTCGCCCTCCGCGGCCCCGTCCGTGTAGTCGAAGGCGGCCTTGGGGGTGCGTCGCTTCGCGATCGTGCGGAGGTCCGCGATCGTGAACGCGGCATCCAGCCGTCGCTTCGTGCCGTTCAGCTCGGGCTTCTTGAACTGCATGAGCTCGAGCAGCTCGACCGGCTTCGGGAATTGACGCTGCACCATGGCAACCATCCTCCTCTGGAGTGATCCGACGCGGGCCGGGATTAACGCAGGAACGCGGCGGCGACGCCGGAGTCGACGGGGATGTGGAGCCCGGTCGTGCGTGAGAGTTCCGGTCCGGTCAGCACGTAGACGGCGTCGGCGACGTTCTCGGGGACGACCTCGCGCTTGAGGATCGTGCGGTTCGCGTAGAACTGGCCGAGGTCCTTCTCCTCGACGCCGTACGTGGCGGCGCGGTTGGCGCCCCAGCCGGCGGCGAAGATGCCCGACCCGCGGACGACGCCGTCGGGGTTGATGCCGTTGACGCGCACGCCGTGCTCGCCGAGCTCGACGGCCAGCAGACGCACCTGGTGGGCCTGGTCGGCCTTCGTCGCCGAGTAGGCGATGTTGTTCGGGCCGGCGAAGACGGAGTTCTTCGACGAGATGTAGATCACGTCGCCGCCCATCTTCTGCTCGATGAGCGCCTTCGCGGCGGCCTTCGCGACGAGGAACGAGCCCTTCGCCATGACATCGTGCTGCAGGTCCCAGTCCTTCTCGGTGGTCTCGAGCAGCGGCTTCGACAGCGACAGGCCCGCGTTGTTGACGACGAGGTCGACACCGCCGAAGGCGAGGACGGTCGCATCGATCGCGGCCTGCACACCCGCGGCATCCGCCACGTTCGCGGCCACGCCGATGGCGACGTCCGTGCCGCCGAGCTCGGCGGCTGCGGCCTGTGCCTTCTCGAGGTCGAGGTCGGCGACGACGACGCACGCGCCTTCTGCGGCGAGGCGGGTGGCGATGGCCTTGCCGATGCCGGATGCCGCGCCCGTGACGAACGCGATGCGCCCCTGATGCGTCTTGGGCTTCGGCATCCGCTGCAGCTTCGCCTCTTCGAGTGCCCAGTACTCGATGCGGAACTTCTCGGCGTCCGAGATGGGGGAGTAGGTCGAGAGGGCCTCGGCGCCGCGCATGACGTTGATCGCGTTGACGTAGAACTCGCCGGCGACGCGGGCGGTCTGCTTGTTCGCTCCGTAGCTGAACATGCCGACGCCGGGGATGAGGACGATGAGCGGGTCGGCGCCGCGGATCGCGGGGGAGTCCGCCGTTGCGTGCGCGTCGTAATAGGCCTGGTAGTCGGCGCGATAGGCCGCGTGCAGTTCCCGAAGGCGCGCGATCGAGTCCTCGACGGACGCGGATGCCGGCAGGTCGAGGATGAGCGGCTTGACCTTCGTGCGCAGGAAGTGGTCAGGGCAGCTCGTGCCGAGTTCCGCGAGCGCGGGAGCCTTCTCGGAGGCGAGGAAGTCGAGGACGACGTCGCTGTCGGTGTAGTCGCCGACCATCGGCTTGTCCGTCGACGCGAGCCCGCGGATCGTCGGGGCGAGCGCCGCGGCCTTCGCGTGACGCTCTTCCTCCGACAGCGCCTCGAAGCCGGAGCGGATGCCGCCGAAGGGCTGCGCCGCACCGTGGGCGTCGATGTGCGCCTGGGCGGTCTCGATGATCCAAAGGCTGTTGCGCTCGGTCTCCTCGGACGTGTCGCCCCAGGCGGTGATGCCGTGTCCGCCGAGGATGCAGCCGATCGCGTCGGGGTTCTCCGCCTTGATCGCCGCGATGTCGAGTCCGAGCTGGAAGCCGGGACGGCGCCACGGCACCCAGGCGACCTTCTCGCCGAAGATCTCGGTGGTGAGCTTCTCGCCGTCGGCGGACGTGGCGATGGCGATGCCGGCGTCGGGATGCAGGTGGTCGACGTGGGCGGCATCCACCAGTCCGTGCATGGCGGTGTCGATCGAGGGAGCCGCCCCGCCCTTGCCGTGAAGGCAGTAATCGAAGGCGGCGACCATCTCGTCCTCGCGCTCGACGCCGGGGTAGACGTCGACGAGGGCGCGCATGCGGTCGAGGCGGAGGACGGCGAGCCCTTCGGGCTTCAGGGTGCCGAGGTCGCCGCCGGAGCCCTTGACCCACAGGAGCTCGACGGGCTCGCCGGTGACGGGGTCGGTGTCGGTGCCCTTGGCGGAGGTGTTTCCGCCCGCGTAGTTGGTGACCTTGGGGTCGGATCCGAGGCGGTTGCTGCGCGCGATGAGTTCGGCGGCGGCCGTGGGCGTGGGGGACATCGACTCTCCTGCGAGGCTCAGGCGTGAAAGATCTTGTGAAACCTTTCACAATCTAACAGGCTCAGCGGATGTCGACCAGCCCCCGAAAGGCGGAGAGCCGCTCGTCGGCGGGGTCGAGCTCGGTCACGAGCAGGTCGACGTCGGTCCAGGCGAGGGCGCGCGCGACGGCGAGTCGCTCGAGTTTCGACGAGTCCGCGAGCACGACGGTCTCGTCGGCGTGTGTCGAGAGGACGCGCTTGACCTCGGCTTCTTCGAGGGTCGTCTCGCTCGTGCCGAACGCCGGGTCGAGGGCGGCGGCGCTCGTGAAGAAGCGGTCGTAGTGGAACCGGCTCGCGCTCTCGCACGCCTGCGCGCCGACGAAGCTCCCGGTGCGGGGTTCGAGGCGGCCGCCGAGGAGGATCGCGTCGACGCCGGGGCGCCCCTGCGCTGCGCGGAGGTTGTCGTACGAGTTCGTGACGACGAGGAGCTCGTCGCCGTCGTCGAGGGTCGAGATGAGTGCGCCGACGGTGGAGGAGGCATCCATCGCCGCGGCACCGCCGTGGGGGAGCAGGTCGTGCGCTTTGCGGGCGATCTCGGCCTTCGCGCCGCCGCGCGCGGCGATCCGGGCTGTGAAGTCCTGCGGGACGATGGCGGCGACCGCGCCGCCGCGGACCCGCCGCGCGAGCCCTTCGCGGACGAGGTCGTCGAGGTCGCGCCGGACGGTCATCGCCGAGACGCCGAGCGCCTCGGCGGCCGGCTCGAGTCGGACGCTGCCGGACTCGGCGAGCATCTCGAGGAGGAGCGACCGCCGTTCGGCGCTGAGCAACTGCGGCATGCGATCAGGGTAACCGGGTGCCGCGGCGACCTTAGGCTCGAATGGTGAGCGAGCGTCCGGGGGTCATGTGCCCCACCTGCGGGGATCCGCTGCGGTTCGAGATCCTCGACGACGAGCGGTTCACGGTCGCGTGGTCGTGCCTCAACTGCGGGCTCGTGCGCGTGACGGAGCCGCGCTGAAATCAGCGGCGGCGCTCGGCGACGATCGCCGCGACGGGTCGCGCTCCGCGCTCGGCTCGGCGGTGGACGGCGACGACGTCGAAGCCCGCACTCTCGAGAATGCGCTGCAGGTCGTCTGCGTTCCATCGGAACGCGCGCAGGACGGCGTGGTCGAACGCCTCCGTCTCGTCCGCGTCGAAACAGCCGAGCAGCAGCGATCCACCCGGACGCAGCACGCGCGCGAACTCGGCGAGCGGAACCGCGATCGTCGACGGCTCGTGGTGGATCGTCGAGAACCAGGCGAGGATGCCGCCGAGCGCGGCATCCGCCTCATCGATCGACTCGATGCTCTCGACGTCGAACCGGATGCCCGGGTGGGCCGCGCGGGCGTGGTCGATGAACTCCGGCACGAGATCGATCCCGCGGATGTCGGAGCCCCGCTCGGCGAGGTGCTGCGTCCAGTGCCCCGGCCCGCAGCCCGCGTCGATGAGCCGACCGGATGCCGCGGCTCCCCACGTCTCGATGAGGTCGCGATCCGCGTGGTGCATCGCGCTCACCGATCCCAGCGCGTCCGCGTACTCCGTCGCCCGGCGGGAGTACGCGGCGGTCGTGCGAGTCATCCTGCGAGGCTATCGAGGCCGCCCGCGTGAGACGATCCCGGGGTGAAGATCACCCAGGTGCGTAATGCCACGCTGCTGCTCGAGGTCGGGGGCATCCGCATCCTCGTCGATCCCATGCTGGGTGCGCGGGGCTCGCAGCCCGGCTTCGCCAGTGAGCGCCGCAATCCGCTGGTGGACCTCGTCGTCCCGCTCGCGGATCTGCTGGCGCCAGACATCGTGGTGGTGACGCACACGCATTCCGATCATTGGGATGCCGCGGCCGCCGCGCTCCTGCCGCGTGAGGTTCCCGTTCTCGTCCAGCACGCCGAGGACGCCGCGGTGATTGGTGATGCCGGCTTCACTCAGGTGATCGTCCTCGACGAGCAGACGACACTGGGCGGCGTGACCTTCACGCGCACGGGCGGGCAGCACGGCTCCGACGCGACGCTCGCCGCGGCCCCGCGACTGGGAGAGGTCATGGGGGTGGTCATCGCGCATTCCGCGGAGCCGACCCTCTACGTCGCCGGCGACACCGTCTATCACCCGGCCGTCGAGGCGGCGCTCGCCGCCCACCGGCCGGACGTCGTCGTCCTGAACACGGGCGAAGCCGTGCTCCCCGGCCTGGACCCGATCCTCATGGGCGCCGAGGACGTCGTACGGGTGCACGGCCTCGCCCCCGACGCCCGCATCGTCGCCGTCCACATGGAGGCGCTCGACCACTGCACCGTGACCCGCGCCGATGTGCTCGCGACGGCAGAGGCGCAGGGGATCACCGCGGCCGTCCACGTCCCCCAGGACGGGCAGACGCTGACGTTCTGACGGCCAGCGTCGTGACGTTTGTCATGGCGGGTGGTGACGCTCCGGCACTGTCGTGACGCGGCCGAAGCGCCTCTGATGGAGGCATGTCCCGACACACCCCCGCCCCGACGCGATCCGCATGACGCCCTCGGACTCGTGGCGTCAGCGGTGGGCGGAGCGCCGCAGTCGGCCCGGGGACGGCCGTCCGCTGCAGCCCTACCGGTGGTGGCAGGCGCTCAGCAGGTCGATGTTCGCCATCACCCTGCCGTCGCCCGAGGGGACGGCATCCACCTTCACCGTCGACGTGCACCACTGGGGCGACCGGGACGACGGCGAGGTGCGTGCGCGGTTGTATCGGGACGGCGCCCAGTCCGCCGTCTCGCGACTGCCCGCGAGGTTCCGGGTACCGGGTGGGCACATCGAGGTCGCGACGACCTCGTACGGTCTCCGGCGCTGCCAGTTCGTCTCCGAGGGCGGCGATGAACGTCAGCTCAGCCCGCACCCCGGTTCGGGGGAGGGGCGACGCGCGCGCCTGCACCGGCGGCATCCGATTCTCAGTCACGCCATCGGCGTCGTCACGTTCGCGACCGTCCTCTTGGGCGTCTGCGTCGCCGTGCCCCAGCTGATCGAGACGATCTCGCACACCGAGCTGATCGCCGACTCGTTCGGCACGTTCACCTCGCCGATCCGCTTGTCGGTCGGCGGGAATATCACGCTGGGCGTCGCCGTCGTGGTCGCCAGCACCGAGAGGGCGCTGCGTCTCAGATCGAACTGGCTCGACGAGCTCGCCGAGTGAGCCCGCGCTCGGGTTTCGACCGGGCCTGCGGGTCGCGCGCGCCGGGGTGAGCGGCGCGGGATACGTTCGATGGCGACGGGCTGCTGCAGCCCGGTCCCGGCGATGCCGACCGTCCCACCCGACGACGCTCCGGCTTCTGCCACTGACACGGATCGGTGGCCAGTTCGCTCAGTACTCGCGCGCCCTTCGTGCGGTCTTTCCTCGCTCGAAGGAGCACCCCCATGCACTCGTCGACCCCGCCTCGCGCAGCCTCGAACACCACGACCGCGAAGGTGGCGCGCATCAAGGCGTTCCGGTGGATTGCTCTGGCACTGGTCCTGCTGATCGCGATCATCGTCCTCTCGCCGATCACCTCCACCCTCGCGGTCGCCGTCGCGATCACCGCGGGAGTCTCGCTCGGCAAGAAGACCCCGACGTTCCTGCGGTTCAGGACGCCGGCCACCGCCACACGTGCGCTGATCATCTCCGTCGTCGTCGCGCTGCTGTCAGCCGGGATGGCGAACCTCGTCCTGCCGCGGGCGGACACGACGGTGGACGAGGCGCCCGTCGCGCTCGCTCCGGCTGCCGATGAGGCGGTCGCGGTGGGTGAAGATCAGCCGGAGTACCCGGCTCCGGCCGACACCGTCCCACCCGAGCCGGGTACGGCTCTGGCGGCTCTCGACGCCCTCGAGGTGAAGGGGCGTGCCCCCAAGACGGGCTACGACCGCGACGAGTTCGGACAGCGCTGGAAGGACATCGACCGCAACGGATGCGGGCAGCGCGACGACGTCCTCGCCCGCGACCTCGCTGGCGTGCAGAAGGACGGTCGATGCGTCGTGACCTCCGGCATCCTCGACGATCCGTTCACGGGCGAGCGCATCGCGTTCGAGCGCGGCGAGGACACCTCGTCGCTCGTACAGATCGACCACGTCGTTCCCCTGTCGGATGCCTGGCAGAAGGGCGCGCAGCAACTCACCGCGCACCAGCGCGAGACCCTGGGGAACGACCCGCTCAACCTTCTCGCCGTCGACGGTGCCGCGAACGCGCAGAAGAGCGACAGCGACGCCGCGACCTGGCTGCCGAAGAACACAGAGTTCCGCTGCTCGTACGTCGCGAGGCAGGTCTCGGTGAAGGTCGCGTACGAGCTGTGGGTCACGCAGGCGGAGCGCGACGCGATGGAGCGCATCCTGACGGGGTGCCCGACGGAGCAGCTGCGGACGTCGGACTACGCCGCGGACGCCATGGCGATTGCGGGAGAGCCCGCGGCGAAGCCCCGCCCGAGCATCGCGCCGGCGCCGAATCCGCAGCCCACGCATGAGTCGAAGCCCGCGCCGGCGCCGAAGCCTCAGCCGACGCAGGAGTCGAAGCCCGCCCCGCCGGCGAACGTGTACTTCAAGAACTGCACCGCGGCCCGCGAAGCAGGGGCCGCCCCCGTGCGCGTGGGCGATCCCGGCTACGCGAAGCACCTCGACCGGGACGGTGACGGCGTCGGCTGCGAGTAGCGACGGTCGATAGACGAGTCGGTGGCGACCACACTGGTCGCATGAATCCCCTGACGAGCGCCGTGCTCTTCGTCACCGTGTTCGCCGCCGGCTCGTACGTCCTCTACTGGATCATCCGCAAGGCTGTCGCGCACGGCATCCAGGAGGCGCGTCAGTCTGCCGAGAGCCAGCGGGTCGACGCGGGCTGAGCGTCCACGGCTCGTCCCCGGAAAAGGCGAAACCCCCGCGAATAGAAGCTTCGCGAGGGTTCCTAGAACCGTTGTAACGACGGTTCGTGTGGCTCCGACGGGCGTCGATCCCGTGACCTCACGATTTTCAGTCGTGCGCTCTACCAACTGAGCTACAGAGCCGCATGGCATCAGAAGTGCCATGTCCTAGACGAAAGGCCCGTGAATTCAACAGAAGCTGAAGACAAGGGCCTGTCGCTCGGAGCGACCCTGACGGGACTTGAACCCGCGACCTCCGCCGTGACAGGGCGGCACGCTAACCAACTGCGCTACAGGGCCATGCTTATTAAATTGTGGGAGTGACCCCAACGGGATTCGAACCCGTGCTACCGCCGTGAAAGGGCGGCGTCCTAGGCCGCTAAACGATGGGGCCGAGCGACCCCGGGGGGATCACGCTTACCGAGGGTCAAGCATATGCGATCCCTCGCGAATGTGCGAATCGAGGGCGCGCCCACCGTTCCGATGGGGGAATCGGGGGCAGGATGGCGGTGCCTCTCTCGGTCTCGACCTGTGACGAATGTGAACAGTGTTGCTACTGTGATGGGCGGATCAGCACGCCATCTGGCCGAGGGAAGGGTGTGTGCAGTGACCGACCTGCCCGAAGCGACCGGAGCCGACTGCGGCTGCGCGCCCACCGCCGAAGAGACGCGCTCGTTCTCGTCGCGCATCAGCCGCCGGAACGCGCTGGGCCTCGGCGTCCTCGGTGTGGCCGCGGCATCCACCGGTCTCGGCTTCGCCCTCCCGGCCTTCGCCGCCACGTCCTACCCCAGCTGGGATGACGTCCAGAAGGCGCGTCAGAACGAGGCGTCCAAGGGCACCGAGATCACCCGCATCCAGAACCTCATCTCGTCTCTCGAGAACGACGTCACCGTCAAGCAGGCCGAGGCCGAGCGCTTGGGCGCCGAATATCAGGACGCCCTGATCGCGTACGAAGACGCTGCAGCGCTTGCGGATCAGCGTCAGGCGCAGGCCGACGCCGAGGAGAAGCGCGCCAAGGCCGCCGCCGGCAAGCTCGGTGTGCTCGCCGCCGAGCAGTACCGCTCCGGCAAGGGTGATGCCACCCTCGAGCTCTTCTTCTCGGATTCCTCCGCGAGCGCCGACGACCTCCTCGGTCGCCTCGGCACGATGGATCGCCTCGTCGATGCCAACCGCGATGTCTATGCCGAAGCCGTCGGCGCGCGCGACAGCGCGAAGAGCCTCGCTGCGCAGGCGCAGGTCGCCCGCGACGAGCGTGACAAGCGCAAGGTGGAGGCCGAGCAGAAGATGCAGGCCGCTCAGGATGCCGCGCAGGCCGCACAGGCTGCTCTGGCCGCGCAGAACGAGCACCGCGAAGTGCTCGAGGCGCAGCTGCAGGCCCTGCAGGACACCACCGCGAAGACCGTCACCGCGTACAAAGCCGGCGTCGAGGCCGAGCGCAAGCGCCGTGAAGAAGCCGCCCGCAAGGCCCGCGAGGAGGCCGCTCGCCGAGCCCGCGAGGAGGAAGCGCGTCGTCTCGCGGAAGAGAAGCGTCGCCGCGAAGAAGAGGCCAAGAACAACAACAACGGCGGCGGATCCAGCGGCGGCGGATCGTCGTCGGGCGGCTCCTCCGGTGGCGGAAGCAGCAGCGGCGGCAGCGGTGGAGTCGTGCAGCCATCCGGTTGGGTGCGCCCCGCCCACGGCTACATCAGCTCCTGGTTCGGCGTCCGCGGCAGCATCTGCACGCCCAGCGGCTGCACGGCCAGCGGCCACCGCGGCATCGACTTCGCCAGCTCGTGCGGATCGCCCATCTACGCGGCTGCCTCCGGCACCGTCGTCTTCGCCGGCTACAGCGGCGGCTGGGGGAACTTCATCAAGGTGCGACACAGCGACGGCACCATCACCGGCTACGCGCACATCATCGACGGCGGCTACGCAGTCGGATACGGCGACTACGTCCGTGCCGGCCAGACGATCGCCTACATCGGCAGCACCGGCGCCTCCACGGGCTGCCACCTGCACTTCGAGGTCTACCGCGGCGGCATCCGCGTCGACCCGGCACCCTTCCTGCGCGCCCGCGGCATCAGCGTCTGACGCTCAGCGTCCCGAAACGACGAAGGTCGGATGCCGCGCGGCATCCGACCTTCTCGTTGTGAGCCTCAGAGGCTGTTGGGCGCCTCGCCCTCACCCTGCGTGCGGGTCTCGCCCTCGTGCTCGTCGAAGCGCGTGAAGGCCTCGGACACGAGACGCTCGGCCTCGGCCGCACCGGCCCACTCGTCGACCTTGACCCACTTGCCGGGCTCGAGGTCCTTATAGCGCTCGAAGAAGTGGCCGATCTCGCCCTTGGTCCACTCGTCGATGTCGTCGACGTCCTGGATGTGCGCCCAGCGCGGGTCCTTCGCGAGGACCGCGACGACCTTGTCGTCGCCGCCGGCCTCGTCGCTCATCTTGAGGACGGCGACGGGACGGACCTTGGCGAGCACGCCGGGGTAGATCTCGCGGTCGAGGAGGACGAGCACGTCGAGCGGGTCGCCGTCCTCGCCGAGCGTGTTCTCGAAGAAGCCGTAGTTCGCGGGGTACCCCATGGGGGTGAACAGAACGCGGTCGAGGAAGACGCGGCCCGTGCCGTGGTCGACCTCGTACTTCACGCGGCTGCCGCGCGGGATCTCGATGACGGCGTCGTACGCGCCCATACCTGTGCTCCTTTGAAAGTCCGGTGGGATGCGCCGACCAGCCTACTGGCGCGGCAGCGTGTGCCGTATTCAGTCCCCGCAGCCGCCGCACCCGCACGAAGCCCCGGAAAGACGCCGCGACCCCGCCCGCGGCGCGGCGCAGAGACTGAGGACGGAACGCCCGGCCGGATAGCGTTACCTCGTGCCGTCCCTGCATCCCGCTGTCGCCGAGGTCCGCCGTGCCGTCCGCTCCGCCCTGACCGGCCTCCCGGAGGGCGCCGTCGTCATCGTGGGGCTCTCGGGCGGCGCCGATTCGCTCGCGCTCGCCGCGGCGGTCGGCTTCGAGGCGCCGAAGCTCGGGCTGCGCGCGGCATCCGTCACCGTCGACCACGGCCTGCAGCCGGACTCCGCCGAGGTCGCCTCGGCCGCTGCGCGTGCCGCCGCGACGCTCGGCCTCGATCCGCTCATCGTGCGGGTGGAGGTCGGCACCGAGGGCGGTCCCGAAGCGGCGGCGCGCGATGCGCGGTACGGCGTGCTGCGGGATGCCGCGCGCGACGTGCGTGCTGCGGCTGTGCTCCTCGGGCACACGCTGGACGACCAGGCCGAGACGGTGCTCCTGGGCTTGGCCCGCGGATCCGGTGCGGGCAGCCTGCAGGGAATGGCGGCGGCATCCGATCTCGACGGCATCCCTCTGCTGCGACCCCTGCTCGAGGTGCGCCGCGCGACCACCCGGGACGCCTGCGCGGCGCAGGGACTCGAGCCGTGGGACGACCCGCACAACCGCGACCCGAAGTACGCGCGGGTGCGCGTCCGCGAGACGGTGCTGCCGATGCTCGAGGCCGAACTCGGCCCCGGCATCGCCGAGGCACTGGTGCGCACGGCGGCGCAGCTGCGCGAGGACGCCGAGGCCTTCGACGAGATGATCGACGAGACGATCGAGGACATCGTCGAACCCGCCGAGGCCGGCATCGCGGTCTCGGTCGCCGCGCTCGCCGCCAACCCTCCCGCGCTCCGTCACCGCATCATCCGGCACGTGGTCGCCAGCGAGTTCCACGTCTCGCTCACCCGCACGCAGACGCTCGAGGTGGCGCGACTGGTCACTGAGTGGGCGGGGCAGGGGCCGATCGACCTGCCCGGATGCCGCGCCCGCCGCGCGGGCGCGCTGATCGAGTTCACGGGGGCCGGATCCGGTCTTTAGACTTCTGCAATGCGCGCAGCCGAGATCGCCGACCAGCTCACCGATGTCCTCGTCACCGAGGAGGAGATCCAGGCGAAGCTCGAAGAGCTCGCCCGTCGGGTGGAGGCGGACTACGAGGGCAAGGACCTGCTGCTCGTCGGTGTGCTGAAGGGCGCGGTCATGGTGATGGCCGACTTCGCCCGTTCGCTGAAGCGCCCCATGGAGATGGACTGGATGGCCGTGTCGTCCTACGGCGCCGGCACGAAGTCGAGCGGCGTCGTGCAGATCCGGAAGGACCTCGACACCGACATCTCGGGCAAGCACGTCCTGATCGTCGAGGACATCATCGACTCCGGCCTGACGCTGAGCTGGCTGCTCGAGAACTTCGCCTCGCGCGGCGCGGCATCGATCGAGGTCCTCGCATTGCTCCGCAAGCCCGAGGCCGCGAAGGTCGAGATCGACTGCCGCTACGTCGGTTTCGACATCCCGGTCGAGTTCGTCGTCGGGTACGGATTGGACTTCGCGGAGAAGTACCGCAATCTCCGCGACGTGGCGGTCCTCGCGCCCCACGTCTACTCGTGAATTCGCGCGGTACGCCCAAAACGAACGCACAGACCCCGCATAGCGCCGCGGGGGTAGCCTGAACGCACAATGAACGTCAAGAAGCTCTCCCGCAACCCGTTCCTCTACGTGGTGCTCATCGGCGTGCTCTTGATCATCGGCATGACGCTGATCTCGAACCTCACCGGCGCCAAGAGCATCACCACGCAGGAGGGCTTGAAGCTCCTCGACGGGTCGACGGTCTCGCAGGCCACGATCACCGACGGCGACAACCGCGTCGACCTCACGCTGGACAAGGCGTTCGAGGGTTCGACGAACGTGCAGTTCTACTACGTCACCGAACGTGCGGACGCGGTGGTGCAGGCCGTCGACTCGGCCGCCCCCAAGGACGGTTACAACGACGTCGTGCCGCAGACCAGCTGGTTCGGCAGCCTGATCTCGATCCTCCTGCCCATCCTCATCCTCGGTCTGCTCTTCTGGTGGCTGCTCTCGAGCGCCCAGGGCGGCGGCAGCAAGGTCATGCAGTTCGGCAAGTCGCGCGCCAAGCTCGTGACCAAGGAGACCCCGACGGTCACCTTCGCCGACGTGGCCGGCTCCGACGAGGCCATCGAGGAGATGCAGGAGATCAAGGACTTCCTGAAGGACCCGGCGAAGTTCCAGGCCGTCGGCGCCCGCATCCCGAAGGGCGTGCTGCTGTACGGCCCTCCCGGAACCGGTAAGACCCTGCTCGCGCGCGCCGTCGCCGGCGAGGCGGGCGTCCCGTTCTACTCGATCTCGGGTTCCGACTTCGTCGAGATGTTCGTGGGTGTCGGCGCGAGCCGCGTGCGCGACCTCTTCAAGGAGGCCAAGGAGAACGCTCCGGCCATCATCTTCATCGACGAGATCGACGCCGTCGGCCGCCACCGCGGCGCCGGCATGGGCGGCGGTCACGACGAGCGCGAGCAGACGCTCAACCAGATGCTCGTCGAGATGGACGGCTTCGACCCGAAGGTCTCGGTGCTCGTGATCGCGGCGACGAACCGCCCCGACATCCTCGACCCCGCGCTCCTCCGCCCGGGCCGCTTCGACCGCCAGATCGGCGTCGACGCGCCCGACCTGAAGGGTCGCCAGCGCATCCTCGAGGTGCACGGCCGCGGCAAGCCGCTCTCGCCCTCGGTCGACCTCGCCGTCATCGCGCGCAAGACGCCCGGCTTCACCGGCGCCGACCTGGCCAACGTCCTGAACGAGGCCGCGCTCCTGACCGCCCGCTCGAACGCGCAGCTCATCGACATGCGCGCCCTTGACGAAGCGATCGACCGCGTCATCGCCGGTCCGCAGCGTCGCACGCGGGTCATGAAGGACAAGGAGAAGCTGATCACGGCGTACCACGAGGGCGGCCACGCCCTCGCCGCCGCAGCGATGAACCACACCGACCCCGTCACGAAGGTCACGATCCTTCCGCGTGGCAAGGCGCTCGGGTACACGATGGTGCTGCCGCTCGACGACAAGTACTCCATCACCCGTAACGAGCTGCAGGACCAGCTGACGTACGCGATGGGCGGCCGGGTCGCCGAGGAGATCGTCTTCCACGACCCCACCACGGGTGCCTCGAACGACATCGAGAAGGCGACCGGCATCGCCCGCAAGATGGTCACCGAGTACGGCATGACCACCGACGTCGGCCCCGTGAAGCTCGGCTCGTCGTCGGGTGAGGTCTTCATGGGACGCGACATGGGTCACGGCCGCGACTTCAGCGAGCGCATCGCCGAGCGCGTCGACGCCCAGGTGCGCGGACTCATCGAGCAGGCGCACAACGAGGCGTACGAGGTGCTGAACGCGAACCGCGAGGTCCTCGACCGGCTCGCCCTGGCGCTGCTCGAGAAGGAGACGCTCGATCACCTCGAGCTCGCCGAGATCTTCAAGGACATCAAGCGCCTGCCGCCCCGGCCGCAGTGGCTCTCGAGCAGCGAGCGTCCCGTCTCGACGCTTCCGCCCGTCGAGGTGCCCCGTCGCGCCGAGGCTCCGGTCGCGGCGAACACCGAGGCCGAGCAGCCGGCCCCCGAGACCTCGCCGGCGCGCCACGCGACCGGGCAGGCTCGACCCGCGACGGCCTGAGGCGGCGCGCATGGCGGTCGACCGCGAGCGCGTCTCCGAACTGGTGCGGGAACTGCTCGTCGCCATCGGTGAAGACCCGGAACGTCCCGGCCTGAAGCTGACTCCGCAGCGCGTCGCGGACGCGTATGCGGAGTTCTTCTCGGGTGTGGGTGAGGATGCCGCAGCCCCGCTCGCGCACACGATCTCGGTCACGCGCGGTCCGGCGCCCGACACGCTCCCCTCCGGTGCGGTCATGCTCCGCGACATCCGGTTCCGCTCCGTCTGCGAGCACCACCTGCTGCCGTTCGCCGGGCACGCGCACGTCGCCTACCTTCCCGGCGAGCAGGTCGTGGGACTCGGCGCTCTGCCGAAGGTGATCGACATCCTCGCGGCGCGCCCGCAGGTGCAGGAGCGCCTGGGCGAGCAGGTCGCCGACGCGATCGCCGGCTCGATCGACACCCGCGGTGTGCTCGTCGTGCTCGACGCGGTGCACGAGTGCGTGACGATGCGCGGGGGACGGCAGCCCGCGGCATCCACTGTCACCATCGCGGCCCGCGGCGTGTTCACCGACCCCGTGGCGCGCGCCGAGGCGATCGCCCTGCTGACCGGCGGTCGGACATGACCCTCGTCATGGGCATCGTGAACGTCACGCCGGACTCGTTCAGCGACGGCGGACGGTACGCCACGAACGAGGCAGCGATCGCGCACGGCCGCGCCCTCCTCGCCGACGGGGCTGACCTGCTCGACATCGGCGGGGAGTCCACTCGTCCCGGCGCGACGCGGGTCGCGCAGGGCGACGAGCAGGCGCGCATCCTGCCGGTCATCGAGACGCTCGCCGCCGAGGGGGCGGTCATCAGCGTCGACACGATGAACGCGGGCACCGCCGCTGCCGCGGTCGCAGCCGGTGCCCGGATCGTCAACGACGTCTCGGGCGGCCTCGCCGACCCCGACATGCTCGCCGTCGTCGCCCGCACCGACGCGGACGTCGTCGTGCAGCACTGGCGCGGGCACTCCGACGACATGTACGGCACCGCCGTCTACGACGACATCGTCGCGGAGGTGGTCGGCGAACTCGCTGAGCGCGTCGCCGCGGCTCGGGCGGCCGGCATCCCGGATCACCGCATCATCGTCGACCCGGGCTTCGGCTTCGGCAAGACGCCCGAGCAGAACTGGCAGGTCGTCCGCGGCCTCGACGAGCTCTTCGGCTGTGGTCATCGCGTGCTCATCGGCACGAGCCGTAAGCGGATGCTGGCGGTCGCCGCATCCGCCGCGGGTATCGAGCTCAGCGGTGAGTCGGACCTCGACCTCGCCACGGCCGTCACGAGCGTCCTCGCCGCGCAGGCCGGCGCCTGGGCGGTGCGCGTGCACGACGTCGCCGCGACGCGTCTCGCCCTCGCCGTGCGGACCGCGTGGGAGGGTGAAGGATGACGACCGACGAGATCGCGATCACCGGCATCCGTGCCACCGGATTCCACGGCGTCTACGAGCACGAGCGCCGCGACGGGCAGGAGTTCGTCGCCGACCTGGTCCTGTCGCTGTCGTTGGCCCGCGCCGCGGCGACCGACGACGTCACCGACACCGTCCACTACGGGGAGGTCGCCGAGCGCGTCGCCGCGATCCTCGCGGGCGACCCCGTCGACCTCATCGAGACCGTCGCCGAGCGCATCGCGACCGCCGTCCTCACGGGCTGGTCGCTCGTCGACGCGGTCGCCGTCACCGTGCACAAACCCGCCGCGCCGATCCCGGTGCCGTTCGGCGATGTCGCCGTCACGGTGAGGCGGTCCCGCGCATGAGCCGCCGCCTGGCCGAGGGGATGCCGCAGAAGGAGCCGCGCGCGCACGGCCCCGCCCACCGCGCCGTCGTCGCCCTCGGCGCGAATCTGGGTCAGCGCGCCGACACCATCGCCGAGGCGATCGCCGACCTCGGCCGCCTGCCGATGACCGTGCTGGTCGCCGCGGCCGAGCCGATCGAGTCGGTCGCGATCACCCTCGGCGGGCCGGATGCCGACGCCCCCCGCTACCTGAACACGGTCGCGCTCATCGACACGCGTCTCGCCCCGTCGCTGCTCCTCGGCTATCTGCACGCGATCGAGGGCCGGCACGGCCGTGAGCGGCGCGAGCGGTGGGGGAGCCGCACACTCGACCTCGACCTCATCACCTACGGCGACGTGCGTTCCGACGACCCGGCTCTCGTGCTGCCGCATCCCCGCGCCGCGGAACGCGACTTCGTGCTCGACCCGTGGCTGAGTATCGACCCCGACGCGGTGCTCCCCGGCGTGGGCACGGTCGCCGATCTGCGCGCCGCGTTGCCCGGAGGTGCGGGATGAGGCGTACGAACCCGCTCCTCCTCGTCGCGGTCGCCGTCGTTGCCGGCATCGCGGGGTTCTTCGTCGACCAGGTCCTCACGGGGATGGGGCAGCCGACCTTCACCCCGTCGCCGCTGTTACCGATCCTGCTCGTCGCGCTCGGTGCCGCCGTCGTCCTCGCTGCCATCCCGGTCCGCCGGGCGACAGCCGGAACCGCAGCACCCGTCGACCCCTTCCGAGCGCTCCGCATCGCGATGCTGGCCAAGGCGTCGAGCATCGTCGGAGCGCTCGTCGCCGGATTCGGCGGAGGGCTTCTCGCCTTCGTGCTCACACGACCCGTGTCGCCCTCGTTAGGCTCAACGGGTGCGGTGATCGCCGCGGTGGGGGGCGGGTTGCTCCTCGTCGCCGGTGCACTCGTCGCCGAACACCTGTGCACCATCCGGAAGGACGATGATGACGACCAGCCCGGACCCGACGAACCCGGCTACGGGCTCTCCCACTCCGACTGACGAGACGTTCACGAAGATCCTCGAACCGCGGGGTGCCTCGCGGCTCCCGCTGGGGGATGGCGCCTGGCGCCAGCTGTCGCGCAAGTACGTGATCGGGCAGGTCATCGGCTACGTCGTCGTGCTCCTGCTGATCGCGGCCGCGGTACTGACGCTCTGGCTCATGTTCGAAGCGACGTGGCCGTTCATCCCCGGCGGCATCCTTTTCGCGATCTTCCTCGTGACGCTCGTCGTCACACCGCGGCAGGCGCGGTCGATCGGCTATCAGCTGCGCGAGGACGACCTCGTCTTCAGACGCGGCATCCTGTGGCAGCGGATGGTGTCGGTCCCGTACGGCCGCCTCCAGCTCGTCGACATCACGCACGGCCCGCTCGATCGGATGCTGGGCATCGCCCAGTTGAAGCTCGTCACCGCGGCGGCATCCACCGGTGTGACGATCCCCGGCCTGCCGCAGCGCGACGCCGAACAGCTGCGCGACACGCTCATCGAGGTGGCTGAGACCCGGCGGACCGGTCTGTGAGCGATCTCGACCCCCAGCCCGCGCCGCTCGAGCAGGCGTCCGCTCCGCCGCCCGCCGCGGTCCGCTCCGAGATGAGCGACGGCGAATGGCACCGGATGCATCCGCTGTCGCCG
Organism: Microbacterium aquilitoris; assembly: GCF_031932285.1. NCBI lineage: Bacteria > Bacillati > Actinomycetota > Actinomycetes > Micrococcales > Microbacteriaceae > Microbacterium > Microbacterium aquilitoris. Next base: position 655,349 of record NZ_JAUZVT010000001.1, read on the forward strand.
CTCCTGCGCGGCGGGCTGACGCTCATCGTGATCATCGGCATCCTGGTCGCGAACCTCCGCGACCGACTGATCTCGTTCTTCCTGCCCGAGAACTTCCGCTACGGCGAGGAGGACCCGGTCGACTTCGTCTTGCAGAACGGCATCGCGGTGCAGGCCATCGTCGCCGTGGCGGTCGGCCTCGTCATCCTGATCGCCCTCTTCTGGACGGCCTGGCGCTTCCACACCTTCCGCATCACGGGCGACGAGGTCGAGGTGCGCAGCGGCGTGCTGTTCCGCACGCACCGTCGCGCACCGCTCGACCGCGTGCAGGGCGTCAACCTCACGCGCCCCGCCCTCGCCCGCCTCGTCGGACTCGCCAAGCTCGAGGTGGTCGGCGCCGGCCTCGACGCGAACGTCAAGCTCGAGTACCTGTCGACCCGCAACGCCGAGACGGTCCGCGGCGACATCCTGCGCCTCGCGTCGGGACACCGGACGAAGGATGCCGCGAGCCGCCCGGCATCCGCGGGCGGGCCGCTGACCTCTCGCGTGACCGCCGGGATCAGCGAGATCATCGACGGTGTCGACGACGACGGTGCCGAACCCGAATCCATCGTGCGCGTGCCGATATCGCGCCTCATCCTCGCGGGGTTGCTGTCAGGCTCGACCATCTGGTTCGTGCTGGTCGTGGTGGCGGCGATCGTCGGGCTCGTGCTGCAACCGATCTGGATCATCCCCGCTCTCGGTGCGTCCATCCCCGCGGCGATCGGTTTCGGCGCGTACGCGGTGCGGCAGTTCATCAAGACGGTCCGCTACTCGATCGCGCCGTCGTCGGCGGGGGTGCGCGTCACCTTCGGTCTGCTCACGACGGTCACCGAGACGCTGCCCCCGGGTCGCGTGCACGCCGTCGACATCCGGCAGCCGCTGCTGTGGCGGTGGGGTGGCTGGTACCGGATCCGGGTGAACAAGCTCTCGGGCCGCTCGGCAAGCGACGCATCGGCAGCCCAGATGGGCGACGTGCTGCCCATCGGTACGCAGGCCGACGTCGAGCGGGTCCTGCGACTGCTGCTGCCGTCCCTCTCCGTCGACGCCGCGATGCTCGACGCGGGTCTCCGCGGTCCCCGCGAGGGTGACGGGTACGTCACGTCGCCTGCCCGGGCGCGGGTGATCGACCCGCTCACGTGGCGACGCAACGGCATCCTCGTCCTGCCGCAGGCGGTGCTGATGCGGACCGGCCGGCTGTGGCCGAAGCTCACGATCCTGCCGCTGGCCCGCATGCAGTCCGTGCGTCTCTCGCAGGGCCCGCTCGCGCGTCGCCTCGGGCTGGCCGCCATCACGGGACACACGGTCATGGGACCCGTGAACGGCACCATCGAGTCGATCGACCACGCTCGCGCCTACGAGCTGTGGCGGGCGATCACGGATGCCGCGGTGGCCGCGGCATCCGCCGAGAGCGCTCAGCCGACCGACGGGAACGCGGTCGAGGTGGAGTGGCCGGAGGCGGCTTCGGTCGCGCCGCCGCTCGCGCCCCCTGCGCCGGTGCCGCCCTTGTGGGTGCCGCCCGCCCCGCCGACGTCGCCGACGGAGGAGCGATGAACCGCGAGGGGCGCCTCGGTGTCGGCGTGATCGGCGCCGGGCGGGTCGGGCCCGTCATCGCCGCCGCTCTCGCGGGGGCCGGGCACGCGCTCACCGGGATCACGTCGGGATCGGACGATGACCGGGTCGAGGCGATCCTCCCCGAGGTGCCGAGGGTCAGCGCCGAAGAGGTCGTCCGACGCAGCGAACTCGTGGTCCTCGCCGTGCCGCACGACGAGCTGCCGGGGCTCGTGTCGGGCCTCGCCGAACTCGGTGCCTGGCAGGTGGGCCAGATCCTGATGCACACGGATGCCGCGCACGGCATACAGGTGCTCGCTCCCGCCGCGGCGCGGGGTGCCATACCCGTCGCCATCCATCCCGCCATCGCCTTCACGGGCACGTCGACGGACCTTCGCGCCCTCAAAGACGCGTACGCCGCCGTGACAGCGCCCGCCGCGGTCCTGCCGATCGCGCAAGCGCTCGCGGTCGAGATGGGGTGCGAACCGGTCGTGGTCGCCGACGCCGACCGTGCCGCATACGGCGAGGCGATCTCGACCGCGACGGCCTTCTCTTCGTCGATCGTGCAACAGGCGGCCGGTTTGCTCCGCGGCGCCGGCGTCGACGACCCCTCGCGGTACCTCTCGGCGCTCGTCCACACGACGATCGACCGCGCGCTGAGTGACGCCGCCCCTGCGCTGGGCGACGGGCCGCTCCTCTCGTGAGCGACGTGGAGCTCGCCCGCATCCCCGCAGGCAGCGTCGAACTGCACGACGCTCGACGCCGGCGGCGGTGGACCGTCGCGCTCGAGCCCTTCGAGATCGGCGTCTACCCCGTCACGCAGGAGCAGCTGTCGGAGGTGATCGGGGTGGCGGCATCCGACCCCCGCCGTCCTGCCGTCGAGGTGAGCTGGCTGCGCGCCGTGCGGTTCTGCAACGCGCTGTCGGAGTGGGAGGGGCTCGACCCGGCCTATGCCGTCGACGGCGAAGAGGTGCGGTGGCACGTCGACAGCGACGGCTTCCGGCTGCCGACGGAGGCCGAGTGGGAGTACGCGTGCCGCGCCGGCTCGACCGGCCCGCACTACGGTCCACTCCTCGAGGTGGCGTGGACCGCCGGTGACGGCGTGACCTCGCCGCAGCCGGTCGGCGGCAAGCTCCCGAACCTGAATGGGCTGTTCGACACCCTCGGCAACGTGTGGGAGTGGTGCTGGGACTTCCTCGACACCGAGCGCTACGACGACTACCGGGTGTTCCGCGGTGGCGGCTTCGCTGACGACGCGTGGAACGTCCGCGCCGGCACCCGCCGCGGCGGCGGACCCCGCATGACGCACGACGACGTCGGGTTCCGCGTGGCGCGGGGCGGCTTCGATGCGGTCGACGCCGCACAGGGCTGGTCGGCCGCGTTCGACGCCGAGCGCGCTGCCGGCGGCGACCCCCGCCCGCCCGGCTGGACCCCGCGCCGCTGAGGCTGGGCCGGCGGGGTGATCGCGGATGCAAGGGATTGTGCGCGACACCCCGGGGTGGGAAGCCGTGCCGCGGCGTGTCGGGGCGGATCTCTTGCATCCGCGCACACCTGGCGCGCACCCGGCGCACACACCCCGCGCCCGCGCCGCCCGCGCCGAAACCGCCCGGAGCCCGTCGATAGACTGAAGGGTCGAATCCCCGAGGAGCCCCCGAACATGACCGACGCGTCCGCGCCCACGCCCGCCGAGACGACCGAAGAGGACGTCATCGAGCAGAAGGCGGTCCGTCTCGCGAAGCGGGAACGGCTGTTGAGCGAACGAGCGGATGCCGCGGGTGGCGCATACCCAGTGACCGTGCCCGTCACCGACACGATCTCAGCTCTGCGCGAGCGGTTCGCATCGCTCGAGGCGGGCGATGAGACCGGCGAGACCGCGTCGGTCGCCGGCCGGATCGTGTTCAGCCGCAACACCGGCAAGCTCTGCTTCGCAGCCCTGCAGTCCGGCGACGGAAGCCGCATCCAGGCGATGGTCTCCCTCGCCGAGGTGGGCGACGAGTCGCTGCAGGCGTGGAAGGAGCTCGTCGACCTCGGCGACCACGTCTCGGTCACCGGTCAGGTCATCTCCAGCCGCCGCGGCGAGCTGTCGATCATGGTCACCGACTGGACGATCGCCGCGAAGGCGCTGCTGCCGCTCCCGAACCTGCACTCCGAGCTGAGCGAGGAGAGCCGCGTGCGGTCGCGCTTCCTCGACCTGATCGTCCGCGACACCGCCCGCGAGACCGTCGTCGCCCGCGCCAAGGTGAACGCGTCGCTGCGGCGCACGTTCGACGCGCACGGCTTCCTCGAGGTCGAGACGCCGATGCTGCAGGTGCAGCACGGCGGCGCCGCGGCCCGCCCGTTCATCACGCACTCCAACGCGTTCGACACCGAGCTGTACCTCCGCATCGCGCCGGAGCTCTTCCTCAAGCGCGCCGTCGTCGGCGGCATCGACCGGGTCTACGAGATCAACCGCAACTTCCGCAACGAGGGCGCCGACTCCACCCACAGCCCCGAGTTCGCGATGCTCGAGGCCTACCAGTCCTACAGCGACTACAACGGCATCGCCGACCTGACGCAGGAGCTCATCCAGAACGCCGCGATCGCCGTCGCCGGCTCCACCACCGTCACGTGGGGCGACGGCACCGAGTACGACCTCGGCGGCCAATGGGACCGCATCTCGATGTACGAGTCGCTGTCGGATGCCGCCGGTCGCCGCATCACGCCCGAGACCTCGTTCGAGGAGCTCCAGACCTTCGCGGCCGAGTCGGGCGTCGAGGTGCCGGAGAAGATCGCCACCCACGGAAAGCTCGTCGAGGAGCTGTGGGAGCACTTCGTGAAGGGCGGCCTCGAGCGCCCGACATTCGTCATGGACTTCCCGCTCGACACCTCGCCCCTCGTGCGCGAGCACCGCACCATTCCCGGTGTCGTCGAGAAGTGGGACCTCTACGTCCGCGGCTTCGAGCTCGCGACCGGCTACTCCGAGCTCGTCGACCCCGTCATCCAGCGCGAGCGTTTCGTCGAGCAGGCGAAGCTCGCCGCGCGCGGCGACGACGAGGCGATGCGTGTCGACGAGGAGTTCCTGCGCGCGCTCGAACACGGCATGCCGCCCACCGGTGGCATGGGCATGGGCATCGACCGCCTGCTGATGGCGATCACCGGCCTCGGCATCCGCGAGACGATCCTCTTCCCGCTCGTCAAGTGAGCGCGGGCGCGGGCGCACGACGATGCGTCCTCGCCAGCGGAACCGTCTCGGCGATCCGAGCCGACAGCGCGTCGACCTCCGCGGGGCGGAACCGGAGTGCCCGGAAGGTGCGCGGCATCCCTGCGTAGAAGCACACGTCGGCGACGAGCGGATGCCCCGCGAGCCGGCTCGTGCCCACGATGTGCACGGCCGCGGCGGACAGCACCGTCTGCCGTTGCACGACGTGACTGACGAGGAGGACGACCCGGTCGGAACCTGCGTCGACCCGCAGTCGTGAACAGAGGACGACCGTGACGGGCCAGGCGATCGCGAAGACGATCGCACCGGTCGCGAGGACGAGCAGCGGCGGCCACCCCAGCCACGCGGCGACCCAGCCGGCGAGGACGGCGGCAGCGATCAGCCCGGCGAGCAGAACGACACCCGTACCGATGGCTCGGGCACCCCGATCGCCGGAGAGCAGGCGCGTCGACGGGTCCTCGTTGAACGCCTCGTGCAGCAGGCGTTCCACGACCCGGCGGGGGAGCGACGGGAGGAGGAGGTTCGTGCCGAGCTGCGCGGCCGAGTCCGTCGTCAGAAGCGACAGCCGGACGCGCCCGAGCAGCGTCTCGACGAGGTTGCGCTGCAGCACGACGCCGACCGTCGTCGCCCGCGAGACGCTCCGGGTGTGGGTGGAGAACAGGCCGTAGGAGATCACGATCCGGTCGCCCGGCATCCGTCGCACCTCGAACGAGGCGTAGCGCACCACCGTCAGCACGAGGCCGAGCGCGACGATGCCGACGGCGATCGCCACCGCCCAGACGACCGGGGGGAGCGGCAGCCACCGGGTGAGCGCCGCGTCGGCGCCGAACATGCCCAGCGTCTCGGATACTCCCAACGCCGCGCCACCGCCGATGAGGGCGAACTGGCCGTAGACGACGCTCGCGAGCAGCAGATGCGTCAGCCGCACCCGGTAGAGCAGGATGCCGGGCGCCGGGCCCGTCTGCTCGGCGGTCACCTCGGCCTCAGCCGTCCGGAGCGTGTGCCCGGCGCGCGCCGTCACCTCGCGATGGAGGTCCTCGTCGACCGCCCACAGGTGGACCTTGGTCCGCTCGTCGCCCGCCTGGGACAGGGTGAGGACGCGCAGGTCCCATCGGGCGAAAGCCCAGGACTGCCTGCTGTCGACCGTTCCGATGTCGGCCCAGGCGAGGGACTGCTGGCGTCGCGTGAACGCACCGGTCGTCACCACCAGGTGCTCCGGGGTGAGCGCCACCCGGGTGAAGGTCCACCGCCAGACCGGTTCGCATACGAGAACGGCGATCAGGGGGCCGAGCGCCAGCCACGCCCATGCGCCCGGCCACACGGCGGGTCCGAAGAGATAGACGGCGCCCGCGATGGAACTGCCGACGAGTTTGGGAGAGGACTCCAGGTACGACGCCGGAAGGTAGCGCAGCGGAAGACGCCGGGGGACCGCGTCGGCGGGGACGGTCACCGCGCCGGCTCCGCCTGCGCGTGGAGCACGGTCGCGCGGATGCGCTCCGCCGCACGCGGCTCGAGCGGGCCGAGGCCCTCGACCTCGGAGATGCACGTGAACCGCACGCTCACGGCGTCGAACGCGCGCAGCAGCGGCCCCTGCACGACCTCGACGTTCAGGATCTGGGCCGTCGCGATGACGGTGGTCCGCCGCCAGAGCCAGCCGCGCGTGATGTAGACGTAGTCGGCCGTCGCGGTGTAGCTCGTGTTCTCGACCTGCTTGCGGTTGAGCCAGGGCAGTTCGATCAGCAGGGAGACGACGGCGAGGATGCCGACGATCACCCAGAGCGCCGTGCGCCACCCGGGATCGGGGAGGAAGGCGATGGCGACGGCGAGCGCCGTGGTGACGAGGACAGTGGTCGCGCCCTCGCGGACGTTGAGGTAGGCCAGTGCGCGGGGTGCCAGCACCGAGTCACCGCGGGTGCCGTGCGCCGGCGGGTATCCCGAGGACGGGGTGCTCGCGGGGACGGTCATGATCCCGATACTCCCGCACCGGCGGCGTCGGCGGGCATCCGTCCGGCGTGGATTCTCGGGAGATCGAAACCTCGGTGCGCGTAAACTGATCCCGCTTCATCTCGATCCGATTCGAAGCACCCCTGGCTGGCGTCTTGACCGAGACGCCAGCCAGACCCCTTTCCAGAGGGGGCGCCGGTCATTGCACGTCGGCCCGCTGATTGCGGGCGAATCCGATGGCGAGCGGGACGACCAGCCACAGCAGTCCGGCCGTCAGAGCCGGGCCGAGCTCGCCCGTGCCGCTGCCGGCCTCGGTGATGGCGGTCAGCCGGAACCACGAGCCGATGCCGTGCGGGATGAGCATGAGCAGCGGGTCGATCACGAATCCCTGCACGAGCGAGAACACGATGGCGATCGCGACGCGCTGCGTCGCCGCGCCGTACGCGATGCCCGACACGGTGCCGACGGCGGCGCTCCAGAGCAGGACCGCGATGCTCTCGGCATCCGCGTTCCACACGATGGTCGCCCCGGCGGCGAGGGCGAGGCCGGCGGTGAACACGACGGCCAGGACGGCGGCGATGGCGACGAGGACGGTGCACACGATGAGCGCCGTCAGCGCCTTGGCGAGGAAGACGATGTGCCGGCGCGGTTCGAGGGCGAACGTCGTCAGCACGTCTCGCGACTGCCAGTCGGCGGCCATGATGAAAATCGCCAGGATGGGGACGAACACGGTGACGGCCGCTCCCATGCCGAGGAGCGCGCCGGAGATGCTCACCGAATCCGCGTCGACGAGCAGCGCGATCGCGGCGACACCGGCGCCGACGACGACCCAGAGCGCGGCGGTGAGGCCCAGCGCCCACCGCGTCCCCCGTGTCGTGCGGACGTTCCGCAGTTCGGCCCGCAGGCTGCGGCCGAAGCGGCCGGCCGTCTGCGGGGTGCTGTCAGCGAGGATCAAAGACGTCACCTTCCACTCGGTACTGGCCGCGCGTCAGGCGACGGTAGAGGTCGCTGATCGACTCGCGGTCCTCGGCGAGCTCGTCGAGCACGATGCGGTCGGCGATGCAGATCTCGCTGAGGGAGCGGGGGTCGATGCCCACCGAGAAGCGCCCGTCCTCGGGACGCACACTGAACGGGATGCCGCGGGTCGTGAGCGCGCGTCGCAGCAGGTCGGTGTCCGCAGCGATCGCCGTCGCGTTCTTTTCGGCGGTGAGGTCGCCGACCTCGCCGGAGTAGCGGATGGCGCCCTCGCTGAGGACGACGATGCGATCGGCGAAGGTCTGGAGTTCCTGCAGGAGATGCGTCGAGACGAGGACGCAGCCGCCCGTCGTGTGCGCGTGATGGACCAGAGTCGATCGCAGCCAGTCGCCCGTCTCGATGTCGAGACCGTTCATGGGCTCGTCGAGGATGAGGTGTCGAGGCCGACCGACGAGCGCGACGGCGAGGGCGACCCGCTGCTTCATCCCGAGGGAGAGCGCGCCGAATCGGCGACGTGCGGCAGAGGCCAGGCCGAGCGTGGCGATGAGTTCGCCGACCCGCTCGCGCGGTGAGCCGGTCAGGATGGCGGCCGTCGCGAGGGTGTCCTCGACACTGCGCCCGGGGTGGTGGGCGCCCGGGTCGAGAAGGGCTCCGACGGTACGGCCCGGCTGCGCGAGATCGCGGAAGAGGACGCCGTCGAACGTGGTCGATCCGGCGTCGGCGATCGTCAACCCGAGCATCGTGCGCATCGCGGTCGACTTGCCGGAGCCGTTGGGACCCAGCAGGCCCGTGACGGTACCCGCGGGGATGTCGAAGGAGACGTCGTCGAGGACGCGCTTGACGCCGTACGTTTTGGAGACGCCCCTCACGCGGATGCCGGTGTCCGGTGTCTGCGGCATAGGTCGCCTCTCCTTCTCTCTCAGGTGGTCGCGGTGTCCCGATGGGACGGCACGCACGTGGTGCCGTCCCATCGGGACAGATCTCAGCCGATGCCGAGGATCCGCAGGATGTAGTCGACGATCGTCGCGAACGAGATGCCCGCGTTGATCCACTCGAGCACGCGACGCCAGTTGTTGCGTGCCCACGCGGTGATACGTCCGACCTGGCCGGCGACGGCACGGCCCCAGCGGCCGATGTTCGCGATGACCCACGCGATGAACCTCAGAACTGCCCCCATGATGTTTCCTCTCGATCCGTTGGTGTTTGTCAGTGACGCTGCGTTCGTGACCGCGATCGCAGCGCCGGAAGTGACGCTACCGACGGCTCGGGCCGCCGCTCTTGAGTCGAAAGGCCCCAGCGCTCGTGCGGGGGACGCAATCCGCATCCGCCTTTAGACGCAACGGGACCGCCCGGGGTGCCGCCCCCGGATGGAATGCGCTCTCGCGCCGTATCGAGGCGAGCAGGCCGCGGCTAGGCTCCGAGGCGTTCCCACCCACATCGACGCGCGGCAGACACACGGTGCCCGTTCGTCCGCGACGTAAGGAATCCCATGGCTGACAAGAAGCGGACCGCCGCGGACGGCGCGGCATTCGCCGCGCTCTTCATCGTCGCGCTGACGGTCAACATCTGCCTGGCCGTCTTCACCGACGTCGAGGTGATCCTGCGCTGGGGGATCACCGCCGTGGCCGGCATCGCCGCCGCGGCGACGGCCTACGCGATCGTGTCGCGCCGGAGCCGTTCGCGCAGCTGAGGGACGCCGCCCCGCTCAGGGGAGTCGGATGACGCCGGTGGTCGCGGCGTAGAGGAGGACCTGCACCCGATCGCGCACGCCCCACTTCGTCATGATCCGGCGCAGGTGCGACTTGACCGTCGCCTCGGACAGGAAGAGGTCCCGCCCGATCTCGGCGTTCGACATCCCCTTGGCGAGCAGCTCGAGGACGTCGAGCTCACGACGGGAGACCTGTTCCGCGGGGCTCAGTGTGACGGTGGGCTGACCCGCCTGCGCGCCGATCCGCCGGACGAGATCTCGGCCGGCGACCGACGACAGGACGAAGCCGCCGTGGTGCGCGCTGCGGACGGCCGCCGTGATGTGCTCCGGTTCGGAATCCTTCACGAGGAAGCCGACGGCGCCGACCCGGAGGGCGCCGGCCACCGTCTCGTCGGATCCGTAGGTCGTGATCGCGATGGTCCGTGCGGACGGCAGGTCGACCGACAACTGCTCGATCGCGCGGATGCCGTCGCCTCCCGGCATCCGGATGTCCATCAGGATCACGTCGGGCTTCAGTTCGAGGCTCAGGCGGACAGCGCTCGGTCCGTCGCTCGCCTCTCCTACGACCGTCATCCCCGGTTCTGCGTTCAAGAACACCTGGAGAGCCCGTCGGACGAGAGCCTCATCGTCGGCGATGAGAACTCGGATGGGGTCCATGCGATCAGCATAGGTGCCGGTTTTGCGTCTTGCGGTGACGGGATTGCGTCTTGAGCAGGAGCGTCCCCCGGCGCTCCTCGCGTCAGGATGGGCGCAGGGCGTGCCGGGAGCTCCTTCCGGCACGAAATCGAGATGGGGAGAGAAAGAATGTTCCGATGGATCCCGTTCGCGAGTCAGCCGACAAATCTGTGGACGCACCTGTGCCGGGTGCTGCGCATCTGCAACTGACCCGCGGCATGCACGGCGCGGGCGGAGCAGCCCGTGCCGTGCAGCGCGAGCTGTGGGACTACGTCCTCCCCCCGAAGGTCGCCCGCGCCATCCTGGCTCTGCTGCCCCTGCTCGCGGCGGTCGACGTCGTGTGGGCGCAGCTGACATCGGGGCCGTCGGTCTCGTGGCCGACGATCGCCGCCTCCGTGCTCACCAACGGCTCGATCATCGCGATGGCCTGGCGGCCCACGTGGGGAGCCATCGTCCTCGTGCTCGCCGGATTCGTCGCCGTCGTCGCGGGTCAGAGCGGTGAGTATCTGACCGCGGTCGCCATGAGCATCGGGGTCGTCTTCTACTGCTGCAGCGCCGTGTTCTCGACCGCGTACGGTGTCGCGGCCGTCGCCTGGGTGGCGGCGATCGCCACGGTGCCGCCGGGTCTCGACGTCGGCGGAGTCGTGGCCGTCTTCGTCGTCGGGCTCCTGTCGGCGACGGTCGGACGGGGCCTGCGTCGCGTCGTCCGCCGGAACGTCGTCCTCGCCTCGCAGGTCGACGCGCACGAGGCGCAGCTCGACGCGGCGCTGCTGGCGGAGCGCACCCGTATCGCCGACGAGCTCCACGACGTCATCGCGCACGAGATCTCCATCACCGTCATGCACGCCCGCGTCCTGGAGCGCACGGACGACCCCGAGATCCGCTCCAGCTCGCAGCGCGCGATCGTCGCGGCATCCGCTCAGGCGCTGACCGACACGCGTCGCGTTCTGCAGCTCATCCACGGCAGGACGGGGACGGACGGCGTGACGGATGCCGGCGCCCCCGGCATCCGCCGAGAGATCGACTCCCTCGCCCAGAAGCTCCGCGACCTCGGGCACACGGTGCGGACGGAGGTCACCGGTGACGCGGCGCTCGCCGGCATCATCGAGACGACCCTCACCCGCGCCGCGCGGGAGGCGGTCACGAACATCGTGAAGCACGGCGCGCCGGCCATGACGATCGAGCTGTCGCTCGTAGTGACCCCGCACACCGTCGTGCTGTCGGTGATCAACGATCCGCATCGCCCCGTGTCGGGTCAGCGCCCCGGTCCCGCATTCGGACTCGCCCGGCTTCGAGAGCGCGTCGAGGTGCTGAGCGGCACGTTCGCCGCAGGCCCCGACGAGGGTCGATGGCGCGTCCGCGTGGAGCTGCCCACGCGCTGATCAGCATTTACGCCCGCGCCGATGCACGTGTCAAGGTCTTGCTTTTTCGTCGCCTGAACCGGTTTAGTAGATCAGGTCCGCCACGAAGGAGTGACCGATGCCCCCCGAGACCCGCCCCACGATCGCGGATGTCGCGCGCGCGGCAGGCGTCAGCAAGGGCCTCGTCTCCTTCGCACTGAACGGCCGTCCCGGCGTCGCCGCCGAGACGCGGCAGCGCATCATGGACACCGCCGCCGAACTCGGCTGGACGCCGAGCCTGAGCGCCCGGTCCCTCAGCGTCGGGCGCGCCTTCGCCTGCGGACTGGTGATCGGGCGGAGCCCCGACGTCATCGCGGCCGACCCCTTCTTCCCCTCGTTCATCGCCGGGCTCGAAGACGAGTTCTCCGTCACCGGTCAGGCCCTCGTCCTCGCCGTCGCGAACCCGGGCCGTCAGGAGGAGGCCACCTACCGGGCGCTCGCCTCGGACCGACGCGTGGACGGCGTCATCCTCACCGACATCCGCGTCGCGGACCCGCGCATCGCGCTCCTCGCCGAAGTCGGGATCCCCGCCGTCACCCTCGGCGTCCCCGACGTCGCCTCGCCGTTCGCCTCGGTCTCGACGGACGACGGCGCCGGCATCCGTCTCGCCGTCGAGCACCTCGCCGGCCTCGGCCACCGCCGCGTCGGGCACGTCGCAGGACCCTCCGGCATGCTCCACGCCCAACGCCGCCGCGACGCCTTCCTCGATGCCGCGGATGCCGCCGGCCTCGACGTCGCCGTCGTGGAGACCGACTTCAGCGCCGCCGACGGCGCGCGCGCCACGGCATCCCTCCTCGACGAGGCGACCCCGCCGACAGCGATCATCTACGCGAACGACAGCATGGCGGTCGCCGGCATGGGGATCGCCCACCAGCGCGGGCTGAGCGTGCCCGACGACCTCTCGATCACCGGATTCGACGACACCGAGATCGGCCGCTGGGTGCACCCCGCTCTCACGAGCGTCGCGACCGACGCCCGCGGCTGGGGCGTGGCCGCCGCACGCACGCTGCTCGCCGCGATCGGCGGTGACGCGCCCACTCACCTCGACCTTCCCGATCCCACCCTCGCCGTCCGGGGTTCGACGGCACCTCCACGGGCGCGTGACGCGCGACCGACGACAGCAAGAGAGCACGAGTAACCGAACGAAGGAGCAGGACATGCAACGACGCATCCTCATCACGGCAGCCGGCGCAGCCGGTGTGCTGGCCCTCACCGCGTGCGGCGGCGGAGGCGGAGGTGGTGGCGGCGACCTCGAGACGCGCGGCGACATCACCATCTGGTACTCCAACAACGAAGCCGAGATCGGCTGGGGCAAGAAGATGGTCGAGGCGTGGAACGCCGACCACCCCGACGAGCAGGTCAAGGCGCAGGAGATCCCCGCCGGTGCCTCGAGCGAAGAGGTCATCGGGGCCGCGATCACCGCGGGAAACGCCCCGTGCCTCGTCTTCAACACCTCGCCGGCGGCGGTGCCGGGCTTCCAGCGCCAGGGGGGCCTCGTCGACCTGTCGACCTTCGAGGACGGCGACGACTACATCACGGCCCGCAGCGGCGACCTCGCCGACCAGTACCGCTCCGAGGACGGCGATTTCTACCAGCTGCCGTGGAAGTCGAACCCGGTGATGATCTTCTACAACAAGGCCCTCTTCGAGAAGGCCGGCCTCGACCCCGAGAATCCGAAGCTGTCCACTTACGACGAGTTCCTCGAGACCGCCCGGACGCTCAAGGAGAAGGGCGTGTCCGAGTACGCGATCAACCCCGCCCCCACGAGCGAGTTTTTCCAGTCCTGGTTCGACTTCTACCCGCTCTACGCGGCGCAGACCGGCGGGACGCAGCTGCTCGAGGACGGCAGGGCGACGTTCGACGACGACAACGGCAAGGCCGTCGCCGACTTCTGGCGGACCCTCTACGAGGAGAAGCTCGCCGGCAACGAGCAGTACCAGGGCGACGCGTTCGCCGACGGGTACGCCGCCATGGCGATCGTGGGGCCGTGGGCGATCAGTGTGTACGGCGACTCGATCGAGTGGGGAGCCGTGCCGGTGCCGACGAAGGACGGCACCTCGGCGGGTGACACCTGGACGTTCAGCGACGCGAAGAACGTCGGCATGTTCACCGCGTGCAAGAGCAAGGGCACGGCATGGGACGTCCTCAAGTTCGCCACCAGTGAGGAGCAGGACGGCGAGTGGCTGAAGGCCACCGGCCAGATGCCGCTGCGTCAGGACCTGACGGGTACCTATCCGGACTACTTCGCCGACAACCCCGCCTACGAGCAGTTCGGCGATCAGGCCGCGCGCACCGTCGAGGTGCCCAACGTCGTCGGATCGGTGGAGATCTGGCAGGCCTTCCGTGACGGCTACTCGAAGTCGGTCATCTTCGGTGAGACGCCGGTCGATCAGTTCCTCTCCGACACCGCGGCAGAGGTCGACAAGCTGGCGTCGGCGGGCTGAGATGACCGCCGTCGTCCCGGGTCGCGCCGGGTCCGATTCCGGCGCGACCCGCGGTGCCACCCCCGGGAAGGACGGGAAGGATGCCGCGCCTCGCCGCGGCATCCTCCACCGCCTCCTCGGCGCGCAGCCGCACGGGCTACTCTTCTCGGCGCCCTACATCGTCTTCGTCCTGGTCGTCTTCGCCTACCCGGTGGTGTTCGCCGTCTGGATGTCGTTCCAGGACTACTTCTTCGCCGCCCCGGGGGCCGTGGTCGACCGGCCGTTCGTCGGCTTCGACAACTACGTCACGGCGCTCAGCGACCCCGAGGTCTGGCGGTCGTTCGGCAACGTCGGGATCTTCCTGATCATCAACGTGCCGCTGACGGTCGTGCTGTCGATCCTGCTGGCGACGGCGCTCGACCGCGTCACGAGGGCGCGGACCTTCTTCCGGGTGAGCTACTACGTGCCGTACGTCACGGCATCCGTCGCCGTCGTCGCGGTCTGGCTCTTCCTCTTCGCCCGCGGCGGACTCGTCAACAACGTGCTCGGGCCGCTCGCGCCCGACCCGTCGTGGCTCGTGAACTCGGCGCTCGCGATGCCGACCATCGCGATCTTCGTGACGTGGAAGGGGCTCGGGTTCTACATCCTGCTCTACCTCGCCGCCCTTCAGAACGTGCCGCGCGAGCTGTACGAATCGGTGTCGATGGACGGCGGCGGGAAGATGCGGCAGTTCTTCTCGGTGACGGTGCCGAGCGTTCGGCCGGCGACGCTGCTCGTCGTCCTGCTCGCCACGATCACCGGGGCGAACCTCTTCACCGAGCCGTACCTGCTGACCGGTGGCGGCGGTCCCAACGGAGCCTCGACGTCGCCCGTGCTGCTCATGTACCAGCGCGGCATCGAGCAGCAGAACCCCGACGTCGCCGCCGCGATCGGCGTCGTGCTGATCGTGTTCGTCCTGGCCATCGCTGCCCTGCAGCGCAAGCTCGTAGGAGGTGAGGAGCGATGAAGCGCGCCCTCGGGTCGAAGATCGCGATGTACGCGGCGCTGTCGATCGGTGCGCTCGCGTTCCTGTTCCCGTTCTTCTACATGATCGTCGGGTCGCTGCAGACGAACGTCGATCCGACGCCGGCGGGGGCGTTCCCCAACCCGGCGAACCTGACGCTCGACAATTACGCCGCCATCAACGGGCGCATCGACCTGCTGCAGGGGCTCGCCAACTCGGGCATCTTCACCGGCGGGGTGATCCTCGGCACGGTCGTCTTCGGGGTCCTGGCCGGATACGCCCTGGCGATCCTCCGCTGGCGGGGGCGCGGGGCGACGTTCGCCCTCGCCCTCCTGGTGCAGGTCGTACCGTTCCAGCTGCTGATGATCCCGCTCTACGTCATGATCGCCCGGGATTACGGCCTGGCCGACAGCTACCTCGGCATGATCCTGCCGTTCTTCATCAACTCGACGGCGGTGGTGATCTTCCGGCAGTACTTCCTGCAGCTGCCCAAGGAGCTCTTCGACGCCGCGAGGATCGACGGCTCGAACGAGTTCCGTCTGCTGTGGAGCGTGGCGCTGCCCCTCGTGCGGCCGGCGCTGCTGACGGTCGTGCTGCTGACCTTCATCGGGCCGTGGAACGAGTTCCTGTGGCCGTTCCTCATCACGAAGGATGCCGAGATGCAGCCGCTCGCGGTGTCTCTCGCGAACTTCATCTCGAACATCGCGGCATCCACCGCGAACCCGTTCGGGGCGATGATGGCCGGCGCCGTGGTGCTGGCCGGCCCCGCCGTGGTGCTGTTCCTCGTGTTCCAGCGCTACTTCACGTCCAACGACCTCGGATCCGGAGTGAAAGGTTGACCATGACCACCGAGACCCACGTGCCCTACCGACTCACCCGCATGGGGGTCGTGATGACCCCGGCCGCGGGCGATCCGAACGAGGTCGAGGGGGTGTTGAACCCCGGTTCCGGCCGCGGCCCCGACGGGGAGCTCTACCTGCTGCCCCGACTCGTGGCCGACGGCAACGTATCGCGCGTGGGCCTTGCCCGCGTGGTCGTGGAGGACGGGGTGCCGACCCGCGTCGAACGCGAGGGCGTCGTCCTCGAACCCGACCGGGGGTGGGAGCGCGGGGTCGGCAACGCCGGCGTCGAGGACCCCCGGGTCACCTGGATCGAGACGCTCGGACTGCACGTCATGACCTACGTCGCCTACGGGCCCCTCGGCCCGCGCACGGCGATCGCGGTGTCGAGCGACCTGCGCGAGTGGCGCCGACTCGGGCCGGCGCTGTTCCGGTACCAGGACGACCTCGACATGGACCTGAACCTGTTCCACAACAAGGACACCGTGTTCTTCCCCGAGCCGGTCACCGCGCCCGACGGACGGGAGGCGCTCGCCGTCCTCCACCGCCCCATGTGGGACCTCGGCGAGACGAAGCCCGGCCAGGGCGTCCGCGTCCCGGCGGGCGTCGAGGACGAACGGCAGTCGATCTGGATCAGCTACATCCCCCTCGCCGACGTCCGTGACGACCTCGCGGCGCTGACCCTGTGGGAGCAGCACCGCTTCGTCGCCGGCCCGGAGTTCCCGTTCGAGGCGCTGAAGATCGGCGGGGGACCGCCGCCGCGCCGCATCCCGGAAGGCTGGCTCGTCCTGCACCACGGTGTGACGGGCGTGCTCGAGAGCGCCTTCGCACAGCAGCAGAAGGTCAACTACGCCGCCGGGGCGCTCATCCTCGACGCCGACGACCCCTCGACGGTCGTCGCCCGCACTCCGGAGCCGCTGCTGGCACCGGAGACAGACGACGAGCGGAGCGGCATCGTGCCGAACGTCGTCTTCCCGACCGCGATCGAAGAGGTCGACGGTCGCCTGTTCGTGTTCTACGGCATGGCCGACTCGAAGATCGGCGTCGCCCTGCTCGAACGCACCGACTGATCGCGTGCCGAGTGCAGGTCCCGTCGGCCATCGAGCGCACTGAAGAGCTCCGATCCGACTCTGGACCTGCACTCGGCACCGCAACGAAAGGAATCCCCCCGTGAACACCTCTGCACACCGTCGTGCGAGGACCGTCGGCCTCACCGCGCTCGCCGCGCTCGCCCTGACCGTCCCGCTCGGCGTCACCGCCGCTGCCGCGGCGCCCGCCGACCCTCCCGTCACGAACCTCGCGCACCTCGACTTCCTGCTCGACGAAGCGACGCCGCCCGCCGACGTCGACGGGCACAGCACCTACCGACAGGCCGAGGAGCCCGCGCTCGTCATGCCCTGGACCTATGCCGATGCCCGGGACGGTGGAACGTTCGAGCGGGTAGGCGGCGGACCCCTCGACCCCGAGACCGGCTACTGGGGCCAGGGGGCCTACAACGCCGACGACATCACCCGTGCCGCCGTGGTCTACATCCGCCACTGGGAGCTCACCGGCGACGACGACAGTCGCGACACCGCGTACGAACTGCTCCGCTCGGTCGCGTACTTCCAGACGACCGATGGTCCGGATGCCGGCAACGTCGTCCTCTGGATGCAGCCGGACGGCACCTTCAATCCCTCTCCCGAGCCCGTCGAGCTCCCCGACCCGTCCGACAGCGGGCCGAGCTACTGGCTCGCCCGCACCCTGTGGGCGCTCGGCGAGGGCTACGCCGCGTTCAAGGATGAGGACCCCGCCTTCGCCGCCTTCCTCGACGATCGCTTCGACCTCTCTCTCGGCGCGCTGAACCGCCAGGTCCTGTCCAGGTACGGCACCTGGACGGTCTCGGACGGCAAGCGCGTGCCGGCCTGGCTCATCACGAACGGGGCGGATGCCTCGGCTGAGGCCGTGCTCGGGTTGGCGGCGCGTGTCGCCGCGAGTCCCGACCGGGCCTCGGCGACGGCGCTCCGCCAGCTCGCGAAGGGCATCGCCGCGATGTCGGACGGGTCGACGCGGGAGTGGCCGTACCGAGCCGTGCTGCCGTGGGCGGAGTCTCCGGCGATCTGGCACGCGTGGGGCTCGCAGATGCCGGCGGCGCTGGCCGCGGCATCCGTCGTCCTGAAGGACCGTGCGCTCGCTCGTCCCGCCGTCGCGGACGCGACGAGCTTCACGACCACCCTGCTCATCGCGGGCGGACCCGACAACGGGTGGAACCCGAGCCCGGTCGACCGGGTGCAGATCGCCTACGGCGCCGACTCGCGGGTGCAGTCGCTCCTAGGGGTCGCCGACGCGACCGGGTCGGAGGGGTTCGAGGACCTCGCAGCGATGCAGGCCGCCTGGTTCTTCGGCGCCAACCACGCCGGTCAGCGCATGTACGACCCGGCGACCGGCGTCACCTACGACGGTCTGCAGCCGGACGGCACCGTCAACCGCAACAGTGGTGCGGAGTCCACGATCCACGGGTTGCTCACCGCGCTCGCGCTCGACGCCCACCCGAACGTCCGGCGTCATGCCCTCTCGCTGACCGAGGTCGGCGACCGCGAGGGGCTCACGTGGGTCGAGGCGGAGGATGCCGCCCGCACGACGGGTGAGATCTCGACGCCGGAGTCGTGGACGGGCGAGTCGAGCTGGTCGGGCGACAAGCTGACGCTGTCGCGCGGTGAGACCGCGGTGTTCGACGTCGGTACGGCGGGCACGGATCGATGGATCGAGCCCGTGGTCTGGTCGGAGGTCGGCGAACGTACGTCGTCGACGTGGACGAGCGACCGCGGCCGACTGGGGAGCCTGCAGCTCACCGGTCCTCGGCAGGGCATCTCACCGACACCGGGTGCGATGCATCCGCACACGCTGCAGAAGGCCCTGCCCGGTTCGCGTGACGAGCTGCGCGTCGTGTCGACGCGCGGCGAGGTGCAGCTCGACGGCATCCTCGTCCGGCCGTTCGTCTCCCGCCTCGTGCTCGAGGGCGACGGCGGTGCGCGCACCGAACTCGTGCACTCGGCGGCGCGCTCGCCGCAGAAGGTCAGGGTGGGCGCCGGCGACCTCGCGGTCTACGACGACCGCGGGCGCGAAGTGCGCGCCAAGAAGGACCGCACGGGCGTCCTCACCCTGCCCGCCGGCGGCTTCGCGATCGTCGAGCGGTGACGATCCGACCGGGCCGTGGGATGCCGCGGCCCGGTCATCGCCGGAAGGCCCAGTCGGGCAGGTGGGCGTGCGCCACGAACGATCGCACGATCTCGCCGAGTCCGTGCTCGCGTTCGAGGCGCAGCGCCGCCGCGGCGTGACGATCGGCGTGGGTCGAGCGTCCGAGCGCCCAGGCGAGCCATGCGGCAGTCGCCAGCGGACCCGCCCGGTGGGCCTCGGGCGTGCGGGCGGCCACGTGCCGCACCAGCTCGAGCGCCGCCTCGAGCCGGGTCGGGTCGGGCCGTTGGCTCTCGCCCCACATGACCGACGCCAGGTCGGCGGGGTACTCCTCGCCGTCCTCCCACCGGCGTTGCGCGTCGAGGGCGGCATCCCCTCCGGCCCGGTCGGTCGCCCACTGCACGATCCCGACGTCCCGGAGCGACGGACGTGCGAGGCACCACGCGAGCACGGCCGTCCGCATCGGGTCGAGGTGCGCGGCATCCCACGTCAGGCAGGTCTCGAACAGGGCGGGCAGGTCGTCGAGCGCGCAGCCCGCCTCGAGCGCCGCCGGATCGATGCGCGTCGGGGCATCCGCCAGGGCCGGGATGCCGCACAGCACGGCCAGCGCCGACTCGAGCGACTGCAGGGCGGCGGCGACGTCCGCGATGACGACGGGGTCCGCGGTCGGCAATGCGGCGCCGTCGTGCTGGTCGTGATCCAGGCGGGGCAGGTGACGCTCGAGTTCTGCGAGCGCGCGGCCGCCGCGGGGCAGCCGCTCGTCATAGTGCGAGCCCCAGCCGTCGCTCGCGACGGTGAGCGCGTCGACGATCCCGAGTCCGCAGGTCGCCGCAGCCCGTTCGAGCGCCTCGGCCAGGTCGCCGTGGGGGAGTCGGCGACGAGCGGATGCCGCCGTGTAGACGACCGCGGTGAAACCATCGGCATCCGACACCCGGCAGATCATGCCGACGACGGTCGACGCGACGGGATCGAGCGGAGCGCCCCGGGGTGGCAGGTCGATGCGCAGGGCGCCGAGACTGCGCCCGCGGGTCATCGGGACGACGACGAGGCTCTCGGTGGGGGTGAACCCGAGCAGGCGGGGGACGAGGGCGAGGAAGTGCGCGGAATCCGCGGCGGTGACGATGGTCGACATGGCCCCACGGTCGTCGGGCGGGACCCCTCGCGGGCGCGAGGATGCGAGGCTGTGGACGATCCGCCGAGGATGCCCCCGGTTAGGGGAGCTCCGCGCCGTCCGGCCGCACCGGCACATTACGATGGAGACATGGATGAGGTCTGGAGCGCGGTCATCTGGGGACTGATCCCCACGATCGTGGTGGCCGGGCTCTTCGCCTTCGTGATCCGCAGCATCCTTCGCATGGACCGCACCGAGCGAAAGCTCTACGCGCAGGTCGAGGCGGAGGAGCGGAGCAAGCGAGGTCTTCCTCCCCGCGACGAAACCGCCGGTCGATCCGCCAAACGATAGGCTGACCCCACACTCTCTGGGGGCCTCGTGATCAGCATCAGCGTCGACTGGACGTGGACGTGGTGGATCGTCCTCGTCCTCCTGTTCGACATCTCGGTGCGCGCCATCGCGGTCTTCATCATCCCGCGCAACCGCCGCCCGACCGCGGCGATGGCCTGGCTGCTGGCGATCTACTTCATCCCGGTCTTCGGCATCCTCCTCTTCCTCCTCATCGGCAACCCGCGTCTTCCGCGCAAGCGCCGCAAGGAGCAGGAGTCGATCAACGACGCCTTCCGTGCCGCGAGCGAGGGTCTCGACTTCGGCACGCTCCGCCCCGACGCCCCCGAGTGGTTCACGCAGCTTGTCGGCCTGAACCGCAAGCTCGGCGCTCTTCCCATGGCCGGGGACAACGGGGCGCAGATCATCTCGGACTACCAGGGCAGCCTCGACACGATGGCGTCCGAGATCGACCGCGCCCAGCGCTACGTGCATGTCGAGTTCTACATCCTGCAGTCCGACGGCGCCACCGACGGCTTCTTCGCCGCGCTCGAGCGCGCGGCCGCCCGCGGGGTGAGGGTCCGAGTGCTGCTCGATCACTGGGCGAACCGCTGGAAGCCGAACTATCACGCGACGCTTGCGCGCCTCGAGCGGATGGGCGCGGAGTGGCACCTGATGCTTCCGGTGCAGCCGCTGAAGGGCAAGTACCAGCGGCCCGACCTGCGCAACCACCGCAAGCTGCTCGTGATCGACGGCGCTGTCGGGTTCGTCGGTTCGCAGAACGTCACCGACCGCAGCTACAACCTGAAGACGAACCTGCGCCGCGGGCTGCAGTGGGTTGACCTGATGGTCCGCGTCGACGGGCCGGTCGTGGCATCCCTCTCGGCCGTGTTCGTCTCGGATTGGTACGGCGAGACCGGCGAGGTGTTCGCGGTCGAATCCGACTTCCTGATGGATGCCGGGACCGGCGACCTCGACTGCCAGATCGTCCCGAGCGGGCCGGGGTTCGAATACGAGAACAACCTGAAGCTGTTCCTGAGCCTCATCTTCGGCGCGAAGAAGAAGATCGTCATGGTCAGCCCGTACTTCGTGCCCGACGAGGGACTGCTCCTCGCGATCCAGACCGCCTGCCACCGCGGCGTCGAGGTCGAGCTGTTCGTGTCCGAAGAGGGCGATCAGGCGATGGTCTACCACGCGCAGCGCAGCTACTACGAGCAGCTGCTCGCGACCGGTGTGAAGATCTGGATGTACAAGCGGCCTTACATCCTGCACTCCAAGTCGATGTCGATCGACGACGAGGTCGCCGTGGTCGGGTCGAGCAACATGGACATGCGCTCGTTCGGCCTCAACCTCGAGGTGACGATGCTCGTCCGAGGGGCGGAGTTCGTCGAGCAGCTCCGCACGGTCGAGGACCAGTACCGCGGCATGTCGCGCGAGCTGACGATCGCTGAATGGGAGAAGCGGCCTATGCGATCGGTCGTGCTCGACAACCTCGCCCGGCTGACGTCGGCGCTGCAGTAGGGGTTCCTCCCCGGCGGGCGAATTTCCGCCGTTGCGCACACAGGGCGGGGCGCGGCATCCGTTCGCCTTTCGCATCAGCGACCGTGACGGGATGCGCGCGCGATCCCTCCCCGACGGGCTCGGGGAGCCGTTCTCGGTCGCGCAGGCGCGCGCGGCGGGAGTGAACCGGTCGCGACTGCGGGCCGCGGACCTGACACGTCCGTTCCACGGCGTACGGTCGACGGCTGTTCCCGACGGCGACCTTGCGCAGATGGTCGCGGCCTACGCCTGCGCGATGAGCCCGCACGTCTTCTTCAGTCACGTGACGGCCGCGGAATTGTGGGGGATGCCGCTTCCCTCCTCCGCGGGTGGGCCGCTGCACGTCTCCGTGCGCGCGCCGCATCGCGCGCCAGCCGGGGCCGGTGTGGTGGGACACGCGGTGCACCCGTCGATGGTGGGGGTGGTGCGGCATCCGCTGTTCGGGGTGCCGGTGACGTCGCCCGCGACGACCTGGGCGATGCTCGGGGGTGCGCTCGGGAACGTGCGCGATCTGGTCGCGACCGCGGATGCCGCTGTGCGCGAGCCGATGCACCCGGCCGATCCGCCGGCGCTCACGACGCGGACGCAGCTCGCGCGCGCGGTGGCGGCTGGCCGTCGTGTCGGCGCCGCGCGTCTGCGCGAGGCGTTGCCGCGGGTCTCGGTGCGGTCGAGGTCGCGGCCCGAGACGTGGCTGCGCCTGATCGTGGTGGACGCCGGTTTCCCGCCTCCGGCCGTGAACCATGACGTCGTCGCTCGGGGGATGTGGTTGGCGCAGGTGGATCTCGCGTACCCGGCTCGGCGCGTGGCGCTCGAGTACGAGGGCGAGCATCATCTGACCGATCCGGCGCAGTGGGCCGCCGACCTCGCGCGCTACGACCGACTGGTCGAGGCCGGGTGGCGGGTGCTGCGGGTGACGAAGGGCGACGTGTTCGGAGACCCGCGTGACCTGCTCGCGCGACTGGGGCGGGCTCTGGCCTGAGGTGTGCGGCTGGGTGCGCGGCGGTGCGTGGTCGGTCGCGCGGCGCGGGCGTTCGGTCGCGCCGAATGGCGGGTGCGCGGGCGCGAAGGTCACCGTTCGGCGCGACTGAATCGCGAGGCGTGTGTTCAGTCGCGCCGAATGGCGGGTGCGCGAGCCTCGAGGTCGCCATATGGCGCGAGTGAATGTGCGGGTTGCCCGGGCATGCGAGATGCGGGTGCGGGTGTGCTCGCCCGAGCTCAGTCGCGCCGTATGGCGGGTAGACGGGTGCGGAGGTCGCGACATGGCGCGAGTGAATCCCGGGGCGTGCGTTCAGTCGCGCCGTATGGCGGGTACACGGACGCGGAGGTCGCCATTCGGCGCGACCGAACGCGCAACGCCACACGACGCGCGGCGGGCTCAGTCCGCGCGCACGAGCAGCTCGCCGACCTCGCAGTCGAGGGCGCGGCAGATGGCCGACAGGGTCGAGTACCGGATCGCGCGGGCGCGGTCGTTCTTGAGGATCGACAGGTTCACAACCGAGACCCCGACGATCTCGGAGAGGCGCGTCAGCGTCATCCCGCGTTCGGCGAGCAGTTCGTCGAGTCGACAGTGGATGCCGGTGAGCTCGTCCTCCTCGGTCGGACTCACACGAGCCCCTCGGTGTCGCGCTGCAGTCGCTCGCCCTGCGCGAAGGCGCTCGCCAGCACGGCCGCGGCGACGGCGACCAGCAGGATCGGCAGCAGGGGCAGCAGATCGAGCATCGACAGCGTCTCGAACCGGATGCCGAGGGATTGCATCGCGTGCTGTCGCCCCATCCCGTCGACGATCGGCCACGCGAACACGGCCGCCGTCAGCGTTCCGGCGATCACCGCAAGCGCGCGGGTGGCGCCCCCGGCGAACACGCGTCCCCGGCGCACGGCGAGAGCGACGCGCATGAGCGCTGCGGCCACGACCACGCTCGCGACGGCGACGAGCAGGACCGTCGCGATCATCCAGGAACGGCCGCCGACGCCGAGATCGGGCGCCCGGACGCTCACGGTATCCACCGTCGTCCCCACCGAGAGTCCCAGTGCAGCGGATGCCGCATCCGCCCCGACCGTCACGGCAGGGCCCTCGGGGCTCAGGATCTCGGTGATGCGGAACACAGCGACGGCCAATGCCGCGAGGGAGGCGGCGACGCCGTAGACGACGAGGTCCAACGCGCCCGTGGTCCGGGTCCCGGCGGCCATCAGACGAGCCCCGTCACGTCCCGCTGGAGGCGGGAGCCGTAGCGGAAGAACGCAGCCAGAGCAGCGAGGCCGAGGCCTGCCGCGATGGGCCAGAACGGGAAGGTGATGAGGAGGTTGGCCTGCGGAACCCAGGCGGCGAAAGGGTCTTCGATCCCGGGAATGTCTTTCCAGGATCTGCCCGTCACCTCGAATACCTGCGACGACGCCACGCTTCCCGCGATGTCTCCGAACACCTGCGCAAGAGTGCCGCCGGCAGTGAC
Organism: Microbacterium aquilitoris; assembly: GCF_031932285.1. Lineage (NCBI taxonomy): Bacteria > Bacillati > Actinomycetota > Actinomycetes > Micrococcales > Microbacteriaceae > Microbacterium > Microbacterium aquilitoris. Next base: position 679,682 of record NZ_JAUZVT010000001.1, read on the forward strand.
GCACACGGCCGACACCGACGCCATCCGCGCAACCACCGGAGCGAATCCGCGGCCGGACAGGAGGTGGGAGCACGCAACGGCGACAAGAGCGGCAATCGACGCGGGCACCAGCCAGGCAGCGACCTGACTGATCGCCCAGGTGATCCGTGCGGCAGGGTTCAGACCCGCCACGTCGAGCGTCACGGAATCGAAGCCGCCGCTCACGCGCGTGGCCTCCGTCGGCTCGGCGCGGACCTGGCTGGGCAGTTCTGGCCAGAAGCTTTGAATCGGCATGGTGATCGACACTGTCGGCGAGAGGAGGATGAACAGGAGCGTGACGAGTGCGCCGACGGCCGACACTCCGGCCCACACGACAGCCACGATCTGGGTGACGCGCACCAAGGACGTCGGGTCCTTCTGTTCGCGTCGACGCTCACCCGCAGCAAGGACGAACGCGAGGATCATCGCCGCGATCAGGATCACGACGAGCATCGCGGCCATGCCGATCATCCAGGTGAATCCGCCCACGTCACACCAACCCTTCGGTCTCGCGCTGCAACCTCGCGCCCTGCTGGAAGATCACGCTCAACGCCCCGAGCCCCAGCGCCACACCGAGAGGCCATACCGGTGGGTTCAGGCTGAACGCCCTCGGCGCCGTCACAGGGGAGTCGGCGATCGGCTCCGCCAGGACGGATTGTGCAACCAGGAACGAGCCGACGTCATTGAGGAGAGACCCGAGCGTGCCGGCCACGAGCACGACGATCGCGCTGACGAGCAGCCACCGCGCGGAGCGAGCGGCGAACGGCGCTCGTGTCAGGGCGCGCTGGCCGAGGACGGCGATGACTACTCCTGGGACCGCCGCGACGAGCAGAGAGAGGACGCTCCCGAAGCCGAGCAGCGCACGCAGTCCGCCGTCGAGGCCACTGACCGTGGCGCTCGCCGAATCGGCGACCGCGCAGTGCAGCACAGCGCCCTCACCTGTGATCCCGCCGCCGCGCGACTGGCACGGGAGCTCGGTCGGCCACCTGAGCGAGACAGGCATCTCAGTCAGGTCGTATGGGCCGCCGGACACCCAGCGGATGATCGTCACGACGATCCCGAGCACCACGATCGCCACCCACACGCGGGCCATTGCAGCGATCACGTCGAGCAGGACCGACGGAGACTTCCGGCGCCGCGCATCCCACACCATCAGCCCGACGATCGCCGCGACGATCGCGAGCCCGATGGTGCCCCACAACAGCACGCTCGGCATGTCCGTCCCAGAAACCATTCCCGCCCCCATAACGACATTCGTTGTTATCGACAAACGTTATGCCCACGGATGCCGCGGCCGCAAGCCCCGGCATCCCGTATGCCCACGGCGAACACGGGCATACCGGCATCCCGCCGTCGTTAGCCTCTACGTAAGACGCCGCCAGTGCGTCGAGTGGAGGTGGAGACGATGTTCGAGAGATTCACAGACCGTGCACGTCGTGTGGTGGTGCTCGCCCAAGAAGAGGCGAAGATGCTGAACCACAACTACATCGGCACGGAGCACATCCTCCTCGGCCTGATCCACGAGGGTGAAGGCGTCGCCGCCAAGGCCCTCGAGAGCCTGGGCATCTCGCTCGACGCCGTGCGCGAGCAGGTCCAGGACATCATCGGGCAGGGGCAGCAGCAGCCTACGGGTCACATCCCGTTCACGCCGCGTGCCAAGAAGGTGCTCGAGCTGTCGCTGCGCGAAGCGCTGCAGCTGGGCCACAACTACATCGGCACCGAGCACATCCTGCTCGGGCTCATCCGCGAGGGTGAGGGCGTCGCCGCGCAGGTTCTCGTCAAGCTCGGCGCCGACCTGAACAAGGTGCGCCAGCAGGTCATCCAGCTGCTCAGCGGCTACCAGGGCAAGGAGCCCGCGGGCGTCGCTTCCGGCGCCGGCGAGCAGGCCCAGGCCACGGCGCAGGGCGGCTCCGCCGTCCTCGACCAGTTCGGCCGCAACCTTACGCAGGCAGCGCGCGACAACAAGCTCGACCCCGTCATCGGGCGCGAGAAGGAGATCGAGCGCGTGATGCAGATCCTGTCGCGCCGCTCGAAGAACAACCCCGTCCTCATCGGTGAGCCCGGTGTCGGCAAGACCGCCGTCGTCGAGGGCCTCGCTCAGGCGATCGTCAAGGGCGAAGTTCCCGAGACGCTCAAGGACAAGCAGGTCTACTCGCTCGACCTCGGTTCGCTGATCGCCGGTTCCCGCTACCGCGGTGACTTCGAGGAGCGCCTCAAGAAGGTCACCAAGGAGATCCGCACGCGCGGCGACATCATCGTCTTCATCGACGAGATCCACACCCTCGTGGGTGCGGGTGCCGCCGAGGGCGCGATCGACGCCGCCAGCATCCTGAAGCCGCTGCTCGCCCGCGGTGAGCTGCAGACGATCGGTGCGACGACGCTCGACGAGTACCGCAAGCACTTCGAGAAGGATGCCGCGTTGGAGCGCCGTTTCCAGCCGATCCAGGTGGCGGAGCCGAGCCTTCCCCACGCGATCAACATCCTGAAGGGCCTGCGCGACCGCTACGAGGCTCACCACAAGGTGCAGATCACCGACGGCGCCATCGTCGCCGCGGCGAACCTCTCCGACCGGTACGTCTCGGACCGCTTCCTGCCCGACAAGGCCATCGACCTGATCGACGAGGCCGGCGCACGCCTGCGTCTGTCGATCCTGTCCAGCCCGCCGGAGCTGCGCGAATTCGACGAGAAGATCGCCAAGGTCCGCGAGGACAAGGAAGCCGCCAGCGAGGAGCAGGACTTCGAGAAGGCAGCCTCCCTGCGCGACGAGGAGAAGTCGCTCCTGGCCGAGCGTCTGCGCCTCGAGAAGCAGTGGCGCTCGGGTGACGTCGCGTCGCACGCGGTCGTCGACGAGGGTCTGATCGCCGAGGTGCTGGCGCAGGCCACCGGCATCCCCGTCTTCAAGCTCACCGAAGAGGAGACCAGCCGTCTCGTCTTCATGGAGAAGGCCCTGCACCAGCGCGTCATCGGTCAGGAGGAGGCCATCGCGGCCCTCTCCCGCACGATCCGTCGCCAGCGTGCCGGACTCAAGGACCCGAACCGCCCCTCGGGCTCGTTCATCTTCGCCGGCCCCACGGGCGTCGGTAAGACCGAGCTCGCCAAGGCGCTCGCCGAGTTCCTCTTCGACGACGAGGGCGCGCTGATCTCCCTCGACATGTCGGAGTTCGGCGAGAAGCACACGGTCTCGCGACTGTTCGGTGCCCCTCCCGGGTTCGTCGGCTTCGAAGAGGGCGGCCAGCTCACCGAGAAGGTGCGCCGCAAGCCGTTCTCCGTGGTCCTCTTCGACGAGATCGAGAAGGCCCACCCGGACATCTTCAACTCGCTGCTGCAGATCCTCGAAGAGGGTCGACTGACCGATGGTCAGGGCCGCGTGGTCGACTTCAAGAACACCGTGATCATCATGACGACGAACCTCGGTTCGTCGGCGATCGCCGGTGGTCCGGTCGGCTTCCAGGTCGAGGGCAACTCGCAGACGACCTACGAGCGGATGAAGGGCAAGGTCGACGAGGAGCTGAAGCGTCACTTCAAGCCCGAGTTCCTCAACCGTGTCGACGACGTCATCGTCTTCCCGCAGCTCAACAAGGCCGAGCTGCGCCAGATCGTGACGCTGTTCACGAAGCGCCTCAGCGAGCGTCTGCTCGACCGTGACATGACGGTGGAGCTGACGGATGCCGCCAAGGACCGCCTCATCGAGATCGGGTTCGACCCGACCCTCGGTGCCCGGCCCCTGCGCCGCGCCATGCAGCGCGAGGTCGAGGACCAGCTCTCCGAGCGCATCCTCCGTGGCGAGCTGAACGCCGGCGACCACGTCGCGGTAGACGTCCAGAACAACGCCTTCGTCTTCGCGACGACCCGCCAGGAAGGCCGCGAAGCGGTCGGTGTGGGCGCCGCGGGCGAGATCACCGCGAGCCCGGACATCATCGCCGGGTCGTAAGCGACACGAACGACAGGGGTCGGATGCCGAGAGGCATCCGACCCCTTCGTCGTTCAGTCCCGGCGGACCAGGAAGACGTCGACCTCGTCCTCGCTGTCGAGGATGAAGCCGTGACGCTCGTAGAGGCGGCGGGCCGGGCTCTGCTGCAGGACATTGATGCGCCAAGGTCCCGGGTGGTCTTCGGCGAGGACCGACTGCAGGACCTGCGTCCCCACACCGTGCCCCTGCACACGCTCGTCCAGATAGAAGTGCTCGATCCACGTACCGTCCGGGGCCGAGCGGACGGCGACGCAACCGGCATCCGCCCCGTCGACGACGATCACCCGGGTCAGGGCAGGATCGAAGGCGTCGAGGAACCGCTGCCGCACCCGCTCGGGGCTGAAGACGCCGAGACGCTCGAGATCGGGGCGCATGACGACGGCGCGGAGTTCAGCAATCCACGTCGCGTCTGCGGGCGTCGAGGGGCGGGTCGTCCAGCGCATCCGTCCATTCAACCCCGGCGGGCGCGACGCCGAGATATCGCGTGCGATTCGTCGCCTCCGCTGACAGGCGAGGATGGTCGGGTGCCTCTCCTCGTTCGCCTGGCCGTCCTCGACGGTGCCGATCTCGGCCTGGTCGCTGCGATGCTGGCTGACTATCACGCGCAGACCGAGGGCGAGAAGGTCGAACAGGGGCTCGCCGAGCGGGGCCCGTTGCCCGAGCGTTACGCGGCCGAGGTGCGCGACCCTGCGGCAGCCTTCGCAGGCGCCGAGGTGATCGTCGCAGAGCGCGACGGCAGCGCGATCGGGATGGCGGTGCTGCACCGGTCGGGATCGGATCTCGAGATCAAGCGGCTCTGGGTCGCGCCCGCGGGGCGTCGCTCCGGCGCCGGGTCGACGTTGCTGACGGATGCCGCCGACCGCGCGCGTGCCGTCGGTGCGACCGGACTTCGCCTGTCGGTCTGGGACTGGCGTGCCGACGCGCTCGCCCTCTACGCGCGGCAGGGCTTCGTCGAGGCGCCGTCATGGGAGTCGCGCGATCGGCTCGTGTGCCTCCGCCTCGTGCTCTGACCCGCTGTCGTCGGATGCGAGGGATGCCGGCGCCGCGAGGCATCCGAACGTGGCCGCACGTGCGAACGGACCGGGTGCGCCCTCAGCAGCACCCGGCCCGTCCGGGTCGATCAGGAGCGCGTGTCTCCGAAGACGTCCTTCTCCATGGCGTCGTAGCCCTCGCGCTGCGGGTCGCCGTGGAGGCCGCCCGAGAGCGCATACTCCTCCTCTGGCGAGAGGATGAGGCGCTTACGGCCGTAAACGGCGAACCCGATGAAGATCACGACGTAGACGATGATGATCGCGACGATCGCCAGGAGGAACGTCTCGTTGAACAGCAGTCCGACGAAGACGATCGCGGCGATGATCGCGGCCGAGTAGGCGCCGAACAATCCCCACGGGCTCTTGTAGGGCCGCGCCGCGTTCGGGAACTTCTTCCGCAGGATGATGAACGACACCATCTGCAGGAAGTACGCGAGCACCGCGCCCCACACCGCGATGTTCAGGACGATCGCGCCGGCCGGGCTCGTGTCGCCGCCCGCGGCCTGCAGGATCACGAGGGCGATGAAGCCGAGCACGGCACCGAACGTGAGCGCGACCCACGGGGTCTGACGCTTGCCGGTCAGTGACAGCCAGCGCGGGTAGTACCCGGCCCGCGAGAGGGAGTACATGTTGCGTCCGTAGGCGAACATGATGCCCATCAGCGACGCGAGGAGGCCGACGAGGGCGAGAAGTGACAGGATCGCGGCGGCCTGGTCGGGCAGGAACGCCTGGAAGCCTTCGAGCAACGGCTCGGTCGACGGCCCGGTCGCTTCCGCGCCGAGCACGCCCGTGTTGATGAAGAGCACGATGAGGCCCGTCACGATGAGGGTGCCGCGCGCCCAGAGGCCGGCGCGAGGGATGTCGCGGGCCGGGTTGTGCGATTCCTCAGCCGCCAGCGGAAGCTCTTCGATCCCCAGGAAGAACCACATGGCGAAGGGCAGCGCGAACAGGACCGCGCCGATTCCCTCGGGCAGGAAGACGGACGCGCCGAACGCGTCCGGGTTGGGGGCCATGTCCCACAGGGAGTCCCAGCTGAACGCGCCGGACGCGACGGCCATCACCCCGAACACGACGATGATGCCGATCGAGATGATCGAGACCACGATCGCGAAGCCGAACGACACCGCGGCGCCCGCGGCGTTGAGCCCGATGAAGAGGGCGTAGAGGATGACCCACCACAACCACGGCGGCAGGCTCACACCGGTGAGCAGGTTCAGCGCCTTGTCGGCGTACGAGCCGGAGAAGTAGACGACGACGGCAGTAGTCGCGACGTACTCGATCGTCTCCGCGAGACCGGTCGCGAGCCCTCCCCACGGCCCCATCGCGGAACGCGAGAACGAGTAGGCACCGCCGGTGTGCGGCATCGCGGCGGCCATCTCGCCGATCGAGAAAGTGAGTCCGTAGTACATGAGCACGAGCACGGCGAAGGCGATCAGCATGCCGCCGAAACCGGCGAAGTCGATGCCGAAGTTCCACCCCGAGAAGTCGCCCGAGATGACGGCGGCGACGGCGAGGCCCCAGAGCCCCCAGACTCCAGCGGAGCGCTTCAGGGTGCGTTTCTCGAAGTAGCCCTCTTCGGCTCGGGCGTAGCGCACGCCGCCGGTCGCGGGGGGAGTGGTGCTCGGATTCGTCATGAGACCTCCTGGCTGCGGGTCGGCGCGAGGCGCGCCGTCGGGTCGGCGCGCTGGCTCACGCCTTGCGGAAGAGTGTGGCGTCTATTGGTATGCCATGTCTACCTTTGGGATGTAGCGTTCTCGTTACAGCCCCACGACGATCCCGCACAGTGCACGACGGAAGGACCACGGATGCCCGGAAACCTGACGGTGGACGAACTCGCCGATGCGATCGCTGCCGACGAGATCGACACGGTGATCGTCGCCTTCCCCGACGCGCAGGGACGCCTCGTCGGCAAGCGCGTCGCGGGCCGCTTCTGGCTCGACGAGGTCGCCGGGCACGGCGCCGAGGTCTGCGACTACCTCCTCTCGGTCGACGTCGACGTCAACACGATCGACGGCTACGAGATGTCGGGCTGGGACAAGGGCTACGGCGACCTCGTGCTCCGCCCCGACATGGCGACGCTCCGCCGCATCCCCTGGCAGCCGGCGACCGCGCTCGTCATGGCGGATCTGGACTACGTGCGCGGCGGTGCGGTCATCCAGTCGCCCCGCGGCATCCTGAACGCGCAGCGTCAGCGGCTCGCCGACCGCGGTCTCGTCGCCTACTCGGGTACGGAACTCGAGTTCATCGTCTTCGACGACTCGTTCCGGGATGCCTGGGCCAAGCGTTACGTCGGACTGCAGGCATCCACCGACTACAACGTCGACTACAACCTGCTCGCCACGACCCGTCTCGAGCCGCTGCTGCGCGACATCCGCCGTGGCATGGAGGGTGCCGGGCTCTACTGCGAGGGCGTGAAGGGCGAGTGCCACGACGGGCAGCAGGAGATCGCGTTCCGCTTCGCCGAGGTGCTCGAGACCGCCGACCAGCACACGATCTACAAGAACGGGGCGAAGGAGATCGCCGACGCCCACGGCAAGTCGCTGACCTTCATGGCGAAGTTCGATCAGCGCGAGGGCAACAGCTGCCATATCCATCTGTCGGTCCGCGGCGAGGACGGCGAAGCGGTCATGGCGGGCGACGGCGAGCACGGGTTCAGCCCGCTCATGGAGCACTGGATCGCCGGCATCCTTGCGACACTGAAGGAGTTCACCCTGCTCTACGCGCCGACGATCAACTCGTACAAGCGCTTCGCGAAGGGCTCCTTCGCCCCTACCGGCATCGCATGGGGAGTCGACAACCGCACGTGCGCGCTCCGCGTCGTCGGGAAGGGCTCGTCGCTGCGGGTCGAGAACCGCGTGCCGGGCGGCGACGTCAACCCCTACCTCGCCATCTCGGCGATCATCGCGGGCGGTCTGCACGGCATTGAGCACGAGCTCGAGCTGCCCGGACCGCTCACCGGCAACGCCTACGACTCCGACGTCGATCACCTGCCGACGACGCTGCGGGAGGCGGCGGACTTGTTCGAGGCCTCCGAGATCGCCCGCGCCGCGTTCGGCGACGAGGTCGTGGCCCACTACCTGCACCAGGCGCGCGTCGAGGTCCTCGCCTACGACGCCGCCGTGACCGACTGGGAGCGCATCCGTGGCTTCGAACGTCTCTGATCTCGCGGGCGGTCGCCGCCCCGTCATCGGACTCACCACCTACCTCGAGCGCGCGGTGCAGGGGGTGTGGGACGTCCGCGCGAGCTTCCTGCCGCAGCAGTACTTCGACGCCGTGACCGCCTCGGGCGGCGTCGCCGTGCTGCTTCCGCCGCAGCCCTCCGCCCAGGCCGCGGCGGCGGTCGTGCTCGACGGACTCGACGGCCTCATCCTGACCGGCGGACTCGACGTGCAGCCCGAGCTGTACGGAGCGCCCCGGCATCCGCTCACGGATCCTGCCCGCGCCGACCGTGATGAGTGGGAGCTCGCCCTGCTCGCCAGCGCCCGCGAACGCGGCATCCCGGTCTTCGGCATCTGCCGCGGACTGCAACTCATCAACGTCGCCTACGGCGGCACGCTGCATCAGCACCTTCCCGAGGCCGTCGGGACCGAACGCTACAAGATCGGCGGCGGGGTCTTCGCCGAGAACACCGTCGAGGTGGATGCCGACACGAAGCTCGCGGGCCTCATCGGCGCCGGTCCCTACGGCGTCCACAGCTACCACCACCAGGGCGTCGACCGCCTCGGCGAGGGGCTCGTCGTCACCGCCCGTACCGACGACGGGCTCGTGCAGGCGTTCGAGACACCGGGCGACGACTACCTCGTCGCGGTGCAGTGGCACCCCGAGGAGAACTCCGCCGATCGGCGCCTCTTCCTCGGCCTGGTCGCCGCCGCCGACGCCTACGCCGCCTCGCACCGGGGAGTCTCCGCATGAGCGCCTTCACCGTCCTCAACCCCGCGACCGGCGCCGCCGTCCGCGACGTCGCGCTCGCCTCGGTGGAGGAGACGGATGCCGCGGTCGCCCGCGCCGTCCGCGCGCAGCGCGCGTGGGCCGAGCTGGCCCCCGTCGCCCGCGCCGATGCGCTCCGGAACTTCGCGCGCGTGGTCGAGGACCACGTCGAGGAACTCGCCCAGCTCGAGGTGCTCGAGGCGGGGCATCCGATCTCGTCCGCCTGGTGGGAGGCCTCGCACGTCGCGCAGGTGCTCAACTACTACGCCGGTGCGCCGGAACGCTTGGTCGGAAGCCAGATCCCCGTCGCCGGCGGGCTCGACGTGACCTACCACGAGCCGTACGGGGTCGTCGGGATCATCGTGCCGTGGAACTTCCCCATGACGATCGCGGCGTGGGGATTCGCGCCCGCGCTCGCGGCCGGGAACGCCGTCGTGCTGAAGCCCGCCGAGATGACCCCGCTGACCGCGATGCGTCTCGGCGACCTGGCACTCGAGGCGGGGCTGCCGGACGGCGTCTTCACCGTCATCCCCGGTGCCGGCCCTGTCGTCGGCGAGCGGTTCGTGACGCATCCCGACGTCCGCAAAGTCGTGTTCACCGGGTCGACCCGCGTCGGCACCGAGGTCGCCGCGGGCTGCGCGGGCCAGCTCAAGCCCGTGACGCTCGAGCTCGGCGGCAAGAGCGCCAACATCGTGTTCGCCGACGCCGACCTCGAGGCGGCCGCCGCGGCCGTCCCCGGCTCGGTCTTCGACAACGCCGGGCAGGACTGCTGCGCCCGCAGCCGCCTGCTCGTCGAGCGCTCGGTGTTCGACCGGTTCCTCGAGCTCGTCGAGCCCGCCGTCGCCGCATGGCGCGTCGGCGACCCGAACGACGAGTCGACCGAGATGGGACCGCTGATCTCGGCGGGCCAGCGCGACAGGGTCGCCTCGTACGTCGAGGGAGCGAACGTTGCGTTCCGCGGATCGGCCCCCGAGGGCGAAGGATTCTGGTTCGCGCCCACCGTCGTGCTCGCCGGGCGAGGCGACCGCATCGCGACGGAAGAGGTCTTCGGACCCGTCGTCGCGGTGCTGCCGTTCGACGACGAGGTCGACGCGATCGCTCTCGCCAACGACACCGTCTACGGGCTGGCGGGCTCGATCTGGACGCGCGACCTGGGTCGCGGCATCCGCGTCTCCCGAGGCGTGCAGAGCGGCGTGCTGTCGGTGAACTCGCACTCGTCGGTGCGCTACACGACCCCCTTCGGCGGCATGAAGGCCTCGGGTCTCGGCCGCGAGCTCGGACCCGACGCGGCCGAGCACTTCACCCAGACCAAGAACGTCTTCTACGCCACCTCCTGACCCGGAAGGACTTCCCCGAATGGATCTCACCCAGCGCCTGCGCGACCGCGTCGCCATCATCACCGGCGGTGCCAGCGGCATCGGCCTCGCGACCGCGCGGCGGTTCGCCGCCGAGGGGGCCCGCGTCGTCATCGCCGACCTCGACCCCGTGACCGGCCAGAAGGCCGCCGACGAGGTGGGCGGCGTCTTCCGCCAGGTGAACGTCGCAGACCAGGCATCCGTCGACGCGCTCTTCGACGGTGTCGCCGCCGACCTCGGTTCGGTCGACATCGCCTTCAACAACGCCGGCATCTCTCCCGCCGATGACGACTCGATCGAGACCACCGAGCTGCCCGCGTGGGACAAGGTGCAGGACGTCAACCTCAAGAGCGTCTACCTCTGCTCGCGCGCCGCGCTGCGCCATATGGTGCCGGCGGGCAAGGGCTCGATCATCAACACGGCGTCGTTCGTCGCACTGCTGGGCTCGGCCACCTCGCAGATCTCGTACACCGCGTCGAAGGGCGGTGTGCTCGCGATGACCCGCGAGCTCGGCGTGCAGTTCGCCCGGCAGGGCATCCGCGTCAACGCGCTCTGCCCGGGACCGGTGAACACGCCGCTGCTGCAGGAGCTGTTCGCCGCCGACCCCGAGCGCGCCCAGCGACGGCTCGTGCACGTGCCGATGGGCCGCTTCGCCGAGCCCGAAGAACTCGCCGCCGCCGTCGCCTTTCTCGCCTCGGACGACGCCTCGTTCATCACCGCGAACGCGTTCGTCGTCGACGGCGGCATCACCAACGCCTACGTGACGCCGCTGTGATCCCGGCCGCGTCGTCGCCGGATCTCGGCAGCACCGTCTACCGACCGGTGCGCGGCGGCAACGCGCTCGAGGACACCGTCGCACGGCTCGTGCAGACCGTGCGGCTCGGCGTGGTCGCGCCGGGGGAGTCCCTCCCCTCGGAGCGCGAGCTCGCCGAGCGCTACGGCGTGAGCCGTGACACCGTGCGGCAGGCGATCGGCGAGCTCGCCGACGCCGGTTACGTGGTGCGGCGGCGGGGGCGATACGGCGGCACGTTCGTGGCCGATCCGCTGCCCGTGCCCGCGGGCCCGGTCGACGTGGCCGAACTCGAGGACATTCTGGGCCTGCGCCGCGTGCTCGAGGCGGGCGCCGCGCGCGCCGCTGCGTCGCAGGAGTTGACGGATGCCGCCCGCTCCGCGCTCGAGCAGCATCACCGCGCGACCGTCGGAGCCGCAGAGGGGGAGTACCGCCGGCTCGACTCGCTGCTGCACCTGGCCATCGCGGAGGCCAGCGGCATCCCGTCGCTGCTGCCGCTGGTCGTCGAGAACCGGGCGCGCATCAACGCCTGGCTCGACACGTTCCCGCTGCTGCCGCGCAACATCGAGCATTCCGACGCGCAGCACGAGCGGATCGTCGCGGCGATCCTGGCGGGGCGGGCGGACGCGGCCGAGGCCGCCGTGCTCGAGCACCTCGCCGGGTCGGAGGCGCTGCTGCGAGGGTTCTTGGGCTGAGGTCGCGGCCCGTACGGTGACGGATGTCCGGCCGCTGGGGATGATGTGGCGTTCGGGGCCGGGTCTTGTCTCACCTGCACCGGCGGCCGTGCATCCGTCACGCTCCGGCTGGTGCCGCCGGGGCGAATCTGGTGTGCTGAGCGGTGATGATGCGGCCCGGGATGATGCAGCGGCGTGCCGCCGAGGTGGCCGGATGGGGTGCGGCGCTGGCTCTCGCGCTCATCGCCGTGGCCGTCGTCGCCTCGACGAGTTCGTGGCTGCTCTACCGCGATGGGGATTCGGTCGTCGTCGCGCTCATGGCGGATTCGCTGCGGCGCGGGGACTCGCAGGACTGGGCGCTGTCGCCCGTGCTCTTCCTGCCCGAGACCACGGTCTACGCGGCGCTGTCGTTCCTGGGGCTCGGCACGACGGGGTCGCTCACGCTCAACGCCGTGGTCAACCTCCTCGCCGTGTACGGCGGGATCCGCCTGGTCGCCGGGCGCTCCCGGCCGGGCTCGCGGCCCGTGACGGGGAGCGTTCTGGCGTTCGCAGCGTTCGTCGCGCTGGTCCTCCTCGAAGGACCCGGCGGGATGCCGGGGTTCCACCTCGCGCTGCTGACGGCGACGACGACCTACTACTCCGCGACGGTCGTCGGCACTCTTGTCACCGTGGGTCTGTTCCGGCGGCTGCTGGACGGCGCGCCGACCGTTCGTGTCGTGCCCGTCATGGTGGGCGTCGTCGCGATCTCGACGCTCACGAATCCCCTCTTCGTCGGGTGGTGCGTCGGACCGGTCGCGGTGGCCGTCGGCGTCCTACTTGTCGGGCGCAGGATCGTGCCGCGTCTCGCCGTCGTGACGCTGCTCGCGGTCGCGGGCGCGGCGGCGGTCGGGTACCTGCTGCGGGGGTTCTTCGCCGCGAACATCGTCGCCGCCGGCGGTAACTACCTGCGCCCCGACCAGGCGGGTGACGCGCTCGCCCGTCTCGCCGGTGTGCTCGGCGACACGGTGGTCTCCGTGAACGGACTCCTCTGGCTCGCCGTGGTGCTCGCCCTGTTCGCGGCGAGCGTCGTCGTCGCGGTACGGTCGTGGCGTCGGCGTGACGGCGTCGTCGCGGCCGTCTGCGTCCTCGCGGTCGTCGCGCCGCTCGCGGCGACCGCCCTCGTCGTCGTGGCCGGCACCGACGCCGATCGCTATCTGCAGCCGTGGGTGTTCCTGCCGGTGGTGGTGCTCGCGGTGGCGCCACCCGTCCTGTCGGTCCCTCGCGCCCTGAGCGCGATCCTCGCCGGTGCGCTCGCCGTTGCCGCCATCGCCGCGGTTCCCGTGACCGTCGCGGCCGCGAGCCGCCCGGACGCGGATCTCGCGTGCGTCACCCGCTGGGTCGAGGCATCCGGCCGCACCGGTGCGGGGCAGTTCTGGACCGTGCGCGCGCCGAAACTCGCCCTGACCGACCCGTCGCATCTGGTGCAGGTCGACAACACGATGCGCCCCTACGACTGGCTCGTCAACCGCGCCGAACGTCGCGGACCGGTGACGTTCCTGATCCAGGATGCCGCGACCATCCCCTTCGCCGGTGTCCCGACGTTCGACGCGACGCCCGTCCGCTGTGGTCGCTACACGATCCTCGACTTCGGCTCGCGCGTGCTGCCGCTGGGCGACCCCCGAAACTGAGCTCGGCGTCGGCGGTGGCCGGTGCATCGGCGAACGCGCGGCGCGCTAGTCGAGCGGTGCGACGTCGACCTGCACGCGCAGGGTCGAGGTCTTCGCCTCGGTGAAGATGATGCCCGTCACCGGTGAGACGTCGCCGTAGTCGCGGCCCCACGCGACGGTGACGTACCGATCGTTCGCCCACTGATTGTTCGTCGGGTCGATCGCGAGCCACTGGTCGGTGCCGGGCAGCCACACCGCGAGCCACGCGTGCGAGGCATCCGCCCCGAAGACGCGCTCTTTGCCGGGCGGCGGCTGCGTCGCGAGGTACCCCGAGACGTAGCGCGCCGCGATCCCGTGACCGCGCAGGCAGGCGAGGGCGACGTGGGCGAAGTCCTGGCAGACGCCCGCCCGCTTCGTCATCGCGTCGCCCACGGTGCTCGTCACGGTCGTCGCGGTCTTGTCGTAGTCGAAGTCGCGGAAGATCCGCTGCATCAGGTCGGTCGCGGCTTCACCGATCGGCCGCCCCGGTGTCAGCGACTCGGCCCCGTAGGCGAGGGCTGCCTCGTGGTGCGCGACCCGGGCGGACTCGAGCGCATACTCGGTGGCCTCGACGGCGCCGTCGAGTTCGGGATGCCGCAGCGGCCGCGCGAGCTCCCATGACTGCGCGAGCGCCTCGGCGTCGTACTCGGGCACCGCGACCGTCACCTCGCTCGACGCCTCGATCGTCAGCGCCTCGTGCGGATCGGTCACGTGGAAGTACGTCGACGAGTTGCCGAACCAGTCGGTGCGGGGGGAGATGTCGCCCGGGAGGGGGTCGACTGTCACCTCGGAACCGGCGATCCGCTGCCACGGCAGGTCGCGCGGGCGCAGGTGGAACTGGCCGATGCTGTCCTGCACGGCGTCGCTGTAGGTGTACGCCGTGCGATGCCACACGCGGTAGCGGGTCATGCGCGCGCACCCATCAGCTCGACGAGCGACAGCTCGGCCATCGACACCGCCGGCGGGCCGGCCTCGAAGTGCAGGTCGCCGATCGCGTCCGAGAGCTGCTCCAGCTGAGCGCGGACGCCCTCGAGCCCGTCGACGAGCCGCTCGCGGCGTCCCCCGACGACCGCCGTCATCTCGAGCACCTCGATCTCGGCGAGCTCGGTCTCGAGCTGGTCGAGCAGACGCTCCGCACGCGACGAGCCGGTCGAGGCGGGCATGGCGGCCAGGTGGCCGCGCAGGGTCTGCAGCGAGAACGCGAGCGAACGAGGGTTGCCGCGGTCGAGCAGCAGCAGCTCGGCGACGTCGGCCGCTCGCATCGCACCGCGGTAGCGGCGGCGGTGCGTCACGACGCTCTCGGCCGTCAGCAGCAGCGATTCGAGCACTTCGCGGTCGGTCCGCGGACTGCGACTGGCCGACAAGGCCGACGACAGCAGGGTCGTCAGTTGTAGGCCGCGCTCCAGGTAGCGACCGGCCTCCATCATGTGCCAGCCGGGGTCGCGGATCATGTTGGCCGTCACGCCGTAGAGAGACAGCATCGAGGCGAGCATCCGTCCCGCGGATTCCGCCGTCCGGTGCGGATGCGGCGCGGTCCGGAGCGCGCGCACCGCGCGTTCGATGTTCGAGAAGACGCGCCACGTGTCGCCTGAGAGCTGATCGCGCACCCCCTCCATGGCGTCGCGGAGGCGCGCGATCGAGTGCGCCGCCGATCCGGGACGCGCGGCATCCAGCAGCAGCGACCGGAACTCCGCCTCGGGTTCGCTCGCCCGCGTGCCGGCGAGGGTGTGTATCGCTGCGAGCAGCACGCGCACGCTCTCGCCCGCCTGGCCCGCCCGGTGGGCGCCGGGCTGGTCGAGCGCCGCCTGAGTCGAGATCACGAGACGCAGGAGATCCTCGGCGCGCTCGGCGTAGCGGCCCGTCCAGAACAGGTCCGACAGTGCGCGCGGCGCGAGGGTCGGGTCGCTTCTGGTCGTCGGCAGGGATGCCACGTCGACGATCCCCTGGTCGGCTTCCGCCTCGTCCGACTTCAACACCCATACGTCCTTCGTGACGGGCGCCGACTCGGGTGCGGTCCGCACCGTCGCCAGGCCGCCGACGAGCGGACGGTACGTCGACCCGAAGCGGATCGCGAAACCCCGCAGGGTGACGGGTAGAGCGGATGCTGCGCCCCGGGCATCCCACACCGGGACCTGCGACAGGGCCAGCTGCTCGACCGCGGCGAACCGGTGCGGCTCCCGCACCAGGCGGGCGCGCAGCTCGGGATCGGCCGCGTCGAGGCGGCGGCGGGGGTCGTCGATGTGGCGCAGCTCGAGCGTCGGGTCGCCGGCGGTCAGGCGCGGGAGGGCGTCGGCACGGGCGTCGGGGTCGCCGAGCCACCATGCGGGGACGGACGGCACGCGCAGCTGCTCGCCGAGGAGCCGTTCGCAGACGGCGGGCAGGTAGGGGAGGAGCGCGGGGTTCTCGAGTACCCCGGCGCCGAGTCCGTTGACGACGCGCACGTGCCCGCGGCGCACCGCTTCGGCGAGGCCCGCGACGCCGAGCCGCGATCCCGAGCGGAGTTCGAGCGGGTCGCACCACTCGGCATCCACCCGTCGGAGGATGACGTCGACGCGCTCGCGCGGGGCGCGCTGCGGCCAGCCGGCGGGCTTCATCCACACCGCGCCGTCACGGACGACGAGGTCGCTGCCCTGTACGAGAGGGAAGCCGAGCGCGTTGGCGAGGAAGGCCTGATCGAACGCGGTCTCGGACAGCGGGCCGGGGGAGAGGACGACGATGCGGGGACTGCTCGCCCCCTCGGGGGCCGCGGCGATCAGCGCGGCACGGAGGGCGGCGAAGTAGGGGTCCATGCGGTGCAGGGTGCCCTCGTCGAGCAGGTCGGGCAGCACCTGCGAGATCACGCGCCGGTTCTCGGCGGCGTACCCGAGGCCCGAGGGCGCCTGCACGCGGTCGGCGAGCACGTGCCATTCGCCGGCGGCGTCGCGACCGAGGTCGGTCGCCGAGAGGAGCAGGTCGGGCGGCGGGTTCTCGTCGCCGGCGCGCGCCATCGCGCGGAGGAATCCGGCGTGACCGAGGATGACCGCGGCCGGCACGATCCGCTCGTGCAGCACGACCTGCGGTCCGTAGAGGTCGGCGAGGAGGGCGTTCAGCAGCTCGGCGCGCTGCGCGAGGCCGACGTCGAGGCGTGCCCAGCCCGGGGCATCCAGGACGAAGGGCATCGGGTCGAGTTGCCACGGTCGCAGGTCGTCCCCCGCACGCGCGTACGAGACGCCGTCGTCGGCGAGGAACCGCGAGATCTCGCCGTCGACGCGTTCGAGCTCTTCGCGGGTGAGGCCCAGGGCGAGCGAGGCGAGCCCCTGCCAGGCGGGACGCAGTGCGCCGTCGCCGTCGACGACCTCGTCGTAGCGTGGCGCTGTCGACGCGAGCGACAGCGTCGGTTGCGACACGGCCGCGGCATAGTCACGGAGCACACTCACGGGGTCACCTTCCTGGGTCAAGCGTAGGGGCACGCGACCGGTCGATCCGCGCGTGCGACCGGTCGCACGCGAATACAGTGGGACGCATGACGGGACCGGACTCCACCTTCACCGTCCGCCCCGCGCGGACATCCGACGTCCCCCGCATCCAAGAGCTCCTCGAGCCGTGGGTTCAGCGGCGCATCCTGCTCGGCAAGGAGCGCGTCACCCTCTACGAGACCGTCCAGGAGTTCGTCGTCGCCGAGGCGGGCGACCGTCTCGTGGGATGCGGCGCCCTGCACGTGATGTGGGAGGACCTCGGCGAGATCCGCACGCTCATCGTGGCCGACGATTGGCTGCACCGCGGGGTCGGCGGGGCCGTCGTCGACCTGCTCGAGGAGAACGCGCGGGCGCTCGGTCTCAGCCGGCTGTTCTGCCTCACCTTCGAGGTGCCCTTCTTCTCACGCCGCGGGTTCGCGGAGATCGGCGAACAGGTCGTCGACCCCGATGTCTATTCGCAGCTGCTCCGCAGCGCCGACGAGGGCGTCGCCGAGTTCCTCGACCTCGCGCACGTGAAGCCCAACACCCTGGGCAACACCCGCATGCTCAAGCAGTTGTAGGCGCGCCGGACGGTCCACCGCGGAGGCCGCGCTTACCCTGGGACGCGTGAGCAGCCAGACCCCTCGTCACCGGCCGTCGCCGGCCGTGTACCGACGACGTCGGCTCGCCGTGCTGCTGCTCGCCGTGCTCATCGTCGGCGGCATCGTCGCGCTCGTCGTGGGTCAGCCCTGGCGGGCGATGACGGATGCCGCATCGCGGCCCTCCGGCGCAGGGGCGGCATCCGCCGGCCCGACCGCGTCGTCCGACGCGCCGCTGCCGACGGCGACGGGTGTCACCCCCGTGCCGTCGGGTACGCCGAGCCCGCGCGTCACCTCGTCGGCGGACGGCGACACCGGTGCGCCCGGTGACGACGACGGCGGAAGTGCGAGTGACGTGCCCGCCTGCACGACCGGCGATGTGACCGTCACCGCCACTACCGACAAGACGTCCTACGGCACGGGTGAGCTGCCGAAGCTCTCGATCACTCTCGTCAACGACACCGACCAGCCCTGTCTCATCAACGTGGGGACGGCCGCTCAGACGTTCGAGATCACCAGCGGCACCGATACCTGGTGGCGATCAACGGACTGCCAGACCGAGCCGAGTGATCAGATCGTGCAGCTCGACGCGGGCAAGACCGTGAAGAGCTCGGCTCCCATCGTCTGGGATCGCACACGATCGGCCGTCGACACCTGCGACGGCGACCGGCAGAAGGCCCTGCCCGGCTGGTACAACCTGGCCGTGACGATCGGGGGGATCGGCTCCGCCGAGCCGGCCTCGTTCACCCTCCGCTGAGCAGGGGCTCCGGCACAGCGTTTTCTGAGAAATTTCTCATGAGAGATGGGCTGTCCCGCGGTGCTCGAGTGTGCGTACCCTGGGGTTCAGCTCACGGCGGCTCTCCTCCACTGGTCCCCAGCAGCGGAGTCCCGCTACCCCCCCCAGGCGGGACGTCGGATCCCCCGGGTCGCCGGCGAGCGATGGGCCCTCTCGACTTCTCCAGTCCCCAATGGGGAGTTCGAGAGGGCCCCCTTCTTTTTGTGCTCGCCGGTGTCCACGATGCGCGGATCGGCGACGCGCGGCATCCCGCTTAGGCTGGGGGGATGGCCGGGAAGAAGCGCGAGAAGAAGCCGCTCGAGTTCCGCAACACCGCACTCGCGGACGCGCTCCAGACGCAGGACATGGCTGCCCTCGCGTTCGCCCTTCGACACGGACCGACGGTCGTGCCGCTGCTGCGCCCCGGCGCCCGCGACGACCCCCGTGATTCGGGTGAGGTCTGGACGTACCGCGATCCGGCCACCGGCGACGTCGCGCTCCTCCTGTTCAGCGATGCCGCGAACAAGCCCGCATCGCTGCCGCCCGGTGTCGGGCTGCAGTCTCCGGCGTGGCTGCGGGCGTTCCTCGGCACATACGGTGACGAGATCACGACCGTGTTCTTCGACATCGCCGGTCCGCACGCGATGCAGGCGTCGCCGGCCGACCTGATCGCGGCGCTCGACGCCTGATCCGCCTCGGAAGCCCGACCTGGCTCAGAAGCCTGACCCGCCTCAGGAGCCTGACCCGACTCAGAAGTCGGGCCGGTCGTCCCGCGTCGGTGCGTGGTGCCGTGCTCGCTGATTGAGGGCGTCCCGGAGCGTGCCTGCACTCGCATCGATGACCGCTTTGTACCCCAGTCGCGCCGCCTCGGACCGTCGCTGGTCGTGCTGGGTGACGCGGCGGATCTCGCCCGACAGGCTCAGCTCGCCGATCGCCGCGAGCTTCGCGGGGTTCGGCCGCTCGGCTGCAGCGCTCGCGATGGCGAGGGCGATGGCGAGGTCTGCGGCCGGTTCGGTGAGGCGAACCCCGCCGACCGTGGAGACGTAGACGTCCTGGTCCGACAGCTTGATGCCGGCGCGCTTCTCGAGCACGGCGAGCACCATCGCGACACGGGCACCGTCGACACCGCTCACGATCCGGCGCGGGTTCGGAGCCGACGTGTGGAGAGTCAGGGCCTGCACCTCGACGGGCAGCGCACGACGACCCTCGAGGGCCACGGTCACGCACGTGCCGGGCTCGCTGGGACGCGTGCTGAGGAAAAGTGCGCTGGGATCGGGGACCTCGGCGATGCCGTCGCCGGCCATGTCGAAGCAGCCGACCTCGTCGGTGGCGCCGAAACGGTTCTTGAGCGCCCGCACGAAGCGCAGCGACGTCTGCCGGTCGCCTTCGAAGTGGCAGACGACGTCGACGAGGTGTTCGAGGATGCGCGGCCCCGCGACCTGACCGTCCTTCGTGACGTGTCCGACGATCACGACCGGCAGGTCGCGCTCTTTCGCGACGCGGATGAGGGTGGATGCCACCTCCCGCACCTGACTCGGCTGCCCGGCCGCCCCGTCGATGAGCCCTGACGAGACGGTCTGCACAGAGTCGACGATCAGCAGGTCGGGTCGCACGTCGTCGATGTGCCCGAGCGTCGTGGCCAGGTCGGTCTCGCTGGCGAGGTAGAGCTCGTCGTGCAGCGCGCCGGTGCGTTCGGCGCGCAGGCGCACCTGGCCGAGGGATTCCTCGGCGCTGACGTAGAGGACGCGCCGCCCGGCGCGCGCGCTCTGCGCGGCGACCTCGAGCAGGAGGGTCGACTTGCCGACCCCCGGCTCGCCCGAGAGCAGGATCGCCGCGCCGGGGACGATGCCGCCGCCCAGGACGCGGTCGAACTCCCCGACGCCGCTCGAGCGGCGCGGCGTCTCACGCGTGTCGATCTCGGTGATGCGACGCGCGCTCCGTGTCGGGGCGATCGGGGTGACGGATGCCGTGATCCCCGTCTGCGTGGCGGCTTCGACGACGGTGCCCCACTGCTGGCACTCGCCACAGCGGCCGACCCACTTCGCGGTCGTCCAGCCGCACTCGGTGCAGCGGAAGGCCGCGGTCGGTGCGGGTCGTCGTGAAGCCATGTCCTCAGGCTAATCGCGGCATCCGACATCGCCGGTGGGCACCGCTCTTGTTCGTCCAATGGATATGCAATATATTGCGTATCGCTGGCGTTGCATCGACCAGACCTCGACTGGGGGTCACCGACAGAGAAGGAAGAGACCTATGACCACTGCAGACATCACCAACGTCGTCCTCGTCCACGGCGCTTTCGCGGACGGATCCGGCTGGCGCCGCGTCTACGATCTGCTCACCGCCCGCGGCTTCCGGGTGTCGATCGTGCAGAACCCGCTCACCTCGCTCGAGGCCGACGTCGCCGCGACCACGCGCGTCCTCGACCAGCAGGACGGCCCAGCGATCCTCGTCGGCCACTCGTGGGGTGGCACCGTCATCACGCAGGCGGGGATCCACCCGAACGTGGCGGGTCTCGTGTACGTCTCGGCGCTGATCCCCGATGCGGGGGAGTCCTCCGGTCAGCAGTACGAGGGCTTCGCCGCGACCCCCGAGTTCGTCATCGACGTGCGGGACGACGGCTACGGCTACCTCGCCCGGGATCACTTCGGTGCCGGGTTCGCCGCCGACATCGCCGAAGCGGATGCCGCCTTCCTCGCCGACAGCCAGGTGCCCGTCAACATGTCGGTCTTCGCCGAGCCCGTCACGGCGGCGGCGTGGCGCGACAAGCCGAGCTGGGCCGTCATCGCCACGGAGGACAAGGCGTTCGACCAGGCGATGCTCCAGCACATGGCCTCGCGCGTCGGCGCGCAGATCACGAACGTCCCCGGCAGCCACGCTCTGTTCATCTCGCAGGCCGAGACGGTCGCTCGAGTGATCACCGATGCCGCGGGCTCCGTGCGCTGATCCGCGCCTGCCGAATCGAGGAGGAGTCTGGTGAGTGTCGCCCTGTTCGCCGTCCCCCTGTGGGTCGAGCTCCTCGCCGCCGGGCTGGGCGGGCTGCAGGGCGCCCTCGTCGCGGCGGAGCACCGTCACCAGCGCATCGATGTGTTCGGGGTGCTGGTCATCGGCCTCCTGGTCGAACTCGGGGGAAGCCTGCTGCGCGACGTCGTCCTGAATCAGCCGCCCGTCGTGATCTGGCAGAACTGGTATCTGCTGGTCTCGGCGGGAGGCGCTCTGGTGGGGATGGGGCTGCAGGCGGTCGTCTCGCGACTGACGTGGCCGCTGACCGTCCTCGACGCGATCGTCATGGGGATGTTCGGCGCCATCGGCGCGTCGAAGGCCCTGGCTCTCGATGTCGGCCCCGTCGGCGCGGTCGTCGTCGGGGTCATCGGCGCGATCGGCGGGGGGATGCTGCGCGACGTCGCACTGAACCTGCCGTTCTCCTTCCTGCAGGTCAGCACGCTGTACGCCGTCGCCGCCGCAGCGGGGGTGACCGTGCTCGTGGTGCTGAACGCGTTCGCGGTGCCGATTCTCGTCTCCGGACTGGCCTGCATCGCGGTCACGGTGACCGTACGTGTCGTCGCCGTCGCGTTCGTATGGACGTTCCCCGAGCCCGGTTCGCTGCGACGCTCGCGCGCGGCCTGACCCTCTCGGGTCAGCGCAGCGAGGTGGCGACCGCCTTCAGGGCGTCGGCGGAGCGATGGAAGAGCGCCAGCTCGTCGTCCGAGAACGAGGTCTCGAGGATCGGGCGGGCTCCCGCGCTGCTGACGACGGAGGGCACCGAGAGTGCGACGCCGTCGACCCCCTGGAAGTCGCTCAGCACCGTCGACACGGGCATGACGGCGTGCTGGTCGCCGAGGATCGCCTCGACGATGCGTGCGCTCGACAGCCCGATCGCGTAGTTCGTCGCTCCCTTGCCGCGGATGACCGTGTAGGCGGCATCCCGCACATCGACGGCGATGCGGTCGAGCTCCAGGGCCGTGAAGGGCGGCTGGCCGTCGAGCGGCTGCCAGTCCAGGATCGGGACGGTGCCGATCGTCGCGCGCGACCAGTGCGGGAACTCGGTGTCGCCGTGCTCGCCGACGATGTAGGCGTGGACGCTCGAGGTCGACACCCCCGCGCGCTGCGCGAGCTTCCACCGCAGACGCGACGTGTCGAGCACGGTGCCCGACGCGAAGATCCGCTCAGGCGGAAGCCCCGTAACCTCCTGGCCGATGACGGTGAGCACGTCGCACGGGTTCGTGACGATGACGTACACGGCGTTCGGGGCGACCTCGAGCAACTCGGGCAGCATCCGCTTCAGGATGCCGGCATTGACCCCGGCGAGCTCGGTGCGGGTCTGCCCGGGGTTCTGCTTCGCCCCGGCGGTGATGACGACGACGTGGGAACCCGCGGCGACCGAGACGTCGGACCCGCCGGAGATGTCGCTCGATCCGGTGAACTGCGCGCCGTGGGCGAGGTCGAGGACCTCCGCTTCAACCTTCTCGGCGGCGATGTCGTAGAGGGCGACGTGCCGGGCCGATCCGCGGATGAGGGCGGCGTAGGCGACGCTCGATCCGACGGCGCCCGCGCCGACGACGGTCAGTTTCGAGTTCTCGATGACGCTCATACCGTCAGTGTGGCAGTCGACGGATGCCGGCGGCCCGGATCCAGCCGTGCAAATCAGATGGGCTGCGCGTCGGCCGCCGCGGGCCGGCGGATCCCGAGGAACGAGACCAGTGCGCCCGCGACCATCAGGACCGCCGTGACCAGCGCGGCGCGGTGGAACCCGTCGAGGTCGAGCGATCCGCCGATGATGACGGCGAGCAGCGCGATGACGACGAGTCCGGCGATGCGTGAGACGGCGTTGTTCGTCGCCGAGGCGATGCCGGAGCGCTCGCCGCCGATCGCGCCCAGGATCGTCGAGGTCAGCGGCGACACCGTGACGCCGAGCCCCAGGCCGAAGACGATCAGACCGGGCAGGACCTGCGTCCAGTAATCGAAGTCCTTCTGGACGGCGAGGAGCATCAGCGCTCCCACCGCCATCACGAGAGGGCCGACGGTCATGAACAGGCGCGGACCGAACCGGTTCACCCATCCGCCCACGACCGAGCTGAGCGCGATCAGGGCGAGCGTCGTCGGCAGGCTCGAGAGCCCGGCGAGTGTCGCGCTGAGGCCCGCGCCCTGCTGCAGGTAGACCCCGACGACGAAGCCGTTGAGCGAGAGGGCCGCGTAGATGAAGAAGGTGGCCAGGTTGCCGGTCCAGAAGTTCCGGACGCGGAAGATCCCGAGCGGCAGGATGGGCGAGCGCACGGTGCGCTGACGCAGCAGGAACGCCGCGAACAGCAGGATGCCGGCGGTCAGCGGCATCCATATCGCCGGATGCCCCCACCCCAGGTTCGGCTGTTCGATGAGCGCGAAGACGATGCCGCCGAGGCCGAGTGTGCACAGGGCCGCGCTGACGAGGTCGATGTGCGCGTCGTCGCGCCGTCGGTCGACGTCGCCGAGGCGCGTCAGGAGGATGAAGGTCACGGCGATCGGGAGGATGTTGACGAGGAAGGCGAAGCGCCACGACAGCAGGTCGACGAACAGTCCGCCGATGAGGGGTCCCGCGAGGTTCGCGCCCGTGGTCCACGCCGTCCACTGGCCGATCGCCCGCGCCTGCGCCGGGCCGTTCAACAGCGACGTGATGAGGGCGAGCGAACTCGGTACGAGGAACGCACCCGCCGCGCCCTGCAGGGCCCGGGCGATGATGAGGACGACCGGGTCGGGAGCGAGGCCCACACCGATCGACGCGATCCCGAAGCCGATGAGGCCGATGCGGAGGACGAGCACGCGACCGAACGCGTCGCTCACCGACCCCGCGAAGAGGATGAGGGAGCTCAGGGTGAGGAGGTAGGCATCCACCGCCCACTGCTGCGTGGACAAGCCGCCGCCCAGCTCGTCCCGGATGGCGGGGAGCGCGACGTTCACGACCGTGCCGTCGAGGAACGCGACAGCAGACGCGAGCGCTGCGATCGCGACGATCAGCCCGAACCGGGGGGATGTCGTCGGAGCGCTCACAGGCTCACGTTACGCCCGGGGAGGAGGTCAGCGGGGGCTCGAGCCGACGGGAACGGTCGTCATTCGGGCGGGGAAGCGACAGGTCGCGTCGGGTCGAGGCCGTCGAGAGGAGTGGAGGGGAGGGCGATCCATCCTTCCCGGCGGGCGCGGTCGTGCGCGGCGGGCGGGACGGGGTGCGTTGCGCCCAGCGCGTGTGCGCGGGCAATGAGCGCGGCGACGACGGCGTCGAACGCGTCGTCAGAGGCTTCCATCAGCGCGCGCTGATCGGGGGTGACGGCGAGCCATAGGGCTGCGGCGAGGAGGTTCGCCGTCGCCGTCTGGCGGGCCGCGGCATCCGTCTTGTATCCGGACACCGCGACACCCCAGAGGCGGAGGGATGCCGCGGGGTAGACCTCGACGAGTCGTCCCGTCGCGCCCGACCGGTCGACCACGTCACCGGCGGCGGCGAACCCTGCGAGCAGGTCGGCGCACCGCATCGCGGTGAGTCCCAGGCGATCGGTCGAGACGCTGAGGGGGAGGCGCCCCGTGATCCGGTGGGTGGCTCGGTCGGTTTCGCGGTAGGCGAGCAGGCGACGTCCCTCGATGCCGCGGAGGTCCGGGGCGGGTGCCTCGCCCCGCGCGTTCGCCGCGATGTAGGCGACGAAGTCGTCGGGCCAGCCGAACGCGCAGTCGACGCCGACGTGCGTCGACCCGGCGGCGAACCCGACGATGTCGTCATCCGTGTTGTCGAGGCGGAGCGTCGTGAGTTCGGCGCCCCCACCGCGCCAGTCGACGACGGCGACCGCCGTACGCGCCGGCTGCGCCGCGAGGTCGACTCCGGTGGTGATCACACCGCGACGCTACCCGTCCGCCGGTGCGTCGAGACGTCGCAGATGGTCGCCGAACCGGGCGGAACACGACCATCCGCGACGCTTCGGCGAGGCAGGACGAGGCTCGGTTCGCGGCATCCGTTTTGGTGTCGTAAGCTGGACGACGGTGACGTGTCCGAGCGGCCGAAGGTGCAACTCTCGAAAAGTTGTGTAGGGTAACCCCCTACCGTGGGTTCAAATCCCACCGTCACCGCCATGAAAACCCCTGCTTATGCGGGGGTTTTCTGTTTCTCTCGGCGACGTCAGTCGTCCAGCAGCGACACGCTCTGGACGGTGGCGATCCGATCGACCAGGTCGCCTGCCGCGCGATCGATCGCGGCGGCCGACCAGGAGATGACGAGCGCCGCGACGAGAAGGGCACCCGCAGTGGCGGCCCAATCGACGCCGCGGCGGATCGTCAGGACGACGAAGGCGAGCGCGCTGAGGATCGCGACGGTCTGGCCCGCGACCTGGGCGAAGGCCATGCGCACGGCGGACTCCTCCGTCAGCGGGCCCCAGCTGTTGAAGACGAGCATCAGCGCGAGCGGGACGACCACCACGCCGGCGACGAGCAGGTCCACCGGGTCGGTCGGTAGCGACGGCGTGCGACGGGACGGGCCTCGGACGCGGTGACGGCGGTCATAGCCCCGACCCTAGCGGCGTGCTCCCGGCCGGGACCAGGGCGAGCCGACGCGAACGGCATCCATCCGCGCACGGTCAGCGCACATCGCGTCGGGTCGAGACCAGGCACGCCGCCCTAGAGTGAGTCGGATGCCACGACGGGGGAGGCGACGATGCTCGCGACGGTGACCTATGCGCCGACGGACGGTCAGGATGCGACCGCGCTCGGCTTCCTGGTGCACAAGCACCCCGCCAAGGTGCAGACCTTCTCGGCGCCGGTCGGCGACATCCACGTCTTCTATCCCGAGGCGACCCCCGAGCGGTGCACCGTCGCGGTCATGCTCGAGGTCGATCCGATCGCGCTCGTCCGCAATAAACGGTTCCGGGGGGATGCCGGGGCTTTCAGCCATTACGTCAACGACCGCCCGTACGTCGCCTCGAGCATGCTCGCCGTCGCGCTCGGGACGGTGTTCCGCACCGCGATGACCGGTCGCAGCGACTCGTACCCCGAGCTGGCGGCATCCGCTCTGCCTCTGCGGATCGAGATCCCCGTGGTCTCCGCCCGCGGCGACGACGACCTCGTGCGTCGCTTGTTCGAGCCGTGCGGCTGGTCGGTCGAACAGACCCGCATCGCGCTCGACGGCGACCACCCCGAGTGGGGCGACTCCCGGTACAGCTCGGTCGTCCTGACCGGCGAGGTCCGACTGGCCGAGGCGCTGCGCCAGCTCTACGTCCTGCTGCCCGTCCTCGACGACGCGAAGCACTACTGGGTCGGCGACGACGAGATCGGCAAACTCGAGCGCGCCGGCGAGGGATGGCTCGCAGGCCACCCTGAGCGCGACCTCATCACGCGGCGCTACCTCGTGCACCAGCGCGCGCTGCTCGCCGATCCCGCCGAGGGCGAGGACCGCCCGACGCCGCTCCGCCAGCACCGCGCCGACGCTGTCCTCGCCGCGCTCGCGGACGTCGGCGCGCACCGCGTCGTCGACATGGGCTGCGGCCCCGGAGCGCTCCTCGCCCGCCTCGCGAAGGACCGCTCCTTCACCAAGATCGTCGGCGTCGACGTCTCTGCCCGCTCACTCGACCAGGCCGCACGGATGCTGCGGCTCGCCGAGGCATCCGATGCCGAGCGAGAGCGCATCGAGCTGCTCCACGGCTCGGTCGTCTACCGCGACGAGCGGCTGCGCGGTTTCGACGCGATGGTGCTCATGGAGGTCGTCGAACACGTCGACCCGTCGCGGCTCGGCGCGCTCGAAGACGCCGTCTTCGCCTCGGCCGCACCCAACGCGGTCGTCGTCACGACGCCCAACGCGGACTACAACGTCCTCTACCCAGACCTGCCCGCGGGCGCGTTCCGTCACGACGACCACCGCTTCGAGTGGACGCGCGACGAGTTCCGCGACTGGGCCGAGGGGGTCGCCGCCCGTCACGGCTACACCGTTTCGTACCGTCCCGTCGGTGAGGCGGATGCCGACCACGGCGCCCCCACGCAGCTCGCCCTGTTCCGGAAGGAGGTCGCGGCATGACCGTCCTCGACATCCCCGCCCTCTCGCTCGTGGTCCTCGTCGGGGCATCCGGATCGGGTAAGTCGACCTTTGCGCGGGAGAACTTCGGCCCGTACGAGACGCTCTCGAGCGACGCCTTCCGCGGGCTGGTCGGCAACGACGAGTCCGACCAGTCGGTGACCGCCGCCGCCTTCGACGCGTTGCAGTACGTCGCCGGCAAGCGTCTCGACGCGGGCCTGCTCACCGTCGTCGACGCGACGAGCGTGCAGCCCGAGGCGAGGCGCAAGCTCGTCGAACTCGCGAAGGCGCACGACGTGCTGCCGGTCGCGATCGTCTTCGACGTGCCCGAGGCGGTCTCGGTCGAACGCAACGTGGCGCGCACCGATCGCCACATCCCCGCGGGCGTCGTGAAGCGGCAGAACGACCAGCTGCGCCGGGGGCTCCGTCACCTCGGGCGCGAGGGCTTCCGCAAGGTGCACGTGCTCCGCACCCCCGACGAGGTCGCGGACGCCACCATCGAACGCACGCGCCTTCTCACCGACCGCACGGACGAGCGCGGCCCGTTCGACGTCATCGGCGACGTGCACGGATGCCGCAGCGAGCTCGAGACACTGCTCGGACGCCTCGGCTACGAGCTCGTGCGCGACGAGCAGGGACGGGCGGTCGACGCGCGGCATCCCGAGCGGCGTCGCGTCGTCTTCGTCGGCGACCTCGTCGACCGCGGGCCCGACGTCGTCGGCGTCCTGCGCCTCGCGATGGGGATGGTCGCGTCGGGCAGTGCGCTCGCCGTGCCGGGAAACCACGAAGCCAAGCTCGTGCGCGCGCTCCGCGGCGCGAAGGTCACCGTCTCGCACGGGCTCGAGGAGACGCTCGCCCAGCTGGCCGGCGAGAGCGCGGAGTTCCGTGAGCAGGTGGAGGCGTTCTGCTACGGCCTCGTGTCGCACCTGATCCTCGACGGGGGGCGGCTCGTCGTCGCGCACGCCGGCCTCAAGGAGCAGTACCACGGGCGCGCGTCCGGGCGGGTGCGCGCGTTCGCCCTGTACGGCGAGACGACCGGCGAGACCGACGAGTACGGGCTGCCCGTGCGCCACCCCTGGGCGCAGGATTACCGCGGTAAGGCCGTCGTCCTCTACGGGCACACGCCGGTGCCGACGGTGGAGTGGGTGAACAACACCGCGTGCCTCGACACCGGCTGCGTCTTCGGCGGGGCGCTCTCGGCGATGCGCTACCCCGAGCGCGAGGTCGTCTCGGTGCCGGCCGAGCAGGTCTGGTACGAGCCGATCCGTCCGCTCGCGCCCGCCGCGCCCGTGCGCGCCCCCGGTGTGCTCGACCTCGCCGACGTGCAGGGCAGGCTCATCGTCCAGACGAGCCTGCATGGCCGCGTCGGCATCCAGGAGGAGCAGTCCGCCGGAGGTCTCGAGACGATCAGCCGGTGGGCGACCGATCCGCGCTGGCTCATCCACCTGCCGCCGACGATGTCGCCGCCGAACACGTCGGCGCGCGACGGCTACCTCGAGCACCCCGACGAGGCCTTCGCGACGTACCGGGCGAACGGCGTCACCGATCTCATCGCCGAGGAGAAGCACATGGGCTCGCGCGCCCTCGTGCTCGTTGCGCGCGATCCCGCGCGGTTCTCGGCGCCCGAGGGATGGCGCGGCGCGATCCACACCCGGACCGGTCGCCCGTTCTTCTCGCCCGACGTCGAAGCTGACATGCTCGCGCGTCTCGATGCGGCGATCGAGCGCGCCGGCCTCTGGGACGAGCTGGACTCGTCGTGGATCCTCCTCGACGCCGAGATCCTGCCCTGGTCGCTGAAGGCCGGTGACCTCATCCGCGACCTCTACGCCTCGGTGGCCGCGGCGGCCGAGACCGCGACGGATGCCGCCGGTGCCGTGTTGGCCCGGGCCGCGGCATCCGGGATCGATGTCAGCGCCCTCGCCTCGCGGAACCGGGCACGCGGCGAGGGTGCGCGCGGATTCCGTGCGGCCTACGCCGGTACGTCGGTGACGAGTCCATCGCGCGCGTCGCGCCGTTCCAGGTGCTGGCCGCAGGGGACGCCACGTTCGAGACACGCGACCACGGGTGGCACCTCGGGGTGGCCGACCGGCTCGTCGAAGCCGCGCCCGACCTCGTGGCGTCGACGCAGCGACGACGGATCGATCTCGGGGACGAGGCATCCGTCACCGCGGCGGTCGCGTGGTGGGAGGAGCTGACCGGCGCGGGCGGGGAGGGCATGGTCGTGAAGCCGTTCGCCAACCTCACGCGCACCGAGAAGGGCCTCGTGCAGCCGGGCATCAAGGTGCGTGGCCGTGAATACCTGCGGATCATCTACGGGCCCGACTACACCGACCCCGCGAATCTCTCGCGCCTGCGCGACCGCAACGTCGGGCACAAGCGCTCGCTCGCCGCCCGCGAGTACGCGCTGGGGATCGAGTCGCTCCACCGCTTCACCGCCGGAGAGCCGCTCTGGCGCGTGCACGAGTCGGTGTTCGGAGTCCTCGCCCTGGAGTCCGACCCGATCGACCCGCGCCTGTAACCCCCCCATAACGACGTCGAGACGTCTCGGACGGTCGCCTTTCAGTGAGGAGAGTGACCATCTGCGACGTCTCGACGCAGGGACAGGTGTCAGGGCATCACGAGGACGGCCTTGACGGCCTTACCGGACTGCGTGTCGGCGATCGCCTGCTCGATGTCGGCGAACGCGTATTTGGTGATGAGCTCGTCGAACGGGAAGCGGCCCGCGGCGTGGAGGGCGAGCATCTCGGGGATGAAGGTCTGCGGAACGGCGTCGCCCTCGATGGCGCCGATGTAGCTCTTGCCCGCACCCGAGATCGAGCCGAGCGGGATCGTGACACCCGGCTTCGGAACGCCGACGAGGGCGATCTTCGCGCCGAAGGCGGTCGCGGCGGCGAGCATCTCGACGACGGTCGGTACCGCGGTCGTGTCGACGGCGTAGTCCGCGCCGATGCCGCCGGTGATCTCGTGGATGCGGGCGACCGCGTCCTCGTCCTTGCTGTTGACCGTGTGGGTCGCGCCGAGCTTCTCTGCGAAGGCGAGACGCTCGGGCAGGATGTCGACCGCGATGATCGTGGTCGCGCCGGCGACCTTCGCGCCCATGATGGCCGAGAGGCCCACGGCACCCGTCCCGCTGACGATGATCGAGGCGCCGGCGGGGACGTCGAGCGAGTTCAGGACTGTGCCCGCACCGGTCTGGACGCCGCAGCCGAGGGGGCCGGCGATCTCGACGTCGGCGTCCTCGGGCAGCTTGACGGCGTTGCGAGCCTCGACGATGAGGTGGCTCGCGAAGGACGACTGTCCGAAGAACGAGCCGTGGACGGCCGAGCCGTCGGCTGCGGTGATCGTCGACGACCCGTCCTCGCGCGCACCGGCGAAGTTGAGGGCCATGAAGTTGCGGCAGTAGGCCTCCTGGCCGCTCACGCACTTGGCGCAGTGGCCGCACGAGGCGAAGGAGACGGCCACCTTGTCGCCGACGGCGTAACCGGTGACGGCGTCGCCGACCTGCTCGACGATCCCGGCGCCCTCGTGCCCGAGGACGTAGGGGAAGGGAGCGGGGATGTCGCCGTGCTGGACCGCGAGGTCGGTGTGGCAGAGGCCGGTTGCGGCGACCTTGACGAGCATCTCGCTCGGGCGGATGTCGTCGAGGGTGACGTCCTCGAAGGTGAACGGAGCGTCCTGGTCGTGGAGGACGGCGGCGTGGGCGGTCGTGGTCATGGGTGATGGTCCTTTCGATACGCGCCCGTGCGGCGATGTGGCCGTAGGGATGCCTCCAGCCTATGCACGTGAATCCATCCCGGGGCCGCGGGTTGACGCGCATCCGATGGCGTGGCAATGCGGCATCCCATAACGCTTAGAGAATCTGGGCACCACCCCTTCCGGCCGGGCGTGCGGAGTTCGTAGCGTGGACTCCATGGCGCGTGACGACGATCGACCCGAAGATCTCTACACCGGACCCATCGACCTCGCTGCGCTCGCCGCAGCCGAGGACGGGGACCTCGAGATGCCCGAGATCAGCTACGACGAGCAGCGCTACCCGGCACGTCCGCGGCGTCTGCGCCCGCGCGACAACCTGCGCGGCAGCAGCGTGCGGCGCATCCGCACCGACCCGCGCACCGCGAACGGTACGAACCCGTCGTACGTCGAGTGGCTGGTGCGGCAGTCGATGTTGAAGGATGCCGACGTGCTCGCCCGTCAGCTGTCGGGCCAGCCGACGATGTGGCGGAACGCGTACGCGCGTCCCGATGCGCGTCGCGCCATCGCGACCAGCGACGTGTGGTTCACCGCGTACCCGATCTCGCTCATCACGCGGCCGGGGCAGTCGTTCCTCTCAGCCCTCGGCGACGAGGAGCTGTGGTCGGTGTTCGAGCGCATCGGCATCACTGCCGTCCACACCGGCCCCGTCAAGCGGGCCGGCGGCATCGAAGGGTGGGGCGAGACGCCCAGCGTCGACGGTCACTTCGACCGCATCAGCACCGCGATCGATGCGACCTTCGGCACGGAGGACGAGTTCCGCGCCCTGTGCGACGTCGCCGATTCGCACGGCGGCAGCATCATCGACGACATCGTGCCCGGCCACACCGGCAAGGGAGCGGACTTCCGCCTCGCCGAGATGGGCTTCAAGGACTACCCCGGGATCTACCACATGGTGGCGATCCCGCCCGAGGACTGGCACCTGCTGCCCGACGTCCCCGAGGGCTACGACAGTGTCAACCTCGACCCGGCGACCGAGCACACCCTCGCTGAGCACGGCTACATCATCGGCGCCCTGCAGCGCGTCATCTTCTACACGCCGGGCGTGAAGGAGACGAACTGGAGCGCGACGGCGCCGTCGATCGGCCCCGACGGCGTGACCCGCCGCTGGGTGTACCTGCACTACTTCAAGCAGGGCCAGCCCTCGATCAACTGGCTCGACCCGACGTTCGCGGGCATGCGCCTCGTCATCGGCGACGCGCTGCACTCGCTCGGCGAGCTCGGCACGAGCGCGCTGCGCCTCGACGCGAAC
Organism: Microbacterium aquilitoris; assembly: GCF_031932285.1. NCBI lineage: Bacteria > Bacillati > Actinomycetota > Actinomycetes > Micrococcales > Microbacteriaceae > Microbacterium > Microbacterium aquilitoris. The sequence goes on from NZ_JAUZVT010000001.1 coordinate 711,955, forward strand.
GGCTTCCTCGGGGTGGAGAAGAGCGCCGAGGGCCTGCCGGCGTGGTCGGAGGGGCATCCGCTCTCGCACGCGGCCAACCACATCATCGCCGGGATGGTGCGCAAGGTCGGTGGGTTCACGTTCCAGGAGCTGAACCTCACGATGGAGGACATCCGCGACACCGGTGCCGTCGGCGCCGACCTGTCGTACGACTTCATCGGGCGCCCCGGCTACCACCACGCCCTCGCCACCGGACAGACCGAGTTCCTGCGTCTCGCGCTCACGTCGTCGCTCGCGCTCGGGGTCGCGCCGGTACAGCTCGTGCACGGTCTGCAGAACCACGACGAGCTCACCTACGAGCTCGTCCACTGGGCGACCCGGCACGCCGACGAGGAGTACGGCTTCCGCGGTGACACCATCACGGGTGCTGAGCTCGCCGAGGTCGTCCGCGCGGAGCTGACCGAGAAGCTGGTGGATGCCGGTGACTACAACCGCGTCTTCACGCAGAACGGCATCGCCTGCACGACGACGTCGCTCATCGCGGCGACCCGCGGCATCCCGACCCTCGACGACATCACCGACGCCGAGATCCCGACGATCCGCGACGCGCACCTGCTGCTGTGCGCCTACAACGCCTGGCAGCCTGGGGTGTTCGCCCTCTCGGGGTGGGACCTCGTCGGCATGCTGACGCTCCCCGGCGACGAGGTGGCCGACCTCATCCGCGTCGGCGACACGCGCTGGATCGAGCGCGGCGCGCACGACCTGCTCGACGTCGACCCCGCCGCCACGCGCTCGATCTCGGGCATGCCGCGCGGCCGCGCCCTGTACGGCCCGCTCCCCGCCCAGCTCGACGACCCCGAGTCGTTCGCCTCGAGGCTGTCGGCGATCCTCGACCTCCGCCGCGAGTACGGGATCGCGACGGCGTCGGCGGTCGACATCCCCGAGGTCGCCCATGCGGGCATGCTCGTGCTCGTCCACCGCCTCGACGAGGGGATGCCGGAGGCCGACGCGCCGCTCCAGGTCACCGTCCTGAACTTCTCGGCCGAGCCGATCGAGGGCACGGTGCGCTCCGAGCACCTCACCCCGCAGAGCGACGTCCTCGACGCCGCTCAGGGCGAGGTCGTCGGCCGCGTCGACGACCTGCAGAGCTTCTCGGTGTCGCTGCCGGCCTACGGTGCGCGATTCCTCGTCCTGCAGCCGCAGGCCGAGGAGGACTGATCGGGGCGAGCGCAAGCCCCCCGGTGATGTCGGGTGCCGCGCGTACGGTCCTGGCATGACCGATCAGAGCAACGTCCCCGAGAACGATTCCGCACCCGACACCGATGCGCCCGAGATGCTGGGCGGCCCGAGCGGCGACACGGCGGTGAAGGACCCGGAGCAGTGGGTCACCGGCGATGAGCCGATGACGGGAGCGCAGCGCAGCTACCTCGACACGTTGGCCCGAGAGGCCGGCGAGGAGATCCCCGCGAACATCACGAAGGCCGAGGCGTCCGAGCACATCGACCGCCTGCAGCAGGCGACGGGTCGGGGCGCCTCGAACTGACCGCGCAGACGCCGCGCTCGCCCGATCAGGCGAGGGCGGCGTCGATGCCGGCGAGCGGCACCGGCAGCCAGTCCGGACGGTTCCGCGCCTCGTAGATCGACTCGTAGACGGCCTTGTCGAGGACGAGGGCTCGCAGCAGGGCAGGATCCAGGTCGATCGCACCGGGAGCCGTCGCGTAGGCGTCGAAGAAAGCCGCCCGGCATGCCGCCGCCCAGGCCGCGGCATCCGGTCCCGCTCCCACGGCGCCCGCGTAGTCGAACGAGCGCAGCATGCCGGCCACGTCGCGCGGCGGCAGGTCGGGGATCGCGCGCTCGGCCATCGGCCGGAGCGGCTCGCCCTCGAAATCGACGATGCGCCAGCCGCCGTTCGGCACGGCGAGCACCTGACCGAGGTGCAGATCGCCATGGATCCGCTGCAGCCGCGGCCACGGGCGCTCGAGGGCCTCCGCGTACACGGCGTCGATCGCGGCGAGCCGGTCGGCGACGGCGGGGACCTCCGCCGAGGCGATCGCCAGTCGGCGGCGCCACGCGCGCCCCACGGCCTCGGCCTGGTCGGGTGTGGCATCGGCTGATTCGAGGGCGTCGCCGAGGGCCCCGTGCACGCCCGCGACCGCGATCCCGAGGTCGCGCGCCGCGTCGGTGAAGTCGCGTCCTTCGCGGGCGGCATCGAGCGCGATCGCCCAGCCGTCGCGGACACCGGGCAGGAACTCCTGCGCGAACCCGAGCGTCCCCTGCGCGGTGCCGGACTCGCGGCCGACGTCGGGCCACTCGGCATCCGCACTGCCGTAGAACGTCGGCACGTACGGGGACCCCGCGTCGCTGAGGACGCGCTGGACGGTCACGTCGGGGTTCTCGCCGTGGTGGAGCGTCCGGAAGAGCTTGAGGATGATCGTCGGCGACCCGTCGACGTCGTAGACGATCGAGGTGTTCGACTGCTCGCCGGTCAGCACGCGCGACCCGGTGACACGGCTCGTGTCGACGCCCATCTCAGCCAGGAGGCCGACCGTGAACCCGGGATGCCGCGTCGCATCGACCAGGGGACGTCCGTCCTCGGTCGTGGTGACGACCTCCTCGGCCTGCGCGTCGGTCGCGTCGGCGAGGGGGACGTTGTAGAGCGTCGGCAGGGCGCCGGCGTCGTCCATGAGCAGGTAACGCGTGGCACCACCGGGCGCCGGTTCCGCGTCGAGGATGCGGAACCGCGGGTCGTGGCTCTTGCCCGCGTACCAGCGCTGTCGCGCCACCCAGGCGCCGAGGTCGTCGTCGAATCGCACACGATCACTGTGACGTGCCGGTACTCGATCGCGGAAGGGGTGGACGGGGATTCGTGCGGACGGTAGGGACGTGCGAATCAGTTCGCGGGCAGGCGCACGGTGAACGCGGTGCGGCCGGGCTCGCTCCGAACATCGATCGCACCGTCGTGGGCGACCACGATCGCCTGCGCGATCGAGAGCCCGAGGCCGGTGCTCCCGGCATCCCGGTTGCGTGACACATCACCGCGGGCGAAACGTTCGAAGAGTCGGTCGCGGATCTCGGGGACGATGCCGGGGCCGTCGTCGACGACCTCGATGACGGCGACGTCGCCCTCTCGCCGGAGCGTGAGGGTGACGGTGGTCGCCGCGGGCGTGTGGGTGCGCGCATTCCGCATCAAGTTGGCGACCACCTGTCGCAGGCGGTTCTCGTCGCCGAGCACGTCGACCGCGTCGTCCTCCTGCAGGTCGAGCAGCCACGTGCGCGAGGGGTCGGACGCATGCGCGTCGCTCACGGCGTCGATCGCGAGCATCGTCAGGTCGACGGGCTCACGCCGCAGCTGCTGGCCTGCGTCGAGGCGCGCGAGGAGCAGCAGGTCCTCGACGAGGTCGGCCATGCGCGTGGACTCCGATGCGATCCGGTCGAACGCGCGCTCCTGCGTGGGCGTCATCGGGGCGTTCTCACCGAGGGAGAGCTGCGCGTACCCGCGGATGGACGCGAGGGGTGTGCGGAGCTCGTGGCTCGCGTCGGCGATGAAGCGCCGCAGCTGGTCCTCGCTGTGCTGCCGGGACGACAACGCCGACTCGATGTGCGCGAGGAGGACGTTGAGCGAATGGCCGACGCGGCCGACCTCGGTCGTGGGGTCGGTGTCGGAGGCGTCCACCCGCTCGGGGATCTCCACCTCTCCGGTGGAGAGGGGGCGTGCGGCGACCCGGTCGGCGACGACGGCGACGCGCTCGAGCGGGCGGAGCGACCGCCGCACGAAGAACGACAGTCCCAGCAGGACGAGGGCGAGGGCGGTGCCCGCGACGCTCACGAGGATGACGGTGAGGGCCGAGGTCGTGGCCGTCACCTCTTCGACGGACATCCCGGCGACGACTTTCTGACCGTTCTGCTCGCGTGCGGCGAGGCGGAACTCGCCGAGCCCGCCGCCGACGTCCACGGTGACGGGCGTCCGCGCCGACAGATCCGCCTGTGTCACCGCGGCGAGCTGCCCGACGTCGAGGGACCGTTCCTCTCCATCGTCGCCGGTGTAGCTCGAGACGACCGTGCCGTCGCCGTCGAACAGGACGAACAGCGAACCGACCCGCGGTGCAGGACCGTCACCCCGGTCGCCGTCCGCCGGATTCGGCGCGGTCTGCATGCCGCTGCCGAGACGGGCCATCTGCAACGACTCGACGACCTGCGCGTCGAGGCGCTCGTACACGAAGGTGCGGAGGGCCAGCGACGTCGCGAGGCCCGTCACGAGCAGGGCGATCGCGACGAGGGCGCCGGTGCCGACGACGAGCGTCCGGCGCAGCGTCCAACGGCGGGCGGTCATTCTGCGGACTTGATCGTGTAGCCGACGCCGCGCACCGTGTGGATGAGGGCTTCGCCGAGACTGTCGATCTTCTTGCGGAGGTACGAGATATAGATCTCGACGACGCTCGATGTCCCGCCGAAGTCGTAGCTCCACACCTGGTCGAGGATCTGCGAGCGGGACAGCACGCGGCGCTGGTTCTGCATGAGGTAGCGCAGCAGGTCGAACTCCTTCGCGGTCAGCTTGATCGGGATGCCGCCCCGCACGACCTCGTACGTCTCCTCATCCAGCGTGAGATCGCCCACGCGCAGTCGCGTCTCGGCCGCTGCGGCCGCCGCGACGTGTCGACGGGCCATCCCGCGCAGCCGTACGACGACCTCCTCGAGGTTGAACGGCTTGGTGAGGTAGTCGTCACCGCCGGCGCTGATGCCGGCGATGCGATCCTCGACGGCGTCCTTCGCGGTCAGGAACAGCACGGGAACGTCGTTGCCTGTACTCCGGAGGCGCCGGAGGACCTCCATACCGTCGATCCCCGGCATCATGATGTCGAGCACGACGAGGTCGGGGGCGAACTCCCGCACCAGGTTCAAGGCTTCCTGCCCGTTTGCCGCTGTGCGTGCGTCCCACCCCTCGTTCTGCAGCGCCATCCGCAGCAGATCGCTCAGGTTCGCTTCGTCGTCGACGACGAGCACGCGGACGGGGGAACCGTCGACGCGGGTGAGGGGCGCGGGACGGGAAGGGTTCATGGTGTCAGCTTTCCTGGTTCGGAGAGGGAATGCGACCGTGCGGCGTCCACGGGGACGCCGCACGGTCGAGGGCGTCAGGAGTTCTCGCCGCCGTCGGACGGGGCGCCGCTCCGGTCGCCGGGCTGACCCATCCCACCGGGTCCGCCCATGCCGCCGCCGCCCATGCCCCCGGCGATGGCTTCGCCGGCGGTCACCTCGACCGACTCTCCCGCCACCGTCACGGTGTAGGTGCCGGCGGCGGCGACCTCGGAGGACGAGAACACGACCGTCTCGAACTGCTTCGCGGCCGTCGCCGAGGCGATGACGGTGCCGTCGGCATCCGTGATCTCGATCTCATCTCCCGCAGACCCGCTGATCGTCGCGGCGATCCACGCCTGCGCCGCGTCGGCGTCGGGCGTCTCGGCCATGCCGGCACTGCCCACGGCGAGCAGGGTGCCCCCGCTGACAGAGAAGCCGCCGTTGCTGTCGAGCGCGCCGTTGCCCTGCATGGTCGGGCCCCAGACGACGATGTCGCCCCCGGTCACGGTGACCGATCCGTTCGAGTCGATGCCGTCACCACCGGCATCCACCGTCAGAGTGCCGCCCGAGATCGTGATCGTCTCGCCCGTGTCGGACATACCGCCGCCCCCGCCGCCGGACGTCGAGCCCGCATCGCCGCTGCCGTTGAGGCCGTCGTCGGATGACGTCACCGCGGTCACGCCGCCACGGATGAGGATGTCGGTGGCCTCGAGTCCTTCGGTGGACTCGGCGATCGTGAGGCTGCCGGCGGCGACGTCCAGGGTGTTCGCGGCGTGCGCGCCGTCGTCCCCCGCGGCGACGGTCGCGGTGCCGCCGGTGATGCCGATCGACCCGTCGGAGTGCAGCCCGTCATCGGTCGCGGTGACGTCGACGGTCCCGCCGCCGATCGCGACCACGACGCCGGCGCTGATCCCCTTGGAGCCGGCATCCGCCGCACCCTGCGCCCGGAGCGTGACCGTCCCGCCGGTGACGACCGCATCGGTCGCCGCCGAGATCCCGTCGTCGCCGCTGGTCGCGGAGACCGTGCCGTCCGAGATCCAGACGTACCCGCGGGTGACGGCCTCGTCGTCGTCGCTCTTGAGTGCGTCGCCGCCGGCCGTGAGATCGAGCGTGCCCCCCGAGATCACGAGCGCGTCCTTTCCGCGGAGCGCGTCGTCGGCGGCAGCCACCGTGATCGTCCCCGACGTGATCGCGAGGTCGTCTGTGCTCGCGATGCCGTCGTTGCCGTTCCCCGTCACGTCGAGCGATCCCGAGCCGGTGAGGGTGAGGTCCGCGTCGGCGTAGATCGCGGCGTTGGCTGCAGCGGCGTCGTCGTACGACGAGGCATCCGACACCGTGTTCTGTGTCCCCTCGGCGAGGGAGATGACGACGTCGTCGGCGGTCGTGACGGAGATCGCTGCCCCCGCGGTGTTCGCGATGTCGACACCGTCGAGGATGAGGACGACCTGCGCGTCGTCGGGGGCGGCGACGACGACCGACCCGTCGAGGTCTCCACTCAGGCGGTACACGCCGGCTGCGCCGATCGTGACCGTGCTGCCCGAGACCTCGACGCCGTCGCCGGAGGCGTCGGCGGTCGAGCCCGAGAGAGTGATCTCGACCGCGTCGTCGGCCGTCCAGTCGTCGTCGGCGACGACGGTCGCCTCGTCGTCCGCGGCGAGCACAGCGGTCACGTCGAGATCGGAGTCGACCGTCACCTGGGCCGCCGTCGAGGTCGCGTCGCCGCTCGACGACGAGGTGTCGCTGCCCGTCGTCGTCAGACCGGTGACGGCGCATCCGGTCAGCAACAGGCCGGCGAGAGCGAGCGGAATGGTGGGAAGGATCAGGCGGCGGCGCATGGCAGCTCCTCGGTGTGGAAGGTGATGGTGGGGGATGAGGCGGCGAAAGGGCCGCGGAGGAGTCGACCCCAGCGGTTGCGGGGGAGGTCGGGGCTGAGCGCGGCGAGCCCCGTGGCGTACTTGCTGACGGAGACCGGACGGTGTCCGGCGCGCCACAGCAGGCGATCGACCGCGGATGCCGACGAGGGCGACTTCGTCTCGAGGATCGCGAGGCCGGGGAGCGTGAATCCGCTTCCGTCGGGGCGATCCCACCGGAGATCGGTGTCGATCGTGGCGCGGGACGACCCGTCGGGGGCGAGGAGCGTCGCACGGGCGTACCGCGTGGTCAGGGTGGCGCCGAGCTCGTCCACGCGACGGGTGTCGACGCCGATCGCCTCGAATGCCGCGGCGACGTCGTCCTGTGCGTCGGGAGTCAGGACCGCTCGGTGGGCGATGTCGTACTCCGACCGCTCCTTGACGGTTGTTCCCCGCGCGCCGCGTGTCTTGATCTCGAGGAACGCGGCGTCCGTGTCGATGTAGGTGCGGGTCCGCAGCTTGAACCGCCGGCGCCGGGGACGGGCCGCCATGTGGAAGCTCAGCAGATCGGGGGTGTCGAAGTAGACCGACTCGTAGGCGAAGCGGCGCGCTCCGCCGATCTCGAGGATCCGGGTGCGATCGTCGACGCGGGCGAGGAGGTCCTCCAGGGCCGGCTGCGGGATCACGTACTTGCGGTCCACCCGGGCGAGCAGGGCCGCCTCGGCGACCATCTCGTCGAGCTCGACCGCCTCGAAACGGGTGAGCGCGTCGGCTGCCGCGGTCATCGTGCGACTCCCGCGGTGAGGCGGACGTCGGCGCTCGCCCGAAAGCGCACGTCGACGAGCGTGGTGTCGTTCACGAAGTCGAGTTCCTGCACGGTGAGCGAGGTGACCTCGCCGCCGACGCGCTCCGCGATCATCGTCCGGAGGGTGGTCTCATCGGACTCGGCGCGGTCGAGGCGGACGATCTGGTGCCGGCTGCGCGAGAGGATGCGCGGGTGGTCGGCTGCCCACAGGACCGCGAGGATCAGGGCGATGAGCGCCGTGACGGGACGGATGTCGGTGGTCGGCAGCCCCGCCATGAGACCCATCGCGAGCGCGGCGAAGTAGTACGCCACTTCGCGCTGCGAGATCTCGGACGACCGCAGTCGGATGATCGACAGCACGCCGAACAGTCCGAGGCCGAGGCCGAGCGCGACTTCCGCCGTCCCCAGCACGCTCGCGACGGCCATGACGCCGACGTTGACGCCCAAGAACGCGACCACGAGGTCGCGGCGCCGGTGGCGTCGGTAGTAGAGCCCGAGGCTGAGGACGAGGGCGGCGGCGATGTCGATCGCGATGAGCAGGATCGAGGGGATGGTCATGGGTTCCTCCGAGGACGTGTGGTGACGATCTCCATCCGAGTCGCCGCACCTTCACCGTTCATAAGAGGCGCATTGACCGCCGATTCGAGCGGTGCGGGCGCCGGAGTGCGGGAGAAGACGACGCGGCGCTGGATCAGGTAGCCGAGGGCGAACAGGGCGGCCTCGGTCGCGATCTTGGCGGGCACGAGTCCGAGCCCGAGCGCGGTGAGGCCGCTCATCCACGCGACGTTCGTGGCGAGGAGCACGGCTGCGAGCGCGGCATAACGACCGGCTTGTCGCAGCAGCGGTCCCCGCGCCTCGCCTCGGAACACCACCCGCCGGTTGACGGCGAAGTTCACGCTCGCGCTCACGACGCGGGCCGCGATGATCGCGGGCACGAGTGCGCCGGTCACGGCGTGGAAGACCAGCAGGAGGACGGCGTCGAGGGCGAACGAGGCCAACGACGATGCGGCGAACAGCACCAGCGGCATCCCGACCCGCAGGGTGTCGATGATCGGGCGGAAGTGACTCGACGCGTTGCCGGCGAGATAGACGGTCTCGATGGGGACCTCGAGGGTCCGCCAGCCGTCCCGTCGACAGCGCAGGAGGATGTTCTGCTCGTACTCGAAACGGTCTCCCCGCTGCGCGCGCAGCCACGGGAGCATGACGGCGGGGATGCCGCGCAGCCCCGTCTGCGTGTCGGAGAGGCTCCAGCCGGCCGACGCCCGGAACGCGGCGCGCGCGGCTCGATTGCCGATCCGGCTGCGGAGGGGGTTGCCGGGGCGATCGACCTCGCGGCATCCGAGGACCATCGCGGGCTCGCCGCCGGCTTCGGCAGCGACGGTCGCCTGACCGACGCGGACGATGTCGCGCGCGGTGTGCTGGCCGTCCGCGTCGGCGGTGACGACCGCGTCGCCTGGGAAGGCCTGCGCGGCATGGTCCAGGCCCGTGCGCAGGGCCGCTCCCTTGCCGCGGTTGCGGACGTGGCCGAGCACGGTCGCGCCGATGGACGCCGCCTCGGCGAAGACGGCGTCGTACGCCGGCCCGCTGCCGTCGTCCACCAGGACGACGGGTGTGCCGGGTGCGGTGGCCGCGAGATCGCGGAGGAGGTCGAGCAGGGCATCGCCGGGCTCGTATGCGGGGATGAGGACGATCACCGGCTCACTCCCCGATGTAGAGGATGTCGCTGGTGCCGCGCTCGCCGCCGTTGGAGGGCTGGTTCACGACGTCGCCGTCGAAGTACATCGTCGACGAGCCGCCCCCGTCGAGGTTGTACGCGGTCTCGGCGCCCAGTCCGGTCATGATGTCGGCGAGCTCGGTCAGGGTGGCGCCGCGGCTGTATCCGTCGGCGCGGCCGTCGACGACGACGAAGACGAGGTGGTTGTCGTCGATGACGCCGACGGCGGTGCGCGGCTGTTCGCCCTGGATGGAGTGGTTGCCGACGTTGGTGTCGATCTCGACGTCCTCGATGCCGTCCACGGTCGCGCCGTCCTCGACGATCGCAGGACCGAAACTGAGGGTGTTCCAGACGCCGTCGGCCAGCAGCTCGTCGGCGCTCGTCGTGGTCTCGTCGTACACCCGGACGGTGCCGTCGGCGTAGAAGGCGAGGCCGGTCCGGGCGGGGGAGTCGCGGTAGACGACGCCGTTGCGGATGACGATCCCCGTGTCGCGGAACCCGTAGTAGTCGCCGTTGATCGCGAACACGGCGTCGTTGTCCTCGGCGATGCCGCTCGTCGTCTCGGTGATGTTCTCGCCGAACTGGTCCTTCGCGAAGGCGGACCGCAGGCGGGTGGCATCCGCGAGGACGACGTCGGCGACGTAGTACGTCAGGGTGTCGTCGCCCGAGCCGGTCACGACCTGCGAGACGGTGACGCTCGTCTCGCCGTCGGAGTAGGTGTCGCCGTCGACGGTCCCGGCGGTGGACGCTGACCCGGTGGTCGGGGTCGCGGTCGAGTTCTCGGCCTCGTAGGCCGAGACGTCCGAGATCTCGACGTGTTCGATGAGGAAGCGGTCTGCGGCCCACGCCGTCGCGCCGCCGACGGCGAGCGCGAGGGCGAGGCCGCCGGAGAGGAGGGCGGTGCGGACTCGGCGGGGTCTGGTGATGTGCGGCATCCCTCAGGGATACGGATGCGGCATCGGGCGGACGTTGACCGATCCTGAGAACGGCATTAACGGTGGCGGCGCCGGCCGACTGCCATGATCGAGCCATGGGGGAGACGATGGTCGCGGAGCGACTCGAGCCGGCGCCGGAGAAGAAGCGACGGGAACCGCGTCGTCGGGCGCTGCTGATCGCCGCGATCGCGGGCGGGGCGATCGCCGTGGTGGTCGCCGGGTGGCAGATCGCCGCATGGACGGCGCTCGGCGCGGTGCGGATCGTCTACGACGCCCGTCCGGTCGCCTGCGAGGGTGCCGAGGTGACGCTCGACCCGCCGGGGGCGTCGGACGAGTTCCTGAGCGACGGCGGTTTCGCGGGGGACGAGACGTTCTACTCGCCCGTCGTGGGGGTCGAGCCCGGGATGACCTGCGGGGTCCGGTTCTTCGTCGTCAACGACGGCTGGAGCGAGGTCGATGCCCGGGCCGTCGCGCTCCCGGGGATGCAGGAGGAGTTCGTCTCCCTCATCCGGCCGACGATGGTGAATCCGAACGGCCAGATGAGGCTCGCCGACACCGACGACGCGGCGGTCTTCGCGATCGAGGGCATGCCCGTGCCCGCCGGGGATCAGCAGTCCTTCACGGTCATCCTCGAGGCGAACGCTGAGGATGCCGCCGGCTACGAACAGTGCTCCGGTTTCATGCCGAGGCCGCCCCGGGTGACCGTCTCGGCGCTCGGCGTGGAGCGCACCGTCGCATCGCCCGAGGATTCCGGCATCTGGTACTCCGACGGCGCGCGCAGCGACTGCGACTGAGGCCGCCGCGAGAGACGTTCGCGTAGCGTGGAGCGGTGACCGTCGGCATCCAGCTGTCCCCGCTCGCCGAGATCCCGGCGACGACCCTCTACCGGATCCTCTGGTTGCGGGTGAGCGTGTTCGTCGTCGAGCAGGGGGCCGCTTACCCCGAGCTCGACGGCCGCGACATCGAACCCGGCGCGATGCTCGCCTGGGCCGAGGAGGACGGCGAGGTCCTCGGAACGCTGCGCCTGCTCGACGAGGCGCGCCGGTGGCGGATCGGCCGCGTCGTCACGAGCGCAGCTGCCCGCGGACGCGGCGTCGGTGCCGACCTCATGCGGCGAGCGATCGACCACGCCCTCGCGCAGGATGCGTCCCGCCCCTTCGTCCTCGACGCGCAGGAGCACCTGGCCGAGTGGTACGGCCGGTTCGGCTTTGTGGTGAGCGGCCCGTCGTTCGTGGAGGACCGGATCCCCCACGTGCCGATGACGCGCACCCCATAGGCAGGGCCGTCGGCCGGGCGTAGTCTCGCGCCGTGCGCCCCCTTCGCTTCTCGACGAACGTGACCCTGGACGGTTGCATCGACCACCGCGCCGGGAATCCCGACGCCCACACCCACGCGCACGCCGCGCAGCAGATCGCGCGGGCCGACGCCCTCGTGCTGGGTCGGGTCGTCTACCGGATGATGGAGGAGGCCTGGCGGCCACCCGCGTCCGAGGGGAGACCGGACTGGATGCAACCGTTCGCCCGGACCATCGACGCAGCGAAGAAGTACGTGGTGTCGTCGACGCTGCCGTCCGTCGACTGGAACGCCGAGCTCCTGGCGGGCGACCTGCGCACCGAGGTCGAGCGTCTCAAAGCGATTCCCGGGAAGGGGCTGTACACGGCGGGTGCGACGCTCGCGACGACCCTCGCCGGGTGGGGTCTCATCGACGAATACACCTTCGTCGTCCACCCTCGGATCGCCGGTCACGGTCCGCGCCTCTTCGAGGGCGTGGCGGAGCCCCTCGATCTGGAGCTGGTCGATCGTCTCGCCTTTGATTCGGGCGTAGTGGCGGAGACCTACGTGCCGCGCCACTGACCCAGCCTGAGCCCCATCACCTGTCGACCGTCGCCCTAGGGGCCGAGGCTCCGGCATCCGCGCGGCGCCAGCCGGCGGCATCCCTCACCACCGCCCCGCCCCGCTCGAACGCCTCGAGCCAGCCGGTCATCGGCCACTCGCCCCACCGGCGGTGGAACAGGGCGCCGTTGCGGAGGATGTCGTCGACGTGCTGCCACGGCGGCGAGGTCGTCGGGTGGTACTGGTGGTACGCGTGCGCGCCGCCCGTCCAGACGAGCGGGATGCCGCGCGATCGCATCCGGAACGCGAAGTCGGTGTCCTCGCCCCCGTATCCCTCGTACTCTTCGTCGAACCCGCCGACCCGACGCCACGTGTCCGGCGTCAGCGCGAACGAGAGCGACCAGAACAGCGCGTACTCCTCGGGCACCGCCGCGCGTTCCGCGTCGTCCGCGGGCATCGGCCGTGCCGCATGGGGAGAGGTGAAGGCGACGAGGTCGGCGGGGTCGGATGCCGCGACCCCCTCGGCGAGGTAGGTCACCGGTCCGCACAGCACAGCGCCCGCGTGGCGCGCGGCGGCATCCCGGTATCGGCGCAGCAGGTCGGGACCGGGGATGCAGTCCGCGTCGAGGAAGACGAGCAGGTCGGCGTCGCCGGCGGCGAGCGCCCCCGCGTTCCGGCCAGCGGCCAGCCGCAGCCCGTCCCGGCCGGGCGGCACCCGGACGATCACCTCGGCGTCGAGCTCGGGCGGTGCGTCGTCGCCGATCCAGACGACGACACGGCGGGCGCCGGGCGCCCCTTCGAGCGCCCGCAGCTGTGCGCGCAGGTGGTCGACGCGTCCCGCGGAGCACAGGCTCACCACCGCGACGCTCATCGCCGGCCTCGCACCGTGTCGCTGATCGCGGCTGCGGCGCGCTGGGGTGCGCCGGCGACCTCCCAGCGCTCCCACTTCGGGCGCGCCGTCGAGGCCCGGTCGATCAGCTCCGGCCACTGCGCGATCGTCGGCCACTCGTCGGCGACCTGTGCCAGGCCCGCGCGGCGCAGCGCCCGACCGGTCTCGCGCTGCTCCTCGAACGGTCGCTCCTGGGGAACGACGATCGCCGGCGCGTGTGCCGCAGCGAGGTCGGCGACCGCGTTCTGACCGGCCCACGAGACGACGACCGCCGCCGAGACGAGGGCCTCCCACGGGTCCTCCGCCCAGGCGCCGCCCTCGCCGAGCACCCGCCACCGCCGGCCGGTCGCCTTCTCGGCATCCCGGATCGCCGCCGGTCCCACGGCCGACCCGCCCGACCCGGCCAACAGGACGACCTCGTCGGTGCGGGTTCCGCCGGCCCCCCGTGCGGCGAAGCGGCTGATGCCACCCGTGTGCACGACCTTCTCGCCGAGCTCCTCGAGGTGCGGCGGAGACAGGATGCCGCGGGCCCAGGGCGCCAGGACAGTGTCTGCGGCCGCGAAGCCGAGCATGTGGGGGCGATCGACGCGGTGGCCGGGCTGGGTCACCACGACGGTGCGCAGGCCCAACAGGCGGGCGAGCAGGGTCACCTCGACAGACGTGTCGACCACCATGCCGTCCCATCGGCGTTCGGCCGCTGCAGCGGCGATGACGGAAAGGCGGCTGCGGTGGCCGACGTGCCCGACGGGTGCCCAGTGCAACATCCCGCCGACGGTCGGATCGACCGGTCGGCCGCCGTCGTCATCGCGATCGAGCACCGTCCAGGTCCATCCGGAGGGAAGATCCGCGGGAGCGGGGAGGCTGCTGACGCAGTCGACCTCGGCGTCGAGGTGCGGGGCGATCGCGAGGAGCCGAGTGAGGTGACCGCGCCCGTGATGGTGGACGTACCACCCGAGCCGGGGGATCACGCGGCGCTCTCCGTCGCGAGCAGTCGAGCGAAGCTCGCTTCGAGGGCATCGATGCGGATGTCCAGCGAGAAGCGGCGCTCGGCGGTTTCGCGGACGACGGCGCGGAACGCGACATCCTTCCCGCTCGGCAGCATCGCCGCGGCGCGCTCGGTCATCGCGTCGACGTCGTCCGCAGCGACCAGCTGCATGCCCATCGTCGCGGCGGCGATCTCGGGCACACCGCCGACAGCGAAGCCGACGACGGGTGTCCCGCACATGAGAGCCTCGGGGCCGACGAGCCCGAACGGCTCGGCCCACGCCGGTGTCGCGAGGGCGAGTCCGCTGCGACCCACGAGGTTCGCCAGCGGCTCAGGGGCGAGTTCGCCCGCATACTCGACACCGCCGCCCAGCCGGGGGAACATCACGTCGCGGGCGTACTCCTCGTCGCCGATCCGCCCCGCGATCACGAGGCGCCGACCGAGACGCCGGGCCACCTCGACGGCGACGTGGGGTGCCTTCTCGGGGACGATCCGCCCGAACCAGACGAGGTCGTCACCGCCGGGCCCGAGAGCCCACGCCCGGGGGTCGACGCCGTTCGGCAGAAGCGTCGAGGGGACACCGGCGGCATCCCACTGCACCTTCGTGTGCGTGCTGACCGAGAGGAACTGCGACCCGTCGCCCGCCGCGGCGACGTGCGCCTCGACGGCGTCGAGGTCGACGGGCGTGTGGAGGGTCGTCACCATCGGGATCCCGAGCTGCGCGGCCCGTTGCAGCGGAAGGGAGTCGAGGCAGTGGTTCGAGACGACGTCGTAGCGCTCCGGGTGCGCCGCGACCGCGTCGAGGGCGAGGCCGAGGGCCGGCAGGCTCACGCGGCGGTAGCTCGAGGGCCAGGTCGTATCGGTCGGTCGAGCGCCCTCGGGCCACACCACCGGCGGCAGGCGGAACTCGCGCGCGTCGGGCAGGAAGTCCGACCCCTCCGGCGCGATGAAGGTCACCTCGTGGCCGCGACGACGGAGAGCGTCGACCTCGGCCCAGACGGCGGATTCGAGGCCGCCGGCGTGCGGGCGACGGATCGGGAACCGCAGCGGGGCGATCACGACGATGCGGAGCGGGCGGGCGCTCACGCGGTACGGCCTTCGAGCGGGTGCGTGCCGTCGAGCAGGCGCCGGTAGAGCTCGGCGTGATGCTCGGCGATCGCGGCATCCATCACAGACCGCACTCGGCGTCGCTGCTCGACGAGCGCGTCGCGCGCGGGACTCGCGGGGCGCGACGCGGGCGCACTCCACAGCGTCCCGAGCGCGGTGGCGAGCTCGGCCGGATCCGTCCGTGAGAACGAGGCGACCGTACCGTCGTCGTGCTGCTCGGCGAAGAACCCCACCCGCGGGGCCGCGACCGGGACGCCCAGATCCCAGCACAGCTCGAGCCACCCCGAGTGCGTTCCGTGCCGGTACGGCAGGACGCACCCGTCGAGCCGCGCGAGCGCGGCGAAGAGCTCATCGTCCTCGAGGCGCTCGTGCTCGACGAGGTCGAGGGCATCGGATGCCGCGCACAGCTCGCGGACCTCGGCGGCGGCATCCGCGTCGCGCACCCGGTGGTGCAGGCGCACCTCGCCGCGGACGTCATGGCCCGCATCGCGCAGTGCCCGGAGCGCTGCGCCCAGGACTCGGACGGTGCCCGGCCCGTCCACACCCGGACGCAGGTCCTTCAGGTGCACGCCGACGACGCGTCCCGAGCCGACGGCCGGTTCTATCGCGGCCGACCGGGGGAGCACCGACGGGTGCGGGATGACGGTGGCACGACGCCCCCAGCGCTCCCGCACCGTGCGGGCGGCGCCCACCGTCAGCGTCGTGACGGCGTCCGCGCCGACCATCAGCTCGTCGAGCTGAGCGAGATATGCGGAGCTGTCGCCGAGCTGGGGGTGCTCGAGGTCGTGGAGCGTGAAGACGACCGGCCAGCCGACGGCGTGGGCGGCGTCCAGGCATGCGGTGAGGTGCCCGGGTGGGAACGACTCCGTGCCGAAGTGGATGTGGAGGAGCGACGCCTCGTCCGCGTACGCGCCGATCCACGCCGGGTCGAGAGCCGCCGGTGGCCACCAGACGGCAGGATCCGTCCCCGGAGCGACGGGATCGGCGAGCACGGTGACCCGGGGATCGGCTGTCGCACGCTGCACGTACGGATGCCCCGCCGGGATCGACACGATCGTGATCGAGGCGGCAGACTCCGCATCCGTCCTCGTGCCGATGCGCATGGTCGTGTCCACAGATCTCCTTCTGACGCCGTCGCGCCGACCAGGGGTGTGGGTGCGTCTTGACGCCCCGACCGTACGCAACGAATCGTCCCAGGCGAGGGGGCTTGACCCCGTGCTCACCGCCGGATATCCATGCGAGGTGATCTCTGCTCCTCCGCTCCTGCTCGTCCTCGGTCCCGAAGGGCACGGCGTCACCCGTTACGGCCGGGATGTCGCCGACGCGGTCCTCGCCCGCGACGCCGGTGCGAGGGTGGTGCAGGTCGCAGACGTCGCGGCCGGCGATCGGGTGCTCGCCGAGGTGGATGCCGGTGCACCCGTCCACCTCCACGCGACGGATCGGCTCTTCGGCACCACGCCCGAGGACGCCGCCGAGGTCGTCGAGCGCTGGGCGCGGCTCAGCCGCCTATCGCTGACGCTGCACGACGTGCCGCAGCCCTCCGACGGCACCATGTTCGAGCGTCGCCGCACCGCATACGCCCGCATGATCGCCGCCGCCGAGCGGGTCGCCGTCAACAGTCGCCACGAGCAGCTGCTCATGGCGGAATTCCTTCCCGGCACTGCTCCGGCCCACGCCGTCGCCCTGGGTACGCGAACGGACGTTGCGCGCGTCTCGTCGGTCGGCGCCGACCGCGACCTCCGCGTCCTCATCGCCGGTTTCGTCTACCCCGGCAAGGGGCACCGGGCTGCGGTGGTCGCCGCCGCACGCGCCGCCGAGACCCTGAGGTCCCGCGGTGAGGACGTGGGCGAGGTCGCCGTCCGCGCGATCGGCGCCCCCTCGCGCGGCCACGAGGACGACGTCCTCCGGCTCCGCGACGAAGCGGCCCGCCTCGGCGTCGCATTCGAGGTGACCGGGTTCCTGGACGACGCCGCGTTCGGTCGCGAACTGGTCGCCCCCGGCATTCCCCTCGCCGCGCATGAACACGTGTCGGCGTCCCGGTCGATGCTCGACTGGGTCGAGGCCGGTCGCCGCCCGCTCGTCGTCGACTCCCGCTACGCCGCCGAGATGGACGAGCTGCGGCCCGGGACCATCGCGCGCTACACCGCCGATGAGCTCGCGCCGCGGCTCGCCGACGCGTGGCTCGATCCGGCCTCCACCCGACTGGCCGCCGAGGCGTCGCTCGCCCCGACGCTCGACGACGTCGCGACGTCCTACCTCGCCTGGTGGGCGAGCGCGTGACGCCGCGGGGGATCGCCCTGCCCGGCAACCGCTGGGACCTTCTGGACGGACGTCGACCGGATGCCGCGCCCACCGTCTCGGTCGTCGTGGCGCACTACGAGCAGCCCGAGCAGCTCGCACGCTGCGTCGCCGCTCTCGGCGGCCAGGACCACCCCCGCGACCGTCTGGAGGTGATCGTCGCCGACGACGGCTCCACCGAACCGCCCCGGGTGCCGGAGGGCGTCCGCCTGGTGCGTCAGGCCGACGAGGGCTTCCGCCTTGCTGCCGCCCGGAACCTGGGGGCGGCCCACGCGACCGGTGACGTCCTGGTCTTCCTCGACGCCGACACGGTCCCCGAACCCGGTTTCATCCGGGAGCTGACACGGATGCCGGGGCTCGCCCCAGACGTGGTCGTCGTCGGCAGGCGGCGCCACGCCGATCTCACCGGTGCCGCCGTCGTCGCCGACATCCGTCCCGTCGTCGCTGGGCGCGAGCTGCCCGAACCGGCGTGGCTGACCGACGCCTATCGGCGTTCGCGCAACCTGCTCGAGGCGGACGACCGCAGCTATCGGCACACGATCGGCGCCGTCCTCGCGTGCAGCCGCATCATCTTCGACGCGACCGGCGGCTTCGACGAATCCTTCCGCTCCTACGGCGGTGAGGACTGGGAGTGGACCTACCGGGCCTGGCTGAAGGGTGCGCTCCTGGCCCATGTCCCGCAGGCGGTCGCCTGGCACGACGGCCCGGATGCCGGGGCCCGAGACGAGCACGACCGCGCCCGCCGTAACGCCGAGGCCGTCCTCCTCGCCGATCTCATCCCCGTGCCCGGGTCGCGGCCGCACGGTCGGCCGACCGACCGCGTCGACGTCGCAGTGACGGCACCGCCCGGAGCGTCCGAGGGCGCCGCGTTCGTGAGCGTCGACTCGGTCCTCGCGGCCGTCCCGGGGTCGGAGTGGGTGGACGCCGCCGCCCTCGCCGAGGCCCGAGGGCGCCTGGACCGCGTGCGTGTGCACGTCGAGATCGTCCGGCCCGTGCGCGTCGATCGGATTCTCGGCGACCTCGTCGACAGCATCGCCCGAGACGGGCTGGGCGTCGTCACCGTTCGCGCCGACGACGGCACTGTGCTCCTCCGCATCCGATCGTCGCGTGCCGCCGCCCGGGAGGAGAGGTGGGGCCGGGATGACCTGTTCCCCCGCGCGTCGGAGCGCGTCGACGGGGTCCGGCTCCTGGTCGGCGAGCCCGACGTCGCCGCCTACCTCGGCGGGTGGGGCTGAGTCGCCGAGGTCCTTCCGCGTCGCGTGTCGACGGGGTCTTCGGCATCCGTGTGACGGATCGTGTTGTGCCCACGGCCCGGGTCTGGTTTCATATCGACGGGGACACCGGTCGTGCCCGCCTGGGGAGGCGTGCACACCGGCGACGAATGGGATCGTCGCCGGCGCCGGTCTAACGCACACATCTCTCGCTCGGGGTGTGCGCGACTGGGGAAGAGCATGGGGACAGTGGGGACAGTCGTCGCATCGGCGACGAGCCGTGCGCGCATCGACGCGCCGATCGGCCGCGCTATCGCGCGCGCCCTCGTTCCCATCCGATGGGCGGACGGCTCCGAAAAGCAGCTGTCGGCGGCCGGACCTGATGCGACGCGCGCGCCGGCGCACGACTCCGCAGTGAGTGCCCGACGGCGCGCTGCGACACGACATCGAGATGGCACCGGCGACGGCGCCGTCCGGGCGGCGGCGTGACGCGCCGCGGGACGCTCTTGGGGAGCGTGTACGACATGGGGAAATGTGGGGGGACACACGTGAGCAGAAGACTGAACATCGCCGTCATCGGCGCGGGGTACTGGGGGCCGCAGCTGGCGCGCAATCTGCGCGCGAGCCGGGAGTGGAACCTTGCGGCCATCTGCGACGTCGACATCGACCGCGCCCGCCGGGTGGCTGATGCGGTGGGAGGGGCGCCGGTCACGGCGGAGATCGAGTCGGTGCTCGCCGACCCGCTCATCGACGCGATCGCCATCGCGACGCCGGCCGCCGCGCACCATGCCATCGCCATGGCGGCTCTCGACGCCGGCAAGCACGTCATGGTCGAGAAGCCCCTGGCCGACACGCAGAAACGGGGCACCGAGATGGTGCGCCGGGCATCCGAGCGAGGTCTCGTCCTCATGGTCGACCACACGCAGTGCTACACGCCGGCGGTGATGAAGATGCGTGAGCTGATCGCCGGAGGTGAGCTCGGCGACATCCTGTTCGTCGACAGCGTCCGCATCAACTTCGGCCTCACGCAGCCCGACGTCGACGTGTTCTGGGACCTCGCGCCTCACGAACTGTCGATCATGGACTTCATCCTGCCGGACGGCCTGCAGGCGACATCGGTGGCGGCGCACGGCTCCGACCCGATGAACACCGGCAAATCGTGCATCGGCCATCTCACGATGCCGCTCGACGGGGGAGCGATGGCGCACGTCCACGTCAACTGGCTGAGCCCCACCCGCACGCGTCGCATGGTGATCGGCGGAACGCGCCACACCCTCGTGTGGGACGACCTCGACCCGCAGCAGCGCCTCAGCGTCTACGACCCGGGTGTCGATGTCTCGTCGATCTCTCGAGCCACCGCGCAGGATCGTCGCGCCGCGACCAGCTTCCGCATCGGAGGCATCCGCGCACAGGCCGTCGAGGAGCGCGAGGCCCTCGGGACGGTGGTCTCGGAGTTCGCCGCCGCCATCCGCGAGAAGCGAACGCCGCGCACGAGCGGCGCGGCGGGGCTGCGGGTGCTGTCGATCCTCGACGCGGCCGCCGGCAGCCTCGCAGCGTACGGCGTCCCGCAGCCTCTGCGGCATGCGCGCCGCTCGGCCGGAGTCGCCGCGTGACGACCTCCCCGGCGCCCGGCATCCCTCTCGCCGACCGGGCTCGGGGAATGAGTCCGGTGCGGGATGCGGCCGACCGTGGCTGAGTCCCAGATCGAGGTTCTGGTCCCCTGCCTCGGCCCGCAAGAGGCCGAGGCGGTGGCCCGCGTCGTCGCCGCAGGGTGGATCGCGGAGGGACGGGTGGTCGCCCGGTTCGAGGAGGAGTTCGCCCGCGTCATGCGGGCGCCCTACGCTGCGGCCGTCTCGAGCGGGAGCGCCGCGCTGCAGCTGGCGCTGGTCGTGGCCGGCGTGCGGCCCGGCGATGACGTGGTCGTCCCGTCGCTGGCGTTCATCGCCACGGTGAACGCCGTCCGGCACGTCGGAGCGACCCCCGTGTTCGCCGATGTCAACCCGTACACCGGCACTGTCACGGGGGCCACGGTCGACCGCGCGCTCACCCCGACGACGACGGCGGTGGTCGTCGTCGACCATGCGGGCGTACCCGTCGACCTGGACGACATCCGCTCCGTGACGGATCCCTTCGGAATCGTCGTGATCGAGGACGCCGCGTGCGCGGCGGGCTCGACGTACCGCGCGCAGCCGGTCGGCGCGACGGCAGAGCTCACGGCGTGGTCGTTCAGCGACCGATCCATCCTCACCACCGGCGAGGGCGGCATGCTCACGACCACGCACGCCCGGTGGGCCGCGCGGGCGAAGCGCCTCCGCGAACACGCCGCCGACGCGGCGTCCGGGGGCGACGGTCTGCTGCTGCCGCGGGCCGAGGAGTATGCGGAGGTGGGCTGGGACTGTCGGATGACCGATCTGCAGGCCGCCGTGGGCCTCGTACAGCTCGCCAGGCTGCCCGAGATCCTCCGCCGGCGGCGCGAGATCGCCGACCGTTACCGGCGGGAGCTCGCGGGCGTCGCCGGACTTCGCCTCGTCGCCGATCCTGCGTGGGGCGAAGGCAACGCGCATGACCTCTGGGTCGAGGTCGGAGGAGAGTACCCGCTTGACCGCGACCGGGTGATCGAGGCGCTCCGTGAGGCGGGGGTGTCCGCTCGACGCGGCACCCGGGCCGCGCACCGTCAGGCGCCGTACCGATCGCTGACTCCTCCGGAGGGCCTGCCCGGAACGGCTCGGCTGACCGACGGCACGCTCGTCCTCCCCGTCCATCACGCGCTCACGGATGCCGAGCAGGGCCGCATCATCGCGACCCTGGTCCAGGCTCAGCGTGCGGTCGTGACGGCGGCGGAGATCGGTCACTGACCGGCGGCATCCTCCGCTGAGGAGTCGAGCCCCGGCGTCGCGTGATCGCGACCGGGGTGCCGGCTCACGCCCGAGTCGGACGTATCGTCATCGATCCATCAGGCGGGCACGGACGGACGGGGGGAGGTCCGGCCGTGCCCGCGTGCGGGTGACGGTTCATGCATCGTGGTGAGCCGAGGATCGGCGGTCGGCCAGAGAGGCCTGCGGTTCCTCGATGAGGTCCCGCGTCGCTGATCGCTTCGGCTCGAGCATGAGCCGCCACATCTTCTCGAGTCCGGCTCGCCCCACCCACCGGGGGGCGTGCACGGCTCGACCTGTCAGAAAATCCATCACCGTGTCGGCAGCCAGGAGCACACGCGCACCCGTGGCATGCCCGTAGGTGTCGATCCACTCCTCCTGCGTGGCCCTGCCGACGCAGACGATCACGAGGTCCGTGTCGGTGTGCCGGAGCTGCTCCGCGATCTCCGCGGACGCGCCCGGTGACGAGACCTGCTCCCGGGTCGGCGTCCAGTGGCCGATGAGTGCGACACCGGGCCATTCGGCCATCACCCGTCGGTGGAGCGTCTCGCGCACGTCCGGAGAACCCCCCACGACCGCTACGCGCCACCGCTCGGCACTCGCGCGGGTCAGGACGTCACCGATCAGGTCGCCTCCGTCCAGCCGCGGCCACTCCGCTCCGGTCGCGCGCTTCGCTCGTGCGGCGACGTGTCCGTCGTCGATGAGAGTCAGATGTCGGATGCCGCTGGCATCCGACGCCTCGTGGTGCGGGTGGTCGAGTGTCGCCGGGACGACCGCGAGCGGCGAGAGCCGTCGATCGTGGATGGTGTCGGCGATCACGTCGCACGCGCCCTGCGCATCGGTGAGGTGGACGTCGGTGCCCGCGATGCGGACAGTCGGTGGCCCCATCGGCGAGGGCCGCGGAACGACCTGCGGGGCGGCGAGCGGGCCGCGCAGGCGAAGGGTGCGTATCGGCGACGTCACCGCGCGCACGGCCATCAGGCGGCCCGCCGCGTGCGCCGCGCCGACACGCGTGTCGCGCAGTGCTGTCCTGCGTCGAGTGCGCGACGCAGTCGGCGCGCCCCCGTATTCCGTTCTGTCCCCATGAACGTTCCGTCCCCCCAACATCGACCAGGTCCCAGACCTGTGCCCCCAATGCGGATCCGATCCGCTGTCCCCGTTATTGACGCCGGTCCCCGTCGGCGTCTGCGCGGTGAGCCGAACCCCTCGGTCACCGCGCTCTCTCCCCCTGGTCGCTCAGCGACCGACCACGCGTCGCCCCTCACGATGCGTGGGATGAGGGCTCTTCGTACGTGTCCGTTGCGCTAACGAAGGCGTACGAAGAGCCCAGGCAGACATGGTTACGGCCCCCAAGCTCGCCCCCACTTCCTCTGCTGCCGCCTTGTGCCGTGTCAACTCCCCAAAGCCTCTACGGCGGCGATATCGGAACGCTACAGCCGAGTCGCCCGTCCACCAATAGGGGGACAAACCTAATCTGTTGTCCCCCAAACGGGGGACAAGTAGGGGATCCGATTAGGGGTTCGGGGAGGCAAACACGGGAGGTCCGTCGGGCGGATCAGCGATAGCGTGACGCCTGTACATCGAGCGCGCCCACCTGAGGCGCAGGCTCGAATGCCTTTGGGGAGGCTGTTATGTGGGGGAACATCTGGCGTGCCACGATCGTGGTCGCCGTCATCGCAGGGGCCGGCTCGACGCCGGCGTACGCCGCGGACGGATCGTACGTCCCGAGCAGTCCGCCCGACGGCGGACTCGACGGATCAGTCGTGCAGGCACTGTGCGTCGATGAGGCGCCGACGATCGACTACTCGATCGTGCGCGTCGCGGCGACGGCGAGTGCGCGCAGCCTCTCGACCGCTGCGACCTCGACGCCGACCGCCGAACTCGTGATCCGGGGGGACGGGCAGGAGATCGCCGTCCCGCTGCCGGTGGATGCCGCGGGTGAAGGCTCCGGCAGCATCCTGTGGCCCGGCGTCGAGGTCTCTGGCGACGGCACCGTCGAGGCTCTACCCGGCTGGGTGCGTTCCGGCGACCAGTGGGAGCCCCGCAACGATGCCGCCGCGTGGACCACGGGCGACGTGACGGCTCAGCTGCGGGTCGGGGGCGAGCGTATCGATGTTCCGCTCGCCTACCCGGGCTACTCCGACGACTGTGCGACGCCGGTCGGCGTCGCGTCGGGAAGCGTCTCCCGCGGGCTGGCGCAGACGGGCGGACAGTGGCCCGTCGCCGCGGCCGTGGGCGGAGCCGCTGCCGTGGTCGCCGGTGTCCTCCTCGTCGCGCGTCGTCGCCGCCGGGTCGAGTCGTGAGAAGGCGCCGTCGACTGATCCTGGTCGCCGGCGCCCTCCTCCTCATCGGGACCGCTGCCGCGGCCGTGCACGTCGGTCGCTCGGCATGGGATCTCAAGGAGGCGCTTGATGTTGCAGGGGATGACGCCGCCATCGCGGTGAAGGCCGTCGGCTCGGGCGACATCGACGGCGCGGAGGCCGCGGCCGACCGGCTCGTCGACGGTATCTCGCACGAGATCCCGGACGACCCGGTCTGGTACGCGGCGGAGGCGCTCCCCGGAATCGGACCGAACCTCTCCGCGGCGCGACGCGCGGCGACCGCGATCGTCGATGTGGCGGACGACGTCGCTCCCGCCGTCCTCGACACGGCACGCGGCCTCGAGGGCGCCGACGCCGCGGGAGCGGTCCGCGTCCTGCGACACGCAGCTCCGGCCCTCACCCGCGCGGCGGCGGCGCGCGACGATGTCGCGGAGGATCTCGCCGACATCGACCGGAACGCCCTCTTCCCGCAGCTGGCGAACGGTGTCGGCCGTGTCGTCGACGCCCTCGACGACATCCAGCCGCTGACGGACGGTGCGGCGCAGGCGGCCGACCTGGTGCCGACGATCCTCGGTGCCGAGGGCGACCGGCGCATCCTGGTCGTCCTGCAGAACACCGCGGAACTGCGTACCGGGGGCGGAATCACGGGGACCTTCCTCGAGCTCCGAGCCCACGACGGCATCCTCACGCTCGGGGCGCAGCGCGACTCCTCGCAGTTCTCGCCGGCGGCATCCCCACTGACGGCGGTGCCCGCCGCGGAGGTGCGATCCCTGGGTGACGGGATCGGCCGCTACGTGCAGAACACGTCGATGACCGCGGACTTCCGGGTGACGGCTCAGCTCGCGTCGGCGTGGTGGCAGAAGTCGGGCGAGACGGCACCGGACGTCGTCGTCTCGATGGACCCCGTCGTCCTCTCCGCGATCCTCGGCGCCATCGGTCCGGTCGAGACGTCTGCCGGCGTCCTCGACCAGAAGAACGTCATCGACAGACTGCTCGTCGAGCCCTACCGGACGCTCGACCAGGACGCCCAGGGACGTCTGTTCTCGGACGCCGCGGCCGCCGTGTTCACGGCCCTCACCGAACGGGCCCGTCCCGCCGCGATGATCCCCGGCCTCGCGGGAGCGGTCGAGGAGGGGCGGATCTCGGTCTGGAGTCGTCACCCCGACGAGCAGAAGGTCCTCGCCCGAACCGCGCTGGCCGGCCCGCTCGCGCGACAGGACGCCGCCGGCCCGAACGCCTTCGCCGCCTACTTCAACGATGCGACGGGCGGCAAGCTCACCCCGTACCTGACGGTGGGACTCGCGACGCGCTCGGGGGTGTGTCGCGCCGACGGTCTCCGCGAGGTGGAGGTGGAGGTGTCCCTCGGCAGCACGCTGACGAAACGGGATGCCGAGACGTTGCCCGTCAGCGTCACCGGGGGCGGGTTCTACGGTGCCGCGGCAGGCGACATCGCCCCGACGGTCACGGTCGTCACGCCGCCGGGATGGTTCGCGGGTGGGGTGACGCTCGACGGCGCAGCCGCGGCATCCGTCGATGCCAGGGAGGACGGCCGTGTCCTCGTCACCCGTCGGGTCGACCTCGCACCGGGGGGATCGCACGTCCTGACGTTCCGATTCATCGCCGGACCGGACGTCCCGTCCGGCGCGGCGACACCCGAGCTCCTCCACACTCCGTTGCTGAAGCGGGTCGACGTCGCCTCGTCGGATATCGGGTGTCCCGCCGCTTGAGGTGAGGCCTCGCACCTCAAGATCTCGCGAATGTCTATTCGGGAAGAGCGCTTTCCTCTAGCATTGAAGCGCCATCCCCCTACGGTTGCCGGGCCGTTCCCCAAGCGGTCTTGACGCGCATTGTCCCCAAACGTGTCCGTCTCTGGCATCCCGGATGGCTTCGCGGACCCCCTCCCGCCGCAGTCCCCACTGAACTGGCCCGAGGGGGTCCGCCCTTTCACGGGCGTTCGTCAGCGGCCTTCGGTGTTGTCCGTGCCGCCGTCCTCGGCGCCGACGATCGCTTGGAGTTTGGCGATCAGGTCGGTACGCGAGGTGGCGCCGATCCGGCGCCGGATGCGTGCGATGTGGTGCTCGGCGGTGCGCGGCGAGATGAAGATGGCCTCGCCGATCTCGGCGTAGGTCATGCCGCGAAGGACGAGGCCCGCCACCTCACGCTCGCGCGCGCTCAGCAGGCCGCTGTCGCCGAGAGCCACGTCGTTGGTCGCGCTCCCTGGTGCCGCGCTCGGGTGGAGCGTCCGAGCGAACGCAGCGAGTCGGATCCCCGTTCGGCGATCGCGCGAGCGCTCCGACAGGGTGACGGCCAGGCGCGCGCCCTCCCACCCGAGGCCCATCTCCGCCATGCGCGACGCGACCTCTTCGATGCGTTCAGCGGCGCCCTCGTCGACCCGGTTGCGCGACCACTCGGTGGCTGCCGCCGACAGGGCCCCCGCAAGTCGCGACCCGCGCGCGACGGCGGAGAGCGTCCGCACCGTCTGCGCCTGCCCGTGCGGGTCCCGCGCGAGCATCGCTCGCTGGAAAGAGGACCACGTCAGGGGCACCGACCACATCAGCGGGTCCCCGAGGCCGTGGAGGATCCCGGTCAGCGTCTCGAGTGCGGGTGCCACCCGCTCGGAGTCGTCGAACACCGGAGCGGTCTCGATGAACTCGCGCAGGGGGTGGAGGAGGAAGAGGTCCGGTTCTACGTGACGGACGTCATCCCGCACCCGCATCCACAGGGCGCGCAGCTCGTCGAGCGAACCGTACCGTCGCACGTGGGCGAGCATGACGGCGTCGCGGACGAGGATCTCGCGACTGCTCAAGGGGAGGAACGAGGCATCCACATCCGCCAACCGGGCGGCCGACTCCTCGGGATGCTGCCGGTGCACGGCGACCCACGCGGCCCAGAGCAGCAGCCGCGAGCGCGCCCACGGGCCGCCGTGGTCGTCCATGAGCGCATCGCCGAGGATGTTCGCAGCGGTCTGCAGTTCGCCGAGGTTGATGGCGCCGATCGCGGCGATCACGGCTGGCAGCTCGGGCACCGGGCCGCGCTCCCCGGAATCCCCGTAGGTCTCGCTCGCGCGGATGAGTTCGTCGAACGCGCCGCCAGCCGGCCAGGTGAGCGACGCGGCCAGGCCCCGCATCAGCTTGGCGTGCGCCACCCTCAGCGTCGTCGGGACGCCTCCGGTACCCGCGTTCAGTCGTTCGACCGCGTCGAGCAGCGGACCGGGGTCGCCTATGCCGAACGAAGCCAGGGCCCCGTGTGCGTAGAGAAGGAAGTCGTGACCGGGCTGGGCGCGGTAGGTCATGGCGCTCGCGCGAAGGAATCCGCGCGCACTCCACGCCGAGCCGAGGATGCGGAGCGCTTCGCTGTGATCGTCGCCCTCCGCCGACAGGGCGACGGCGTCGACGAGGGAGGCGGCCTCGTCGATGTCGCCTCGGTCCCACGCCATCCGCGCCTTCCTGAGCGCGATGCGGTTCGGATCCGCCCCAGCGGCGAGCGCCGCGTCGTAGAGTTCCGTGGCTCGGGCGAAGTCGTAGGTCGCGGCCTGGTCCGCGTGAGCCTGGAGGACCCGGGCCAGACGCGCGTCGACGTGGCCGCCGAGCGACGATGCCACCTCGGCATCCAGCGACGGGATCGACGACGTGTCGAGCAGGTCGATCAACTGGGCGACAGGCGTCGTCCGGGTGACGGTCGTCCGGACGATCGGCACGGGGCGACCTCCGCGAAGCAGGAGTCCTTCGGCATGTCCGACGGCGAGCGCGGCCGCCACTGCGTCGTCTGTCGCTGCTGGCAGATCTTCGTCGCCGCCGAGGCTCGCGCGGCGGACGACGGCGGCGACGGGTGGCTCGAGCGTGTCGAGGCGCAGCGCGATCACCTCTCCGACGGCGCGGATGACGCGCTCGTGCGAAGGGTCGCGGCAGTAGCCGTCACCGTGCGCGGCGAGTGCCTGCTTGACGAGCCAGGTCACGGATGCCGCCATCCGGACGATCGCTCCGATGCACCCCGGGTCGATCGACCGGCCGGCCTGCTCGACGGCGCGGACGACGTCTTCGGTGTCGACCTGCCCCACAGCCAGAGCCGGTCTGGACTGCTCGATGCGTCGGATCAGTGCCGTCAGCGCCGGTGTCCACGGCCACGGGCGGCAGCTGACGACGAGTCCCGCGCCCGGGTCGTCGAGGTGCCGGTCGAGGACACGGATCTGGTCATCGGTCAGGAGGTGCGCATCGTCGACGAAGAGGGTGTCCTCGACGTGCGAGACCCGTCGGGATATCTCGTCGAGGAGGGGGCTCTTGTCGGAACCCGCGGGGCCGACCACCACGAGACGGGCGGGGCGGTTCTCCGAGCTCAGTTCCTCTTCGACGTGGGTCAAGGCGAGTTGCGGCCACAGCAGAAGGGAAGGCGGAAGACCGGCGGACATCGCAGCCAGTGCCATCGCGTTCCCCTTCCCCTGGACGGAACGAGCAGACACCCGTCGACGATGTTCCGGCGTCACACCGCTCACCCGTGCACCCGAGCCCAGATTCGGGTCCGACCCGGGGTTTCCCGCCTACGGCGAGGTTGTGCGAAATCTACCACCGCCCCCACTCCGCGCGGGGCGGAATGTGAAAACAGTGGAGTGTGTGGTATCAGGGTCGCCGAGTGGAAGGCTCGCGGCGCCGTGTGTAGGTCAGGCTCACCTAACCCAATTTTCCTCGCCTGACCGGGGAGAAAAGGCTGAACTTAGGCTGTCCGAACCGCGGGGGTCGGCGCGTACTCTCGAGTCACGACCACTGAAGGAGGCTCTCATGAGCACCACTCTCGACGACCTGCCCCGCGTGTCCGAGTGCAATGCCCTCGGCTGCTCGTACAACGACCACTCGCACTGCCACGCCGCCGCGGTGACCATCGGTGGGACGCCCGGTGACGCCGAGTGCGCCACGTTCATCCCCCTCGGCACGAAGGGCGGCCTCGACAAGGTCGTCAGTCACGTCGGCGCCTGCCAGCGCGCCGAGTGCGTCTTCAACTCGTCGCTCGAGTGCACCGCCGCGACGGTGCGCGTGGGACCCGGAGCGGAGTCGGCCGACTGCCTCACGTACCAGGCCGCCTGACACCCGCCCTCGCGCGCGCCTACTTCGCGGTCCAAGCGGCGGGCGGCGCGCTCTGGTGGGTCGCCGTCTTCACGGTCCCCGTCGTCCGTGAAGCCACGCTGGGGAGCATCGATCCCTTCGTGATGGCGAGCCTCGACATCCCTCTCTTCGTGATCGCCTCGGCGCTCGCGGCGACGGGGATCCGCGCAGCAGCCGTCATCGCCACGGGCTGGACGCTGCTCGTCACCGTCTTCCTCGCGCTCTTCGCGGTGGCGACGACGGAGGCGGGATGGGGTGCCGTCCTCATGACCGCGGCGGCCGCGGCATCCGTTCTCGCCGCCACCGTCATCGTCCGCGGGTCCCTTCCCACGCACTGGCTCATGGTGGGGCCGTTCCGCATCCGCCCCGCGTCGCCGGGAGCGGCGGTGCGTCGCCACGTCGGAGCGACGGCCCTGCAGATCGTCGTGTTCTGGGGCCTGGCGCTCGGAGTCGTTCCCGCGGTCATCGTCTGGGTCGAGACGAGATGGATGCTGCACGTGCCGATACCTGCCGGGGCGTGTGGCGCCGGTGTCGCCCTGTTCATCGTTGCGAGTGCCGTCGGGTTGTGGTCCGGCGCCGTGATGTCGACGCAGGGTGAGGGCACGCCGCTGCCGATCGCGACGGCGCGGCGCCTCGTGATCCGCGGCCCCTACCGTTTCGTCCGCAACCCGATGGCGGTCGCGGGCATCGCACAGGGCGTCGCGGTCGGGATGATGCTCTCGTCGTGGCTGGTGGTGCTCTACGCCGCCTGCGGCTCCGTCGTGTGGAACGCGGCGATCCGCCCGCACGAGGAGCGCGACCTCGAGGCGCGGTTCGGAGATGAGTTTCTGCGATACCGGGAGCGGGTGCGGTGCTGGGTGCCGCGTCTGACACCGGTCGCGGTCGATCAGCCCGCGGCTTCTCCGGCGGGGGCCTCCGCCGAGTAGACCTCGACGGCGTCGTCGGCCAGCACGAACTGCAGACGGGTGCCGATGGCGAACTTCTCGCGCAGGGCGGCCGGCGTGGTGCTCGACACCACCAGGCTCGATGCCGGCGCGAAGGGCTCTGCTGCGCAGCTCGTGTACCAGGCTCCCGACCACCCGTCCTCGGGGGAGGCGCTCCAGGCTTCGTCCGGCAGGATCTGCAGGCACCGCGCCTTGACGCCGTCGCCGGTGTCGTAGTGGGCGACGATCGGTGTCATGCCCGCGAGTGCTCGGTAGATGCGGCCGTCCTCGGGCGGAGCGCTCAGGACCTCGGGCCACGCCCGTTCCGCGTCGAGGGGGAGCGAGGTGACGTGGGTGACCTCGACGCCGGCAGGGCTCGTGGCCCCCGCCGTCAGGGTGGGGGAGCTCGCCGCCGCGGTGATGCCGACCGAGAGGGTGGCGACCGCCGCGAGGGATCCCGCCCACGCGAGGCCCGCCAGCAGGCGTCGCCGACGCGCGTCGGCGCCGGTAGTTGCTCGTGCGGCGCGGAGGTCGGCGGCGACGGCGGCCGGAACGGTCGGTGCGGGAGGCGCCGACGGTCGAGGTGTCTGCTGTCGGGGTGCTTCTGGAACTCCGTCGACCACGGGCGGGCGATGTCTCTCGTCGCGGGCGCGCGTCTCGAGCTCGGCGAGCCGGCGTCGCGCGGGGGGATCGTCGTCCAGGCCGCCGCCCGGCCCGTACGCTCTGGCCTGCAGCGCGCGCAGCTCTGCGCTCAGGCCGTCGTCCATCAGAGCCCGAGCGCCTCGGGGGCGACGGATCCCGCCTCGGCCTCGACCTCGGCCAGCGACTTGGTCTGCAGGAAGGTGCACAGCATCGAGACCATCGCGAGCTCGCCCGAGAGCTCCAGTGTCCGACTGGCGTTCAGCTTGAGGTCCACCTCGCGCGCCTCGAAGGTGATGCCCCAGTGGATCGACCCGAGAGGCTCGGGCTGGATGTAGGTGAGGGTCATCGAGTCGAGCAGGTTGAGCGCGATGAGACCCGTGTCGAGCCCGTCGGTCCCGTCCTGCGGGATGACCTTGACCCGGTCGCTGATGGGATACCCCAGCGCGGCGAACTCCCCGAGCCACTGCTCGAGCATCTCCTTGCTGTGGAACGGCATGAGCAGTCTCCTGGAGGAACGCCGGATGGGACGCGACCATTATCACCCGTGCGACCTGGGAAGGGCATCCCGCCTAGGCTCGACGGATGGCCATCGGATCCACGATGCACACGTTCACCGTGCACCTCGCCGACGTCGATCGCGGCGTCTACGACGAACTGTCGCTGCGACTCGCGCGGCATCCGTCCGAGACGGCGGCGAACGTCCTCCTCCGCGTGCTCGCGTACGCCCTCGAGTACGAAGAGGGGATCGCCTTCAGCGAGGGCATCTCGGCGACCGCCGAGCCCGCGGTCCTGGTCCGCGATGCGACGGGTCGGATGACGGCGTGGATCGATGTCGGTGCTCCGGATGCCGCGCGTCTGCACTCGGCCAGCAAGGCGGCTGACCGGGTCGCGGTGTACACCCACCGCGAGCCGAACCGTCTGGCGCAGGCGTGGGCGGGAAAGACGATCCATCGCGCGGCCGACATCCCGGTCTACAGCTTCGATCGCGACTTCGTGGACGATGCCGCTTCCGCTCTGGAGCGGCGCAGCACGCTCACCGTGTCGGTCACCGAACGGCAGCTCTATCTCGACGTCAACGGCCGGTCCACCTCGTCGGCCATCGCGGAGCAGCGGGTCGGCTGACACCTCCGGTCGACGGGATGCGGGATGCGGGATGCGGGATGCGGGATGCGGGATGCGCCAGCCTGTGCAGCCCCTGGCAGTCCCGTGGGGATCACCGATGCATGCCGCTACGGCGATGCGCCTCCCCGTAGCGTGGCCTTCACGTGATCGGCATCTGCTGATTGCTCCTCTCCGTCGCAGCGGACACCCGATCTCGAGCAGGTGCTTTCATCGCTTCAACCGCCACCGAGTCGCGTCTCGGTCCCGTCCGCCAGACATACGCCGGAACAGCGGAGTTCCCCCCGATGGCGAAAGCGTTCACCGACGTCTCGCGCATCGTCCGTGAGACGGGGTTGCTGCACCGGACCCACGCCTTCTACGTGATGGTCGGCGTCGCGCTGACGCTCGCCTTCGGCGGAGCAGTGACCGGATTCATCCTGCTCGGTGACAGCTGGTTCCAGCTGCTCATCGCCGGGGCCCTCGGCATCATCTTTACTCAGGTGGCCTTCCTCGCTCACGAGGCGGCGCACCGGCAGATCCTGAGCTCCGGTCCCGCCAACGATCGCCTCGCGCGCATCCTCGCGGCCGGTGTCGTCGGCATCAGCTACGCCTGGTGGACCGGCAAGCACACGCGTCACCACGCGAACCCGAACCGCGTCGGCAAGGACCCCGACATCGAGATCGACACGCTTTCGTTCATCGAGACGGATGCCGCATCGGCTCGCGGCCTGCGCCGCGCGATCACGAAGCGTCAGGGCTGGCTGTTCTTCCCCCTCCTCACCCTCGAGGGCCTCAACCTGCACTTCCTCGGCCTGAAGTTCCTCTTCACCGAGAAGGACGTGAAGGCGCGCTGGCTGGAGATCGGCATGATCGTCCTGCGACTGGCCGTCGTCCTCGTCCCGGTGTTCCTGCTGCTGCCCCTCGGCATGGCGTTCGCCTTCGTCGGTGTGCAGCTCGCCGTCTTCGGCGTGTACATGGGTGCGTCGTTCGCCCCGAACCACAAGGGGATGCCGGTCATCGCCCCCGACGCGAAGCTCGACTTCTTCAGCAAGCAGGTGCGCACCTCCCGCAACATCCGCGGCGGCTGGTGGGCCACCTGGCTCATGGGCGGTCTGAACTACCAGGTGGAGCACCACCTGTTCCCGAACATGCCCCGCCCGCACCTGTCGAAGGCTCGCGAGATCGTGCGCGAGCACTGCGCGACCCTCGGGGTTCCGTACACGGAGACGAGCCTCGGCCGGTCGTATGCGATCGTCATCGACTACCTGAACCGCGTGGGCCTCGCCGCCCGCGACCCGTTCGATTGCCCGATGACGGCGGAGTTCCGCCGGGGCTGAGCTTCAGACGGCACCCGCGTCAGCGGGAAGAGCGCCGAGGAACGGTTCGGGATCGAGCCGCTTCCTCGGCGCTTCGTCGATTCTGGCGCGGAGGTCGGCGTCGACACTCCCGACGTAGAGCCAGCCCATCAACAGCTCGTGGTCGGCGAGACCGTGGAGCGCGCGCACCTCGGGGGAGTTGACCGCGAGGCCTGTTCGCCACATGACGCCCCATCCGGCCCGCCAGAGCGCGAGCTCGAGCAGGTGCGCGGCGCCCGCGGCTGTGGCGTGCTGCTCCCAGACGGGCACGGCCGGGTGCGCCTTCGGGCTCGCGACGACCGCGATCAGCAGGTCGGCGCGGAACGGCTTCGTGTTCCGCTCCCCGGGCTCACGGGTGGTGCCGGCGGCGGTGTCGAGCGCGTCGCCGAGGCGGGCGCGGTCATCGCCGCGCAGCGCGAGCAGGCGCCAGGGGCGGAGGGCCTTGTGGTCCGCGACAGGGGTCACTGCGGCGAGCAGCTCGCGCAGCTCGTCGTCGGTCGGAGCACCCGGCCCCACTTTCGCGAGCGACCGCCGCGTCGCCATCGCCTCGAGGACCGGATCGTCGAACGTCGCCATCCCTCCATCCTCGTCGCTTCCGAGGCGGGTGTCGCCGAGGCGGGGTAGCGTCCCGGTCATGACCTGGCCCGCCCATCACCTCTCCCGCACGATCGAGCGCCCACCGCGCGAGGTGGTCGCGTTCGCCGGAGACCCCGCGAACCTGCCGCGGTGGGCGGCGGGGCTGAGCTCCGGCATCCGGAACGACGGGGGCCGCTGGCTCGCGGACTCGCCCCTGGGGGACATCGAGGTCGCGTTCGTCGGGCCGGTCGAAGCGGGCGTGCTCGATCACGACGTCCGTCTTCCGGACGGCACGGTCGTGCACAACCCGCTGCGGGTGCTGCGCAACGATGCCGGCAGCGAGGTGGTCTTCACGCTGTTCCGCCGTGATGGCGTCACAGACGCGGAGTTCGCTGAGGATGCCGCGGCGATCGAGGCCGACCTCGAGACGCTCCGGGCGGTGATGGAGAGCTGACCGGGCCTTCCCGTGCCGGGGCCGCGGTGTTATCTTTCGACTGAGTTATCAATCGATAACTGAAGCCCTCTCCCGGAGGTGCCGTCGACGATGACAGCCCCCACGACGTATCCCGACCTGGTCGCCGAGCTCGAGCGGCGTCGCGCCGACGCAGCTCGCGGCGGTCCCGAGCGGGCGCGCGAGCGGCACACCGCCCGCGGCAAGCTGCTCGCCCACGACCGCATCGACACCCTGCTCGACGTCGGTAGCCCCTTCCTGGAGGTCGGTGCGCTCGCCGGTCTCGACCTGTACGACGACGAATGCCCCTCCGGAGGCGTCGTCGCCGGCGTCGGGCTGATCCACGGCCGGCACGTCATGGTCGTCGCGAACGACGCGACGGTGAAGGGCGGCACGTACTACCCGATCACCGTCAAGAAGCACCTGCGAGCACAGGAGATCGCCGCCGAGAACCGCCTGCCGTGCGTCTACCTCGTCGACTCCGGTGGCGCGTTCCTGCCCATGCAGGACGAGGTGTTCCCCGACCGCGACCACTTCGGGCGCATCTTCTACAACCAGGCGCGGATGTCGCGGGACGGCATCCCGCAGATCGCGGCGGTCCTCGGGTCGTCCACCGCCGGCGGCGCCTACGTGCCGGCGATGAGCGACGAGACGGTCATCGTCCGGAACCAGGGGACGATCTTCCTCGGCGGACCGCCGCTCGTGAAGGCCGCAACCGGCGAGGTCGTGTCGGCGGAGGATCTCGGCGGCGGCGACCTCCACACCAAGGTCTCGGGCGTCACCGACCACCTCGCAGAGAACGATGAGCACGCGCTGCAGATCGTCCGCGACA
The DNA here is from genome assembly GCF_031932285.1 of Microbacterium aquilitoris. NCBI lineage: Bacteria > Bacillati > Actinomycetota > Actinomycetes > Micrococcales > Microbacteriaceae > Microbacterium > Microbacterium aquilitoris. The sequence goes on from NZ_JAUZVT010000001.1 coordinate 746,801, forward strand.
TCGTCGCGACGCTCCCCGCCCCGGCACCGCTGCGCGAGCAGCCCGAGCCCGTGGTCCCTCCCGCCTCAGATCCGGCCACCCTCGTCGACGTCGTGCCGGTCGAACTCACCACGCCGTACGACGCCCGCGAGATCGTCCACCGCCTCATCGACGGCGGTACGTGGCACGAGTTCAAGCGCGAGTACGGCGAAACCCTCGTCACCGGCTTCGCCCGCCTGCACGGACACCGCGTCGGCATCCTCGCGAACAACGGTGTCCTCTTCGGGGAGTCGGCGCTGAAGGGCGCCCACTTCATCGAGCTGTGCGACCAGCGCGGCATCCCGCTCGTGTTCCTGCAGAACATCACCGGGTTCATGGTCGGCCGCGAGTACGAGTCGGCCGGCATCGCCAAGCACGGCGCGAAGATGGTGAACGCCGTCGCGTGCGCGTCGGTGCCCAAGCTCACCGTCGTCGTCGGCGGCTCGTTCGGCGCCGGAACCTATTCGATGTGCGGCCGTGCCTACTCGCCGCGGTTCCTGTGGCTCTGGCCCGGTGCGCGGGTGTCGGTCATGGGCGGGCCACAGGCGGCATCTGTCCTCTCCACCGTCCGCCGCGAGCAGATCGAGGCGCGCGGCGGGGAGTGGTCGGCGGAGGACGAGGCGGCGTTCCAGGCGCCGATCCGTGCGCAGTACGAGGAGCAGGGGAGCCCGTACTACTCGACGGCCCGCCTGTGGGACGACGGCATCCTGGCCCCCGCCGAGACCCGCGACGCGCTCGGTCTCGCCCTCGACGTCTGCCTCCGAGCCCCCTTCGACGCGCCGGGCTACGGCGTCTTCCGGATGTGATGCGCATGTTCTCGACAGTCCTCATCGCGAACCGCGGCGAGATCGCGTGCCGTGTCATCCGCACGCTGCGGGAGCTCGGCATCCGCTCGGTCGCCGTCTACAGCGACGCGGATGCCGGCGCCCGCCACGTCGCACTGGCCGACGAGTCCGTCCGCCTCGGTCCCGCGCCCGCCGCGCAGAGCTACCTCGACATCGACGCGGTGATCGCCGCGGCCCGGGCCACGGGGGCGGAGGCGATCCACCCCGGGTACGGGTTCCTCTCCGAGAACACCGCGTTCGCGGCGGCGTGCGAGCAGGCGGGGATCGTCTTCATCGGACCGTCCGCGGCCGCGATCCGCACGATGGGCGACAAGATCGCCGCGAAGCACGCCGTCGACGCTCGCGGCGTGCCGACCGTTCCCGGTGTCGCTCGCGCCGGCATGACCGACGACGAGCTGATCGCGGCCGCTCCCGAGGTGGGCTATCCGCTGCTGGTCAAGCCTTCCGCGGGCGGTGGCGGCAAGGGCATGCACGTCGTGACGGATGCCGGGGGCCTTCCCGCGGCGCTCGCCGCGGCGCGACGCGAGGCGGGCGCGAGCTTCGGCGACGACACGCTGTTCCTCGAGCGCTACGTCGACACCCCACGGCACATCGAGGTGCAGGTCCTCGCCGACGCGCACGGCACCGTCGTGCACCTGGGGGAGCGGGAGTGCTCGCTGCAGCGCCGACACCAGAAGGTCATCGAGGAGGCGCCGTCGCCGCTTCTCGACGAGACGACTCGGGCCCGGATCGGGCAGGCGGCGTGCGAGACGGCGCGGAGTGTCGACTACCGGGGCGCGGGGACGGTCGAGTTCATCGTCGCCGCCGACCGCCCCGACGAGTTCTTCTTCATGGAGATGAACACCCGCCTGCAGGTCGAGCACCCCGTCACCGAGCAAATCACCGGCATCGATCTCGTCGCCGCGCAGCTGCGGATCGCGGCGGGGGAGCCGCTCGGGTTCGCGCAGGTCGACGTGACACTCACGGGTCACAGCATCGAGGCGCGCGTCTACGCAGAGGATCCGGTCGCCGGCTTCCTGCCGACCGGCGGGCACGTGGTGGCCGTGCGACACCCGGCGGGCCCCGGCATCCGGGTCGACAGCGCGCTCGCCGACGGACTCGACGTCTCGGTCGACTACGACCCCATGCTCGCGAAGGTCATCGCGTCGGGCGCCACCCGTGACGAGGCGCGGCGCCGGCTCGTCGCGGCGCTGGGCGACACGGCCGTGCTCGGCTTCGAGACGAACGTGCCGTTCCTGCGCGCGCTGCTCGAGCTGCCCGCCGTCGCCGCCGGCGACCTCGACACGGGACTCATCGCCCGGGAGCTCGACGGGCTCCTCGCCGCGGACGATCCCGCCGACGTCCTCACCGAGGCGGCGCTGCTGATGGATGCCGCGGTCCCGCGCGCCGGCGGTCCGTGGCGGCGCGCGGACGGCTGGCGCCTGGGCTCGCCCGCACCGCGACGGTACCGGCTCGCGTCCGGCGGCGAGGAGCGGAACGTGGAGCTGGTCGGCGACGGGGTGATCGTCGACGGCGCGGCGGTCGCGGCATCCGTCCGTCCCCTCGGCGACCGAGTCGTCGTGCGCATCGGGGATCGGAGCGTCTCGCTCGTCGCGGCGGTCGACGGCGACGTCGTCTGGCTCTCGGCGGGCGGACGCGCGCACGAGGTGCGGCGCGTGCGGCTCGACCATCGCCGCGACGCGGATGCCTCGGCCGTGCCCGAACTCGTCTCGCCCATGCCCGGGGTGGTCGTGATGACCTCGGTCGCCGACGGGGCCGGGGTCGCCGCCGGCGACGCGGTGGTGGTCGTCGAAGCGATGAAGATGGAACATGTGGTGAGGGCGGAGGTCGCGGGCACCGTGGCGTTGCGCGTCGCGACCGGCGACAGCGTCGGCCGCGGGCAGACCCTGGCCATCGTGACCCCGACCCCGGAGGAGGACGCATGAGCGAGGAGACCCCGCGGCGCATCGTGCAGCGCGGACTGTACTTCGACGAGCTCGAGGAGGGCGCCGTCTACGTCCACAGCCCCGGCCGCACCGTGACCGAGGCCGACAACGTGCTGTTCACGACCCTCACCATGAACACGCAGTCGCTGCACCTGGATGCCGCGTGGTCGGAGCAGACCGAGTTCGGCGACCGGCTGGTCAACAGCATGTTCACCCTCTCGACCCTCGTCGGGCTGTCGGTCGCGCAGCTCACGCAGGGGACGATCGTCGCGAACCTCGGGTTCTCGGAGGTGAGCTTCCCGGCGCCCGTCCGCCACGGCGACACGCTCTACGCCGAGACCGTCGTCGCCTCGAAGCGGGAGTCGCGCTCGCGGCCGGGCCAGGGCGTCGTCGAGTTCGTGCACACGATGCGCAACCAGCACGACCAGGTCGTCGCGACCGCGCGTCGATCGACCCTGATGCGGATGTCGCCGGGGACGCCCGCATGAGCCTCGGTCCTGCGCTGCTGTTCTGTCCCGCCGACCGGCCCGAACGGTACGCGAAGGCGCTCGCCGCCGCCGATGCCGTGATCCTCGACCTCGAGGACGCCGTCGCGCCGGCCGATAAAGCCAGTGCCCGCGAGGCGCTCGTGGCGGCGGACGTCGACGCCGCGCGCGTGATCGTGCGCGTGAACCCTTCCCCGACCCCGGAGCTGGCGCACGACCTCGACGCGCTGCGCGGCACTCCGTTCCGGCGGCTGATGCTCGCGAAGGCCGAGGAGACCGCCGAGGTCGACGCGCTCGACGGGTACCGCGTCATCGCCCTGTGCGAGACGCCGCGCGGGGTCGAGAACGCGGGCGCGCTCGCGCGGCATCCGCTCGTCGACGGGCTCATGTGGGGGGCCGAAGACCTCGTCGCGGGGATCGGCGGGCGCTCCAGCCGCACGGGCGACGGCCGGTACCGCGACGTCGCGCGGTACGCCCGTTCGCGCGTGCTGATCGCAGCGGCCGCCGCCGGGATCGATGCCATCGACGCGGTCCACCTCGACATCGCCGACACCGCCGGGCTCGAGGACGAGGCGCGGGATGCCGCGGCCTCGGGGTTCGCGGCGACCGCCTGCATCCATCCGTCCCAGGTCGAGGTCATCCGGCGTGCCTACGCGGCGACGCCCGACGAGCTCGAGTGGGCCGAGACGGTGCTCGACGAGGCGACGCGGCAGCCCGGGGTGTTCCGGTTCCGCGGCCGGATGATCGACGAGCCGGTGCTGCGGCAGGCGCGTCGGGCGCTGTCGCGATGACCACCTGGCGGGCCACGCAGAAGGCGAACCGCCGCGCGGAGCTCATGACCTCGGCCGCGCGGCTGTTCGCCGAGCGGGGGTTCGCGGCGGTGTCGACCGGCGACCTCGGCGACGCCGTCGGTATGAGCGGGCCGGCCCTCTACCGCCACTTCGCGAGCAAGGAGGCGCTGCTGTGCGACCTGCTGCTCGATGCGAGTGAACGACTGCTCGAGGGCGGTCGCGCGCTGACGGCCTCGGGGGGTGAGGCGCGCGAGGTCTTCGAGGCGCTCATCGCCTTCCACCTCGACTTCGCCACGAGCGACGCGGACGTCATCCGGGTCCAGGATCGCGAGCTCGCGAACCTGCCGGTGGGCGTCAACCAGCGGGTGCGGCGGCTGCAGCGCGAGTATGTCCAGGAGTGGGATCGCCCGTTCGCCGCGCTCCGGCCGGACCTCGACGACGCCGAGCGCGAGACCAGGCTGCTCGCCGCGTTCGGACTGTTGAACTCGACCCCGCACTCGGCCGCGCCGAGCGGTGAGCGGGCGGGCGGCATCCTGGCCGGAATGGCCCGTCGCGCGCTACTCGACGACTGACGCGGGCGGCGATGACAGGATGAGGGGATGCCGCACACCATCGTCCTCACCGGTGCCGGATCGGGCATCGGACAGCTCCTGGCCGAGCGTCTGACCGAGCGCGGAGACCGGCTCGTCCTCGTCGCGCGCGACGCGTCGCGGGCCGCCGACCTGCAGTCCCGGTACCCGGGCGCCGGCGCGATCGTCGCCGACCTCGCGCGGCCCGAATCGCTCGCGGCGGCGGTCGCGGCATCCGATCTTCCCGAGGGGATCGACGCGATCGTGCACGCGGCGGGCGTCGTCGACCTCGGGCACGTCGCCGACCTCACGGTGTCGTCGTGGCAGGACCAGCTCGCCGTCAACCTCGTCGCGCCCGCCGAACTCACGCGGCTGCTGCTGCCGCGCGTGCGCGCCGCGCGCGGGCAGGTGCTGTTCGTCAACTCCGGTGCGGGACTGACCGCCCACCCGCAGTGGGCCGCGTACGCCGCGTCGAAGCATGGGCTCAAGGCCCTCGCCGATGCGCTCCGCGGCGAAGAGGCGGAGCACGGCGTGCGCGTCACGACCGTCTACCCCGGCCGGACGGCCACGCCCATGCAGGCGCAGGTCCACGCGCAGGAGGGCAAGGACTACGACGCGGATGCCTGGATCCAGCCGGCATCCGTCGTCACCGCCGTCCTCACCGCCCTCGACCTGCCCCGCGACGCCGTCATCACCGACCTGTCGGTCAAGCCCGGCCCGCGCTGACGATGCTTCGGGCGGCGACCGTCGAGGATGCCGCGGCGATCGCCGCGATCCACGTCGCCTCGCGCGCCGCGTACTACGGCGAGCACCTCGATCCGGCGGACGCGGCGCGCGATCGCGAGCCGATGTGGCGCCGACTCGTCGCTGAGGACGGGCGGGTCACCGTCGTCGCCGAGGACGAGGGGCTGACGGGGTTCCTGCACGTGCGGCTCGGGGAGACCCTCGAACTGGTGAGCCTGTACGTCCTGCCGGAGCTGTTCGGTCGCGGGGTCGGGTCGGCCCTCCACGAGCGATTCGACGAGATCCGCGGCGGTCGCCCGGCCGAGCTCGAGGTGTGGGACGGCAACGCACGGGCGAAGGCCTTCTACGCCGCGCGCGGCTGGCGGGAGACCGACCGCACGCGCGACGGCGTCACCGGCATCCCGTTCGTCACCTGGCGGCTCGGCGGCTGACGGCGCCCGCCTCCGGAGACGAGACCCGGACGACGTTCCGTATTCAGTCCGAGACGCAAGCTGCGGGCGACCCTGCGCCGTCGTTCCGGGAGTCCGGAGCCCGCAGCACCACTCGGGACTGAATATCGAACAGGCTCCGCCCGGCAGGCCGGTGATGTGCCGAGTGCAGGTCGAGTGCCCGATCCGGGTGGGGCGGTGACGCCTCCGCGGCCTCTCGTCCTGTGCTCGTCACGCGCGGCGAGAACCGGCGGGTCAGGAGACCGGCTGCGGGTTCGCCAGCACGCCTTCGAAGACGGCCTCGGCGGCGCCGATGAGCAGGCGGTGCTCGGCCAGGGCGGCCGGCAGGATCTGCAGATCCTCGCCGCAGGCCGGCATCGCCTGAGCGCGGACGGCGTGCAGGAGCGCATCGACGTCGAGGTCCGCGAGCACCGCGAGGAACCCGCCCAGCACGATCGCCGAGGGGTTCAGGACGTTGACCGCGTTCGCCAGCGCGGTGGCGAGGATGCGGCGCTGCCGATCGACCTCTCCCGCGACCGACGGGGTGTCCATCCGCGCCGCGAGGGCCTCGCCGAGGTCGCGGTCGTCGCCGCGGCCGAGGCCGACGACCGACAGGAGGCGTGCGCGGCTGACCTCGTCCTCAAGCACCCCGTCGCGGGCGCGGCGGTCGGCGAGGGTCGCGATGCCGGGGCGGTTCTGTCCGATCTCGCCGGCGTAGCCGCCGGCGCCGACCACGGGCATCCCGTTCACGATGATCCCGCCGCCGATGCCGCTCGCACCGCCGTTGAGGTAGAACGCGTGGTCGATGCCGCGCGCGGCGCCGAACAGATGCTCGGCGATGGTGCCGAGGGTCGCATCGTTGCCGACGACGACGGGGATGCCGGTGGCCGCCGCGACGAGGTCTCGCAGGGGCACGTCGACCCAGCCCAGGTGGGGCGCGTCGCGGACGAGCCCGTCCTCGATGCGGACGAGCCCCGGGACGGCGAGGCCGACGCCCAGGATGCGGGAGCCCGCGAGCTCGCCGCGGCGCCAGTTCGCGATCTGCTCCGCGACGAGGTCGGCGGTCGCCTGCGGGGTGAGGAGGTGGTCCTGCGGCAGGACGACGACGGCGCGGATGTCGCGGTCGAGGCCGACGGCGGCGATCTCGAGCGCATCGACCTCGGGGTTGACGGCGATCGCGACGACGGCGGGGTCCACCGCGACGACGGGGGAGGGCCGGCCGACCCGGCGCGACGGGTCGGGAGCGCGCTCGGCGACGAGGCCGAAGGACACGAGCGAGCCGACGAGATCGGCGACGGTCGACCGGTTGAGCCCGGTCGACTCGGTGAGGGCGGCGCGCGACTGCGGGCCCTCGCGGTGCACGATGCGGAGGATGCTGCCCAGGTTCGCGCGCCGCACGGATTCGACGGTTCGCCCCTGATCGGTCACGGACCCCACGATAGTCACCGGAAGGGGTTTGTCGCGGCGGCGCGCCTGGTATACGTTGCTGACAACAACATTTTGTCCGGCTCGCGAAGGAGCGTCATGGTCACCCCCACCCCCGCAGACAAGTTCAGCTTCGGCCTGTGGACCGTCGGCTACAACGGCACCGACCCGTTCGGCGGCCCGACCCGTCACCCGCTCGACGTCGTCCACGCGGTCGAGAAGCTCGCCGAGCTCGGCGCGTACGGTCTCACCTTCCACGACGACGACCTGTTCGCCTTCGGATCGAGCGACGCCGAGCGCCAGCGTGAGATCGACCGCCTCAAGGGCGCCCTCGACTCGACCGGCATGATCGTCCCGATGGTCACGACCAACCTGTTCAGCGCGCCCGTCTTCAAAGACGGCGGCTTCACCGCGAATGACCGCGACGTGCGTCGCTTCGCCCTCCGCAAGGTGTTCCGTCAGCTCGACCTCGGTGCCGAGCTCGGCGCCAAGACCTTCGTCATGTGGGGCGGCCGCGAGGGCGCGGAGTACGACTCCGCCAAGGACGTCCGCCAGGCGCTCGAGCGCTATCGCGAGGCCGTGAACCTGCTCGGCGACTACGTCACCGACAAGGGCTACGACATCCGCTTCGCGATCGAGCCGAAGCCGAACGAGCCGCGGGGCGACATCCTGCTGCCCACGCTCGGTCACGCGATCGCGTTCATCGACTCGCTCGAGCGTTCCGAGCTGTTCGGCGTGAACCCCGAGGTCGGCCACGAGCAGATGGCGGGTCTCAACTTCACCGCCGGCATCGCCCAGGCGCTGTACCACGGCAAGCTCTTCCACATCGACCTCAACGGCCAGCGCGGCATCAAGTACGACCAGGATCTCGTCTTCGGCCACGGCGACCTGCACAACGCGTTCTCGCTCGTCGACCTGCTCGAGAACGGCGGCCCCGGCGGCATCCCGGCCTACGACGGCCCGCGTCACTTCGACTACAAGCCGAGCCGCACCGAGGACGAGACCGGCGTCTGGGAGTCGGCTGCCGCCAACATGCGCACCTACCTCCTCCTCAAGGAGCGCGCGCAGGCGTTCCGCGCCGACCCCGAGGTTCAGGAGGCGCTCGCCGCCGCGAAGGTCGACGACCTGTCGACCCCGACGCTGAACCCGGGCGAGAGCTACGACGACTTCCTCGCCGACCGCTCGGCCTACGAGGACTTCGACCCGAGCGTCTACCTCGGCGGCAAGGGCGCCGGGTTCGTCCGCCTGCAGCAGCTGGCGACCGAGCACCTGCTGGGCGCGCGCTGACGTGACCTTCGTGATGGGCGTCGACTCGTCGACGCAATCCTGCAAGGTCGTCATCGTCGACGTCACGACCGGAGCGATCGTCCGCTCCGGTCGTGCGTCGCACCCCGACGGCACCTCCGTCGATCCCGAGGCGTGGTGGTCGGCGCTGCAGAGCGCGATCGCGGATGCCGGGGGCCTCGACGACGTCGCGGCGTGGTCGATCGGGGGCCAGCAGCACGGCATGGTCGCGCTCGACGCATCGGGCGCGGTGGTGCGCGACGCGCTGCTGTGGAACGACACGCGCTCGGGGCCGGCGGCATCCGATCTCACGATCGAGTTCGGCGCCGACGAGCTCGCCCAGCGCACGGGACTCGTGCCGGTCGCGTCCTTCACGATCACCAAGCTGCGATGGCTGCGCGACGCGGAGCCCGACAACGCCGCCCGGGTCGCCGCGGTCGCGTTGCCGCACGACTGGCTGACGTGGCGCCTGCGCGGCTTCGGCCCGGGGAACCCGGCGCTCGACGAGCTCGTCACCGACCGCTCGGACGCTTCCGGCACCGGCTACTGGGACCCCGCGTCGGGGGAGTACGACCGCGAGCTGCTCGCCGCGGCGCTCGGTCACGACGCGATCCTGCCGCGTGTGCTCGGTCCCCTCGAGTGGGTCACGGATGCCGGCGGTCGCCGCGTCGGTCCCGGTGCGGGCGACAACGCGGGGGCCGCCCTCGGGGTCGGCGCGACGGCGGGCGACGTCGTCGTGTCGATCGGCACGTCGGGCACGGTCTTCGCCGTCAGCGACACGAGGACGATCGATCCGACCGGCACGGCCGCGGGCTTCGCGGACGCCACGGGACGGTTCCTGCCGCTCGTTGCGACCCTCAACGCCGCGCGGGTGCTCGATGCGACCGCGCGTCTGCTGGGGGTGGACCACGAGGGTCTCACCGAGCTCGCCGCGGCGGCCGAACCCGGCGCCGGCGGCGTCGTGCTCGTGCCGTGGTTCGAGGGGGAGCGCACGCCCAACCTGCCGACCGCGCGCGCGTCGATCGACGGGCTCTCGCTGGTCAACACGACGCGGGAGAACCTCGCCCGCGCCGCGATCGAGGGCATGCTCGCGGGTCTCGCGACAGGTCTCGATGCGATCCGGGGTCTCGGAGTCACCGCCGAGCGCGTGCTGCTCGTCGGCGGTGCGGCGCGGAACGCGGCGGTCGCCGCGGTCGCCGCGCAGGTGTTCGACGTCCCGGTGGCGGTCCCCGCGCCGGGTGAGTACGTCGCGCAGGGCGCCGCGCGTCAGGCGGCGGCGGCGCTGGCCGGTGCGTGGCCGGAGTGGGCCGTCGAGATGGACCGGGAGGCGGCATCCGACCCCCGTCCGGAGGTCCGCGAGCGCTACGACACCGTGGCCGCACGGCGGGCGGAGGAGGCCCGGTGACCCGTCGCGCGCTCATCGTCCGCGGCGGGTGGGACGGCCACCACCCGATCGCCGCGACGGACATGTTCGTCCCGTTCCTCGAGCAGAACGGCTTCGAGGTCGCGATCGAGGAGACGAACGAGGTCTACGCCGACGCCGAGCGGATGGCGGGGGTCGACCTCGTGGTGCAGGCGGTGACGATGTCGTCCATCTCGGACGACGCGCTCCGGGGGCTCCGAGCGGCCGTCGAGGCGGGGACGGGGCTGGCCGGCTGGCACGGCGGCATCGCGGATTCGTATCGCAACAGCTCCGACTACCTGCAGCTCGTCGGGGGCCAGTTCGCGACCCATCCGGGGCGTCACCCCGACGACCGCCCGGGGGACGAGCGCGACAACTACCTCGATCACACGGTCGGGATCACCGAGCTGGGCCGCGGCCACGAGATCACAGCCGGCATCGACGACTTCACGCTGCACACCGAGCAGTACTGGGTGCTCCACGACGACCTGATCGACGTCCTCGCGACGACGACGCATCCGACGCAGGAGTACCACCCCTGGCACCGGCCGATCGTGAGTCCCGCCGTCTGGACCCGGCTATGGGGCAGGGGTCGCGTCTTCGTCGCGACGCCCGGCCACACGCCCGAGATCCTCGCCGATCCGAACGTCCGCACCATCGTCGAAAGGGGACTGCTGTGGGCAGCCCGCACGCCGTAGGGATCGTCGGTCTCGGCGTCATTTCGACTCAGTACCTGGACCTTTTCGCACAGAGTCCCGCGATCCGGATCGCCGCGGTGGCCGACCTGCGGCCGGACCGTACGGCGGAGGTCGCCGCGGGCATCCCGGGCGCGCGGGCGCTGACGGTCGACGAGATGATGGCCGACCCCGAGGTGCAGACGGTCCTCAACCTCACCGTCCCCGCCGCGCACGCGGAGGTCGCGCACGCCGCGATCGCCGCCGGCAAGTCGGTCCACGGCGAGAAGCCGCTGGCGCTGACGGTCGCCGAGGGACGTGCGGTGATGGATGCCGCCGCCGCGGCCGGCGTGCACGTCTCGGCGGCGCCCGACACGGTGCTCGGCACAGGCATCCAGACCGCGCGCCGCCTCGTCGACGACGGGGCGATCGGGCGGCCGGTCGCGGCGAGCGCGACGTGGGTGTCGCCGGGTCACGAGCTGTGGCATCCCGCTCCCGGGTTCTACTACGCACCCGGCGGGGGACCACTGTTCGACATGGGGCCGTACTACCTGACGAGCCTCGTCCACCTGCTGGGGCCGGTCGTCGCCGTCACCGGGGCCGCTCGCCGGGCTCGTGCGGAGCGCACGATCGCCACGGGCCCGCACGCCGGCGAGCGGATCGAGGTCGAGGTCGACACGCACGTGAGCGGGCTGCTCGAGCACGCGGGCGGGGCGGTGTCGACCGTCGTCACGAGCTTCGACGCCGTCCGGACGGCCGCCCCGCCGATCGAGGTGCACGGAGAGCGGGGGTCGCTGTCGGTGCCCGATCCGAACATGTTCGACGGCGAGGTCCGCCTCGCGGCGCTCGGTGAGGACGGCTGGCGGTCGGTCCCGGCGTCGGCCGGCTACGAGGGCTCCGGTCGGGGCATCGGGTTGATCGACGCCATCGCCTCCGGCGGGGCGGGTCGAGCCGGCGGAGCGCTCGCGCTGCACGTGCTCGACGTCATGGAGAGTCTCCTCCGCTCCTCCGCAGAGGGGCGACGGCTCGAGGTCGGCACGACGGTGGAGCGGCCGACCCTCGTCCCGCTCACCGCTGCCGTGGACTGGACGCGCATCGCCGGCTGATCACCGCTCTGCGCCCTGACGACGCCGCCCCGCCTTCCGGCCGGGGCGGCGTCGTCGCGTGACCGGAACGTGATGTTTGACGCGTCCGCCGTCGAGCGTTATCTTCATATCGAAGCGGTTCGACGGCCATTCGCGGAAGCGCTTCGATCACGAAGGAGTGAGATGACCCGGCACATATCCGAGCGCCCAGAGCGGCGCGACCGATGACGCAGCAGGCGATCGTCACCGAGGTCGCTGCCACGACGATCGAAGAGAAGACGCCGTCCCGCCCCGCGCGGCGGGTGTCGAAGAACCGTCGCTCGTTCCGGATGTTCCTGTGCATCGTCCCGTTCCTGGTGCTGGTCTTCCTCTTCTCGTACTTCCCGCTCTACGGCTGGATCTACGCGCTCTTCGACTACCGTCCCGCCCTCGGCCTCGCCGGCAGCGACTTCGTCGGGCTGCAGTGGTTCCAGCTGCTCGTGAGCTCGCCGACCCAGGTCGCGCAGGTCGGCCAGGTGCTCGCCAACACGCTCGCGATCAGCTTCCTCGGCATCGCGACCTCGGTTCTGCCGCTCGCGTTCGCGATCTTCCTCAACGAGATCCGCGCCCCCTGGTTCCGCAACGTCGTCCAGACGCTGACGACCCTCCCCAACTTCATCTCGTGGGTGCTCGTCTACATGATCGCCTTCTCGCTCTTCTCGAGCTCGGGACTCGTCAACGGCGTCCTGTCGGATGCCGGATTGATCACCACGCCGGTGAAGTTCCTCGACACCGACCAGAACGTCTGGCTGACGATGACCCTCTGGTCGGTCTGGAAGGGCCTCGGCTGGGGAGCGATCATCTACCTCGCCGCGATCGCCGGAATCGATCAGTCGCTGTACGAGTCGGCGGAGATCGACGGCGCAGGGCGATTCCAGAAGATGTGGTACATCACGGTGCCGCAGCTCATGCCGACCTACCTCGTCCTGCTGCTGCTGTCGATCGCGAACCTGCTCAACAACGGCATGGAGCAGTACTTCGTCTTCCAGAACGCCTTCAACAAGGAGTACATCCAGGTCCTCGACCTGTACGTCTACAACATCGGCATGACGGGCAACAACCTGTCGATGGCGACGGCGATCGGCATGTTGAAGAGCCTCATCTCCGTGATCCTCCTGTTCACCGTCAACGGCATCGCCAAGCGCGTGCGCGGCGAATCCATCGTCTGAGTCAGGAGCCCCCGATCATGGTCACCACGACTCCCACCCGCCGCCGCGTCGTCCGGCGCGACGCCGATCTCTCCGGCCGCGTCGTCTTCGCGATCGTCAACTACTCGGTGTTCCTGGCGCTCGCGTTCGTCTGCGCCTACCCGTTCTACTACCTGATCATCAACTCGGTCAGCTCGAACGACCTCGCCGCACTCGGCCAGGTCCGGTGGCTGCCCACCGGCATCCACCTCTCCAACTACGAGCAGGTCTTCCAGCTCGGCGGACTCACGCAGGCCGCGATCGTCTCCGTCGGCCGCACCGTCCTCGGTACGGTCGCCGCGGTGCTCGCCTCGGCCTTCCTCGGCTTCATGTTCACGCAGAGTCGCATGTGGGGACGCCGGTTCTGGTACCGCTTCGTCATCATCACGATGTACTTCAGCGCGGGCCTCATCCCGGTGTTCATCGTCATCCGGAACCTCGGGCTGACCAACAACTTCTGGGTCTACGTGCTGCCGTTCGTCGTGCAGCCGTTCTTCATCATCCTCGTGAAGACCTACGTCGAGGCGATGCCCACCGAACTGCAGGAGGCCGCCGAGATGGACGGCGCGAACATCCTGCAGGTCTTCTTCCGGGTGTACCTGCCGAACATGACGCCGATCCTCGCGACCGTGGCCATCTTCTCGGCCGTGGCGCAGTGGAACAGCTTCCAGGACACCTTGATCTACATCACCGACCAGAGCCTCTACACGCTGCAGTACCTGCTCTACATGTTCATCAACCAAGCCAACAGCCTGGCTCAGGCCATGCAGAACGGCGGCAACATCAGCTCGATCGTCGACGCGGCCACGAGTCAGACGCCGACCTCGATCCGGATGACGATCTCGGTCATCGTCATCCTGCCCATCATCTTCGTCTACCCGCTGTTCCAGCGCTTCTTCGTCAAGGGCATCATGCTCGGCGCGGTCAAGGGCTGAACCCGACCATCACGGTCACACCACCGAGAGGAAAGCAATGAAGCTATCACGCAAGGCCATCGGCGCCGTCGCCGCTCTGGCGACGGTCGGGCTGCTGAGCGCCTGCACCGGCCCCGCGCCCACCGAGAAACGCGAGGAGATCACCGCGTTCCCGACCTCGTGGGACGAGCCCATCACGATCGACGTCTTCGACGGCCTCGCCAACTACATGGGGATGCAGGAGGGGTGGTTCGGCGACCTCGTCGAGAAGAAGTTCAACATGAAGCTGAACATCATCGCCCCCAATGTCGCGGGCGGCGGCGACACCCTCTTCAACACCCGCGTCACGGCGGGCGACCTCGGCGACCTCATCATCACCGACAAGGGCCAGCGGCTCGAGGAGCTCCGCGAGGGCGGTCTGCTCCTCGACTCGGCGAGCTTCTACCCGGCCATGAAGAACGTCGGCCGGTTCGACGCCGCCGTCGACAAGATCAACGAGGGCGCCGACGGCACGTACGCCTTCCCGTCGCAGGTCTCCTCGCTGAAGCCCACCGAGCCCTCCGAGGGTCTCGACCCGACGTTCGGTCCCTACCTGCGCTGGGACCTCTACAAGCAGGCCGGCTACCCCGAGATCAGCACGCTCGAAGACCTCCTCCCGGTGCTGAAGAAGATGCAGGATGCCGAGCCCACCGCTCCCAACGGGCAGAAGACCTACGCGGTCTCGCTGTTCAAGGACTGGGACGGCAACATGCTGAACAACGCCAAGCAGCCGACCACCTACTACGGCTTCGACGAGGTCGGCTTCGCCCTCGCCAAGGGCGACGGGTCCGAGTTTCAGGGCATCCTCGACGAGGACGGGCAGTACGTGCGCGCGCTGCGTTTCTTCCACGAGGCGAACGAACTCGGCATCCTCGATCCCGACTCGACCACGCAGAACTACGACACCCTCTGGAACAAGTACCAGAACGGCCAGGTGCTCTTCTCGTTCTGGCCGTGGCTCGGACAGGCCGCCTACAACACCGACAAGAACGTCGATGCGGGCCGCGGCTTCATGATGGCGCCGATGGACGACATGGACATCTTCTCGTACGGCGCCGAGGCGTACGGCGGCAAGCAGGTGTTCGCGATCGGCTCGAAGGCCGAGGACCCCGAGCGCATCGCGGCGTTCGTCGACTGGCTCTTCTCGCCCGAGGGTGCCCTGGCCAACAACAGCCAGACGCAGGGTGCCGCCGGCCCCGAGGGGCTCACGTGGGAGCTCAACGCCGACAAGGAGCCAGCGCTCACCGAGCTCGGTCACAAGATCTTCTTCGAGGGTGACGCCGAGGTCCCGGCCGAGTGGGGTGGCGGCAGCTACATCGACGGTGCATCGCAGCTGAACATCAGCGCCGTGCTGCCGATCGACACCGACCCGAACACCGGCTTCCCGTACAGCTACAAGATGTGGCCGAGCTACCAGGCCGAGACGAGCAATTCGCTCACCGACGACTGGGCGGCCAAGATGGGCGCTCCGACGACGATGGACTACCTGCAGGGCAACGACCAGCTCATGGTCGGCGCCGGCGCCAGCTTCACCGCGCCGACCGATTCCTCCGAGATCGAGACGCTCCGCAACCAGGTCAAGGCGACGATCGTCCAGACCTCGTGGCAGATGGTCTTCGCCGAGAGCGATGCGCAGTTCGACTCGCTGCTGTCATCGATGCAGGAGACCGCGAAGGGCCTCGGCTACGACAAGGTCCTCGAGGTCGACATGGCCAACGCCGAATCGCAGGATGCCGCCCGCAAGGCGGTCTCGGCGGAGTTCGGCGGCTGACCGCCCCGCACGCAGGAAAGGCCCCGTCGGTGATCCGGCGGGGCCTTTCCCTTGCGACTCAGGCGGCGGTTCCGGAGCGGCGGCGGTAGATGCTCCGGAAGAGGAACGCGCAGCCGTAGGCACCGACGGAGAATCCGATCGTGGCCACGAGGAACATCGTGGGAGGGAAGACGATGACGAGGCATACGACGGTCACGGGGATCACGAGGAGCGCGAGGGTCCGCAGCGGCTCCGCTGCCGGGAGGAGCACGGCGTTCTTGAGCGTCTGGCGGAAGGGGGCGCGGTACGCGGCGACGAGACCCATCGCGTGGACGAACGCGGCGACGGCGTAGGCCGCTCCGGCGAACGCCAGGGCGGCGAGGCCCGTGAGGAGCGGCTCGGGTGCCGACAGCCAGAACACGCCGCTGAAGGCGAGCGCGACGCTCGCCGTCAACAGGATGAGGCTGAGCCCGGTCGCGGGCAGGAAGTTCCGCGCCAGCGCGGGCAGGAAGTCGCGCAGCGGACGGCCGCCCTCCTCGTCGGCGTAGCGTCGGGTCACCTCCAGCAGGGCGCTCGTGGCCGCGCCGATCGTGACGAGGGGTGCGCAGCAGAGCAGGAACAGGATGTTGAGGGCGACGAACTCGAGGAACGACGACAAGCCCTGGACGGCGCGGTTCTCGGGGTCGATCTTCATGATCAGACCGTCGCGGGTTCCGCCGGCGAGTGGGCGAAGCGCGGGGTGAGGAGTTCCGGCCCGGGCGACCGTTCACCGCGGATCGCGGCGAGCAGCGTGCGGGCACCCGCCGCGCCGAGCTCTTCGGCGGGAAGGTCGATGACGTCCGACACGCCCGGAACATGGAGGGCGAGCTCGGCCGGGCTCAAGGCGACGATCTCGATGGGCGCCGCGGAGGCCGAGGCCAAGAGGCGGGCGGCGATGAAGGGAAGGGCTGCCTCGTTGTGGACGAAGAGCGCGGTGGTCTCGGGGGATCCGGCGAGCAGCGCATCGACGACCTCGGTCGCGCCGGGACCCGCGGGGCAGGGGAGCACGGTCGCGGTGAGTCCCACCTCACGGCTGCGGGAGAGGAACCCGCGGGTGAGGCGGTCCGAGTACGAGGTGTGTCGTGCCTGCACCTGGGGCGGAGCGCCGAGGAGGGTGACGGTGCGGTGGCCGCGCTCGGCGAGACGCTCGGCGGCGAGGCGTCCGGCGGCTTCGAAGTCGAAGTCGACGCAGATCAGCTGGTCGGCCGTGTCGGGGAGGCCGATGAGGACGCTCGGGATGCTGAGGTCGGCGAGCGAGCCCACGCGGGGGTCGCTCGTCTCGACGTCGAGGATCAGCACCCCGTCGACCATCCCCGCCCGCGCCGCGCGTTCGACACCGGCGGCGTCGTCGCTCGTGAGCAGCAGGATGTCGTGGTGGTGCAGGCGCGCCTCTTTGAGGGCTCCCGCGACGATCTGCATGACGACGTGGACGTCGACGCCGGCGCGGATGGGGGCTTGCAACCCCAGAATGCTCGTCGACCGCGAGGCGAGGGAGCGCGCGCTCGCCTGCGGGCTGTAGGAGAGGTCGGCCATCGCCTGCTCGACGCGTTCCCGCGTCTCCTGCGAGATGGTGCGTTTGCCGCTCATCACGTACGAGACCGTCGAGATCGAGACTCCCGCGGCCTGAGCCACGTCGGCGATCGTGGTCATGGACCCTCCTTCTCCGACGGCATCGGCTTCGACGCGCGGATGGATCGAGCGTATCGGCTCGTCTGACGCCTCGAACGCTGCCCTGCCGACCGATGGACACGGTCGTGATCGCTAGTATAGGTTGAGATCGTTGAAGCGCTTCGACACTGTCGTCCACATTCGCTGAAAGGCCCGCCCGGTCATGACCTCTGCCTCCTCCTCGGCCTTCGCGACGCTGTCGGCCGAGCGCGGCATCCTCTTCGGTGGGGACTACAACCCCGAGCAGTGGTCGCCCGAGGTCTGGCGCGAGGACATCGCCCTCATGCAGCGCGCGGGGGTGAACCTCGTCACCGTCGGTGTCTTCAGCTGGGCGGAGCTCGAGCCGAGCCCCGGGGCCCGCGAGTTCGCGTGGCTCGACGAGGTCCTCGACCTGCTCCACGCCGGCGGGATCGCCGTCGACCTCGCGACCCCCGTGGCCTCGCCGCCGCCGTGGCTCGGGATCCGGCATCCCGAGACCCTGCCGGTCGACCGCGACGGCGTGCGCCTCGTCGCCGGATCGCGCAACCAGTTCTCACCGTCCTCGCGCGTCTACCGCGAGGCGGCGCGCGCGATCACGGCGGACCTCGCGGCGCGGTACGCGCGGCATCCCGCCGTCCGGATGTGGCACGTCGGCAACGAGTACGGCCAGATCGATCACGGCGACGAGGCGGCGCGCGCCTTCCGGGAGTGGCTGCTGCGCCGGTACGGATCGATCGAGGAGATCAACCGGGCGTGGGGCACCGCGTTCTGGGCGCAGCGGTACTCGGACGTCGCCGAGATCCTGCCGCCCCGGCGCGCGCCGTACCTCATCAATCCGACGCAGTCGCTGGACTTCCGCCGGTTCACCTCCGACGAGCTGCGCGACTGCTACCGCGAGCTCCGCGACACCATCCGGGGCGCCGGCGCCACCCAGCCCATCACGACGAATTTCATGGGCGCCTTCGCGCACGTGGACTACTGGTCGTGGGCGGACGACGTCGACGTCGTGAGCGACGATCAGTACCCGGACCCCGCAGACCCCGACAGCCCGCTCGACATGGCCTTCGTGCAGGACCTCATGCGCGGACTCGGCGACGGCCGGCCGTGGGTGCTGATGGAGCAGGCGATCAGCGCCGTCCAGTGGCGTCCGCACAACCTCCCGAAGACGCCCGCGCGGGCGCGCCTCGACACGCTGCAGGCCGTCGCGCGCGGTGCCGACGGAATCTGCTTCTTCCAGTGGCGGCAGTCCACGGCCGGCGCCGAACGCTTCCACTCCGCGATGCTGCCCCACGCCGGTGCCGACACCGAGGTCTTCGAGGGCGTCTGCCGCCAGGGGCGCGAGCTGCAGCGACTCCGGCCCGTCGTGGGCGGCCGCGTCGCCGCGCGCACCGCGGTGCTCTTCGACTGGCCGTCGTGGTGGGCGTCGGACGAACCCGCCCGGCCGACGGCCCGCTTCGACGGTCTCGAGCAGATGCGTCGCTGGTACCGCCCGCTGTGGCGGCGCGGCATCCCCGTCGACGTCGTGCCCTTCGGCGCCGACCTCAGCGCCTACGACGTCGTGCTCCTGCCGCACGGGTACGTCCTGCGGCCGGACGACGCCGCGCGCCTGACCGACGCCGCCTCGCGCGGTGCGCAGGTCGTGGTCGGGCCGTTCAGCGGCGTCGCCGACGAGCGCGGGCACATCCTCACGGGTCGCTCGCCCGTGCTGCTCCGCGACATCCTCGGGGTCAGCGGCGAGGAGTGGGTCGGGCTCCCCGACGACGGCGTCGCCGTCGCGTCGGCTGACGGGCGGTGGGCGGCATCCGTCGCCCACACCCTCGGCGAGAAGCTCCGCACCGACGGCGCCGAGGTCGTGGCGACGTTCGCGTCGGGCGACCTCGCGGGGCGCCCGGTCGTGACGCGGAACGGGACGGCCTGGTACGTCGGCGCCGTCCTCGCGGACGACCTGCTCGACGCGGTCCTCGGTGACGCGCTGGATGCCGCGGGCGTCGCCGGTGCCATCGGCGTGCCGCCCGCGGAGGTCGAGGTCGTGCGGCGCGGCGACGCGCTCTTCCTGCTGAACCGCGGCGACGACGACGTGACGATCCCGCTCTCCGGAGCCTGGACCGACCTGCTGACGGATGACGAGATCGACGACCACGTGACGGTTCCGAGGGGGGACGCGCGAGTCGTGACAGAAAGGCGAAGGACATGAAGTTCACCGACGGCTACTGGCTCATGAGGCCGGGAGTGACCGGTCTGTACGCGAGCGCCGTGGACGACATGCGTGCCGACGCCGAGGCCGGCAGCCTTACCGTCTTCGCGCCGACCGCCGCCATCCGGCACCGGGGCGACACGCTCAACCGGCCGATGATCACGACGACGTTCTCGGCGCCGGCCCCCGGGGTCATAAAGGTGCGGGTGCAGCGGCACGCCGGCGGGCGTCACCGCGGTCCCGACTTCGCCGTGACGGGGGAGGAGGGCTACACGCCGACCGTGACGGTCGACGACGCCGAGGGCGTGCTGGATGCCGGTGACCTCCGCGTCCGTGTGTCGCGCGAGGGGGCGTGGCGCGTCGCGTTCGAGCAGGGTGACCGTGTGCTGACGACCGCGCTGCCGCGCTCGATCGGCCACATGACGGGTCCGGATGGCACGTGGGTGCACCAGCAGCTCTCGATCGAGCCGGGCGAGCGCGTCTACGGGTTCGGCGAACGCTTCGGCGCCTTCACGAAGAACGGCCAGTCGATCGACACGTGGAATGCGGACGGCGGCACGTCGAGCGAGCAGGCGTACAAGTCGGTGCCGTTCTACCTGACGAGTCGCGGGTACGGCGTCTTCGTCGACAGCCCCGACGCGGTGTCGTTCGAGGTCGGGTCCGAGATCAATTCGCGCGTGCAGTTCTCGGTGCCGGGCGAGACGCTCGACTACTACGTGATCGCCGGGCCCGAGCCCAAGGACGTGCTGCGGCGCTACACGGCGCTCACGGGGCGTCCTGCCCGCGTGCCGGCGTGGTCGTTCGGGCTGTGGCTGACGACGTCCTTCACCGCCGCGTACGACGAGGCCAGTGTGACCGAGTTCGTCGACGGGATGGCCGCGCGCGACCTGCCGCTGTCGGTGTTCCACTTCGACTGCTTCTGGATGCGGGAGTTCCAGTGGACCGACTTCACGTGGGATCCGCGCATGTTCCCCGACCCCGACGGCCAGCTCGCGAGGCTGCGCGAGCGCGGCCTCAGGGTCTCGCTGTGGATCAATCCCTACATCGCGCAGCGTTCCGCCATCTTCGCCGAGGCCGCGGAGCGCGGGTTCCTGCTGAAGACGACGGAGGGCGACGTCTGGCAGTGGGACATGTGGCAGGCCGGGATGGCGATCGTGGACTTCACCAACCCCGAGGCGGCCGAGTGGTACGCCGAGCACCTGCGCCGTCTCGTGCGGCAGGGCGCCGACAGCTTCAAGACCGACTTCGGCGAGCGGATCCCGGTCGACGGCGTCGTCTGGCACGACGGCTCCGACCCGCAGCGGATGCACAACTACTACCCGCAGCTTTACAACGAGATCGTCTTCCGGGTGCTCGAGGAGGAGCGCGGCGTCGGCGAGGCGGTCCTCTACGCCCGCTCGGCGACGGCGGGCGGCCAGCAGTTCCCCGTGCACTGGGGCGGCGACAACGACTCGACGCTCCTGTCGATGGCCGAGACCCTGCGCGGCGGCCTGTCGCTCGCGATGAGCGGGTTCGGATACTGGAGTCACGACATCGGCGGCTTCGAGGGCACGCCGGATGCCGGTGTCTTCAAGCGTTGGCTCGCGTTCGGACTGCTCTCCTCGCACTCCCGCCTGCACGGTTCGGGCTCGGTGCGGGTGCCATGGGCGTTCGACGACGAGGCGGTCGAGGTGACGCGCCGGTTCACGACGCTGAAGCTGCGCCTCATGCCGTATCTGGCCCGGATCGCGGAGGAGGCGCACACCGCCGGCATCCCGATGATGCGTCCGCTCGTGCTCGAGTTCCCGGGCGACCGGTCGACGCACGACGCCGACGTCCAGTACATGCTGGGCGACTCCCTCATGGTCGCCCCCGTGTTCACCGAGGACGGGAGCGTCGAGTACTACCTGCCCGAGGGGCGGTGGACTTCGCTCCTGACCGGTGACGCGGTGGACGGCCGCACATGGCAGACCGAGCGTCACGGCTACGAGTCCGTCCCGCTGCGGGTGCGGCCGGGCACGGTTCTGCCGTGGGGAGCGCGCGAGGACCGGCCGGACTACGACTGGGCCGACGGCGTGACGCTGCGCTGCTTCGAGCTACCCGACGGGTACGACGGCGAGACGGTCGTCCCGGGGCACGACGGGGCTGCCGCGACGGTGTTCCGGGTGCGTCGCGAGGGCGGGCGGATCACCGCCGAGTCGTCGGACGCGCGTGCGCCGTGGAGCCTGCAGGTCGGCGACCGGACGGCGTCGGTCGTCGGTGCCGGGGCGGTCTCGCTCGAGGCCGAGGTGGAGGTCGCCGGATGACGGTCGACGCCTTCCGCCGGATCGATGTGCCGCTGGCCGAGCGCTCCCGCGACCTGCTCGAGCGGCTGACCCCGGAGGAGCGCGTCGCGATGCTCCACCAGGCCATGCCGGCGGTGGAGCGCCTCGGCATCCGCCCGTTCCACACCGGATGCGAGGCCCTTCACGGGCTCGCGTGGGTGGGTGTGGCGACGGTCTTCCCGCAGCCCGTCGGCCTCGCGGCGACGTGGGATCCCGAGCTGGTGAGGCGCGTGGGCGACCTCGTCGCGACCGAGGTCCGAGCCAAGCGCGCGTCGGGGGCGGACGTCGACCTCAACGTGTGGGCGCCGGTCGTCAACACGCTCCGGCATCCGGCATGGGGGCGCAACGAGGAGGGGTATTCCGAGGACCCGCACTACACGGGCCAGCTCGGTGCGGCGTACAGCCGGGGGCTCCGCGGCGACCACCCGCGGGTCTGGAAGACGGTGCCCTCGCTCAAGCACTTCCTCGCTTACAGCAACGAGACCGACCGGTCCGCGACGTCGTCCGAGATGTCGCCGCGCACACTCCACGAAGAGGAGCTGCCGGCGTTCCGTCCGGCGATCGAGCAGAAGGTCGCCGGCAGCATGATGCTCGCCTACAACCGGGTGAACGGGGTGCCTGCGCACACGCAACCCGAGCTGGTGGCCGAGGCTCGCAGCTGGAGCGACGAGTCCATTGCGGTCGTGTCGGATGCCGGGGCGCCGAGCTTCCTCGTCTCGATCCAGCGCGCGCAGCCCGACAAAGTGCACGGCGCCGCCGCCCTCGTGCGCAGCGGCATGGACTCGTTCACCGACGACGGCCCCGACTCGGCGCCGAGCCTCGAGGCCGTCCGCGGCGCGCTCGCGCAGGGTCTGCTGACGGACGAGGACGTGGATGCCGCTGTCCTGCGACTCCTCGATATGCGCCTCCGCACCGGCGAGTTCGACGGTGACGACGACCCGTACGCCGCGATCGGCCCGGACGAGATCGACACGCCCGCCGCGCGCGAGCTCGCCCGCGAGGCGGTCGCCCGTCAGGTCGTGCTGCTGCGGAACGACGCCGGGGTTCTGCCGTTCGCCGAGCCCGCGTCGGTCTCCGTCGTCGGGCCGATGGCGGATGTCGTCCTCACCGACTGGTACTCCGGTACGCCGCCCTACGCGGTCGGCATCGCGCAGGGCGTGCGCGACCGCTACCCGACGGCCGCGGTCGAGGTCGTGACCGGCGCCGACACCGTCGTCCTCCGTGCTCCGTCCGGTTACGTCGCCGCAGCGGCGGACGGTACCGTCGACGCGATCCTCGACGCTCGGACCGACGCGAGCCTGTTCGACGTCACGGACTGGGGCGACGGCATCCTGACCCTCCGTTCCCACGCGAGCGGGCGCCTGCTGACGGGCGGTGCCTGGCCGATGCGGGCCGATGCCGAGCGCGTCGGCGGCTGGGTCGTGCAGGAGAGCTTCCGCCGGCACGTGCACGAGGACGGCTCGTGGTCGCTGCTGCACCTCGGCTCGGGCCGGTGGGTGCGCGTCGTCCGCGACGTGGGTCTGCTCGTGGCCGAGGGCGTCACCCTCGACGACGCCGCGCGCTTCGAGGTCGAGACGGTGACGCGCGGTCTGGACGAGGTGGCGCGCGCGGCCGCGGCGGCCGACGTCGTCCTCGTCGCCGTCGGCAACGACCCCCACCTGTCGGGTCGCGAGACCGCCGACCGTCTCCACCTGCTGCTGCCGACCGCGGCGACGGACCTCTGGCGGGCCGCGCGCTCCGCCAACCCGCGCTCTGTGCTGACGATCGTCTCGAGCTTCCCGTACGTCCTCGCGGATGCCGCCGACGCGGCGACCGTCGTCTGGTCGAGTCACGCGGGGCAGGAGCTCGGCCACGGTCTGCTCGACGTCCTGAGCGGCGACCGCGAGCCCGCCGGGCGCCTCGCGCAGTCGTGGCCGGCACACCCGGACCAGGCGGGCGACCTCTTCGACTACGACACCCGACGCCAGCAGGCGACCTACCGGCACCAGCCCGACCCGTACGCCTTCGCGTTCGGACACGGGCTCGGCTATGGCGACGTCGCCTACGAGGCCGTCGAGGTGGATGCCGGAACGGTGACGGCGCCCGCGCCCACCCTGCGGCATCCCGCCCTCGATCCTCGGGACGACGAGCAGGTCGTCACCGCGAGCGTCCGGGTCGCGAACCGGTCGGAGCGCGCGGTGGAGGAGCTCGTGCAGCTCTACGCCGTCGCCCCTGAGCTGCCGATCGCGGCACCGCGGCGGCTGCTGCTCGGGTACGCCCGCGTGCGCATCGAGCCGGGCGAGGCGCGGACGGCAAAGGTGCGCTTCACGGTCGAGCGCCTCGCCGTCTGGGACGGCGAGGCGCTGCGGGTGCAAGCGGGGGACTACCGCCTCGCGGCGGGACCGTCGGCCGACGCCCTCGACGTGAGCACGACCCTCACCGTCCGGGACTGACGAGCTCGGCGTCCGCCACGACGCGCACCGGGACGATCCGGGCGTCGTCGTGCGTGACGACGTGCTCGCCGGTCACCTCGATGGCGGTGACGCTCTCACGGTCCTCGCACGACGAGCCGACCCAGAGGTCGATCCGTCCCGGCTCGACGACACGGCGGCCGTCGCGCCCCGTGAACGCGAAGCGCGCCGTCGGCAGCGAGAACACGACGCGCGCGCTCTCACCCGGGCCGAGGTCGACCCGGTGGTAGGCCATCAGTTGTGCGACGGGGCGCGTGAGGCTCGCGACCGGGTCGTGCGCGTAGAGCTGGACGACATCGGCACCGGCGCGCTCGCCGGTGTTGCGGGCGACGACCGAGACCTCGAGGGTGTCGCCCGCCGCGACCGACGCGGACGCCTGCAGGTGCTCGTGGGCGAACGTCGTGTAGGTCAGCCCGTGCCCGAACGGGCGCACCGGGGTCGGGTCGGCGCTCGTCACGTCGATCGGTCCTCCGAGCCGCGGGTGCAGGTAGCTGTAGGGCTGCGCGCCGGCCGACCGCGGCAGGGTCACGGGGAGCCTGCCCGAGGGCGAGAGTCGTCCCGAGACGATGCCGGCGATCGGGTCCGCGCCCTCTTCGCCGGGGAAGAACGACTGCAAAGCGGCGGCGACGCGGCGTTCGCCGTCGAGCGCCCACCCGATCGCGTACGGACGGCCCGAGAGGATCACGAGGACGACGGGAGTGCCCGTCGCGACGACGCGTTCGACGAGCTGCCGCTGCAGGCCGGGCAGTTCGAGATCGTCGACGTCGTTGCCCTCGCCGACGGTGCCGCGTCCGAAGAGGCCGGCGCGGTCGCCGACGACCACGACGGCGAGCTCGGCCGCCGCCGCCGCGTCCACGGCATCGCCGATAGCCGAGTCGTCGTCGTCCTCCACACCGCAACCGCGGGCGTAGGCGATCTCGGCGTCGGGGTACTCGGCGACGAAGGCGTCGCGAACGGTCGGCAGGTCGATCCCGTGCGGCGTCCCCGGGTGGTGCGCGAGCACGTGGTTGACGAACGAGTAGCAGCCCATGAGCGCCTCCGCCGAGTCGGCGTTCGGCCCGATGAGGGCGATGCGACGAGCGGATGCCGCCGGCAGCGTCCCGTCGTTGCTCACGAGCACGACCGACTCGGCCGCGAGCCTGCGCGCCAGATCGCGGTGGCGGGCGCCGTCGAGGTCGACCGCGGCCGGCGGCGTCTCGAACGTCTCGTCGAGCAGGCCGAGGCGCTCCTTCTGCGCGAGGACGCGGAGCACGGCGGCATCCAGCAGTGCGGCATCCATCTCACCCGAGCGGATGCGCTCGAGCATCGGCGCGGCGAACGCGTCACCCGTCGGCAGTTCGACGTCGATGCCGGCGCGGAGGGCGAGCTCGGCCGCTTCGCCGAGGTCGCCGGCGACCCCGTGGGTGGTCTGCAGGAAGGCGACCGAGAAGTAGTCCGACACGACCGGGCCCGAGAATCCGAGCCGGCCGCGCAGCACCTCGTCGAGGTAGTGCGCGCTCGCCGCGACGGGTTCGCCGTCGATCTCGGCGTACGAGTTCATGACGGATGCCGCGCCGCCGTCGCGGATCGCCATCTCGAACGGCGGCAGCAGGACGTCGGCGACCTCGCGGGGGCCGGCGTGCACGGGGGCGTGGTTGCGCGCCGCCTGTGATGCGGAGTACCCGACGAAGTGCTTGAGGGTCGCATCGACCCCCGCCGACTGGACGCCTCGCACATAGGCCGTCCCCACGGTCCCGACGAGGTACGGGTCTTCGCCGATGCACTCGTCGACGCGTCCCCAGCGAGGGTCGCGGATGACGTCGAGCACGGGCGCGAGCCCCTGATGGATGCCCAGTTCGCGCATCGAGTCGCCGATCGCGGCGCCCATCTCGGCGACCAGTTCCGGATCGAACGAAGCGCCCCACGCGAGCGGCGTCGGATACGTCGCCGCCTTCCACGCGGCGAGGCCAGTCAGGCACTCCTCGTGGACGATCGCGGGGATCCCGAGCCGGGTCTCGGCGCGCAGACGCCGTTGCTCCTCCCAGAGCCAGGCCGCCCGCTCGACCGGGTCGACCGGACGCGTGCCGTAGACACGGGTGAGATGGCCGAGGCCATGAGCCGTGGCATCCGCGTACTTCGTCGTCGTCACCATCTCGTCGGCCAGGGGAGCGACGACCTCGCCGCCCTGGTCGACCCAGTAGCCGACGAGCTGCGCGGCCTTCTCTTCGAGGGTCATCTGCGCGAGCAGATCGTGCACGCGGGCCGAGGCCTGCGGGTGGGGAACGGTCATGTCAGCCCTTCACGGCTCCGGTGAGACCGCCGACGATGCGCCGCTCGAACAGGCTGAAGAACAGCAGTGCGGGGAGCATCGACAGCGAGGTGAACGCGAGCACGCGCGCCGTGTCGACGGAGTACTGCGACGAGAACGCCTGCACGCCCAGCGGGAGGGTGAACTGCGACTCGTTGTTGAGGATGAACAGGGGCAGGAGGTACGCGTTCCAGCTGCCGATGAAGGCGAGGATGCCGACGGTGATCACACCCGGCACGGCGAGCGGCAGCACCATGCGCCAGAAGAACCCGAGGCGGCTGCAGCCGTCGATCGACGCGGCTTCCTGGATCTCGTCGGGGATCGCCCGCAGGAACGGGACGAGGATGATGATCGTCGTCGGCAGGGCGAACGCGATCTGCGGGAGGATGATGCCCGGCAGGGTGTTCATGAGCCCGAGCGAGCGGATCACGATGTACAGCGGCGTGATCGCGACGGTGATGGGGAACATGAGGCCCGAGGCGAACAGGGCGTAGAGGAACCCGCGTCCCTTGAAGCTGTACCGGGCGATCACGTAGCTGGCGGCGATGCCGAGGGCGACCGCGCCGATCGTGGTGGCGAGGGCCACGAAGGTCGAGTTGCCGACCTGGCCCCAGAACTGGCCGCTCGTGATGACGCCGACGTAGTTGTCGATGTTCCACGGGTCGGGGAACCCGGCCGGGTCGACCGTGATCGCGGAGTTCGAGCGGAACCCGCCGATGATGATGTAGATCACCGGGCCGAGCATGAGCGCGATGACCGCGAGGGCGACGAAGTAGACGACGGGCGAACCCCACGGCAGCTTCGGCTTGGGCGCGCGGCGCAGGCGCGGCTCGGCCGGCGGTGCCGTGACGAGGGTCATGGTGGCGCTCACTGCACGCCCCTCTCTGTGATGGCGCCCGCCGTGTCACGGCGGAGCACGAAGCGCTGGTAGAACAGCGCGACGATGAGCGAGATGACGAAGATGACGACCGCGACCGCATTGCCGTAGCCGAAGTTCCCGGCGTTGCGGCCGGTGACGACCATGTAGATCGCCATCGTGTTGGTGCCGGCGACCGACGAGACGTACTGGCCCCAGATGATGTAGACGAGGTCGAACAGCTGCAGGGCGCCGATGATCGACAGGAACGCCCAGATGCGCAGGGTCGGTGCGAGCAGCGGCAGGGCGATCTGACGCTGGATCTGCCAGTAGGACGCGCCGTCGATGGCGGCCGCCTCGTACAGCTCTTCGGGGATGCCCTGGAGTCCCGCGAGGAAGAGGATGACGGCGAAGCCGACGTACTTCCACGTGAGGATCGCCATGAGCGTCCAGATCGCGATCGACGGGTCGGCCAGCCAGTCCTGGGTCAGGCCGCCCAGGCCGAGCTTGTCCAGCATCCCGTTGGCGGCGCCGTTGGTCGACAGCAGCAGGCTGAACCCGGTGCCGACGACGACCTCGGCGATGACGTACGGCACGAAGATGAGGATGCGGATGACGGACTGCCCCCGCATCTTGCGGTTGAGCAGGAGCGCCAAGAGGATCGCGATGGGTCCCTGCAGCACCAGCGACATGACGACGATGAAGGCGTTGTGCAGCAGTGCGCTCTGGAAGTTGGGGTCGCTGAAGATCGTGATGTAGTTCTTCAGCCCGACGAAGTCGGTGGCGGGCCCGAAGCCCGACCAGCGGAAGAAGCCGTAATAGGCGGCCATCAGGACCGGCAGGATGACGAACCCGACGAAGAAGATCACGGCGGGTCCGGCGAGGAGGAGGACCTCCAGTCGCCCCGACCAGCCGAGGCCCCGCCGGCGGCGGGACCGCGGCCGAGCCGGGGGCGGCGTGTCGCCACCCCCGGCGTGCGCCGCGAGACCGGTGGCGTCCGAGACGGACATCTCGCGAACGGTCATGGTCAGCCCTGCGCGCCCGCGGCGTTGACGGCTGCGATGAACTTCTGCGGGTCGCTGCCACCGGCGAGCATGTCGACGACGGCGACGTTCAGCGCGTTGCCGACGTTCTGGCCGAGGACGGTGTCGAGCCACTGCGAGACGAACGGGGCGCTGTTGTACGCCTCGAGGATCTGCTGCAGGTAGGGCTCGGTCACCGACTTCTGCGCGACCGAGTTGACCGGCGGCGACTGGAACGCCTCGTAGTACTTCGTCTGCTGCTCCGAGCCGGCGATGAAGTTGAGGAAGTCGGCGCACTCCTTCGGGGCCTGTGCGGAGCACGAGTAACCGTCGACGCCACCCATCATCGATCCGGGCTCACCGTCGCCGCCCGAGATCTCGGGGAAGGGGAACCAGGCCAGGTCGGGGAGGGGCTTCTCGTCCGGCGTCAGCGAGGCGATCACACCCGGGTCCCAAGCGCCCATGAGCTCCATCGCGGCCTTGCGGTTCGCGACGAGGCCGGCCGAGCTGCCGGCGCCCTGCTGGGCGGCCGTGGTGAGGAAGCCTTCGTTGAAGGGCTTGATCGCGGCGAAGTCCGTGAGGTCCTCGGCGGCGCGGGTCCAGCACTCGTCGCTGAAGTCCTTCGAGTCGCCGGTCTCCTCGATCACCTTCGGGCTGCACTCGCGGATGGCGAAGAAGTAGTACCAGTGGGCGGCGGGCCAGGCGTCCTTCGCGCCGAGGGCGATGGGTGCGATGCCGGTGCCCTTCAGCGACTCGACGGAACTCTTGAGCTCGTCGATCGTCGCGGGGGTCTCGGAGATCCCCGCCTCGTCGAAGGCGTCCTGGCTGTAGAAGAAGCCCCCGG
The DNA here is from genome assembly GCF_031932285.1 of Microbacterium aquilitoris. NCBI lineage: Bacteria > Bacillati > Actinomycetota > Actinomycetes > Micrococcales > Microbacteriaceae > Microbacterium > Microbacterium aquilitoris. The sequence continues at coordinate 776,047 of NZ_JAUZVT010000001.1, forward strand.
GGAGGACCGAGAGGGGCATCGCCCAGACCTTGTCCTGGTAGGTCTCGGCGGCGAACGAGCCCTCGGAGATCTCGCCGCGGATGTCGTCCGAGATGCGGTCGGTCAGGTCCATCAGCTGGCCGGCGTTCACCATCGCGGTCATCTTGCCGCCGCCGCGCTGGAGGAAGATGTCGGGCGGGTCGCCCGCATTGAGAGCGGTCTGCAGCTTGCCGTCCATGTCCTCGTTCTGGACGGACTGCATCTTGATCGTGACGCCGGTGTTCTCCTTCTCGAAGGCCGCGATCGCGTCCTTCCAGAACTGCTGACCGGGGCCGGTGGTCGAGTTCTGCCACAGCGTCATCTCGACGGTGCCGTCCCCACTGCCGCCGCCGTTGTCGCCCGAACAGGCGCTGAGAGCGAGAGTCGCCGCGGCCACCGCCGCGAGCCCCGCCATGATCCTTCTGGTCCTCATGTGATCACCAATCTCCTCATTGAGTGCACGCTCGGTCATCGAGGTGCGGGTGGTCCCGGCGGTGCGTGCCGGGGGTTCGGTCACCAGTGTCGGAATTGTTGCCGTCCACGTCAAACGTTTTCGAAAATGTTTTCCATGGGGCTACGCTTCGACGCATGCGAAGCCGCGCCACGATCCACGACGTCGCCGCCGCGGCCGGTGTCTCGGTCGCGACGGTCTCCAAGGCGGTGAACGGACGGTACGGCGTCGCCCCCTCGACCGTGCAGCGCGTGCTCACCGCCGTCGAGCAGCTGGGCTACGAATCGAGCCTCGTCGCGAGCAGTATGCGCGCACGCCAGACCGGTGTCGTCGGCGTCCTCGTCGCGGACTTCGAGCCGTTCTCCGCCGAGGTGCTCAAAGGAGTCGGCGCGGCTCTGCGCGACTCGCGGCTGGATCTCCTCGCCTACAGCGGATCGCGGGCCGTGTCGAGCGAAGGCTGGGAGCGGCGCTCGCTGAGCCGGTTGAGCGGCACGCTCGTCGACGGGGTGATCATGGTCACCCCCACGGTCGTGAACGTCACGGCGGAGGTCCCCGTCGTCGCGATCGACCCGCACACGGGGCCGGCCGACCTCCCCACCGTCGAGTCCGACAGCTTCGCCGGCGCCCGTCACGCCGTCGCCTACCTCGTCTCGCTCGGACACCGCCGCATCGGGTTCGTCGCCGGTCGCCCCGACCTCCGCTCCTCGATGCTGCGCGAGGGCGGCTACCGGCGGGCGCTCGAAGACGCCCGCATCCCGTTCGACCCCGACCTCGTCGGAGTCGGACGCTACGTGGAGGACATCGCGCGCGAAGCGGCCACCCGGCTGCTGCGCCGGGCCGACCGTCCCACGGCGGTGTTCGCCGCCAACGACATCTCGGCGCTGACCGTCATCCGCGTCGCGCACGAGCACGGCCTGTCCGTGCCCGACGACCTCTCGGTGATCGGGTTCGACGACGTCCCGGATGCCTCGCAGTCGGTGCCCGCGCTGTCGACCGTCCGCCAGCCGATGCAGCGCCTGGGCGCCGAGGCCGTGACGATGCTGCTGGAGTTCATGGGCGGCGGCGTCCCCGCAGCGACGCACCTGCGCCTGCCGACGGCGCTCGTCCCCCGGGCGACCACGGCGCCGCCCGGAGCGGACTGAGGCATCCTTCCCAGCGCGCTCGGAGTGGTTCCCGATAGCGTCGCCTCATGTCCACTCCGCTCGATGAGCAGCAGATCACGGTGTCCGCCTCCTCTCTTCGGAGCATGCGCGATGAGTTCCAGCGCTTCCTCATGGAGTACCGGTTCGGCCTGCAGGAGATCGAGACGAAGATCTCGATCCTCCGCGAGGAGTTCCACGAGATGCACGACTACAACCCGATCGAGCACGTCTCGAGCCGCGTGAAGTCGCCCGATAGCATCGTCGAGAAGATCCAGCGCCGCGGCATCGACCCTGATTTCGAGTCCGTGCGCGCACACATCACCGACGTCGCCGGCATCCGCATCACCTGCAGTTTCGTGAACGACGTGTATCGCCTGTTCGACCTGCTGACCGCGCAGGACGACATCACCGTCCGCGAGGTCGAGGACTACATCGCGACCCCGAAGGGAAACGGCTACAAGAGCCTGCACGCGATCCTCGAGGTGCCGGTCTACCTGTCGACGGGACGCGTCGACGTGCCCGTCGAGGTGCAGTTCCGGACGATCGCCATGGACTTCTGGGCGAGCCTCGAGCACAAGATCTACTACAAGTACGAACGCCAGGTGCCCGATCACCTGCTGGGGCAGTTGAAGGATGCCGCGGACGCCGCCGCCGAGCTGGACGCCCGCATGACGCGCCTCCACCAGCAGATCCGCGGCGCCGGATCCTCCGCGCCGGCGCACCTCGTCTGACGGTGGCGGCGCACACGACCGGCGGTCTGCTGCAGGCGGCGCGCGAGCGCCTCGAAGGGTCGCCGCGGGAGCGGCTGGGGGAGTGGGTGGCGAACCGCCGCATCCTGGGCATCGGACGGGCCCCGCGGATCGTCCCGGTGACGGATGCCTGGCACATCGGGGCGCTGCTGATCGGCGAGGACCGCGTCTTCGCGACCGGCGAGGTGCTGCGCGCGCGGCACGACGCGATCCGCGGGTACACCGCCGAGGCGCAGCGCGCGCGGTCGGAGCGGGCCGCGGCCGCGTTCCGGGGCGGGTTCGCCGAGGGCGAGGTACTCCACCTGGGGTGGACCGAGATGGATGCCGCCGCCGTCGACCGCGGCGAGGGCTCCGGCATCCTGTCGCTGCAGGGCGGCGTGCCGCACATCGCGTGGAGCCACACCGGTCCGCCGAGGCCGCTCGCGGACTATCTGGCAGACATGCTGTCCCTGCGCTGACCTGTCAAGGGCCCGGGGTCGGAAATACTGCCTGGGTACTGTGGCATTCCACCTATCACAGGAGTCCGCATGCAGGTTTGGCCCGGTTCCGCTTACCCTCTGGGAGCGACCTTCGACGGTAATGGGACGAACTTCGCCCTGTTCAGCGAGTGCGCCGAGAAGGTCGAGCTCTGCCTGTTCGACGAGAGCGGCGAGGAGACGCGCGTCGAACTCATCGACGTCGACGCGTTCGTCTGGCACGCCTACCTGCCGTCGGTGCAGCCGGGGCAGCGCTACGGCTACCGCGTGCACGGGCCCTACGACCCCGAGAACGGTCAGCGGTTCAACCCGAACAAGCTTCTCCTCGACCCGTACGCGAAGGCCGTGGACGGTCAGGTCGAATGGGACCAGTCCGTCTTCAGCTACACGTTCGGCGACCCCGACTCGACCAACGACGACGACTCCGCCGCGGCCATGATGAAGGGCGTCGTCGTCAACCCGTACTTCGACTGGCAGGGTGACCGCCAGCCGAAGACGCCGTACGCCGAGAGCGTGATCTACGAAGCCCATGTGAAGGGCCTCACGATGACGCACCCCGACATCCCCGAGGACATCCGCGGCACCTACAGTGCCATCGCGCATCCGGTGATCATCGAGCACCTCAAGAAGATCGGCGTCACGGCGCTCGAGCTCATGCCGGTGCACCAGTTCGTGAACGACTCGACGCTCCAGGAGAAGGACCTCTCCAACTACTGGGGTTACAACACGATCGCCTTCTTCGCGCCGCAGAACACCTACTCGGCTGCGGGCGGCGTCGGCCAGCAGGTGCAGGAGTTCAAGGCGATGGTGCGCGCGCTCCACGCCGCGGGCATCGAGGTCATCCTCGACGTCGTGTACAACCACACCGCCGAGGGCAACCACATGGGTCCGACGCTCTCGATGCGCGGCATCGACAACCTCGCCTACTACCGGCTCGAGGACGACGACAAGCGGTACTACACGGACTACACCGGGACGGGCAACAGCCTCAACGTCGGCAACCCGCACACGCTGCAGCTCATCATGGATTCGCTCCGCTACTGGGTGCTCGAGATGCACGTCGACGGCTTCCGCTTCGACCTCGCCTCGACCCTGGCACGCGAGTTCTACGACGTCGACCGGCTGTCGGCGTTCTTCGAGCTCGTGCAGCAGGACCCGATCGTCAGTCAGGTGAAGCTGATCGCCGAGCCGTGGGACATCGGCCCGGGCGGCTACCAGGTCGGCAACTTCCCGCCGCAGTGGACGGAGTGGAACGGCAAGTACCGCGACACGGTCCGCGACTTCTGGCGCGGCGAGCCGTCGACGCTCGGCGAGTTCGCGCTGCGCCTCACCGGGTCCGCCGACCTCTACGAGCAGGACGGCCGGTGGCCGGTGGCATCCATCAACTTCGTCACCGCTCACGACGGGTTCACCCTGCGCGACCTCGTCTCGTACAACGAGAAGCACAACGAGGCCAACGGTGAGGACAACAACGACGGCGAATCGCACAACCGTTCGTACAACCACGGCGTCGAAGGCCCCACGGACGACCCCGACATCCTGCGGGTGCGCGCACGTCAGCAGCGCAACTTCCTCGCGACGATGCTGCTGAGCCAGGGCGTGCCGATGATCTCCCATGGCGACGAGCTCGGTCGCTCGCAGCACGGCAACAACAACGGCTACGCGCAGGACAACGAGCTCACCTGGATCGACTGGACGGCGATCGACCAGCCCCTCATCGAGTTCACCTCGGTGCTCGCGCGACTGCGCCGCGACCACCCGACGTTCCGGCGGCGGCGGTTCTTCGACGGGCGTCCGGTGCGGCGCGAGGAGGGAGCACCGCTCCCCGACATCGCGTGGATCCGTCCGGACGGTTCGGCGATGCAGCCCGAGGATTGGGATTCTGGCTTCGGCCGCGCCGTGGGCGTCTTCCTCAACGGTGACGGCATCCGCGAGCGCGACCGCCGCGGCGAGGAGATCCACGACCGCCACTTCTTCGTGTTCTTCAACGCGAGCGACCAGGCGATCGACTTCACCATCCCCACGGCGACCGCCAGCCCGCGCTGGGAGGTCATCGTCGACACCGCCGGCGGCGTGGACGAGATCCCGATCGTCGACCCCGGCGGCACGGTCACGGTCGGAGGTCGGGCGCTCGTCGTCCTGCGCGACCACGAGCAGGAGACGGTCGAAGTCGATTCATCGGTGGCCGCGTCCCTTTCCGCGATGACCGGGGCGATCGACGTCCCCGCGCAGTCGCAGCAGAGCGAGCTTCCGCACTCATGACCGACGTTCAGAAGGCTCCGCTGTCCACCTATCGGCTGCAGATCCGGGCCGGATTCGATCTGGATGCCGCAGCCGAGCTGACCGACTACCTGCGTGACCTCGGTGTGGACTGGGCCTACCTGTCGCCGATCCTGGCCGCGACGAGCGGATCGGACCACGGCTACGACGTCGTGGACCCGACGGTCGTCGACCCCGAGCGCGGCGGCCCCGAGGGGCTGTCGCGGTTTGCCGCCGCGGCGCGCGCGGCGGGGCTCGGCATCCTGATCGACATCGTTCCGAACCACCAGGGCGTCGCGGATCCGCGGCAGAACCCGTGGTGGTGGGACGTCCTGCGCCAGGGACAGGCGTCGCCCCACGCGGCGGCGTTCGACGTGAACTGGGCGCTCGGCGGACGGCTGCGGCTGCCCGTGCTCGGGTCGGAGCTCGATGCCGCCGTCGAGGCGGGCGAGATCACGATCGACGCCGAGGCGGGCGTCGTCCGGTACTTCGACCACGAGTTCCCGCTCGCGGACGGCACCGGCGAGGGGGACGTCCGCGACGTCCTCGCGGCGCAGCACTACGAGCTGCTGTTCTGGCGCCGCGGTGACGCGGAACTCAACTACCGTCGCTTCTTCGCCGTGACGACGCTCGCGGGCGTCCGCGTCGAGGACCCGGCCGTGTTCGACGCGAGCCACGTCGAGATCGTGCGCTGGATCGACGAGGGTCTCGCCGACGGTCTGCGGGTCGACCACCCGGACGGCCTCGCCGACCCGGGCGGGTACCTCGACCTGTTGGCGGATGCCACGGATGGCGCGTACGTGCTGGTGGAGAAGATCCTCGAGCACGGCGAGGACCTGCCGTCGTGGTGGGCGACCGAGGGCACGACCGGATACGACGCGATGGCGGTCCTCGACCGCGTGCTCGTCGACCCGTCCGGCGAGCAGGGCCTCACCTTGCTCGACACGCAGCTGCGAGACGGTGCGGCAGCCGACTACGCCGACATGATGCACGAGGCCAAGCTCGCGTGGGCGACCGACGGCTTGCACGCCGAGGTGCTCCGGCTCGCGGCGCTCGTCCCCGCCGGTGAGCGGAACGGCGCGTCCGACGAGCAGTGGCTCGACGCGCTCGCCGAGCTGCTCGCGGCGTTCCCGGTGTACCGCGCCTACCTTCCCGCCGGCGTCGAAGAGGTCGATGAGGCGGTCGCGCTGGCCTCGTCGCGCCGTCCCGAGCTGGGCGACGCGTTCGAGACGATCGCGGCGCGCCTGACGGCCGGCCCCGACAGCGAGTTCACGAGGCGGTTCATGCAGTCGACCGGTCCCGTCATGGCGAAGGGCGTCGAGGACACGACGTTCTACCGCTGGACCCGGCTCGGCACGCTCACCGAGGTGGGCGGCGACCCGACCGAGTTCGCGGTCGACGTCGACGGGTTCCATGCGGCATCCGCTCGTCGTCAGGCTTCGTGGCCGGCGGCGATGACGTCGCTGTCGACGCACGACACGAAGCGCAGCGAGGACGTCCGGACGCGCCTGTCCGTGCTGGCCGAGATGCCGGAGCGGTGGGCCGAGGTCCTCGGCCAGCTGCGCCAGGTCGCCTCGACCGGTGACGGCCCGTTCGACAACCTGCTGTGGCAGGCGATCGTCGGCGCGTGGCCCGCATCGCGAGAGCGCCTGCACGCGTACGCCGAGAAGGCGTCGCGCGAAGCGGGGAACAGCACGACCTGGTCGGACCCTGATGAGGCCTTCGAAGAGAAGATGCACGACCTCGTCGATGCCGCCTTCGGCGATGCGCGGGCGATCGTCGAGGGCTTCGTGGACGAGATCACGCCGCTCGGCCGGTCGAACTCGCTCTCGCTGAAGCTGCTGCAGTTGGCCGGCCCGGGCGTCCCGGACGTTTACCAGGGCACCGAGCTGTGGGACCACTCGCTCGTCGACCCCGACAACCGTCGCGAGGTCGACTTCGCGGAACGCCGGCGCCTGCTCGCACGTCTCGACGAGGGGTGGATGCCGCCGGTCGACACGTCGGGCGCGGCGAAGCTGCTCGTGGTGTCGCGTGCCCTGCGGCTGAAGCGCGACCATCCGGAGCTGTTCACGCGGTACACGCCGATGACGGTCGCGGGGGAGGCCGCAGACCACGCGGTCGCCTTCGACCGCGGCGGCGTCGTGGCGGTGGCGACGCGGTTGCCGGCCGGGCTCGCCGCTCGCGGCGGCTGGGGCGACACCGAGGTGATGACGCACGTCGGCCCGACGGTCGACGTGCTGACCGGGCGCCGGTTCGAGGGCGGTCGTCTGCGGCTCGCCGACCTGCTGGACACCTACCCCGTCGCGCTGCTCGCGCCGGCGGACGTCATCGAAGGGGACGCATCGTGATCGAGGTCTGGGCTCCGCGCGTCGAGCGGGTGCGGCTGCGCCGCCCCGATGCGGACGACGTCGCGCTGACCGCCGCCGGTGACGGCTGGTGGCGCACCGACGTCGCGCTGGCGGACGGCGACGAGTACGGCTTCGTCCTCGGTGACGGCGGCGACCTCCGTCCCGACCCGCGGTCGCGGCGGCAGCCGCGAGGCGTCCACGACGCGTCGGCGTGGGTGGACCCGGCATCCTTCCCGTGGACGGATGAGGCGTGGACCGGCCGGCAGCTTGCCGGCGGGCTGATCTACGAGCTGCATCTCGGGACGTTCACGCCCGAAGGGACGCTGGATGCCGCGATCGCCCGGTTCGGCCACCTGATCGACATCGGCGTGACGCACATCGAGCTGCTGCCGGTGAACGCCTTCAACGGCACCCACAACTGGGGCTACGACGGCGTGCTCTGGTACGCCGTGCAGGAGACGTACGGCGGTCCGGCCGCGTATCAGCGCTTCGTGGATGCCGCGCACGCGGCGGGCCTCGCGGTGATCCAGGACGTCGTCTACAACCACCTGGGGCCGAGCGGGAACTACCTGCCCGAGTACGGTCCGTACCTGCGCGACGGGTCGCGGAACACGTGGGGCGACAGCCTCAACCTCGACGAGGCGGCCGTGCGGTCGTTCATCGTCGACAACGCGCTGATGTGGATGCGGGACTTCCACGTCGACGGTCTGCGGCTGGACGCCGTGCACGCGCTGCACGAGTCCGGGGAGCAGCCGGTGCACATCCTGCAGGAGATCGCGGAGCGGACCGACGCGCTGAGCGCGCACGTCGGGCGGCCGCTCACGCTGATCGCCGAGAGCGACCTGAACGATCCGGTGATGTTCCTGCCGCGCGAGGCCGGCGGGTACGGCCTGACGGCGCAGTGGTCGGATGACTGGCATCACGCCGTGCACGTCGCACTGACCGGCGAGGCGGTCGGCTACTACGAGGACTTCGCCGACCCCGAGGCGCTGCCGAAGGTGTGGACGGAGGGCTTCTTCCACAACGGCACCTACTCGTCGTTCCGCGAGCGGGATCACGGCAAGCCCGTGCCCGACGAGTCGGCATCCTGGCGCCTCGTGACGTACGCGCAGGATCACGATCAGATCGGCAACCGCGCGGCGGGAGACCGGTTGACGGCGACGCTGTCGGCCGATCGGCTCGCGGTCGCCGCCGTGCTGACGCTGACCGCGCCCGGGACGCCGATGCTGTTCATGGGCGAGGAGTGGGGTGCGTCGACGCCGTGGCAGTTCTTCACCTCGCACCCCGAGCCGGAACTCGCCGAGGCGACGGCGAAGGGCCGGATCGCGGAGTTCGTGAAGATGGGCTGGGACGAGAGCATCGTGCCGCACCCCAACGACCCCGCGACGTTCGAGCGGTCGAAGCTGGACTGGTCCGAGGTGTCGCAGGGCGATCACGCGCGGCTGCTGGATCTCTACCGGCAGTTGGCCGATCTGCGGCGCTCGCGGCCCGAGCTGACCCACCCGGGTCCCGGTGGGCGGGATGCCGCGGTGCAGACCACCTCGACGGGTCCCCGGTACGTTCTGCACCGCGGCGCGGCGCGGGTTCTCGTGAACCTGTCGTCCGAGCCGTGGGAGGTCGCCGGCGGCGACGTCTGGATCGCGTCCGTCGAGCCGACGTCGGCCGGCGAGCGGCTTGTCGTGGCCCCGGAGTCCGCGGTCGTCGTCGGGGCGTAGTCCACGTTCCCCTGTCGCGACGCGCCGTGCGCGCTCGCCGTCCGCGACAGGGGAAGTGGGATGCCGGGGGTCGCTCATCGGCTGGGGCTGTGGCGCGGTGTTCTGCGTGGCGCAGCGCGCGCAGGATCGGCCCCGGTTCAGGCCTGTGTCGGGTCAGAAGGGTGCCGGGTCTCCGGGATGTGTGGCGGCAGGGGTGAAGGCGACGGCCGGTGTGGGTGCGTCTTCGCGGTAGATCCTGCCGAGGGGTGAGGTCCATTCCAGGACTCCACCCCTCAGTAGTCGGACCCGCCACGCGGTGAACTGCTTCATCGAATGGTGCCTCTGGCAGAGATGCGCGAGGTTGGACAGTTCCGTCTTGCCGCCGAGGGCGTGGTCGTGCGTGTGGTCGACCTCGCACCGGATCGCGGCGACCCGGCATCCCGGAAACCGGCAGTGCTGATCCCGGGCTTGCAGGAACCGTCGCATCCCGGACGGGACACGGTAGGAGTCTGTGGCGACGGTGACTCCGGTGGTGGGGTCGTGAAACAGGCGCTCCCACACGTGCGTCGCACCGGCGAGTGTGCGGGCGGTCGCCGGGTCGATGGGCGAGCGGCCGGTCAGGTCGCACGGGCCATCGTCGACACCGGTCAGTGTCGCCGCGGGTAGGAGCACTTGCACGCGTGCGCGGATCGCGCTGAGCGGCCCGGCCGTCGTATCGCGCGTGTCATCCAACGCCGGCGTTCCCGCGAGGAGCAAATCCGCGAACACGTCCGCGCGGACCTGATCGGTCGAGCGCGCGTCCGTCGCCACAACGTCGGCCTTCTCGGCGCCAGCGCGCTCCGCCCGGGTGTCGACGATCGCCCGCGCCTGCTGGGTGAGCCGGTCGTGGATCCCCTCCGCAATCACGGTCGGCAGGGTCGCGATCAAATCTGACATCCCATCCCGTCCCGGGACCAACCGGACGCACCGCCTCGCCGCAGCTTCCTCGTGTCGTTCCGCGAACGACCGCGGGTGCATCCGGTGCGCGAGGATCTCGAGTTCACCTCGAACCCGGTTCGGCGTCTCACCTTCGCAGCGTTCGATCGCGACCTTCTCGAACTCCGCCCACAACTGTGCCGGCAGGTTCACCCCCGCGTCGACGATCGCCCTCACGTGACCCTGCACGATCCGCCCGGCTTCCCACGCGGCCACGGCCGCCGGGAATCCTTCGATCGTCATCCGAGCCTCCCCGATCCGACGCTGCACCGTGCGGTCGGTCGTGCGCATCGCTCCGCCGATCTCTGCGGCGATCGACCGCAGCACCATGTCGTGCAGGGTCACTTTCGCGTTCGGGGGCGCGCCCTGTTCCTCCGCCAGTCGGCCCGCAGCAGCGAGCGTACGGAGCTGCGCGATCTGCACCGCGGCCATCCGCCGCTCCACGTCCTCGACGTCCGCAACGATGCCCGCAATGGCGGCGAGATACGCATCGCCACCAGGGGTTTCCATCGCTTCTGTCATACCTGAACTATCGCACCAGCCTCCGACATCGAGACCCCGAAAACTGCGGAACTCAGGCGCCGCGAACAGATCCAAAATGAGGAACCTCTCACTCGCTAATCGACACCCGACGCACCCGACCTTCACCCCCCTCAAGCCCCGCTCGAAGCCTGTCAAGAGGTCGCCGCCGCGCGCCACGGGGACGTACCGTGACGGCATGATGAGCCCCACCGCATCCCGTTCGTCGGATCTCACCCGCCAGATCGTCGTGATCTCGGCGGTGACGTTCATGCTGATCGCCGCCCTGTTCGGGGCCGGCGTCCTCGGCGGGACTCCGGTTCAGGACCTGCAGAACGGCGCGCTCTCGGCGACCTCCACGGTGCTCGCTCCCGCGGCCCAGGCCTTCTCGATCTGGAGCGTCATCTACCTGTTCATGATCGCGTACACGATCTGGCAGGCACTCCCGTCGCAGCGCGGCAGTGACCGCCAGCGCAAGGTCGGCTACCCGATCGCCCTCACGGCCGTCCTCAACGGGCTCTGGCTGCTGGCCGCCCAGTACACGACGCTCCTCGTCACCGTCCTGACGATCGTCGCCCTGCTCGTCGCGCTGGGCTGGACCATCCGCATCCTGGTGCTCAATCCGCCGCGCACGTTCGCCGAGACGTTCTTCACCGACGTCACCGTCGGACTGCACCTGGGCTGGGTCACGCTCGCCACCGTCGCGAACACGACCGCCTGGCTGACCGCTGAGGTCGCGCCGACGTCGTGGGGCGACGCCGCCACCGCGTGGGGGATCGCCGTCATCATCGTGGTCGTCCTGATCGCCGCCGCGAGCGCGATCCGCACCGGCGGACGCCTCGCACCGGCGCTCGCTTCGGCGTGGGGACTGCTGTGGATCGGCATCGGCCGGTTCGCGACCGAACCTCAGTCCACCCCGATCGCGATCACGGCGTGGATCGCCGCCGCGATCGTCGTGATCGTCCCTCTCGTGCTCTGGGCACGCGGACGTCGCGGGGAACTCTCGCTCGCGCGCAGCTGAGCGGTCAGAAGATCTCGGCGAATCGGCGCAGCAGCCGCTGCGGCTCGTCGAGATCGGCCGCGAGCACGACCGCGGCGACGGTGTCGTACTCGTCCGCGTCGAAGTAGCCGTGGTTGCGGTAGATCGTCATCCGCTCGGTGAACGCGACGCCGGTCGGCTCGGGGTGGAACTGCGTCGCGTACAGCCGGTCGCCGATCCGGAACGCCTGCACGGGGCACTCGTCGTTCGTCGCGAGGAGCACGGCGCCCTCGGGCAGCCGCTCGATGGCCTCCTTGTGCGCCGTCAGGGCGGTGAACTCGGCCTCCAGCCCGCCGAACAGGAGATCCTGCCGACCCGCATCAGTGAGACGGATGCCGGTGGGCCCCGTCCCCTCCGGGTACTCCCGCGTTACCTCGCCGCCGAGGGCGCGTGAGGCGACACCGATCCCGAAGCACGTGAACAGCGCGGTCGTCCGCCCCGCCACGGCAGTCCGGGCCACGGCCTGCAGCCCCGCCTCGATCCGCACCTGCTCCGCGGACTTGGTGTCGTCGGCATCCGTCGTGTTGAACGGGCTGCCGCCGACCACGAAGCCGCGCCAGCGTTCGAACGCGTCGGCGGGCAGGTCGTCGTCGACGAGGTTCCAGCGCTCGAGGCCGGACTCGCCGACGCTCATCGCCTGGTGGAACGACGCGTACTCGCCGTCCGCGGCATCCACCTGCGGGCGAACGCACAGATAGACGAGCGGAGCCATTCCTCGAGTCTAAATGCCCGGTCCGGGGCCGAACGCCGTGCGTCAGCGCGAGGAGTTCGAGGTGCGCCCCCGGACGATCCCCACGAATGTGTCGACCAGCTCGGTCGCCCCCTCGGCGGGCCAGGCGAGTGCGACGGCGGATGCCGGGGCCTCCGCGAGCGGCCGGAACGTCACGTCCTTGCGGTGGTGCAGTCGGGCGAGCGACATGGGCACGAGGACGATCGCGACGCCGGTGGCCACGATCTCGACCGCCTCGCCCGTCGTGGCCGGCGCCGCGAATCGCGGCTCCGCGGTCCCCGCGACATCGAAGGACAGGACGTCGTCGCCCGGCACGATGCGGACCTCGCCGAGAAGGTCTTCCGCGGTCAGCTCGTCCGCCGCCGTCAGAGCGGAGTCGGTAGCGCACACCACGACCGTCGTCTCCTCGTAGAGCGGGATGACGTTCAGACCGTCGCGGTCGATCGGCAGCCGGACGATCGCCGCATCCACATCGCCCCGCGCGAACGCCGCGTGTTGCTCCGCGACCGTGAGGGGGACGAGCTCGAGCGGGTTGCGCGGCATCCGGGTCTTCCAGATGTCGATCCACTTGCCCGGCGTCGCCCCCGGGATCGCGCCGAGGCGGAACGGGCCGGACGGCGGTGCGGGTACCGGCGCGGCCGGTGCGGGGGCCGGCTTCCGCTTCGGCGTGGGCTTCGGAGTCGGTTTGGCGCCCCCCGCGCGGCCCTTCCCCGGCGTCGGACGGCCGCCCTTGCGCTGGGGTCCGCCGCGTGTCGCCATGCCTGCCAGCGTAGCCGCGCGCCTCGGGACGCTTCGGGATGCCACGGGGACGCCGCGGCTCAGCAGGTGCCCCATCGTCCGGCGCCCTCGGCCCGAGCGGCGGACTCGGCAGCGGCGAACCGCTTCGCGTAGCGGGTGTTCGGTGCGATGCGGAGCGTCGCAGCGTGGCCCTCCGCCACGAGCGCCTCGTTGACGAACGTCCCGTCCGCGGTCCACAGGTAGCGGAGTTCGCGGTCGTACCGGTCGAGGTCCTCCCGGTCGGCGACGGCCCGGAGGCGGGCGCCCTCGGGTGCGAGGTCACGCAGCCGGGCGGTCGCGGCATCCGCTCCGCATTCCGGTTCGGGATGCGCCTCGGGAGCGTCGATGCCGATCAGACGGACTCGAGTACCGTCCGCAGTCACGAGGGTGTCGCCGTCGACCACGCGCTGCACCGTGATCACGTCGGCTCCCGCCGGCATCCCCTCACCCGTCGACCCGCGCAGAGCGGATGCCGCGACCCAGATCCCCGCCAGCAGGAGCGCACCGACGAACCCCGCGACGACGGCGCGGGTCGAGCGGCGCGGGGTGGTCATGCGCCGAGGCTAACCCCAGCCACAGACGAAGGCCCGACCCCTGGAGAGGGATCGGGCCTTGCAGACGTGTGGGGGGGGTCAGGCCGCCAGGCGGAGACCACGACGGTCGGTCGCGACGCGCTCGCCTTCGGGGATGCTCTCGTCGTCGCCGATGAGGGACTCCGGTGCGACGCGCGCTCCGGCGCCGACGAAGCAGCGGACGCCGATCTTCGCGCCGGCACCGATGGCTGCTCCGGGTCCGATGTGCGCGTGGGGTGCGATCTCTGCGTTCGGGCCGATGACGGCCTCCGGTTCGATCCACACTCCGCGTCCGATGCGGGCGCCTGCGGCGATCTGCGCCCCGGGTTCGACGTAGCTTCCTGCTTCGACGATCGCGCTCGGGTGCACCTTGGCTCCGTTCGCGATCAAGCCACGTCCGTTGGCGTGCTTGCGGTAGCGCAGCGTCTCGCCTCGGTCGTTCTCGATGTCGATGTAGTTCTTGCCCACGGGTCCTCCTTGACGGATACAACGTCCCACAGGGCATTTCATTCCCGAATGGCAACCGAAATCACGGGGTTGACCGCGGCTGGGTAACCTGATTCGGTGACAGCGCACGAAGAGATGGCCGACCCCGCCGCCCCCGAGACGGGCCCGTCGCTCGTCTTCGAGGAGAAGGCCGCTCCGCACACCTGGCTCGACGACATCGTCGGACTCGCGACCGGAACGTTCACCGTTTCCCTGGGATTGTTCCTGCTGCACATGAGCATGGCCGTCACCGGCGGCACCGCGGGCCTGTCCCTGCTGCTGAACTATGCGCTCGACTGGCCGTTCGCGGCACTGTTCGCCGTCGTCAACCTGCCCTTCGGCGTCCTGGCGGTCTGGAAGCGCGGATGGAACTTCGCCCTCCGCACCCTGGTGTGCATCGGGGCGGTCTCCGGGTTCTCCGTCCTCATCGAGCAGCTGTTCCTCATCGACAGGATCGACCCGATCTTCGGGACCATCGCCGGCAACCTCCTCGCCGGGATCGGCCTGCTGATCGTCTTCCGGCACGGCGCGAGCCTCGGTGGGATCAACGTCGTCGCCCTCGTGATCCAGGATGCGACCGGAATCCGCGTGGGGTGGACCATGATGGTCTTCGATGTCCTCGTCATCCTGCTCGCCCTCCTGGTCGTCCCCTGGCAGTTCGTTCTGCTCAGCGCGGCGGGGGCCGTCGTGCTGAACCTCGTCCTCGCTCTGAACCACCGGCCCGGCCGGTACATCGGTCACTGATGGTCGACATCGGAGGAGTACGCCTGTCGGGCAGGATGATCTGCGCGACGAAGGACGAAGCGGATGCCGTGCGGCGCCACCTCGACGCGCACATCGAGCGCACGCGGGCCGAGGACGGCTGCCTGCTGTTCGAGATCACACCGCTCGGCGGCGGTCGTGCGTGGTCGGTCGAGGAGCTCTGGACCGATGCGTCCACGTTCCGGGAGCACCAGCGACGCGCCGCGGACAGCGAATGGGGTCGCGCGACGGCGGGGATCGAACGCCGTTACCGCGTCGAGGGACTCACGCCGGACGAATGACCGGTCGGCCGGTCACGGCTGGCAGACGGGGCACCAGAACACGATCCGCTCGCTCGTCGCACGCGCCCCGAGCTCCGATCCCTCGATGAGCGTGCCGCAGCGTCGGCACGGCTTGCCGCCGCGTCCGTAGACCCACGTCTGCTTCCCCGGGCGGTTGTCGCCCGTGAACGTGCGCCCCTGTCGATCCCGGTTCGCGCGGATCATCCGCACACCCGTGTCGATGAGACCCGCGACGTCGACCTCCGTCGCGAGTGCGGTGGGACGGACGCCGCGCACGAACAGCAGCTCGTTCGCGTACTCGTTGCCGAACCCGGCGACGTTCCGCTGATCGAGGAGCGCCACGTGGATCGCACGCTCGTCGGCTGCGACGTTCGCCACCGCCTGCGCCGCGTCCCAGTCGGCGGAGAGCGGATCGGGCCCGAGGTGCCCGACCACGCGGTCCTCCTCGGCGGTCGGCAGGACCTCGACCATCGCGAGCTCGAAGCCGACGGCATCCGCGGGTCTCGTGCCGACGATCGCGCGGGCCTGGAACGCGGGGGCGCGCCACTTCTGGCCCGGCCTGTAGACGTGCCAGCGGCCCTCCATCTTGAGGTGGGAGTGCAGGGTCTGCGCCCCGATGCGCATGAGCAGGTGCTTGCCGCGCGGCACGACCTCGCGCACCGTCTCACCGCGCAGGTCGACCGTGGCGCTCCGCGGCACACGCACCTCGAATCGCGTGACCTCGTGGCCCGCGAGCGCCTCGTGCAGCTTCCGCGCGGCACGGAAGACGGTGTCGCCCTCAGGCACGCTGAGGCTCCCGTGAGCCGCGCCGCAGGGTGAGGCCCTTGGGCGACTCGACGAAACCGGCGTCGCGGAGGGCGCGGCCGGCGGCGGTCGTGTAAACGAACGCACCGCTCACCTGCTCGATCGTGAGGGTGTCGAGGCCACGGGCGCGCGAGGTCTCGACAAGGCTGCGCGCGGCGGCGACCAGGACGTCCTCGTCGTCGGTGAAGGCGAGCGCGGTGCGCCCGCCGCGCTCGAGGTAGAGCACGAGGGTGCCGTCGACCAGCACGACCAGTCCGCCGGCTTTGCGGCCGGGGCGGTGGTTCACTCCCTCGATCGACGGCCAGTTCAGCGCCGCGCCGTAGGGGTTGGCAGGATCGGTGGCGGCGAGCGTCCGCGCGGTGAGCGGTGCGGGCTCGGGCACCGACGCGAACTCGCGGAGCCGGTCGACGGTCGCCGAGGTCGCGAACTGGGCGGCCCCCAGCTTCTCGACGAAGTAGCCGCGCCGGCAGTGCCCGGCATCCTCGAATCCCGCCAGGATCCGGTACACCTGCGCGAAGCCGCCCGGGACCCCCTCGGCCTGGACCGAGCCGCGGGTGACGACGCCGTAGCGCTCGAGGAGCATGCCCGCCGTCGCGGTCGCCCGCAGGGTCGCATCGTCATCGGGGACGGGCAGCAGCGACCAGCGGCCGCCGACCATGGCCGGGCGCTGCGGTGCGGGCCGCGCCGCGGCGGCGATCGGCGTCCCGCGGAACATGCGGGTGCGGGGTGTCCGCCGCGTCACCCGGTGCGCTTGCGATCCGCCGGCGAGGAGCCCTCGGACGGGCGCGAACGTGTCGTTCGTGACGCGCCCCGACCAGGTCAGGTTCCAGAGCGCGTCGATGACGGACTGCTCGTTCGGCGCCTCGACCATGCCGACCAGCTGACCGGCGAAGTAAGCGCCGCCGGCGCCGAGCGCGTCGAGGAGCGACTGCTCGAACGGCGTCACCTCGTCTTCGGGGATCTGCAGCGTGAGCGTCGCGGCATCCGCGGGGTGCAGCGCGATCCAGCCGTCGCGTCCGGGCAGAGAACCGTGACCCGACCAGAGCACCTCGCCGGTCGCCGTCAGTTCGTCGAGCAGGGCGGGGGAGTAATTCCGCACGCGCGACGGCAGGATGAGTGATTCCCACGCGCTTGCCGGGAGCGGGACACCGGCGAGCTGCTCGACCACGGCGAGCACCCCGTCGACCCCTTCGAGCGGACGCGTCAGGTGCTGCCAGACGGGCAGGAAACGCCCCAGCGCCTCGGGCTCGACGGGTTCGACGCTGCCGCGGATCGCGGCGAGCGAACGCATCCGGATGCGGCGCAGCACCTCGCTGTCGCACCACTCGAGGTCGTCCGGGTGTGCGGAGTCCGCGGGCAGGAAGAACCCGCTCGCGAGCCGGCCCTGCGCTTCGAGCCGCTGCAGTGTCTGACGGGCGACGGCGCCGCCCACGCCGAGGCGCGTCGCGACGTCGGAGGTCCGGAACGGTCCGTGCGTGCGGGCGTACCGCGCGACGAGGTCGGCGAGCGGATCGGCGACGGGTTCGAGGAAGGCCGTCGGGATGCCGACGGGCAGTGCCGCGCCGAGGGCGTCGCGCAGGCGGCCCGCATCCTCGATGCCGGCGACGCGCGCGACGCCGCCGAACGTGACGCGGATGGCGCGGCGGGTGTCGACGAGTTCGTCGAGCAGAGCCGCGGAATCGGTTTCGGTCGCTGCTAGAGCGGGCGCGTCCGGGTCCGTCGCCGCGCCCTCGAGGCGTTCTGCCACCTCGGCTACCGAGAGCGGACCGAGCAGCCGCAGGAGGTCGGCGACGCCCTCGACGCCGCGTACGCGCCTCGTCGGGTCGAGTCGCTGGAGTTCGCGTTCGTACTGTTCGATGACGCCGGGGTCGAGCAGCTCGCGCATCTCGATCTTGCCGAGCAGCTCGCTCAGCAGGGCAGGATCGACCGACAGCGCTGCCGCTCGGCGCTCGGCGAGGGGCGAGTCGCCCTCGTACATGAACGCGCCGACATATCCGAACAGCAGGTCGCGCGCGTACGGCGACGGAGAGCTCGTCGTCGTCTCGACGAGACGGATGCGGCGGTCCGCGATGCTCCGTGCGATCCGCAGCAGGGCCGGGAGGTCGTAGACGTCCTGCAGGACCTCGCGGAGGGTCTCGAGGATGATCGGGAAGGTCGGGTGCTCCTTGGCGACCTCGAGCAGTTGCGCGGAACGCTGGCGCTGTTGCCACAGGGGCGATCGCTTGTTCGGGTTGAGGCGGGGGAGCAGGAGTGCCCGAGCCGCGCATTCGCGGAACCGCGAGGCGAACAGTGCGGACCCGCCGACCTCCGAGGTGACGAGTTGTTCGAGTTCGTCCGCGTCGAAGACGAACAGCTCGGCTCCGGGCGGCTCGGCATCCGTGTCGGGCACGCGGGCGATGATCCCGTCGTCGCTCGCGACCGCGGCACCCTCGACGCCGAGACGCTCGCGGATCCGCGCGTTGACGGCCAGCGCCCACGGTGCGTGCACGTGCATGCCGTACGGGGAATGCAGGATGACGCGCCAGTCGCCGACTTCGTCGCGGGAGCGTTCGACGGTCAGGGTCTTGTCGGTCGGAAGGCTGCCCGTCGCCTCGCGCTGCTCGCCGATGTAGGCGAGCAGGTTGCCGATCGCGTTGTCGTCGAGGCCGGATTCCCGCAGCCGCGCGATCGCCTTCTCGGGCTTCGCCGTCGAGAGCTCGCGGGAGAACTTGCCGAGGGCCTCGCCGAGCTCGGCGGGTCTACCGAGACCGTCGCCGTGCCAGAACGGAAGCTTGCCCGGTTGCCCGTAGGCGGGGAGGACGTTCACCCGGTCGTGGGTGATCTCGACGATGCGCCAACTCGTCGTGCCGAGGGTGAACACGTCACCCACGCGGGACTCGTAGACCATCTCCTCGTCGAGCTCGCCGACACGGGCGTTGCGCGCCTCACCCGAGATGAAGACGCCGAACAGTCCCCGGTCGGGGATCGTGCCGCCGCTGGTGACCGCGATGCGCTGCGCACCCGGCCGGCCGGTGATGGTCCCGGCATCCCGATCCCAGACGACGCGGGGACGCAGTTCGGCGAAGGCATCGGACGGGTAGCGGCCGGCGAGCAGGTCGAGTGTCGCTTCGTAGGCCGAGCGGGGGAGGGAGCGGAACGGGGCCGAGCGTTTGACGGTCTCGAACCAGCCCTCGACGTCGAGCACGGCCACGGCGGAGGCGGCGATCGTGTGCTGGGCGAGGATGTCGAGCGGATTCTGCGGCACCGAGATCGCCTCGATCTGCCCCGCCAGCATCCGCTCGGTCACGACGGCCGTGTGCAGCACGTCGCCGCGGTGCTTGGGGAAGAGCGCGGCGCGGCTGACCTCGCCGACCTGGTGACCGGCGCGACCGACGCGCTGCAGACCGGATGCCGCCGAGGGCGGCGCCTCGACCTGGATCACGAGGTCGACGGCGCCCATGTCGATGCCGAGCTCGAGGCTGCTCGTCGCGACGACGCAGCGGAGCGCCCCGGACTTCAGCTCGTCCTCGACCTGCGCGCGCTGCTCCTTCGACACCGAGCCGTGGTGCGCCTTCGCGAGGATCGCCTCGACCCCGGCTGACGCGCCCGCCTGCGCCATCACGGCGGCTGGCACGGTCGGATCCGGCACGTCGATGCCGACCCGCTCGGCGTAGATCTCGTTGAGTCGTCCCGTCAGGCGCTCCGCGAGGCGGCGCGAGTTCGAGAAGACGATGGTGGACCGGTGGGCGAGGATGCGGTCGACGATCGCCTCCTCGACGTGCGGCCAGACCGATCCGGCCATCTCCGACGACTGCGGCGGCGTGTACCAATTGCCCCCATCCCCATCCCCGTCGTCGTCCGGATCGACGGCGACCGGCGCCTCCTCCTCGGGTGCACCGGGTGGGGGCGGCGGGTTCGTGAGGTCGTCGATCGGCACGACGACGGACAGATCGAAGGCCTTCGTCGCCTTGGGTGCCACGATGTCGACCGGAGCCGCTCCGCCGAGGAACCGGGCCACCTCATCGATCGGGCGGACCGTCGCCGAGAGGCCGATGCGCTGCGCCGGGGTCTCGAGCAGGGCGTCGAGGCGTTCGAGGCTCACGGCGAGGTGGGCGCCGCGCTTGGTCGCCGCGACGGCGTGGACCTCGTCGACGATGACGGTGTGGATGCCGCGAAGCGTCTCGGCTGCCTGCGAGGTCAGCATCAGATACAGCGACTCGGGCGTCGTGATGAGGATGTCCGGCGGGTCGGCGAGCAGGCGCCGACGGTCCCCGGAAGGCGTGTCGCCGGAGCGGACACCCACGGTCACATCGGGCGCGGGCATGCCGAGACGACGGGCCGACTGCCCGATGCCCACCAGCGGGGAGCGGAGGTTGCGCTCGACGTCGACGCCGAGCGCCTTGAGCGGCGAGACGTAGAGGACGCGCGTGCGGGGAGGCGCGGCATCCGCCCGCTTCTTCCTGCCTCGGGCGGGCTTCTCGTCGTCGGCCGCGGGCTTCTCGGCCACACGGTCGCGGAAGATGCGGTCGAGCGCCCAGAGGAACGCCGACAGCGTCTTGCCCGAGCCGGTCGGGGCGACCACGAGCGCGTGCTTGCCGGCGGAGATCGCCTGCCAGGCGCCGGCCTGCGCAGCCGTGGGCGCGTGGAAGGCGCTGCGGAACCAGTCCTGCGTCGCAGGGCTGAACCGCTCGAGGACTTCCGCCATGGTTCCATCATCGCGCGGACCACCGACACCGGGCCGGGGCTTGCGCCCCGGCCCGGTCGTCAGACCTCCGTCATCCGACCCTCCCGGAGTTCCAGCGTCAGGTCGGCGCCGACCCGGCTGAGGAACGCGTCGTCGTGACTGACGACGAGGACCGCTCCCCGGTAGGCCGACAGAGCCTCGACGAGCTGGTCGACCGTGTCGAGGTCGAGGTTGTTCGTCGGCTCGTCGAGCACCAGCAGGTGCGGCGGCGGGTCGGCGAGCAGCAGACGCGCCAGAGCCACCCGGAACCGCTCGCCGCCCGAGAGCGCCGACACGGGCCGGTGCACCGTATCGCCGCGGATGAGGAACCGAGCGAGGCGGTTCCTCAGCTCGACGTCACCGACGCCGGGTGCCGCGGCGCGGATGTTCGCCAGCACCGCGGCATCCTCCTCGAGCCCGTCCACCCGCTGCGACAGGTAGCCGATCCGGTCGGTGTGCGCCTCGGCGCGGGCGTCCGACGGTGCCGAGTGCAGGGTGGATGCGGCATCCGACCCCGGTTTCGGCCCGCCGCCGTCAGCTGAACCTGCACTCGGCACATGAGGCGCCGCCCCGGCCGACGCGACGAGCCGTTCGAGCAGCGTCGTCTTGCCCGCGCCGTTCGGCCCGATGAGCGCCACCCGCTCCGGTCCCTGGATGATCCAGGAGCGCTCGCCGTCGCCGATCGTCGCGATGCGGCGGCCCGTGCCGACGTCCGGATCGGGCAGGTCGATGCGGACCGTGTCGTCGTCGCGCACGCGACGCCCGGCGGTGTCGACCGCGGCACGCGCGGCATCCACCTTCTCGTTCGCCTCGACGCGGAGCTTGCCCGCCGTCACCTGCGCGGAGCGTTTCATGGCGCCCAGCACGATCTTCGGTGCCGCCTTCCGCGCGGCGAGCTTCTTGCCGTGCGCATCGCGCGTGGCGATCGCCGATTCGATCTGCTGCCTGTCTCGCTTCTCCCGCTTCAGTACCTGCCGGGCCGTCGTCTCGGCCTGGGCGGCGGCGGACTGCTCGGTGTCGAGCCACGCCTTCCAGGCTGAGTACGGTCCGCCGAACACCGACAGCTCCGAGCCGTAGAGCTCGGCGGTGTCGTCGAGCTCCTCGAGCAGCGCCGTGTCGTGGCTCACCACGATGAGCGTGCCGCGCCAGGTCCGCACGAGATCGTGCACGCGGGCTCGCGCGTCGCGGTCGAGGTTGTTCGTCGGCTCGTCGAGCAGGGCGATCTCGGCCCCGCGGAGCCGGACGCCGACGAGGGCCGCCAGGACCGCCTCGCCGCCCGAGAGCTCACCGATCGCTCGGTCGAGGGCGCCTTTCGGCAGCCCGACCTCGGCGAGGGCAGCGGTCGCCCGCGCCTCGACGTCCCAGTCGTCGCCGACCGTGTCGAAGTGGCGCTCGTCGACGTCGCCGTGCTCGATCGCCCGCACGGCGCCCAGGACCTCGCCGATCCCGAGCAGGTCCGCGACGCGGCGTCCGGTGTCGAGCGTCAGCTGTTGCGGCAGCAGGTCGACCCGCCCCGCTGTGGTGATCGAGCCGAATGCCGGTGCGAGGGTCCCGGCGATCAGTTTCAGCAGCGTGGACTTGCCGGACCCGTTCCGGCCGACGAGGCCGGTGCGGCCGCCGCCGAAGGCTCCGGTGACCTCGCTGAGCAGGGCGGTGCCGTCGGGCCAGGCGAAGGTGACGCGGTCGAGGGTGACCGCGGAGGTGAGTGTGGTGGGCATGAGGCGCCTCCCTGTGAGGGGTGCGCGGACGTCTGCGTCGACGGACCGGTCCGCAGCGCTCGGTGCGGCCGGGCAGCACGATGTGCTGCGGTCGAAGGATGACGGTCCGCGCCGGTCGGTGAATAGATCACCGGGCGGACCGTCGAATCGTCCTCGGGGAGGGTCGACGGGTCAGCGCGGGATCACAGCGCGATCGCGTCGACAACCTTCAACGGCTCTTCCTCACACTCGGGACAGGACGTCCACCATGCTAGCCACGTCGGTGAGCGGATGCCAGAGGCCGGCATCCGCTCACCGGTACGGGGTCACACGCTCTGGCGCACCCAGGTCCGCTCATCGCCCGTCCACCGGTTGACGGCGGTCGGACGACCGGCTGCCTCCTCGTACATGCGCGAGAAGGCCGGGGCGAACGCGTCGTTCACGCGATCGAGACGGTCCTGTTCCTCGCGGATGCCGGGCATCTCGGCGCGGAACGCCGCGATCACAGCGTCCTCGTCGACGAGCGTGAGCCGGCCGTTCTCGACGGTGGTGACCCCGTCGACCATCACGCGGACGATGGAGGAGCCGTTCTCGCTGTAGACGAGGTGGTTCTCGAGCTTGTTCGTCGGCAGGAAGGCGAGCGTCTCGGTGTCGAACATCACGAGGTCCGCGCGCTTGCCGACTTCGATCGAGCCGACGGACCGGTCGAGGACGGCGCTTCGCGCACCGCCGATCGTCGCGGCGCGGAGGACCTCGTCGACGGTCGACCAGCGGGCGATGTCGGGCTCGGTCACCTTGTGCAGGAGGGCCGCGGTCTTCATGACCTCGATGAGCCGCGGGGTATCGCTCGAGGAGCAGCCGTCGGTGCCGAGACCGAGGTTCACGCCGGCGTCGTGGTACCGCCGCCAGGGCAGCACGCCCGAGCCGAGCTTCAGGTTCGAGATCGCGTTGTGCGAGACGGACGTCCCACGCCGCGCGATGCGCTCGATGTCGTCGTCGGTCACCCAGATGCCGTGGGCGAACGTCGTCCGCTCGCTCATCGCGCCGATCCCGTCGAGGTGCTCGACGAGGGTCTGACCGCCGTCGAGCTCGTCGCCCGTCACCGCCTGGGTCTTCGTCTCGAGGACGTGGATGTGCACCTCGGCGTCGAACTCCGCTGCCAGCTCGGTGGCGCCGACGAGCAGGTCGTCCGTGCATCGCTGCGGACCGGAGGGGGCCAACATGTAGCGGATTCGACCTCCCGCCGTCCCGTGGTGGCGCTCGAACGCGGTCCGCGAGTAATCGAGGTATCCGTCCGCTGTCAGCACCGGCTGCGCCCGCACCTGCCGGACGAGGTCGTCCGGCAGCCAGTCGGTCACGAAGGGGAGCGTGTCCACGAAGGGGCGGTTGATGACGTGCCCCGACACGTTGGCCCGGATGCCGATGCTCTCGTACGCCCCCGCGACGGCGGCGAGCTGGTCGAGGTCCTGGCCCGGGGTCTCGAGCACATCGTCGACGAGGGTCGTGACGCCGTTCTTCATCGACTCCATCGCGAACATGAGGGTCCGCAGGCGCACGATGTCGGGACTCGTCGGCGTCCCGCCCAGGATCGGATACGCGTAGAGCATCCAGAGCTCGAGGGGCATGTTGTCGTAACGACCCTTGTAGAGGTACTCCCACGAATGCGTGTGGGCGTTCACGAAGCCGGGGGTGACCAGCAGCCCCGCGGCGTCGATCACCTCGTCCCCGGGACGTGCCTCGAGCTCGAAGCCGATCTCGGTGAACACGCCGTCCTCGATCCGAAGGTCGCGTGCGACCGGGGTTGAGCCCGTCGCGGGGTCCATCGTGATGACCTGGGCGCCGCGGATGAGCGTGCCGGTCATGCGTCGACCTCGCTCGCGGTGGGGGCGGATGCCTCGTCCGGGCGCCCGGCATCCGTTGGTGTGGTCCCGGAGCGGCGCGCGAGGGCGTGGCAGACGGGCGCGGCGACGATCGCCACGATGATCCCCTGCACGGCGGGGCTGCCGATGCCGGTGAACGCGCCGAACGCGGCGGCCGCCGTACCGAGCAGGTAGGCGATGACACCGGGCCAGACGAACGCGCCCACACGGGTCACATCGGTGCCGGGGTCGCGGCGACGCCAGACGAAGAGGTAGGTGCCGATGATGACGCCGCCCAGCGGAGGGATGACGGTGCCGAGGGTGACGAGGAATCCGGTCAGCGCGTTCGCGACACCGGTGACGGCGAGGGCGATGCCGACGATCACGCCGATCACGATGAACGGCCTCTTGTCGTTGCGGTTCGCGAGCTCGGCGCCCGCGACGCCGAAGGCGTACGCGGTGTTGTCGTTCGTGGTCCAGAGGTTGAAGGTCAGGAGCAGCACGCCCATGAGAGCGAGCCCCATGGTGAACAACAGGGCGGTGAAGTCGGATTCGCCGAACGCGATCGCGCCGATGCCCCCGAAGACGAGCATGGCCGTCTCGATGACGAGGAGGACGCCGAGGCAGATGAGGAACGCCGTGCGCGGGCTCTTCGCGAAACGGGTCCAGTTGCCCACCTGGGTGCCGCCGGAGATGAACGTGCCGATCATCATCGTGAGGGCCAGACCCGGCGAGAGCGAGCCGTCACCGGTCGTCGCGAACATCTCGGTCCACCCGCCCACCTCGTCGACGGAGACGACGGTGATCCAGATGCAGAGCGCGAACATGAGGGGGACCGAGACCCATGACAGGATCTCGATGCCCTTGAAGCCCCAGTACGCGGTGGTGGCCATCAGCAGGCCGCCGAAGATCGCCAGCGGCCACGAGACATCCCATCCCATCGCCGAGGCGAGCAGGTCGGCGAAGATTCCGACCGTGATTCCGTACCAGCCGACCTGGGTGCCGCCGAGGACGATCGAGGCCCACTTGCCGCCCACGCGGCCGAGCGCCAGACGGGCGAGGAGGACCGTCGAGAGTCCCGTCGCGGCGCTCGTGGCGCCGAGCGTGGCGATGTAGAGGGCGAGCACCACCGAGGCGACGGCGGCGAGGCCGACGAAGGCGGCGAAGCCGAACGCACCGGCGACCTGGCCGCCGGTGACCATCGTGGGGGTGAAGAAGATGAAGCCGGCGACGACGACGAGGATGGCGAACCATCCCTGCCGGGCGCTCTGGGGGACGCGGCCGAGCGGGTAGTCGCGGTCGACGCGCTCCGGGGCGGCGGATGCCGCTGTGGTCGAGGTCATGAACACTCCTTTCCGAGTGGTCACATCGAACGCGCTCCGTGTTTCGGTACCGTTGCGCGGCCCCGAAGAGTGGACCCGGTGACAGGGGGCCGGGGCCGTCGGTGTGGGAATCTCCACCTGCCCGAAATCGCCGTGTCATCGCAGGGAAACGGGCCGGTCGTAGCGTGACGGCGTGCCCACCGCCGACCCGCGCCTCACCTCCGCGGACGTCGACGTCCTGCGGGTGTCCGACCTCATCCACTGGGGACAGCCGCGGGTGGACCTCGTCGGCGAGCCGGTGGGGCTGGACCGCACGGTCCGGTGGGGGCTCCCGACCGATCTGCTCGACCCCTCGCCGTACCTGCGCGGCGGCGAGCTCGTGCTGACGTCAGGCATCTCGATGCGGGATGCCGCGGCGCAGCGCGCGTTCGTCGCGTCGGTGCGGCGCACGCGCCCCGCCGCGATCGGGTACGCGCTCGGTGTGGTGGAGTCCACCGTCCCCCCGGCTCTCATCGAGGCGGCGAACGAGGCGGGGCTCGCCGTGCTCTCGGTGCCCCCGGACGTCCCCTTCCTCGAGATCACCCGCCGCATCGCGCACGAGCAGCAGCGTCACGATGCCGAGGAACTCGCCCGCGAGTCGGTGGGGGCGATCTTCGACATGGTCCGCCGTGGCCACGCGAGCTCGATCGTCCTCCGCGAACCCCTCGAGGGGGCGCTGGGCGAGGTGCCCGGCGTGTGGATCCTCGCCGCCCGCGGACGCGTCCTCCGCCCCGGCGGGCGGTCCCTCGTCGGGACGACGGGCGGACATTCGATCGCGATCGTCCCGGCGACCCAGCCGGGACCGCCGCCCGCGGACCTGCTGGGTGACGACGTCGGTTGGAGCGGACCCGCCGAGCTCGGCGCGCTCGCCGGTGCGCTCCGCGAAGCGGTGGCCGCGGCATCCCTCGCGTCCCGTCATGGTGCTCCGCGCGGTCCGAGGGATCTCGCGACGTGGGACGGGCTGATCGAACGCCTCACGCCCGAGCAGCTCGCACCGTTCCGCGACCGGCTGCTCGCGCCCGTCGTCGATTACGACGCGCGACACCGCACCGGACTCGTCGAGACCCTCGAGCGTCTCTGCCATCACGACGGCTCGGTGCAGTCGACCGCCGAAGAGCTGTTCGTCCACGTGAACACCGTGCGAAAGCGCGTCGGTCGCATCGAGGCGCTCACGGGCATGAGCCCCCTCGACACGCGCGGTCGTGCGGCCTTCCTCGTCGCGCTCGCCGCGCGGAGCTGAGTCTCAGCTCTTCGGTGCGGCCAGCTGCTTTTCGAGGAACACCCGCACGTCGCCGAGCTCCTCTGCCGACACGCTGTGCGCGAGGTCGGGGTAGACGCGTCCGCTGAGGTCGACGTGCCCCGGCAGCCACTGCGCCGTGTGGTCGACGAAACGCGGCGGGATGACCTCGTCGCGCGCGCCGCGCCCCCAGAACACCGGCGGACGCACCTCGGCGAGCTCGGAGTCACCAGCGTGAGGTTCGGGGAACGCGTAGCCGGCGAGGTTCACGGCGAAGGCGGCGCCCTGCGGCCGCATCCGCAACATCTGCAACGCGATGACGCCGCCCTGCGAGAAGCCGAGAAGACCGACGGATGCCGCATCCCCCCGCACCTCGTCGACCCAGTCCCAGACCGCCTCGGCGCTCGCGAGCACCTCGTCGTGGTCGCGGCTCTCGACGCCGTCGATCGTGAACCAGGAGTACCCGGGCATCGGGAAGCGCGGGGCGAGCGGCGCGCGGACCGCTGCCGCCACGAACTCCTCGGGAAGGTGCGGCGTGAGGCCGAAGAGGTCCGCCTCGTTCGACCCGTAGCCGTGCAGAAGCACCAGCAGCGGCCGATCGCCGCGCTCCTCGACAGGCGCGGACCACAGGACGGCGTCGGGATCGAGCGGGGAGGCGGCCACCATGCGTCCATCCTGCCCCAGGCCCCTGACACGGGTGACACGTCCGACACGGGGCGCCGCGGCATCCGCTCGGGTATACATGGAGGCATGGCCGTCCGCACTCCCGACCCCGACCCGAACGAGCGTGACGACGAGGGAAGCGGGAGCGATCCGCTTCGCGGGCTCGGGTCGTCGATGGGCCGTCCGGGTTCCGCGGGCAACCCCGCGTGGCTGAGCGACGTCGAGCTCGCCGAGGCGCGACGCCGGCTGCCGATGCTCTACGTCGAGGCCGTCCCGGTGCGTCTGGACGGTATGGGCGCGGTGACCGAGGTCGGCATCCTGCTGCGGGCGACGCCGATGGGCGAGATCTCCCGCACCATCGTGTCGGGCCGCGTCCGCTACGGCGAGACCGTGCGCGACGCGCTGTTCCGCCACCTCGAGAACGACCTCGGACCGATGGCGTTCCCGATGCTGCCGCCGCAGCCCGCGCCGTTCACCGTCGCGGAGTACTTCCCGATCCCCGGTGTCAGCGCCTTCCACGACGACCGGCAGCACGCCGTCTCGCTCGCGTTCGTCGTGCCCGTGACCGGAACGTGCGAGCCGCGTCAGGACGCGCTCGAGGTCACCTGGATGTCGCCCGAAGAGGCCTCGTCCGACGCGCTCGCGGCCGAGATGGAGGGCGGCCGCTCGACGCTCGTGCGGCAGGCCCTCGCCTCGGTCGGCGCCCTGCGCTGACCCGCGCTTGCCGCGACCTCAGCCGCGGGTCAGGCGCGACAGCGCCGCGACGAAGGCGTCGACGTCGGACTCCGTCGTGTCGAACGAGCACATCCAGCGGACCTCGTTCTTCGAGGCATCCCAGTCGTAGAAGCGGAACGACTCACGGAGCTTCTCGGCGACGCCGTCGGGAAGGATCGCGAAGACGCCGTTCGCCTGCGTCGGCTGGCTGAAGCGCACCCCGTCGATCGATCCGTCGGCCAGCCCCGCCTCGACGGCCGCGCGCAGTCGCGCCGCCATGGCATTGGCGTGACGGGCGTTCCGCAGGTACAGGTCGCCTTCGTACAGCGCGATCAGCTGGGCCGAGACGAAGCGCATCTTCGACGAGAGCTGCATGTTGAGCTTGCGCAGGTAGGGGAGACCCTGGGATGCCGCCGGGTCGAGCACGACGATCGCTTCGGCCGCGAGCGCGCCGTTCTTCGTGCCGCCGGCGCTGACGAGGTCGACACCGGCATCCTTCGTGAAGGCGCGGATCGGCAGGTCGAGCGCCGCAGCGGCGTTCGACAGTCGTGCGCCGTCGAGGTGCAGACGCATGCCGCGCGAGTGGGCGTGGTCGGCGAGGGCGCGGATCTCGTCGGGCGTGTAGAGGGTGCCGAGCTCGGTGGACTGCGTGATCGAGACGACGAGCGGCTGCGCACGGTGCTCATCGCCCCAGCCCCAGGCCTCCATGTCGACGAGCTCGGGGGTCAGCTTGCCGTCGTCGGTCGGGACGTTCAGGATCTTGATGCCGGCGACCTTCTCGGGAGCGCCGCCCTCGTCGACGTTGATGTGGGCGGTGGATGCCGCGACCACAGCGCCCCAGCGGGGGAGCATCGACTGCAGTCCCGTCACGTTCGCGCCGGTGCCGTTGAAGACGGGGAACGCCTGCGACCCCTCGCCGAAGTGGTGCGCGAAGACCTCCTGCAGACGCGCGGTGTACACGTCCTCGCCGTAGGCGATCTGATGGCCGTCGTTGGCGGCGGCGATGGCCGCGAGAACCTCGGGGTGGACCCCCGAGTAGTTGTCGCTGGCGAAGGAGCGGATCATCGGGTCGTGGAGCGTCGTCACCTCTTAAGCCTAGGTCGCGCGGAGGTGCTCTTCCCCGTGTCCGACCCCGGCGATACCCTCACCGCATGAGTGGAGCGACGCCGTCGCCGCGCACCGTCCCTCCGGGCGGGATGCGCACGTTCCTGCACGTCCTGGTGAACACGGCCGTCGCGAACGTCACGACGAGCTTCCTGTGGTTCGCGCTCACCTTCTGGGTGTACCTCGAGACCGAGTCGGTGCTCGCCACGGGCATCATCGGCGGCGCCTACATGCTGCTGCTGGCGATCTTCGGCATGGTCTTCGGCACGCTCGTCGACCGCTTCCGCAAGCACGCCGTCATGGTCTTCTCGGGGGTGTTCACCCTCGTCGCGTTCCTCGCGGCCGGCGCGATCTACGTGTCGCAGCCCGAGTCGGCGATCCTCGACCTCCGCGGACCGTGGTTCTGGCTATTCTCGGGCATCATCCTGGCCGGCGCCGTCGTCGAGAATCTGCGCAACATCGCCCTGTCGACGACGGTGACCCTGCTCGTCCCGACCGAGCGCCACGCGAATGCCAACGGCCTCGTGGGGACCGTGCAGGGCATCGCCTTCATCGTGACGAGCGCGCTGTCGGGCCTCGCGATCGGACTGGTGGGCATGGGGTGGACGCTCGCCGTCGCGATTGCCTTCACCGCGGTGCCACTCATCCACCTGCTGTTCGTGCGCATCCCCGAGGACGCACCGACTCCCGATCCCGGGTCGAAGATCCTCGACATCCGCGGCGCGGCCGCCGCGATCCGCGCCGTTCCGGGACTCTTCGCACTGATCCTCTTCTCGACGTTCAACAACCTCATCGGCGGCCTCTACATGGCGCTGATGGATCCCTACGGGCTCGAGCTCTTCGATGTGAAGATCTGGGGTGTCGTCCTCGCGGTCACGGCGACCGGCTTCCTCATCGGCGGTGGCATCGTCGCCGCGAAGGGGCTCGGCAAGAACCCCATCCGCACGCTCCTGCTCGCCGTGGCGGTGATGGGTCTACTCGGTGCGGTCTTCACGCTGCGCGAATGGTGGTGGCTCTACGCGGTCGGCATCTGGGCCTACATGACCCTCGTGCCCGTGATCGAGTCCGCCGAACAGACGGTCATCCAGAAGGTCGTCCCCTTCGAGCGTCAGGGCCGGGTCTTCGGCGCGGCGACCGCGCTGGAGGTCTCGACCGGCCCGATCACCTCGTTCGCGATCGCCCCGATCGCGGAGTTCTGGATCATCCCGTACTTCCGCACCGACGAGGGTGAGCGGGCGTGGTCCTGGCTTCTCGGCGAGGGCGAGATGCGGGGCATCGCGCTCATCTTCCTCGTCGGCGGACTCATCATGGTCGCCGCCTCGCTCGCCGCGTTCCTCACCCGGTCGTACCGGACGCTGTCGGCCGAGTACCGCGAGGCGCCCGAGACGGCCGAAGCGGATGCGGCGCCCCCGGCACCCGGCATCCCGTCGTCGTCGCGCGAAGCGGCGGGAGGCGTCGCGGGCGACTGACGGCGCCGGAACCGGCTTCGGCGCCCGAGCCCCCCAGAGAGCCCAGGCGCCGAAGTGGCGTTCCGGCGTCAGGCGTCGGTGGCGCGGATGCCGGCGACGCCGGCGATGACGGGGCGCATCTTCTTCTCGAGCGCCTCGAAGAACATCGACAGCGGGAACTCGTCGTCGAGGACCGCGTCGGTGTACCCCTTCGGCGGGCCGGCGAGGATCTCGTCGGACAGTCCGCGGGCCCACTGCGACGCGGGGTGGGGCGTGACGGTCTGACGGACCAGGTCGTAGGCGGCGAGCCAGTGCGCGACCTTGGGGCGGTCGATCGACTCCCAGTAGAGCCGGTCGATCGCGTCGCTCAGGGCGATGACGGCGTCGGCGACGCGGTCCCACTCGAACGCGAGCGATGTGTCGGTCCAGTGCAGGACGCCGCGCTGGTGCAGCCAGGCGAACAGCAGCTGCCCGCCCAGGCCGTCGTAGTTGCGGACCCGGGTGCCGGTGATCGCGAAGCGGAAAATGCGGTCGAACAGCACGGCGTACTGCACGAGGCCGGCGTGCTCGAGCCTCTCGCCCTCGGCATCCGTCAGCTGTGCCTTCGCCGACAGGTCCTTCTCGATCGCCACGCACTCGCGGAAGGCGGTCAGGTCGCAGCGGAGCTCTTCGAGCGAGTACAGGAAGAACGGCATCCGCTGCTTGATCATGAACGGATCGAACGGCAGGTCACCGCGCATGTGGGTGCGGTCGTGGATGAGGTCCCACATGACGAACGTCTTCTCGGCCAGACGCTGGTCGTCGAGCAGGCGAGCGGCGGCCTCGGGCAGGTCGAGACGGGTGATCTCGGATGCCGCGCGCACGACGCGCCGGTAGCGTGCGGCCTCGCGGTCCTGGAAGATCGCGCCCCACGTGAAGGTCGGGACTTCGCGCATCGCGACTGTCTCGGGGAAGAGGACGGCCGAGTTCGTGTCGTACCCGGGCGTGAAGTCCAGCAGGCGGAAGGAGACGAACAGACGGTTCGTGTACGTCTGCTCGAGTTCGGCGATGAACTCCGGCCAGATCGTCTCGACGAGGACGGCCTCGACCTTGCGGTCGCGGGTGCCGTTCTGCGTGTACATCGGGAACACGACGAGGTGTCGCAGGCCGTCGATGCGGTTCTCCTGCGGCTGGAACGCCATGAGCGAATCGAGGAAGTCCGGGACGCCGAGGCCCTCCGAGACCCAGCGGTCGAAGTCCGCGACGCTCGCCTCGAGATAGGCGGCATCGTGCGGGAAGGCGGGGGAGAGGGCGCGGATGCCGGCCGTGATCGCCTCGACGTGCGCGCGGGCGGCATCGTGGTCGGCGGCGTCGGGCACAGACCCGTCGGTGATCTGCAGATCCTGGAGGGCGGTCGCGGCATCCCGCAGCAGCGCCCAGGCGGAGGAGGTCTCGGCCCGGCGGGCGTCCTCGACGACCTCGGGCATTCCGATGATCGTCGACGCGGTGGTGACGGTGCTCATGGTGGACCTCCTATCGGTTCCTCACGGCTTCAGTGCGCAATGGCGGGAAGAATTCCTGTGATTCCAGCCTAAGGCCGTAAGGATCGCGTGTGCAAGGCGGCTGCGGTACCGCTGCGGTACCGTCGAGGCGTGCCCGCAGACGAGACAGACTCCGCCGATTCCGCGATCATCGCCGCACTGTCGGGCAACGCCCGCGCGACGCTCGCGGAACTCTCCGCCGTCGCGGGGCTGTCGGTGTCTGCCACGCAGGCGCGCGTCCGCCGGCTCGAGGCCCGCGGCCTGATCTCCGGATACCGCGCGGTCATCGACCCTGAGGTCGCGGGCAAGCCGCTCGCCGCCTTCGTCGAGATCACGCCGCTCGATCCCGCTCAGCCCGACAACGCTCCCGAGCTCATCGCGCACCTCGACGAGATCGAGGCGTGCCACTCGATCGCGGGCGACGCGGCCTACATGCTGTTCGTGCGCGTCGCGACGCCGCGCGACCTCGAGAGGTTGATCCGCGACATCCGCGCCGCAGCCGCGGTGAACACCCGCACGACCGTCGTCCTGCAGACCTTCTTCGAGCACCGCCCGATCTCACCCGCCTGAACGCCCGCGCCCGAGGGACGCGTCAGCCCGAGGACGTGTCAAGGGGAGGCGGCCCCGCCTCGCCCTGCATACCGTGGGAGGCATGACCGACACCCCCATCGGCGGCGAGGTCCTCGTCGTCGCGAACAGTCGCTCCGGCGCCTCGCTCGGCCGCCCCGACCGCGTCCCGGACGTCCGCAGGCGGATGCCGGGTGCGACCGTGCGCGAACTCGGCGAGAGCGAGACCCTCGACGACGTCGTGGCCGACGCGATGGCCGGCGAGAACCCGCCGAGCGTGCTGGCGATCCTCGGCGGTGACGGTTCGGTCTCTCGGGCGGCGCACCTCGCGCGCCGGCACGACCTGACCCTCCTCGTCCTCCCGAACGGCACCTTCAACCACTTCGCGCGGTCGGTCGGCATCCCCGACGTCGACGCCGGGCTCGACGCCTACGCGGCGGCGAACGTCCGACCCGTCGCCGTCGCCGAGGCCTCGGTGGACGACGGAGAACCGATCACGGTGCTGAACGCCGTCTCGCTCGGGGCGTACCCCGAGTTCCTGGCCGAGCGTGAACGCCGCACCAGCCTCGGCAAGTGGTGGGGCGGTGCCGTCGCCGCCTGGCGCGAGATGCACGGCGCCCACGCGGTCGACGTCGTGCGAGGCGGCCGACGCGCCTCGGTTTGGTCGGTGTTCGCCGGCGTCGGCCCCAACGACCCCGACCGCATCGCCACGATGCAGCGCGCCACGCTCGACGAGCCGGTCATCGACGTCCGCGTGCACCACGCCCGCGGCACGCGCGCCCGCGCCATCGCCTCGCTCGCGTTCGGCGAGAAGACCGTCGCGGTCCTCCGCGCGCTCCGGGTGATGCCCCCGGCATCCGACATCGAACGGATCCTCGACGAGGACTTCGAGATCGAGGTCCGCGCCGGCAGCGCCCCCGACATCTGGGTGCACGACGGCGAGCTCGAAGAGGTCGGAGAGGACGGCTTCCGTCTGCGGGTACGCGCCGTCGGCGACGGACTCCGGGTCTACCTGCCCGCCCGGTAGGGCCGGATACATCCCGAGTCGGATGCCCCGTCCCACCCCGACCGCGTAGCGTTCAAGGGTGTTCCGTCCGCTCCGCCCCTACCAGGCTGCTGTCGACGCGGCCATCGCGGTGCTCTTCGCGCTGGTGTCCCTGCCCTATGAGCTGAACACATCGACCAGCTCGTCCTACGACATCGGCCCGGTGTCGGCGATCCCGGTCGTGCTGCTCATGGCCGGCGCGCTCGGACTCCGCCGCTACTCGCCCGGCCTCGCCCTGGGTGTCGCCTGGCTCGGGGCCATCGTGCAGATGGGGTTCGGTCGCGGTCCCGGGTTCGCCGACATCGCGATTTTCGCCGTCCTCTTCGCCACCGCGACCTACGGGTCCCGGCTGGTGTTCTGGCTCGGTCTCGCGTCTGTCGTCGTCGGCTCCGGCACCATCACGGTCTACCTCTTCCGATGGGCGTTCGTCGGGAGCGGAGCGCTCTCCGACGTCCCGACGCTGATCTTCGTCCTGCTCGCGGCACTGTTCGCACTGGGGCTCTCGTGGACGGCCGGTGCGCTCGTCCGCACGGCGATGCGCGCCCGCGCCAACCGTGCGGCGCAGTCACGCGCCGAGGAGCAGACGGTCGCCGAGCAGGAGCGCACGCGCATCGCCCGCGACATGCACGACATCGTCGCCCACTCGCTCGCGGTCATCATCGCGCAGTCGGACGGCGCGCGGTACGCGGCAGCCTCCGATCCCGAGGCTCAGGCCGCGGCGCTCGGCACGATCTCGTCGACGGCGCGCTCCGCCCTCTCGGACGTGCGCCTGCTCCTCACGCAGCTCCGCCATTCCCAGGCGGAGGGCCCGCAGCCGACGCTCGCCGACCTCGAGCAGCTCTACGCCCAGGTGCGAGCGGCAGGCGTCGAGCTGCGCGTGGACGTCGACCCCGCGCCGCGCGGCGAGGTCGCGGCATCCGTGCAGCTGTCGGTCTACCGCATCCTGCAGGAGGCGCTCACGAACGCCCTCCGCCACGGCACCCCCACCGGTGTGGACGTCTCGCTGGCGTGGCACCCCGACTGCGTCGACCTGCGCGTCCGCAACGACGTCGCTCCCGTCCCCGACGGAGCGGAACGCCGCACCGGCGGACACGGCCTGATCGGCATGCGCGAGCGCGCGCAGCTGATCGGCGGTCGATTGGATGCCGCGGCCGCAGACGGCGTCTTCACCGTCGAGGCGTCCCTGCCGACCAGAGCCGCGTCCGAGAACCCCGACCCCCTCGAGAG
This sequence comes from Microbacterium aquilitoris, assembly GCF_031932285.1. NCBI lineage: Bacteria > Bacillati > Actinomycetota > Actinomycetes > Micrococcales > Microbacteriaceae > Microbacterium > Microbacterium aquilitoris. Next base: position 811,273 of record NZ_JAUZVT010000001.1, read on the forward strand.
GAGCGCTCGGTGAGCGTCATCCGCGTCGTCCTCGTCGACGATCAGTCCCTGTTCCGCGCCGGCATCCGCATGGTCGTCGCCTCGCAACCCGACCTCGAGGTCGTGGGGGAGGCCTCCGACGGTGCGCAGGCGATCGAGGTCGTCCGCCAGACGCGCCCCGACGTCGTCCTCATGGACATCCGGATGCCGGTGATGGACGGGCTCGCCGCGACCGAGGCCCTGCTGGCCGACGCCGATCCGCCGAAGGTGGTCATGCTGACGACCTTCGACCTCGACGAGGCCGCGGCCCGCGCCATCCAGCGCGGAGCGAGCGGGTTCCTCCTGAAGGACGCCGATCCCGAGTTCCTGCTCGCCGCCATCCGCACGGTGCACGCGGGATCGTCGGTCATCGCGGCGGCCGCGACCCGCAAGCTCTTCGCGCAGCTGAACGAACCCGTCCGCGCCGTCCCGGCGACGTTCGGCGAGCTCACCGACCGCGAGCGCGAGATCTTCGCGCTCGCGGCCCGCGGGCTCTCGAACGCCGAGATCGCCGCGCGGGAGTTCCTCTCGGAGGCGACCGTGAAGACCCACGTCTCGCGCATCCTCGCGAAGCTGTCGCTCCGCGACCGCGTGCAGCTGGTGGTCTTCGCCTTCGAGCACGGCCTCGCCTGATCGGCGCACGCACCGTCATCCTTCCGATGTAGACGGTCGCGACGAGCGGCCGACGCGGCGCCCCGGGGGTGCTCCGTAGCGTCGGAGACATGCAGATCACGACCACCGAGATGGGCCTCGCCGCCCGCGTCCAGAACCTCACGAAGACCTACGGCGGCGGCGAGAACGCCGTCCGCGCGCTCGACGACGTCACCGTCGGCATCCGTCGTGGCGAGTTCACCGCCATCATGGGCCCGTCGGGCTCGGGCAAGTCGACGCTCATGCACATCATGGCCGGCCTCGATGCGCCGGCCTCCGGCTCGGTCTGGATCGGCGACACCGAGATCACCGGGCTCTCGGACGTCGAGCTGACCATCCTCCGCCGCCGGCGGGTCGGCTTCGTCTTCCAGTCGTTCAACCTCGTCCCGACCCTCGACGCGATCGGCAACATCCTGCTGCCCTTCGACCTCGATGGCCGGCGTCCCACGTCCCAGGAGACGACGCGCATCGACGGCCTCGTCGCGACCCTCGGCCTCGGGCCGCGCCTGCGCCACCGTCCGCACCAACTGTCGGGCGGCCAGCAGCAGCGCGTCGCGATCGCCCGCGCCCTCGCGACGGCGCCCGACCTCGTCTTCGCCGACGAGCCCACGGGCAACCTCGACTCGCGGTCGGGTCGCGAGGTGCTGTCCCTCCTCGCCGCCGCCAGTCGCGAGCACGGTCAGTCGATCGCCATGGTCACCCACGACCCCGTGGCCGCGTCGTACGCCGACCGCGTGCTGTTCCTCGGCGACGGGCGCATCGTCGCCGACAAGCCCCGTCAGAGCGCCGAGCAGATCTCCGCTCACATGCTCAGCACCGAGGTGTCCGCGTGACCGCCCTCGCCCCGTCCGCCGTGCACACGATCGTCCCCGAACCCGCACGGACGTCGCGGTTCGCGTGGCTGCGCGAGCGCGGCATGGGCGCGACGATCCTCGTCTCGGCCATCTCGACGGCCTTCGGTGTCGTGCTCCTGTCGGCGACCGGGTACATCTCCCAGGCGTTCAGCTCGAACGCGGAATACGGCGGCTCCGGCACCATGGTTGCCGTCCTCGCGCTGCTGAGCGGGATCCTGCTCGCCGTCGCGGTCTACGTCGGCGCCATCGTGACCGCCAACACCTTCTCGACGATCATCGCGGGACGCACCCGCCGGATCGCCTTGATGCGTCTGATCGGAGCGACGGCTCGCTCCCAGCGCCGCGAGGTGGCGACGCAGGGGCTCATCGTCGGCGCGATCGGAGCAGTCGTCGGTCTCGTCACGACGACGCCCGCGGTCGTCCTCGCCCTTCCCCTGCTCGATGGCGCGCTCGACGCGACCTCCGACTGGTCACCGGTCCAGGCCGTCCTCGTCATCCCGGCGGTGGCCGTGGTGCTGACGACGTGGACCGCGGCGTGGTCGGGATCGCGGCGGGTCCTCACGGTCACCCCGCTCGAAGCGCTGGGCGGCTCGGTCGAGCGCTCCCGAGACGAGATCGCCGGAGCCCGCGGCCGCAAGACGGGCGCCATCGTTCTCGGTGTCATCGGGGTGGTACTCCTCGTCGGCGGCATCCTGATCGGTCTCCTCAACCCCGTCGGCGTGCTGGTCGCCTTCTTCGGCGGCCTGTTCTCCTTCACCGCGGTCTCGATCAGTGCGGTGTCGGTCATGCCGCCGCTCCTGAAGGCGACGGGGCGTCTGTTCGGGACGTCGGTCACTGCGCGGCTGGCCGCGGAGAACGCCGTCCGCTACCCGGAGCGATCGAGTCGCATGGCCATCGGCGTCGTCATGGGCGTCGCGCTCGTCGTGATGTTCGCCGTCGCAGCGGAGTCGGTCAAATCCCTCGTCGCGGCGTCGAGCGGTGGAGAGCCGGATGCGGCCTTCAACGAGATGATCGACACCTTCTCGACGGTCATGATGTGCCTCGTCGCCGTCAGCGCGGTGATCGCCGCCGTCGGTCTCGTGAACCTCCTCACCATCGGCATCGTGCAGCGCAAGCGCGAACTCGGCCTGCTGCGGGCGCTCGGTCTCACGTCGGCGCAGATCCGCCGCATGGTGCTCATCGAGGCGGCGCACGTCACGGTGACCGCGCTTCTGTTCGGTCTCGTGCTGGGCGTTCTCTACGGCTGGGTCGCGGCGCAGTCGCTGCTCGGGTCGGTCGCCATGCCGCCGTTGTGGATGTCGCCGACCTTCGTCGCCCCGGCCATCCCGCTGATCCCGGTGGTGATCGTGATCGTCGCGACCGCCGCCCTCACGCTCGGCGCCGCCGTCGCACCGACGCGCATCGCGACTCGGACGGCACCCGTCGAGGCGCTCGCCGAGTGACCCCGTCGTCCCTCCGCGCGACCCGCCCGGGCCGCGCGGAGGGACGCATCCGTCGTCAGTGGTCCTCGGCGGCGGGCGGCTCGTACGACCACGTCGGTGCGAGTGAGCGCAGGCGCATGCCGCGGTACTGCCACGCCGCCCACAGGACGGGCCACAGCGGCAGGGCCGCGGCTCCGCCGATCGTGAGGCGATCGCGCCAGAGCGTCCGCGCGGGATCACCCGGCAGCGGGCTCACCGCCATCTGGTGGTCCCAGACGTCGAGGGCGGCGAGCGCACCGGTCAGCGGGATGCCGCTGTCGCGGAAGATCCGCACCGGACCGTTCGTGTCCTCGGTGTACCGGTCGCTCGCGTGGATGAGCTGCTGGCCGGCGGGGATGATCCCGAGGGCGCGCATCTCGACCGGCACGTCGGTCCCCGGCTCGAACGAGGTCGGGAGCTCGCCGGCCATCGGCGCCATCGCGAGCAGCGGGCCGTAGAGCTCGGTGACCGCACGAGGCGAGTGGAGGGCTCGCCAGGCGGCATCCGCGGTGCAGTCGAGTTCGAGCTTCAAGAGGATCCGCATCGGACCACTCTCGCATTCCTCCGCGGCACTCGATACGTTGGGAGCGCTCCCACTCTCTCGGCGTCATCGTCGACCCCTCGGAAAGACCGCTATGCCTCTCGAACCCGCCATCGAATCCGGCGACCGCTCGCACACCCTGGCCCCCGTCGAGTCGGTCGCGCAGATCTCCTCGATGCTGCTCGACACCGATCCGACGCTCGATCCGGCCCTCGCCGAGAAGGCCCGGGTCGCCGCCGCCGAAGGCGTCGTCCTCCTGACGAACGACGGCACGCTTCCGCTGGGGAAGCGCCCGGTCGCCGTCTTCGGCCGTGTTCAGATCGACTGGTTCGCCGTCGGCTACGGCTCGGGCGGCGACGTGAAGGTGCCCTACATCTGGAACCTGCTGGCCGGTCTCCGCGACGCCGGTGTCCGCGTCGACGACGAGCTCGCGACGCGGTACTCGACGTGGTCCGCCGCGAATCGCCCCGCCTTCGCCGCCACGTGGGGCGAGTGGCCGCACCACTTCCCCGAGATGGCGATCGACGCGGCGGATGTCGCAGCCGCGGCATCCCGCGCGGACACGGCCGTCGTCGCGATCGGTCGCGCCGCCGGCGAAGCGCGCGACAGCATCCTCGAGCCCGGCAGCTACTACCTCACCGCCGACGAGAGGACGCTCCTCGACACCGTCACGGCGCACTTCTCGCGGACCGTCGTCGTCGTCGACGCGGGCAACGTCATGGACCTGTCGTGGGTCGCGGACTACGGCGACCGGATCGGCGCGGTCCTGTTCGCGTGGCAGGGCGGCATGGAGGGCGCTCGCGCCGTCGCCGGTGTGCTCGCGGGCGAGCAGGCGCCGAGCGGCAAGCTCACCGACACGATCGCACGCAGCTACGAGGACTACCCGAGCGCACCCAACTTCGGCCATCTCGACGTCAACGTCTACGCCGAGGACGTCTTCGTCGGCTACCGCTACTTCGAGACCTTCGCCCCCGACCGGGTGCTGTTCCCCTTCGGGCACGGGCTGTCCTACACGACGTTCGAGCTGACGACCGAGGCGACGACGGATGCCGCGGCCCTCCGCCTCGAGGTCGTCGTCACCAACACCGGCGACCGAGCCGGCAAGGAGGTCGTGCAGGTCTACACCGGGGCGCCCGACGGTGCCCTCGGCAAGCCGGCACGTCACCTCGCGGCCTTCGCCAAGACGCGTCTGCTCGCCCCCGGCGAGAGCGAGACGGTGCGCCTCGACGTGCACCTCGACGACCTCGCGTCGTACGACGACGGCGGGGCGACAGGGCACCGGAGCGCGTGGGTCCTCGAGGCCGGTGCGTATCCCGTCTTCGTCGGGACCGACGTGCGCCGTGCGGCGGAGGTCGCCGCGTTCGAGGTGCCCGAGACGCAGGTCGTGCGGCACGCCACCGAGGTCGCCGCGCCCGCCCACGCGTTCGATCGGCTCGTCCAGCGTCGCGGCGACGACGGTTCCGCCGTCGCCTCGCGCGAGCCCGTCCCCACGCGCACCGTCGCGCGCGCCGAGCGGGTGCTCGGATCGCTGCCGGCCGAGCTCGCGCCGACCGGGGACCGGGGCATCGACCTCGCCGACGTCGCACGCGGCGCGGCATCCCTCGACGACTTCGTCGCACAGCTCACCGACGAGGAGCTCTCGTTCCTCGCCCGCGGCGACGTCACGATGGACAGCCCGCTGGGTGCTCCCGGCAATGCGGGTGTGCTCGGCGGGGTCTCGGCGTCGCTGCGCGCGAAGGGCGTGTCGCCCGTCACGACGACCGACGGGCCGAGCGGCATCCGTCTGTCGGCGTACGCGTCGCTGCTCCCCTCGGGAACGGCGCTCGCGTCGACGTGGAACACGGCCCTCATCGAGGAGCTCGCCGCACTGCACGGACAGGAGATGCTCCGGAAGGGCTCCGACGTCCTGCTGAGCCCGGGAATGAACATCCATCGCGACCCGCTGTGCGGCCGCAACTTCGAGTACTTCAGCGAGGACCCGGTCGTCACCGGACGGATCGCCGCGGCGGTCGTGCGCGGGGTGCAGAGCACGGGACTGTCGGCGTGCCCCAAGCACTTCGCCGCGAACAACCAGGAGACCAACCGCACCCGTAACGACTCGCGCGTCTCCGAGCGGGCGCTCCGCGAAATCTATCTGCGCGGGTTCGAGATCTGCGTCCGCGAGGCCGCTCCCCGCACGATCATGACGTCCTACAACCAGATCAACGGCGTCTGGGCGCACTATCACCACGACCTCGCCACGGTCGTCCTCCGGGACGAGTGGGGCTACGAGGGGGTCGTCATCACCGACTGGTGGATCGAGAACGCCGTCGACCCCGACTTCCCCGCCCTCGAGGACAACGCCTACCGCGTCCGTGCGCAGGTCGACGTCCTCATGCCGGGCGGTGTGAAACGGGATGCCGCGCCTCAGGCGCAGGCTGACACGACGATCCTCGACTCCCTCGCCCGTGAGGGCGGGATCACCCGCGGTGAACTCCAGCGGACGGCCCGGAACGTCCTCGGTCTCGTCATCTCGCTGAAGCCGATCGTCGACGCTCGTACGCTGGAGGGATGACCGCGAGCCCGTTCGATCAGTCCCGCTACCAGCTGCGCTTCGACTGGGGGCGGGACGGGCTGACCCGTCTCGCGCCCGCGGACGTCGTCGTCGTCGTCGACGTGCTGAGGTTCTCGTCGACGGTGTCGGCGCGGGTCGCGGGCGGCGAGACGGTGGCCCACGACGAGGCCGCCCACGCCGTGTCGCGCAACGGCGCGGCCGTCGCCTCGGCTGCCGCGGCGACGGGCGCCGTCGTGTTCCTCGGGAGCCTGCGCAATGCCACCGCCGTCGCAAAGGCGGTGCTCGCCGAGCAGAACCGCCGCGCGGCCCGCACGAGCGTGAGTATCATCGCCGCCGGCGAGCTGAACGGGCCGGGGGATGCCGCGGTCCTGCGCTTCTCCGTAGAGGATCAGCTCGGTGCCGGGGCGGTCTTCGCGGCGCTCGAGGCGATCGGCCTCGACCACTCCTCGCCGGAGGCCGCAGCGGCATCCGAGGCGTTCCGGGGTCTGCGATCCGCGGTCCGCCACCTCCTCACGGCGAGCGGCTCGGGACAGGAGCTCCTCGACGCCGGTCGTCGCGACGAGGTGCTCGCCGCCGCGGTCCATGACGCCGATGAGACGGTCCCCGTCCTCCATGACGGCGTGTGGCGCGCCTACGAGGCGATCAACGCGGAGTGAGGGCCTCGCGCCGGGTCGCGGCGGTGATCTCGCGCCGTCGCCAGGTGATCAGGTGGCGCTCATCGAACGTCGGCGCGCACCGCGCGCACGAGGTCGCCCGTGTCGCCTTGCGGTGACGGTACGCGACGTGTCCGGCGGGACACACGCCGACCCAGGGCGCGAGCTCCGTGGCCGTCTCGCCGCGGTGGGTGACGCCGCCCGTGTAGCCGAGCGACCGCGCGACGCGCTTCCACTCCGCGCCGTGCCCCGCGGCCGAGCCCGCGATCGCGTGGGCGATCTCGTGCAGGATCGTCTGGCGGTTGGTCTCGGCGTCGTACCGGGCGGCGAGATAGCGCGAGAGCGTGATGCGCTTGCGCAGATAGTCGCACGCGCCGGCACGGCGTTTGGCGTTGTCGTACGCGAAGCTCCACGAGTCGTCGAGCAGCTGCCGCAGCAGTGACTCCGCCTCGCGGCGCACGTCGATGAGGTCGCTCATGCCAGCACGATAGGACGCAGGTACGACACTCGGGCCGATGGCCTCAGCCGGCGACCGTCGTGCTGTTGCGACGTCGGTCGACGGCGTCGATGGCGAGCAGCGTCGACTCGAGCTGATCCTCGGGAGCACCCGCCTCTTGCCGCAGGAAGAGCGCCTTCTTGAAGTCGGCGCGCGCCGCGGCGTCGTCGTGCGCGTCGAAGTGGACCTTGCCGCGGTGCTGGCAGCCGAAAGCGGCGACCGCCGACCACCCCTGCCCCTCGGCCTCCTCGACGCACGTGTTCAGCTCGTGGATCGCCGCGGCGTATGCGCCGCGGAACTGCTGGACGGTGGCGTGCAGCATCCGGGCGCGCAGCAGGTCCTTGCGGGTGCCCGCCATCCGGGCGAGGCGCACCGACTCCTCCGAGACGACGAGCGCCTCGTCGAGGCGGCCCAGCACCTTCAGCAGCCAGACCTTCTCGAGCATGGCGGCCAGACTCCGCTGGTCGCCGAGTTCGGTGAGCCGGGTCTGGCATTCGTCGAGGTCGACGATCTCTCGGAGAGTCTCCGGGTCGTATCCCTTGATGAAGCCCACAGCTGTTCCTTCCGACCCCGCGACGTGTGTCTCCAGTGTCGCCGCGCCTGGCCCGGAATGGGCTGAGGGCGCGCCGTGCGTCGTGCGCTCAGCGATCGAAGACGGATGCCGCGGGCGCCGGCGACGGGGTCGAATCGGCATCCGTCATGATCCGCGCATCGCGCGCGAACGTCTCGAGCTCGGCGCCGTGGGCGACCTTCGCGGGGTGGGGACCGGCCGCCATCAGACGCGGCAGCCACTCCATCGGCAGCTCGGAGGGCGACGCCGCGATGACGATGTTCCCGAACCGGCCGCTCTTGAGCGTTCCCACCTCGGCGAGGATCACGACGTGCTCGAGGACCGAGCGCACGGTCGCGACCTGACGGCGGGCGAAGGCGAGGCCGCTGCCGTCGGCGATGTTGACGAGCAGGATGCCGGTCGGCGCGAGCAGCCCCGCAAGGATCCGGTAGTACTCGACGCTCGTGATGTGGGCGGGCGTCTGCGCCCCCGCGAACACGTCCGAGACGACGAGGTCCGCCTTGCCGACGATGCCCGGGGGGAGGCGTCCCGCGACGTCGCGCGCGTCGCCGATCCGCACGCGCAGCTGGCCCGTGCGCGGCAGCGGCAGGTGCTCGCGCACGAGGTCGACGAGCGCCTGCTCGAGTTCGATGACCTGCTGCCGCGACCCCGGTCGGGTGTGCTCGACGTAGCGGGGGAGGGTCATGGCGCCCGCGCCGAGGTGCACCGCGGTGAGGGGTTCCCCCGGCATCCCGATCTGGTCGATCACGGCGCCCATGCGGGCGACGTACTCGAAGTGGAGGTGCGACGGATCGTCGAGATCGACGTGCGACTGCGGGGTGGTCTCGACGACGAGCTCCCAGCCGCCCGCGAACCGGCCGGGGATGATGCGCGCCTGCCTCCCGTCGGACAGTCTGGCGACAGGCGGGTCGAGGGGGGCGCGAGAACGGGCCATCCGACTACGGTAGCCCGGAGGAAGAAACACGATCGAGATACAGCTGTAACCGCTTACCGGCAGTGTGGACGGTAGCGTCAGCCGCATCCCTTCGGCAGCGCCGCCTCCTCGCGCGCCGCCGACGAGCCCCATCGGAAGGTGCACAGCAATGCTCCCCATTTCCCGGAAGCGGGTGTTCGCGGCCGCCGCGACGCTCGCCATCGGTGCGCTCGCGCTCAGCGCGTGCGCCAGTCAGCGCGGCGGCGACGACAACGCGGAAGGACCCGCGGACGTCGACGGCACGTTCGTCTTCGCGGCGTCGTCGGATCCCGCGAGCCTCGACCCCGCCTTCGCCCAGGACGGCGAGACGTTCCGTGTCTCGCGCCAGATCTTCGAGGGCCTCGTGGGCACCAAGCCCGGCACGGCCGACCCCGCCCCGCTCCTCGCCGAGTCGTGGGAGACGTCGGACGACGCGCTGAGCTACACGTTCGAGCTCAAGAAGGACGTCACGTTCCAGGACGGCACCCCGTTCAACGCCGAGGCCGTCTGCTACAACTTCGACCGTTGGTACAACTGGGAGGGCCTGGCCGCCAGCGAGGCGCTCGGCTACTACTACAACAAGCTCTTCAAGGGCTACGCCTCGAGCCCCGACTCGGCCGTGTACGACTCGTGCGCCCCCGATGGTGACTCCTCGGTCACCGTGACGCTCAAGAAGCCCTTCGCCGGGTTCGTCGCCGCGCTGTCGCTGCCCGCGTTCGGGATGCAGTCGCCGAAGGCGCTCGCCGACTTCAAGGCCGACGAGGTCGGCGGTACCGCCGAGGCTCCGACCCTGAGCGAGTACGCCACCGGACACCCGGTCGGCACCGGCCCCTACAAGTTCGACGAGTGGTCGCGCGGCGAGCAGGTCACCCTGAGCTCCTACGCCGACTACTGGGGCGACAAGGGCCAGATCGACAAGATCATCTTCCGTACGATCGACGACCCGACCGCGCGCCGCCAGGCCCTCGAGTCCGGCTCGATCGACGGTTACGACCTCGTCGGACCCGCCGATACCGGTGCGCTCGATGACGCCGGCTTCACGATGGTCTCGCGCCCGCCCTTCACGATCCTGTACCTCGCCTTCAACCAGGCGGTCAAGGAACTGCAGGACCCCAAGGTCCGCGAGGCGCTCTCATACGCCGTCGACAAGGACGCGCTCATCTCGCAGGTCCTCCCCGAGGGCACCGAGAAGGCGACGCAGTTCATGCCGCCGAGTGTGAACGGCTGGAACGCCGACGTCACGACGTACGACTACGACCCCGAGAAGGCCAAGGCGCTCCTCGCAGAAGCCGGCTACACCGAGGCCAACCCACTGAAGCTGACCTTCAACTACCCGGTCAACGTCTCGCGTCCCTACATGCCGGACCCCGAGCAGATCTTCACGGTCCTGTCGTCGCAGCTGAAGGCCGTCGGAGTCGAGGCCACGCCGAAGTCGAACGAGTGGGGCGAGTACCTCGACCTCATCACGGGCGGCACGGATCACGGCATCCACCTGCTCGGCTGGACCGGTGACTACAACGACACCGACAACTTCCTGGGCGTCTTCTTCGGTCAGAAGTCGGCGGAGTGGGGCTTCGACAACCCCCAGCTCTTCAAGGACCTCACCGATGCCCGCGGCATCGCGGACCTCGACGAGCAGACGAAGCTCTACTCGGAGATCAACGAAGAGGTCGCGAAGTTCATCCCCGGCGTCCCGCTGGCCCACCCGGCTCCCACGCTGGCCTTCGACCCGCGCGTCGAGAGCTACCCGGCGAGCCCCGTGAACGACGAGGTGTTCAACCAGATCGTCCTCACGAAGTAAGCCGATCGAGGCGGCTCCGGCCGTCTGACCGGTGCGGGGCGGGATGACCTCCCGCCCCGCACCGACCTCCACGAAAGCGACACCCGTGCTGCGAACCATCGGCAAAAGGCTCCTGCTGCTGATCCCCACCCTCCTCGGTCTGAGCATCCTGCTCTTCTGGTGGGTCCGAACACTTCCCGGCGGTCCCGCCCAGGCACTCCTGGGCGAGAAGGCCACCCCCGAAGCCGTCGCTCGGATCAACGAGCTCTACGGCTTCAACCGTCCTCTGATCGAGCAGTACTTCACCTGGATCGGGCGACTGCTCTCGGGCGACTTCGGCACCTCGCTGCGCACCAGCCAGCCGGTGCTCGACGAGTTCCTCCGCCGGTTCCCGGCGACGATCGAACTCTCGGTCGCGGCGCTCATCATCGCCGTCGGCGTCGGTGTGCCCCTCGGCTACTGGGCCGCGCGGCGTCACGGCAAGGCCGCCGACAGCACCGCCGTCGTCTTCAGCCTTCTGGGGATCGTCGTCCCGGTGTTCTTCCTGGCCTTCATCCTCAAGTACGTGTTCGCGGTCCAGCTCGGCTGGCTCCCGTCCGACGGCCGCCAGGACCCCCGCATCGAAGCCACCCACTACACGAACTTCTACGTGCTCGACGGGCTGATCACCGGCGAATTCGACGCCGCGTGGGACGCGATCCTGCACATGATCCTGCCGGCCATCGCGCTCGGCACGATCCCTCTCGCGATCATCGTGCGCATCACCCGGGCATCCGTCCTCGAAGTGCAGAACGCAGACTACGTCCGCACCGGAAAAGCGAAGGGCGTGCCGGGGTCGCTGCTGCGCAACCGGTTCATCCTGCGGAACGCCATGCTCCCCGTCATCACGACGATCGGCCTGCAGGCGGGCCTGCTGCTCTCGGGCGCGATCCTCACCGAGACCGTGTTCGCGTTCCCGGGGATCGGATCGTTCCTCTCCGGCGCGATCTTCAACCGCGACTTCGCCGTCCTGCAGGGCTTCATTATCTTCATCGCGATCGTCTACGCGCTCATCAACCTGCTCGTCGACGTCTCGTACAGCCTGATCGACCCGAGAGTGAGGGTCTCATGAGCACCGTCCTTCCCCCCGCAGCCGGCGGCAGCGCCGCTGATGACTCCACCGTCGCCGTGCTCACGGCGGGCACCGGCGGCGCCCCGCGCGGCGGCTTCTGGCACGACGTCTTCCGCCGCCTGCGACGAAGCCCCACCGCGTGGGTGGGCCTGGCGATCGTTCTGCTGTTCGTCGTGGTCGCCCTCCTCGCTCCCGTGCTCGCGCCGTACCCCGAGACCGACCTCCCCGGCGCACGGGACATCACCCCGACGTACATCCCCGGGCCCGGTGAGATCGCCGCGTTCCCGCTCGGCCTCGACCGCTTCGGCGGCGACGTGGTGTCGAAGCTCATCTGGGGAGCCCAGGCATCCCTCCTCATCGGCGTCGTGTCGACGGCCTACGGTCTCATCGGCGGGATGCTGCTGGGCCTCGTCGCCGGCACGTTCGGCGGCTGGGTCGACAACGTCATCATGCGCCTCGTCGACATCCTGCTGTCGGTGCCGAGCCTGCTGCTGGCGGTCTCGATCGCCGCGATCCTCGGCCAGAACCAGAACTCGGTCATGATCGCCATCGGTGTCGCGCAGGTGCCGATCTTCGCGCGCCTGCTGCGCGCCTCGATGCTGCAGCAGCGCTCGGCCGACTACGTCCTCTCGGCGCAGACCCTCGGCCTCGGCCGCGGACGCATCACCATGACTCACGTCCTCCCGAACGCGGTCGGGCCGGTCATCGTTCAGGGCACGCTGTCGCTCGCGACGGCCGTCATCGACGCGGCGGCGCTGTCGTTCCTCGGCCTCGGCGGCGGGCGCCCCGAGACAGCGGAGTGGGGACGCATGCTCACCTACGCGCAGGCCGAACTCGCCATCGCGCCGTGGCTCGCGTTCCTGCCCGGCATCTGCATCGCCATCACCGCGCTCGGCTTCACGCTGTTCGGCGAGGCGCTGCGCGAGGCCATGGACCCGCGCACCCGCGGGCGCTGACCGTGAACCGGCGGGTGCTCCTCGTCGTGATCGTGCTGCTCGTCGTCGTGGTCGTCGCGCTGGTCGCGGGATACGGCGCGGGCTGGTTGGGCAACGCCGCCGGTCCGTGAGCGGGGCGGGCGGGACGGTGTGCCGTATTCAGTCCCTACGACGAGCCACCGGGGCGCCCACTGCGCGATTCCGGGCCCGCGGCTGGCGCGCGGTGGTGCGGGGACTGAATACGGAACGTGGACGGGCCCCGCCTCGGCGGGTCAGACGGCGATGTCGAGCTCGTTGCCGGGGATCGAAGAGAGCAGGTTGCGCGTGTACGGGTCGCGCGGGTTGGTGAAGATCTCCTCGCTCGAGGCGGCCTCGACGAGCGCCCCGTCCTTCATCACGCAGACGTAGTCGCTGATGAGGCGCACGACGGCGAGGTCGTGCGAGATGAAGAGGTAGCTGAGGCCGTACTCGGTCTGCAGGTCGCGGAGCAGGGTCAGGATCTGGTCCTGCACGAGCACGTCGAGCGCCGACACCGGCTCGTCGCAGACGATGAGCTCGGGCGAGAGCGCGAGGGCGCGCGCGATCGCGACGCGCTGACGCTGACCGCCCGAGAGCTCCGACGGGTACCGACGCAGCGCCGATTCGGGTAGGGCGACGTCGTCGAGGAGCTTCCGCACCCGGGCCGCACGGTCCTTCGCCGACCCCCGGTGGTAGAAGTCGAGCGGCTCCTGGACGATGCGCTCGATCGTGAACATGGGGTTCAGCGACGAGTACGGGTCCTGGAAGATCGGCTGCACCTTCTGGCGGAACTCGCGCAGCTGACGTCCCTTGAGGGATGCCACGTCCGTGCCGTCGTAGCGGATGACACCCTCCGTGGGGTCCACGACCTTCAGCAGCATCCGCGCCGTCGTCGTCTTGCCCGAGCCGGACTCGCCGACGATCGCGACGGTCTCGCCGCGCGGGATCGAGAATGACACGTCCTTGACCGCGGCGAAGTCCTCCTTCTGACCGCGGACGTTGTAGAGCTTGGTGAGCCCCTCGACCTCGACGATGTTGTCGACCGGCTTGGGCGCGGCATCCGGAGTCGGCGCGGTGAAGGCCTCGGGACGCAACCGCGCGACGGCGACCGATGGCGCCGCCTGCACGAGGGACTGCGTGTAGGGATGCTGCGGGTCCTCGAGGATCTGCCTGGCCGGACCCTGCTCGACGATGCGTCCGCGGTGCATGACGACGACGCGGGCGGCGCGCTCAGCAGCCAGCCCGAGATCGTGCGTGATGAGGAGGACCGACGTGCCGAGCTCGGTGGTCATACGCCCGAGCTGGTCGAGGATCGTCTTCTGAACCGTCACATCGAGCGCGCTCGTGGGCTCGTCGGCGATGAGCAGGCGCGGGTTGCAGGCGAGGCCGATCGCGATGAGTGCGCGCTGGCGCATGCCGCCCGAGAACTCGTGCGGGTACTGCTTCGCGCGGTCCTCGGCGTTCGGGAGACCCGCGGCGGCGAGGGTCTCGACGACCTTGCGGTCGACGTCCTTCTTGGTGGCCAGACCGTGGGCGAGCAGCGTCTCGGCGACCTGCGTGCCGATCCTCGACGTCGGGTTGAGGTTCGACATCGGGTCCTGCGGGACGAGCCCGATCTGGCCGCCGCGGACGCCGCGCATCGTCGACTCGGAAGCGTCGACGAGCTCCTGGCCGTCGAGGCGGATGCTGCCCTCCGCGATGCGGCCGTTGCCGGCGAGCAGCCCGATCACGGCCATCGCCGTCGTCGACTTGCCCGAGCCGGACTCGCCGACGATCGCGACGGTCTCACCGGCGGCGAGGTCGAGGTCGACGCCCTCGACCGCCCGCACGGAACCGTCGATGGTCTGGAACTCGACGGCGAGGTCGCGGACCTGCAGGAGGGGCGCGCCGGCGGCGGGGGAGGTCTGGAAGGGCATTCCCCCATCCTGCCCTCCGCCCGCCGCCTGCGCACGGGTGGATCGCCCGGCTTTACCCAGCCGTAACGACCCGGGGGTGTTCAGCCGTCGTGGCGTGCGCCCTCGGAGGGCCGGACCGTGAAGACGTGCGGCTCGACGTGGCCCGCGGCGGCGAAGGCCGCCAGCATCGCCTCGCGCACGGTGGGCACGGCATCACGGTCGATGAGGGCGATCGCCGAGCCGCCGAATCCGCCGCCGGTCATGCGGGCGCCGACGGCACCGTTCTCGCGCGCGGTCTCGACGGCGAGGTCGAGCTCGGGCACCGAGATCTCGAAGTCGTCGCGCATCGAGGCGTGCGAGGCGTAGAGCAGGTCGCCGATCGCGCGCGGTCCCTGCTCGCGCAGGGTGCGGACGGTGTCGAGCACGCGCTGGTTCTCGGTGACGACGTGCCGCACGCGGCGGTAGGTGTTCTCGTCGACGAGCTCCTCGACGCGGGGCAGCTGGTCGACCCGCACGTCGCGGAGCGCCGGGACGTTCATCGCCTCGGCGCCGCGCTCGCACGCCGCGCGGCGCTCGCCGTAGCCGCCCGTCGAGTGGGCGTGGGCGACGCGGGTGTCGATCACCATGAGCTCGAGTCCGGCGGCGTCGAAGCCGAGTTCTACCACCTGGGCGTCGAGGCTCCGGCAGTCGAGGAAGGTGCCGGCATCCGTCTCCCCGAGCATCGACGCCATCTGGTCCATGATCCCGGTCGGGGCGCCGACGGCCTCGTTCTCGGCGCGGCGTCCAGCCTGCGCGAGGGCGATGCGGTCGAGGCCGAGCTCCCACACGTCGTTCAGGGCCGAACCCGTCGCGCCCTCGATGGCCGCGGACGACGAGAGGCCGGCGCCGACGGGGACGTCCGAGGCGAACGCGAGGTCGATACCGGTGACGGATGCCGCATCCGTCCCGGTCGCCTGCAGCAGCGCCCACGCGACTCCGAGCGGATAGCGGGCCCACTCGACGACCTCGTCGCGGCGCGCGGGGAAGAGCGCGTCGAGATCGGCGAGGTCGACCTCGACCGGCGTCTCGTCGAAGGTCGACACGACGCGGATGCGGCCGTCCGTGCGGCGGCCGAGCGCGACGTGCGTGCGGTGCGGCGTCGCGAACGGGAAGACGAAGCCGTCGTTGTAGTCGGTGTGCTCGCCGATCAGGTTGACGCGACCGGGCGCCGACCAGAGGCCGACGGGCGCCGAGCCGGTGAGAGTGGAGAAGAGGCCCTGGGCCTCGTCGGCAGCGGTCACAGCGTGACTCCTTCGATGGCGGTGCGGAGGCGCGCGGCGGCGTCCTCCGGGGGGACGTCGCCGATCCAGGCGCCCATGGCGGCTTCGGATCCGGCGAGGAACTTGAGCTTGTCGGCGGCGCGACGCGGGCTCGTCAGCTGCAGGCTGAGGCGCACGGTGTCACGGCCGACGTGGACGGGCGCCTGGTGCCAGGCGGCGATGTAGGGCGTCTCGGACTCGTAGAGCGCGTCGACCCCGCGCAGCAGGCGCAGGTACAGCGGGGCGAGTTCGTCCTTCTCTTCGCCGGTCAGGCCGGCGAAGTCGGCGACGTGGCGGTGCGGGAGCATGTGGATCTCGAGCGGCCAGCGGGCGGCGAACGGCACGAACGCGGTCCAGTGCTCGCCGCGGAGGAGGACGCGGGGCCCGGCCTGCTCGAACTCGAGGATGCGCTGGAACAGATCGGGGGCGGTCCGATCGATCGAGTCGAGCAGGCGGGTCGTCCGGGGCGTGACGTAGGGGTAGGCGTAGATCTGCCCGTGCGGGTGCTGCAGGGTCACGCCGATGGCCTCGCCGCGGTTCTCGAACGGGAAGACCTGCTCGATGCCGGGGAGGGCCGAGAGGGCCGCGGTGCGGTCGGCCCACGCCTCGATGACGGTGCGAGCACGTGTCACGGACTGCGTGCCGAACGAGCCGGTGCGCTCGGGGGAGAAGCAGACGACCTCGGTGCGGCCGACGCTCGTGCGGGTGCGGCCGAGGCCGAGGTGCGTGAGGTCGTCGAGGCCGCGCGGCGGGTCGATCGCCGCGGGCACGTCGTCCGTGGCCTCGGCGAGGGCGGGCCCGAATGACGGCGACTTGTTCTCGAAGACGGCGACGTCGTACACCGAGGGGATCTCGGAAGGGTTCGTGTCGGTCTGCGGGGCCAGCGGGTCGAGCTCGGCGGGCGGCAGGAACGCGCGGTTCTGCCGGTTCGCGGCGACCGAGACCCAGTCGCCGGTGAGGATGTCCTGCCGCATCGTGGCGGTCTCGGGCCGCCCACCCAGGTCACGGGTGTCGACGGCGCGGTCGGCGCCGAGGGTCGTCCCGGGATCGTCGAAGTAGATCAGCTCGCGGCCGTCGGCCAGACGGGTGCTGCGCTTGACGACGCCGGCGCCGAGGTCACTCGTCTCGGCGGGGGCGTGCGTCGGCGTGCCGTTCTCCGGTGTGTTCACGTCAACACGGTAGCGGAACGGCTATGTTATCGTCAACATCACGCGAGCCTCCGGAGTTCAGCACGCATTCGCGGGAGCGAGATCCGGGGCGGGAGGGGATGCCGTGCAGCGACGCGTCTCAATGGCCGACGTGGCCGCGGCTGCCGGCGTCTCGGGGCAGACCGTCTCACGCGTCGTCAACGGCAGCCCGCGCGTCGACCCCGAGACCCGCACCCGCGTCGAGGCCGCGATGGCGGACCTCGGCTATCGACCCCACCGCGCCGCGCGGACCCTGCGCACCGGGCGCTCGGGCACGATCGGCGTGATCGTGGCGACCCTCGCGACCGTCGGCAACTCGCGGATGCTCGAGGCCGTGGCATCCGCCGCCGCCCGTCGCGAACTCGCGGTCACCCTCGTCGCCCTCCCCGGGCCCGCCGACATCGCCGCCGCGTTCGACCGCCTGCACGACCTCGGCGTCGACGGTGCGATCGTGCTCAACGAGGCGACGGCGATCGCCGAGGGCGTCACGCGGCCCGAGGGTCTCGCCCTCGTCGCGGTCGACTCGCCCGGGGGAGGGTTCGCGACGGTCCAGTCCGATCACGCGGGAGGCGCCGAGGCGGCCACCCGACGGTTGCGGGATGCCGGGCGTCGCACGATCGCGCACGTCGCCGGCCCCGCGGGCTCCTTCGCGGCGGACGAACGCGAGCGCGGCTGGCGCGCGGCGCACGACGGTGCGCGCGTGCCCGAACCGCTGCGGGGGGACTGGGGCGCGGCATCCGGTCACGCGGCGGGCCGGGCGCTCGCGGCGGATCCCGCCGTGGACGCCGTCTTCGCCGCGAACGACCAGATGGCGCTCGGAGTGCTGCGCGCGCTCGCGGAGGCCGGTCGCGACGACGTCGCCGTCATCGGGTTCGACGATGTGGCGGATGCCGCCGACTACCGTCCGCCGCTCACGACCGTCCGCCAGGACTTCGACGCCCTCGGCGAGGCCGCCGTCGCCGCCCTGGCGGCGACGCTGGACGGCGCGCCCGCGACGCGGACCGTCGTCCCGACCACGCTCATCGCCCGCGCATCGGGCTGACGCGGGCGACCGGGCGCGGTCAGCCCGCGTTGCGGCGGGCTTCCCAGCCGCTCTGCACCATCTCGTCGAGGGTGTAGCGCATCTGCCAGTCCAGGTCGCGGGCGGCGAGCTCGCCGATGGCGACGATGCGGTCGGGGTCGCCGGCGCGGCGGGGGGCGATCTCGGGTGTGAAGTCGATGCCGGTGACGCGGGCGACGGCATCCATGATCTCGCGGACCGACAGACCGTTCTGCGACCCCAGGTTGTAGGCCGGCTCGACCGGCTCGCCGGCGCTCAGGCGCTGAGCGGCGACGACGTGCGCTGCGGCGATGTCCGACACGTGGACGTAGTCGCGGACGTTCGTGCCGTCGGGGGTGTCGTAGTCGTCGCCGTTGATGCGCGGCGTCTTCCCCTCGATGAGCATCTCGAACACGATCGGGAACAGGTTGTGCGGGCTCATGTCGTACACGGACGGGTCTCCCGAGCCGACGACGTTGAAGTACCGCAGCGCCGTGTGGCGCAGGGGCGAATCGGACGCCGCCGTGGCGACGCCCTGCGCGGCGAGGAGCCACTCGCCGATGAGCTTCGACTCCCCGTAGGGCGAGGCGGGACGCTTGGGCAGATCCTCGGTCACGAGCGCCACGTCGGGGGTGCCGTACACGGCGGCGCTGGAGGAGAAGACGATGTTCGAGACACCGGCATCCGCCATCGCCGCGAGGACGACACGCGTGCCCTCGACGTTCTGCTCGTAGGTGTGGAGGGGGCGCTGCACCGAGACACCCGCGTACTTGAAGCCGGCGACGTGGATGACACCCTCGGCGCCGTGCTCGCGCAGGGTGTTCGCGACGAGCTCGCGGTCGAGGATCGTGCCCTGGACGAAGGGCACTCCCTCGGGGACGAACGAGGCGTCCCCGCTCGAGAGGTCGTCGAGGACGACCGGGTCGAGACCCGCCTCGGCGAGAGCGCGGACGATGTGCGCGCCGATGTACCCGGCGCCTCCGGTGACGAGCCAACTCATGATCCCGAGCCTACTGGCGCGGGACCGGCCGACCGGACGTCAGGAACCCAGCGCCGCGGGCCTCACGAACCCAGCGCTGCGGCGACGACCTTCCGAGCCTCCTCCTGCACCTGCGCGAGGTGCTCGGGGCCCTTCAGGCTCTCGGCGTAGAGCTTGTACACGTCCTCGGTGCCCGAGGGGCGCGCGGCGAACCAAGCGAACTCGGTCTGCACCTTGAGGCCGCCGATCGCGGCACCGTTGCCCGGTGCGTGCGACAGCTTCGCGGTCACCGGGTCGCCGGCGAGTTCGCGCGCCGACACGGCGTCGCCCGACAGCTTCGACAGCGCGGCCTTCTGCTCGGGAGAGGCGGGGGCGTCGACGCGCTGATAAGCGGATGCCCCGAACTCGGCCTCGAGCTCGGCGTAGCGCTGCGAGGGGGTCTTGCCCGTGACTGCGAGGATCTCGGCGGCGAGCAGGCACAGCAGGATGCCGTCCTTGTCGGTCGTCCAGACCGTGCCGTCCTTCCGGAGGAACGAGGCGCCGGCCGACTCCTCGCCGCCGAAGGCGACGGAGCCGTCGAGGAGCCCCGGGACGAACCACTTGAACCCGACGGGGACTTCAAGAAGGGTCCGACCGAGGGACGCGGCGACGCGGTCGATGATCATCGAGGAGACGAGGGTCTTGCCGATCGAGGCATCCTGCGGCCACCCCTCGCGGTGCGCGTACAGGTAGTCGATCGCGACGGCGAGGAAGTGGTTCGGGTTCATGAGGCCGGCGTCGGGCGTGACGATGCCGTGGCGGTCGGCGTCGGCGTCGTTGCCCGTCAGGATGTCGAACTCGTCGCGGCGGGCGACGAGGGAGGCCATCGCCGAGGGCGAGGACGGATCCATGCGGATCTTCTCGTCCCAGTCGAGCGTCATGAACTTCCACGTCGGGTCGACCTCGGGGTTCACGACCGTCAGGTCGAGGCCGTAGCGCTCGCCGATGAGGGCCCAGTACTCGACCGAGGCGCCGCCGAGCGGGTCGGCGCCGATCCGGACGCCCGCGCGGGCGATCGCCTCGACGTCGATGATCGAGGCGAGGTCGGCGACGTAGCCCTCGCGGAAGTCGTACTCGCCGAGGGTCGAGTCGTCGATGTCCGCGTGGCGGACCCGCTTGACGCCCTCGAGGCCCGCCTCGATGAGCTCGTTCGCGCGGTCGGCGATCCAGCCGGTCGCGTCGGTGTCGGCCGGGCCGCCGTGCGGCGGGTTGTACTTGAACCCGCCGTCGCGCGGCGGGTTGTGCGAGGGGGTGACGACGATGCCGTCGGCACGGCCGGCATCCGCCTCGTCCCGTCCCCGGTTGTAGGTGAGGATCGCGTGGCTGAGGGCCGGCGTCGGCACCCAGGAGTCGCGGCTGTCGACGCGCACGTCGACGCCGTTCGCGACGAGGACCTCGATCGCGGTGTGCTCCGCGGGCAGCGAGAGTCCGTGCGTGTCGCGACCGAGGAAGAGAGGACCGGAGATGCCCTGCGCGGCGCGGTAGTCGACGATGGCCTGCGTCGTGGCGAGGATGTGGACCTCGTTGAAGCTGCGCGACAGTGAGGAGCCGCGATGGCCGCTCGTGCCGAACGCGACCCGTTGGGCGGCGACGGCGGGGTCGGGCTTCAGGTCGTAGTACGCGTTGATCAGCGCGTCCACATCGATGAGATCAGAGGATTCGGCGGGCTGTCCTGCGCGGCTCATCCGCCCAGTCTGCCAGGGAACGCGGCGACGGCGCCTGCGTGTCGCGGATCCGCACCGGCTGCTCAGGCTGGCAGGCGTCCCGCGTCGGTCGTGATACCCGCGGCGTGCTCGGCCAGTTCGTCGAGCACGGTCCGGAGGGCCGGCGAGTCCGCCATCGTCCGCCGGTGGATCGCCGACACCTCGCGGATCGACTCGGGCGAGACGGTGGGGATCGCGACGAGGTCCGGCCCGAGCGGCGGGCGCCCCAGTCGCGGGACCAGTGCGACGGCGATGCCCGCGCGGGCGATCTCGAGGTGGTTCTCGAACTCCATCGACTCGTGCACGATCCTCGGCGCTCCACCCACGCCGTCGAACAGGCGGCGCAGCCACTGACGGCAGATGGTCGACTCGAACGTCGCGACCCACGGTTCGCCGCCGATCTCCTCGGGCCGCAGTTCGGCACGGGCCGCGAGCGGGTGGTCGCGGTGGAGGATCACGTCGGCGACGTCGGTGAACAGCGGAACCTCGACGAGGTGGTCGGGGATCGCGAGAGCCACATTCCCCCAGCGGTGCACGATGCCGAGGTCCCGCTGGCCCGACGCGACGAGGGCGACCGTCTCCCAGGGCTCACTCTCGCGCAGGGGGAGGCGCAGGTCGGGATGCCGCCGGCCGAGGTCCGCCAGCAGAGGCACCATGACGCCGCGCACGACCGTCGAGAAGGCCCCGATACGGATCTCGCCGGCGACCCGGTCGGGTTCACCGGCGCCGTGGAGGTCGGCGCGCACCCGCTCGAGGTCGGCGAGGATCGGCGTCGCCGAGACGACGAGACGCGTCGCGGACTCGGTGAGGACGACGCCGCGGCCGACGCGCTCGAGTAGCGGAACACCGGTGTCGCGTTCGAGCCGCTTGATCTGCTGCGAGACCGCCGACGGGGTGAAGCCGAGCGCCGCGGCCGCGGCGGCGACACTGCCCTCCGTCGCCACGGCGCGCAGCGAGATGACGGCCTCCAGATCGATCATGAAGCGATGCTACCGATTCTGGGCGCGGAATGATCGCTTGTCCTTCATGGATGCCGTGCGGTCGACTGGTCCTGTGACCCGCCGTGACATGCTCCTCGCCGCCCTCGTCGCCTCGCTGTGGGGGCTCAACTTCGTCGTCATCGACTGGGGGATGAGCGGCATCCCGCCCCTGCTGTTCGCCGCGATCCGGTTCGCCGTCGTCGCGCTCGCCGTCCTCGTGGTGCCGAGGCCCCGGACCGGGTGGCGCGTCATCATCGGCATCGGCCTGTTCATGAGCCTCGGCCAGTTCGCCCTGCTCTACACGTCGCTCGCCCTCGGGCTGAGCCCCGGGCTCGCTGCACTCCTCCTGCAGGCGCAGGCCGTCTTCACGATCGTGATCGCCGCGATCGCGCTGCGTGAGCGCCCCTCCGTCATGCAGGTCGTCGGCGTGGGTCTCGGCGTCGTCGGCCTCGCGATCGTGGCTCTCTTCCGCGGCGGCGACGCCCCCGTCCTCGCCGTCTGCCTCGCGCTCGCCGCTGCGCTGTCGTGGGCCGTCGGCAATGTCATCTCGCGACGCGCCGGCGTCGTCACCGGTGTCGGCCGCGGCGGCACGCTCTCGCTGACGGTCTGGTCGTCGCTCGTCGTGCCGATCCCCGCGCTCGCCCTGTCGTTCGTCATCGACGGGCCCGTCGCGATCGGTGCCGGGCTCGCTGCCATCGGCCCGCAGGCCGTGATCTCCACCCTCTACACGGCAGGTCTGTGCACCCTGTTCGCCTACGCGGTGTTCAACGGACTGCTCGGCCGCAACCCGTCGGCGGCCGTCGTGCCGTGGATCCTGCTCGCCCCCGTCGTCGCGATGGCCGCCGCCGCGCTGCTTCTGGGCGAGGCGCCGAGCGTCGGGGAGGTGGTGGGCGGAGCCCTGCTCGTCGCGGGCGTGCTGGTCAGCGGCATCCGTCGTCGCCAGGGTCAGCCGCGGGAGGTCGTGCCCATGGAGGTGCCCACTAGGCTGTCCGCGTGACATCCGAGCCCCTGGCCGCCCCCACCCGTCGCACGTACAGCTTCCTCGGCCCCGCCGGAACCTTCACCGAGGCCGCCCTCGCGCAGGTCCCCGAGGCCCGCGACCAGAACTGGCGTCCCGTCCGCAACGTCGGCGAAGCACTCGCTGACGTCATCGACGGGCGATCGGATGCCGCGATGATCGCCATCGAGAACTCGGTCGACGGCGGCGTCTCGACGACGCAGGACGCCCTCGCGACGGTTCCGGGCCTGCGGATCGTGGGGGAGTACCTCGTCCCCGTCGAGTTCGTGCTGGTCGCGAAGCCTGGCGTCCGGCTCGAGGACGTGTCGGTCATCGCCGCCCACCCGGTCGCCTACGCGCAGTGCCTCACGTGGCTGACGGGGACCCTTCCCGAGCACTCGCACATCCCGGCGGCCAGCAACGTCGCAGCGGCCGTCGGCGTCGTCGAGGGCACGATCACCGCGGATGCCGCGATCGCCCCTCCCGGCATCCTGAAGCTCCACGACCTCGAGCTGCTGGCCGACAAGATCGGCGACAACGCCCACGCCGTCACGCGGTTCGTGCTCGTGAGCCGCACCGCGCCGCCGCCCGCGCCGACCGGTGCCGACAAGACGTCGCTCATCGTCGAGCTGCCGGAGGACCACCCGGGTGCCCTGCTCGAGCTGCTCGAGCAGTTCGCGACGCGGGGGATCAACCTGTCGCTGCTCGCGTCGCGCCCCATCGGGGACGAGCTCGGTCGCTACCGATTCGTCATCGACGCCGACGGGCACATCGAGGACGAGCGCATGGCCGATGCCCTCCTCGGGCTCCGGCGCTTCTCGCCCCGCGTGCTGTACCTCGGCTCATATCCGCGCGCCGACCGCGCGATCGTCCGCTACCCCGAGCGGTACTCCGACGAGGTGTTCGTCGAGGCCCGCGACTGGCTGCGTGGCCTCGTCTCGGGCGAGCCCGGGGCCTGACCCCGCCCCGCCCGCGGCGAGAGGCTCAAGCGGCGAGGAGCTCCAGGGTCCGGATGCGGGACGGCGCGGCGTCCATCGGCTCGGCGTCGGTCGCACCGGCGACGGGCGACACCATGACCTCGTCGACGCCGTGGCGGGCGGCGAACTCGGCGAGGCGCGCACGCACGTCCTGGCCGGTTCCGACGAACCAGCGCGACATCATCGCGTCGAAGACGGGTGCGGCCAGGCCGTCGGATGCCTCAGCCGCTGCGGCCTGCTCGACGGTCTCGAGCGCCGTGAGCGGCTTGCCGCCGCGCAGGCGCGCCATCATGCGGGCCTGCGGCAGGGCCGCGGCGCGGGCCTGCTCGTCGGTGTCGGCGACGACGGCGTTGGCCGTGACGAAGGTCCGGGGCGCCGACAGCGTCTCGGACGGCTGGAACTGGCCCCGGTACAGGTCGAGCGCGCGCTCGAGCCCGTCGCCCGAGAAGTGGTTGGCGAAGACGTACGGCAGGCCCATCCCGGCCGCCAGCTGCGCGGAGTAGTCGCTCGATCCGAGCAGCCACACCTCGGGCGCGCTCGTCGAGGCGGGCGTCGCGTGCACGTCGTAGGTCCCGCCCGAGGTGAACCGCAGCGTCGCACCCTCGGACGAGACGAGCGAGCGGATGTCGGTGACGTGGTTCGGGAAGCGCTCGACGTCGCTCGTGGTGCCCGACTGGCGCAGCAGCTGCGTGATCACCGGGTCGGAGCCGGGCGCCCGTCCGATGCCGAGGTCGATGCGTCCCGGTGCGAGGGCTTCGAGCGCCGCGAACTGCTCGGCGACGACGAGTGGGGAGTGGTTGGGGAGCATGACGCCACCCGACCCGACCCGGATGCGGCGCGTGCGGGCAGCGGTCGCGGCGATGAGCACGGGCGGCGTCGTCGAGGCGACGGCCGGCATGTTGTGGTGCTCCGCGAACCAGTAGCGCTGATAGCCGAGGTCGTCGGCGCGCTGCGCCAGCGCGATCGAGGCGGTGATCGCCTGGCTGCTGGTCTGTCCCGTGCGGACGGGGACGAGGTCGAGAACGGAAAGGGCCGGGGTCGCAGTGCTCATATCGAGAACTGCAACCCCGGCCGGGGGCGGCGCATTCCGCGCCGCGGTGGACTCAGCGGGCGATCCGCACCGTCTTCGACGTGCGGCTCGACGATTCGTATCCGCCGAGGCTGCCGGTCACCCGCACCGAGATCGCGTCGCCGCGGTCGGCGGAGGTCACTCGGTAGGTCGCCGCCGTCGCCCCGCGGATTACCGTGCCGTCGTTCAGCCACTGGTACGAGAGCCGCGTGCCCTCGGTCCAGGTGCCGGTGCGCGCCGTCAGGGTCGCGCCGACCTTCGCGGCGCCGGTGATCGTCGGGGTCGCTGCCCGCAGAGCGCCCGCGGTGATCTTGACGGTCGCGGCCGACGTCTTCGCGGCCGTCGTGTAGCCGGTCAGCGTTCCCGTGACCCGCACCGAGATGCGAGCCCGCAGGTCGGATGCCGTCAGGCGGTGCGTCGCGGTGACGGCGCCCCTGATCGGCGCACCGTCCCGCATCCACTGGTACGAGAAGGCCGTGCCCTTCGTCCACGCGCCCGGCTTCGCGGAGAGGGTGGAGCCCACGGTCGTGGTGCCGCCGATGGTCGGGGTGCCGACCGTCAGGGTGACGGGTGCCACGGTGACGGTTCGGTCGACGCGGGCGCGGTTGCCGGCGGCATCCTCCACCGTGTAGCGGAGGGTGTACGTGCCGAGCTTCTTCGTGTCGACCGTGCCGCGGACCTTCAGCGAAGCCGTCAGGTCGCCGTCGACCTCGTCGCGCGCGGTCACGCCGGCGAGGGCGTCGAACGTCGATCCGAAGCGGACGGTGGTGGATGCCGGGGCGCTGATCACGGGCTTCACGTAGTCCTCGCGCAGGCCCGCCTCGCGGAAGTGCGTCGAGTGCATGCCGAACGAGTCCTTCAGGTGCGGCATCCAGCAGGCGTCGTTGTGACGTCCCTCGGGGTAGACGGCCCACGTGTGGGGCACGCCCTTGTCGGTGAGGATCGTGTTCATCGAGCGCGCGGCGTCGTCGAAGCGGTACTCGTCGAACTCGCACGCGTCGAAGTAGAAGTCGAACTTCTTCAGCTGCTTCGTGGTCATGTCGCCGGCCTGCTTCAGTGGGGTGGGCAGAGCCGAGCCGGAGTAGCTCAGCGAGCCGATGTGCGACGCGATGGAGGAGAACATCCCCGGGTTCGAGAGGCCGAGCGACCAGGCGCCGAAGCCACCCATCGAGACGCCGGTGAGGGCGCGGAAATCGCGGCCTTCGAGGGTGCGGTACTCCTTGTCGACGAGGGGCACCATCTCGGTGAGGAACATGCTGCGCCACGGCGTGCCGCCGTTCGGCTGGTCGGAGTACCAGAGCGATTCGCCGTCGGGCATGATGACGATCGATTCGGCGAGACCCTGCTTCCACAGTCCGTCGAGGACGTCGTCGATGTCGCGCGGCTCCCACTCGCGGCTGCCGCCGTTGATGCCGTGCAGCAGGTAGACGACCGGGTATTCGCGGTTCGGCTCGCTCAGGTAGGACGGGGGCAGGTAGGTCGCGAACTCGCGCGGCTGACCCTCGAGGTCGGAATCCACCGTCTCGCGGAAGAACCGGGAATCGTTGCCGGTCTCGCGGAGCGTGGTCCCGTCGATGTGGAGGAACTGCTGAGATGCCGGCTGGAAGGTGTACGGCTCGCCGTCACGCGTGCCCGTGATCGTCCGGTTGGTGTCGACGACGAGGGCGCCGTCCTCACCGGTGACGACCTCGACCTCGCTGTCGGTGAGGGTGAGGGAGCCCGACTCCTTCATCCAGTCGCGCAGCTCGCGGGCGCGCCGGTCCTTCGACCGGCCGTCGTGGAAGTAGCTCTTGTCGAGCGTCTTCAGGTACGCGTCGACATCGCCGGCCGCGAGAGCGGTCTTCTGTGCCTCGAGGACATCCGCCACGGCGGCCGACTGCGCGGCCGAGGCGCGGGGCCCGGTGATGCCGTAGACGTTCGCGCGGACGGCATCCTTCGAGTAGATCCCGACGGGTCCTTCGTACCAGCCGCCGCCGCCGTTCATGTCGTACAGGCGCACCGCGAGGGTGTTCTCGCCGCCGAAGTTCGGTGCGTCGGCCGGAACGGGGTAGAGACGCTTCTCGAACCACTGGCTGCTGGCAGCCGGCGGCATCGTGCCCGAGCCGCCGATGCGCTGTCCGTTGAGGAAGGCTTCGTCGACGTCGTCGAGGAACCCGAGCGAGGCGACGAGGTTCGTCCCCGAGGCGTCCGCGGGGAGGGTGAAGTCGAGCCGGTACCAGGCGAAGCCGTCGTAGTCGTCGAAGGGCGTGCCGTCGCCGGGGACGGTGATGTTTTGCCAGGCCGCGTCGTCGAACTCCGGCGACGCGTAGGACGGGTCGTCCCCCTTCGCGAACTTCCAGGTGCCGGCGAGGTCGAGCGAGACGGTCGAACCGGCGGAGGCGGGAGCATCGCTGGCTGCCGCGACGGCGGTCGCCACCGGCGTCGCCGCCGAAGCGGGAACGGCGATGCAGAGGGATGCCGCGACCGCGGCCACTGCGGTGACGGCGGCCAGGCGCCGCCGCGGAACGTGAGAATGCACGGACTCCTACTTCCTTGTGGGATGCCGGGCGTCTCTGCCCGGCTGTGACTGTGCACGTTCACGGAATCAACGATGGGAATGCTGTGAACGTGCACACAGAGAGTCGCACCGTCACGTCGGCGATGTCAACGCGATGCGCGCCTCATGCGCATACGTGCACGCCGGTCAGGCTGAGTCGCGCCAGACCACGGGGCAGTCGAGGACACGCCCGCCGTTGCCGGGGTCCTCGCCGCGGAGCTGACGGAGGACGGATTCCGCCGCGGCGCGTCCGAGCTCGTCAGCCGGCTGATGCACGGTGGACAGCGGGGGATCGCAGCGCAACGCCCACGAGCTGTCGTCGAACCCGACGATGCCGACGTCGTCGGGGATGACGCGACCGGCGGCCTGTAGGACGTCCATCGCGCCCGCGGCGACGGCGTCGCTCGAGGCGAAGACGCCGTCGATGTCGGGTGCACGTTCGAGCAGCGCACGCATGCCCGCCTGTCCGTCCGAGTACGAGTACAGCGGCACCGGCTCCACGAGCTGCGGGTCGAAGCGGCTGCCGAGGGCGTCGACGAAACCCGCCAGGCGGTCGGAACCCGAGTCGCGGTCGAGGGCCGACGCGATCATCCCGATCCGCGAACGACCGGTGTCCATCAGTCGGCGCGTGATCTCGCGTGCCGCGCCCCGGTTGTCGATGGCCACGTAGGCCGCGTCGCCGATGTCGCGCGGGTGGCCGACGAATGCGGCGGGCAGGCCCAGGTCGGCGATCGCCCGTGTGATCGGGTCGCCGACGCGCGCCGAGACGATGATGACGCCGTCGATCAGTCCGCCGCTCAGATAGCGCGCGAGTCGCTCGATGTCGCGGGTGGTGTCGGCGATCATGAACGACAGCTGGTAGTCGGCCTCCGACAGCGCCGCGTTCGCGCCGAGCAGGATCGAGCCGATGTTGGGGTCTTCGACGAAGAGTGAGTGCGGCTCGTGGACGATCAGTCCGATGGCCTGCGAGCTCTGCATGACGAGGCTGCGCGCGGCCCGGTTGGGGACGAATCCGACCTTCGCGATCGCGGCTTCGATGGCCTCGCGCGCCTCGTCCGAGACGTACGGCTGTCCGTTGAGAACCCGGCTGACGGTCCCTCGGGAGACACCCGCCTCGTTGGCGACGTCCTTCACGGTCGCACGCCGACGTCGGCCGATGACATCCGTGCGGTCGCTGCTCACACGTTCATCGTATGTGCACGCACACACGGCTCACACGCACCGCCGCGCCGCCCGCCGAGGGTACGGATGCCCGTGATCCCCGGGATTCCCGGGAACCCAGGCGCCCTGCGGGGTCGTGTTGACATCCGAATCGCGTCTGCCTACTCTGTACACGTTCACAGAGCCTCAACGCGGAGGAACACCGTGCAGACCTGTGCACGTTCACAGGATCTGAGGAGAACATGTCGGCCCCCGCCCGCCCCTTCGCGCACGACGGCATCGCGTTCGGTTGTGACTACAACCCCGAACAGTGGACGCCGGACGTCTGGGACGAGGACATCGCGCTGATGCGCGAAGCCGGTGTCGACTTGGTCGCCATCAACATCTTCGGCTGGGCGCACATCGAGCCGCGCGCCGGCGAGCACGACTTCGCCCGTCTCGACGACATCATCGGGCGCCTCCACGCCGCCGGCATCCGGATCAACCTCGGCACCGGCACCGCTTCCACCCCCGCATGGCTGACGACCGCCCACCCCGAGATCCTGCCCGTCGTCGAGGACGGGACGCGCCGCTACCCCGGTGGACGCCAGGCGTGGTGCCCGAGCTCGCCCGTCTACCGCGAGGCCGCCCTCGCCCTCGTCGACGCCGTCGCGGCGCGCTACGGATCGCACCCGGCCGTCGCGCTCTGGCACGTGTCGAACGAGCTCGGCTGCCACAACGCGCTCTGCCACTGCGACGAGAGCGCCGCGGCCTTCCGCGAGTGGTTGCAGGCGCGCTACGGCACGGTCGCCGAGGTCAACCGCGCATGGGGGACCGCGTTCTGGAGCCAGACCTACTACGAGTGGGACGAGATCCTCACCCCGAAGGCAACGCTCTCCAGCCGCAACCCCGGCCAGGTCCTCGACTACCACCGTTTCAGCAGCGACGCCCTCCTGGCTCACTACCGCGCCGAGGCCGACGCCATCCGTGCGCACAGCGATGTCGCGATCACGACGAACTTCATGGTCACCGCGCACATCGAGAACCTCGACTACTGGTCGTGGGCGGCCGAGATGGACATCATCGCGAACGACCACTACCTCGACCATCGCCTCGGCGACCCCCGGTCCGAGCTCGCCTTCGCCGCCGATCTCTCCCGCGGTCTCGCGCAGGGGTCGCCGTGGCTCCTCATGGAGCACTCGACCGGCGCCGTCAACTGGCAGCCGCTCAACAAGCCCAAGGCTCCGGGCGAGATGATCCGCAACTCCCTCACCCACGTCGCACGCGGCGCCGACGGGGTCTGCTTCTTCCAGTGGCGTGCCTCGGTGCAGGGCAGCGAGAAGTTCCACTCCGCGATGCTTCCCCACGCCGGCACCGACTCCGCCGTCTGGCGCGAGGTCGTCGAACTCGGCGGCATTGTCGAGCGCCTCGGCGAGGTCGCCGGCTCCCGCGTCGTGTCCGACGTCGCCTTCCTCTTCTCGTGGGAGTCCTGGTGGGCGACCCAGAGCGAGACCCGCCCGAGCCAGGCGTTCGGCTACCTCGACCAGGTGCACGCGGCGCACCGCGCCCTCCACGCGAACGGGCTCACCGTCGACGTGGTGGCCCCCGGAGCCGACCTGTCGGACTACCGCTTCGTCGTCGTCCCGGGCCTTCACCTCATGACCGAAGCGGATGCCGCGGTCCTCACCTCGTGGATCGCCGACGGCGGCACCGCACTCATCACCTTCTCGACGGCGATCGTCGACGAGAACGACCGCGTCTACACCGGCGGCTACGCCGGACCCCTCCGCGAGGCGATCGGCCTCCACATCGAGGAGTTCGCCCCCGTCGCCCCGGAAGCGGCGCTGACCCTGAGCGACGGGTCGACCGCGCGGCTGTGGTCCGAGCGGTCCCGCACCACCACCGCCGAGGTCCAGGCATCCTTCACCGACGGTCCCGCCGCCGGAATGCCGGCGCTCACCCGCAACGCCTCGGGTGAGGGTGCGGCCTGGTACCTCGCGACTCTTCCCAGCGAAGCCGACTACCGTGACCTCGTCGCGCGCCTCGCCGACGAGGCCGGAGTCGCTCCTGCCGCCGTCGTCGAGCCCCGTACGCGCGATCTCGAGATCGTCCGCCGACGCGGCGAGCTCGCGTCCTATCTCTTCGTGATCAATCACGGCGAGACCGACGTCCACGTCGACTCCGACGGTGTGGACCTCGTGACCGGCACGTCCGTCGCCGGTCGCGCCATCGTGCCCGCCGGCGCGGTGCGCATCATCAGAGAGGAGGCGGCCGTATGACCGCCACGGAAGTCCTCGTGACGCGTTCGACGGCGAAGCCGCCGCGCGCGAAGCGGATCCCGCGGGCCAAGACCCCGCACAAGGGGGCGATCGCGGTCTTCCTGGGACCGTTCGGCATCCTCTTCGCCCTCTTCTACCTGCTGCCGATCGGCTACGCCATCTGGCAGTCGCTACTGGTCGTCCAGCGCGACGGTCTCTACGGCGAGCCCACCGAGGTGTTCGGCGGACTGACGCAGTACATCCAGGTGTTCCAGAACGCGCCGTTCTGGGAGTCGGTCGGCCGGGTGCTGCTGTTCGGCGTCGTGCAGGTGCCGGTCATGCTCGGCCTCGCGCTGCTGTTCGCGCTGCTGCTGGACTCGCCGGTCCTCAAGGGCAAGCGGTTCTTCCGTCTCGCCTTCTTCGCCCCCTACGCCGTTCCCGGCGTCATCGCGGCGATCATGTGGGGCTTCCTGTACTCGCCGAACCTGTCGCCGTTCACCGGCCTCACGAACTCGGTCGACTTCCTCTCGCCCGACATGGTGCTGTGGTCGATCGCCAACGTCGTGACGTGGGTCTTCGTGGGCTACAACATGCTCATCATCTACTCGGCCCTGCTCGCGATCCCCGCCGAGGTCTACGAGGCCGCGCGCCTCGACGGTGCCGGGCAGGTCCGCATCGCCTGGTCGATCAAGATCCCCATGGTGGCGCCCGCTATCATCCTCACGGCCGTGTTCTCGATCATCGGAACGCTGCAGCTGCTCGCCGAACCTCAGGTGTTCCGTTCGTTCAGCACGGCGGTCTCCTCCACCTTCACGCCGAACATGACGATCTACGCGACCAGCTCGGTGCCGAACCCGTACCTCGCGGCGGCCTTCTCGGTCGTGCTGGCCCTCGCCACGTGCGTCCTGTCGTTCGCGTTCTTGAAGCTCACCCAGCGGAAGGCCGAGCAATGAGCCTCCTCACCCGTACCAACGGCGCCCTGGCGACAGACCTGCCGAAGAGCCGGGGTCCGCGGGAGTCGATCCTCTCGCGCGGCGCGGCCCTGCTCATCATGGGCATCTTCACGCTCTACTTCCTCGTGCCCATCTGGTGGCTGTTCATCGCCTCCTCGAAGGACCGCGGTCAGCTGCTGACGACCAACCCCCTGTGGTTCGCCGACTGGAACCTGTTCGCCAACATCGGCGACCTGATCTCCTACAACAACGGCATCTACTTCCGCTGGCTGCTCAACAGCCTGGGGTACGCGGGTCTCGGCGCTCTGCTGGCGACCGTGTTCGCCGGCATGGCGGGATACGCCCTCGGCAAGTACCGGTTCCGTGGTCGTGAGGCGTTCTTCAACATCGTCCTCGGTGGCGTCCTCGTCCCGGCGACCGCGCTCGCGCTGCCGCTGTTCCTGCTGTTCAGCCAGGTGAATCTGACCAACACGTTCTGGGCGGTCCTCCTGCCGAGCATCGTGAGTCCCTTCGGCGTCTACCTCGCGCGCATCTACGCCTCGTCGTCGGTGCCCGACGAGCTCATCGAGGCCGCGCGCCTCGACGGTTCGGGTGAGGTCCGCACGTTCTTCACGGTTTCGACGCGGCTCATGGCGCCGG
The DNA here is from genome assembly GCF_031932285.1 of Microbacterium aquilitoris. Lineage (NCBI taxonomy): Bacteria > Bacillati > Actinomycetota > Actinomycetes > Micrococcales > Microbacteriaceae > Microbacterium > Microbacterium aquilitoris. The sequence goes on from NZ_JAUZVT010000001.1 coordinate 843,556, forward strand.
CTCTCGTGACGGTGTTCCTCTTCCAGTTCGTGTCCATCTGGAACAACTTCTTCCTGCCGCTGATCATGCTCCGCAGCCAGGACCTGTTCCCGGTCACCTACGGGCTTTACACGTGGAACACGCAGCTCAACCAGATCCCCGAGCTGCGCACCTACGTCCTGGTCGGCGCCTTCCTGTCGATCGTGCCGCTCATCATCGCTTTCCTCTTGCTTCAGCGCTTCTGGCGCAACGGACTCGGCACCGGTTCCGTGAAGTGAGCTCCTGCCGCGGGCGGACCCCTCGGCATCCCTGCAGTACCACCACCTGTCACCCGATCAACGATCAGATTGGAAATCCCATGCAGCACACCAAGAAGGCAGTCGTCGCCGGCGTCGCACTGCTCACTGCGTTCACCCTTGCCGGCTGCGCCGGCGGCAACGGTGGCGGCAGCGGCGACGGGGCAGCAGACCCTGCCGCGTGCGCCCCCTCCGACGGCAAGGTGACCCTCGACTTCACGTCGTGGATCCCGGGCATCGAGGACGCCGCGAAGATGTGGAACGACGAGAACCCCGACATCCAGGTCAAGGTCCAGACGGGCCCCAACGGCAACTCCGGCACGTACGCGAGCTTCTTCAGCCAGCTCGAGGCAGGTAACGCCCCCGACCTCGGCCAGATCGAGTACGACGCGCTGTCGAGCTTCCGCGTGCAGGACGGTCTCGAGGACCTGTCCGCGTGCGAGGACGTCGTCGCCGCGAAGGACGAGTTCATCCCGTGGACCTGGAACCAGGTCACCCTCGGCTCCGACGGCGTCTACGGCATCCCACAGGACTCGGGCCCCATGGCGCTGTTCTACCGCTCGGACCTGTTCGAGCAGAACAACATCGCCGTTCCGACGACGTGGGATGAGTACAAGGAAGCCGCCAAGGAGGTCCGCAAGACCGGTGGTTACATCACCAACTTCTCGACCGCCGACATCAACCAGTTCGCCGGCCTCGTTTGGCAGACCGGTGGCGACTGGTTCGCCAACGACGGCCAGGAGTGGAAGGTGAACCTGACGGGCGACGAGTCCAAGAAGGTTGCCGACTACTGGCAGGACCTGATCGACGAGGACCTCGTGTCCACCTACCCGGCCTGGACCGAGGAGTGGAACAACGCCTACAACTCGGGCAAGGTATGGAGCTGGAACTCGGCCGTGTGGGGCGCCAACTCCATCTCGTCCGGTGCTCCTGACACCGCCGGCAAGTGGTCGGTCGCTCCCTCTCCGCAGTGGGCTGCAGGCGAGAAGGCCTCCGGTAACTGGGGCGGTTCGTCCGTCGCCGTCTTCAAGGGCACCGAGCACCCGTACGAGGCTGCGAAGTTCGCGCTGTGGCTGAACACGTCCGAAGAGGCGCTCACGGCTCTCAACAAGTCGGCGAACATCTACCCCGCCACCACCGAGGGTCTGAAGCTCCCCTCGCTGCAGGAGGGTGTGGAGTTCTACGGCGGACAGAAGATCTACGACGTCTTCGCCCAGGCTGCCTCCGAGGTCAACCCCGACTTCGTGTGGGGCCCGACCATGACGCAGACGTACGCCGACGTGTCCGACGGCTTCCAGAAGGCCGCCAGCGGCCAGGGAACGCTGCTCGAGGCGCTCGAGTCCGCGCAGACCAAGACGGTCGACGCCCTCAAGGCGCAGTCCATCCCCGTCTCCGAGTGATCACTCCCTGACACCCGTCATTCACTGACACCACGCATCCGCGCCGCGGGTCGGGCCTCCGGGCTCCGATCCGCGGCGCGGTCGTGTGTGCGAGGGATCACTCCTGTCGCGAGACCTGCTTGACCTTCTCGTAGGCGGCGAGCGCGTTCTGCCGCGTCGCCTTCAGATCGACCATCGGCATGGGCGGCTGGCCGTCGGCATCCGTGTACTCGGGGGCCCACCGCCCGATGTACTCGCGGGTCTTGTCGAACTTGTCGGCCTGCAGTTCGGGGTTGAAGACGCGGAAGTACGGTGCGGCGTCCGCGCCGGAGCCGGCGACCCACTGCCAGTTGAACGTGTTGCTCGCCCCGTCGGCGTCGACGAGGCAGTCCCAGAACCACTCCTCGCCGCGGCGCCAGTCGATCATCAGGTTCTTGATGAGGAAGGATGCCGTGATCATCCGCACGCGGTTGTGCATGTAGCCGGTCTCCCAGAGCTCCCGCATGCCGGCATCCACCATCGCGTACCCCGTCTGCCCCTTCTGCCAGGCACGGAGGGCGGTCGGCTTGAGACGCGGCCAGGGGAAGGCGTCGAACTCCGGCCGCAGGTTCTTCGTCGCGAGATCGGGGAAGTGGTACAGCGTGTGCCAGGCGAACTCGCGCCACCCGATCTCGGAGAGGAAGCCCGAGGCGCCCGGGGTCTCGACGGCGGCGTGCCACACCGTGTGCGGGCTCAGCTCGCCCCAGCGCAGCCGCGGCGACAGCAGCGAGGTCGCTCCCGCCGAGGGACGGTCCCTCGCGTCGTCATAGTGGCCCAGGTCCTCGTCGAGGAACTCCCTCAGCCGCGCCTGCGCCGCGGGTTCGCCCGGCTCCCACGTGTCGCGAAGGCCCTGCGCCCAGTCGGGCTCGGTCGGCAACAGGTCCCAGTCGTCCAGGTCGTCCGAGGCGGGATACCGCGACGGTCCCGGCACCTCGCGCGGCTCCGGCAGCGGAGCGCGAGGCGCCGGCTGCGCGAGGCACGCGCGCCAGAACGGGCTGTAGACCGAGAAGTGCTTCCCCGCTCCGGTGGTGATGGTCCACGGCTCGAAGAGGAGGGATGCCGCGAACGACGCGACCTCCACGTCACCCTCCCGCAGGTCCGACTTGAGAGCCGCGTCGATCTCGCGCTCGGGTCCGCCGTAGCGGCGGTTCCAGAAGACCGCCCCCGCGCCGGCATCCTCCACCGCCTCGCGGACGACCCGGTGAGCCGGGCCGCGGCGGAGGATGAGGCGGGAGCCGCGCTCGGCGAGACGCTCGGCGAGGGAGGCGAGGGAATGGTGCAGCCACCAGCGTGCCGCGCCGCCGAGCGGACGGATGCCGTCGCTCTCCTCATCGAGCACGTAGAGCCCGATCACCGGCTCGCCCCTGTCGAGGGCGGCACGGAGGGCCGGGTGATCGGCGAGGCGGAGGTCGTCGCGGAACCAGACGATCGAAGGGGACGGCATCCCCTCATCCTGGCGGTCGGCGCCGGGCGATGCCGCCCCTTGCAATCCGGCGCCGGATCGCTCAGGGGGCCGGCTCAGACGGCGTCGACCGAGTGCCCGCGGGGGATGGCGAGGGTCAGCCCGCCGGCCACGACGCGCACCGCGATCCGCGTCGCCTCGCCGAATTCGTCGCCGTCGAGCTGCACGGGGTGCGCTTCTTCGGCGGCGAGGTCGATGCCCTTGCCACGCGAATACCGGACGGAATTGTCGGCCGTCCGGACGGCGAGGATCTTGCGTCCGGCGCGGAACTTCCGCAGCACGCTGTTGTCCCACGCGAGGCGTCGCCAGACCAGCAGCCACCCCAGGGCCGTTCGCGGCTGCAGGATGGCGACGTCGAGCTCGCCGTCGGTGATGGATGCCTCGGGGATGAGCTCGAGCCCCGCCTGAAGCGAGCCGCAGTTGGCGAACAGGACGCTCTGCACGTCCGCGCGGTGGATGCGGTGACCCGGCACCTGGTAGACGACGGGGAACGGCTTGGCCTGCGCGATGGAGCGGGCCGCGCCGTCGACGTAGGCCACCCAGCCGACCTTCTTCTTGAGGTCGCTGTTCGTGTTCGCGATCATGGCGGCGTCGAGCCCCATGCCGCCCATCACGACGAACGCGTGCTCGGTGGTCTCGCCCTCGGGCCGCCGCAGCTGAGCGAGACCCACGTCGATCGCGAGGGTGTCGCCGTCGAAGGTCGCGGCGATCATGGCCGACGGGTCGGTGAGGGGGAGTCGCAGGTTGCGGGCGAGGAGGTTGCCGGTGCCGCTCGGGACGATCGTGAGGGGCACGCTCGAGCCGGTCATGGCCTCGCTGACGGCGCGGACGGTGCCGTCGCCTCCGGCGACCAGGACCGCGTCGACTCCTTCCGAGAGAGCCTGACGTGCGACGTCGTCGCCGAGGTCGTCGACCGTGGTCTCGTAGAAGAGGGGCTCGGACCAGCCGGCATCCTTCGCCGCCTGCGCCACCTGCTCACGGAGCTGATCACCGTCGACCTTGATCGGGTTGTAGACCAGCGCCGCCTTGGGGCTCGGGCGGCCGTCGACATCGGGCATCGGCTCGGTCGACCCGCTCCGGTCGACGCGACGCGCCTCTCCGGTGTCGCCGTCCTGTGTGTCGGGTGCGACGTCGTCGGGCTCGCGGATCACGCCGTCGGGTTCGGCCGCGGTCGCCGGATCGTGCGCGTCGTCGGAGCGGTGCGTCGTGCCGGGGTCGGTCGCCATGCGTACAGGATAGGGCCCCGCATCCGTCTGGCAGGGCCCCCTTGCGCTCGCGCGTTCCCCGCACCAGGGCTGGGCCCGCAGAGGCCGCGACTAGACTCGTCGGGTGATCGATCTCGCCCTCCTCCGTGACGCCCCTGACCTCGTGAAGCGCTCGCAGGAAGCCCGCGGCGAGTCGCCTGACACCGTCGACGACGCCCTCGCCGCCGACAAGGAGCGCCGCACGGCGATCACCACCTTCGAGGAACTCCGCGCCGAGCAGAACGCGCACGGCAAGCGTGTCGCGAAGGCGCCGAAGGACGAGAAGGCCGCACTGGTCGCCGAGGCTAAGGACCTCAGCGAGCGGGTGAAGGCCGCGCAGCAGGCCGTGACCGTGGCAGAGGATGCCGCATCCGCCGCGCTCGCGCGCATCGAGAACATCGTCATCGACGGCGTCCCGGCCGGTGGTGAGGACGACTTCGTCACCCTCCGCACGCACGGCGAGCCGGTCTCCTTCGACTTCGAGCCGCGCGACCACCTCGCCCTCGGCGAGATGCTCGGCGCGATCGACACCGAGCGCGGTGCGAAGGTGTCGGGTGCGCGCTTCGCCTTCCTCACCGGCGTCGGCGCGCGCCTCGAGCTCGCGATCATGAACCTCGGGATGCAGCGGGCCCTCGACGCCGGCTTCATCCCGGTCATCCCGCCGACCCTGGTCCGCGCCGAGGTCATGCGCGGCACCGGGTTCCTCGGTCAGCACGCCGACGAGGTCTATCGACTCGACGACGACGACCTCTACCTCGTCGGCACGAGCGAGGTGCCCCTCGCCGGGTACCACATGGACGAGATCCTCGACCTCGAGCGCGGCGCGAAGCGCTACGCGGGCTGGTCGACCTGCTACCGGCGCGAGGCCGGGTCGTACGGCAAGGACACCCGCGGCATCATCCGGCTGCACCAGTTCAACAAGCTCGAGATGTTCGTCTACACGACGCCCGAGGATGCCGAGGCGGAGCACCTGCGCCTCGTCGAGATGCAGGAGCGGATGCTGCAGGACCTCGGCCTCTCGTACCGGGTCATCGACGTCGCCGCCGGCGATCTGGGCTCGTCCGCCGCCCGCAAGTACGACGTGGAGGCGTGGGTCCCGACCCAGGGCGCGTACCGCGAGCTCACGTCGACGTCGAACTGCACGACGTATCAGGCCCGTCGCCTCGACATCCGTCACCGTCCGGAGGGCGGTCGCACCGCTCCCGTCGCGACGCTGAACGGCACGCTCGCCACGACCCGCTGGATCGTCGCGCTGCTCGAGACGCACCAGCGCGAAGACGGCTCGGTCGTCATCCCCGAGGTCCTCCGCCCGTACCTGGGCGGCCTCGAGGTGGCGGAGCCGATCGCGTGACGCTGTCTGCAGACGAGGCGGCCGAGGTCGTCGAGGAGATCGCGACGGATGCCGCCGAGCCCCCGCGCGAGCGGTTGCTCATCGCCCTCGACGTCGACGGCACGATCCTGCTCGAGGACGAGACCTACAGCCCCGGCGTCGTCGACGCGATCGCCGATGCGCAGAGCGCCGGGCACGAGGTCATGCTCGCGACGGGGAGATCGTGGGAGAGCACGGGCAGGATCATCAAGCGCCTGGCGATCACGCCCGAGTACGTCGTCTGCTCCAACGGTGCGGTGATCCTGAAGCGCACGGGGCCCATCGACTCACCCGTGTACGACCGGTTCCACACAGAGCAGTTCGATGCCACCGAGGTGCTCACGCTTCTGCGCGATCACCTGCCGACGGCGCGCTACATGGTCGAGCTTCCCAGCGGTCGCCGCCTGTTCACGCACCACATGGATGACTGGAACCTCGCGAACGCCGACCGGGTGAGCTTCGAGGAGCTCTCGGCCGACCCCGTCTCGCGTGTCGTCGTCGTTTCGGAGCAGGACACCGATGAGGACTTCGTCGAGTTGGTCGCGCGCATCGGCCTCAACAAGGTCTCATATGCCGTCGGCTGGTCGGCCTGGCTCGACATCGCCCCGCAGGGCGTCGACAAGGCGACCGGGCTCGAGCTCGTCCGCGGCTGGCTGGGCATCGAGCCGCAGAACGTCGTCGTCATCGGCGACGGACGCAACGACATCGGCATGTTCCGGTGGGCGCGGGCCCATGGCGGACGCGCGATCGCGATGGGCCAAGGCCCCGAAGAGGTGCTGTCCGAGGCGTCGGAGCTCACGGCATCCGTCACCGAGGGCGGCGTCACGGCGGTGCTGAAGGCCCTCTGACCTGGCCGTTCAGGCGTCCCCCAGGCGTTCCCGCGAGAATGGACGGGTTCTGGGGTCGGCTAGACTCGGCCTGTTCGACCGCTGCCGTTCGGCGGGGTCGGGAGGGTTGTCCGAGCGGCCGAAGGATCCGGTCTTGAAAACCGGTGGGCAGCAATGTCCCGTGGGTTCGAATCCCACACCCTCCGCACTGTCCGAAAGGTGATCCGTGAGCGCTAGGCACGATGCGAAGGCGACGAAGTTCCGCCGCCAACCCGTGGCTCGTCACGGTGAGCTGACCTCCCCGCATCCGCTCCGTCAGGTCTTCACGATCCTGGCTGCCGTCGTCGCCGTCGTCCTCGTGAGTACGACGGCGATCGGCGGGTTCTACGTGTGGGACGCCGCACGCAGCCTCAGCGACAACGGCGTCTCGATCGGCGACGAGGGTTCGGAGCTGCCGCCGCACATCGGTGAGATCGAGGGCGGCGTCAACATGCTCGTCGTCGGCACCGACTCGTGCGAGGGCCAGGATCTGAAACTGTTCCCGCGCTGCAAGCACGACGACGGCGGTGAGCGCAACGACGTCACGATGCTCGTGCACATCAGCGATGCGCCCCGCCGCGTGACCGTCGTCTCGTTCCCCCGCGACATGATCGTGCCCATCCCCTCGTGCCAGAACCCCGAGGGCGGCTCGTACCCGGCGATGAGCGCGCAGATGATCAACGTCTCCTACAGCTACGGCGGGCTGGGATGCTCGGTCGCCACCGTCGAGGAGCTGACGGGCGTCGACATCCAGTTCGCGGCGGCGATCCGCTGGACGGGTGTCATCAACATGTCCGACGCCATCGGCGGCGTCGACGTGTGCCTCAGCGACGACATCAAGGACAAGCACACGGGACTGAACCTCAAGAAGGGCGAGCAGACGCTCGTCGGCGCGCAGGCGCTGCAGTTCCTCCGCATCCGTCACGGCATCGGCGACGGATCGGACCTCGGCCGCATCTCCAACCAGCAGCAGTTCATGAGCTCGCTGGTCCGCAAGCTGCAGTCGGGTGCGGTCCTCTCGAACTACCCGGCACTCCTGAACCTCGCCAACACCGCGATCCGTCAGGTGAACGAGAAGCAGCTCGTCCTGAGCGAATCGCTCACCAACCCGCAGCGCATGGTGCAGATCGCCATGGCCGTCGCCGACGTCCCGTACAAGGACATCGTCTTCGTCCAGTACCCCACGGTCTACGCGCCCGGCGGCGCGCGCGTCCTGCCGGTCTCGTCGGCCGCGGACGTGCTGTTCACGGCGCTGTCCGAGAACAAGCCCATCCGGGTGACCGGTTCGGCCAGCGGCGGCAACGGCGTCGAGGTCGTCGGCGAAGCTGAGGGCGACGGCGGCACGCCGGGCGCAACCGGCACGCCCGGCGCGACCGGCACGCCGACTCCGGGTGCGACCGGTGAGGCCACCCCGGGCGCCGACGACGGCACCGTCGAGCTGCCCGGTGAGATCACGGGGCAGTCGGCGAACGAAGTGACCTGCACGGTCGCGCAGCGCTGACGGCCGGTTCGGTACCGGTCCGCGGAACCGTTATGCTTGCGGGGTGCATTCGCGCCGTTCGCGGTCGGATGCCTGGAGACGTCGCATAGTCAGGCCTAGTGCACCACCCTGCTAAGGTGGAGTCCCCTTACGGGGACCGAGGGTTCAAATCCCTCCGTCTCCGCAGTGAAAAGCCCCGGTATGCCGGGGCTTTTCTGTTTCTGCACGTCCGTCTCACGGGGCGTCGACGCGCTCGCGCTCGTCTGTCGTCCTCGCACTGCTCAGGGTGAGCGCCCCGATGAGGGAGATCGCACCGACGGCGATGGCAACCGCGATGAAGGCGATCTGTTCGCCCCGGAAGAACGTCGATGTCAGCGCCGCGTTCCACGGGCCGTCGGGGAGTGTCGTGGCGACGAGCACCGCGATCATCGTCCCGACGAACGCGGTGCCGATGCTCGAGCCGACCTCCTGGGCGGTGTCGTTGAGGGCCGCACCCATCGATGTGCGATTCTCGGGCACGGCCCCGATGAGTGCGACCGCGCAGATGGTCATGACGGTACGCAGGCCCGCCGTCATGACGACCATGGCGACCGCGATGGCGAGGTAATCCTGCTCGACGGCCCAGGCCATGGCTCCCAGGCCGGCTGTCAACAGCACGGCACCGATGACGCAGGCGATGCGGTGTCCGAATCGGCGGATCAGCGCCTCGGTAAGCGGGGTGGCGAGGATCATGGTCAGGATGAGGGGCAGATTGGCGAGCCCCGCGGCCATCGGGCTCCATCCCCAGGCGTACTGGAAGTGCAGAATGAGCGCGAACATCACGCTCGCCATGGCCACGGAGGTGCCGATCTGCGCGAGCGCCGCACCGCGGATCGTGCCCACGGAGAAGAGGGAGAGGTCGATCATCGGGGCCGAGGATCGGCGTTCGTTCACGATGAAGAGAACGATGGATGCCGCGGCGCCGATCCCGACGAGCAGTGTGACCGGAGCGAACCATCCGAACTGGACTCCGCTCGTCAGTGCGTAGCAGGAGAGCCCGACGGCCATCACGCTCAACGCCGCCCCGGTCAGATCGAGGCGGTCTCGCGTCAGTCCGCGCGGGTCGTCGGCGGGGACGCCCAGGCGCACTCCGACTCCGGCGAGGAGGGCGATCGGAGCATTGATCAACAACAGCCACTGCCAGGGCAGGTGCGTGAGGATGGTGCCGCCGAGCAGGGGGCCCACGACGAAGCCCGACATGCCGACGACCATCATGAGGGTGATCGCCCGCATCCGCAGGGCGGCGTCGTCGAAGAGGCGGAACACGAGCGAGTTCGTGATCGGGGCCATCGCGGCGGCGGCGACGCCGAGCGCGGCGCGGACCGCGATGAGCCCGCCGATGCTGTTCACGAGGAGGACGGCCAGGCTGACCACGCCGAACGTCGCGAGGCCGATCTGCAGGACCCGCCGCCGGCCGAAGCGATCGGCGATGGAGCCGGCGGTGAGCAGCAGCCCGCCGAACGTCAGCGAGTACGCCCCGGTGATCCACTGCAATCCCGTCGTGTCCCCGCCGAGGTCTCGGCCGATGGTCGGGAGGGCGATGGACAGCAGGGTGTTGTCGACCATCTCTACGAAGAAGGCGAGACAGAGCGCAGCGAGCGGAATCCACGCGGCTCTGAGAGAGGTGTAGACGCGGGGGGAGGTGGTGGTCACCGTCATGAGAGCTCTTCCTATCGAACGGCGTTCGACTATCGAGCGCCGTTCGATACGATAGAACGATGTTCGATAGATCACAACACTCGGTTTCCCGTGTGATGTGATGGCTGTCATGACTGAGCAGGCGCAACCACCCCGCCGACGCGCCCGCGCTCCGCGCGAGCGCTCTCGAACGTCGCATTCCATCGACGCCGTCATCGCCGGCGCGATCGAGATCCTCGACGAGTCGGGATCGCAGGGGCTGACGACGCGGGCGCTGGCGACCCGGCTCGGCGGCGGGCCCGCGAGCATCTACTGGTACGTCTCGGGACGGGAAGAGCTCCTCGACCTGGCCGCCGATTCCGTGCTCGGGGGCGTCCTGGCCGCCGTATCAGACGTGGGTCGCGAGGGGAGCGGCGATCCGATCGAGAACGTGAGGACGATCGCCGTCGCGATGTTCGATGTCATCGTCGATCGCCCCTGGCTCGGGGCGTATGCCATGCGCAACACGGCGCGACAGGTCCATTCGCTACAGCTGTACGAGAAGCTGGGCGAGCAGATCATGCGCCTGGGGCTCTCGCCGCGGGACTGCTTCCATGCGACATCGGCGATCGTGGGGTTCGTCATCGGCACCGCCGCCGACATGGGGCAGCAGCTCCCTCCGGAGGTCGCGTCCGGCGACGTGGGCCGCGACGAGTACCTCGCCGGAGCCGTCCACCAGTGGCGGGCCCTCGATCCCGAGGAGTACCCGTTCATCCACCACATCGTGGACGAATTCGCCGGTCACGATGATCGTGACCAGTTCCGGGCAGGGCTCGATCTTCTCCTCGACGGACTCCACCTCAGCGCAGGTCGCTGATCGGAGGCGGCGTCGGTGTCAGCCGGCGACCGCTTCGTCCTGATCGGGCTCGGGGACGACCCGCAGCCCGCCGGGCGAGTTCGCCGTCGACATCAGCGCGTCGATCCAGGCCGGGTTGATCGGCCCGATGGCGCGCGAGTGGTAGCGGATGTCCCAGCTCGTCGACACCCCGACCCAGCGCGAGACTCGCCCGCTGCCCAGGCTGGGGTCGACGGTCCACGTGAGGATGAACGGCTCGCGGCGTCGGAGCTTCGCCACCATCACGACCTCGAGATGACCGAGGAGACGGTCATCGAATGTGACCGTCTCGCTGCCGAAGGCCAAGCGTCCCATTTCACCAAGCTTACGGCGTAAGCAGACAAACGAGTGCGAGAAGAGAGAGGATCGGGAAGGAGGCTCCCATGAGCAATCAGTCCGAGCGGTCATCCGGTGCGAGGTTGAGTCGCGCCGCCATCATCGATGCAGCGCTGAGCCTCGTCGACCTCAAGGGTCCGGCGGGCCTGTCGATGCGCGCTCTGGGGGCGGAGCTGGGCGTCGAGGCGATGTCGCTCTACCGTCATGTGCACGGCAAAGAGGATCTTCTCGAAGGCGTCGTCGACGAACTGACGGCCGAACTCGTCGTGGTCATGGAGCGCGAGGCCGAGGGGCACTGGCAGACCTTCCTTCAGAACGTCGCTCACGCGGTGCGGGACATCGCCGTCGCGCACCCCCGCGCATTCCCGCTGATCGCGACCCGGCATCCCGCCGCGCCCTGGCTCCGGCCACCGCTGCGGAGCATCGAGGCGGTGGACATCTTCCTCCGGGTGCTGCTTCAGCACGGCTTCACGGACGAGCAGGCCGTCGGGGCGTACCGGGGGTTCAGCAGCTTCCTCATCGGTCAGTTGCTGCTGGAGGCAGCCGTGCGCGGTGCCGACGTCGGGGGGACGCTCGCCGGCCAGGGGGAGACCGGGCCGGTTTCCACCGGCGAGGCGCAGGTCGCCTCCCTGGATGATGCCCCCGAGGTGCTGCGCCTGCGGCCGCTGCTGAGCGAGGACCACAGCAAAGAGGAGTTCGACACCGCCCTCGAGATCCTCCTCGACCGGCTCGAGGTCGACCTCTCGCTGTAGCAGCGATGGTGCGCGCACGCGCGATTAGCACGATCTGCGGGCAGATGTCGATCCGCGATGCGCGCGAACGTCAAGGACGGTAACGACCGGTCACGGAGCGTCTCGCAAGTCGTCCTCGAGGTCGCACCGGGCTAGGAATGTCGCAGTCACAGCGAACATCCACGCCCGGCGCACCACGAGGAGACCATCCCATGTCAGACCAGAACCAGACCCCGCAGAGCGACCTCCGCGCCGCCGTCGCGGGAGACAAGAAGCGCACCCGGATCGGCATCGCGATCGCGATCGCCGTCGTCGCGGTCGGCGCGATCGTCGGCGGAGTCGCCCTTGCGCTCCCGGCGCTCCGGCCCGCCGATGCCGCCGCGGCCGGCGGTGCAAGCCCAGCTGAGCCGATCAGCGTCAAGATCGCCGTGTCGGAGGACAGCCCGTTCCAGGATGCGGTCAAGGAGGTCGCCGCCGAGAAGGGCCTGAACATCGAGTGGGTCAACGTCCAGGACTGGGTCCTGCCGAACACCGAGCTCGCCGCCGGCACGGTCGACGCCAACGCGTTCCAGCACATCTTGTACCTGAGCGCCTTCAACGCCGAGAACGACGCAGATCTCACTCCCGTCTTCTCGACGCTCATCACGCAGTGGGGGATCTTCTCCGCGACCGCGAAGTCCCTCGACGACATCGCGGACGGCGCGAAGATCGCCATCCCCGACGACCCCTCCAACGGGGGCCGCGCCCTGAACATCCTCGAGGCCGCCGGCCTCATCACCCTGTCGGCCGACAAGGGCGACTTCCCCGCCGTCGAGGACATCACGGCGAACCCGAAGAAGCTCCAGTTCACCGAGATCCCCGCGACGACCATCGCGCAGCAGTTCACCGACCCGAGCCTGGCCGCGGTCGTCGTCGGCACGTCGTACTTCGACCCGAGCCAGAACATCAGCTCCGACGACGCGCTCTTCCTCGACAAGGCGCTCTCCGAGCAGAACCTGCCCTACGTGAACGTCATCGCCACCCGCGAGGACAACAAGGACAACCCCGCGTGGAAGATCCTCAAGGAGGTCTACGCCGACAAGCGCGTCGCGGCGGCCAACGAGAAGGAGAACGAGGGCTCCGTGGTCCTCGTCGACGTCCCCGTCGAGCAGCTCCGGACGAAGCTCGCCGACCTCGAGAAGCAGGCCGCGAAGAACTGACGGCCGCGCCCCGCGACCGCACCCGGCCGAGATGAGGAACCCATGAGCACCGCCATCGCCTTCGAGAACGTGTCCAAGTCCTTCACGTCGAAGGGACGCACCGTCACCGCCCTCCGCGACGTCAGCCTGACGGTCGAGAAGGGGGAGATCTTCGGGATCGTCGGTTTCTCGGGCGCCGGCAAGTCGACGCTGCTGCGCACGGTCAATGCGCTCGAGCGGCCGACGAGCGGTCGGGTCGTGGTCGACGGTCGCGAGATCTCGGCTCTGCAGGGGCGGGCGCTGTACGCGGCGCGGCAGCGCATCGGCATGGTGTTCCAGCAGTTCAACCTGCTCGAGTCGCGCAACGTCTACAAGAACATCGCGTACCCGTTGCGGCTCGCGGGCCTGTCCGAGGCCGAGACCCTCGATCGCGTCGAGGAGCTGCTGCGGTTCGTCGGTCTCACCGACAAGGCGCTCGCCTATCCGTCGCAGCTGTCGGGTGGCCAGAAGCAACGCGTGGGCATCGCCCGCGCGCTGGCCACCCGGCCCGACGTCCTCATCTCGGACGAGGCGACGAGCGCCCTCGACCCGCAGACGACGGGCGAGGTCCTCGCCCTTCTCCGGCGGGTGAACGAGGAGTACGGCGTCACCATCCTGCTCGTAACCCACGAGATCGACGTCGTGCGCGAGCTCGCCCACAAGGTCGCGGTCATGGAGGACGGAGAGGTCGTCGAGCACGGCAGCATCTACGACGTCTTCTCTTCGCCGCGGCATCCCACCACGCGACGATTCGTGTCGTCGGTGCTGCACCACATCCCGTCCGCCGATGCGCTGGCGAAGATCCGCGCCGTCCACCGCGGCCGTCTCGTCCAGCTGCACGTCGAGGATCGCGACACCAATCACCCGTTCCTCTCGCAGGTCGCCCGCGCGCACGACGTCGACGTCAATGTCGTCTTCGGCGGCGTCGACGAGCTGCAGGGCCGGTTGTTCGGCAGTCTGACGGTGGAGCTCCTCGGGACGGATGCCGCAGTGGATGCCGCCATCGGGGGTCTCCGCGAGACGACCACGGTGTCGGAGCTGCCGGCCGCCGACCACCGGCCGATCGACAAGGAGACCGTCCATGCGTGACTTCGATCCGAACGCGTTCTTCCCCCGCTTCTGGGTCGCCGTCGGCGAGACCGGGCTCATGGTGGTCGTCGCCTTCGCGGGCGCCGCCGTCATCGGCGTACTGCTCGGGCTGCTGCTCTACGCGAGCCGACCCGGCAACCTCCTCCAGAACCGCGCGATCTTCGGCGTGCTGAACCTCATCATCAACGTGGTCCGACCGATCCCGTTCCTGATCGTGGCGATCGCCCTCATCCCGCTCACGCGGTTCCTCTTCGGTACCGGGCTCGGCCCCCTGCCGCAGACGATCCCACTCATCATCGTCGCGTGCGTCGCCATCGCCCGCGTCTCGGAATCGAACCTCGTCGCGGTGAGCCCCGGGTCGATCGAGGCGGGGGCTGCGATGGGCGCGAGTCCCGCCCGGGTGCTCTTCACCATCGTCGTCCCCGAGGCCCTCGGCCCGCTCACCCTGGGGCTGACCTACATCCTGGTCGCGCTCGTCGACGCGACGGCGGTCGCGGGAGTGCTCGGCGGCGGCGGACTCGGGTCGCTCGCCATGAACTACGGATACCAGCGCTTCGACTGGATCTCGGTCGGCATCGTCGTCCTCGCCCTCATCGTGCTCGTCCAGCTCGCCCAGTTCCTCGGCAACGCCGTGGCGCGGAAGGTGATGCACCGGTGACCGGGCCGTTCGAGGACCTCCTCGCCCGCGTCGCGGTCGACGCGCCGCAGCGCGAGCGCGAGCGGCGCCTGCTGACCGCGGAGCTCGCCGAGCTGCGCGAGATCGGCTTCGGCACGTGGCGGGTGCCTGCGGCATCCGGGGGTTCCCCGATCTCGCTGGAGGAGCAGTTCGCCCGCCTCATCCGGCTGTCCGCCGCGGATGCCAGCCTCGGCCACGTCTGGCGCGGTCACCTCGCGTTCGTCGAGTCGCTCCGGCTGCAGCCGATCGAGCTGGCGCAGCCGTGGTTCGAGCGGATCCTCGCGGGGGATTTCGTGGGCAACGCGCAGTCCGAACGGCACGACACGGCGCACCTCGAGACGCGGATCGACCGCACGAGCGGCGAGCCGCTGCTGTCGGGGACGAAGTACTACACGACCGGCAGCATCTACGCGGACTGGATCCACCTCGCGGCCCTCGACGGGGACGAGCGGGTCGCGGTCACGGTGTCGGCCCACCACCCGGGGGTCCGGTCGACCGACGACTGGGACGGGTTCGGGCAGCTGCTCACGGGAAGCGGGACGACGGTGTTCGATCGCGCGCCGGTGGCGGACGACGGCATCCTCGTGGCGCCCGCCGAAGGCGCTGAGGCGCACGGACACCACCTGGGGGCGATCCTCCAGCTCACCCTCCTCGCCGTCATCGCCGGCATCGCCCAGCGCGCCCTCGACGACACCATCGAGTTCGTGACCCCGCGGCGGCGGACCTTCGGGTTCGCGGGGGAGACACTTCCGCGCGAGGACCCACTCGTGCAGCTCGTGGTGGGGGAGCTCGACGTCGTCGCGGCGACGACGCGTCGGCTGGTGCTGTCGGTCGCGGCCGATCTGGGCGCGGCATCCGATCGGGGAGCGAGCGCGGCGGAGATGCGCGACATCCAGTTCGAGGTCTTCCGACTCCAGGAGCTCGTGCCTCGTCTGGTCCTCGACGCGACGACGCGGTTGTTCGAGGTGGGCGGCGCGTCGGCGGTCGCCACGGGTCGAGCGCTCGACCGTCATTGGCGCAATGTCCGCACGATCGCCTCGCACAATCCGGTCATCCAGCGCACGCGTGCGCTCGGTCAGGTCGCTCTCACCGGCACGCTGCCGGCGTGGCAGGCGCCGGGAGCGCAGGCGCCCCGTCCTGCGGAGGTCGCGCGCGCATGACTCGGATCGCCGATGCGGTGGAACGCTTCGCCCCCGTCTTCGACGAGGTGGGGCGGGATGCCGTCGCCCGCGAACTCGCGCGGAGACTGCCGCACGACGAGGTCGCTCTTCTCCGGCGCGCCGGGTTCACCCGGGTGACGGTGCCTGAGGAGTTCGGCGGCGGCGGTGAGCCGCCATCGGTGCTGTTCGCCCTCCTCGCCGAGCTCGGCCGTCGTGATCCGAATCTCGCACAGCTGCTCCGTTCGCATTTCTCCTTCGTCGATCGGACGATCCTGTCGCCCGATTCCGAGGAGCGCTCCCGCAGGCTCGCCCTGGTGGCCGGCGGCGCCATCATCGGCAACGCGACCCACGAGCGATCGTCGGCGAAGGTCGGCGCGCTGTCGACGACGTTGACGGGGTCGCCCGACGGGCTCCGCCTCGACGGCACGAAGTACTACAGCACCGGGACGCTGTTCGCCGATCTCGTCTCCGTCGCCGCGCAGGACGACGACGGGGCTCTCGTCGCGGCACTCGTGCCGACCGCGGCGGCCGGGGTCGACGTCGTCGACGACTGGCGCGGCTTCGGTCAGCGCCTCACCGGGAGCGGGACGACCGTCTTCCGCTCGGTCGTCGTCGACGAGGATGCCGTCGCCCGCCGCGTCATCGGCGGTCCGTCGCACGGCGGGGCGTTCGTCCAGCTGGTCCTCCTGGCCGCCGCCGCGGGGATCGGGCGCGCGATCGTCGACGACGCGGTCGCGTTCGTGCAGAAGCGCACGCGGACCTACAGTCATGCCTCGGCCGCGACGGCCCGTGAGGACCCACTCGTGCAGGAGACCGTCGGTCGGCTGTCGGCGCTGTCGTTCACGGCGGATGCCGCGCTCACGGCCGCGGTCGCGGGACTCGACGCGTCGGTCGCCGCCCAGTCCGCCGGTGTCTCGGGTGATGCGCTGCGCGACGTGATCGCCCCCGTCGAGGCGGCGACGGCCCGCGCGCAGCTCGTCGTCCTCCCCGCCGTGCTCGAGGCGGCCACTCTGCTCTTCGAGGTCGGTGGGGCCAGTGCGGTCGACACCGACCTCGCCCTGGACCGACACTGGCGTAACGCCCGAACCCTGGCATCCCACAATCCCCTCGCCTTCAAGGCGCGCGCACTCGGCGACCTGCTGCTCAACGACACCCCCGTGCCCGGGTGGTGGAGCACCGGCGAAGCCTGATCCGCAGCGACGCCCGAAACCTCCAGAAAGGACCCGCATGGCGGAGCGCAAGAAGCTCATCCTGAACCTGTTCGAGATGAACACGGTCAGTCACATCACCCACGGGCTGTGGTCGTTGCCGGGGAACAACCGGCACCGGATCAACGACATCTCGTACTGGATCGAGCTCGCGCAGATCCTCGAGCACGGCGGATTCGACGGGGTCTTCCTCGCTGACGTCGTCGGTGCGTACGACGTGTTCCGGGGCGGCCCCGAGACCGCGATCCGCGAGGGGCTGCAGATCCCCTCGAACGATCCGCTGCTCGTCATCCCCGCCATGGCGGCCGTGACCGAGCGCCTGGGCTTCGGCGTCACGTTCTCGACCAGCTACGAGCCGCCGTTCTCGTTCGCCCGCCGCATGTCGACTCTCGATCACCTCACCCGGGGACGGGTGGGGTGGAACATCGTCACCTCGTACCTGCCGAACGCGGCCCGGAACTTCGGGCTGGCCGATGAGATCCCGCATGATCGCCGCTACGCGATCGCGGACGAGTTCCTCGACGTCGTCTACAAGCTGTGGGAGGGCTCGTGGGACGACGATGCGGTCATCGCGGATGCCGCGACCCGGACCTACACGGACCCGTCCAAGGTCCGCTACGTCGATCACGTGGGGGAGAACTTCCGCGTCGCGGGTCCCCACCTGAGCCAGCCCTCGCCGCAGCGCACGCCCGTCCTCTACCAGGCGACCGGATCGCCCGCCGGCATCGAGTTCGCCGGACGCCACGCGGAGCTCGTCTTCACGGGAGGGCGCTCGACGGCGGACTTCATCCGCAACGTCGAGCAGATGCGGGCGGCGGCCGCCCGCCAGGGGCGCGGCGCAGACGACCTCCGCTTCATCGTGCAGGCGGGCGTCGTCGTCGGTCGCACCGAGGACGAAGCGGCCGACAAGTGGCGGACGTACCGCGAGAACACGAGCGTCGACGGCATCCTCGCCCACGCCGGGTTCCCCTTCGACCCGACGGCCTTCCCCCGCGAGACCCTCGTCCGCGACGCCCTCGCGCAGGCGGGAGTCGCAGCGGATGCGGCGCCGCCGACCGGCCCCGACGCGACGATCGGGGAACTCCTCGACGGGATCGCCACGGGCCGTGAGGGCCGCTTCTTCGTTGCGGGGACTCCCACCGTCGTCGCCGATGAGATCGAACGGTGGCTCGACGAGGACGGCATCGACGGCATCAATCTGCGGCAGTACCACTCCTTCGACACCGCCCGCGATTTCGCCGAGCTCGTCGTGCCCGAGCTGCGCAAGCGCGGTCGCCTCCTCGAGGGCGGTCCGACCCTGCGCGAGCGTCTGTTCGGGCGCGGACCGCGCCTGCCCGAGAACCACATCGCGGCGCGCTACCGGGGCGGCGCGAACCTCGACGTCCCGGTGGCGCCGCTGTTCGGGTGAGCGCCGGCTGAAAAAACTTCTCTCGTGCTGCATCCGAGGCGGCCTGTCCGGCGGAACACCTAGTAGCGCCCGACATGTCCGCCGGGCGTGACTCTTCTCATCGAAGGAGCAACATGATGAACAAGAAGCTCGGAATCGCCCTCGCCACGGTGGTCGCGGGCGCGCTCGCCCTGACCGCATCCCCTGCCTCGGCCCATCAGGCGACCGCGCCGAAGGAGACCATCGTCGACGTCGCGGTCGCCGCCTCCGGCGGCGGCACCCCGGACGCGAACGGATCGGACTACGACATCCTCGTCCAGGCGCTCGTCGCGACCGGTCTCGACAAGACCCTCGACGACCCGAACGCCACCTTCACCGTGTTCGCTCCGAACGACCGTGCGTTCGAGCGTCTCGTGACCGACCTGACGGGAACGGCGCCCACCTCCGAGAAGGCGGCGCTCACGGCGATCACCTCGACGTTCACGACCGACGAGATCAGCGACATCCTGCTGTACCACGTGGTCGCGGGCAAGAAGCTCTCGCCCCTCAAGGTCCTCTTCTCGCGCTCGATCGAGATGGCGAACGGCGGCACGATCGAGCCGCGCGGCATCATCCTGCGCGACGAGACGCCCGAGCTGAAGAACCCCAAGCTCGTCCTCCGCGCCATCAACATCCAGGCGTCGAACGGCGTCATCCACACGATCGACCGGGTCCTCGTCCCCGGCGCCTGACCGCTTTCCTCGAACGGCCCGTCCTCGGTGGAACCCACCGGTGGCGGGCCGTTCGCATGCGCCGGATGCCGGGGGTCAGCGCCCGAGCACGCGCCGCAGCCACCGCACCCGCGCGTCGCGCGCGTCGCGGGAGAGCGCGGCGTCGGGGGCGAGCGCGTCGAAGGCGTGGGCGCCGCCCGGCCAGACGTGGAGTTCGGCGTCACCGCCGGCGGCCCAGATGCGGCGCGCGTAGTCGACGTCCTCGTCGCGGAAGGTCTCGGCCGACCCGACCTCGATGAAGGTCGCGGGCAGGCCGCCCAGGTCGGCGGCGAGGGCGGGGGAGGCGTAGGCGGGCACCGCGTCGGCGTCGAGGGCGCCGAGGTAGGCCGCCCAGCCGGTCGCGTTGGCGCGGCGGTCCCATGCGCCGAGACCCTCCATCTGACGAGCGGATGCCGAGTCGTTGCGGTGGTCGAGCATCGGATACACGAGCATCTGGCCGAGGGCGGCCGGGCCGCCGTGGTCGCGCGCGCGCAGCACCGCACCGGCAGCCAGTCCGCCGCCTGCGCTCACCCCGTGGACGATGACGCGGGCGGGGTCGAGTCCCCACGCGGACCCCTCCCGCGCGACCCACTCCCAGCCGGCGTAGACGTCGTCGAGCGGGGCGGGGTAAGGGTTCTCGGGCGCGAGCCGGTACTCGACCGAGACGATCGCACAGCCGAGGTCGAGCGCCGTCGGTCCCAGGTCGGGGAGGACGTCGTGCGCACCGCCGACGACCATCCCGCCGCCGTGGATGTGGAACACCACGGGGAAGGGCCCCGGCTGGTCGCGAGGGGTGAGGACGGTCAGACGCACCTCGGTGCCGTCGGCGGCGACCGTCCGGGCCGCGCGGTCCGCGAAGCGTCCGCCGAGCGTGTAGGCCTCGCGCGTCGGCGGGACGGCTCCGGCGCGGAGCGCGGTGATCTCGCTCGCGGCGAGACCGACGACGACGTCCTCGCCCTCCTCGAGCGCCCGGCGGACGTCGGGATCGAACGGGGGGTGCGGGATGCCATGTGCGCTGGGGCTCCGTTGCTCCATGCTGATCCTCTCCACGCGGCGGGTGAGCCACGTGCTAAATCGCGTTAGCTCAGAGAGTAGCGGATGCCTCGCACCGGTTCTCGTTCAGTGCGCGTCGGTGACCGCGCGCACCGAGCCGCGGCTGCGGAGCGGCATCGGGAGACGCTCGACCGACGCCGGGGACTCCGCGGGCGTGGTGAGCAGCATCTCGACAGCGCGCAGCCCGAGGTCGAAGTGCGGGATGGCGAAGGTCGTCAGGCCGGGGTGCACCCAGCTCGCGAGCTGGTGGTCGTCGAACGAGACGATCGAGAAGTCGCCGGGCACGGTCAACCCCGCCTCGGACACGGCCTGGTACGCGCCGAATGCGATGCGGTCGTTGAAGGCGATGATGGCGCCGGAGCGCACGCCGGACGCGATGAGGTCCGCGGTCGCCTTCCAGCCGTCGGCGGGCAGCCAGATGCTCAGCTTGCGGCCGGAGGCGGGGGAGAGTCCCGCGCCCGTCAGTTCGTCGAGGATCCCCTCGAGGCGTTCCCGCCCGGCGATGGTGCTGCGGGGCACATCCGCCGGCGTCGGCCCCGCTCCGATGAGGTGGATGTCCCGGTGTCCGCGCTCGAGCAGCAGCCGCGCGGCGCGACGCCCGGCATCCAGCTCATCCGGGAGTATCGCGTGCGCGTTCTTCGCCGGCCCCTCGGGCAACGTGTTGAGCAGGACGACGTTCCGT
This sequence comes from Microbacterium aquilitoris, assembly GCF_031932285.1. Taxonomy (NCBI): domain Bacteria; kingdom Bacillati; phylum Actinomycetota; class Actinomycetes; order Micrococcales; family Microbacteriaceae; genus Microbacterium; species Microbacterium aquilitoris. The sequence goes on from NZ_JAUZVT010000001.1 coordinate 864,509, forward strand.
CCGGCGAGGGCGGCGGGGACCGGACGCTCCCGGGTGAACATCGAGGCGAGGATGACGCCGTCGACCTGACGGTCGAGCATCGCGTCGATCAGGCGTTCGCGTTCGGTGTCGTCGCCCTCGTACTCGCCGATGAACAGCATGTGCCCGTGGCGACGGGCACCCTCGAGAGCGCCCTTGATCATGTCGCCGGCCAGCTGCGACGTCGCGACGGAGTCCGAGATGAACCCGAGCGTCCGGCTCGTGCCGCTGCGCAGTCCCGCAGAGATCATGTTCGGCCGGTAGCCGAGTTCGGCGGCCACGAGGCGCACGCGTTCCTGCGACGCCTCGGCGATCCGCATCTCATCGCCTCGGCCCGACAGGACGAGTGACGCGGTCGTGCGCGACACGCCCGCTGCGCGGGCGACGTCGGCGAGTGTCACCCGATTCCTCGTCACGGAGTCCTCCTGTCTCCCGCGATCCTAACGGCGGTGGGGGAGGCGCCGCGGCGCGGGGCCGCAAGCGGCTCCCGCCGGCGGATTGCGCGGACACGTCTCGGTCACGACACGGCTCCTGCCCATTGACACGTCGGGGATCGGTGGCGCATCATGACCTTGCTAACGCGATTTAGCACCGACTCACGTCGACGCTTTTCCTCCCGAACACCGTGGTTCTCTGAAAGGAGACAGTGATGTCTCGACTCACACAGCGCCCCCTCCGCCCGCTCATCCTCGCCGGTGTCCTCACCTCGCTCGCCGTGGCCGTCACCGCGTGCGCCCCTCCCGGAGGGACCGCGGCACCGCAGGCATCCTCGACCGCCGACTTCGGGGCGAACGGCCCCACGTGCGGTGACGAGGACGTCGTCCTCAGCGGCTACTTCGAGACCGGCTTCCCGCTGCCGAAGGACCTCACCGACGAGTTCACGAAGCAGTACCCGAACGTGACCTTCGACATCCGTGAGGACCAGTTCGCCGTCATCACGCAGAACGCACCGCGCGTCCTGCAGGACTCGCCGCCGGACCTCATGCGCCTGCCGCAGATGTCCGAGCTCGCCACCGACGGGCTCCTCCTCGACCTCGACCCCTACGCCGAAGCATTCGGCTGGACGACGTGGCCCGAGTCGCAGCTCCAGCAGTTGCGGGTCGACGAGAACGGTCGTCGCGGCAGCGGCCCGCTCTACGCGCTCGGCCTCAACTACTCGATGACCGGCGTCTTCTACAACAAGAGCCTCGCCGAGAAGATCGGCATGACCGAGGCTCCGAAGACCCTCGACGAGTTCGACGCCGCTTTGAAGGCGGCGAAGGATGCCGGCATCACGCCGATCACACAGTTCAACGGCGGCGCGACCGGTGGTCTGGCCTTCCCGCTGCAGGCGCTCATGGCGTCCTATGGCGACCCGGCCAAGATCAACGACTGGATCTTCCAGCAGCCCGGCGCCTCCATCGACACCCCCGAGAACCTCGAGGCGGCAAAGCACCTCAAGAAGTGGATCGACGAGGGCTTCTTCGCCGACGACATCAACTCGCTCGACTACGCGCAGATGATGAGCCGCTTCATCGGTGGCGACTCGCTCTTCATGTTCGACGGCGACTGGGAGTCGGGCAACCTGGACACCCAGATGCCCGGCGAGGCCGGCTTCTTCCTCATGCCCCCGCGTGAAGAGGGCGGCCAGATCGGTGCGATGTCCGCTCCGCTGACCTACGGTGTCGCAGCCACGGCGAAGCACCCCGACTGCGCCGCGTTCTTCCTGAACTGGACCGCGACGAACGAGAAGGCCCGCACGATCGGCGTCGAGGTCGGCGGCTCGCACCCGATGGGCCCTGCGGACGCGTTCATGCCTCCCGTCAAGGAGGGGTCGACGACGGCTGCGACGCTCGCCGCCGGTGCTCAGCTGTCCGAGGCGAACGGTGCGATGGACTTCATCGCCAACGCGACCGGCGCGATCTACGCCCAGAGCTGGACGCCCAACCTGCAGAAGCTCGTCGCCGGCGAGCAGACCCCCGAGGGCCTGCTGTCGTCCGTGCAGTCCGACTACGAAAGCCAAATCGGGAACTGAGTGATGGTCTCTGCTCCTCCCGCTGCTGCGCCGGTGGTCTCCACCGGCGCAGCAGCGCTCGACTCGGCGGCGGCACGACGCCGTCGCCGGCGGAAGTTCCGCGCCAGCCTCGCGGCGTACCTGCTGGTACTCCCCGCCGCGGGCTTCTACGTCTTCTTCGTGCTGCGTCCCATCGCCCTGTCGGCGCAGTACTCGTTCTACGAGTGGAACGGCATCGGTCCGGCGACGTGGGTCGGCTTCGCCAACTACGTCGAGGTCTTCAGCAACCCGAAGTTGACGGGCGCGATCGGCAACGCGTTCGAGCTGATCATCTACTTCAGCATCATCCCCGTCGGCATCGCCCTCGTCGCCGCGAACATGATCCGCGCGATCGCCGCGAGCCGACTGGCCGCCATCTCGCGGACCGTCCTCTTCCTGCCGCAGGTGATCCCGCTCGTAGCCGCCGGCATCATGTGGAGCTGGCAGCTGTCGACCAACGGGCTGGTCAACCAGCTCCTCGGTCTGTTCGGCCTCGGCGGGGTGACCCGCGCGTGGCTCGGTGATTTCTCGACCGCTCTTCCCGCCGTCGGCGTGATCGGCGCGTGGGTGCAGGTCGGGCTCTGCCTCGTGCTCATCCTCGCGGGCATGACCAAGATCGACCCCGCGCTGTACGAGGCCGCCCGCATCGACGGCGCCGGCCCCGTCCGCGAGTTCTTCAGCATCACGCTCCCGGGCGTTCGCCAGGAAGTCGCGGTGTGCGTCACGGTCACCGTGATCGCCGCGCTCGCGAGCTTCGACATCATCTACATCGCCACGCAGGGCGGCCCCGGCGACAGCACGCTCGTCCCCGGCCTCCAGATCTTCTACCTCGCGTTCTACCAGCGCGAGGTCGGAACGGCCTCAGCTTTCGCCATCGTCCTCATGGCCCTCGTCCTCCTCATCGTCCTGCCGCTCCAGCGCATCCTCCGAGGGAAAGAATCGTGATCGTCCGCGCACGCGAGAAGTGGCTCGGCCGCGTCCTCCTGATCGTCCTGATGCTCGTCACGATCATGCCGTTCATCAGCCTGTTCGTGACCGCGCTCCACGCTCCGGGCACCTACCCCAGTGGTCTGGAATGGCCGCCCGAGCCGCGGTGGGACAACTTCGTCACGGCGTTCCAATCCGCCAACATGGCAGCGCTGCTCGGATCGAGCTTCCTCATCGAGATCGCCGTCGTCCCGGCGGCCGTGCTGTTCGCGACCCTCGCCGGCTTCGCGCTCGGCCACCTGCGGCCCGCCGGCGGTCGCATCGTGTTCGTCGCGTTCATCCTCGGTCTGACGCTGCCGTTCGAGGGGATCATCACGCCGCTGTACTTCCAGATCCGCGAGATGGGCCTGCTGAACACCCGATGGGCGATCATCCTGCCGCTCATCGGGCTGTTCATGCCGTTCGCCGTGATGTGGATGCGGGCGCATTTCATCACGATGCCGGCCGACCTCTCGGAGGCGGCTCGCATGGACGGCGCGACGACGTGGCAGCTCTTCTGGCGCATCCACATCCCGCTGTCGGTTCCCGCGCTGTCGTCTCTGGCGATCCTGCTGTTCCTGTGGACCTGGAACCAGTTCCTGCTCGCGATCGTGCTCGTGAACGATCCCGAGAAGCGCACGATGGCCGGCGCTCTCGGCGCCTTCCAGGGGCAATACGGCACGGACATCCCGCTGCTGTGCGCCGGGTCGCTGCTCATCCTCACCCCGACGCTGATCATCTTCCTGATCTTCCAGCGGCACTTCGTCTCTGCTCTGATGCAGGGGTCGCTGAAGGGCTGATGTGGCGTTCTCTCTCGAGGCGCACTGGGTGTGGGACTTCTGGGTCGCTGACGACGGCGAGACGTTCCACCTCTACTACCTGCGCGCGCCGACCTCGCTCGGCGACCCGGACCTCCGCCACCGGAATGCGCGGATCGGGCATGCGACCTCACCGGATCTGACCGACTGGGCCGATCACGGCGAGGTGCTCGGCCCGGGGATCGCCGGCGCGTTCGACGAGACGGCGACCTGGACCGGATGCGTCGTCCACGGCGACGACGGGCTGTGGCGCATGTTCTACACGGGGGCATCCTTCGTCGACGGATCGTCGCCCCGCAACGTCGAGGCGATCGGCATGGCGACCTCGGTCGACCTGCACACGTGGGACAAGCGCGACGGGTTCGTCCTCCGCGCCGCGGGGGAGTACTACGAGAAGCTCGGCGACACCTCGTGGCCCGACGAGGCGTGGCGCGATCCGTGGGTGTTCCGCGATCCCGCGGGCGACGGCTGGCACATGCTGATCACCGCACGGGGGAAGGATGCCGACACCGCGACCGGCGGCGTCGTCGGACACGCGTGGTCGCCCGACCTCGACACCTGGACGGTGCAGCCGCCGCTCACCGATCCGGCGCCGGCGTTCCCGCACCTCGAGGTGCTGCAGCTCGCTGAGCTCGACGGCGCCCCCGTCCTCCTCTTCTGCGCCACGCGCTCCGACGGGGCCGACGGCGTGTGGGCGGTGCCCGCCGCGGCCGTGCCTACCGGCATCCGGATCGATGACGCACGGCTGATCCTGCCGGCGCCCGCCTACGCGGGGAGGATCGTCACCGACCGGGCGGGCATCCCCGTCCTCCTCGCCTTCACGCGCGACGAGACCGGAGCGCCCGTCGGCATCACCGACCCGGTCGCCGCCGATCCCCTCTGGCGCGCGTCGCGCAGTCTGGGATGATGGCGGCATGATCATCGCCGGTTTGGTGTTCGCGGCGCTCGGCGCCCTCATCCACGTCTACATCTTCTATCTCGAGTCCATCGCGTGGACCGGGGCCGCCGCACGGCGCACGTTCGGGACGACCGACGCGACCGTCGAGATCACCAAGCCCTTCGCCTACAACCAGGGCTTCTACAACCTCTTCCTCGCGATCGCGGTCTTCCTCGGCATCGTCTTCGTCGCCACGGGCTCCACGGCGATCGGTGCGACGCTCGTGTTCGTCGGAGCCGGGTCGATGGTCGCGGCAGGGCTCGTGCTGCTGCTCTCGGACCGCTCGAAGGCGCGAGCGGCGCTCATCCAGCTCACCGCTCCGCTCGTCGGCGTGATCCTGCTCGCGATCGGGCTGGCCCTCTGAGGTGAAGCTCGCCGTCGTCGGCGCGGGCAAGATCGTCGCCGAGTTCCTCCCGCACGCCCACGAGGTCCCCGGGCTCACCATCGCGGCCATCGTCGGACGGGCGGCCAGCCGCGACAAGGCCGACGCCCTGGCGGCGGCCCACGGCATCCCGTTCGTCTACACCGATCTCGACGCCTGTCTCGCGGACCCACGCGTCGACACCGTGTGGGTCGCCGTGCCGAACGTGCTGCACGCGGATGTCGCCCGCCGCGCCCTTCTCGCCGGAAAGCACGTCGTCTGCGAGAAGCCGTTCGTGCTGCGCACGGCCGAACTCGCCGAGCTGCGCGTCCTCGCGGAAGATCGAGGCCTGATCCTCGTCGAGGCCATCAGCAACCAGTACCTCGCGAACGTCGCGTGGATGCGGGACAACCTCCACCGCCTCGGCGAGCTGCGGCTCGTGCAGTGCGAGTACTCGCAGTACTCGTCCCGCTACGACGCCTTCCGCTCCGGCGAGGTCCCGCCCGCGTTCGACCCGGCCGCGGGCGGCGGGGCCCTGATGGACCTCGGCGTGTACGCCCTGCATCTCGTCGTCGGTCTGCTGGGCGCCCCCGAGACGGTGTCGTACACGCCGCGGATGGAGCGGGGTGTCGACACGTCGGGTGTCGCCGTCCTCGGCTACGGCGACGCCACGGCGGTCTGCGTGTGCGCCAAGGACTCGCCCGGGCCCTCCCGGACGAAGATCCAGGGAACGGAGGGCGCGATGGTGTTCGACGGCCCGCCGAACGAGATCCCCGTCGTCGAGCTGCGCCTGCGCGACGGAACCCACGAGCGGATCGCCCTCGACCACGACCCGCACCGCATGACGGCCGAGTTCCGGGCGTTCGTCCGCATGATCGCCGAGGCGGACCTCGCCGAGCGCGATCGCCGCCTCGACCACAGCGCCGCCGTGCTCGACACCGCGGTGCGTGCGCTCGAGTCCGCCGGCATCCGCCTGGGCTGATGCTGCCGCTAGCCTGGCGGCGTGAGCGAACCCGTCCGAGCCGCGGTATCCGTCGACTGGTCCGAGGGCACCTGGACCACGCCTCCGCGAGCCACGGAAGAACGTGAGGGGATGCTGCTGGTCACCGCCGAGGAGGGCAGCGACGCCTGGCGGCTCACCTCGTACGGGTTCGTGCACGACACCGAGCACGCGCTCCTCGCTCCGCTGCCCGACGACGCCGCGATGGAGGTCGAGTTCGACATCCCGTTCGAGGCGCAGTTCGACCAGGCGGGGCTCTTCGTCCGCGTCGACGAGACGCGGTGGGTCAAAGCCGGCATCGAGTTCGCAGACGGGGAGCTGAACCTCGGCGCCGTCGTCACGGACGGCATGTCGGACTGGTCCCTCGCCCCCGTCCCGCACTGGCGGTCAAGGCGGATCACCGTGCGCATCAGTCGGCAGGGCACCGCGCTGACCGTCCGGGCGGCGGCCGACGGCGAGCCGCTGCGGCTCGTGCGGGTCATCCCGTTCGCGGCGGACCTGGATGCCTCGGCGGGGCCGTTCGTCTGCGCGCCGAGTCGCGCCGGGCTCACCGTGCCGTTCACGGCCTGGCGCCGCGGCGCCGCCGACGCCGACCTGCACTGAGCCCGTCGGCAGGGGGAACGAGGGCCCCCGTGAGGATCCCGTGAGGACGCCGCCACCGGGCGTATGGATTCCGTGAGGAGGCCCGGCGGCGCCCGCGCGGAGGTGTTCCATCAGGGATGCGCCCCACCGGCGTGCCGGCCCGATCAGGGCCCGCATCCCTCGAAATCGGAGCCTCACTCGTGCTCGACATCGTCTACGTCCTGGGCGTCCTCGCTCTGTTCGTGATCATCGGCCTGTTCGCGAAGGCGGTGGACCGACTGTGATCGTCTTCGATCTGATCGCCGCCGTCCTCGGCGTCGCCGTCGTCGTCTACCTGTTCGTCGCACTCGTGAAGCCGGAGAAGTTCTGATGGCGTGGCTTCCCGCTGTCCTCACCCTCGCCACGCTCGCCCTCATCCTCGGGGTCGCCTACCGGCCCCTCGGCGACTACATGGCCTGGGTCTACTCGTCGCCGAAGGATGCCCGGGCCGAACGCGGTCTGTACCGGCTGATCGGCGTCGACCCGGCATCCGCCCAGACCTGGCAGGCGTACGCCCGCAGCGTCCTCGCCTTCTCGGCGGTCGGCGTCCTCATCGTCTACACGCTGCAGCGCACCCAGCAGTGGCTGCCCTGGTCCCTCGGTCTCCCCGCGCCCAGTGAGCACCTGTCGTTCAACACGGCCGTCTCGTTCGTGACGAACACCAACTGGCAGTCGTACTCTCCCGAGCTGACCCTCGGCTACACGGTGCAGTTCGCCGGCCTCGCCGTGCAGAACTTCGTCTCGGGGGCCGTCGGCCTCGCCGTCGCCGTCGCCCTCGTCCGCGGCCTCGCCTTCCGCCGCAGCGGCACGATCGGCAACTTCTGGGTCGACCTGACCCGCGGGACGTTCCGCCTCCTGCTGCCGCTCGCGGTCATCGCGGCGATCGTGCTGCTGGCCGGCGGCGTCATCCAGAACGTCACCGGATTCAGCGACGTCGCGACCGTCGTCGGTGGGGCGCAGAACATCCCCGGAGGCCCCGTCGCCTCCCAGGAGGCGATCAAGCTCCTGGGCACCAACGGCGGCGGATTCTTCAACGCCAACTCCGCGCACCCCTTCGAGAACCCGACCGGCTGGACGAACCTATTCGAGGTCGTCCTCATGCTGATCATCCCGTTCTCGCTGCCGCGCACCTTCGGCACGATGCTCGGCGACAAGCGACAGGGCTATGCGATCCTCGGCGCGATGGGCTTCCTGTTCCTCGCCTCGACGCTCGCCCTGACGGCGTTCGAGCTCGCCGGTCGCGGCACCGCCCCCGCTCTCGCCGGCGCGGCGATGGAGGGCAAGGAGATGCGCTTCGGCATCGTCGGCTCGACGATCTTCGGGTCGACGAGCACGCTCACCTCGACCGGTGCGGTCGACTCGATGCACGACTCGTTCACCGCGCTCGGCGGGATGATGCCGATGCTCAACATGATGCTCGGCGAGCTCGCCCCCGGCGGCGTCGGATCGGGCCTCTACGGCATCCTCGTGATGGCGGTCATCGCGGTGTTCATCGCGGGCCTGCTCGTCGGGCGGACGCCCGAGTACCTGGGCAAGAAGATCGGTCCCCGCGAGATCAAGCTCGCGAGCATCTACATCCTGGTGACCCCGATCCTCGTACTCGTCGGCACGGCGCTCAGCTTCGCCATCCCGGCGGTCCGCGACGACGTCACGACGACGTCGATCTGGAACCCCGGCATCCACGGCTTCAGCGAAGTGCTCTACGCGTTCACCTCGGCCGCCAACAACAACGGTTCCGCGTTCGCGGGTATCACGGCCAACACCCCGTGGCTCAACACGGCGCTCGCCGTCGCGATGCTGCTCGGGCGCTTCGTCCCGATCGTGCTGGTCCTCGCCCTCGCGGGCTCGTTCGCCGCGCAGGACAGGATCCCCGCGACGGCGGGCACGCTCCCGACGCACCGACCGCTGTTCGTCGGTCTCCTCGTCGGCGTGATCCTCATCGTGACCGCTCTCACCTACTTCCCCGTACTCGCGCTGGGTCCCCTGGCAGAAGGACTGATCTGACCCATGTCCACACCTCTCCGCTCCGAAGCCCCGGCTTCCTCCGCTCCTTCCGCCGCGTCCGCGTCGGCGACCCGGCGCGGCATCGACGGCGCCGCGATCGCGGCCGCCCTGCCCGGCGCGTTCCGCAAGCTCGACCCGCGTGCCCAGTGGCGCAACCCCGTCATGTTCATCGTGTGGCTCGGCGCCGCGCTGACCACCGCCCTCGCCATCGCCGAGCCGTTCACGGGCGGGCCGTCGGATTCCGGCGGCACCCCCGTCCCCGTCCCGTTCACGGCGGTCATCGCGGTGTGGCTGTGGCTGACGGTGCTCTTCGCGAACGTCGCCGAATCGGTCGCCGAAGGCCGTGGCAAGGCGCAGGCCGAGACGCTCCGAAAGACCCGCACGAGCACGGTGGCGCACCGCGTGGCCGGCTACGACGCGCAGTCGGATGTCGCCGCTGAGCGCGTCACGATCGATGACGTCTCGTCGGCCGACCTCACACTCGGCGATGTCGTCGTCGTCGCGGCCGGCGACCTGATCCCCGGCGACGGCGACGTGGTCCACGGCATCGCCTCGGTCGACGAGTCGGCCATCACGGGCGAATCGGCCCCCGTCATCCGCGAGTCCGGTGGTGATCGCAGCGCGGTCACGGGCGGTACCCGCGTGCTGTCGGACCGGATCGTCGTACGGATCACGTCCAAGCCCGGCGAGACCTTCGTCGACCGGATGATCGCCCTCGTCGAGGGCGCCGCCCGGCAGAGGACCCCGAACGAGATCGCGCTCAACATCCTGCTCGCGAGCCTGTCGATCATCTTCGTGGTGGTGGCCCTCATCCTGAACCCCGTCGCCTCGTACGCGGCGGCACCGGTCAGCATCCCCGTCCTCGTCGCCCTCCTCGTCTGCCTCATCCCGACGACGATCGGCGCGCTCCTGTCGGCCATCGGCATCGCCGGCATGGACCGCCTCGTGCAGCGGAACGTCCTCGCGATGTCGGGTCGTGCCGTCGAGGCAGCCGGCGACGTGACGACGCTGCTGCTCGACAAGACCGGCACGATCACGTACGGCAACCGCCAGGCATCCGAGTTCGTCCCGCTCGATGGGATGGCGCAGGCCGAGCTCACCCGCGCCGCCGCGCTGTCGTCGCTGGCCGACCCCACCCCCGAGGGCAGCTCGATCGTCGACCTCGCGGTCCGCCGCGGCGTCGACGTGACGGGTGAATCCCAGGGCGTCATCGTGCCCTTCACGGCGCAGACCCGCATGAGCGGTCTCGACCTGCCCGACGGCTCGTCCATCCGCAAGGGCGCCGGTTCGGCGATCATCGGGTGGCTCGAGCAGGACGGCTCGCCGCTGCCTGCTGATGTACGGACCGACCTCACGGCGCGCACCGAGGAGATCTCGCAGTCCGGCGGGACTCCGCTGGTGGTCGCGACGAAGGATGCCGCCGGCACCGGTCGCGTGCTCGGCGTCGTCCACCTGAAGGACGTCGTGAAGGACGGCCTCAGCGAACGCTTCGCCGAGCTCCGCTCGATGGGCATCCGGACGGTCATGATCACGGGCGACAACCCGCTGACGGCGGCCGCCATCGCCAAGGAAGCGGGCGTCGACGACTTCCTCGCCGAGGCGACGCCCGAGGACAAGCTCGCCTACATCCGCAAGGAGCAGGAGGGCGGCAACCTCGTCGCGATGACCGGTGACGGCACCAACGACGCGCCCGCCCTCGCGCAGGCCGACGTGGGTGTCGCGATGAACTCGGGAACGTCGGCCGCGAAGGAGGCCGGCAACATGGTCGACCTCGATTCCGACCCGACGAAGCTCATCGACATCGTCCGCATCGGCAAGCAGCTGCTCATCACGCGCGGCGCGCTCACGACGTTCTCGATCGCGAACGACATCGCCAAGTACTTCGCCATCATCCCGGCGATGTTCATGGGCGTGTTCCCGCAGCTGGGGGCCCTGAACATCATGGGGCTGCACTCGCCGGCATCCGCTGTCCTGTCGGCCATCGTGTTCAATGCGCTCGTCATCATCGCCCTCATCCCGCTGGCCCTCCGCGGTGTGCGGTACCGGCCGGGCGGTGCCTCATCGATCCTCGGCCGCAACCTCGCCGTCTACGGCCTGGGCGGTGTCGTCGCCCCCTTCATCGGGATCTGGCTGATCGACCTGCTCGTCCGCCTCATCCCCGGCTTCTGATCCGAAGGACATCCCCGTCATGAACAGCTCGTCCCGCGCCACCGGGCGCATCGTCCTCGTCTCGATCCGCGCGATGGTGTTCCTCACCCTCATCCTCGGCCTCGGGTACACCGCCCTCATCACCCTGGTCGGACAGGTCGCCCTGCCCGCCCAGGCGAACGGCTCCCTCGTCCGGGACGCGTCGGGTGAGGTCGTCGGTTCGTCCCTCATCGGCCAGTCCTTCACGGATGCCGACGGTGCCGCACTCCCCGAGTACTTCCAGTCCCGCCCGTCCGCTGCGGGCGACGGCTACGACGGCGGCGCCTCGTCGGGCTCGAACCTCGGCCCCGAGAACACCGACCTCATCTCGTCGATCACCGAGCGGAAGACCACGATCGCCGAGCGGGAAGGCGTCGCCGAGTCGGAGGTGCCCGCCGATGCGGTGACCGCCTCCGGCTCCGGACTCGACCCGCACATCAGCCCCGCGTACGCTTCGATCCAGGTCGACCGCGTCGCCCGGGCCCGGAACCTCCCGGTCGACGAGGTGCGCACGCTCGTCGCCGAGCACACCCAGGGTCCCGACCTCGGGTACCTCGGCGGGTCGACCGTCAACGTGGTGGAACTCAATCTGGCGCTCGACCGGCTAGGAGGCTGACAGTGGCGGGACGCGGACGGTTGCGCGTCCTGCTGGGCGCGGCTCCCGGCGTGGGCAAGACGTACGCGATGCTCGAGGAGGGTCGGCGCCTGGCAGGCGAGGGCTCGGACGTCGTCATCGCGGTCGTAGAGACCCACGGCCGGGCCGCGACCCTGCGTATGACCGACGGACTCGAGGAAGTGCCGCGCCGAGAGATCACCCATCGGGGTGTCACGCTCACCGAGATGGACCTCGACGCCGTGATCGCACGGCATCCGGGTGTCGCCCTCGTCGACGAACTCGCCCATACCAACGCGCCGGGTTCGGCGAACGAGAAGCGCTGGCAGGATGTGCGGCAGCTGCTGGATGCCGGGATCTCCGTCATCTCGACCGTCAACATCCAGCACATCGAGTCCCTCAACGACGTCGTCCACCAGATCACCGGGGCGCCCCAGCGCGAGACGGTCCCCGATGAGGTCCTGCGCACGGCGGACCAGGTCGAGGTCATCGACCTGGCACCGCAGGCCCTCCGGGACCGTCTCGCCGGCGGGCTCGTGTACCCGGCCGAACGGGTGGATGCCGCCCTGTCGAACTATTTCCGGCTCGGCAACCTCACGGCGCTGCGCGAACTCGCCCTCCTGTGGCTGGCGGACGAGGTCGATCAGGCCCTCACGTCCTACCGCGCCGAGCACGGCATCGACAGCCGGTGGGAGGCGCGCGAGCGGGTCGTCGTCACCCTGACGGGTGGGCCCGAGGGTGAGACCCTGCTGCGGCGCGGGGCCCGTATCGCCGCCCGCTCGGCCGGTGGTCAGCTCCTCGCCGTCCACGTCACGAGCAACGACGGATTGCGCGGCGGAGATCCCGGAGCGCTCTCGGAGCAGCGGACGCTCGTCGAGAAGCTCGGCGGCACGTTCCACCAGGTCGTCGGCGACGACGTGCCGACGGCGCTCGTCGAGTTCGCCCGGTCGGTGAACGCGACGCAGCTCGTCCTCGGCGTGAGCCGTCGCAGCAGGCTCGCCGCGGTCTTCGCCGGTCCCGGCATCGGCGCCACCGTCATCCGCGAATCCGGCGACATCGACGTCCACATCGTCACCCACTCCGCCGCGGGCGGCAGGTTCGCGTTGCCGCGGCTGGGCGGTGCGCTCTCGATGAAGCGCCGGCTCGCGGGGTTCGCGGTCGCCTTCCTCGGGGGGCCGCTCCTCACGTGGCTGCTGTTCGTCACCCGCACGGACGAGTCGATCACGAGCGACGTGCTGAGCTACCAGCTGCTGGTCGTCGTCGTCGCGCTCGTCGGCGGCATCTGGCCGGCCCTCTGGGCGGCGCTGCTCAGCGGGATCACGCTGGACTTCTTCTTCGTCGAGCCGCTGTTCACCGTCCATGTGCACGAGCCGCAGCATCTGTTGGCCCTCTCCCTCTACGTCGTCATCGCGATCCTCGTCAGCGTCGTCGTCGACCGCGCCGCCCGCCAGACGCGTGCGGCCCGACGGGCGGCGGCGGAGTCCGAGCTCCTCCAGACCGTGGCAGGAAGCGTGCTCCGCGGTGCGGGCGCCGTCGAGGCCCTCGTCGAACGGACCCGCGAGGCGTTCCGTCTCGCGGGCGTGCGTCTCGTCGCGGGCACGACCTCGAGCGGGGGGACGTCCGGTGACGAGACGATCCTGGCGGCCAGCGGCGAGCCCCTCCGCGGCGGCCGGTTCACCGCCGTACCGGTGGGGGAGCGCGCCGTCCTCGAGCTCCACGGTCACGACCTGCGGGCCTCGGAACGCCGCCTCCTGTCGGCCATCGTCGCCCAGATGGATGCCGCCCTGCAGCAGCAGGACCTCGCCGAGGTCGCGAGCGGGCTCGCTCCCCTCAAGGCATCCGATCGGGTCCGCAGCGCCCTCCTGTCGGCCCTCAGCCACGACCTCCGCCGCCCGCTCGCCGCGGCGACGGCGGCCGTGGGCGGGCTCCGCAACGGCACCTACAGCGAGGGCGATCGGAACGAGCTGCTGCAGACGGCCGACGAGTCGCTCGGTATGCTGGCCGCGCTCGTCACCGACCTCCTCGACGTCAGCCGGCTGCAGGCCGGGGCCCTCGCGGTCTCGCTCCTCACGATCGACCCGGCGGACGTCATCCTCCCCGCCCTCGAAGAGCTCGGTGCCGGACCGGCATCCGTCGACATCCACCTCGAGCCGGATGTCGAGCTCCGAGCCGACCCCGTCCTGCTGCAGCGCGTGGTGGTCAACCTGCTCGCGAACGCGCTGCGCCATTCGCCCGAGGGGCGCAAGGTGCGCGTCGCGACGAGCAGTTTCGGTGCGGTTGCCGAGATCCGGATCATCGACCACGGACCGGGGATCCCCGCCGAGCGCCGCGACGACGTGTTCGTGCCGTTCCAGCGGCTCGGCGACACCGACAACAGCACCGGTCTCGGTCTCGGCCTCGCGCTGTCGAAGGGATTCGTCGAGGGCATGGGCGGTACTCTCACCCCCGAGGACACCCCCGGCGGCGGGCTGACGATGGTCGTGTCGCTGCCGGTCGCCGACGAGGAGGGATCCGCATGAAGATCCTCATCGCCGATGACGATCCGCAGATCGTCCGAGCGCTCCGCATCACCCTGTCGGCGCGCGGCTACGAGGTGTTCACCGCCGCCGACGGCGCGCAGGCAATCTCGGCGGCCGTCGATCACCACCCCGACATCTTCCTGCTCGACCTCGGGATGCCGGAGCTCGACGGCATCGAGGTGATCCACGCGATCCGCGGCTGGTCCGATGCGCCCATCCTCGTCGTGTCGGGACGCACGGGCGCGGCCGACAAGGTCGACGCGCTCGATGCCGGTGCGGACGACTACGTCACGAAGCCGTTCTCGATCGACGAGCTCCTGGCGCGCATCCGGGCCCTGACCCGTCGCGCCCCGCAGCAGGAGCCCGATCCGGTGACGGAGTTCGGATCGATCTCCGTCGACCTGGCGGCGCGCAGCGTCATGAAGACCACCGGTGGTCAGACCGAGCGCGTGCGGCTCACCCCGACCGAATGGCAGCTGCTCGAGATCCTGCTGCGCAACCCCGGCAAGCTCGTCACCCGCCAGACGATCCTGACCTCGATCTGGGGGAGCGAGCACGTGAGCGACACAGGGTACCTGCGCCTGTACGTGTCGCAGCTGCGCCGCAAGCTCGAGGAGGATCCGGCGCATCCGCGTCACATCCTCACCGAGGCGGGCATGGGGTACCGCTTCGAGCTCGGCGGGCCCGCCGCGGGCTGACACGTCGGCGCGGGCGGCGCAACCCCCTCCCTCCTCGCGTTCCCGGCGACCAGGCTCGCCCCGAACCTGAGGAGGACCGATGAAGGCGATGACCTATCGCGGACCGTACAAGATCCGCGTCGACCGCAAGCCCGATCCCGTGATCGCGCACCCGAACGACGCCATCGTGCGCGTCGAACTGGCGTCGATCTGTGGTTCCGACCTGCACCTGTACCACGGCATGATGCCCGACACGCGGATCGGGCACACCTTCGGGCACGAGTTCATCGGTCGGGTGGAGGAGGTCGGGTCGTCGGTACAGAACCTGAAGCCGGGCGACCGGGTCATGGTCCCTTTCAACATCTACTGCGGCTCGTGCTTCTTCTGTGCGCGCGGGCTGTATTCGAACTGCCACAACGTCAACGCGAACGCCACGGCGATCGGTGGCATCTACGGCTACTCCCACTCGACCGGCGGATTCGACGGCGGTCAAGCCGAGCTCGTCCGGGTGCCCTTCGCCGACGTCGGCCCCCAGGTGATCCCCGATGACATCGCCTCCGAGGATGCGCTCCTGCTGACCGACGCCTTCTCGACCGGCTACTTCGGTTCGCAGCTCGCCGACATCGTCGAGGGGGACACCGTCGTGGTGCTGGGTGCGGGACCCGTCGGCCTCGCCGCCGCTCGCTCGTGCTGGCTGATGGGTGCCGGACGCGTCATCGTCGTCGACCACCTCGACTACCGCCTCGAGAAGGCGCGCGCCTTCGCGTTCGCCGAGACCGTGCACTTCGGTCAGGTCGATGACATCGTCCTGACCCTCAAGAAGATGACCGACGGACTCGGCGCCGACTCGGTCATCGATGCCGTGGGCGCCGAGGCCGACGGGCACGTCGTGCAGCACGTGACCGCCGCCAAGCTGAAACTGCAGGGCGGTTCTCCCGTCGCCCTCAACTGGGCGATCGACGCCGTCCGCAAGGGCGGCACCATCTCGGTGATGGGTGCGTACGGCCCGCTGTTCAGCGCCGTCAAGGTCGGCAACGCCATGAACAAGGGGCTCACCATCCGTGCCAACCAGGCGCCGGTCAAGCGTCAGTGGCCGCGGTTGCTCGAACACATCCGAGCGGGACACATCGCTCCTCGCGAGTTGATCACCCACCGCTTCGACCTCGACGACATCGCCGAGGGCTACCACGTGTTCTCATCCAAGCTCGACGGCATCGTCAAGCCCGTCATCACGTTCGGCGCCTGACCCGCATCCGAGGAGGAATCATGCCGTACACCGCAGACAAGCCCGGCCAGACCCCCGATCCCGACGACCTGCGTCGCCGCATCCCGGGGTGGGGTGCAGATCTCGACCCGGCGGATCGTCCCGCGTTCCCCCGCGAGCAACCCGGGATCGACACCGGTGCGCACTGGCGCGTCCCCGAGCAACAGCCGCACGGCGCCGGTCGCGAGCGATCGATCGAGCACGAACGCCTCACGCCCGTGTTCGGTACCGCGCAGCCCCTCCACGGGCTCTCGGGCCTCATCCGGCGGGTCGCCTATACGCGCTACAGCGAGGGGCAGACTCCGCACTGGATGCTGCTGATCCTGGGCGACCGCGTCGAGTCGGCCGGCGCGCACATGAGGTCGCTGTTCTCGCGGCGTCCCGACGACCCGGTGACACAGTCGGGGGTGTTCGGCGAACGCGGACGGCATCCGATCGCGTCGAGGTTCGGACGAGGCCGCGTCGACGTGAAGCACGCCTGGCTCGACCCCGTCCTGGTCGTGGGGCCGTGGGTCGCGGCGGCCGTGGTCGTGTTCCGGATCGCGCGCGCGGCGGCCGTCCCGGCATCCCGTCGCTGACGCGACGCCTCGCTCCTCGGCATCCCTCACCGGGTCCGGTGCGGCTTCGGCCCCAGCGGATCTCCACCGGCGCGGGTTAGCGTGGTGCGGGCAGTCGACGGGGGGAGGACGCAGATGGCGGCACGTCGCAAGGCTCCGGCTGCGCGCGCGCGACGACGTTCCGCAGCGCTCGCCGTCGGGCTGGGCGTCGCCCCTGCGGCGGTCGTGGTGCTCCTCGCCGCTTGCCTGCCCTCCACGCCCCCGCAGGCCGCCGAGCCCGCTGGGCCGCCCCTGCCGCCCGTTTCGTCCCGCTGGGCAGTGGCACCCCCGCCTGCTGTCGCTGTGGCCGGCGCGAACCCCTCACGGGCTGCCGCCGTCGATCTCGTGGACGGAGCGTGGGCCGACGAGGTGGCGGCGGCCACCGGCATCCCGCGTCGTGCGGTCATCGCCTACGCGGCGGCCGACCTGACCGTCGCGCACGAGCAGCCGTCGTGCGACATCGCCTGGAACACCCTCGCGGGGATCGGCTGGGTGGAGTCCCGGCACGGTTCCTACGGCGGGGCGACGCTGACCAAGCGCGGCCTCGTCGCGCCTCGCATCCTCGGGCCGCGGCTCACCGGTGACGGCGTCGCCGCGATCGAGGACACCGACGGCGGCGCTCTCGACGGCGACGACCAGTGGGACCGTGCCGTCGGCCCGCTGCAGTTCATCCCCGAGACGTGGCATCGCTGGGGCGCGGACGGTGACGCGGACGGCGTCCGCGACCCCAACAACATCGACGACGCGGCCCTCGCCGCTGCCCGGTATCTGTGCCGGTCCGGGCCGCTCGGCACCGAGAGGGCCTGGCGGGATGCCGTCTTCACCTACAACCCGCTGACGCGATACATCAACGACGTCGCCACCCGCGCCAACGAGTACGCGCAACGCGTCGAGCTGGGCTGACGCGTCCGGCTGGCGAACTCAGTCGCCCGTGCGGTTGAGCGATCGACTGGAATCGGCCGAGTCGGGGTCCACCCCGGGCTCGATCTGTTCGATGGGAACCGGCTCGTCGTTGCGGGCCGCCTTGGATACGGCCTCGATGGGGTCCTCGTCCGGCAGATTCCCGCCGGGGAGCGAGGAATCGGATTCGGGGGCGGCCTCGTGCTCGGTCATGGGTGCTCCTCTCGTTCGTGTCAACGTAGGGCGCGGATGCCATCGAGCCGGGGGCCTTGCAAAGGTCGGGCCCCGGCGATAAGCCCGATCGCCGGGGCCCCTCATAAGCGTGGGAAAGGATCGGTGACCCGAACACCTCTCGTCTCGACCATCCGCCTACTTACCTTGCGGTGATCACGGTAATCGGGGTGCCGGTTCCGGAAGGGGGGCATTGACGCGCGAGGCGTCGTTCTGCTACCCGCTCCGGCTAACTTGGGGTCCTCTCGGTGTCAAGCCCCTCACCCGTCCGACGAGCGCGAGTGAGGGTGAGGGGCGAGTGAAGACCTCACCCCCGGCGATCAGCGACGATCGCGGACACCACACCTCGGAGGTGCGCCATGAGTGCCGATCCCGTCCATCAGCTGATCCTGCAGCCGCTGTCGCCGACGGCATGGCGCCTCTGCGACTCCCGCGTCGACAGCTCCGACGCCGCCAGCGTCATCGCCTACGTCGAGGCGGCGGACCCCGCCGGGTTCGACGTGACCTGGGTCCACGGCGGCTCGGGGAGCGCGTGGTTCGCGGACATGGACCAGCTTCTGATCGGTGCAGCCCGACACGTCGCGGCCTGCGCTCCGCGCCGCGCCAAACCGAAGCCGATCGCGCACCGCCCGCCCCTGGCGGCGCTCTAAACGGCGGCACCCGAACATGTCAAGGACGTGACACGCGCGACGCCACGACAGATGGTGGATGTCGAGACCGATCGCAGCCGAGGAGAACCGATGGGACGCATCGACATCTCGTACGGCGGGCAGTGGTACAGCGTCGCGAACCGGACGCTCGACGACGTCCATCGCGAGATTCAAGAGGGCGCCCGCGACGGCCAGCATTGGCTGGCCGTCAATGACGGCGTCGGAAGCGCGAGCCCCGCCTACCTCTTCATCACGCCGGGTGTCCCCATCGCGCTGATCCCGGTGCCCGAACCACGGGACCCTCCCACCGAAGCCGTCGCGGCGGCGTACGACGATTTCGAGGTCGAGGGCTTCTCCCCGAAGTGGCGCGGGCCCACGATCCATCCAGAGCGTTCACCGCACTCCTGAGACCTATCCGGGTCGACGTGCCCGGTCAAGGGGGTGATCGCGCCCGCGAAGGCGAGCACACTGGCGCCATGAGTGATGCACAGGATGCCGGCCACGCCGGCGACGCCGCACAGGCAGAGCCCGCCATGTCGGTGAACCCCGCGGATGCCGGGCAGAAGCTCGACGGCATCATCGCCCAGACCCGAGCCGACCTGCAGGGACACGACGGCGTCGATCCGCGGAACGTCCTCGACCAGCGGCTCACGGACGCCGGCCTGTCGCTGTCCGACGACGAGATGGCCGCCGCGCTCGCTCGCATCGAGGAGTGAGCCGGGAGCGCGAGCTCCGGGGATATCACCGCCTCCCGGGCGGCGCAACCCGATGACCTCGTGGTCGCCTTCGTCCTAGCGTGGGAGGCATCCACGTTCCGCGACAGAAGGGGAGCCGTCCCATGACGACCACTCAGACGAAGCCCGCCACCCGCAACAAGCGCCGCCCCGGCAAGTCGGGCGCGCAGCTGACCGAAGAGCAGAACGCCGAGCGCGGATTCACCGCCTCCCAGAAGCTCAGCGACAACCTGCAGGCCGTTCTCGTCGACCTCCTCGAGCTGTCGATCCAGGGCAAGCAGGCGCACTGGAACGTCGTCGGGAAGAACTTCCGCGACACGCACCTCCAGCTCGACGAGATCATCGACGCCGCGCGGGAGTTCAGCGACACGATTGCGGAGCGCATGCGCGCCCTGCACGCCGTTCCCGACGGCCGAAGCGACACGGTGGCCGAGACCACGACGCTTCCAGAGTTCCCGCACGGCGAGGTCCTGACCTCCGACGTCATCGACCTCGTCACCGAGCGCCTCGAGGCCGTCATCGGCACCTGCCGCGACGTCCACGACGACGTCGACGACGAGGACCCGACGAGCGCCGACATCCTCCACAGTATCCTCGAGAGCCTCGAGCAGTTCGCGTGGATGATCAGCGCCGAGAACCGTTCGCCCCGGTGACCGCCCGGTGGGGAAGTTCATCTACGACGGCACGCTGAAGGTCGACTTCGACGACCGTGCGCTGGCCCACCTCCAGGTGGTCATCATGTCGAAGCTCCGTCGCGGCGAGTCCTTCCACTTCACGTGGAAGGACGACGCCGCGATCGGGGACGGCCGCACCAGCATCTGGCTGCACCCGCGGTGCACGCTCGTCTTCAAGTTCTACAGAGGTCAGCGCGCGCCGCTGAACCTCGCTTGGGTGGACGCGCTCGCCGCCGTCGCGAACTCCCCGTCCGGTCTGTACATCGTCCCGGAACCCGCAGAGGCGGAACAGGAGAGCGTGGCATGGTGAAGCGCATCGACGTGCACTACGGGGGGACGCTGTACAGCATCGGCGAGGAGTCCTTCGAGACCTTCTCGGCGCAGGTGGCTGCGGCGCTCGACGCGGGCCACGGATGGATCGTGGTGAACGACGGCGAGGGCGCTCCTCGTCCGGCTCACCTGCTCATCTCGCCCGGCGTCCCCATCGCTCTCATCCCGATCCCGGACGAGTCCGAGCCCGAGGCCGCCGCCGAGGGGCACTTCACTCCGTGACGTCGGGCCCGCTGTCCTCATCGAACATCCGCGCCGGCAGCTGAATCCCACCCGAGGAATTGGCGGATGCCGCCAGCTCCTCTATCCATTCGCGGTTCAGCGTCGGCGGTTCCGCGTGGTCGAACACGAACCTGAGCGGGATCGCGGGATGCAGCCAGATCGTCGTCCGTCCTCGGGGAGAGTCGTCGGGGTGCTGCCACGACACAGTGAAGCTCTCCGAACGGCGGAGCTTGGTCGCGACCACCACTTTAAGATGCGCGAGTGCGCGGTCCTCGATGCGGATGGGCATCGCCGAGCCGCCGTAGTAGATCAGGCCCATGGGGACACCATAATGGGAGACGTCGTTTCGATACCGAGATGACACGACGAAGGGGCTGACGTGGGCAAGTTCATCTATGAGGACTCCATCAAGGTGGACTTCGAGGACCGCACGCTGGCACACCTGCAGCAGGTGATCGGCAACAAGCTGCGTCGTGGCGAGTCCTTCCATTTCACGTGGCGCGACGACAAGAGCATCGGCGAGGGCCGCACTTCCGTGTGGCTGCACCCGCACGCATCCCTGGTCTTCAAGTACTACGGAAGCCGGCAGTCGCGCATCAACCGCGCGTGGTCGGAGGCCCTCATGTACGCGGCGAACTCGCCGGCGGGTCTGCACCTGGTTCCGGAGCCTGCAGATGCGGGCGAGGGCGACCCCAGCGCCTGACGCGAGGGTCCCCGCGTCACCTCCCGTAACGAAACATGCCGCCCCGTCGACGCCGTGGGGGGAACGGCGGAGGGGCGGCACGAGTTCGTGTGCTCGGAGAACGGTCAGACCAACAGCGGAGGGGTCCCGAAGCGCTCGGTGAAATCGGCGGCGAGGGCGTCCTCGTAGGCGTCGGCCTCGTCGCTGAGATCGGGGTGGCTCACGCGGCGACCACCGGCCGACGCGCCTCGGTGCGTGCGGCGCCGATCTCGGGGATGTCCAGATCCGCGTCGAGGACGAGGCCGCCGTTCGACGTGGCCTGGTCGGCCATCTCCCGCAGCGTCGCAGGGTTCAGCGCGACCGCAGCCGACTGCTCGTAAACGAAACGCAGCGGGATGGCCGGCTGGAACCAGAGCGTTGTGCGGCCCTCGCCGTTGTCGCCGGTTCCCTTCCAGGACACGACGAAGCTCTCACTCCGGCGCAACTTGGTCGTCGCGATCGCGGCGAGGTGGGCGAGGATGCGGTCGGGCATGACGATGGGGGATTCGACGTTCCCGTAGTAGAGGCTTCCCATGACGTTCTCCTGGTGGGTTCGGGGTGCTGTGGTCAGTGGTGTGCGGGCTGCGCCGTCGTGCGGTGCGCTCGCGGCCGTGAAAGGGATGTGACGAGGGACGCCCACCAGCCCGTGCGCTGCTCGGGGATGAGAGCGACACCGATCGAGGCGAAGGGCGCCGGGATGGGGTGTGCGGGTGAGGGTGTCATCTGTCCGTTCCTGGATTACTAGCTAAACAATAGATCTAGTGGATTTCACAACTCATGTCTATCATTGATTTCGAGAAGGACAAGAACTGTCACAGATTCGGACATGTAAGGTGGTGAAGTCGATGGAGGTGCTCGACTCGTACGGCTCCGTGGACGTCAGCGAGAAGATCGCGGCGTGGCACGAGGTCGAGGCGGGCTTCTGGGTCGGCAACACCGACGGACGGTTCCTCGGAACCGTCGAGCAGAGCCCCGCAGGCTGGATCACCCGAGATCACGCCGGAGGGTTCGTCGGGAAGTATCCGGATGCGGCTGAGGCTCGGGCGGCGATCGGATGATGTTCGACACCCTTCACGAGCCGAGGAGTTGACATGCCTCAGTCCATCGTTCGACATGAGCACACGCATCTGTATGCCTCGCAGCCCCACACCGAGGCCGGACGCCTACTCAGTAGCGCCATCCTCGAGCTCCGCCATGCCGAGCAGGTCCAGGCGGACCGCTCGCAGCGGATCTCCGGACTCGGCGGGATCGACCTCGCCGCTCTCCGGTACCTCGTCCAGGCTCGACGGGAAGAGCGGGAGATCAGCCCTAAGGACCTGATCGTCATGCTCGGCACCTCGAGTGCGACGGTTACGAACGTGATCGAGCGCCTGGTGGGCAAGGGGTATGTGACGCGCGAGCAGCACCCGACCGACCGGCGCGCCCACTATCTGATGCCGACGGAGTCGGCCAACGATCTCGTCGACGAGGTCTACGGTGCGCACCATGCGGCCGTGGTGTCGGTCATCGACAGCCTGGATGAAGGCGAAGCGAAGACCACCGCCGAGACGATCCGCCGGATCGCTGCCGCACTGGACGACCTCGCGCGACGTTCCTGATCCCGCGCGAGCCGCTCCCTCAGAGGGCGGTGTCGGGACCCAACCGGTGCCAAGTCCGGTTGTGATAGACGAGCGGTGCCTCGGAGTCGCGGGCGATGTTCGCCTGCACGGCGTGCGCGGCGATGACGGTCGAGCCCCCGGCATCCATCCGGTCGATGACGGCGCACCGGACCCACGCGCGAACCCCGTGATACACGGGCTCACCGGTGACCAGACGTGACCAGGGCAGCTCCGCGAAGCGGTCGATCCCACTCGTCGCACCCACCTCGGCGACCCGCAGGTCGTCGGCGTCCAGCAGATGGACGACGACGGTCTCCGCGGCGGCCAGGACGGGAGCGGCCGACGACTGCGCCGACACCGAGAAGATCAGCAGCGGCGGGTCTGCGCTGACGGACGACACCGAGGTCGCCGTGAGAGCGACCGGTCCGTCCCCCGCATCAGCCGTGATGACGGCGACGCCGCCGGGATGCCCGCGAAAGACGGCCTTGAACTCCTCGGGCGAGAGCGACTCCGTGAATCCGGAGGCGGCCCGGTCGTCCGATGCGGCGTGTGCGGGAGACGTCATACAACGAACCTACGTTCGCGCGGGCGGGACGAGGGTCGTGTGTCCGAAGCTTTCGTTCTGTTGCGTCAGATGACGCCCGCCGCGGATGCCGGGCGTCCGCTATTCTGATCGGGTGCTGACCCTTCGCTGTTGTCGTCTCTGACCGCCGGTTCCCCGGCGACATCCGCGACCCCACACAGCGACCGCACCTCTGCGAGTGCGGCATCCCGTCAGGAAGAACACGTGCGTTACGCCACCTCCATCGCCGATCTGGTCGGCAACACCCCGCTCGTCCGCTTGAACAAGGTCACCGAAGGCATCGAAGCCACGGTCCTCGCCAAGGTCGAGTACTTCAATCCGGGCAGCTCCGCCAAGGACCGCATCGCGCGGAACATCATCGACGCGGCGGAGCGCGACGGCCACCTCAAGCCCGGCGCCACGATCGTCGAGCCGACCAGTGGCAACACCGGGGTCGGCCTGGCCCTCATCGCCCAGCAGCGCGGGTACCGGATGATCTTCGTCGTCCCCGACAAGTTCGCGGGCGAGAAGGTCGCGGTCCTCAAGGCCTATGGCGCCGAGGTCGTCATGACCGCGACGAGCGTGCCGCCCGAGCACCCCGACTCGTACTACAGCGTGTCGGATCGGCTCGCGGCATCCATCCCCGGCGCGTTCAAGCCGAACCAGTTCGCCAACCTCAACGGACCGCGCGGACACTACGAGACGACCGGGCCCGAGATCTGGCGCGACACCGACGGAACCGTCACCCACTTCGTCGCGGGTGTCGGCACGGGCGGGACGATCAGCGGCACCGGACGGTTCCTCAAAGAGGCGTCGTCGGGACGTGTCACCGTCGTGGGCGCCGATCCGGAGGGATCGATCTACTCCGGCGGCGACATCCACGGCTATCTCGTCGAAGGCGTCGGCGAGGACTTCATGCCCGCGACCTTCGACCCGACCGTCGTCGACGGCTACGAGCGGGTGAGCGATGCCGAGGCGTTCGCGATGACGCGTCGGCTGGCCCGCGAAGAAGGGCTCATGGTCGGCGGTTCGTCGGGCATGGCGGTGGTGGCGGCCCTCCGCGTCGCCCGCGACCTGCCCGCCGACGCCGTCCTGGTCGTGCTCCTGCCCGACCACGGCCGCGGCTACCTCAGCAAGATCTACGACGACGACTGGATGACCGCCCACGGCTTCTCCGTCACCACCGATTCCGAGACCACCGGGAGCCTCGCATGAGTGCACAGTCCTCCGCTCGCGGCTTCGCGAGCCTCGCCGTCCACGCCGGTCAGGAGCCCGACGAGGCGACCGGCGCCGTCATCCCTCCCGTCCACTTCTCGACCACCTACGCCCAGGACGGCATAGGCGGGCTCCGCGGCGGGTACGAGTACGGCCGCAGCGGCAATCCGACCCGCACCGCGCTGCAGACGCAGCTCGCCGCGATCGAGGGCGGCGCGCACGCGCTGTCGTTCGCATCGGGCCTCGCGGCCGAGGACGCGCTGCTCCGCGCGGTGCTGCGTCCGGGCGACGAGGTACTCCTCGGCAACGACGTGTACGGCGGGACCTTCCGCCTCATCTCCCGTGTGCTCGGCGACTGGGGCGTGACCCTTCGCGTCGTCGACATGAGCGACCTCGACGCCGTCCGCGCCGCCGTCGCCGAGAAGGCGCCCCGCATCCTCTGGGTCGAGACGCCGTCCAACCCGCTGCTGCGCATCACCGACATCGCCGGCCTCGCCGAGGTCGGACACTCCGTCGATGCGCTGGTCGTCGTCGACAACACCTTCGCGACGCCCGCGCTGCAGCGCCCCCTCTCGCACGGCGCCGATGTCGTCGTGCACTCGACCACCAAGTACCTCGGCGGGCACTCCGACGTCGTCGGCGGTGCGCTCGTCATGAACGACGACGCGCTGGCCGAGAAGGTCGGCTTCATCCAGTTCGCCGTCGGCGCCGTGTCTGGCCCGCTCGACGCGTGGCTCACGACGCGCGGGATCAAGACGCTCGCGGTGCGCATGCAGCGGCACAGTGAGAACGGCATGGCCGTGGCATCCTTCCTCGACGGACACGACCGCGTCGCCCGGGTCTACTACCCGGGACTCGCGTCGCACCCGGGGCACGAGCTCGCGGCGCGGCAGATGTCCGGCTTCGGCGGCATCGTGTCGCTCGCCCTCGAATCGGGCGAGGCGGCGCGGCGCTTCGCCGAGTCGCTGCGGTTGTTCACGCTGGCCGAGTCGCTCGGCGGCGTCGAGTCGCTCGTGAACTACCCCGACGCGATGACGCACGCCTCGGTGCGCGGCACCGAGGCGGCCGTGCCGGTCGAGGTCGTCCGACTGTCGGTCGGCATCGAGGACATCGACGACCTGCTCGCCGACATCCAGCAGGCGCTCGAGGCCTGACGGCGGCGGCGGCGCTGCGCGTGCCGAGTGCAGGGAGAACCGTGCTATCGGGCCCCATCCGGCATCCGATGCGCTGCTGAACCTGCATCCGGGCCGCGGCGCGGGCGATAGCGTGGCCGGATGACACACGCACGTTGGGCCATCCTCGGTGCCGGAGCGATCAGCGGCGACTTCGCCCAGGCGCTCCCCGACTCGGAGCTCGGACGCCTCCATGCGGTCGGCGCGCGCGACGTGTCGCGTGCGGAGGAGTTCGCCGCGGCCCACGGCGCAGCCGTCGTCGGCACGTACGACGAGATCCTCGACCGCGACGACATCGACGCGGTCTACATCGGCACGGTCCACACGACGCACACCGAGCTCGTCCACCGCGCCCTCGCCGCGGGCAAGGCCGTCCTCTGCGAGAAGCCGCTCGGCGTCTCGCCGGACGAGACGGATGCCGCGGTCCGCGCCGCGCGCGAGGCGGGACTCCCGCTCGTCGAGGCCTTCAAGTACCGCTTCGGTCCCTTCGCCGACCGCCTGCGGGAGATCGTCGGCGGCGGCACCCTGGGCGACCTCGTCGAGATCGAGTCGTCGCTCGGCTTCGCCGCCGGCTCCCACACGGGCAGGCTGTTCGATCCCGCCACGGCCGGCGGCGCGATCCTCGACGTCGGCTGCTACCCGCTGTCGCTCGTCGTCGGTGTCGCGGCCTGGGCCGGCCGCGACCTGTCGGGGCTGGCCGTCCAGGCGGCGGCGGGCACGATCGGCGAGACCGGCGTCGATGTGAGCGCGGCGGCATCCATCGATCTGGGCGGTGCGTCGGCGAACATCCGCACCGCGATCGTGCACGACCTGCCGCGTCTGACGCGCATCGTCGGGCGGGAGGCGACGCTCGAGATCCCGAACGTGTGGGGGAGTCGCACCGACAGCACCGAGGCGGCGACTCTCATCCGCACCGGCGGCACGCGTGAGGAGATCGAGGTGCCGACGGTGCAGCCGATGGCGGCCGAGGCGGATGCCACGATCCGTGCGCTCCGCGACGGGCGCACCGAGGCGCCCGAGGTGCCGTGGGACGAGACCCGCACCATCGCGCGGCTCCTCGCCGAGTGGCGCGCCGCGATCGGCTGAGCCTTACCGCCGCCACCAGCGACGGCGCGGCTTCGCGGGAGCTTCGGGAGGGGCGGATGCCGCGGCCCGCGCCGCGCGCCGTTCCCGCCAGGCCGCGACCTCGGCGTCGGGGTCGCGGGTCGGGGTGACGACGGGTGGTCCGCCCTGCAGCTGCCGGCGCGCCTCGACGACGCGGCGCGAGAAGTCGGCGGTGTATTCGCGGACGTCCTCTTCGCGGTGTAAGGCGTCGACGCGGTCTTCGAACTCGGCGTGCTCGATCCGTAGTCGCAGAGCGGGCGGGCCGAGGCCGGAGAGCTGCTCGGTGCGGATCTTCCGCTTGATCCACCAGTCCGGATCGTGCGAGCCACCCAGGCCTTCGAGGGGCTTGCCGGCGCCGGGGAGGTCGTCGAAGTCGCCGCGCCGGATGGCCTGCTGGATCGCGGTCTCGACGTACAGCGCGCGCTCCGTGCCGGTGGGCGTCCCGGCTTGACGCTCCGGTTCGGCCGGCGGCTCCTCGCCGTTCTCCTGCGCCGCCTTTTCGACGCGATAGCGCGCCGCAATGAGGCGGGGGTCGTCGTTCGCGGCTCGGTCGTCGGCCATTCCTCCAGCGTAAGACGGGCGGGCGTTGTGTGGATGTTGCCCGGTATGCATATACTCAGAAAACACATACCCGGTATGCAGCGAGGAGTCCCGATGTCGGTACGACAGAGTCTGCTGGCGATCCTGGATCAGGGTCCCTGCTACGGCTACCAGCTGCGCGCGGAGTTCGACCGCCGCACCGGGTCGACCTGGCCCCTCAACGTGGGTCAGATCTACAACACGCTCGACAGGCTCGAGCGCGACGGGCTCGTCGAGAAGGGCGACGTCGACGAGCAGGGTCACGTCTACTGGCAGATCACGGATGCCGGATCCGCCGAGGTGCAGGCCTGGCTCGACGCTCCCGTCGAGCGCACGCAGGGGACGCGCGACGAGCTGGCCATCAAGCTCGCCGTCGCCGCGACCCTGCCGGGCGTCGACCTCGGCGCCGTCATCCAGCGACAGCGTTCCGCGTCGCTGCGCCAGCTCCAGGAGCTCAACCGAGCGAAGTACGCCGGTTCGAACCCGGACGGTCCCGAAGAACTCGCGTGGTCTCTCGTCGTGGATTCGATGATCTTCGCGGCAGAGGCCGAGACCCGATGGCTCGATCACACCGAGCAGCGCCTCGCGCGGCATCCGCACCGCACGATGGGGCTCGAGCTATCCACAGAGACTCCCAAACGGGGGAGGCCCGCCAAATCCGAGGCGAGCGACACCGAGGCGGTCGTCGGATGAGCGCCGCCGTCCTGCAGCTGGTGGGGGTCACGCAGCAGTACGGCGAGGGCGAGACGAGCGTCTCAGCACTGTCGGGCGTCGATCTGACGGTCGACAAGGGTGAGCTCGTCGCGATCATGGGAGCGTCCGGTTCGGGCAAATCCACTCTCCTGTCGATCGCGGGCGGGTTGCAGAAGCCCACCAGCGGCGAAGTCGTCGTCGAGGGGACCTACCTCTCGACGGCGACACGTCGCGATCTCGCGCAGCTCCGGCGGCGCTCCCTGGGGTTCGTCTTCCAGGACTTCAATCTCATCCCGACCCTCACGGCCGTCGAGAACGTGACGCTGCCGCTCGAGCTCGACGGCTTCCGGGCCCGGGTGGCGCGCCGTGCGGGTCGGGATGCACTCGCCTCGGTCGGACTCGAGGACAAGCTCGACTCCTACCCCGACGACCTCTCAGGAGGTCAGCAGCAGCGCGTCGCGATCGCCCGTGCCGTCGTCGGCGGGCGCCGGCTGATCCTCGCCGACGAACCGACGGGCGCGCTCGACTCGGTGACCGGTGAAGCGGTCATGAAGATGATTCGCCACCGCGTCGACCAGGGGGCCGCCGGCATCCTCGTCACCCACGAGGCGCGGCACGCGGCGTGGGCGGACCGCATCGTGTTCCTCCGCGACGGCCGCATCATCGACGAGTCCCAGCGCCGCGGCGCGGACGCGCTGTTGTCGGACGCGCGATGACGACCGTGCGGGACCGGCCCCGAGCAGATGCCGGGGCGCGGCGTCGCGCCGAGCGACCGAAGCCCTCGCGCACGGCGCGGATGCGGGTCGCCGTGCGTATCGCGCGGCGCCAGGTGCGCCGCGCGTGGGTGTCGTCGCTGCTGATCATGTCGCTCATCGCCCTGCCGATCGCCGGGATGGCGGGGGTGGCGGTGTTCGTGAACAGTTCGATGTCGACGGCCGCCGAGCGTGTGTCGGTCGACCTCGGTCGGATGGAGGCGTGGGTCGCGCCCCTCGGCGCTGCGGATGCCGGGTTCTGGCAGGTCCCGACCGACCCGTACTCGTCCGGATACGGCAGCGGGTGGCCGACCGGGGAGGAACAGATCACCGACGTCGAGCCGCCCTCGTCGCTGCCCGCCGGCACGGAGATCGTCAAAGTCTCGGAAGGGCGCGAACGCGTCACGACGGTCACGGGGCTCGCCGCCGTGCCCGCATGGGCGGGCGACATCGGCGACCCTCGGTTCGCCGGGCGCTTCGAGGTGACCTCCGGCAGGGCGCCGACGACGGCGGACGAGGTCATGGTCACCCCCGCGACACTCGAGCGGGTCGGGGTGTCGCTGGGCGGTCGACTCGAACTCGTCGACTCGGCGACGTCGTTCACCATCGTCGGAACGTTCGACGACGCGACGCGCCCCGACGCCGACAGTGCGGTGGCGTTCGCCGACGCCGACCGTTACGACGAAGCGAAGTGGTATCTCCCCGAGACCCCGATCTCGTGGTCGCAGATCCAGGCGCTCAACATGGACGGTCTGGGCGTCTACTCGCGCGAGGTCGTGCTCGATCCGCCGAGCTTCACCTATCCCGACGGCAGCGAGCCGTGGACCGCTGAGACCAGCGAGACGCAAGGGCTCCTCGCGCTCGCCAGTGCGCTCGCTGCGGGCGGCCTCGCGGCGGGATACATGGTCGTGATGCTGGCGGGCGCGGCATTCGCGGTGAGCGCGCGGCGTCAGCAGCGTGCGCTTGCGATCGCCGCGAGCGTCGGGGCGGAGCCGCGTGATCTGCGCAGCGTCGTCCTGCTCCAAGGCACGGTCCTCGGGCTGGTCGGCGGGCTCGTCGGCTTGTTCGCCGGCATCGGACTCGCCGCCGTGGTCATGCGGATCGCCGACAACGGTTCCGCCACGCAGTTCTGGGGGTTCCATGTTCCCTGGGTCCTGCTGGTCGGCATCCTCGTCTTCGCGATGCTGGTCGGCACCGCGTCCGCCTTCGTCCCGGCGCGCTCGGTGGGCCGGTCCGACACGATCAGCGCGCTCCGCGGAGCGCGGCGCCCGCAGCGGGTGGGCGCGTCTCGTCCCCTCTGGGGTTCGCTCCTCATCCTCATCGGCGCGGCCGTCACAGTGCTCTGCGGCCTGGCTGCCGCAGCGGTCGCTACCGACATCAGTCTGGCCTGGGACTCGCCGTTGCGCTGGCTGCCCACGATCGGGATCATCGCAGGCCCCGTGCTCGCGCAGGTCGGCATCCTCATCTCGGGCCGGTGGCTGCTCTGGCTCGCCTCGCGTCTGCTGTCGCGTCTCGGGATCGCGGCGCGCCTCGCCGCGAGGGACGCGGTGGCCAACGGCGCGCGGACCGTGCCGGCCTTCGCGGCGATCGGTGCGACGGTCTTCGTCGGGGTCTTCGCCGTCGGCCTTGGAATGATGGCGGCGGGTCAATCGGAGCGGACCTACTCCTACACCGCCCCGCTCGGGACGGCCTACGCCGACATCTCCTCCTCGACCGAAACGCCGCTCACCCCGGATGAGGTGGCGTCCGCAACCGACGAGATCGAGAGCGCGCTCCGCACATCGGGTGCGACCGAGACCGCCCTGGTCCAACGACAGACGGCGGTGTGGGCGGAGAACGAGAACGACATCCCCGCGGACGCCGAGCGAGCCGTTGCCGTCACGCCGAACTCTTTCCTCATCGGGCAGAACGACCTGCAGGGCGGCTGGACTCACTTCGGCGACCCGAGCAACAACCTTCAGATCATCGCCCCGGATGACCTCCCGATCGTGATGGGGATCAGTCTGTCCGCATCCGATCGGGCGGCGTACCTCGACGGCGCCGCTCTCGTCGCCGACGAACGGCTCATCGTCGACGGTGCGATTGAGGTCGCATCCTGGCCGGAGCGGGCCTGGCAGTCCGGTCGCGCCCCGGACAATGCTTATGTACCGGCCTCGGGGGAGGGCCTGGACGAGCCGTCGTGGCGACGGCAGGTCCCCGCGATCGGCGTCGACGCACGTGAGCAGGGGGTCGCCGTCGCGATCGCGCCGGCCACCGCCGGGGAGTTGGGGCTGCGCGTCGCCGTCTCCGGCGTCTACGCCGCGTTCCCCGGTGACGTCGACGTCGCGACCAGCGACCGACTCAACGCGCTCTCGGAGTCGATGAGCACTGAGACGTACAGCGTCTGGATCTATCGCGAGACCGGTCCCGCCGACCCGTCCATCTGGCTCGTCCCCCTCCTAGCCGCCGTCGCCGTCCTCGTCCTCGGCGCGAGCGCCGTCGCCCTCGGTCTCGCCCGTTTCGAGAGGCGGCCCGACGACGCGACGCTCGCCGCGGTCGGCGGCACGCCCGGCCTCCGGCGCCGCATCGGACTCTGGCAGGGTCTCGTGATCGCGGGGTTCGGGACCTTCGCGGGCGCCACGGCCGGCATCCTGCCGCCCACCGGCTTCTGGCTGCAGTCGCAGACGTCTCATGAGCCGATGAGCCTCGCCGACATTCCGTGGTGGCTGCTCGCCGTGCTCGCTGTGGCTCTGCCGGTCGGCATCGCCGCCGTGAACTGGCTCGTCCCGCCGCGGGAGCCCGAGCTCACGCGGCGCAACGTCATCGCCTGAGCCGGGGCGACCCGCTCAGCGCATCGTGTTCAGGATGCCGACGAGGTCCTCGAACGTCGTGCGGGGGTTCAGGATCGCGAAACGGGCGTTGGTGCGGCCGGCGTGGCTCGACGGCGTGACGAAGGCGTGCTGGTCGTCGAGCAGACGGTTCGACCAGGCGGTGTAGTCGTCCTTGGTCCACCCGCGCCGCTCGAAGACGACGACGCTCAGCTGCGGATGCCGCACGAGCTCGAACTCGTCGCGCGACTCGATCTCGGCGGCGATCCGTTCGGCCAGCGTGATCGATGACGTGATCGCCTCGCGGTAGACCTCGGCGCCATAGGTCGCGAGCGAGAACCACAGCGGCAGGCCGCGTGCTCGGCGCGTGAGGTGCGCGGCGAAGTCCGACGGGCTCCAGTCGCTCGTCTCGGTGAGGGTGTCGAGGTACTCGGCGTGCTGCGTGTGCGCGCGACGGCCGAGTTCGGGGTCGCGGTAGAGCAGGGCGCACGCGTCGAACGGTGCGAACAGCCACTTGTGCGGGTCGACGATGAGCGAGTCGGCGTGCTCCAAACCGGCGAAGTAATGCCGGGCCTCGGGCGACAGCGCTGCCGCGAGTCCGTAGGCGCCGTCGACGTGCAGCCACACGCCGAACTCCCGGGTCGCCTCGGCGACCGACGCGATGTCGTCGACGATGCCGAAGTTCGTCGACCCGGCGGTCGCGACCACGGCGAACACGCTGTCGCCGTGCTCCTCGAGCGCGGCGCGCACCGCGTCTCCGCGCAGTACACCCCCGGCATCCGGAGCGACGGGGACGACCTCGACATCCATGACGCGGGCCGCCGACGCGATCGAGGAGTGCGCCTCGGCCGAGCAGACCACGCGCCAGCGGTCGGGACGGATGCCGCGTTCCCGGGCGGTCTCCCGTGCGGCCACGAGCGCCGACAGGTTGCCGAGCGTCCCGCCCTGCACGAACACACCGCCGGCGGTCGCGGGCAGGCCGAACTCGTTCGCGAGCCAGCGGAGCACCTCGTTCTCGGCGTGGACGGCGCCCGCGCCTTCGAGCCAGGACCCGCCGTAGAGCGCGCTCGCCGAGACGACGAGGTCGAACGCCGCGGCTGCCTTCGACGGCGCACTGGGGATGAACGACAGATACCGCGGGTCGTCGGTCGTGATGCAGGCCGGTGCTAGGACATGCTCGAAGACGCCCAGCGCCTTGCGCGCGCCGATGCCCTGCTCGCTGATCGTCACACCGGCGAGGCGGGCGAGCTCGGCCGGGGGCAGCGGCTTGTCGAGCGGGTTGTCGTCGGTGAGCAGCCGCTGCCGCGAATAGTCGAGGACGAGGTCGACGATCTGACGGGTCTCGTCGGTCACATCGTGCATGCGTGCGGGCTGGGTCATCGGGTCTCCGAGGTGGTGCGGGGGAGCGCGGGTGTGCGCGGCGGCGGCGTCCGGCGGGTACCCAGACGTTCGAAGGCTACGCCGAGGCGGAGCAGGGCGGAATCGTCGTAGGCGCGCCCGACGAAGGTGAGGCCCACCGGCATCCGGATATCGGTCATCGTGCCCATCGGGACGGTGACGGTGGGGATGCCGAGGTGTCGGATCGCGAGGTTGCCGTTCGCGATCCAGACGCCGTTGCGCCACCCGAGGTCGGCCGAGGCGGCATTCACGTCCATGTCGGCGGGGCCGACGTCGGCGACGGCGGGGAAGATGACGGCGTCGAGGCCGGCGGCATCCATCCATTCCTCCAGGTCGGTGCGGCGGACATCTTCGAGTGCGCGGAGGCCGTCAGCCAGCTCGGGCATGTCATCGAGCGTCGCGCCGGGGTGCGATCGCACCCAGTCGGGGTACTCGGCGATGTCGTCGTCGAAGCCGGTGTAGCGGTCGGGGAGGGCGCCGGGCGGAGGCGGGAAGATCGTCGCACCGTCGACGCCGGCGAGCGTCGAGAGCGCTGGGTCGCCATTGGCGTCGAGGAAGTCCTCCCACGCCCACGCCGACAGGTCGACGATCTCGCGGCCCAGGTATCCCGCCGGGAGGCGGTCCTCGATCGTCCTGGCGCCCACGCGGTCTCCCTCGTAGTCGCTCACGACGGGGAAGTCGACCTCGACGACGGTCGCTCCCGCAGCCTCGAGGTCGGCACGGGCCGCGCGCCACAGCTCGAGCACCGACTCCCGCGGCTCGATCCGCTGACCGGTCGGGCCGCCGATGCCCGTGCCGGTCCCGGCATCCGGGTCCTCACCGATGTACATGCGCGGGATGCCGAGGCGCACCCCCTCGAGCGATGCGCCCGCTGCGAGCGCCGGGTACGACGCGGGTCGCAGGGCGGACGCGGCGGGAAGCTGGACCCAGGGCTGGACGCGCCAGAAGTCGCCGCGCGTCTCGGGATCGTCGGCGACGACGACGTCGAGCACCTCGAGCAGGTCGGCCATCGTGCGCGTGTGCGGCACGACGACGTCCATCGTCGGGACGAGCGGCCAGTTGCCGCGCACCGAGATGACCCCGCGGGACGGGGTGTAGGCGCAGAGCGCGTTGTTCGAGGCGGGACCGCGGCCCGACGACCAGGTCTCTTCACCCAGGCCGAACGCGGCGAAGCTCGCGGCCGTCGCGGTGCCCGAGCCGTTCGACGAGCCGCTCGCGAAGGGAGCGGTGAGCCAGTCCGCGTTGTAGGGGCTCTCAGCGCGGCCGTAGACCCCGCGCTGCATACCGCCGTTCGCCATCGGGGGCATGTTCGTGAGGCCGAGGCAGATCGCCCCGCCGGCGCGGAGCCGTCCGATCGTGAACGCGTCGCGCTGGGCGACGAGCTCGGCGAACGCGGGGGAGCCTGCCGCCGCGGTGAGCCCGCGGACGAGGTAGCTGTCCTTCGCCGTGTACGGGATGCCGTCGAGCGGGCCGCGCGTCTCGCCGCGGGCCCTGCGTGCGTCGGACGCCTCGGCCTCGGAGCGTGCGTCGGGATTGCGGACGACGACGGCGTTCAGCGCCGTCTCGGTGTCGGGTCCGTCGTACGCGTCGATCCGTGCGAGGTAGGCGTCGACGAGCCCGACCGCTGTGGTCTCGCCGGATTCCAGCGCCGCGCGGAGCTCGGCGATCGTCGCTTCGACGACGTCGATCATCGGGTCACCTTCGGCTGCTGCTGCGTGATGCAGTGGATGCCGCCGCCGCGGGCGAACAGGCCACGGGCATCGACCGTGACGACCCTGCGGCCCGGGTACGCCATCGCGAGGATCTCCCTCGCGATGGCATCCGCCCGCTCCTCGCCGAACCCGCACGCGATGACGCCGCCGTTCACGACGAGGTGGTTGACGTAGCTCCAGTCGACGGGGCCGTGCGCGTCGGTGAGGGTCTCGGGTGCGGGGAGCGACACGATCTCGAAGCGGCGACCGGCGGCATCCGTCTGCCCGTCGAGCTCGGCGCGGAGCGTCGCGGTGACCGCGTGGTCGGGGTGCGCGGCGTCGCGCTGATCGTGGAGCAGGATGCGGCCGGGCGAGGGGATCGTCGCGACGATGTCGACGTGCCCGTTCGTGCCAAGGTCGTCGTAGTCGCGGGTGAGCCCCTGGCTCAGCCAGACGGCGTGGGTCGCGCCGAGGGTGCGGGCCATCTCGGCTTCGATGCGCGCGCGGTCGGCGGTGGGGTTGCGTCGCGGGTCGAGCTGCACGGTCTGCGTGAGCAGGACGGTGCCCTCGCCGTCGACGTGGACGCCGCCACCTTCGTTGACGATGTCGGAGGGGATCAGCTCGGCACCGACCTCGCCGGCGATCAGCCGGGCGTGGGCCGCTGACTTCTGCCATTCGGCCCAGTCGGGGGCGCCCCAGCCGTTGAAGATCCAGTCGACGGCGCCGAGGGCGCCGGGCCGCTCGTCGTCGACGACGAAGGTGGGGCCATGGTCCCGCATCCAGAACTCGTCGACGGGGGCTTCGACGATGGTCACGTCGCCCGGCAGCATGCGGCGCGCGCGGGCCGTCTCGGTCGGATCGACGACCATGGTCACCGGCTCGAAGCGCGCCACCGCGGCGGCGACGGCCGTCCAGGTTGCGTAGCCCTCTTCGCGCTCGGAATCGGTGTCGCCGAGGGTGAAGCCCTCGCGTGGGAAGGCCATCCAGGTTCGCTCGTGCGCGGCGGTCTCGCTCGGCATGCGCCAGGCCATGGCGGGCTCCTCGATCCTCGGGTACCTTATTGATCAATTGATCAACAAGGGGAGGCTACCGACTCGATGTCTCAGGCGTCAACTGCCCGCCGGGCCCGCAAGAGCCCCGCCGAGCGTCGCGAAGAGATCGCCCTCGCCGCTCGAGAGATCGCGCTCGCCGACGGTCTCGATGCCGTCACCCTGCGCGCGGTCGCCGCCCGGGTCGGCGTCGCGCCCGGGCTCGTCGCGCACCACGCCGACGGGATGGACGTGCTGGTGGCTGAGGCTTTCGGCGCTGTCGTCGCCGAGGAGCTCGCCGCGGTGCTGGCCGCGATGCGGGTGACGGATGCCGCGACGACGCGCCTCGGCATCCTGCTCGACACCGTCTTCGGAGACGAGCCGAACGACGTCACCCTCGTCTGGGTGCAGGGGTGGGCGCTGGGCACCCGCAACGAGGCGCTCGCCGTGCGGGTGCGCGCCGAGATGGACGCCTGGCAGCGTGCGCTCGCCGCCGAGATCGACCGCGGCCGCGAGCGCGGCGAGTTCGGCGCGATCGACGCCGACGCGATCGCGTGGCACCTGCTCGCGATCATCGACGGCCTCGGCGCGCAGGGTCTCGTGCGCTGGCGCGCCGATCCCGCGCGCACCGACCTCACCCGCCGCGCGCTCGCCGCGCTGCTCGGCATCGCGCCCGACGCATTGCGCGGCTGAGTCGTCGCCGAGGCGTCGCAGATGGTCGTCCCGCCGCCTTCACCGCGACCATCTGCGACTCCTCGACCGGCCGGTCACTCCTCGGGGCGGGAGATGTCGATCGTGACGAAGGTGGTTCCGGGGACGGGCCGGACCTCCCACGTCGCGCCGTCCAGCGCGCCGGGCGTGAGGCCGAACCGGTCCTCGATGCCGGCCTGATTCAGTCCGCGCAGGTCTGCCGCCTCGCCGCTGGGAGCGAGGAACTCCATGTCACCGCGGCTCTTCTTGCCGTACGCGTCGGGGTTGTCCTGCCCGATGGCATCCTCGTACAGCTCCTCGACGACCTGCCCCGGGATCTTCTTCGGCGTGCCGAGCACGTCGTCCAGCACCTCGCGCGGGGTCTCTCGCACCGCTTTGCCGACCGAGGTCCCGAGGTCGTTGGCGATGTTGTAGTCGGGCGCAGCGTGGCGCCCGGTGCGGCCGAGCTGGTCGACTCCGCGGCTGACATCCGTGAGCATGTCGTACTCCGCGGCGTGGGTGGCGACGGGTGCGTCGCGCCGGTGCTGCCCGGCGTCGGCGCTGTTGCGTCGGTCCGTGCCCCGGATGCGTGCGGCGTCCGCGCGGTGCTTGCCGCCGCGCTTGCGGAACGCGCCCCCGAACCCCTTCTTGAACTCGCGACCCGCGCCGTCGACGGCGTCGACGATCTCGCGCATGAGGCTCTTCATGGTCATGTCAGTCTCCCGAGATCTGCAGGTTGGCGAGGTCGGCGAGGAGCCGATCGGTGCGGTCCTCGATGTCGACGGCCTGCGCGTCCATCTCGTCGGCGGCTGCTTCCAGCGCCTCGAGGTCGGCTTCGAACTCGTCCACGTCGCCGATGGCACCCTCCACGACGGGGGCGTCCATGAGGGCCATGACGATCACCGGGACCTGCTCGGCGAGCGGCTCGACCGCCAGCGGCAGCACCTCGTTGATCACCTGCTCGATCGTCGCTTCCATCGCCATGGAGAGGAGCTTCTTGCGCGCGAGCAGCAGCAGCGCCGCGCCGCCGGCGCCGAGCGGGCCTGCGGCGAGCAACGGCACGAGCTGCATGAGGGTCAGGGTCACCTCGGCGATGACCTTGATCTTCATAGCGAGGACGATGCCACCCGCGATGTCGATCCCCGTCGCTGCGGGGCCGAGCACATCGAGGAGCTTCTGCATGTTGTCGGAGCGGTTTCGATTCCACCCCTCCACCTGTGCCGTGCCGGCGTTGCCCTGCAGTGCCGTGGCCAGGTCGCCGTTCACGCGGCTGTCGACGGCTTGGATGATCGACTCCATGTCGTCGCGGTACCCGCGCACGAGGTCGGCTGCCTTGTGGACTTCGTCCTCGTCGATGTCGGGCCACTCGAGCCCCATCTTGTCCATGATCCAGATCAACTCATTGGGCAACATCATCCCCACGGCGACCACCTCCGCCATCGACAGTAGTGACGGCACACCCTCGGCCGCGATGGGGAGAACGCCCCATCGGCGGCGACCATGAGCGAGGTCTCGACCCGACGGAAACGGCGATCATCCGCGATGAATGGATGCCGCTTGCGTCGGGTCGGGGGGTGTCAGGCGCCGCTGAGCTCGCGCAGGGTGTACTCGGCGGGCACGCGGTCGTCGCGGTAGTAGGCGATGAACAGCTCTGCGGCCTCATCGAGGGTGAGCACCTCGTGCGCATGGACCGTCGTGCTGCGTCGCCCGCTGTCCCAGCGGATCGTCTCGGTGGGTTCTCCCGGCGAGGGCGTACCGGGCTTGCCGACGGTGTACTGGTGCGCCGTGCCGGTGGCGTCGGTCGAACGGACCTCGACCGCCACGCCTACGGCTTCACCGGCGCATTGGATGTAGTTCTCCGAGGGAGGCAGGCTCGCGCGCAGGTTGGCGCCCTCGGGCGCGCGCCACAGGCTGAACGCCCAAAAGGAGGAGCCGTCCATCTGCGTCAGGGTGAACCGGAGCTGGTCCTCGAATGACCGCAGATTGTCGATCAGGGGGAATCTGCTGGAGCCGTTCTCCTGGAGGATGTGCGTCGGCGTGGTCACGGATCTCCTTCAGGTCGGCGTGGTCATGGAACTTCCTGCCGACCACTTGCACAATCCTGACCCGGGCGCCGCGCTGCGACGCCTCATAACAACTTTTCAGGATGCCGCTCGTCGCCCGGAATCCTGCGGGACGCGTGGGCTGGTCACCGTCCGGTCGGCGGCTCATGCGGCATCCGATCCAATCCGATCTGCGGCCGTGACCGGACAACCGATCGTGCGAAAGCCGCACTGAAGGAAGGAAAACACACCATGCGTACCAACCTGAAGCGGACCATCGTCCTCGGCTCGACCGGCCTCGCGGCCGTCGCTCTCACCGCCGGATTCGCCCTCCCGGCGAACGCCGCGCAGAGCGAGGACACCACCACCACCACAACCACGGCGGCCGAGGGGTTCACCGACTTCCTCAACGCCAACAAGGCTCTCGAGAGCTCCATCGGCTCGCTGCTCGACGGTCCCCTCCTGGGCGACGTGTCGACGGGCGGGCTGTCCGTCGGTGACATCGGCTCCGGCAACGACGCCCCCATCGGCTCGGGCAACGACGTGAGCGCTCCGCTCGGCTCGGGCAACGACACGAAGGTCGACGCGCCGCTCGGCTCGGGCAACGAGGTCGGCAACGGCAACGACGTGGGCTCGGGCAACACGACCGACGTCTCGCCCAAGACCGACGTCTCGCCCAAGGCCGACGTCGCTCCGAAGACGGATGTCTCCCCGAAGACGGATGTCTCGGGTGAGGTCGGCGACGTCTCGAGCGATGTCTCCTCGAAGACCGGCGACCTCGTCAAGGACATCACCGGTGACGTCGACAGCACGGTCGGCGACGTCTCCTCGAGCGTGAACGACCTCGTCGACGGCGTGCTCGGCAACTGATCGCCTGCGCGCGTTAGACCCGCACTCCCACGCACATGCCGGGGCCCCGTTCGACGGGGCTCCGGCATCGTCGCGTCGGGCGTCGTAGGGTCGGGGCATGACGCGTGCGCGACTGATCAGCCCTGCAGAGCTCGACGACATGATCCGGGATGCCGCTGCGCTCACGGTCCTCGATGTCCGGTGGCGTCTCGACCGCCCCGACGGGCGCGACGACTACGAGGCGGGTCACATCCCGACCGCGGTGTACGTGAGCCTCGACGACGAACTCGCCGCCCATGGCGCGCCCGAGGACGGTCGGCATCCGCTGCCCGAGATCGCGGACCTGCAGACGGCCGCGCGGCGCTGGGGCGTTGACCGCGGTGACACCGTCGTCGTCTACGACGACTGGCAGATGTTCGGCGCGGCGCGTGCCTGGTGGGTGTTGACGGATGCCGGTGTGCCCGACGTCCGCGTCCTCGACGGCGGCCTGCAGGCCTGGCGCGACGCCGGGCTTGCGCTCGAGTCAGGGACGGTCCACGCCGCCCGCGGAGACGTCGCGCTCACCCCGCGGCACCTCACCCGCCTCGACATCGACGAGGCCGCGGAGCTGCCGACCACCGGCATCCTGTTCGACGTCCGTGCCCCCGAGCGCTACCGGGGCGACCTCGAACCCATCGATCCGCGGGCCGGTCACATCCCGGGCGCGGTGAACGCGCCCACCGGCGGCAACGTCGACGAGCACGGTCGGTTCCGTTCGCCGGAGGAACTGCGCGCACGCTACGAGGCGCTGGGCGTCACGGGCGACACGACCGTCGGCGTCAGCTGCGGCTCGGGGGTGTCGGCCGCGCAGGCGGCGTTCGCGCTCAGCCTCGCCGGCATCGACGTGGCGCTGTACGGCGGATCGTGGAGCCAGTGGTCGAACCACCCCGACCGCCCCGTCGCGACCGGCGATCAGCCCTGACCGAGCACCGACGCCGCCGCGCGCTCGCCTGACACGAGGGCTCCTGCGATCGACGGCGTCTCGCGGTGATCGCCCGCGACGACCACCCGCTCCGACAGTCTCACCGGGGACGCATGCCGCATCGGCGGCGCGAGTGCGGGCAGCGCGAGCGGGATGTCGTCGCGTCGCAGCAGCTCCCACGACGCCGCCTCGCCGCCCCACATCCGCGCGAGCTGCGCGCGCACGCTCGTCTCGTCGGCGGCATCCCGCAA
The DNA here is from genome assembly GCF_031932285.1 of Microbacterium aquilitoris. Lineage (NCBI taxonomy): Bacteria > Bacillati > Actinomycetota > Actinomycetes > Micrococcales > Microbacteriaceae > Microbacterium > Microbacterium aquilitoris. The sequence goes on from NZ_JAUZVT010000001.1 coordinate 904,976, forward strand.
CAGGCAGCTGGCGGCGACGAGGTGCCTGCCCGCGGGCGCGTACCCGGGAGCGGTGTGTGACATCACGACGCTGTTCACGATGGGACCCGCGCGCTCGCCGTCGACCGCGAGCAGAGCGGATGCCGGTGCCTCCGCCCCCGTACCGAACCACCACGTCTGCAGACCCCGCATCGGCGGCGCCGGCTCGCCCGTCAGCCGCGGCAGGTGCTCACCGCCGACCGCGACGATCACCTCGCGCGCCGTCACAGGCTCCGCGCCGCCGAGGTCGACCCGGTCGCCGCGCAACGTCACGCCGTCGGCCGGATGCGACAGTCGGATCTCCGCGCCCGCCGCGCGCGCGAGCTCGGCGAGCCGCCGCGGCAGCGCGGCGACGCCCGCCGCCGGAACGCCCGGCCGCCCGAGCGCGAACAGCCGCGTGATCAGCGTGGCGTAGGCCGCCGAGGTCGCGGCGCCGTCGTCGGCGAGCACTCCGGCCAGGAACGGCTCGAGCACCGACTGCCGCAGCGGCCCCGTGAGGCCGACGCGGTCCCACGCCTCGTGCAGCGTCTCATCCGGGCCGTGGGCGACGGATGCCGGGCGCACAAGCCCCGGCAGCAGCCACCGCACGGCGCCCACGACGTCCGCCGGCGCCACGAGGCCCGACAGCGCGCCCGCGATCGTGGCGGGCAGCATCCCGGGGTGGCGGGCGGGGTGAGCGAGGACGTTCGACCGGGCGCCGCGCACGACGCGGACGCCGACGGGGAACGGCCGCAGATCGAGGTCGGCGGGGTCGACCGCGCGGGCCAGCGCGTCGTAACGGGGATTGATCACCTGGAACCCGCGGTCGAGCAGGAATCCGTCGACGCGGTCGGTCCGCTGTCGGCCGCCCACCTCGTCCTGCGCCTCGAGCACCACGACGTCCCGCCCGGCGCGGGCGAGCAGGGTGGCGGCGCGGAGCCCCGCGAGACCCGCGCCGACGACCGCCACATCATGGACCGCGCTCATGCCCACAGCCTGGCACGGCGCGCGGGCGCGGCATCCGTAGTTGAATCGGAGGATGCGAGCTGCTTACATGTACGGCCCCGGTGACGTCCGCGTGGTCGACGCACCCGAACCCCGGATCGAACAGCCCACCGACGCCGTGCTCCGCACCGTCGTGGCGTGCGTGTGCGGCAGCGACCTGCATCCGTACCACTCCATGCAGCCGAACGACACGGGCCGCTCGATGGGGCACGAGATGATCGGCGTGGTCGAAGAGGTCGGCGCCGACGTCCGCACCGTCTCGCCGGGTGACGTCGTCATCGTGCCGTTCGTCTTCTCGTGCGGCGAGTGCGAGTTCTGCCGAGCGGGCCTGCAGACCTCGTGCGTGAACGCGGGCACCACGAAGCCCACGGGTGCCGGCGGCGCGCAGGCCGAACGTCGCCGCGCCCCCTTCGCCGACGGCACGCTGTACCGCGTTGACGTCGCCGAGGACGACGAGCGGATGCCGGGGCTCCTCACGCTGAGCGACGTGTACGGCACGGGCTGGCACGCCGCGGTCACCGGTGGTGTGGAACCCGGCAAGGACGTGGTGGTGATCGGCGACGGTGCCGTGGGCCTGCTCGCCGTCCTGTCTGCTCGGCAGCTCGGCGCGGAGCGCATCATCCTCATGGGCCGTCACGAGGCGCGCACCGACCTCGGCCGCCGTTACGGCGCGACCGACGTCGTCGCCGAGCGCGGCGACGAGGGGGTCGCGGCCGTCCGCGGGCTCACGGGCGGGCTCGGCGCGCACGTCGTCATCGACGCCGTCGGCCACCTCCCCGCCTACGAGCAGGCGCTCGGCGCGGTGCGCGCGGGCGGCACGATGTCGCGCGTCGGCGCCCCGCAGTACACCGAGGCGCCGCTGCAGCGCGTGCAGTTCGAGAAGAACGTCACCGTCACCGGCGGCGTCGCGCCGGTCCGTGCCTACATCGACGAACTCCTGCCGGGCGTGCTGGACGGTACGGTCGATCCCGGGGCCGTCTTCGATCGCGAGCTGAGCCTCGGCGAGGCCGCCGACGGCTATCGCCTGATGGATGACCGCGCCGCCCTGAAAGTGATGCTCCGCCCGTGACCACCGCCACCCCGCCCCTCTCCGGCACCCAGCACACGATCCGTTCCGGCGCCTACGAGGCGGTCATCGCCTCGACAGGCGCCTCGCTCCGTGTGCTCCGCCACGGCGACCGCGACCTCATCGTGTCGTTCGACGCCGACGAGGTGCGCCCCGATTACCGCGGCACGACCCTCGCCCCGTGGCCGAACCGCATCGTCGACGGCACCTACACGTTCGACGGTCAGGAGATCGTGGCCGCCCTCACCGAGCCCGAGCGTTCGCACGCCCTGCACGGCCTTGCCTCGTGGGTCGACTTCGCCGAGGTCGCGAGCACCGAGAGCAGCGTCACCCTGGCGACGACGATCGCGCCCCAGTCGGGGTACCCGTGGCGCGTGCGTGTCGAGACGACCTACGCGCTCGCCGCCGACGGCCTCACCCAGACGGTGCGCGCCCGCAACCTCAGCGCGACGCCGGCACCGTTCGGCACCGGCCCGCACCCGTACCTGAAGGCCGGCCCCGCACCGCTCGACGAATGGATGCTCGCGCTGCCCGCGGCATCCGTCCTCGAAGTCACGCCCGACCGGCTCAGCCCCGTCGCCCTTCACCCCGTCGCCGACCACGACCCCGACCGGTTCGACCGTCGTGCGCCGCGGCCTCTCGGCGACGTGCAGTTGGACCACGCGTTCACCGACCTCGAGACGGATGCCGCCGGCACCGCCGTCCTGCGCCTGACCGATCCGTCGGGCGTCGGCGTCGAGGTCACGTGGGGTGCCGAGTGCCCGTGGGTGCAGGTCTACACCGGTGACAAGCCCGACGGTGCCACGAATCCCGCGCACCGTAACGGCGTCGCCGTCGAGCCGATGACCTGCGCGCCCGACGCGTTCAACGCGGCTGTGTACGATTACGACGCGGGACTGCTGGTGCTCGAGCCGGGTGCCGAGTTCGCGGCGTCCTGGCGCATCTCGGCCCTCTGAGGGGAAGCCCTTCGTAGGATGGCGGCATGACGTCGACGTCCTCATCCCTGCCCCGGTCCACTCCGTCAGAGCAGGGAGTGGATGCCGCCGGTGTCGATCGTCTGATCGATGCGATCGGTCAGACCGACACCGAGATGCACAGCCTCATGGTGCTCCGCCACGGGCACGTCATCGCGGAGGGGTGGTGGGCGCCGTTCGCGCCCGATCTGAAGCACCTCGTCTACTCGCTGTCGAAGACGTTCACCTCGGCCGCGGCGGGCCTGGCGATCTCGGAGGGGCGCTTCGAGCTCGACGACGTGATGGTCGACCATTTCCCCGAACTCGTTCCCGACGACCTCGATGAGAAGTACCGCCGGTATCTCGTGCGGCACGCGCTCTCGATGTCGAGCGGTCACGAGAGCGAAGCCCTCGACCGCGCCGCGATGGCCTCGCGCGACGCGGGCGGCGATCTGCTCGGCGGCTTCTTCCGCGTCGCGCCGGATCGGGAGCCGGGCACGGTCTTCGCCTACAGTCAGCCGACGATCTACGGCGTCGGGCGGTTGGTCGCCAAGACGACCGGCGGCACGATTCTCGACTACCTGCGCCCGAGGCTGCTCGAGCCCCTCGGCATCGACGAGGCGCAGTGGATGATGATCGGCGACGTCGAGATGGGCTTCAGCGGCATCCACGTCTTCACCGAGTCGCTCGCCAAGACCGGTCAGCTCATGCTCGACAAGGGGCGTTGGCAGGGCGAGCAGATCCTCGACCCCGAGTGGGTCGCTGCGGCGACCTCGAAGCAGATGGACAACGACACCGCGCACCGCGGTCCCGGAGCCCCCGACCCGATCGACTGGCAGCAGGGCTACGGATTCCAGTACTGGATGAACCGGAACGGCTTCCGCGGCGACGGCGCGTACGGGCAGTTCATCATCGTCTGGCCCGAAGAGGACGCCGTCATCATCACGACGGCCGAGACCATCGACATGCAGACCCTCCTCAGCCTCATCACCGAGCACCTGCGTCCCGCGATGGCCGGTGCCGGCTCCAAGGACGCGGATGCCGCGCTCGCCGAGCGGCTGTCGTCGCTGGCCCTGCCGTTGCCGGATGACAGCGGCACGGGCTTCTCGGGAACGTTCGACGTGGACGCGGCCGTCTACCCTCCCGGACCCTTCACGAGCAACGGGCCGGTTCCCGGCGCTGAGCGCGTCGAGGTGACCGAGGCCGACGGCGGCTGGAGCATCCGATTCCTGGGTGAAGGGATCGACGTGACGCTGCCGGTCGGGCGAGGCGACTGGGCCGCGGGGGAGTGGCCCGCGCCCGCCGAGGGGCTCGACGCGGTGCCGTTCCGCTCCGTCGCCGGCGTGGGTGCCGACGGCACGTGGCACGCACGGCTGCGGATGATCCAGACCCCGCACACCCTTCACGTCGACATCGCGCCGAACGGCCCGGCGTCGCTCGCGTGGCGGTTCCCGCCGCTGCGCGGAGACGGGCCTGCCGGCCACGCGCTGCCGTCGCTCAGCTGACCGGCATCCGACACCCCCTGCTCGGTAGACTGGAGGCAAGGGGTGAGCGTTGACGGACAATGAGCGGGTCAGGACCCGGGACGTCGTCGCCGAGGGGCTCTACATCGCGTCCGCGGCGACTCGTTTGGCGTTGAAGAACCGCATCCTGGTCGACATCCTCGTCGACGGCGACGACTTCGATTCCGATCGCTTCGTCGGCGATGCCCGCGACATCCTGATCTCCCTCGCTGAAGAGGCCGAAGCGGATGCCGCCCGCACCGAGCGCGAGCGCAAGGCCGCCCGCAACCGGTACTCCGACTCGAGCGGCACGCACGACTACCGCAGTCGCGACGTCCGCAACCTGCGCCGGCGCCGCAAGCAGTCCTTGCATGTCGCGAAGGAGCTGCGCGCCCGGTCGGAGGATCAGGAGGAGCTGCGCAAGCTCATCGCGGATGCGCGCGACGCCGCCTGGGCCGAGGTGTCGAAGAACATCGACCGGTCGCTGCGGATCGCCGCGGCGCGTCCCGACCTGGACGCCGACTACGAGCGGATGCGGGTGGCCCGCATGCAGGCGCTGCGCCTGGTCGACCTGCCGAAGCTCCGCGCGCACCGCCGGAGCGTCGCGAAGCAGCAGGCGCTCCGCGACGGCGGCGTCGAACCCGAGCCGATCCTCGAGTCCGATCCCGCCGGGATCGACCCGGGAGAGCTGGAGTAGCGGCCCGATTTCGGATTGGGGCCCGACGTGACGTATGCTGTTCCTCGGCCCGGAAACAGGCCATGCGCCCGTAGCTCAATGGATAGAGCATCTGACTACGGATCAGAAGGTTAGGGGTTCGAGTCCCTTCGGGCGCACACTGTGTTGAGACAGTCTGAGAAAGGCCCCGCTTCGGCGGGGCTTTTCTTGTTCTCCGGGCTGCTCCCGCCGTTCGTTCTGCCTTGGCTGTCGACGTGCGGCATTCATCGCCGGTGTCCATCTGTTACAGACTGATCAGCTCGGATGCGAGCTCCGGAGTGTGAGCACGTACGTGTGTGCCCGGGCGACGCTGGTTGGCGCGCGTTAGTAGTACCGTGAGCGCGCGTTCGCCTGAGCGGGCTATCCGAGACGAAGGCGAGGCCGCTGCGACGGCTTCACAGACATCGACTTTGCCTCGACATGAGAGGACCGCTAACCGTGCATGTGCGAATGCCCCACTTAAGAGGCGTGGACGGCGTGTTCACCCCAGAGCAACCGTGATGACCCAGCCCGCCCATCGGTCGCGCTACCCGGGACCGAACGGCTAGGTTGTGAAGGAGGTGAGCGATGGGGGTGAGCTATGCCAGTGAGCGGTCATAGTGCGGCTGGCCAAGCGCTCGGGTATGTTCACCAGTGCCTTTGGAGCCTCGTCGAATTTGGGAAGCGAGCTTCGGATAGCCCGGAAACCGAAGTGCGAATCGAGGCGCTCGACGACATCCAGTTTGACGACAACGGCACTCCAATGGAGTTGCTCCAGGTCAAGCACCACGCTGGCCCTGCCGCGTCAATCTCAGCTAGCAGCACCGACCTGTGGCGGACGCTCAACGTGTGGATGGACCTTCCAGATGACGTCGCCAGTGTTCTCCGGTTGGTAACCACGCAAGCGCTTGGCCAGGACGACCAGTTGCTTGGTCTGACGTCGAGATCGAGAGACACGGATCAGGCGCTTACGCAGATACTGCTAGCCGCTCGGACGTCTGGTAGCCAAGCGACTCAGAAATGGCGCGACCGCTTTGTCGCTCTGGACCCACGTCAGCAACATGCACTCATCTCGAGGATCTTCCTCGAGGACAGTGCTCCTCACGCCGACGACCTCATGCAGTCGCTCGCGAAGGTCTTCCGCTTCGGAATTCCCGCTGGTCGCGAAGATGTCTTCTTAGAGTTGCTCCTTGGGCGCTGGGCGGTGATGGCAGTAGGAATGCTGAGCCGCAAGATATCGGCCGTCGCAGGCACCGACTTGATCGCAATGGTTACCGATATCGCAGGGCAACTCGGTCCCGACGCATTGCCGATCGACCCATCCTTCCCTCATCCTTTCCGTCCCGAAGACGCGGCCGGCTACGCCGAGCGACAATTTGTCATTCAGTTGCGATGGATTGCGCTCGATGAAACCCGACTCTGGAAGTCGATCCGCGATTATCACAGGGCGTTTGCGCAACGCTCGTACTGGCTTCGACACCAACTAATGCCTGAGGGTGAACTGGACAGGTTTGCCGCTAGAGTCCGTGACGAGTGGGAGAATATCTTCGACAAGAAATGTGCCCAGATGGCGCGCGACGGACGAACTGATCTCGACATTGTGGGTCAGGAGATTCTGGAGGACCTATCAGAGCGATCGCGCGCGCGAATTCGCGATCGATTCGATGAAGGCTGGTTCAGCCGGGGCGTGTTCCACGCGCTGGCGGACGGCGAGATCGGCATCCCCGACGATCCGATCGGGTGGCACCCAGATTTCGTCGAGAAACTTGGAGAATTACTCGATGCCAGCTGACGATTCTCTGCGACCGGTTAGATGGCGACGCAGCCCCGAAGCGGCTGCACTCTTTAACGCTGCACTCACGAGCGAACTCATCGTGACTTCCTGTCACTGGAGACAGGCGACCGGGGGCGGCCCGATGGCCTGGACGGAAGCATTTTTAGTATTGCCCATAGCCTTGCATGCTGAGACGCGCCGCTCCCTCCCGACACAAGCTCGGGTAACGCTGTCGCGCTGGGCCACGCAGAACCCGGCAATTGTGGGGGAATTAGCGAGCCGTGTGGACTTGATGAGCGAGCAGACGCGACGTGCGATCCGGTTCGGACTACGTGGCCAGCGCCTCGAATTGCGTGGCGCGACAATCTTTGCGACCAGATCACCGAAGTCGCCAGCTGCTGGGTGGCCAGCAGAGGTCGCCGCAGCCACGCGAGCGGCAAAGCTTTACGGTCGTTGGCTGGCGAGCATTGAAACCCACGAGGTTGTGGAAATACTTGGAATCGGAGTTTGAGCATGCAACTGCTTGCAACGGGCGTGTATAGCCGCTCGGGTCAGCGCCGAGATGTGCGGTTCAGGCCAAACGCCCTGAATATCCTCACCGGGAAGTCCAAGACAGGGAAGTCGGCACTTCTTCATGTCGTCGAATTCTGTCTAGGCCGGAACACGGTGACGATCCCTAGTGGAACGATCAGCGAGAATGCTTCGTGGTACTACGCGTTGGTCGTAGTTGGGGATCAAAGGATCTTCATTGCCCGCCCAAACCCAGAAACGGCCACAACGACTCATGCGATGGTTCGGTTCGGCGGGGAAGATCTGGAGCCTCTCGACCACGCGGAACTCGAGGTGAACGCGGATACCGACGTCATCCGCGACGCGCTTTCCGACCGTATCGGTGTCGAGCGGTACACGGTTCAGCCTGAACCGGGGTCGTTGCGTTACCCAATCGAGGTTTCTATCAAGCAGGCCCTCTTCTACTGCTTTCAAACGCAGAATGAGATCGGCAACTCCGAAGTGCTCTTCCACCGCGCCGCAGACGGTCAGATAAAGAGCACTATTCGAGACACGCTTCCGTACTTTCTTGGCGCCGCTACTCCCGAGCAATTCGCAATCCAGCGCCAACTTCTCAACGCTCGTCGTCAACTCCAACGAAGCCTGAACGAGATCTCGGTGGTGGACGCGGACGCAGCCGAACAGACACCGCGAATAATGCGCCTCCTGGCCGCAGCAGACTCTCTCGGCCTCATGACCACAGCCGAGGCTTTCGCGGCACTTTCTCCAAGAGATCAGTTGGAATCGATTCTCCAGGCGAGTAGACCCGAACCAGACATCTCACCCGATCTGGCGGGTTTGTATGGTGAGGCCACTCGGGCCCTTGAGGAGCTGAACGGCGAAATCCGTCGAATCGATGCTCGCGCTGAGACCCTTCGCTCACTTCAGAGCGCTCGGGCTAGCGCGGAGCACGAGATAGCTCATCAGGTCGACCGCCTATCAGCCGTCGAAGTGATGGCGCCTCGCAGACGAGTTGAGGGTGATCCCGAAACCTGTCCCCTGTGTCACTCGGTCCTGCCTGAACCGGATGAGACAATCTCGGCTATTCAGAGCCACCTCGATGGGCTACGCCTGCGGCTTCAGGCCGCCGTTGATACCGATCGACAGCGGCAAGTTGCGATGGATGCGTTGCTTGCGCGACGGGCTGATGCGACGGCCGAGATCCGCACTCTGCTTGCGAGATTGGACTCACTGCGCCGCGACGAGACCGACGAGGTCGACGGCCTACCGCTTCGTGAGCGGGTGGCTCAGCTCAAGGGACGCGTCATGCAGGAACTCGAACGCGGAGTGGATACGCGCGATGAGGTCAACATATTGCGCGGGCGAGCAGCCACACTCCGAGGTCAGATCGCGCGTCTCGAGGAACTGCTCGCCGCCGATAGCCCGGAACTAGCAACCCAACACGCACTCGATCAGATCTCGGGGAACCTCACCGAATACGCGCGCGCATTAGGGCTCGAGGGGTCCGAGCACCACATCGTGTTCGACCTACCTAGTTTGTCTGTGGCGGCGCTCTATCCTGGTGGCCGACGCCCTCTTGCACGCATGGGGAGCGGAGAGAACTGGGTCGGATACCACCTCGTAGCTCACCTCGCTTTCCACCACTGGTTTGCAACCCAAGCTCGTCCGGTGCCGAGATTCTTGATGCTCGATCAGCCGACTCAGGCCTTCTTCCCTGAAGAAATCGTCGACGCGGCCGAAGACGAAGACGCTGATTGGGAGGGCGTTCGCCGTCAATTCACTCTTCTTGCGCGGTACGTGGACGAATTGGATGGTGCCATGCAGGTGATCGTCTGTGATCATGCAAATCTCTCCGACCAGTGGTTCCAGGACGCGGTGATCGCCAATTGGCGCAACGGGGAGGCGCTAATCCCGGTCGACTGGCTCGATGGCATGCAGACTTAACTCCGGCAAACTGCTGCGAGCGGCAAAGTCGGACCGGAGCGCTGGCGCTGAGATAGACATACTTCGAGCCTCCGCGCGCTCAAGGGTGGTCGCAACTCGACTCCTAGATCAGCCCGATTATCCGCACCCGCACACCTGACAGACCGGAACGCGCCCTAGCGTGTAGCAGAAATTTGACGTGCAATCTCGTCGATATCAAGTCGGGCCTGTTCGATGATGTCCGTTGCGGCATCGAGGCAGTAGCTCTGCTTTCCCATCACCGAGGTATCGATTACGAGGCATCGTTCGCCAGCCATGATTGGTCTCGCATCCTGGCCTGTCTTGTGGCGATGGCAGACTCGCTCCCGGACCGCCGTTTCGACCCTCACGTGATTGATCAGCCCACGCGGTTTTGGCAACGTTCGTCCCCCTCTTTTACAGCGGACCCAATCGGCGTGGTTCAATCATCCCGCTGTGGGGGAGCAAACACACCCCCCCTGGGGTTCGAACGTGGCCCGTAATCGGATGAAGCGCGCGGCCTGCTTCAACTCTTGGTCGTTGAGGCGCCGTTGTGCAGGTCACCTGGTCCGGCGCGCGATTCCCGCGCACTGCCTCAATATGGGTCCACTACGGCCGCGGGTACTTCACTGCAACCCGCAGCGGGCGGCGACCGCGCCAGCGGTGAGCCGCACGAGTCGGTTGAGGAGCGCCACGCACTGTTCCGCATCCTCGAGTTCAACCATGGCGCGCCTTTGGTGTTCTTGAGGCGTACCGTCAGCAGTGCATTAACTGCGCCTAGCGCGTCGTGACCGTGCGCCAGTGCATGCCGGACCTGGAGCCATTGATCGAGGCGTGCTTCGACCATGGTCGGGGTCCAGACGATTCTGGGCTTCCCGCGCCCGCCCGCAAGACTGAACGTCCAGTGACTTTGCGGATCGAATCCAGCACTGCGCATGAGTCGTCGCGTGTTGTGCGAGTTCGGCGTCGCGAAGTCCTTGATCGCCCTGCGGGCAGGTCCGACGGCTGCGTCGTGGCGGCAATGTCGATCGGCGCCGGGCCTCTCGGCCGTGCTGAATCGAGAATGGCAATGACCATTTCCTCGACAGCGGCTTGCCACGCCGCTACCGCAATAAAAACGATCGCACGGTTGAGTGATGCTTCCGTCGCACGATGTCCGCGCCCCGGGCCACCGTGGTCGGGACGAAACTACACGACGTTGTTGCAGTGCCTCAGGGCGACGTGAAACTGGTCAACTGCTGCAAATCCATCTCGCGAGTTTCTCAGAAGCGCCCCGCACACGAACCGTGCCCGCTCATGCGCAATGTCCAGATGAGGATACTTATCGTGCGCGGAGCCTGCGCCGGAGTTCAGGCCGATGCTCGAATGTGTGCACGCAGGTGTGATCGGCATCCACGGCGTGGAGGGCTGCGCGGCCTCTGTTCATTGGCCGTCCCTACGGATCAGGGGGTTGAGGGTTCGGGGCCCTTCGGGGCGCACTGTCTTGAGACAGTCTGAGAAGAGCTCCGCTTCGATGGGGCTCTTCTTGTTCTCGGCCCGTCAGGTGAGCAGCCAGCGACTGAGCCGCCGGATGAGCTCCGGCGCGAGCGGCGGCGCGTAGGCTTCCGCGTCGTGCCCCAGCGCGCTGTAGGCGGCGCGGCATCCGTTGCTCTCGTGCGTCCACGCGAGCGGGTGCGCGACCCCGTCGGCGTGGTCGTGCACGAGCAGGACGTCGGCTTCGGGGGAGACCCGGAGCGCCGTGTACGCCTCATCGACGGTGTCGAGGGGATCGAGGTCGGCCACGGATGCAGAGACGGCGCGCACGTGCAGCGGTCCGCGTTCGGGGTGGTAGGTCTCGTCGCGGACCCAGCGTCCGCCGAGTCGCGCCTCCCACACCGTGTGCTCCGGCAGAAGCGTCGCTGCGACGTGCAGGGCGAGCAGCGGGCCGCCGTAGGCCGCGAGGATCTCGGCGAGGCGCGCGTCGAGCGGATGCGGCGCGGTACCGCCGCCGGCGTTGACGACGAGCATGTCAGCAGCGTCGATCCGCTCGGCGAGGTCGTCGAGCGTGTCGACGACCGTGACGTCACCCTCGTCGCGGAGCACGTCGGCCACGATCGCACTGGTCTCCGCGAACGGATGCCACGGGTCGGCGTAATCCGCACCGCCCGAGAAGAGCAGTATTCCGCCGCCGCCCGTGGTCATGTACTCACCCTATGGAGGATCCGCAACGAACGTTCGTCTTCCGTTAAGTTGTGCGCAACTAAATTGCGTGCAACCATACGTGTATGAGAGCGACCGACCAGATGGTGTGCTTCGGGGTGTACTCGGCCAGCCATGCCTTCGGGCAGGCGTATCGGCGCGTGCTCGCGCCGTGGAGGCTGACGTACCCGCAGTACCTCGTCATCGTCGCTCTCGGGGAGCAAGAGTCCCGGTCGGTCAAGGAGTTGGGCGCAGAGCTCTTCCTCGATTCCGGGACTCTCTCGCCGCTCATCCGCCGCCTCGAGGCGCGCGGCATCGTCTCCCGTTCGCGCAGTCCTCACGACGACCGCGTCGTCGAGGTCTCGCTGACGGACGACGGCCGTGCGCTCCGCTCGGAGCTGTCCGTCGTCGGCGCGGAGATCGCGCGCTGCACCGGACTCGACGAGGAGAAGGCGCGGATGCTGCTCGACGCGGTCCACGACCTGAACCGCGTCATGCGTACCACCGACGAGGCAATCGCCTCCTGACCCGAAGGACATCATGGAAGCTCTCTACACCGCAGAAGCACTCGCAACCGGAGGCGGCCGCAACGGACACGTCCGTACTGTCGACGGTCTCGTCGACACCGACGTGCGCGTTCCCAAGGAGATGGGTGGCGCCGGTGGCGCTCCGAACCCCGAGGTGTTCTTCGCCGCCGGTTACGCCGCGTGCTTCCACAGCGCCCTGCAGTCCGTCGCCCGCGCCCAGAAGGTGACCCTCGAGGACACCAGCGTCGGCTCGCGCGTGAGCATCGGCTCCAACGGCGAGGGCGGCTTCGGTCTCGCCGTGCAGCTCGAGGTCGTCATCCCGAACCTCCCGCACGACCAGGCGCAGGCGCTCGCCGACGCCGCGCACCAGGTGTGCCCCTACTCGAACGCCACGCGCGGCAACATCGAGGTCACCGTCACGGTCGTCGAGGACTGACATCCGCCGGTCTCAGAGGGCCGGACTCAGACGACAGGGCTCACGCGCAGCCAGCGGAAACCGCAGGCGGGCAGCGTGAGCCCTTCGTCGATTGCGAGCTCGACGCCCTCCACCAGATCGAGTGCCGTGCGCGCGAAGCCCGACAGCGTCTCCGCGGGAACATGCGCGGGCTCTGCGGCGACGTTCGCGAGCACCAGCACGACCGACCCGTCGCCGGGGCGCTGATACGCGACGACCGACGGCGCGGGGACGTCGAAACCGATCAGACGCGTCCCGTCGAACTCCGGCGTCGTGTGCCGGACGGCGATGAGCTTCGTGAGGTCGCGGTGGATGCGGCCGGCCGAGGTGGCGGCATCCGTCCTCTGCGCATAGCGGTCACGCGGCTTCTGACCGCGGTGCGTCCAGCGCGGGTCGTCGCGACGCTCGGGGTCGTCGCGGAACGTCGGGTCGTTCAGCTGACCGACCTCGTCGCCCAGCCACAGCACGGGAAGACCCGGCACGCTCAGCGCGAACGCGTGCGCGAGGGCCACGCGGGCTTCGCCGAGCGGGTCGCTCGCCTCGACCCCGGCGAGCGACGCGGTTGTCCCCGCCACGCCGTCCGCCGTCGCCAGGCCGCGCCCGAACGAGGAGCCGTCCGTGTAGCGAGCGGTGAGCTCGGCAGCATCCGCTCGCCACACCACCGCGTCCGCGTCCCGCACCGCGGCGACGTCGAGACTGCCGTCGCGTGCCTCGAGCGCGCGCTGCAGGGGTGCCGCGTCGCCCGTAGCGAGCGCGTGCCAAAGAGGAGCGGAACCGGGAGATGCCGGGAGCACATCGACCCCCGGTGCACCGATCGCCAGCACGGGGGCGAGGACGTCCACCGTGTCGCGAGCCGGAAGGAGGAAGACCTCGACCCCGCGCCCGGCGAGGAAGAGGAGATCGTCCACGAGTCCAGCGAGATCGTCGCGCGCGGGGATGTCGACCGCGAGCGAGATGCCGGACAGGCGAAGGTGGGCAGCCAGGTCGGAGAGGCGGTCGATCGATCCGAGACCGGGGTCGCCGCGACGGAGGTCGATCGTGCCGTCCTCCCGGCGGGCGAACGGTGACTGGACGTGCAGCACGCTCACGCCGAGGTCGCGGAGCGCGGGGATCTCGTCTCGGAGCCCGGCGAGGTTGCCGGCGTACCTGTCGGCGTAGCAGGCGGCGCCGAGGGCGAACCGCGAACTCGTGCGCACGGGGTTCGCGGCGCGCTGCTCGCCGTGCACCTTGAGGTCGAGGGAACGACCGTTCGCGGCGACGACCGCCGCCGTCACGAGGTCGACGAGATCGGCAGACGATCCGCGTCGGGCCAGCGCCGCGCGCAGCCCGGGGACGTGCTGGCGGATCCGCTCGGCCGCGGCGTCGTCGATGCGGACGCGCTCCGCGACAGCGGACAGCGTCGCCGCGAGGTCATCCTCGACGGCCCCGATGGTGCTCATGCGGTGGACCTCCCGCCCCCCAGCGTAGAGGGCGGGCCCCGCCGCTCAGTCGGCGCGCGCCACCGTGCGGTCGAGGAACGCGTGGATCGTCGCGTGCAGTGCGGCGGTCGAGGCCGCGTCGATCGCTCCGGAGTGACCGCCCTCGATGGGCTCGAGGTAGTGCACCTCGGCATCCGTCTCGTCCGCCAACCGTGCCGCCATCTTGCGCGCCTGTACGGGGCCGACCCGGTCGTCGCTCGCGGCCGCGTAGATGAGGGATGCCGGGTACCGCCGCCCGGGCTCGATCAGGTGGTACGGCGAGAAGGTCTTCACGAACTCCCACTCGGCCGGGTCGTCGGGGTCGCCGTACTCCGCGATCCAACTGGCACCGGCCGACAGTCGCGTGTACCGCCTCATGTCGAGGAGGGGCACGCCGCAGACGATCGCCCCGAAGTCGTCGGGATACTGGGTCAGCATGTTGCCGACGAGCAGACCGCCGTTGCTGCGGCCGTGGCAGGCGATGCGGTCGGGGGTCGAGACGCCGCGTGCGACGAGGTCGCGCGCGACGGCGGCGAAGTCCTCGTATGCGCGGTGGCGGTTCTCGCGCAGCGCGGCCAGGTGCCACTCGGGTCCGAACTCGCCGCCGCCGCGGATGTTCGCGACGACGTACACGCGTCCCTCCTCGAGCCAGGCGGGGCCGACGATCGTCGGATACTCCGGGGTGAGCGCGTGCTCGAACCCGCCGTAGCCGTTCATGAGGACGGGGAGAGTGCCGGAGCGCTCCCGCGGACCGACCTCGAAGTACGGCACGCGCGTGCCGTCGGCCGACGTCGCCCAGTGCTGCTCCGCGACGAGTCCGGACGCGTCGAAGGTTGGGCGGCTGCGGTCGACGACGCGGGGCTCGGCGCCGGGGGCGATCACCAGGAGCGTCGGGGGAGTGAGGAAGCCGCGAGCGACCACCCACAGCTCGTCGTCCTCGTCGTCGTCGGCGGTGGCGACGCTCGCGCTGAAGAGATCGGCGTCGCCGAGGCCCAGGTCGATGTCGACTCCGGTCAGCGTCTCGGGATCGAGCGACACGAGCCGGCTCTGCACGCGGTCGAGGATCGTGAGGACCAGGCGCGTGCGGGTCCACGTCCACGTTTCGAGCACCGCCGTGTCGCTCGGGGCGAAGGCGACGCGCAGGTCCGACCCGTCGCCCTCCGTGACGGTCTCGAGTGGACCGATGAGGAGGGTGCCCGACGGATGCGTCGTGTCGCCGATGCGCCACGGGGTCGTGGTCCGCACGGTGACGAGGTCGCCGTGAACATCGACGTTCGCGTCCTGCGGCACGGCGATCAGACGCGGCTCGCCGCCGTCCCAGACCCAGGATTCGGAGTGGAAGAAGTCATGCGCGATGACCACGATCGGCGTCGCGGTGCCGCCCGTGCGGTCGACGTGCGCGAACACGCCGACGTCCGAGGCGACACCCGTCACGATGGGCGGAGCGTCCGCGAGGGACTCGCCCCGTCGCCAGGCGCGGGCGCTGATCGGATACCCCGAGTCGGTGACGCCGCCGCCGTGCAGGGCAGTGGCGACGAGCAGGGTGTCGCGGTCGACCCACGCGATCATCGTCTTCTCGGCGTCGAGGGCGAACGGGGTGTCGTCGACGAAACGACGTGCGTCGAGGTCGAACTCGCGCACGACGGTGGCGTCACCGCCGTCCGGGCTCAGCCGCACGAGTGCACGCCCGCTGCCCGCAGGTCCGTGAGCCGCGCCCGCGAACGCCCAGGCGACGCCTTCCTCGCGGCCGAGTGCGTCGACGTCAAGCAGCACCTCCCAGGTCGGTTCGCCCGCTGCGAAGGCGGCGCGGGATGTCCGTCGCCACAGGCCGCGGGGGTTCGCGGCATCCCGCCACAGGTCGTACATGAGATCGCCGTGGCGGCTCGGGACGACGAGTCGATCGGGGTCCTGAAGGATGCCGGTCAGGCGGCGCTCGAGCGCGGTGCGTGTGTTGCCCGAGAAGGCCGCCTCGGTCTCGGCGGTCCGTTCGGCTGCCCAGGCGCGGGCCTCGGGTCCGTCGATCTCCTCCAACCAGAGGAACGGGTCGGCGGGCTCGGGGGCGGTCTCGTGGGCGCTCATGTCGCCAGCCTAAGGCCGTCTCCGACGTGGGCGTTCGCCGTGCGAGAACCGTTGGCACTCGGTAGGTCAGAGTGCTAATCTGAACGCACTTGAGCCGCAGGGGCTCAACTTTAAGACCACATCACTGAAGGAGAGAATCATGGCAACCTACGACCCGTTCCGTGACATCGACCGCCTGGCGTCGACCCTCTTCGACACGCGCCGCGGCCCGCGACGGATGCCGATGGACCTGTTCCGCGACGGCGACCACTACGTCCTGAACGCCGACCTGCCGGGCATCGACCCGGGCTCGGTCGACATCGACGTGGACGGCCAGCTGCTCACCATCCGCGCCGAGCGCACCGTGGGGGCGGCCGACGGGGTGAAGTGGATCACGCGCGAGCGTGAGACCGCGAGCTTCCTGCGCCAGCTGAACCTCGGCCAGGGCATCGACACCGACGCCATCACGGCGACCTACAGCAACGGTGTGCTCACCGTCACCATCCCGGTGAGCGAGAAGGCCAAGCCACGCAAGGTCGAGGTGGTCGCCGACGGTTCGGCCCCGACCATCTCCGCCCGCGAGAGCGATCCGCAGCCGATCGACCAGTGATCACCGCGGCATCCTCGCACTGACGCGAATCGCCCCGCATCCCGTCTCGGATGCGGGGCGATTCGCATGTGTCACACGCCGCGAAGGCGCGCGGTCAGCTTCTCGAGCTGTGCGAGTTCGTCGTCGGTGAGGACCGACATCCGTTCGGCGATCGTCCGGCCGTGGACCGTCGCCAGCCGACGGAACATCGTTGCGCCCTTGTCGGTGGCGCGGAGGATCGCGCCGCGGCCGTCCTGCGGGTCGGGCTGCTTGGAGACGAGCCCGCGTGCCACCATCCGGTCGACCAGTCGCGAGACGCTGGGCTGGCTGATGAGCATGTTGGCGGTCACGTCGCGCAGGCGTGCGGTGTGCTCATCGCAGCGGGTCACCGTCAGCAGGACGTCGTACTCGGCACCGGACAGCTGATCGTCGTCGAAGTCCCGGGAGATCTCGGCCATGACCTCGTGCTGCGCGCGGAAGAGGCTCTCCCACGCGGCGATGGCGAGGCGTCGATCGGTCATGGCGTCAACTGTATCGCCGCGGGCAGACGCGCCGAGCGCCGATGGTCCCCTCGGCTTCACCGCGCCGTCACGTGCCGTTCGCACGCTCAGGAGAGCATTCTCATGAACTGTGTTGTCGCTATGTCCTGACAAACCCGCGTGTCATCGATAGTCTGCGACGACTCCCGCAACCGATGGAAGTGAGGCGCGCCCGTGAGCGTGAAGAAACAGACAAGACGAGCAGGCAGCCGGACCCGCGGCGCGATCGGGGGCCTCGGCATCCTCGTCGCGTGCACTCTGGCAGCCGTCCCCGCCTTCGCGGCGGACGGATTCACCGAGGCGCAGAAGACGGCGACCTACTCGTCGGACGCGACCGCCTCGACGGGCGATTCGAGCGCTCCCAGCGCGGACAACTGGTCGGTCCGGATGATGGATGTCTTCCAGAACCTCCGCACCGACCGCGGCCCGGGCGGCAATGCGGCCGTCATGGACTACAACGACGAGCTGACGAGCGAGATCAACCGGACGGCCTCGAAGGCGCAGGTCCAGCGGGCCATCGTCGACCAGTACCAGGACATGTCCGTCAGCATGGGCGACGCGTTCGGGAAGAAGCTCGGCGCGATCTACGCCGAGGCCATCGCCGACGGCGAACTGCCCAAGGTGACCTGGCTGCTCAACAAGGAGGGCGGCAAGCTCGGCTCGACCTCGTCGACGAACCCGCCAAAGAACTACTTCGACTACGACCGGCCGTACATCCGTCTCGACAAGACGAAGGACCTCGTCTACCGCGACAAGGAAGGCGGCGACGCGTGGGGTTCCACGAGCGGCTCCTTCCCGTCGGGCCACACGTCGCAGGCGTACTGGCAGGGCACGGCGCTCGCCGAGATGCTGCCCCAGCTCGCGCCGCAGATCCTCGCCCGCACGGTCGAGGCCGGCAACAACCGCGTCGTGATGGCTGCGCACTACCCGCTCGACGTCATCAGCGGCCGCATGATGGGCCAGAAGATCATCGCGCTCCGCCTCGCCGACCCGGCCATGCGCGCGCTCGTCGACGAAGCCGCCGACGAACTGCGCGGCGTTCTGGAGCGCGGCTGCGGCGACACCCTCGAGAACTGCATCAAGAAGGACGTCCCGTACCTGCCGACCGACAAGGCGCTCGCGTACTACGAGGAGCACCTCGGGTACGGCTTCCCCGACATCGGCCCCAAGGGTGAGAAGGTCGTGGTGCCCGCGGGAGCCGAGGAGCTGCTCGTCTCGTCCCACCCCGACCTGACGCCGGCGCAGCGTCGACAGGTGCTCGCTCTGACTGCCGAGGACTCCGGCAACCCCCTCGACGTGGGCGAGCAGGAGAGCTGGCAGCGGATGAACCTCGCGGCGGCTATGGCCGCGAAGGTCACCGTGAAGGCGGACGGCTCGGTCGTGATCGGCGACGGAAGCGTCGAGCCCACCCCGCAGCCCCAGCCGAGCCCGGGCCCGCAGCCCGAGCCCACCCCGACCCCGGAGCCGACGCCGGCTCCCACGGCTGAGCCCACTCCCGCGCCCGCACCGACCGGTTCGCCCGAGCCGACCCCCGCTCCCCAGCCGACGCTCCCGTCGACCGGCGGCACCCCTGGTGCGCCGGTCGCGAACGGTGACGACCTGCCGGCTGCGGCAGAGGGCGGCATCCAAGCGTCCGTCCGCGGCGACCGCGTCGTCGTCTCGGGGCTGACGGCCGGCGAGCGGTACTCCGGGTTCCTGTACTCGACGCCGACAGCGCTCGGACAGGTGACGGCGGATGCCGCCGGTGCCGCGAGCTTCGCGCTGCCGAACGACGTCGAGCCCGGCGCCCATCGGGTCGCCGTCGTCGACGAGTCCGGCGATCTCGTCGGATGGGCCGCGGTGACCGTCTCGAGCGGTGCGGTCGCGGCGGCTGACGGCGACGAGCTGGCGTCGACCGGTGGTCAGGCCGGGCCGCTGTGGGTCGCAGGCAGTGCCGGTGCGGCGCTTCTCGCACTCGGGACGGTGCTCGTGATGCGCCGCCGCCGGAGCGAGACCGCCTGACGGGTGATGCAGTAAGGGCCGGCTGGAGAGGCATCCAGCCGGCCCTTGTCCCTTTGCACCAAGAGTGTCCTGCAATCACATGTCGGTAGCTGCCACAGCAAAACATCTACCGTGCAATGACTGTATAACGGCGAGATAACGGTGGCAAGGAATTCCTGTTATCAATTTGTGATGAGCAAGCTCGGTGTCCGGTGTGGCCCTCACCGCGCCGCGGCGGCGGTCGTCCGCCGCTGCCCGATCGCCCACACATAGGGGGCGGGCGTGCCGTTGATCGCCCAGTCGCCGACGATGCGTTGCTTGAAGATGACGGGGTTGTGCGACGACACGGCGCGGGCGTTGCGCCAGAAGCGGTCGAGGCGCTTCGTTTCGGAGACGGCCGACGCGCTGAGCGCGTTGAGCACGGTACTCGTCGCCTCGAGGGAGAGGGACGTGAGGACGATCTGTCCCTGGGCGGACTCGATCTCGGCGCGCTGATTGGCGCGTTCCTCGGCCTCGGGATCGCACGCGAAGCGCGCCACGTAGGCGTCCTGCGCGGATTCGGCCGCCCGCACCGCGACCGCCCGGGCAGCGAACCCCTGCGCCGTCGCCACCCCGACGGTCTGCTGCACGAGCGGATCCTCTGACCAGGTCCCGGCGGAGCCGTGGCTGAAGACACGCGTGCGGGCGCGGGCGTGTGCCGCGACCTCCCGCGCCGCGCCCGCGACGAGGCCGGCCTGCGTGGCGAGGTGGACGAGCTGGTAGAAGGCCGTCTGGTAGCGGAAGCGATCGGCGAAGACGGTGATGTCGTCGGGATCGACGCGGGCGTCCTCGAGGATCGTCGTGCCGCTGCCGGTCGTGCGCTGCCCGAAGCCGTCCCAGTCGTCGTGGACGGTCACGCCGGGTTGATCGGCGCGCACGATCGCGATCACGGGGACGCCGTCGTGCTCTGCGTACACGTCGAGCCAGTCGGCGAAGATGCTCCCGGTGCTGTAGAACTTGGTGCCGTTGACGACGAGGTCGTCGCCGCGACGGGTGACCTTCGTGTTGACGTCGCCGACCTTCACCTCGCCGATCTCGGTCCAGGCGTTCCCGGCGATCTCGCCCGAGACGAAGCGCGTGAACCAGGCCGACTGGTCGACGGTCGCGTGCTGGTTGAGGCGGTCCTCGACGTAGGCGAAGTGGCCCCGCAGCGCCTGCGGGATGTTGGAGTCGGCGGCAGCGAGCTCGGTGAGCAGCTCGATCAGCTGGGGGAGGGATGCCCCTGACCCGCCGTACGCACGCGGGACACGGACGGCGCCGAACCCGGCATCGGTGAGCAGCCGGATCTCCTCGCGCGGCAGCCGACGGTCGTTCTCGCGGTCCACCGCGCCGTCGGCGATCTGCGCGAACAACGGCCGGAACCGCGCCGCGAGCGT
The DNA here is from genome assembly GCF_031932285.1 of Microbacterium aquilitoris. Taxonomy (NCBI): domain Bacteria; kingdom Bacillati; phylum Actinomycetota; class Actinomycetes; order Micrococcales; family Microbacteriaceae; genus Microbacterium; species Microbacterium aquilitoris. Next base: position 925,615 of record NZ_JAUZVT010000001.1, read on the forward strand.
CTCGTAGTCGGTGCCGAGCGAGAGCTCGTCGTGGAGTGCGGGGTCGGGATGCCGGGTCATGTCGTCGCCTCTCAGCAGTGGGGTCGTGGTCGTCGCACCCTTGCTACTCGCCGAATCCGCGCGGGGCGCGTTTGTGACGTGAATCGCGGCATCCCGTCGTCACGGGCCGACACACACCGTCACGCCCCGACACACGCGTTCACATCGATTGACACTGCCCGGCGCCCGGGCGGAAGGTTCCGGGGAACCCATCCGATCGCGTCGCCCGACCGCGTCGCCAGCCCAGGGAGAACACCATGACCGAGCAGACCTCCTCGTTCGACCCGGCCTCGACCCACGAGCCGCTGAAGTTCGCGTACTGGGTGCCCAACGTGAGCGGCGGCCTCGTGGTCTCGAACATCGAGCAGCGGACGTCCTGGGATTACGACTACAACGTGAAGCTCGCTCAGACGGCCGAGCGCGTCGGGTTCGAGTACGCCCTCAGCCAGGTGCGGTACCTGTCGAGCTACGGCGCGGCTCAGCAGCACGAGTCGACGTCGATCAGCCTCGCCCTGCTCCTCGCGACCGAGAAGCTGAAGGTCATCGCCGCCGTCCACCCGGGCCTGTGGGAGCCGGCCGTGCTGGCCAAGTTCATCCTCACGGCCGACCAGTTCTCGAAGGGCCGCGCGGCCGTCAACGTCGTCTCGGGCTGGTTCAAGGACGAGTACACGAAGCTCGGCCTCCCGTGGCTCGAGCACGACGAGCGCTACCGCCGCTCCGCCGAGTTCATCGAGGTGCTGCGAAAGCTCTGGACCGAGGAGAACGTGCAGTTCCACGGCGACTTCTATCGCGTGAACGACTTCACGCTGCGCCCCGGCCCCTACCCGGTGCCCGGCCGCCCGCATCCGGACATCTTCCAGGGCGGCAACTCGACGGCCGCGCGCTTCAATGGCGGCGCTCATGCCGACTGGTACTTCTCGAACGGCAAGGACTTCGACGGGTTCACCGAGCAGTACGACGACGTCACCCGGGTCGCCGCTGAGCACGGGCGCACCGTGCGGTTCGGTCTGAACGGGTTCGCGATCGTCCGCGACACTGAGGCGGAAGCACGTGAGCAATTGCGCGAGATCATCGCGCAGGCCGATCCGGCGTCCGTCGAAGGCTTCCGCAAGTCGGTGCAGCAGGCCGGGGCATCCACCGCGGACCGCAAGGGGATGTGGGCCGACTCCTCGTTCGAGGACCTCGTGCAGTACAACGACGGCTTCCGCACCCAGCTGTTCGGTCCGCCCGAGCAGGTCGCCGAGCGCATCATCGCCTACAAGAAGCGCGGGGTGGACCTGTTCCTGCTCGGCTTCCTGCACTTCCAGGAGGAGCTCGAGGCGTTCGGCGAGAAGGTCATCCCGATCGTTCGCGAGCTGGAGGCCGACCTCGCCCGCACCGGCGACCCGATCGGCGTCGCCCGCTGATGCCGGAGGGGGCCGACGTGACGTCGACCCCCTCCGGCATCAGCTGACTCCGATCAGCTCCGGTACACCTGCACGACCGACGGTCGAGGCGCGTTGGGGATGTCGCCCCGTCGCGTCGAGCCGTAGTCGGGGAACAGCGAGGTGGGAGCTGCGACGGTGCCGTTCTCGCCGGGATGCTGCACCGCGACGAACACCAGCTGTTCCCGCGCGTGGATCACGGGGCCGCACGTCTCCGCCTCGCGGGGCACGGCGAGGAACTGCTCCACGTGGCCGCGCTCCCGTCCGGTGAGCGGGACCCGGAACAGGCCGTCGTTGAACCCGATCGTGCTCGGGGCGCCGTCGGTCGAGATCCAGAGGTTGCCGTCCTCGTCGAACGCGAGGTTGTCGGGGCAGGAGATCGGCGACACCTTGTCCTTCGGGTAGCCCGCGAAGTAGGTGCTCGGGTCGGACGGGTTGCCGCACTGCAGCAGGATGCTCCAGCCGAACGACGTGCCCGCCTGACCGTGGCGCTCGGTGATCTCGAGCACGTGACCGAAGCGGTTGCCGGTGCGGGGGTTCGCCTCATCCACCATCGACGTCTTGCCGCGATCGGAGTTGTTCGTCAGGGCCACGTAGATCTTGCCGGTGCGGAGGCTCGGCTGCACGTCCTCGGGGCGGTCCATTTTCGTCGCGCCCATCTTGTCGGCGGCGAGGCGCGTGTAGACGAGGACCTCGTCGATCGTCATGCCGGGCACGACGCTCTTGCCGTGCCGGGTCAGCGCGATCCACTCGCCCGTGCCGTCGAAGGCGCCGTCGGAGGGAAGCTTCCCGGATCCGTCGATCTGGCTCGTGGGGGAGTCGCCGCGGAAGCGCGCGACGTACAGGTCGCCCTCCGAGAGCAGCGACATGTTCTTCTTGCGTGACGAGCTGATGCGGTTCTTCGACACGAACTTGTAGAGGTAGTCGTTGCGCTCGTCGTCGCCCATGTAGGCCACGACGCGGCGGTCCTCCGCGACGATGACGTTCGCGCCCTCGTGCTTGAAGCGACCCATCGCGGTGTGCTTCTTGGGCGTCGAGGTGGGGTCGTCCGGGTCGATCTCGACGATGTACCCGAAGCGGTTGGGCTCGTTGACGTAGCCGGGGTCGAACGAGTTGAACCGCGGGTCGTAGGCCTCCCAGCCGGTCGAGGTCGTCCGCGAGGCGCTCGCCTGGTAGCGCTTCTGGCCGGCCGTGTCGGCGGCCCACGCGAAGTAGCCGTTGAAGTTCTCCTCGCCCGAGAGGATCGTGCCCCACGGGGTCGTGCCGCCCGAGCAGTTGCCGAGCGTGCCGTGGACCCAGCGGCCCTCGGGGTCGGCGGCGGTCTTCACCAGGTCGGAGCCGGCGGCGGGGCCGGTCAGTTCGAACACGGTCTCGACCGTGATGCGCCGGTTGCGGCGGCCGTCGACGACGTAGCGCCACGGTGTGCCGCGGCGACGACGCGTGATCTCGACCACGGACATGCCCTGGGCCGCCTTGAACACCTCACCGCGACGGCGGAGCTCGGCGGCATCCGTCGACGGCGGGAACATGATGTTCGGGTTCACGTACTCGTGGTTGTTGACGAGGACGCCGGTCTTGCCGGAGCGGTCGGCGAGGATGTCGAGGTAGTCGCTGTTGTAGCCGAACTGGCGCTCCTGCGCTGCGCGGCTCTGCCCCTCAAGCGAGAACGTCGGCGCGTCCGAGAACAGCGGGTCGCCCCAGCGGATGATCGGCGACCACGTGTAGCCCTTCGGGACCGTGAGCGCGTCGACGGATGCCGGGACCGGAGCGATCGGCTGGAACGGCAGGCTGTGGTGATTCCAGCCCCAGTGGGACTCGACCGCCCCGCCCGTCGTGGCGGCGGACGCGGCCTGGGGGGTGAGGACGCCGAACGCGTCCGTCGCGACCACGACGGCGCCCGCGGCCGCGGCGCCGATGAGCATGCGGCGCGAGAGAGCGAGCTCGGCGATGCTGCGGAACGTCGGGTTGTCCGACCCGTTGCATTCGGGGCCGAGGCACGCGTTCGCGCACTTGAACTGGCAGGTCACGGCGGAGCGCTTTCCGACGGCGTGAGCCGCGAGGGGAAGCGTCGTGCGGGTGGTGGGGGGTTCCACAGTGGTCACAGGGGGGTCCTCTCGTGCAGATCGGTTCCAGGATCCGTCGGCGTTCCTGCGACGGGGTGAATCACCGGTGAACAGCGCGTGACGGTCCTCGGATGCCACGATGAGGGCGTGCCCCGCTCGTTCCGGACCCTTTCGAAGCTCCGCCCCGGCGACCGCGTCGCCGTGCTCTCGCCGTCGTTCGCGGCGCCCGGCTTCGCCCCCGCGGTGCACGAGCAGGCGCTCCGCCGCATCCGCGACGAACTCGGGCTCGAGCCGGTCGAGTATCCGACGACGCGGATGCTGGGGGCCGACCCGCGCGCCCGCGCCACCGACGTCGAGGCGGCGCTCGCGGCATCCGACGTCCGTGCCGTCTTCGCGAGCATCGGCGGGGACGACCAGATCACGGTCGTGCCGCATGTCGACCTCGCGGGTGCGCTCGCCGACCCGAAGCCGTTCGTCGGGTACAGCGACAACACGCACCTGCTGAACGCCCTCTGGCAGGCGGGCGTGCCCGGCTTCTACGGCGGGTCGACGCAGGTGCACATCGGCGCGGGGCCGGGGCTCGACGGCATCCATCTCCAGTCGCTGCGCGCCGCGCTGTTCGACGGCGGCGAGCTCGAGCTGACCGAACCGGGCGAATCCGAGGACACCGGTGTGGACTGGCTCGATCCACGGGCGCTGACCTCGTACGGCGACCGCGTCCCGACCGAGCCGTGGACGTGGTCCGGGCCGGCGCGGGTCGTCGAGGGCCGCACCTGGGGCGGGTGCCTCGACGTGCTCGACGAGATCGGCCTGGCGGGACGGATGCCGGAGCTCGAGGACCTCCGCGGTGGCATCCTCCTGCTGGAGACGAGTGAGGAACTGCCCTCGCCCCGCCTCGTCGCGCGCTGGGTCCGCGCACTGGGCGAGCGCGGCGTGCTCGGCGTCGTCGCGGGCGTCGTCGTCGCGCGGCCGCCGGTCAGCACATTCGGCGACGAACCGGATGCCGAGACCCGGCGCGCGCGCCGCGAGGCGCAGCGTGAGGTGGTCACCGGGCTCGTCGCCCGCTACAACCCCGACGCCGTCGTCTGCGTCGGCGTGCCCTTCGGGCACACGCGTCCGCAGTGGATCGTGCCGTACGGCGGGACGATGCGCCTCGACGGTGTCGAGCGGCGCGTGTTCGCGTCGTACGACTGACCGGACGGACTCAGCCGGAGGCGACCGCGAACAGGCCCGCGACCCCCACCGCGTAGAGCACGAGGACCGTCAGCGAATCGACGCCCATCCCCAGCACCCGCCGCGAAGGACGGAAGATGAGCCCGACCACGTAGACCAGGGTCAGCAGGGCAGCGAGCGCGGTGAGGTAGATGTCCGTCGCGCCCGCGCGCGGCAGGACGGCCTGGCCCGAGATGACGGTCGCGACGAGGAAGAGCACCGGGAGGAACGCGTTGCCCCCGAAGATGTCGCTCATCGCGAGGTTGTCGTCGCCCTGCCGGATCGCCTGCAGGCCCGTGGAGATCTCGGGGAGCGAGGTCGCGAGGGCGAGGAACGTGGCGCCGAACAGGACGCCCGAGAGCCCGATGTCCTCGGCGATGGCGTCGCCGGCGCGCTCGAGGACCACACCGGCGCCGAGCGTCGCCGCGGCGGCGACCAGGAAGATCGTGACGACCAGCCATGTCGGCCGGCTCTTGTGGGGGTGCTGCGGCTTCGAGCGGCGGTGTCCGGGGGTGTGCGGCGACGCATCGTCGACGGTTCCGCTGCCGCTCCAGGGCAGGTGGCGACCGGCGCGCTGCACGAGCAACAGGCCCGCGATCCAGAGCGCGGTGATGAGGACGACGTCCGGCGTGAGGCGCAGGGCAACGAGTCCTTCCGGCAGCTGGCTGCCGGCCACGACGGCCGCGAGCACGGCCACCACGACGAGCCCTTCGAGGACCAGCACGAGGGATGCCGCGCGGTAGGTCAACGGCTTCACCCCTCGGCCCCGGCGGCCGAACGCGTCGAGTACGACGAGGACGACGGTCTGCAGTGCGATGCCACCGAGGATGTTGCCGACCGCCACCCCGAGGTTGCCCGCCGCAGCGGCGCTGACCGTGATGGCGATCTCGGGCAGGTTCGTCGCGACGGCGAGGATGATCAGCCCGCCGAAGGCGCTGCCGATGTGCCAGCGCGCGTCGAGCACGTCGGTGGTCTTCGAGAGTTGGATGCCGGCGACCCAGACGACGGCGGCGGCTGCGACGAAGACGACGACGACCAGCCAGAACGGGAGCGAGTTCACCGCACCAGTGCACACCCGGAGGCGGCCGTCCGCATAGCGGTTGACGGCGCCGGAAGAGCGTCTCCTACGAGGACGGGTCGACGACCAGCGCGTACTCGGTACCCGACCGCGTGCGTTCGACGAGGTCGTGGTCGACGAGGTGCCGCCGGAGGGCGGCGACGTCGTCGGTGAGGGCTTGGAGCCGCTCGTTGATCCCGCGCTCGTCCAGGACCTCGCCGGGGGCGAGGATGCGGGCGGCGAGGAGAATCAGGAGTTCGCGGCGTTCGTCCGGATTCGACGGATACCCGATCAGACGTCCGTCAGGTGAGAGGTAGCGCGCGATGCCCGTCGGCCTCGGCGCGGAAGGCGCGGCGGCCAGGACGCGGGCGAACGCCCCGCCGTCCGCCCGCAGGTCATCCGTGAGCAGCCCGGCGCGCTGCAGCGTCTCGACCACGTGGCGCCGACGCGACGGCGACAGGCCCTCGAGGGCGTCGTCCGCAGTGGCCCCGAGTGTCAGCCGGGCGAACGCCTCGCGAACGCGGTCGTTCGCGAGCGCGGCCACGAGCGGACGCCAATGGTCATCGCCCGATCGGTCCATGCCAGCACGCTATCGCGCGGCGGGCAGCCTCAGCATCGCGACCGGCCGCGCCCCCGGCACGCCCTCGATCGGGCTGAGCTCCTCGAACCCGAGGCGTCGGTAGAGGCGACGGTTGTCGGGAGTGGAGGATTCGAGGTACGCGCTCTGACGCGTGGTGTCGAGCGTGTCGAGCTGCGCCGACAGCAGCGCCCCGCCCACGCCCCTGCCGCGCGCCGCGGCGCTCACCCCGATCTCGGCGAGGTACCAGTGCGGGGCGCGCGGCCGGTGGCGCGCGAGGCGAGAGAGCAGGGACAGGGCCCGCGGCATCCCGAGCCAGCCGAGCGCCCGCGCGAAGCGGGGGAGCTCCGACGCCTGGCGTGCGAGCGCCCCCCGCTCGGCGTGCGGCCCCTCCCACGCGGCGACGCCGAGGATCGTGCCGTCCGCATCGCGCGCGAGGTCGACCGTGCCCGTCGCGTACGGCCCACTGGCGAGCAGGCCGTGGAACAGATCGGTGAGCCGTTCGTGCCGACGCCGCGTGCCCGGCACGACGGCCGCCATGACGGGGTCCTGCGCGAACGCCTCGGCGAGGATCGCGGCGGCGGAGGCGAGGTCGGTGGCGCGGGCGGGGGTCACGCTGATCATGAGATCTCCTCAATTGGTCCGGGTGGATAAAACTAGTATGGATGCCACCACGCGCCGCACGCTCGGAGATCACTGTGAACGACCCGTCACCTCGCCGGACCTATCTCGACGTCGACGATCGCCGTCGCCAGCTGCTCGACGCCGCGGTCGAGGTGATGGTGCACGACGGGGTCGCCGCGCTGTCGCTCCGCAGCGTCGCGCAGCGAGCGGGCGTCGCCCACCGCGTCGTGAGCTACGCGTTCGGGTCGAAGGCCGATCTCGTGACCGCCCTGCTCGAGCGGGAGTCCGGTCTGCTGACGCGCCGGCTGTGGGCCGAGCCGCTCGCACCGCTCCCCCTCGGCGAGGCCGTCGCTGCGGCGCTCCACACCTTCGTCGCCGAGCTGCGGCGCGAGCGCGCGCGTCACGAACGTCTTGCCGAGCTCACCGCGATGGCTCGCTCATCCGAGGCGCTCGCCGGTGCCGCGCGGGCCGAGACCGAGGCTGTCCGCGGGGAGATCGAGCGGCTCGTCGAGGCGTGGATGGCGTCCCGGGGCGGTGTGCTGACCGCGCCGACGGCGACGCTCGTGGCCGTCGTGCATGCGGCGGCCGAGGGACTCGCCGCGTGGTGGCTCGCGACCGGAGACGACGAACACGTCGACGATGTCATCCGGGTGTTCGCCGCGGGGCTCGCCGGATTCGAACGCGCGTAGCGGACGCACAGCAGACGCATCGAAAAACCGCCCTACGCTGGCGGGACACCGAGGAGGACACACGACGATGACTTCGACACCGCCGGCATCCGATCTGCAGGAACGCCCCTGGCTGGCCGCTTACGCGCCCGGCGTCCCCGCAGACATCGACCCCGTCGACGAGACGCTCGTCGACCTGCTCGACCACTCGGTCGCGCGCTACGGGTCGAAGGTCGCGACCGAGTTCTTCGGCGCCGAAACCACCTACGCCGAACTCGGCGAGCAGGTCTCGCGCGCGGCGAACGCCCTGCGCAAGCTCGGCGTCAGCGCCGGCGACCGCGTCGCGCTCGTCCTCCCGAACTGCCCGCAGCACATCGTCGCGTTCTACGCCGCTCTGCGCATCGGCGCGATCGTCGTCGAGCACAACCCGACCTACACGGCCCGTGAGCTGCGGCACCAGTTCGAGGTGCACGAGGCCGTCGTCGCGATCGTCTGGGACAAGATCGCCGACATGGTCGCCGAGTTCCCGAGCGACATCGCGCCCGCCGCGATCGTCGCCGTCGACATGACCGACGCCCTGCCCTGGGCATCGCGCGCCGCCCTGCGCCTGCCCGTCCCCGCCCTCCGCGAGCGACGCGAGGCGCTGACCTCGAAGCCGACCGCGCGGGGGATCATCCGGTGGTCGCAGTTCACGAACGCCCGCCGGCTGCCCCGCAAGTACGCGCGGCCCGCCCTCGACGACACCGCGCTCCTGCAGCTCACGAGCGGGACGACCGGGATGCCGAAGGCCGCCGTCCTCTCGCACCGGAACCTCCGCTCGAACGCGGAGCAGGGGCGCGCGTGGGTGCCGGGGCTGACCGAGGGCGAAGAGACGTTCTACGCCGTCCTCCCGATGTTCCACGCCTACGGGCTGACCCTGTGCCTCACCTTCGCGGTGTCGATCGGGGCGCGGATCGTGCTGTTCCCCAAGTTCGACGTCGACCTCGTCGTGGGCGCGTTGAAGAAGTCGCCGCCGACGTTCCTGCCGGGCGTGCCGCCGATCTACGACGCGCTGTCGCGGGCCAGCACCCGCAAGGGCGTCGACCTCTCGACGATCCGCTTCGCGATCTCGGGTGCCATGAGCCTCCCGGTCCCCACCGTGACCCGGTGGGAGGAGGTCACGGGCGGCCTGCTCGTCGAGGGCTACGGCATGACCGAGACCTCGCCGGTCGCCCTCGGCAACCCGATCGGCCCGACGCGCCGCCCGGGCACCGTCGGCGTGCCGTTCCCCAGCACGGACATCCGGGTGGTCGACCCCGACGACCCGAACGTCGACCGTCCCGCCGGTGAGGCGGGCGAGCTCCTCATCCGCGGGCCGCAGGTGTTCCAGGGCTACTGGCGCCGCCCCGAGGAGACCGCCGCGGTCCTCCTCGACGGCGGATGGCTGCGCACCGGCGACATCGTCACCGTCTCGGAGGATGGCTTCGTCACCGTCGTCGACCGCGTCAAGGAGCTCATCATCACGGGCGGGTTCAACGTCAGCCCGAGCGAGGTCGAGCAGGTTCTGACGCTGCACCCCGACGTCGAGTCCGCCGCGGTCGTGGGCGTCCCACGGGCCACCGGCGGCGAGGACGTGGTCGCGGCTGTCGTCATGAAGCCGGGGACGGCGTTCGAGGCATCCGCCCTCAAGGACTTCGCCCGCTCGCACCTCGCCGCCTACAAGGTGCCCCGGAAGGTCGTGCAACTCGACGATCTGCCGCGCTCGCAGATCGGCAAGGTGCTCCGCCGCCAGGTGCGGGAGCAGCTGACCGCGCGCTGATCCGCCGCGGTGATCTGTCCGCGCTGATCTGTCAAGGGTCGTCGCGCTGGGCGGTGTCGACTGGCAGGGTGGATGCCGCACCCCACCCCGTCGAAGGAGACTCATGTCGCAGCGCACACTCGGACCGTTCACCGTCTCGGCCATTGGACTCGGCGCGATGCCGGTGTCGATGAACGGCAACGGCCTGCCCTCGCACGACGACGCCGTCGCGACGGTGCGCGCGGCGCTCGACGCGGGCGTGACGCTCATCGACACCGCCGACATCTACGCCCCCAGCTGGGACGAGATGGGCCACAACGAGCGGATCGTCGCCGACGCGCTCGCCGGCTGGGACGGCGACCGGTCGTCGATCGTCGTCGCCACGAAGGGCGGCATCACCCGGACGGCCGAGAAGGACTTCGGTCGCGACGGATCGCTCGGCTACCTCCGCAGCGCCGTCCAGAAGTCGCTCGCCAACCTGCAGGTCGACGTCATCGACCTGTACCAGTACCACCGCCCCGACCGCTGGATGGTCTACGGCGAGGTCATGCAGAACCTCAAGACGCTGCAGGACGAGGGACTCGTCCGCACCGTCGGCATCTCGAACGCCAGCGTCGAGGAGATCCAGATCGCGCAGGAGGTCCTCGGTGAGGGGAACCTCACGAGCGTGCAGAACGAGTTCTCGCCGCGGCATCCCGGCAGCTACGGCGAGCTCCGGTACTGCGTCGAGAACGGCATCGCCTTCCTGCCGTGGAGCCCGCTCGGCGGCATCGGCGGCGCCGGCTCGATCGGGGAGCGGTTCACGGTGTTCGCCGAGATCGGCCAGGCGCACGGCGTGAGCCCGCAGCAGGTCGTGCTCGCCTGGGAGCTGTCGCTCGGCGAGACCGTCATCCCCATCCCCGGGGCGAGCCGCCCGGCATCCATCACCGACTCGTTCCAGGCGCGCGACCTCGAGCTGTCGGCGGACGAGCTCGCCCGCTGCTCGACCGCCGTCGGCATCGAGGTCTGAGGGGCGTTCGGCCCTGGGGCTCGGTCGCCGTGCCCGATGCAAGTTCAGCGTGCGAAACGGCGGCCGTGGCGGCCCCAAACTACCTCTGGACCTGCACTCGGCACGTCAGCCGGCCTTGAGCAGGTGCTCTCGCTCGACGATCTCGAGCGAGAGCACCTTGTAGCCCTCGCTGTCGAAGAACACCCGCATGCGGTCGTCGTCGATCGAGACGACGGTGCCGGCGCCCCACTCGCGGTGCGACACCTTCTCATCGATCTCGAATCCCGCGTCCGAAGCGGATGCCGGGGCCCGAACGGCGTCTGCTGCTCCTGCCGCGCAGGTGTCGCAGTTGCCGCATGGCTCGTCGAGGTCTTGCCCGAAATAGCCGAGCAGCACCTGGCGCCGGCAGCGCCGCGTCTCGGCGTACTCGCGCATCGTCTCGATGCGGGAGCGCTCGATCCGCTCGCGCTCCTCGACTCGCTCGAGTGCCGCCTTCACGGCGGCGCGCTCGTCGAGGTTCCGCCGGAGCGACACCCCGGACTTCGACGCGCGTGCCGACCCGGTGTCGATCAGCAGCGTGAGCAGTCCCGTCACGCGGCGCGGTGACAGCCCGGATTCCTTCGCGAGAGCGGACTTCAGGCGCGCCCGCGTCGACATCGCCCGCATGAGGGCGCGAAGCTCGGCGGCATCCGGATTCTTCGTCGCGAAGTAGCGCCGCAGGGCGAGATCCTCCGCGCGGTAGTGCAGGGTGCCGTGGGCCTCTTCACCGTCGCGGCCAGCGCGGCCGAGCTCCTGGAAGTAGGCGTCGATCGACTCGGGGACGTCGGCGTGGATGACGAATCGCACGTTCTCCTTGTCGATGCCCATGCCGAACGCGCTCGTCGCGACGACGACGTCGAGCTCGTCGCAGAGGAACTGCCGGTGCACCTCCGCCCGCTCCTTCGACGGGAGACCGGCGTGGTACGCCCGCGCCCGCTTGCCGCGCTCGGTCAGGTCGTCGGCGTACCGCTCCGCCGAGCGCCGCGTCGATGTGTAGAGGAGCCCCGGGACGGGAAGCGAGGCGACCTCGTCGACCACGGCGGCGCGCTTCTCGCGGTCGTCGCCGTGCCGTCGGACGCCGAGGCGAATCGACGGTCGGTCGACGTCGCCGATGTGGATGGAGGGGTCGTCGAGTCCGAGGCGGGCCGCGATCTCCTCGCGGACGGGGGTGGATGCCGTCGCGGTCAGCGCGAGGATCGGTGGTCGCCCGAGGCGCTCGGCGACCTCGCCGAGACCGAGGTAATCGGGACGGAAGTCGTGCCCCCACGAGGCGATGCAGTGCGCCTCGTCGACGGCGAGGAGCGCGATGTCGAGGGTGGCGAGCTCGGCGACGACCTCGTCGCCTGCCAGTTGCTCGGGTGCGAGGAGCACGTAGGTCGCCTCGCCCTCGCGCAGGCGGCGCCACGCCTCGGCGCGGGCCTTCTCGCCCCGCCCGGAGTTGAGGGCCACGGCCTTCGGCGCATCGGGGGCGTGCGCGAGACCGGCGAGCTGGTCCTCCTGCAACGCGATGAGCGGAGACACGACGACGGTGACGCCGGGCCGCAGCGCTGCGGTCACCTGGTAGACGGCGGACTTGCCCGATCCGGTCGCCCAGACGACCATCACGTCGCGCCCGCCGGCAGCGGCTTCGATCGCATCGAGCTGCGCCGGTCGCAGATGCGTCAGCCCGAACCGCTCGGCGGCGACGCGCTCGACCTCGGCGCGATCGGGGGCGGACGATGCAGAGGTGGAGCGGCGTGGCATCCCTCCACGGTCGTCGACGCCGCAACGTCCGAGGACACCCTTGACACCGGATGCCTCGGGCACCAAGCCTGGCAGGATCCCGCCGTTCCCTGACCGCCGCACGGGAGGACCGCGTGCCAGGCTCGACGTGTGCAGATCCCGCCGCGAGACCTCGCCCTCGACCGCGCTGCGCTCGTCGTCATCGACGTGCAGCGCGGCTTCGACGACACCGCGCACTGGGGCGAGCGCGACAACCCCGAGTGCGAGGCGAACATCGCCGCACTGCTCGAGCGGTGGCGTGAGCTCGGCTGGCCGGTCGTCTTCGTCCGGCACGACTCGACGTCGCCGGTGTCGCCGCTTCGACCCGGCCAGCCGGGCAACGACCTCAAGCCGGAGGTCACCGGCATCCCGGATCTGCTCGTCACGAAGAGCGTGAACTCGTCGTTCCACGGGACGCCCGACCTCGACGCGTGGCTGCGCGCGAACGGGATCGAGCAGATCGTCGTCACGGGCATCTCGACGAACCACTGCTGCGAGACGACGGCCCGCGTGGGTGGCAACCTCGGCTACGACGTGTACTTCGCCCTCGACGCCACCCACTCGTTCGACCGGACGGCGCCCGACGGCACCGTCGTCACCGCAGCGACGCTCGCGGCGATCACCGCGACAAACCTCGACGGGGAGTTCGCCACCGTCTGCTCGAGCGCCGACCTGCTCCGCTGAACCGACCCTGTCGCCGCGACGGGGTCCGCGGTTAGCGTGGAGGGATGCCGCAGAACCCCTTCGCCTCGCTCGAGGACTACATCGCCCTGCCCCGCATCGACGCCGTCGCGCTCTCGCCCGACGGCACCCGCGCCGTCCTCACGGTCGCGACCCTGAACAAGGACAAGACCGGATACGACCGGGCGCTGTGGGAGGTCCCGGCGACCGGTGGCGGCACGCCCCGCCGGCTGACCCGCTCGGCGAAGGGCGAGCAGGGCGCCGCGTTCACCGCGGACGGCGACCTGCTGTTCCTGAGCGCCCGCCCCGATGCGGAGGGCGACGGCGAGGACGAGGCCGCGCAGCTCTGGCTCCTCCCCGCGAAGGGCGGCGATGCGCGCGCGATCACACGCCTGGCCGGGGGAGTGTCGGGCATCGCGGCCGTCGCGGATGCGGCATCCGTCGCCGTCCTCGCCGCCGACCTGCTGCCGTCGGCGGACTCGCTCGAGGCCGACGCGAAGCTGCGGGCCGAGCGGAAGAAGCGCAAGCTCTCGGCGATCCTGCACACGACCTACCCGGTCCGCTACTGGGACCACGACCTCGGACCCGCCGAGCCGCACCTGCTCTCGCTCGACCTCGACGCGCTCGCCGAGACGATCGGATCGCTCGCCGCTTCGGACACGGCGGAGGACGAACCGGATGCCACGACCCCCTACCCCGCGTCGCTTCCGCGCCCGCGTGACCTGACGCCCGCCCCCGGCCGCGCGGCAGACACCGCCGGGACGGCGCTCACCCCCGACGGCCGCACGCTCATCGCCGCCATGCGCTTCCCGCAGGGCCGCGCCGAGCGGTTCGCGATCGTCTCGATCGACGTCGCGTCGGGCGCGCACACGACCCTGTTCGAGGAGCGGTCGACGTACTTCGAGTCGCCGGCCGTCAGCCACGACGGACGGTCGATCGCCTACGGGCGGGCGGCGTTCTCGGACCCGACCGGCCCCGCCGATCAGGAGCTCTGGATCGCCGGCATCGACGGCTCGGAGCCGCGCCGGATCGCGGAGGGCTGGGACCGCTGGCCGACCAGCATCGCGTTCGCGCACGACGACACCGCGCTCATCGTGACCGCCGACCAGGATGGGCGAGGCCCCGTCTTCCGCGTGCCGCTCGACGGCGGCGCTCCCGTGCAGCTCACGACCGACGACCACGCGTACTCGAACGTGTCCGTCGACCGCGCGACGGGCGCGCTCGTGGCGCTCCGCTCGTCGTGGATGGTGCCGCCGCATCCGGTCCGCATCGACCCCGACGGCACCGTGACCGCGCTCGCGACGCCGGCTGCGCTGCCCACGCCCGCCGGAACGATGACCGAGGTCGAGACGACCGCCGAGGACGGCGCCCGGGTGCGCGGCTGGTTGCTCCTGCCCGCGGGGGCGGATGCGGCATCCCCCGCGCCTCTCCTGCTCTGGATCCACGGCGGGCCGCTGAACAGCTGGAACGCCTGGAGCTGGCGCTGGAGCCCGCAGCTCGCGCTCGCCCGCGGGTATGCCGTGCTGCTGCCCGACCCGGCGCTGTCGACCGGGTACGGCCTCGAGTTCATCGCCCGGGGCTGGAACAGCTGGGGCGAGAAGCCGTACACCGACCTCATGTCGATCACCGACGAGGTCGTCGCGCGCGCGGACATCGACGAGACGAAGACGGCCGCGATGGGCGGCTCGTTCGGCGGGTACATGGCGAACTGGGTCGCCGGTCACACCGACCGCTTCCGCGCCATCGTGACCCACGCGAGCCTGTGGGCCCTCGACCAGTTCGCCGGGACGACCGACGCTTCGTCGTACTGGCAGGAGATCTTCACGCCCGAGGCGATGGCCCTGAACTCACCGCACCGCTACGTGAAGGACATCTCCACACCGCTGCTCGTGATCCACGGCGACCGCGACTACCGCGTGCCGATCGGCGAGAGCCTGCGCCTCTGGTCGGAGCTCAACGAGCACTTCGGCGAAGACGACGGGTCGACCGTGCACCGGTTCCTGTACTTCCCCGACGAGAACCATTGGGTGCTGAAGCCGCAGCATGCCGTCGTCTGGTACGAGACGGTGTTCGGCTTCCTCGGCGAGCACGTGCACGGCACGCCCGCGCCGAAGGTCGCCGGGCTCGGCTGAGGCGAGCCCGGCTGACCTGCGTCAGTGCGCGGCGACCTTCGCGCGTCCGAGCGAGGGCACGAGGACCGGCGTCGCGGTCTTGTACGCCTCGTAGTCGGCGTCGCCTCCCCAGCGCTTGTCGGCCTTCTTCTCGAGAAGCGGGATACCGCTCACCCGGGTCAGCAGCAGGATCACGAACACGGGCGAGAGCAGGCCGATCCACTGCCAGCCCTCGAAGACCGGTGCGGCGACGATCGCGACGCCGACCCACGCGAGGATCTCGCCGAAGTAGTTGGGGTGGCGGGAGCGCGACCACAGCCCGGTCCGGATGAAGCGGCCCTTGTTGGCGGGGTCCGCCTTGAACGCGTTCTTCTGCAGGTCGGCGACGACCTCGATGAGCATGCCGACGATCCAGATCACGATGCCGATGCCGGCGAACACGTCGAACGAGACGCGGTCCGCGGGCTCGGTCGCCATCGCGATCCACGCCGCGGCGGCCGTGATGCTGACCCAGAGGCCCTGCATGATCCAGACGCGCAGGAACGACAGCGGGTGGACCTTGATGTCGTCGAAGCGGTCGTCGCTGCCGGAGCGGTGGATGCGGATGAAGAGGAACGAGCCGAGGCGGGCCGCCCAGATGATCACCATCGCCGCCAGGGCGAGCGAGCGGGCGTCGGGCGACGGCGACAGGAGGGTGACGCCGAGCGTGACCAGGATGAACGTCGCGCTGCCGGTGGCGTCGAAGAAGCGCTCGGTGCGAGCGATCGCCGACGGGATGTAGACGAGCACCTGCACGGCGAACGCGGCGGCGACGGCGAGGGCGAAGACCGGGATGCCGCCGACGGTCGCGCCTCCCTGGCTGCCCGCGAGCGCGACGAGCGCGCCGATGACGAGCCCGACGACGACGGTGATGACGGCGGAACGGTTCTGCGAAGACATGGTGGCCTTTCGAGGCGGGGGAAGGTCAGCTGTAGAGGGCGGCGACGACGTCGGAGCCGCGCTCGAGGAGGACGCGGCGCTTGATCTTGAGCGTCGGCGTGATGATGGTGGTGTCGGCGAGGTCGGCGGCGATGACCGTGAAGCGGCGCACCTGCTCGCTGCGTGAGACGAGCGCGTTCGCGGCGTCGATGCTCCGCTGGATCCGCGCCCGCAGGCCTTCGTCGGGGATCTCGCGCAGTTGGCCGGCGGCGGGCGCATCGCCCTGGCGGGCGGCCTCGTCGGGATCGAGGACGATGAGCGCGGTGAGGTACGACCGTCCCTCGCCGACCATGACGGCGTGCGAGACGAGCGGGTCCGCTTCGACGGCGAACTCCCACGGGGCGGGGACGACGGTCTTGCCGGTCGAGGTGACGATGACGTCCTTGACCCGGCCGTCGATGATGAGCCGCCCTTCGGCGTCGAAGCGGCCGAGGTCGCCGGTGCGGAAGAATCCGTCGACGAAGGCGTCGGCGTCGTGCGCGGGGTCGCGATAGCCGCGGAAGACGCCGATCCCCTTCGCGAGGATCTCGCCGTCGTCGCCGATGCGGACGGTCGAGCCGGGGAGGGGTCGACCGACCGTGCCTGCACGGATGTCGCCGGGCAGGTTGCCGGTGAGCGGCGCGGTCGTCTCGGTGAGGCCGTAGCCCTCGATGACGGGAACCCCGATGCCGCGGAAGAACAGCGACACCTCGGGGTCGAGCCGCGCACCGCCCGAGAGGATGTAGTCGACCCGTCCGCCCATCACGGCGCGCAGGCGGCGGAAGAACAGGGTCTCGAACAGGCGCTGACGAACGGATGCCGGTGCCCGCCCGTCCGTGCGCTGCTCGGCCGCGCGTCCGCCCGAGACGGCGGTCGCGACAGCGGCGCGCCACACGCGGCCGAGGTGCGCGGCATCCGCCTTCTGCGCGGCGGCTGCCTGGATGCGCTCCAGAACGCGGGGGACGACGACGAGGAACGTCGGCCGGAGGACCGACAGTGTCTCGACGACCGTGCTCGGGTCGCTCAGATGCGCGATGCGCATGCCGTTCGCGAGGCAGATGAGCTGCAGTCCGCGTGCGAGGACGTGCGCGAGCGGAAGGAAGATGATCGTGTTGCCCTGCTCGTGGACGACCTCGCCGTAGGCCGCGGCGATGTTGAGCACCTGGCCGAGGAAGTTCCGGTGCGTGAGCACGGCTCCCTTGGGCTCCCCGGTCGTGCCGGAGGTGTAGACGATGGTCGCGGGTGCGTCGAGGTCGGCCGCCGTGCGGTGGCGCTCGAGGTCGGCATCCGTCACGTCGTCGGCCCGCGAGCGCAGGTCGTCGAGGGTCCGGATGCCGCCGGCCACCCGGTCGGCCGGGTCCATCGCATAGGCGCCCAGGCGTCCCGCGCCGGTTTCGGCGAAGGCGTCGGCGAGGCGGCGGGTCTGGGCTTCGGTTCCGCCGACGCCCAGCACGACGCCGGCGTCGGCGACGATGCCGGCGACCTGGACGGGCGACGACGTCTCGTACACGGGCACGACGACGGCGCCTGCGAACCAGGCGGCGAGGTCGGTGACGGCCCATTCGTAGCGTGTGGAGGCCATGATCGCGAGAGCGTCGCCGGGGGCGACACCCGCGGCGATGAAGCCCTTCGCGAGCCGGCGGACCTCGCCGAGGAACCGGACGGTGGATACCTGCCGCCACGAGCCGTCGCCGGTGGCGACGTCGAACGCGGCGTGGTGGGGAGCCTTCTCGGCACGCTGGACGAGGAGGTCCGTGACGTTGCGATGCCCGTCGACGGGCGCGAGAAGGGGAGTGTGTATCTGCGGCACACAGATGATTCGGAGCCCGAACCGGATCGGATGCCGCTATCTTCCGCGCGGGCGCGAGAGGGTCAGCGCAGGCGCAGGACCGCGTCCCACAGGGCGTCGGCGACGACGCGCTTGGTCCCCGCAGCCTGCGATGCGACCTCGTCGGTGGCGTCGACGAAGAGCACGCGGTTCTCGGCCGTCTCGAAGCCCTCCTGCCAGCCGACGCGGTTCACGGCGAGCAGATCGACGCCCTTGCGCGCGCGTTTGCGGATGCCCCGTTCGCGCAGCTCCGCCTCGTCGGCAGCCGTCTCGGCCGCGAACCCCACGATCGTCTGACCCGGACGACGCGCCTGGACGAGTCCGATGAGCACGTCGGGGTTCTCGACGAGATCGAGGGCGACGGTGCCGTCCTCCTTGCGGATCTTGACGTCCGAGACCTCGGGGACCGAGAAGTCGGCGACCGCGGCGGCCATGACGACGACGTCGGCCTCGGCGCTCGCGGCGCGCATCGCGGCATCCATCTCGACAGCGGTCAAGGCACGTTCGACGGCTATCCGCGGGTGGTGGAGGGCCTTGTCGAGCACGCCCTCGTCGACGTGCGCCGCGACGAGGTGGACGTACGCGCCGCGGTCGGCGGCGGCGAGGGCGACGGCCACCCCCTGCTTTCCGCTGGACCGGTTGCCGAGGAAGCGGACGGGGTCGATGGGTTCGCGCGTGCCGCCGGTCGACACCGCGACGCGCAGATCGGCGAGATCGGATGCCGGGGCACCGGCGGCAGCGAGGGCAGCCGCGACGATCTCGTCGGGCTCGACCATGCGCCCGGGTCCGCCGTCGCCGCCGGTCAGCAGGCCGTCCGCAGGGCCGACGATGTGCACGCCGCGCGAACGGAGGGTCGCTATGTTGGCCTGCGTCGCGGCGTGGTCCCACATGGCGGTGTGCATGGCGGGTGCGACGACGACGGGCGCGGTCGTGGCGAGGAGGGTGACGCCGAGGAGGTTGTCGGAGATGCCGGCGGCCATCTTGGCGAGCGTGTTCGCGGTCGCCGGCGCGACGATCACGAGATCGGCCTGCGTGCCGAGGGCGACGTGGCGGACCTCGGCGACGTCGTCGTGCACGCTCGTCGTGACAGGATGGCGGCTGATCGCCTCCCACGTGGCGGTCCCGACGAAGCGCAGCGAGTCCTCGGTGGGAACAACGTGCACCTCGTGCCCGTTCGTCACCAGTGCGCGGACCACCTGCACCGTTTTGTACGCGGCGATGCCGCCCGAGACGCCCACGACGACGAACATGGTCCGATCCTCCCACGGGGTCGGACGCGAAAGGCCACCACGATGTGCACCGTGATCGTCCACGTTCCCGAGGACGCCACGGCGGCGATCCGCGTGCTGGCCGTCCGCGACGAGGATCCCGCCCGTGCGTGGGATCCGCTCGGGCCGTGGTGGCCCGACCTTCCCGGGGTGATCGGCGTGCGCGACACCCGCGCGGGCGGCGCATGGCTGGCGGCGGACCCGTCGGCATCCCGCCTCGCCGTCGTGCTCAACCGGGCCGACTTCATCGACGACTCGCTCGCGACCGGCTCCCGCGGGCACATCGTGCTCGACGCGGCGGCCGGACGCGGGCTGTCCGACGCGCCGCCGACGCACGGCTTCAACCTGCTGACGGTCACGCCGGGTCGCGCCCGCGTCTCGATGTGGGACGGCGAGTCGGTACGCGCAGTCGATCTCGCACCGGGCGTCCACATGATCGCGCACGACGACGTCGACGACCCGAAGACGGCGCGCATCGTCGCCTGGCACGACGCGTTCGCGGCGCCGTCGGGAGACGACTGGATCGCGGAATGGCTCGGCGCGCTCGAACGCACCACGGCGCTGGAACCGACCGACGACCGCGCCATCATCCGCGACAACCGCCCCCACGGCTACCCGACGCTGTCACTCCTCGTCTGCGCGGGATCGGTCTCCGCGAGCGGAGCCGAGGTCGTCTACGGCGAGTTCGACGAGCCCGGGGCGTGGAACAGCCTGCAGCTGCGCTGACCGCGTCGGATGCCGGTGGTACCGTCGCGACCATGGTGGAACCGGCATCCGACCCGATCTTCTTCGCCTCGGCGGCGGAGTTCGGCGACTGGCTCGAAGCCCACCACGAGACGGCTGTCGAGGTGTGGACGGTCTTCTACCGGAAGGGCGATCCGCGGTTGGGTCTGACGTGGGCCGACGCGGTGCCCGAGGCGCTGCGGTTCGGCTGGATCGACTCCGTCAGCCGCGGCATCGGCGACGGCGCCCGCATCCAGCGCTGGACGCCGCGGAAGTCCCGATCGATCTGGAGCGCCGTCAACATCGCGCACATCGAACGGCTGCAGGCCGAGGGGCGGATGCACCCCGCGGGACTCGCCGCCTTCGAGCGACGGACCCCCGACCTGTCGGGCGTCTACTCGCACGAGCAGCGGAACGAGCTCACGCCCGAGCAGGCGGCATCCCTCGCCGCGAGCCCGGCCGCCCAAGCGTTCTGGGATGCCGCCACGCCCTCGTATCGCAGGACCGTGGCGCACTGGGTGCAGAGCGCGAAGCGCGAGCAGACCCGCACCGACCGGCTCGCGACGCTCGTCGAGGACTGCGCGGCGGGCAGGCTCGTGCCGTTCCAGCGGTACGGCGAACCGCCGGCGTGGCTGGCCCGCGCCGCCGCGGCGGCCTCAGCTGCGCAGGGTCTCTGAGTCGCGCAGGGCTGAAGCGGCGTCCTCCATGACGAGCGCCGCGTTGAGACCGGCGCCGGCCATCGAGCCCTGGCCCATCGAGAGCGGCACGTTGCCGAACGGGCTCACGACGTTGCCGGCGGCGAACACGCGCGGATGACTCGTCGCCCCGCGCATGTCGACGCGGAGTCCTTCGCCGGGCTCGGTGGATACGGCGAGGTCGAGGCTCGCCGCATAGTCCAGGTGCAGGCGCGGCGTCGGCGCGGTGAACAGCGCGTCGATCGCGTGCGCGGCGCCGTCCGCCGTGAGGGCTGCGGTCACCACGTCGTCGTCGGTCCGGAGCTCCGTGACCGGGCTGTCGACGAGGCGGATGCCGCGCCCCGCCAGGCGTGCGGCGACCGTGTCGTCGACGTCGCCGAGACCCGCGGTGAACGCGGTCACGTCACCGCTCCACTGCCGGACGAGCTCGATCTGGTGCAGGCTCGCGGGCGAGGTGGCGAGCACGCCGAGGCGGCGCCCGGCGACCTCGTAACCGTGGCAGTAGGGGCAATGGATCACGCCGCGACCCCACTGCTCGCGCAGGCCCGGGACGTCGGGGAGGTCGTCGACGACGCCGGTGGTGAGGACCGCGCCGCGCGCGGCGAGAATGCCGCCGTCGTGCGCCACGGTGAGGTGGTCGCCGGCGTCGTCGATCGAGGTCACGGTCGTGTCGAGGAACTCGACGCCGTATCTCTCCGCCTCTGCTCTGCCGATGCGCAGGAGCTCGGCGGGGGAGCGGCCGTCGTGACCGAGCACGCCGTGCATCTGCGCGGCGAAGCGGTTGCGGGGAGCGCCGGCGTCGATCACGAGGACGCGGCGGCGCGCGCGCCCGAGCATCTGCGCGGCGCTGAGTCCGGCGGTGCCACCGCCCACGATGACGGCGTCGTAAAGGGTGTCTGTCATGACGCCACGCTCCCGCGAGGAGGGCCGATACGGCAACTTCCTTTGCAGAAGTGGCAAACTCGACCCATGACGACGGATCTGGCCCGGGTGGGGCCGCGCCTGCGTGCGGCGCGGCAGCAGCGCGGCTGGACGCTGGCCGACCTCGCGCAGAAGGCGGGGATGTCGATCAGCACGCTGTCCCGACTCGAGGCGGGCCGACGACAGGCATCCCTCGAGCTGCTGCTCCCGCTGGTATCTGTCCTCGACCTGCGGCTCGACGACCTCGTGCGCGGAGAGCCCGTCGACCCGCGGGTGCGCCGCGCGACCGAGCGTCGGCACGGCATGGTCGTCGCGCCGCTGACCCTCGAGCATTCGCCGGTGCAGACCTACAAGATCCGGTACGCCGCGGCATCCACCGCTCCGGCGCCGAAGGTGCACGACGGGGTCGAGTGGTTCTACGTGCTGAGCGGCACGATCCGGCTGTTGCTCGACGGCGAGGAGCATCGGATCGGGGCGGGAGAGGCGGCCGAGTTCGACACGGGCCTGCCGCACAGCCTCAGCGCCACCGAGGACGGTTTCGCCGAGGTGGTGAGCATCTTCAGCGCGTCGGGCGAGCGGATCCACGTGCACGGCTCGTGACAGTGTCGGCGGCCGGTCGTACGGTGTCGACATGAGAACCGATGAACTGTTTCTCGAAGCGGATGCCGCATTGCGCTCCGTCATCGATCGCATCGATCCGGCCGACCTGTCGAAGCCAGCCCCGAAGGAGTGGACGTCCACTCCCGATCCCACCTTCCGAGACATCGTCTTCGCGCACGCGTACGACGAGGCGTGGGTCCCCGACGTGCTCGCCGGGAAGTCTCCCGCCGACGGCGACGAGTTCCGGAACGCCGACCTCCTCGGCGACGATCCGATCGCGTCCTACGACCGTCTGAACGACACCGCGACGGCTGCGGTGCGGGAGGGCGGGGCGGCGACGACATTCCGTTTCCAGTACGGCGACTACTCCGCCGAGGAAGGGTTCGCGCACCTGGCGACGTATCGCGCGTTTCAGGCGTGGCTGATCGCCAAGCATCTCGGCATCCCGTTCCACCTGTCTCCCGAGCTCATCGCGGGGCTGAACGAGAACGTCGTCCCGCACGCTGACGAGTGGCGGCAGTGGGGTGTGTTTCCTCCCGCGATCGATCCGCCGGCGGGTGCAGACGACGAGACGCGGCTGCTCTGCGCGGTCGGGTTCTGGGAGGCCTGATCGTCAGCGTTCGTGAACCGCGAGGACGTTGCCCGCGGGGTCGCGGAACCACGCGATGATCGGGCCGTGGCCCCGCATGACGCCCTTCGAGTCGGTGGGCATGTCGTCGTAGATCGCGGTCTGAACGCCCTTGGCGTTGAGGTCGTCGACGGCGGCGTCAACGTCGTCGACAGGGAAGTTCAGGATGGTGAAGCCCGCAGGTTCGTGGTGCGGCTTGCCGTAGACGAGCACCGTGCCGCCTGACGCGAGGTTCAGGTGGAGGAATCCGCTGTCGAGCGTCGACACGTCGAGGCCGAGGGTGTTGGCGTAGAACGCTCGTGCCGCATCGAGATCGTCGACCGCGAATCCGCTGTAGGCGCCGTCGTTCTGGAACATGGCCGTCTCCTTCGTCCGGGGATGCGACCAGGGTGGCGCTCGCGGCGGGGCTTGTCCAGGGGAAGGGTCTCGTGCCTCAGCGGTCGCGCGGAGATCTGCGCTCCCGCGGAGGCTCCGCGCCCCGAGGTCCGCGCGAACGCGGAGCTCCGATCGATGGCAGGGGGCGAAGGGTCAGGAGCCCGGCGCGGGCTCCGAGGGCGACGAGTAGACCGGGACGGATGCCGGTCGCTCCGACGCGACGGCGAGGAGTGCCACGATCCCGAGTCCCAGTGTGCGGACGAGGAATCCGATCACTCCGAGCGCCGACGAGAGCCCGACGAACTGGACGGCCGAGGCCTGGTCCGCACCCGCGACGACCACCAGGCTGAGCGCGTCGCACACGACCGAGACGGCGAGGGCGATCGCCGGCGCCCACCGCCAGGCGCGCGGTGCGACGGACGCGCGGCCGATCTGCACGACGGCGACGAGGCTCAGAGCGAGCGGAACGAAGGTGGATACCTCCCATGGGATGAGCGGGATGGGGTCCATGGGGTCCTGGAAAAGGCCGACGATCCGCATCGCCAGGGGCCAGAGGGCGACGAGCGCGAGCGTGATAACCCCGAGGGGGCGACGAGCGACCACGCTGTCGCGGGGTGACGTGCCGATCGCGAAAATGAGAACCGCAGCCGCCCAGAGCAGGTCGACGGAGAATGCCAGGACGTCGGTCAGCGACGAGCCCAGCGTGGCACTGAGCAGGATGCCGGCCACCCCGCACGTGATCAGTCCGGCGCCGCCGATGGTCCAGGTGAGTCTGCGTCCGCGCATGCCTGCACGCTACCGGGTGAGGTCGGCGCGCGCTCGGGTGGGCTGGTGTCGTCGACCACGCGCCGAAGGTGGAGAGAAGGTGAGCCACTCCTCGTCGACCAGATATCCGAGGCGGTGGTTGGAACGGATAATCGCGGCGTTCTCCGCGGCGCCCCCCGTCCGGAAGACGCCGACGCCCTCGCGGACGAGAGCCAGTATGGATGCCGCTTTCACCGCCGTACCGAGGCCCAACCCGCGGTGCTCTGCTGCCACGACCGTGAACTCTGTCTCAGCGGTCCCTCCGTCGACATCGACGTAGGTGACCGCGAGAACCCGGCCATCCCCATCGACGATGCCGAAGCCTCGCCTCGTGGGCGACACGCGAGCGGTCGCCCTCGTCAGCGGGCGGTGCTGGGTCGCGACACCACCCGGATAGTCGGCCAGCGTCGCCACGTCGAGCAGGAGAACGGCATCAAGATCCGCGTCTCCGATCTCGCGAACGTCGCCGTGCTGGCGACCTCGCTCCACCGCTCCGGAGAGGGCATCGACATCGATGCCCGACGCCGTGACCTGCGCTGCCCACGATCGTGAGACGACAACCCACCCGGCGGCGTCGAGCTCGGCGCACCGCGGGTCGTCGGATTTCACCACTGTCTGTTCCGGCTGCACTCACTCAGTGTGGCCGAAAGCGCCGGTCGGGCGGCGACACCAGCGCCGAAGCGATGTCGGAACCCCTCCCTAGTCTGGGACTATGTCCAGCCCTTCCCCGTATCTCGATGAGGTCCCCGAGGGGATCCCGACGACCCTGGACTGGGTTGTGTTGAGCGCGGACATGGCCACGATCCACGCGGCGCAGCGGTATGCGAGCATCGTCGAGTTGTGGGATGACGCGATCCGCGCGGCGACCCGGGATGAGGGTGCGTCGGTGCTGGTGGAACGGTCGGTGCGTCTCGAAGTCGCGTCGGCGTTGCGGATCAGCGAGCACGCCGCGGGACGTCTGATGGGGGTCGGGCGGGCGTTGGTGAAGCGGTACCCGGCGGTGTGGGAGTCGATGAGCCACGCGGATATCACCGACACCCACGCGACGATCATCGTCGACGGCCTCGATGAACTCGAGATCGTCCGCGACGAGCTGGTGTCCGAAGTGCTCGCACTCGCGGAGGAGATGCCGACCGGGCCGTTCCGCCGCGCCGTGAAGCGGATTGTGGACAGGGAGCGTGAAGCGACGATCGCGGAACGTCACATGGATGCCGTCGCCCGCAGGCACGTTCGCGTCGAACCCGGTGCGGACGGGATGGCGTGGCTGACCGCGCACCTCCCCGCCGTCGAAGCGCACGCGATCCACGGGCGGCTCACCGCCATCGCGAAAACGTTCGATGATGAGCGCATCCTGGATCAGAAGCGCGCCGACGTGTTCGGCGACCTCCTCATCGACGGGGAAACCGAATCCCTCCCCGACACCGTGCGCGGCATCCGCCCGACCGTCACGGTCACCGTGCCCGCTCTCACCCTCCTCACCGGTGACGGCCCTGCCGCGCAGGTCGACGGCGTCGGCCCCATCCCGCTCGACCGTGCGCGGGAGTTGTGCGGGGCGGCATCCGGGTGGATGCGGGTCCTCACCCACCCCGAGACCGGGGTCGTCCTCTCCGTCGGCCGTGAACAGTACCGGCCCCCGGCCGACCTCCGCCGGCTCGTCGCGTGGCGGGCCGCCCGGTGCATGGCACCCGGCTGCGGGATCCCGGCCGATCGGTGCGACATCGACCACACCGTCGACTGGCACCACGGCGGACACACCGACGCCACCAACCTCGCACCCCTCTGCCGCGGGCACCACACCCTCAAACACCACACCGACTGGCAGGTCACAGCCAAACCCGGCGGCGCACTCGAATGGACCTCACCCGCCGGCCGGATCTACCTCGTAAAGCCCGAACGACGCATCCCGCAGTTCACCACCGACCCACCACCGTTCTAGGACCGACGGTCAGTCCTGCACGTCAACGGTCACGATGAAATCGTCGTCCGACACGTTGACGATGCGGTCGGTGTACATCTCGATCACGTCGCCTGCGTCTTCTTCGTCCATCCCGAGCAAGGCGCGTCCGCTGGGGATACGCGTGATCGGTATGCGGGAACCATCACGATCGATGGCCTCCAGCTCCACGATCGTGCCGGCGACCTCGATGACCTTCAGGCCCTCCGACTCCTCCAGGCCGTGATGCGTCTCGACGAACGGACCGTCAACCACGGGGATGACAGTCCATTCCACAGGCGTGAACCGGACGAGTTCGGGGCCGCAGCAATCGTGCTCCCACCCACCGACTTCGACCTCGAGACGCGTCACGAGCCTCAGGCGCGGTGGTCGCGGTAGTACTCCAGGAGCGCCTTGGTCGAGGAATCCTGCGACTCGAACGCGTCGCTGTCGCCCTCGATCGCCGGCGCGATCTGCATGGCGAGCTGCTTGCCGAGCTCGACGCCCCACTGGTCGAACGAGTTGATGCCCCAGATCGCACCCTGCGTGAACGTGATGTGCTCGTACAGGGCGACGAGTTCGCCCAGTACGGTCGGCGTCAGCGACGGCGCGAAGATTGACGTCGTCGGACGGTTGCCGGGGAACGTCCGTGCCGCGACCAGCGCACCGGTCGTGCCCTCGGCCTCGACCTCCTCGGCCGTCTTGCCGAACGCCAGTGCCTTCGTCTGCGCCAGGAAGTTCGCGAGGAACAGGCCGTGCACATCCCGGTCGCCGTCGGTCAGCGCGTAGGCGGGGTTCGCGAACGCGATGAAGTCCGCCGGGATCAGCCGCGTGCCCTGGTGGATCAGCTGGTAGAACGCGTGCTGCCCGTTCGTGCCCGGCTCACCCCAGAACACCTCGCCGGTGTCGGTCGTCACGGGGGAGCCGTCCCACCGCACCGACTTGCCGTTCGACTCCATCGTCAGCTGCTGCAGGTACGCGGCGAACCGGCTCAGCTGCTGCGCGTACGGCAGCACCGCGTGCGACTGCGCGCCGAGGAAGTTCGTGTACCAGACGTTCAGCAGGCCCATCAGGACAGGCACGTTCTGCGCGAGCGGCGTCGTCCGCACGTGCTCGTCCACCGCGTGGAATCCGGCCAGCAGCTCGCGGAACGTGTCGGGCCCGAACTCGATAACGAGCGACAGTCCGATCGCCGAGTCGACCGAGTACCGGCCGCCCACCCAATCCCAGAAGCCGAACGCGTTCGCGGTGTCGATGCCGAAGTCCGCGACCTTGTCGAGTGCCGTGGACACCGCGACGAAGTGGTGGGCGACGGCATCCTTCTTCTGCTCGTCGCTGCCGTCGATGGCCCCCGCCGACGCGAGGCCCTCCCACAGCCAGTCACGGGCGAGGCGCGCGTTGGTCAGCGTCTCGAGCGTCGTGAACGTCTTCGAGGCGACGATGAACAGCGTCGTCTCGGGGTCGAGGTCCTTCGTCTTCGACGCGATGTCGAACGGGTCGATGTTCGACACGAAGCGCGCCGAGATGCCGGCATCCGCATACGGCTCCAGCGCCGCCGAGATCATCACGGGCCCGAGGTCCGACCCGCCGATGCCGATGTTGACCACCGTCTCGACCTTCTTGCCGGTGATGCCGGTGAACTCGCCCGTGCGCACCCGGCCGGCGAACTCGGCCATCGCGTCGAGCACGCCCTGCACGTCGGCGTCGACGTCCTGACCGTCGACCGTCAGCGACGGCGTCGCGTCGGCGGGACGCCGGAGAGCGGTGTGCAGCACGGCACGATCCTCGGTCGTGTTGATGTGCTCACCCGCGAGCATCGAGTCGTACCGCTCGGCGACGCCGGTCTGCTCGGCGAGGCGCACGAGGGCGGCGACGATCTCGTCAGTCACGAGGTTCTTCGACAGGTCGACGTGCAGGTCGGCGACGTCGTGCGTCAGTTTGGCGACGCGCCCCGGGTCTGCCGCGAACCAGCCGCGCAGATCGGGGGTGAAGCCGGCCTTCAGCGACTCGAGTTCAGCCCAGGCGGACGTGGTGGTGGCATCGATCGGAGCGTTGGTCACCCCTCAACGCTACTCACGTTCCGACCCCTCCGCCCCCGCGTGTCGTACGCGGTCGGCGCACCCACGATCCGACCCGCCGCGAGCGTCACGACGTCATCCACCTCGCCGAGCTCGCGGAGGTCGTGCGTCACCACGACGACCGCCGCACCCCTGTCGGCCGCGACGCGCAGAGCGGATGCCGCGGCTCGCCGCGACGCATCGTCGAGACCGCTCGTCGGCTCGTCGAGGAGCAGCAGATCCGCGTCCTGCGCGAGCGCCTGGCCGACGAACGCCCGCTGACGCTGACCTCCCGAGAGCGCACCGAGCGGACGAGAGGAGTACGGCCTCAGCCCGACCGCGTCGATTGCCTCGGCGACGCGCTCCCGGTCACTCCGCCTCAGCGGGCGAAAAGCGCCGCGCTCGCGCCAGCGTCCCATCGACACGAGATCGGCGACGGTCAGGGGCAGACGCGCGGTGTCGGCGGTGTGCTGCGGCACGAGCGCGATCGCCGTTCCGGGGCGCATCTCGACCGTGCCCGAGGTCGGCGCGCGGAGCCCCGCGAGCACGGACACGAGCGTCGACTTCCCCGACCCGTTCGCGCCCACCACGGCCGAGAGCGCGCCGGCGCGAACGTCGAGATCGACGCCGTCGAGGGCGCGGTGCCCGTCGATGTCGACGCAGACCTCACCCAACCGGACGACGACCCGTGAGCTGTGCATCCGACCAGTATTGCAAATGAAAACCGTTCTCAATTACGTGTACAGTCGGGCACCGTGTCCGTCCTCTTCGATCCGTTCGCCGCCGCCTTCGTTCAGCGCGCCCTCGTCGGCGGCGCCCTCGTCGCGGTCGTCTGCGCGGTCGTCGGCACGTGGGTCGTCCTCCGCGGAATGGCCTTCCTCGGCGAGGCGATGGCCCACGGCATGCTGCCCGGGATCGCGGTCGCCACGCTCACCGGGTTCCCGCCCGTGGTCGGCGCGGCCGTCAGCGCGGCGGCGATGTCGCTCGGCGTCGGAGCCCTGCAGCGCCGCGGTCGGCTCTCGGCCGACACCAGCATCGGCCTCCTCTTCGTCGCGAGTCTCTCGCTGGGGGTCATCGTCATCTCGGCCTCGCGCAGCTTCGCGACGGATGCCTCGGCCATCCTCTTCGGCGACATCCTGGCGATCGAGCGGGGCGACCTCGTGCTCCTCGCCGTCGCCGCGGCTGTGACCTTGCTGGTCGCCGCCGCGGGCCACCGCTCCTTCGTCGCACTCGCCGTCGATCCGCGGCAGGCGCAGCTGCTCGGCCTCCGCCCTCGCCTCGCGCACATCCTGCTCGTCGGCCTCGTCACCCTCGCTGTCGTCTCGGCCTATCAGGCCGTCGGATCGCTCCTCGTCGTGGGCATGCTCCTCGGCCCCGCGGTCGCCGCCGGCGCGTGGACCCGCCGCATCGTCCCGACGATGACGCTCGCCGCGGTCATCGGCACCGTCGCGGTCGCCGTCGGCCTGGTCCTGTCGTGGCACCTCGGCACCGCCGCGGGCGCCACCGTCGCCTTCACGGCGATCTGCTCCTGCGCGGCGTCCACCGGCATCCGAGCCCTCGTCCGTCCTACCCGCCCCGCCCTCGACGAAAGGACCGCATGAACCGCCGCGCCCCGATCGCCCTCGTGCCCGCCCTCGCCCTCGCCCTCGCCCTTGCGGCCTGCCAGTCGGCACCGGCATCCGTCCCCGAATCGGCGGGCGAGGGACACGGCGCCATCGCGGGCGCCACCGAACTCGCCGAGCCCGCCCTGCACCTCACGAGCGTCACCCCGGGCGGTGAGGTCCGCCACCTCGACCTGCTCGACGAGACGACCGACGCACTCGGCGAGATCACGCCGTCGACCTCGCTCGAGACCGACGGCCGGTTCCTCTACGCGGGGCGCGACGGCGGCGTCGGGATCGTCGACAGCGGCGTCTGGACGTGGAACCACGTCGACCACTTCCACTACTACGAGGCTCCCGCAGTGATCCTCGGCGACCTCACCGGCGACGGCGAGCCGACCGTCGTCGCGAGCGACCTCGGTGCGGGGATCCGGTTCGACGGGGGAGAGGCCGTGCTCCTCGACCTCGACGCGCTCAAGAAGGGGCGCATCGAGGAGCGCTTCCGCCTCGATGTCCCCGCCGGCTCGGGCATGGTGGTCCCGCTCCCGACGGGCGCCCTCGTGACGGATGCCGACGGTCTCCGCCACGTCGACGCGACCGGCGCCGACGTCGAGACCGTGCCCTGCAATGATCCCGCCGGTTCGATCGCCACGAACGTCGGCGTCGTCGTCGGATGCGCCGACGCTGCGATCCTGGCGGTGACGGATGCCGACGGCACCTCGTTCGAGCGGATCCCCTACCCCGAGGGTGCCGACGACCGCGCGCTCTCCTTCGCCGCACGCGAGGGGCGGCCGACGGTCGCCGGCCTCACCGGCGGCGACGCGTTCTGGCTGCTCGACACCCGCGAGCGCGCGTGGACCCGCGTCGATGCCGGCGAGCCGCTCGCCCGCGTCGCCGCGGTCGACGACGCCGACCAGCACGTCGTCGCCCTCACGACGAAGGGGGAGGTTCTCGTGATCGACGGCGAGAGCGGCAAGGCGATCGCGCGCACGAAACCGCTCGTGGCGGCATCCCTCGCCGATCCCACACTCGCGGCGGGCGTGACCCTGCAGATCGACGCGAACCGCACCTATCTGAACGGACCCGCCGAGAACGTGATGTTCGAGATCGACCACGCCGATTCCGGGCGTATCGCCCGCACATTCGAGGCAGACGCGCCTGCCTTCGTCGCGGAGACGGGCCGATGAGGCGCGCGCTCGCCGCGCTGGTGGTCGCCGCCGTCGCCGCGCTGACGGGGTGTGCCGCCGCGGGCAGCGACCGGCCGACCGTCGTCGTCACGACCGACCTGCTAGGGGACATCACGGCGAACCTCGTCGGTGACGAGGTCGATGTCGTCACCCTCATGCCCCGCGGCAGCGACCCGCATTCGTTCGAGCTCTCGGCGCGTGAAGCCGCCCGCATGCGCACCGCCGACCTGCTCGTCTCGAACGGGCTGGGGCTCGAAGAGGGCGTGCAGCACCACGTCGACGCCGCGGTGGCCGACGGGGTTGCCTCGTTCGTGGCGGGCGACCACATCGAGCCGCTCGACTACGCCGACTCGGATGCCGTCGACCCGCACTTCTGGACCGATCCCACCCAGACCGCCCGCGTGGTCGAGGCGCTTGCGCCGCAGCTCGCGCAGATCGCCGGGGTGGAGGCATCCGTCGTCGAGAAGGCGGCCGCTGCCTACCTCGACGAGCTCGACGAGCTGGATGCCGACATGGCCGACACCCTCGGTGCGATCCCCGCCGAGCACCGGGCGCTCGTCACGAACCATCACGTCTTCGGCTACCTCGCCCGGCGCTATGACGTACGGATCCTGGGGGCGGCGATCCCGGGTGGGACGACGCTCGCCGCGCCCAGCGCCTCGGACCTGAAAGGCCTGGTCGACGCGATCGACGAGGCCGGCGTGACGACGATCTTCGCCGACTCGTCGCAGCCCGACCGGCTCATGCGGGTGCTCGCCGACGAGGCCGGCCGCGACGTCGACGTCGTCTCGCTGTTCACCGAGTCCCTCGCCCCCGAAGGCTCGCCGGGCGGCACCTACCTCGACATGATGCGACGCAACCTGCAGAGCATCGCCGACGGCCTCACCCCGTGAGGCATTCCCTGGAAAGGAAACCCATGAAGAAGACCCTGCAGTTCGGTGCCCTCGCGGGCGCCGCTGCCCTGCTCCTCGCGGGCTGCGCGTCCGCAGCGCAGCCCGCATCCGACCCCGCCGACAGCGCGGCCGTACCCGACGGCCCGCGTGTCGCCGTCGGGTACGAGGGGGGCGTGCTCGTCCTCGGTGGCGACGACTACGCGAATCTCGGCGAGTTCGGCTCCGAGGACTTCATCCGCCTCAACGCCGCCGGCGACGGCCGACACGTGATGGTGACCACGTCGAAGGGCTTCCAGCTGCTCGACGCGCAGCAGCCAGAGCTCACCGACCTCGTCGTGCCCGCCGCCACCGCGGGGCACGTCGTCTCGCACGCAGGCAAGACGGTGTTGTACGACGACGCGACCAGCGACACGACGATCTTCGACTCGGCAGAGCTGGCGAAGACGGGCGATGCCCTCCCGAAGGCCGACGTCATCGCCGGCGTCACCGCGCACCACGGCGTCTCCGTCGAGCTCGAGGACGGCACCCTGCTGACGACCGTCGGCGACGAGTCAGGGCGCACCGGCATCCGCGTCCTCGACAAGGACCGCAACGAGATCGCGTCGAACGACGAGTGCCCCGGCGTGCACGGTGAAGGAACCGCGAAGGACGAAGCGGTGGTCTTCGGCTGCGAGAACGGCGCCCTCGTCGTGAAGGACGGCACCATCACGAAGCTCACGTCTCCTGACGAGTACGGCCGCATGGGCAACGCCTACGTGTCCGAGAACAGCCCGCTCGTGGTCATGGACTACAAGGACGACCCGGATGCCGAGGGGTACCTCCTCCGTGACATCGCCCTGATCGACACAGCAGCGAAGACCCTGAAGAAGGTCGCTCTGCCCGAGGGTGTCGAGTACACCTACCGGGGCGTCGGACGCGGACCGGACGCCGAGGCGGTCCTGATCGGTACCGACGGCAAGCTGCACACGATCGACCCGGCCACCGGAGAGGTCGTGTCGTCGCTGAAGGTCGTCGACCCGTGGGAGGGACCCGCCGAATGGCAGGACCCGCACCCGTCCGTCAAGGTCGCAGGGTCGTTCGCCTACGTGACCGATCCCGTCGACAGCGAGATCGTCATCGTCGACCTGGCCGCCGACAAGATCGCGAAGACCGTGGCGCTCGACCACGTGCCGAACGAGATCGCCGTCGTCGGCTGACGCCTCACACACCGCGAGCCGTCGCGGATGGTCGTTTCCCCGGTTCGGGGGCGACCATCTGCGACGGCTCGTCGTACGTAAGGGGCTAGACGCCGGGGCGGAGGGTGACCGTACCGGCCGAGACGGTGGCGTCGATGGTGCGCGTGGCGCTCGTCGAGGTCTGCAGACGGTTGTCGAACGTGCCGACGGAGACGTCGGACGTCACGCGGTACGCCTCGTCAGGGAGGGTCGCCACGAGGGTCCCCGCGCTGACATCCACACGGACGTCGTCGAGGTCCTCGCCGCGGAGGTCGGCAGTGATCTGACCCGCGCCGATGGTGAGATTCGCGCGCTGCACGTCGCCGACAGCGACGTCGGCATCACCGGCGCTGACATCGACCCGGACGTCGTCCGCGGTGCCGGTCACCGTCGCGTCGCCCGCACCGACCGACACGTCGAGGAGCCCGTAGGTGCCGTCTGCCGTAACCGATCCCGCCGCGACGTTGACGTCGGCATCCAGCTTCTGGTCCGCCATCTCCTCGGGGAGCGTCAGCGTCGCGCGATTCTCGGTCGCGTCGAAGCCCACCTGCAGCATCCACCACGGGCGCGAGTTGGAGAGCGACAGCGTCTCGCCGCGCCGCTCGAGCTTCCAGTCGCGGTTCCCGTCGACGGTGAGGGTCGCCTCGTCGACGTCCGCATAGTCGACGACGACGTGACCGGCGGAGACGTCCAGCGACAGGCCCGTGACTCCCGCCACATCGGCCGAGCGGCTGCCTTCACCGCGATCGGTGGCCGCGTACAGAATCGAGCCGATGCCCGAGACGAGCGCTCCGCTCAGCACCACCCCGCCGACGCAGATCGCGACGATCGAGACGATCTGCGCGGACGCGCGCCGCGGCTGCTGAGGCGGCTGCACGTCGGGTGTCGTGGGCGTCGTGGGCGGGGGAGTGAGGTCGATGCTCATCGGTTCGTTCCGTTCTGATCGGGATGCCCAGCGGCGGGCGATGTGCCGTGTTCGAGGTGGACGAGAGCCGCGAGCACCCGTCGGTTGCCGTGCTCATCCTGTTCGAGGCCGAGCTTCTGGAAGAGCGAGGTGATGTACTTCTCGACGCTCGCCTCCGAGACGAAGAGCGCCGTGGCGATGGCCGCGTTGCTCTTGCCCTCGGCGATGAGCGCGAGGACGGAGCGTTCCCGGTCGGTGAGGCGCGACATCCGCTCATCCCGCGCTCGGCGGGTCAGCAGCTGGGCGACGACCTCGGGGTCGAGGACCGTGGCCCCGGCGGCGATCCGGTCGATCGAGTCGAGGAAGTCCTTGACGTCGGCCACGCGGTCCTTCAGCAGGTACCCGAGGGCGGCGTTCTGCCCGGTGATGAGGTCGCTCGCGTAGCGCTCCTCGACATACTGGCTGAGCACCAGCACGGGGAGGGTGGGATGCTGCGCCCGCAGCGTCAGCGCCGCCCGGATGCCCTCATCGGTGAACGTCGGCGGCAGCCGGACGTCGAGGATGCAGAGCTCCGGCGCCGACGCGGTCACCGTCTCGACGATGTCGCCGGCGTGGGGCAGGGCGGCGACCACGGTGTGACCGGCGTCCTCCAGCACGCGGACCAGGCCTTCGCGCAGCAGCGTCGAGTCCTCGCAGATCAGGATGCGCACGGGACCGTCACCTCCAGAGCCGTCGGTCCACCGATCGGGCTGTCGAGCGTCGCGGTGCCGCCGGCGGCGAGCACCCTGTTCATGATCCCGTCGATACCGCCGCCGGGCAGCACGCGTGCGCCGCCGATGCCGTTGTCCTCGACGCGCGCCCAGATGAGGCGTCCGGCCTGGGCGTCGTCGCGGCTGCGGACCACGACGCGCACCTCGGTGGCGCGGGCGTGCTTGGCGGCGTTGGTGAGCGATTCGGCGATGACGAAGTACACCGCCGCCTCCGAGGTCGCGCTGCAGCGTTCGTCGAGACGGACGTCGAGGGCGACGGGGACGTGAGACCGTGCCGCGAGGGCCGAGAGGGCGGCATCCAGTCCCCGGTCGTCGAGGACCGAGGCGTGGATGCCGCGAGCCAGCTGACGGAGCTCGGTGATGGCCGCCTTCGTCGAGGTGTGAGCCTCATCGATGAGCGCCTTCGCCGCAACCGGGTCGGAGTCGATCTTCTGCTGCGCCAAGCCGAGGGTCATCCCGACCGAGACGAGCCGCGGCTGGACGCCGTCGTGCAGGTCGCGTTCGATGCGGGTGCGCTCGACCTCGCTGGCCCGCACCGCACCGGCCCGCTGGGCCCCGGCGGTCCGCGCCTGCTCGGCGAGGACGGCCTCGCGCGAGGGCACGAGGATCGACCGGGTCAGAAGGTCGTCGAGCAGGGTGACCCCAAACAGGATGCCGAGGCTGACCAGGACTGCGAGGATGCCGCCCGCGACGGCCCAGCCGTCGGTGACGAGGATGCCGAGGACCGGCAGTCGGCCGCCCGCGGCGCCACCGAGAGGCGAGACGGCGAGCCCCACTCCGGTGACCACTGCCGACGTGGCGCCGATGACGACCCAGCCGAGCACGGCGGCGATCGCGAAGCTGCCGATGCCGCGCCACATCGCCCCGTCGGTGAACTGGAGCCACAGCGTGCGGAGGAAGCCTCGGAAGCCCGGCTGACCGCTCGCGCGGATCGCCAGCGGCGGGATGCCGTGGCCGTACAGGCCTTCGGCTCGTTCATGCTCGAGCCAGGCCGCGGCCCACGCGACGTAGAGCGCAGCGATGATCAGGACGAGGCCGATACCCAGGACGAGCGCCAAGCCGATACCGGTGCCGAAAAGGGTGGCGGCGGTGGTGAGGATGCCGATGCCCACCAGGGCGATGGCGGCGAGCTGCGCGAGCGCGCCCAGGCGCCGCAGCGGCCGGAGCCGCCGGGGAGGCGCGGAGGTGTCGGAAGTCATGTCCCCACGCTAGGGGCGACCCCGAGACCGCCACATCGGGGCGGACCCGAGACCTCCTTTCGGGTTAACCCCCAAAGGGCGGATCCGGCGTACGGTGGCGGAATGGTCAGCATCCCCACGGTCTCCCTCAACGACGGCACCGCGTTCCCGCAGCTCGGTCTCGGCACCTACAACCTCCGCGGCGAGGACGGCACGCAGTCGATCGTCACCGCGATCGAGGGTGGCTACCGGTTGCTCGATTCGGCCGTCAACTACGAGAACGAGCGCGAGGTCGGCGAGGCCGTGCGGCGCAGCGGCATCCGGGACGACCTCATCGTCACGACGAAGGTCCCCGGTCGCGATCACGGCTACGACGAGACCCGCCGCAGCGCCGAGGGATCGCTTGAGCGTCTCGGACTCGAGCGCATCGACCTGTACCTCATCCACTGGCCCAACCCGAGCGTCGACAAATACGTCGACACCTACCGCGCGATGGTCGATCTGCAGAAGGAGGGGCGCGTCGGATCGGTCGGCGTCTCCAACTTCACCGAGCCGATGCTCGCCCGGATCATCGAGGCGACCGGCGTCGTGCCGACGGTCAACCAGGTCGAGCTGCACCCGTACTTCCCGCAGGCGCACCTGCGGGCGTTCCACGCCTCGCAGGGCATCCGCACCGAGAGCTGGAGCCCGCTCGCCCGGCGCTCGGAGCTGTTGAGCGAGCAGGTCGTCATCGACACCGCGGCCGCGCACGATGTCACGCCGACGCAGGTCGTCCTCCGCTGGCACGTTCAGCTCGGCAGCACGCCCATTCCGAAGTCCGCCGACCCCGCCCGCCAGGCCGAGAACGCCGACGTGTTCGAGTTCTCGCTGACGGACGACGAGATCGCCGCGATCTCGGCCCTCGAGCGCGGCCGGTTGTGGGACGGCGACCCCGACACCCACGAGGAGATGTGAGCATGGGTGGACTCGTCGGCTGGCATCTGCTGATCCTCCTCGGAGTCGTCGCGATGATCGCGCTGCTCGTCTGGGGGATCTACTGGATCGTGCGGCTCGCCGCGCGCCACGGAAGTGAGGATGCCGCCGACCGTCGGTCACGCGTGGGCTAGCGCTCAGGCGAGATATCCCCACCAGCCGTCGCGCAGGTCGACGGCCCAGTCCGCGTGGCGGAGCACCGGCATCCCCAGGATGAGCTCGAACGGCGGATCGTCCGGTCGGGTGAGCCCCGCGATGTCGGCGACGGCGGCGATCGATGGAGCGAGCCGGCGACCTCCGATCGTCACCTCCGGGAGCAGGACGAGTGGAAGTTCGTTCGCGGCACCCGAGGCATCCGTCCCCTCCGCCTCACCCGCAGGGCGGAAGTGTTCCGGATGCCGCGCCACGACGCCCCGGTCGATGACGCTCACGCTCGCGCCCGAGTCCCAGATGGCCGGCCATACGCCGCCCGCCCAGGCGACGTCGACGTAGGGATGGCCGCGCGAGGACTGCACCAGGGCCCGCCGCTCGTCCACAGGCGAGTCGGCGTCGAGCTCGAGCAGCGCGGCGTCGAAGCGGAAGTCCAGCCGGTGGCGACGCAGCACATCGAGCCCGAGCAGCGACGGCGCCGCGGGATTCGGTTCGAGGTCGAACACCGGCCGCTCGACCTCGAGGTCGCCGATGCGCAGCTCACGCGCGGTGACGCGCTCTGTCGACCCGGCCCGGGAAAAGACCCCGCCGCCGCCCGGGTCCTGCGGTGTCAGCCGCTCGAGCCCGGCCGTGAGCGGACCGTCGACGAGGCCGCTGCGCGCGCCGCCGGTGTCGACGATGAGGCTGTGGATCGTGCCGTCGATCTCGGCCACCACCCGCACCGCGATCGCGTCGGGCAGGTCCGGATCGGCATCGAGGTCGAGCGGGATGACGGTGCTCACGGCATCACCCTAATGACCGCTCAGAGCGACTGCAGCAGCGCCCGCATCCGGCGGAGCACCTCGTCGAGGTGATCGGTCAGAGAGGCGCCCGCGGGCTCGGATGCCCATGCCTCCAGTGCTGCCTGCAGGGCTTCGACGGTGACTCCGGCGATCGCCGCCGCCGTCGCCTCGTCCTCGCCGCGACGGCGGAAGCCCTCCCGGATGGCGTCCCGCAGATCCGCCTGCTTGCGCAGGTCCCGTTCGCGCAGCGCCGGCTCGGACGCGATCACCCGACGGGCGAAGCGCATCTCGGCACGCCGGGGCTCGAAACGCTCGCGCGCCAGCATCCGAAGACCGCCCGTCACGACCTGCATCGGGTGCGCGTCCCGCGGCGCCTCGGAGATGATGCGGGTCGCGATCTGCGGGATCTCGTCGTCGTCGAAGAAGACCTCGCGCTTGTCGCTGAAGTGGCGGAAGAACGTGCGACGCGTCACACCGGCCCGGTCGACGATGTCGGGCACGGTGGTCGCCGCGTAGCCGCGCTCCTCAAAGAGCGAGAGCGCCGCCGCTCGCAGTCGTTCCCGGGTGTCCGGTGCCCATCTGGCCATCCGGACAGCATAGTGACGACACCCTGTGTCATGCGAGGTACAGTGATGACACCACGTGACATCACGACCGGAGGAACCGACATGCCCCGACACCACGACGCCGCCGTCCTCGCCGCGCCCCGCGCGCGTCTTTCCGTCGAGCGGATGCCGACGCCCGACCCGGCGGCACGCGAGGTCCTCGTGCGCGTCCACGCCGTCGCGGTCAATCCGGTTGACTGGGTCATCCAGGGCACGGGTTCGGTCACCTACCGGTGGCTGCCGACGCCGGCGGTACTCGGCTCCGACGTCGCCGGCGACGTGGTCGCTATCGGCTCCGAGGTCACGCGGTTCCGCGTCGGTGATCGTGTCTTCGGGCTCGCGACGGGAACGGATCGCGGTCGCGATTCCCGGCGCGAGGGCGCGTTCCAGCGGTACACGACGCTCCTGGAACACCTCACGGCCCCCATCCCGGACGGCATCTCGGACGTGGAGGCCTCCGTCCTTCCCCTCGGGGTCTCCACCGCCGCGTGCGCGCTGTTCCAGCCGCGCCACCTCGGACTGGCGATCCACGACCCCGCCGAGGCGCGTCCTCGCGACCGCGGCGTCGTCGTCGTGTGGGGCGGGTCGACGAGCGTCGGTATGAACACGATCCAGCTCGCCCGCGCGGCGGGATACGACGTGGTCAGCACGGCGTCGCCGCGAAACGCCGACCTCGTCAGGTCGCTCGGTGCCGACGTCGTCGTCGACCACGGTTCCCCCGGCGCCGTCGATGAACTTGTGGCGGGAATCGGCGGGCGCCCCGTCGTCGGTGCCGTGGCCCTCGGCGAGACGTCGACCGCCGGATGCATCGAGGTGCTGCGTCGAACGGGCGGTTCGGTGCTCGCGATGGCGAGCATGCCCGTTTCGCTCGCCGAGCTTGCAGGGCGCCGCCGGCTCTTCCCCGCGATGCTGCCCACGTTCGCACGCCTGGGGCTGAGGACGCTTCTGCTGAACGCTCGCGCGCGTCGGGCTGGCATCCGAGCCGCCTTCATCTGGGGGACGAGCCTGCGCGACGACGAGATCGGGCGCCGGCTGTGGGGGCGACTGCTGCCGCAGTGGCTGGCGGACGGCACCGTCCGTCCGCTGCCCGAGCCGGTCGTGGCCGGCGACGGGGTGGGTGCGATACAGGAGGCGCTGGATCGTCAGCGCGCGGGGGTCTCTGCGCGGAAGATCGTCGTGACCCTCTGAACCGGAGCGGATCGCCCGGCGATCACACCGGGATCTCGACGAGGCGGAACCAGCGGCCGGTTGGCTGCAACCGGGCGAGAACGGGAAGGAAGTGCGGATCGCTGACGTGACCGTCGAACTCCACGTCCGCGATCTCGCCGTCAAGGTAGACGAGGGCGAGCGCGAGGACCCGACCGGTCGCATCCCCCACGACGGAGGATGCCTCGGTGTCGATCTCGTCCCACAGGTCCTCGTTGAGCGCATCGGCGAAGGCGGGTCCGACCGGGCTCCACGACGCATGCGTCCACTCGTAGATCCGGGCGTTCGCCGCCTCGATCACCGTCCGGTCGACCGCGTCGACGGCGATCGCAGCCGGATCGGCGCGCAGGGCGGCCCGCGCCGTGGTCGTCGACTCCGCAGGCGGCACGACCTGGATCGTCCGTGCGCCGAGCGCGTCGGCGAAGGCGAGCGCGGGGTCGTCCACGTATGCGCGTGTCATGAGGGGGAGGGGCGCGGCGCGAAGGCCTGTGAGGTGCCGGACGGCGGCGGTGCCGATCCCGCGACGGCGGTGCGCGGGGTGCACCACGACGTCCACCCAATAGCGGTCGCCGTGCACGCGGCTCGTCCACATGATCCCGACGGCGACGATCTCGTCGGTCTCCAGGGCCACGGCGCGGGTGTGCTCGCCACGCCACAGATCTGGTCGGAGCTCATGCCCCGCCGTCCACGCGGGAGCGGAGGTCAGGTCTGACTCGCGCAGCGGTCTGAACTCCACCGGAGGATCCTTCCGCGCGTTGGGGTCAGAGCTGGGCGCCGTCGTCGTCACGGTCGTAGATTCCCTGGTTCCGCCCGCGGCGCGACTCGTAGGCGATGAGCCACCCGATCGAGATCGCCGCCGCCAGGACGAGCCCGACCCACACGTTCTGCCAAATGAGTCCGAACAGGATGCCGCCGGCGAACAGCAGAACCGTCCCGAGGATCCAGAATCCGCGTCCTCGCTGTCGCTGCACCATGCGGCCAGCCTACGGTTCCCGTCGCCCGGCGCTCGCGCATCGGACCGCAGACGGTTACTGTGACGCGCATGAGGCTCATTCGTCCGGAGCTGGCCGACCACGTCGTCCACGCGAGCGTCGACCGGCCGGGTGTGGAGCGCCCGGTGCTCCTGTGGCATCACGGCTCCCCGCAGACCGGTGCCGTCCTGCCGCCCGTGGCCGCAATGGCGGATGCCGCAGGCTTCGACGTCGTCTCCATCGCCCGCCCGGCGTACGGGGGAGCGCCCCGCCTGCCCGGGCGAAGCGTCCGTGAGGCGGCCGCACGGGTCGCCGACGTGTTGGACATCCTCGACCTTCGGGACGCCGTGTCGGTGGGAGCCTCCGGGGGCGGCCCCCATGCCCTCGGCGTCGCTGCACTCTCACCCGAGCGCGTCGCCGGCGTCGTCACCCTCGCGTCGATCGCCCCGTTCCGTCCCGGCGACGCGTCGT
Source organism: Microbacterium aquilitoris (assembly GCF_031932285.1). Lineage (NCBI taxonomy): Bacteria > Bacillati > Actinomycetota > Actinomycetes > Micrococcales > Microbacteriaceae > Microbacterium > Microbacterium aquilitoris. The sequence goes on from NZ_JAUZVT010000001.1 coordinate 966,329, forward strand.
GGTTCTCGGGCATGGCCGATCCGTCCGGTCTTCGATCCGCCACCGCGGGGATCGCGTCGCGCACGGCTCACCTCGAGGTCGAGGAGTTCGATCCGACCAGCTTCGTCGAGGCGGACTACCGCGCGCTCGAAGAGACATGGGCGTCGCTGGGCGAGGACGTCGCGGCATCCGCGCAGTGGGGGTCGGACGGATTGGTCGACGACGACGTCGCCTTCACCCGGCCGTGGGGGTTCGCGCTCGCCGACGTCGTCGCTCCGGTGATGGTCCTGCAGGGCGAGCTCGATCGCGTTATCCCGCCGTCGCATGCGACGGCGATCGCCGGCGGCATCCCTCAGGCGACGCTGCTGCGGATCCCTGACGTCGGACACATCGCGGTCCTCGACCATTTGCCCGCCGCACTCGCTGCGCTCCAGCGGATCTGACGGTCAGCGGCCCCGGTGGTCCTCCGGGGCGAGGCGGGGACCGCGTCGCGGCTCGATGACGCCACTGGCCCCGATGAGGCGGATGACCCGCTGCCGCTGTCCCTTCCACGGCTCGAGGAGTTCCCGCATCCCGTCGTCGTCGACGCGTGAGCCGGTCAGCGCGTAGCCCACCTGATGGGCGACGTGGTAGTCGCCGAAGCTGACCGCGTCGGGGTCGCCGAAGGCGCGGATGCGGGTCTCGGAGCTCGTCCAGACGCCCACGCCCGGCAGGCTCGTGAAGACCCGGTCGCGGTCGTCTCCCGTCGTGGCCGCGGCGGCGGCACGCTCGATCGAGGCGCGGCGGCGTGCGGCGTCGACGATCGTGCGCGACTGCGGCGGTTCGAGGCCGGCGCGGTGCCACGACCAGCTCGGTATCATCCGCCAGTCCGCCGGCGGTGCGTACATCTGCCGCGGTGTCGGGCCGGGCGCGGCGTCGCCGTAGCGGGTCAGGATCCAGCGCCACGCCCCGAAGGCCTGCAGCCCCGTGACCTTCTGCTCGAAGACGCTGCTGACGAGTGCGTCGAAGACGAGGTCGGTCGCCCCGATCCGCAGGTCGGGCCGCCGGTGGTGGGTCGCCGCGATGAGCGGATGCCGAGACGCATCGAAGTCGCCGGGGTCGTCGTCCGCGCCGCACAGCCGCGGCAGCTGGTCGAGTGTCCACGCGGCACCCGGTCCCCAGGCGGCCGCCCGGACCGTTCGCAGACCCGGGCGGATCGCGATCGTCGCGAGCCCCTCGGGAGTACGGGTCGCCCGCCAGATGACGCCGTCCGCCGTGGTCTGCGACGGGTCGTGCGCTCCGCGCTGCTGATACCGGATCGCGCCCGCCACGTCGGTGAGGACCTTCGGGCGGTACTCCGCCTCGAGCGGCTTCAGGTGCGAGGACGGCGACGGATGCGGCATCCGTTCACGCAGTCCCGACCTCATGCCGACACCCTACGTCCGGGCGCCGACAGCGGCCTGATCAGAAGCGGTCGGGCGAGGGGGTGCCGTGGCCGTAGCGGATCACGACGTCGGCGTGCCGGTCGAAGCGGTAGCCGATGCCGCGCACCGTGCGGACGATGTCCTCGTAGCGGCCGAGCTTGGAGCGCAGGCGGCGGACGTGGACGTCGATCGTGCGCTCGCCGGGAGCGTCGTCGCCGTCGGTGTGGCTCCACAGCGATGAGACGAGCTCGGTGCGCTCGATGGTGCGGCCCTCGCGCAGCACGAGGTACTGCAGCAGCTCGAACTCCTTGAAGGTGAGCGACGCGGTCTCGCCGTCGATGTGCACGCGGCGACGGGAGATGTCGATCGTCACGCCACCGGGCACGTGCTCGTCGAGGGGCTCTTCGGGCTTGGTGCGGGCGACGGCGGCGGGCTCGTGCAGGGCGAGTCGCACGACGTCGACGTCGCGGCCACCGGCGCCGACCGGGGCGAGGGCGACCGTCGCGTGGGTCTCGGCAGACGGGGCGAGCTCGGCGATCGTCCGGCGGAGCGCATCGACGATGACCGAGAGGCTGACGCCGTCAGCGGCGGCCTTCAGCTCGTCGAGACCGACGTAGAGGGCGAACCCGCGGGGGGCGGTGCCGGCGGGGAGTCCCTTGGGAGCGGGGCGCTCCGTCACAGGCGGCGTGGCGATGTCCTCGACGGCGCGGAGGTGACGGGGAGCGGCGGGGGCGGAGAGGAGAGCGGAGGTCGACATGGCGATGTCCTTCGAAGGGGGAACCCGGAGCGGGACGCGGGTTCGAGAGTGTTGCGCGGGTGGCCTCGCATAGGCCGATGTGCGAGAAACCGGCATCCGCGTTGTGGGCGGCAAAGCTGGAGTCTCGGGGGTCGGACTCGCCGTGTTCAGAAACGGCGGCGCGACCCGGCGGGGATCACCGTGTCAGCGACACATTCGGCAACACATGACAGCACGCTGCGGCATCATGATGCCGGCAGTTCCGTTCGCCTCCCGGGCGGACAGAGTGCGTGCGAAGTCAGTCATGTGGCCGATTATGACGAACCGCGTCGGGATGTGTCAAACCGCCCGGCCCCGAGGAGCGCCGCATGACGGAATGTGACAGATTGCTCAATCCGTCGGAGATCGTGTGTGGCACCCGGCGATCGGCGTAGCGTGAGCGCATGAGCGAGCTGATCTTCACCGACGAGAAGGATGCCGCGCGGTACAGCCTGCACCGCGGCAAGGATCTCGTCAGCATCCTCGATTACAACGACGACGGCACGACGATCGCGTTGACCCGTGCGTACACGATCCCCACATTCCGTGGGTCCGGGTACGCGGGAGAGTTGGTGCGGCGGGTGGTGTCGGATCTCGAGCGCCGTGGTGATCGGCGCGTCATCCCCGTCTGCTGGTACGTCGCCGACTGGTTCGACGCGAACCCGGGTCACGAGTCTCTCCTGAAGGAGCGGCGGACGGCCTAGGCCTCACCGGGCTTCGGATCGCGGATCCGCCAGCCCAGGTTCTCGAGCGCTCCCTTGAGCCTGTCGGCTGCGGCCCGGGCGACTGCTGTCGACTCGTCGGAGCAGACGTCGATCGCGAGCGGCGGGGGGTCGGCGAACTTGGGGATCTGGACTTCCGCCCACGCGCCGGGGGAGAGGCTCACGCGCGGATACGCGGTACGCGCGTGCTCGACGACACCGTCGCACGCGAACGCGATCGTCTCCAGAGCGTCGGGCTTCGTGATCGGCAGATCGACGACGAGGGTCACCACGAACGGCCCGCCCGCCGTGTCCCGACCGTGTCCCGACATCCCGCTCCCTCCGCCCCGTCCTCTTCGTTCGTAGTCGCGACCCGGCGACCGGGTCAAGCCCATCGACCGCCCGACGCATCCGGGCGAGCATGGCTAAACGACCACGACGAGGAGACGGCCATGGACAACGACGCAACCGACCGGACGAGCGAAGCGGCCGCCGCCGGTGGATGGGCGGAGGAGGACACCGCCGTCGTCGCCTCCGGTGCCGTCACGAATGAGCAGAAGGAAGCGGCCGACGAGGCCGATCGGGGCCGGGGCGACGGTGCCCCGATGCCGGAGCCCGCATCCGACCAGTTCGTCGAGAGCGCCGAGATCCAGCAGGGCCTCGACCCCGACGTGCTGACGGATGAGCAGGCGGATCGTCGCGCCGAGTGAGCCCCCTGGTGGACGCGGACACGCGGGCGTACCGTGACGGCCATGTGCCGCAACATCGTTCCGCTCCACAATTTCGAGCCGGCGGCGACGGATGCCGAGTGCTGCGATTCCGCGCTGCAGTTCGTCCGCAAGATCAGCGGGATGAACAAACCGTCTCAGGCGAACACCGAGGCGTTCGACCGCGCCGTCGACGAGATCGCCGCGGCGACGCGACGGCTCCTGGACGACCTCGTGTCGACGGTCCCTCCGAAGGATCGCGATGAAGAGGCGGAGAAGCGTCGTGCCCGGTCCGCGGACCGCTACGAGGCCCTCCGGGAGTTCCAGGACCGGAAGAAGGCGGAGCGCGTCGCCGCATCCTGAGATCGCCCTCGTCCGCTGGGCTGCCGGTAGCGTGGGACGGTCATGACATCGCCTGTTACAGCCAGCATCCCCCTGTCCTCCTCGCAGCGCTGGCGGGCGTTCTGGGTTTGCGTGTCGGTAGCCGCGTTCACGATCCTCGACCTCAGCAAGGTCAACGTCGGGCTCCCCGCCATCGAGACCTCCCTCGGTGCGACCTCGACCCAGCTGCAGCTCGTCGTCTCGGGGTACATCCTCACCTTCGGCCTCGCACTCGTCCCGTTCGGCCGCCTCGGAGACCAGCGGTCGCGCAAGGCCCTCTTCATCATCGGCCTCAGCCTCTTCACCCTCACGAGCGCCGCGTGCGCACTCGCGCCGAGCATCGAGGTGCTCATGGCGGCCCGACTCGTGCAGGGCATCGCGGCCGGCATACAGATGCCGCAGGTCATGGGCACGATCCAGCAGCTGTTCACGGGCAAGGAACGCGGCCGCGCGTTCGGCCTCTTCGGTGCGACGATCGGCATCGCGACCGCGTTCGGACCCACCCTCGGCGGACTGATGATCGCGATCGGTGGAGAGACCGACGGGTGGCGCGGCATCTTCTGGTTCAACGTGCCCCTCTGCCTGCTCGTGCTCGCCGGCGTCATCTGGCTGCTGCCGCAGACGCGCACCGCGAGCGGAAAGCGCCTGCAGCTCGATCCGATCGGCATCGTCCTCTTCGCTTTCACGGTCATCTCGTTGATGTGGCCGTTCCTGTTCACGACCGGCTCGCCCGATGACGACCCCAACCGCTGGTGGCTCCTGACGGCCTTCGTCCTGTTCGCGACGCTGTTCTTCTGGTGGGAGCGGCGGTACGCGGCATCCGGCCGTCAGCCCCTCATCCCGTTCCGGATGTTCCGCATCCCCTCGTATCGAAACGGCACGTTCGTGGTGGTCGCCTACTTCACCGCGATCCCGCCGATGTTCCTGCTGGGGACCCTGTTCCTGCAGATCGGTGTGGGTCTCGAGCCGGTCTTCGCGGGCATGGTCTCGATCGGCTTCGCGGTCGCGAGCGCCTTCTCGTCGTATTACGGCGGACTGCTCGTCAACCGGTTCGGTCGCCAGCTGGTGACCATCGGGCTGCTGACCGTCCTCGTCAGCGTCGTGGCGCTCACGATCGTGGCATACACGATGCCGCCCGAGACCGTCGCCTACGGCATGGCCGCCGCGCTTCTGGTCGCGGGCGCGGGAGGCGGCCTCGTGGTATCGCCGAACCAGACCCTCACCCTGTCCGAGATCCCGGTCCGGGAAGGCGGACTCGCGGGTTCCGTCGGCCAGCTCGGCCAGCGCGTGGGCACCGCCGTCGGTACCGCCATCGGGCTGTCCCTGTTCTACGCGACGATCTACCGCGAATCGGGTGCCGGCCTCGAATCCCTCGCCGTCTTCCACGACGCGTACGCCTACGGGATGGCGGCGGTCGGGCTCTTCCTGGCGATCGCGACCCTCATCTCGGTCGTCGACCTGATCAACCTGCGTCGTCGAGGAGCGGTGTCGCCCGCCTCCGAGTGACGCCTGCGCGGCACGCCTCGGCGGCGATGTCGGAGCCTCGACCTAGCGTGTGAGCATGCGCATCCTGCACACCTCCGACTGGCACATCGGGCGGACCTTCCACGGTCACTCCACGCTCGATGCGCTCCGAGGTGTGCTGAGCGAACTGACGGCGCAGGTCCGCGAGCACGGCGTCGACGTCGTGATCGTCGCGGGTGACGTGTTCGACTCCGCGACTCCGGCCGCCGCGTCGTACACGCTCCTGTCCGACGTCCTCCGCGGCATCGCCGACGCGGGTGCACGGGTCATCGTCACGAGCGGCAACCACGACTCCGCGGCGCGGCTCGGGTTCCAGGCAGGGCTGCTGCGCGACGGCATCCACGTCCTGACCGATCCGGATGCCGTCGGTACCCCGCTCACGATCGAGGACGCCGACGGGCCGGTGCGGTTCTACGGCATCCCGTACCTCGAGCCGGCGCTCCTGCGTCACCGGTGGGAGGGGGTGCGGACCCAGGCCGCCGTCCTCGGGCGGGCGATGGACCTCGTCCGCGCCGACCTCGCCGAACGGGGCGGGCGGTCGGTGGCGATCGCGCACTGCTTCGCCGCGGGCGTCGAGCCGACGCCTCAGCTCGAGCGCGACATCCAGCAGGGCGGTCTCGACGTCGTGCCGCTGTCGACCTTCGACGGTGTCGACTACATGGCGCTCGGGCACATCCACGGGCGGCAGCGTCTGTCCGAGAGTGTCCGCTACGCCGGCGCGCCTCTGCACTACAGCTTCGGCGAGGGCGACAAGCCCCGCGGCTCCTGGCTCATCGACCTGGATGCCGACGGCCTCGCCGGCGTCGAGTGGCTCGACCTGCCGGTTCCCCGTCGCCTCGTGACGCTCCGCGGTCCGTTCGCCGAGATCCTGACCGACGAGGCGCTCGCCGAGCATGCGGAGGCATGGGTGTGCGTCGAGTACACCGACGACCTTCCCGAGGCCGACCCGCTCCGTCGGCTGCAGCAGCGGTTCCCCTTCTGCGCGAAGGTCGTGCACGCGCCTGCCAAGGTCCGCACCGGCGACACGGCGACCTACGTCGACCGCGTCCGCGCGGCGCGCTCCGACCGCGAGTTGGTCGAGGCCTTCCTCGAGCACGTGCGCGAGGGGCAGGGGGCGACCGAGCGCGAGGCCGGCCTCATAGACGAGGTGCTCGACGAGCGCGTCCGCCAGGAGGCGATGGCGTGAAGCTGCACCGCCTCGAACTCACCGGGTTCGGGCCGTTCCGCGAGCGTCAGGTCGTCGACTTCGACGCGTTCGACGACGACGGTCTCTTCCTGATCTCGGGGCGCACCGGCGCCGGCAAATCCAGCATCCTGGACGGCGTCAGCTTCGCCCTCTACGGCTCGGTACCGCGCTACGAGGGCGGCGACCGGCGTCTCCGGAGCGACCACAGCTTCCTCACCGACCCGACCGAGGTGCGCCTCGAGTTCACGGTCGGGGGCACCCGCTGGCGCGTGACGCGGGCGCCCGAATACGAGCGGCCGGCCAAACGCGGCGGCGGTCTGACCCTCGAACCGGCGCGCGCCGAGCTCGAGGAGTGGGTCGACGACCGGTGGGTCGGACGTGCCGCAAAGCAGCGCGAGGTCGGGATCGCCCTCGACGAGGTGCTCGGGCTCAGCGCGCAGCAGTTCCAGCAGGTCATCCTGCTCGCGCAGAACAAGTTCTCCCGGTTCCTGCTCGCGGCCAACGCTGAACGCCAGCAGCTGCTTCGCACCCTCTTCGGGACCAAGCGCTTCGAGGCGTACAAAGACGCTCTCGACGAGCGACGGCGCGACGCGCAGAAGCGGCTCGACGAGACCGGCGCCCGGGTGCGCACACTCCTCGAGGTCGCCGAGCGCGAGGTCGCGGCCCACGACCTCCACGGGACCGATACGGGCGACGCGCCCCTCGAATCCGACGTCCTCGGACGTAAGGACGCCGTCGAGCGCGCACTCGCCCGAGCCGAGTACCGGGTCGACGCCCGCGGTAACGAACGAGCGGTCGCGACGTCCCGGGCCGAGGCGGCGGCCGCCGAGCATCGGCGGCTCGTCCAGATCGCGGAGCGTCTCGCCGACCTCCGAAGAGCGCGCACGGATCTCTCCGCGCGCGAGTCCGAGTCCGCCGAGATCGACGCCCTTCGGGGGCGCCTCGACCGCGCACGCGCTGCGGAGGCGCTGCGCGCTCCCGTCGAGAACGCGACGCGTGCGGCGGGAGTGCTGGCTGCGGCGCAGACGGATCGTCGTGCCGCAGAGGACGCCTGGAACGCCGCGGGCGGTTCGCCGGACGACGACCTCGCCGCGACGGTCGACGATCTCACGAGCCGCATCGCCCGCGCCCAGGCTGCCGCCGAGGCGGAGCGGGATGCCGCGGCCCTCGGTGACGCGCAGCAGCGTCGCCGCGACGAGCTGGCCGGCTTGGACGAGGCACTCCGCGACCTGGATGCCGTGCTCTCGGCCGTTCCCGAGCGCAGGCAGCGCGCGGCGAAACAGCTCGCAGAAGCCCGCGCCATCGCGGGGCGGCACGATGACCTCGCCGCCTCGCGCATCGATCTCGCCGCGCGACTCGACGCCGCCCGGTCGCTCGAGCGGCTGACTCCCCGCGCGGCCGACGCCGACGCCGCGTACGTCGACGCCAACGCGGCCTCCGCCGCGGCATCAGCTCGCGTCGGAGAGCTGCTCCGCCGCCGCTTGCGCGGGTATGCGGGCGAGCTCGCGGCATCCCTCGCCGACGGTGAACCGTGCGCGGTCTGCGGCTCGACGGCGCACCCCCGCCCGGCCGTGCACGACAGCGAACCGGTCACCGACGACGACCTCGCGGCCGCCGAGAAGGCGCGGGACGACGCGGCAGCGGCGGAGAAGGATGCCGCGAGGGCGGCCGCCGCAGCGCGAGAAGCCGTCACGACGGCCGCGGCCACGGCAGGCGGTCGCGGGGCCGACGATCTGGCTGCCGCCCTGGCCGACCTCGACGACGAGCTCGCGGCCGCTGCGGCGGCGCGTTCGCGCGTCGACGAACTGACGCGCGACGCCGAGCAGATCGACGCGCTCGAGGCAGACGCCGTCCGCGAAACAGCTGCTCTTCGAGAGCGCGCGGGCGCTCTGCGCGAAGAGCTCGCGACGGTCGAGGGCACGCTCCAGACCGCGCGGCGAGCGGTCGAGGCGGCGCGCGGCGATCACGAGAGCGTCGCCGCGCGCATCGCCGCCGATGAGGAGCTCCGCCGTCTCGCTGCGCGTCTGCTCGAAGCCCGTCGTGACGAGCAGACCCGTCGAGAGGCGGCGGACGCCGCCGCGGGCGACCGCGACGCGCGCATCGCCGACACGGTGTTCGAGACCCTCGACGACGTCGTCGCGGCGTTGCTGCCGGCCGACGAGACGAGCCGACTCGCGCATCGGGTCGAGGAGCATGCCGCCGCCCTCACCGCCGCGCGGGCGCGCGCTCTCGAGCTCGAACTCGAGACCGTCGACGCGCACGTCGAGCCCGAAGCCCTGGCCGCCGCGGCACGCGCAGCGGCCGAGGCGGACGAGGCCCGCTCCGCCGCGATCACCGCCGAGGCCGACTCCGTCAACGTCGCGACGGGCCTGCGCGACCTGGTCGAGCGCATCGACGCCGCCGCGGGCGCCGTTGCGAGCCAGGCCGAGGATGCCGCCGCGATCACGCGTCTCGCCGACACCGTCGCGGGCAGGGCTCCCAACACGATGAAGATGGACCTCGAGACCTTCGTCCTCGCGGCCGAGCTCGAGGAGATCGTCGCCGCCGCGAACCTGCGCCTGGCCGAGATGTCGTCGGGCCGGTACACCCTGCGTCACTCCGATGCGAAGCAGGCTCGGGGCGCGGCATCCGGTCTGTCCATCGAGGTCCTCGACGCGCACACGGGACGGCTCCGCTCGCCGCAGTCGCTCTCGGGCGGCGAGACCTTCCTGGCCTCGCTCGCGCTCGCCCTGGGACTCGCCGAGGTGGTCACGTCGCGTGCCGGCGGCATCCGGCTCGACACGCTGTTCATAGACGAGGGCTTCGGCTCGCTCGACCCCGAGACACTCGAGCTCGCGATGCGGACGCTCGACGAGCTGCGTGCCGGCGGCCGTATCGTGGGCGTCATCAGCCACGTCGAGGCGATGAAGGAGCAGATCCCCGCCCAGCTCGTCGTCGAGGCGACCCCCGAAGGCCCCAGCATCGTCCGGCAGGACGTCGTGGCGCAGCCCTTAGGCTGAAGGCATGAGAAAAGGCACGATCTGGACCATCCTCGGCGTCGTCGTCGCGGTGATCATCGCGTGGATCGTCGTCGACATCGCACTCAAGGCGATCTTCCTCGTCGGCAAGCTCCTGCTCGTCGCCGTCGTGGCACTGATCGTCTTCTTCGTGCTGCGTTCGCTGTTCAGCCGCCGGGACGCCTGAGCCCTCTCGCGGACGTCAGACGCCGTACAGCTCGCTGATGCGCTCGCGCAGCTGACCGCTGCAGATCGCGACGGCGTCACGCCAGTCGGTGATCGCATCGTCCTGCGCGCTGTCCGAGACCGCCTTCAGGATGCGGATCGGCACGCCGAACTGCTGGGCCACCCAGATGTAGGCGTATGCCTCCATGTCGACGAGTGTTCCGCCGAGGGCGCGGATCGCCTCGACCGTGTCGGCGTCGTCGACGAAGTGGTCGCCCGTCGCGATCGTCGTCCCCTCGCGGCCGGCGATCGACACCGTCGGCGGCAGCGAGACGTGCTGACCTGCGACGCCGTCGACGTCCGACACGTCGTGCTGCAGCGCGGTGGTCACCTCGTGCACACCCACCGTCTCGGCATCCACCGATCCGGCGGTGCCGACGACCACGATCTCGTCGTAGCTCGCGCGGTCCAGCGCTCGCGTCAGGGCGTACGTGGCCTGCAGCTTGCCGGGCCCGGTGACGAGCCGGTCGAAGCCGGGGAGCTCCTCGGGGAAGGCGACGAGTTCGGAATCCAGAGCGGCGACGAGGAGCTTCACCGACCCATCATCCCACCGTGGATCAGGACGCTTCGCCGGGGAAGGCCGCATCGAGCTCCGCGAGCCACGCCGTCGCGTTGCCGTCGGACGGTGCACGCCAGTCGCCGCGCGGCGAGAGTGAGCCGGCGGGCGACACCTTCGGCGCGTTCGGGACGGCGCTGCGCTTGAACTGCGCGAACCCGAAGTAGCGCTTCAGGAAGACCCGCATCCACCGCACGATGGTCGCGCGGTCGTAGGCGAATCGGTCGTCGGCAGGGAAGCCCGGAGGCCACGCTCCGGTCTCCGCATCCGACCAGGCGTGCTCGGCGAGGAAGACGATCTTCGACGGGCGGAAGCCGTAGCGGAGCACGTGGAAGAGCGTGAAATCGTGCAGGGCGTACGGCCCGATCGTGCTCTCGGTCGACTGGACTTTGCCGTCCTGACCGGCCGGCACGAGCTCGGGGCTGATCTCGGTGTCGAGGACGGCCTGGAGCACCTCCTTCGCACGGTCGGTCAGAGTCGCGCCCGACTCGTCGCTGTGCGCGATCACCCAGCGGATGAGGTGCTGGATGAGGGTCTTGGGCACGCCCGCGTTGACGCCGTAGTGGGCCATGTGATCGCCGACGCCGTAGGTCGCCCAGCCGAGGGCGAGCTCCGACAGGTCCGACGTGCCGATGACCACGCCGCCGCGCTGGTTGGCGAGGCGGAACAGGAAGTCGGTGCGGGCGCCGGCCTGCACGTTCTCGAACGTCACGTCGTAGACGGGCTCGCCCTTCGCGAACGGATGCCCGAGCCCGGCCAGCAGCTCGGTCGCCATCGGACGGATGTCGATCGTCTCGATCGTCGCGCCGATCGCCTCGGCGAGGGCGATCGCGTTCGACTTCGTGTGCTCGCCGGTCGCGAAGCCCGGCATCGTGAAGGCGAGGATGTCGCTGCGCGGGCGTCCCATGCGGTCCATGGCGCGCGCGACGACGAGGAGGGCGTGGGTCGAGTCGAGCCCGCCCGAGACGCCGATCACGGGCTTCGGCTGCCCGATCGCGCGGAGGCGCTGCTCGAGACCCGACACCTGGATGTTGAAGGCCTCGTAACAGTCGAGGTCGAGGCGGGCGGGGTCGTCCGGCACGAAGGGGAACCGGTCGAGCGGGCGGCGGAGCCCCGAGACGGATGCCGCGGGCCCGACCGTGAAGGGGATGCGATTCGACCAGGTGGATTCGCTGCGGGCGTTGTCCTCGAAGGTGCCCTGACGCAGGCGGTCCTGGCGGAGGCGATCGAGGTCGATGTCGGCGATCGCGTGCCGCGGTCCGTCGGGGAAGCGCTCGGTCTCGGCGAGGAGCGTGCCGTTCTCGTAGATCAGCGTCTGCCCGTCCCACGAGACGTCGTTCGTCGACTCGCCCTGGCCGGCGGCGGCGTACACGTAGGCGGCGAGGCAGCGGAAGGACTGCGACTGCGCGAGGACGCGGCGGTCCTCGGCGCGGGCGATCGTGATCGGGCTGCCCGAGAGGTTCAGGAGGACGGTCGCGCCGGCAAGGGCCGCGTGCGAGGACGGCGGCACCGGCACCCAGAAGTCCTCGCAGATCTCGGCGTGGACGACGAGTCCGGGGACGTCGGTCGCCTCGAAGAGCAGGTCGGTACCGACCGGCACCTCGTCGCCCGCAAGCGTCACGGTGTCGGGTGCGCCGTCGCCGCGTGCATACCAGCGGGATTCGTAGAACTCGCGGTAGGTGGGCAGGTGCGACTTGGGCGCGACGCCGAGCACGCGCCCGCGGTGGATGACGACGGCGCAGTTGTAGAGCCGGTTCTGGATGCGCAGCGGTGCGCCGACGACGAGGAGGGGGGAGAGGTCGACGGATGCCGCGACGAGCGCCTCGATGGCCGTGAGGACGGCGTCGAGCACGACGTCCTGCATGACGAGGTCCTCGATCGCGTACCCCGAGAGGCAGAGTTCGGGGAAGACGGCGACGGCCACACCCTCGTCGTGGCAGGCGCGGGCGCTGGTCAGGACCGCCTCGGCGTTGGTCGCCGGATCGGCGATCGCAACCGGCACCGTGCACGCGGCGACGCGCGCGAAACCGTGCCGGTAGGGGTTCTCGAACGGGAAGTCCTGGGTCACGGCTCCAGTCTGTCAGGTGCCCGCCCGCGTGCGGCAGCCTGTGCTTTCATCGTCAGGTGCCCACCCGTGCCGGCGGATACCCGCCGCTCCCGCCGCCGTATCCGCTCCCGAAGGACTGGCGGGTCGGCAGGCCCACCCGCATCCGTCCGTGGACCGTCGTTATCTACAGCCTGGTCGTGCTCGGGAGCGCCGCGGCGCTCGCGTTCGCGGTACTCGGCGGGAACGTCGGTGCCGCGACGTGGTGGGTGCTCGTCTTCGCGGGCGCGACGCTCGGGTTCGGCGTCCACTTCGAGCGCGCCGGCGGTGAACGGGGCATGCCGGAACTCCTCAACGCGGTCGCCCTGACGCGAGCGGAGAAGCGCCCTCCCGACTCGTGGGTGCACTTCTTCCGCGAGCGCGGTGCCGGGTCGTGGGTGAGTGCGTGGTTCACCGTGGCGGGCGTCGTGTCGACCGCGGCGTTCGTCTGGGCGATCGTCCGGTCCGTGACGACGGATGCCGCCCTCGCCCTCATCTGGCTCATCCCGCTGCTCCTGGGGGCTCTCGTGGTCCTCCTGGCGGGTAGCATCGCGATCGTCTCGACGTGGCGCGCGGCATCCTTCGGTCGGCTGCCGATCGGCGTCGGGATCGGACCGTCGGGCGTGACCCGCTACTACCTCGACGACACGGACGACATCGACTGGTCCCGCATCGCGCGCGTCGCTCCGACGGTGTGGGCCGTCGACGAGACGACGGGGGACTTCACCCCGTCCGTCGAGCTGCGCGCCGCCGACGACGAGATCCTGCTCGACCTGAACGTCAGCGGCTTCCGCGCCCACGCGTGGCTCATCTACGCCTCCATCCGGTTCTGGGCGGAGCATCCCGAGATGCGCCACGAGCTCGGGACGACGTTCGCGCAGCAGCGCATGGACGTGTGGCGTCGCGGCATGCTCGGGAAGAGTGTCGGCGACCGCGGATAGTGTCGATTCCCGAGAGGGGATCATGCGATATATCGAAGACGACGGCCGGATCGTCTGGAGCGCGAGCGACCTGAAAGCCGCGGCCGAGTGCGAATTCGCCTGGCTGCGGGCGATCGACGCGAAGCTCGGCCGGATCGCGGCGGTCGACGACCCGGAAGACCTCACCCTCGAACGCGCGGGCCGCCTCGGCACCCAGCACGAGCGGCGGGTGTACGAGGCCTACCGCGCCGCGCACCCGGGGGCGGTCGCCGAGATCCCCGAGACCAGGTCGTCGGATGCCGCGGGCCTGGCGGCGGCGGTCGCCGCGACCGATGCGGCTCTCGCCGACCCCGCCGTCCACGTCGTCTACCAGGCGGCGTTCTCGACCGACGAGTTCGTCGGCTTCGCCGACTTCCTCGTCCGCGGCGACGACGGCCGCTGGATCGTGCAGGACACCAAACTCGCTCGCCACGCGCGGGTCACGGCCCTCATGCAGCTGGCGGCATACGTGGATCAGCTCGACCGACTCGGTGTTCCCCGCGCCGACGAGGTGCAGCTGCTCCTCGGCGACGGCACGACCTCGACGCACGCCGTCCGCGACCTCATGCCGGTCTTCTCACTGCGACGCGAGCGCCTCCGCGCGCTCATCGCCGACCGGGATCTCGCCGCCGGTGCGGCAGGCGAGCCCATCCCCTGGGGCGATGACCGCGGCGAGCTTCGGGTCGTCGCGTGCGGGCGGTGCGCGACCTGCGATCTCGAGGTCGTTTCCCACCGTGACCTGCTGCTGGTCGCCGGCATGCGTCCCGTCCAGCGCGACCGCCTCCGCGCGGCGGGCATCACGACGATCGACGACCTCGCGGCATCCCGCGAAGCTCCTCCTCGGATGTCGTGGGACACGTTCTCGGGGCTCCGGACCCAGGCGCGCCTGCAGCTCGAGAGCCCCGCCGGCGGCGTCGACGACGCCCCCGCCGGGACGGCGCCCGCGACCCCGACGTTCGACGTCGTCTTCCCCAAGGCCCTGGGGGCACTGCCACGACCCGACCACGGCGACCTGTTCTTCGACTTCGAGGGCGACCCGCTCTATACCGAGGGCGCGGCCGTGCAGTGGGGGATCGATTACCTGTTCGGCTGGGTCGACGAGACCGAGCAGTACTCCGCGCTGTGGGCCCACTCGTTCGCCGACGAGAAGCGCGCGCTCGAGGACTTCCTCGAGTTCGTCGCCGTCCGCCGCCGCGCCCACCCAGGCCTGCACATCTACCACTACGCGCCGTACGAGCCGACGCACCTGCTCGCCATGGCGGCACGGCACGGCGTGGGCGAAGCGGCCGTCGATCGGCTGCTCCGCGACGGAGTGTTCGTCGACCTCTACCCGATCGTCCGGCGTGCCCTGCGCGTCGGCTCGCGGTCGTACTCCATCAAGAAGCTCGAACCGCTCTACATGGGCGACGAGGTGCGCACGAGCGACGTGCAGCGCGGGGACGACTCGATCGTCCGCTACGTCGAGGCTCGCGGATTGCAGGATGCCGGCGATGACGAGGCCGCCCGCATGATCCTCGACGACCTCGCCGACTACAACCGCTACGACTGCGTGTCGACGCGTCGACTGCGCGACTGGCTCGTGGAGCGGGCCCGAGAGGCGAAGCTCGTGCCCTCGCGGGAGCCCGACGCCGGCGAAGCCGTCTACGAGCCCTCGCCGCACGCCGATTCGCTCGCCCGGTTCGCTGCCGACGCCGAGGACGAATCGGTCGCGCAGGCGCTCCGACTCGGGGCGGCGGCGATCGACTACTACCCGCGCGAGGCGAAGACCTTCTGGGCGACGCATTTCCTCCGCCTCCGCGAACCGGTGTCGGTCTGGGAGGACACCCGCGACGTCGTGGTCGTTGATCGCGACCGCTGCCGGGTGCTCACCGACTGGCACCGTCCGGAAGGGCTGACCGCCGTCCGCCGTGTCGTCGAGATCCGGGGCGAGTTCGCCCCCGGCACGCGGGTGACCGTGGGGCAGAGCCCGTACGCCGTCTACGAGCTGCCGGCGCCGTTCCCCATCGAGACGAGCCCGCGGTGGATCCACGCGGCGCGGTCCATCTCCGTCGTCGACGTCCTCGACGACGGTGTCGTGATCGAGGAGAACGCCTATCAGGGGTTCACCTGGCAGGAGTTGCCCGTCGCGCTCACGCCGCCCGCGCCACCGCGAGCAGGCAGCCAGCAGGCCGCCATCGACGAGTGGGCCGACGCCGTGCTGGCCGCGGCGCCGGCATTGCCGACCGATCCCGCGACCGACCTGCTGCTCCGCCGCCCGCCGCGCCGTGAGACTCCGTTGCCGCGCACCGGCGACGACGTCGCCGACATCTCCGCGGCGCTCGCTGAGGCGACCGACGGCTACCTCGCCGTGCAGGGCCCTCCGGGGACGGGCAAGACCTACGTCGGGTCGCACGTCGTGGCGCGCCTCGTTCGCGAGCGCGGCTTCCGCGTCGGCGTCGTCGCGCAGTCGCACAACGTGGTGGAGCACATGCTCGACCGGATCGTCGAGGCGGGGGTGGATGCCGCGCAGGTCGCCAAGGCGCCCAAGGGGCCGGCCACCGGGCAGGAACGCTTCACCGTCATCGCCAAGAATCAGCTCGCCGCCTACATCGACTCCCAGCCTGCGGGGTTCGTCGTGGGCGGCACGGCATGGGACCTCACCCACACCGGACGGGTCGGGCGCCGCTCGCTCGATCTGCTCGTCATCGACGAGGCGGGTCAGTTCTCGCTCGCCTCGACCATCGCGGTCTCGGCCGCCGCGAAGCGGCTGCTGCTCCTCGGCGACCCGCAGCAGCTGCCTCAGGTCAGCCAGGGCACCCACCCCGAGCCCGTCGACACGTCGGCACTCGCGTGGGTGATGGACGACCATGCGGTCATCCCGGCAGATCGCGGCTACTTCCTCGCCCGCACGCGACGGATGCGGCCGGAGGTCGCCGAACCCGTCTCGCAGCTCGCCTACGAGGGCCGACTCGAGGCCCACCCCGACACGACGCTCCGGCGGCTCGAGGGCGTGCCTGCGGGCGTGATCCCCGTGCCGATCGCCCACACGCGCAACGCGACGCAGTCACCTGAGGAGGCGGAGGAGGTCGTCCGGATCGTCCGCGACCTCAGCGGTACCCCCTGGTCCGACGGCGACGCCACCCGTCCCCTCGCGCCCGAGGATGTCATCGTCGTCACGCCCTACAACGCGCAGCAGGTGCTCGTCGAAGAGGCGCTCGTCGCGGCAGGGTTCCCCGGCGTGCGCGTCGGGACGGTGGACCGGTTCCAGGGACAGGAGGCGGCCGTCGTCGTCGTCTCGCTCGCGGCGTCGTCGGGTCGCGATGCGCCGCGCGGGCTCGAGTTCCTGCTGCTGCAGAACCGCATCAACGTCGCCGTCTCGCGTGCGATGCACACGGCCTACGTCGTCTACAGCACGGGCCTGCTCGACGACCTGCCGCGCACGCCCGACGGGGTCGCGCGTCTCAGCGCGTTCGCCCGTCTGGTCGAGACGGCATCAGCCGAGGGGGCGGTGCCGCCTCGGACCGAACTGCCTCAGACGGTGCCGCCTCAGACCGTTCCGTAGAGACGGTCGCCCGCGTCGCCGAGGCCGGGGACGATGTAGCCCTTCTCGTTGAGGCGCTCGTCCATCGCGCCCAGCACGAGGGTCACATCGCGGTCGCCGACCTGCTTCTCGATGGCGGCGACGCCTTCCGGGGCGGCGAGGATGCAGACCGCGGTGACGTCCTGCGCGCCGCGCGCGAAGAGGAAGTCGATCGCGGCACCGAGCGAGCCGCCGGTGGCGAGCATCGGGTCGAGGACGAAGCACTGCCGATCGCTCAGGTCGTCGGGAAGCCGTTCGGCGTACGTGTACGGCTCGAAGGTCTCCTCGTTGCGAGCCATGCCGAGGAAGCCGACCTCGGCCGTCGGCAGCAGCGTCGTCATGCCCTCGAGCATGCCGAGACCGGCGCGCAGGATCGGGACGACCAGCGGGCGGGGCTCGCTGATCTTGAGTCCGGTCGTGCGGGTGACCGGGGTGTCGATCTCGATCTCCTCGACGCGGACGCCGCGGGTCGCCTCGTACGCGAGGAGCGTGATGAGCTCCTCCGTCAACTGGCGGAAGACCGGTGAGGTGGTGCGCTTGTCGCGCAGCACCGTGAGCTTGTGGGTGATGAGGGGGTGGTCGGCGACGTGCACACGCATGAGCCCAAGGGTACCGGGGCTACGCTGACCTCGTGAGTCTGCCCGTTCCCGCCGCCGATGATGCGGCGATGACGAGGGCGCTGGAACTCGCGGCATCCGCCCCCGCCCACGGTGATGTCCCCGTCGGTGCGGTGGTCACGCGGGCGGGCGAGGTCATCGGCGAAGGTCGCAACCTGCGCGAGCGCGACGGCGACCCGCTCGCGCATGCCGAGATCGTCGCGCTGCGGGCCGCGGCATCCGCTCTGGGGTCCTGGAACCTCGAGGACTGCACCCTCGTCGTCACCCTCGAGCCCTGCGTCATGTGCGCCGGGGCGATCCTGCAGACGCGCGTCGGCCGGGTCGTGTTCGGTGCCTGGGATGAGAAGGCCGGCGCCGCCGGATCGGTTCACGATCTGCTGCGCGACCGCAGGATGCCGCACCGCGCCGAGGTCCTCGGCGGCGTGCGGGCCGAGGAGGGTGCGACGCTCCTGCGCGCGTTCTTCGACGAGAAGCGCTGATCCCGCGCGTCAGTCGGACGAGCTGAGGATGATCGCCTCGGTCGGCGGGGCGGGGGATGCCGGCGACCCGATGTACCCCGTCAATTCGAGCAGCGCGCGACGGAAGACCGCGGGACGCTCGAGGTGCGGCGTGTGGCCGACGCCGGGGAGCGCGAGCTCGGTGGCGACACCCCCGGCATCCGTGTAGCGGCGCAGGACCTCACGGGTCTGCGACACCATCGGCTGGGCGGGCGCGATATCGGCGCCGGGCCAGTCCGGCAGGATGCCGAGCGCGCCGAGGTGGTTCGGGTCGGAGAAGGATGCGTCCGACACGATCGGGTCGAGGACGCCGCGCACCCACAGGATGGTCGGCTTGACGGGCAGCTCGACGATCGCCGACACGTCGAAGTTCGACGGCGCGAGCGCGTTGAGCACGCCGAAGCGGCCCGGAGCGTATCCGGGCCAATGCGGGCTGGTGACGGCCTCGCCGGGGTAGTTGCCGGTCGCCGTCGAGGTCGACAGCATCGCCTCGACCCACAGGTCCTCGTGCTCGGTGGTGAACCCCTCCGCCACGAAGGACGAGCGGAAGATGCTCCGCGGCGAGGTGGGGGACTCCTCGTCGGATTCGCGGGCGTTGAGTCGGCGCACGAACTCCGCGTTCGCCATGCCCGCGCCGCAGCCGGCGTCGTCGTCGGTCAACCGGGTGCCGTCCAGGCGCGTGCCGCCGAGCCCGTAGGGCGAGATGGGGGACTCGAGCAGAATCGTCCGCACGGGGTGGTCGAGGGCGAACTGCAGAGCGACCGCTCCGCCGAGATCCCAACCGACGAGATGCGGTGCGTCGATGCCGAGCTCGGCCAGCGCGACGGCGACGTCGTCACTGAGGTCGCGGACGCCGCGGCTCGCTTCGACCGGCATGTGCTCCGTACCGCCGAACCCACGCAGATCGACCGCGACGACGCGGAACTCCGCAGGCAGGTCCTGCATGAGCTCCTGCCAGACGAGGGCGGAGGAGAGCCCGCCGTGCAGGAGGACGACGGTGCGGTCGGGCGCGGTGCCGGGGTCGTCGCCGATGCGCTCGAGGATGTTGACGCCCAGGCGGTCCGTGTCGATGATGCGGGACGAGATTCCGTCGAGGAGGGTCATGACCCGATGATAGGCGGCCGCCGCATCCATGCCGAGGGCGTCGATGACAGGATGGGTCCATGACGCACCACCTCCCGCCCGTCGCCATTCTCGGAGCAGGTTCGATGGGGGGTGCGATCGCCCAGGGCATCTCACGCTCGGGAGAAGCATCGTCGGTCGTGGTGACCAACCGCACCGCCGCCAAGGCCGGCGAGCTCGACGGGCTCGACGCCGTCACCAGCGTGGCGCTGGCGGACGAGCCGAGCGCGAACACGGATGCCGCGGCATCCGCCGACATCGTCCTCATCGGGGTGAAGCCCGCCATGGTGCCCGACGTGCTGCGCGAGATCGCGGGCGCGCTGCGCCCCGGGACGATCGTGGTGAGCCTCGCGGCGGGCGTCACGATCGACACCTTCGAAGCGATCGTCGGCCCCGGCATCCCCGTCATCCGTTCGATGCCGAACACGCCGGCCGTCGTCGGCAAGGCCGTCACGGGCCTTGCTGCCGGCTCGACCGCGACGCCCGAGCACGTCGCCCTCGTGCGGCGGCTGTTCGAGACGTGCGGCGTCGTGATCGAGGTTCCCGAGGCGCAGATCGACGCGCTCTCGACGATCTCGGGGTCGGGCCCGGCCTACGTGTTCCTGCTCGTCGAGGCCCTCACCGAAGCCGCGCGCGGCAAGGGGTTCGACGAGGCCGATGCGCGGCTCATGGCCGAGCAGACCTTCATCGGGGCGACCGCGCTGCTCGCGGCATCAGGGGAGGATCCCGCCGAACTCCGCCGCCGCGTCACGAGCCCGAAGGGGACGACCGAGCGCGCCATCGGCGTCCTGCAGACGGGGAACCTCGACGGTCTCTTCGCGCAGGCGACGGATGCCGCGCTGGCCCGCGCGCGCGAGCTGGCGACCGGCGTCTGAGGCCGGCGCTCAGGCGTCGCCGAGGGTGAGGTCCTCGGCCGTCGTCCGCTCGCTGAGCACCGCGGTGTGGTCGGCCCGGCCGACGACGCGGCGAACGGCGAACAGGATGGCTGCGCCGACCGCGGCCGACACCGCCGCGGCCTCGTAGGGGGCGCCGACGCCGTACACCGCGAGGGCGGTGCCGACGGGTGCGCCGATGGCGCCGCCGAAGAAACGGAATCCGGAGTAGGCCGAGCTCGCGACGGCACGCGGCAGGGTCGTCGCCTCCATCGCCGCTTCGGTGAGGATCGTGTTCACCGCGCCGATCTCGACGCCGAGGAGCACGACGCAGACGACGAGCAGGGGACGCGAGCCTGCGCTGAGCGAGGCGGCGACGTGGGTTGCGGCGAAGGCGACGAGGAACCAGAACAGCACCCAGACGACCGAGTACCGCTTCGTCAGGCGCGGGGCGATGAGGACGCCGGCGATCGCGAGGCCGATGCCGAAGCCCATCATGACCAGGCCGATCCCGACGGCCGGTAGCTCGAGGGCGTAGGGCGTGTACGACAGTGTGACGAAGAAGCCGGCGTTGTAGAGGAAGGCGACGACGCTGATCGCGAGCAGCCCCTTGTCGGCGAAGGCGCGGAAGGGCGCGCCGATCGAGCTGCGCTGCGCGGCGTGCCCGGGGTCGCGGACGAGGGTGAGGAGGGCGACGACGCCGACGGCGAGGAGGGATGCGGTTCCCCAGAACGCCGCGAACCAGCCGATCTCGCCGAGCAGGCCACCCACGAGCGGGCCGACGGCCAGCCCGATGCCGAGTGCGGCCTCGTAGAAGATGACGGCGTGCTCGCTGCGTCCGCCGGAGGCCGAGACGATCGACGCGAGCGCGGTCGAGAGGAACAGCGCGTTGCCGAGGCCCCACACGGCGCGGCAGGCGATCAGGGCGCCGATGGTCGGAGACAGCGCGCAGCCGACGGCGGCGAGGGCGATGACGGAGAGCCCCAGGATCATGACGGCGCGCGTGCCGATACGTGTCGACAGCCAGCTCGTGAAGAACATCGCCGAGGCGGTCACGGCGAGGTAGCTCGTGAACAGGAACGACGTCTCGACGGGGGCGGCGTGCAGCGTGGCTGCGACCGTGGGCAGGATGGGGCCGACGAGCCCGATCCCCATGAACGCGATCATCGCGGCGAAAGCGATGGCCCAGACGGCGGGCGGCTGCGAGAGCAGGCGCGGAGCGGTGGTCTCGGGGGCGGTCGAGGTGGTTCCGGTGTCGAGGGCGGTCATTCGTCCAATTGTACACCGATGATTTACTAGTGAACTAAATAGGTGCGCACGGCTACAGTGGACCCGTGACCGAGCGCGCCGATCTGATCGACCGCATCCGCGCCGCCTGGGCGTCGTCGATGCCCGAGATGGACACGTCTCCCATCGATGTCTGGGGGAGGCTCAACCGCACGAGCGCGCTCGCGACCGCGCAGATCGAGCGCCTCCTCGCCGACAGCGGCGTCTCGCGCTCCGAGTTCGACGTCCTCTGCGCCCTGGCCCGCATGGACCGACCCCTGCGGGCGAGCGAGGTGACAGCCGAGACGATGCTCAGCGGGGCGGCGACGACGAAGCTCACGACGCGACTCGAGTCGGTCGGGCTGCTGCGCCGCGAGCGCTCCGACCGGGACGGCCGAGCCGTCCAGCTGTCGTTGACGGATGCCGGCCGTGCCGTCGTGGAACGCGAGATGCCCCGTGCCCTCGCTCACGACGAGCGGCTGCTCGACGGATTCTCGCCCGCCGATCGCGACGCCCTCGCGGGCCTCCTCGCGCGCCTCCTCGCCAACGCGCAGCGCGAGATCTGACCGAGGTCCTCAGCGGTCGAGCGACGCGAACCGCTCGATGTCGGAGTTCGTCCCCGACACGATGATGAGGTCGTGGTTGGTCACGACGGTCGTCGCTTCCGCGTACCGGAAGGGCTTGCCGGGGCTCTTCACGCCGACCACGGTCACGTTGTACTTGGAACGGACTCCGGACTCGTTCAGGCCGACGCCGCGGATGAAGCGCGGCGGGTACATCTTGGCCAGCACGAAGTCGTCGTCGAAGCGGATGAAGTCGAGCATCCGGCCGCTCACGAGGTGGGCGACGCGCTCGCCGGCCTCGCGCTCGGGGTAGATCACGTGGTTCGCGCCGACGCGGGCGAGGATCTTGCCGTGCGACTGCGAGACCGCCTTCGCCCAGATCTGCGGGACCTTGAGGTCGACGAGGTTCGCCGTGATGAGTACGGATGCCTCGATCGAGGACCCGACCGCGACCACGGCGACCTGGAAGTCCTGTGCGCCGATCTGCTTCAGCGCATCGATGTTGCGCGCGTCGGCCTGAACGGCGTGCGTGACGCGCTCCGACCACTTCTGCACGAGGTCGAGGCTGTCGTCGATCGCGAGGACATCACGATCGAGACGGTCGAGTTCGCCGGCGCACGCGGCGCCGAAGCGACCGAGTCCGATGACGAGGACGGGCGAATCGCTGCGCAACTGCTCAACCAACGATGGGCCTCTCCACGGGCAGCGCATAGTGCTGCGTTCGATTGGTCGCGGCCACCGCCGCGGCGAGTGTCACTGTACCAACGCGCCCCATGAACATCGTCAGGGCCATGACGAAGACGGCGGGGTCGGGGAGTTCCTGCGTCAGCCCCGTCGACAGGCCGACCGTCGCGAAGCCCGACACCACGTCGAAGAGCACCTCGTCGAGCGGCGCCTTCGTCAGGTGGGCGATGGTGATCGTCGACAGTGCGACGATCGTCGCGCCCCACGCGACGACCGAGAGGGCGACCCGCTGCACGTCGCTCGGGATGCGGCGTCCGAACGCCGAGACGCTCGGGCGGCCCTTCGCCTCGGACCACACCGCGAGTGCGAGGACGGCGAGCGTGGTGACCTTGATGCCGCCCGCCGTCGACGCGGATCCGCCGCCGACGAACATGAGCATCGACCCCACGACGAGCGAGGACTCGTGCATCTCGCCGATGTCGATGATCGAGAATCCGCCCGAGCGTGTCATGGCCGACAGGAACAGCGCCTGGAACGTCGTGTCCCAGGCATCCATCGTCCCGAAGGTCTTCGGATTGCCGTATTCCAGGATCACGAAGGCGACGGCGCCGGCGAAGAACAGGACGACCGTGGTGATCAGCGTCAGCTTGACGTGGATCGA
The DNA here is from genome assembly GCF_031932285.1 of Microbacterium aquilitoris. NCBI lineage: Bacteria > Bacillati > Actinomycetota > Actinomycetes > Micrococcales > Microbacteriaceae > Microbacterium > Microbacterium aquilitoris. The sequence continues at coordinate 989,645 of NZ_JAUZVT010000001.1, forward strand.
CCATTTGCGCAGGTGCCACTGGTGCTTCCAGAGTGCGTAGATGACCGGGAAGCCGATCGACCCGAGGAAGACCCCCGCCATGAGGACGGTGAGGAGCAGGTAGTTCTGGGCGAAGGGCGCGAGCCCCTCGGCGTTCGGCGCGAAACCGGTGTTCGTGAAGGCCATCGCCGCGTAGTACGGCGCTTCCCAGAGCGCGGTGACGGCGTCGACCCCGCTCGCCAGCAGCAGCGGGTAGAGGAGGATCGCGAGGGCGGCTTCGATGACGAGGGTCGAGAGCGCGACCGTGGCGAGCAGCTGACCGACCTCGCCCAGGCGCACGGCCTGGCCCTCGTTGACCGGGCCGCCGTGCGCGCGCATCGGGTTGCTGTCGCCCGCGGCGAGGAGCTTGGCCCGGAGTCCGAGTCGCTTGGAGATCACGAGGCCGAGGATCGAGGCGAGAGTCAGCACGCCGAGGGCGCCGACGTTGACGCCGATGAACACGACGACGTGACCGAGGGGCGACCAGTGGGTCGCCATGTCGACGGTCGAGAGGCCCGTGACGCAGATCGTCGACACCGCCGTGAACAGCGCGTCGGGGAGCGGGGTCACCCGGCCGTCCGAGGCCATGATCGGCAGCGAGAAGAGAGCGGTGAAGACGAGGATCAGCGCCGAGAAGACGAGGACGGCGAACCGGGACGGCGATGCCGTGGCCAGGTCGCGCATCGCGGAGGACGCGCGGCGATGCCACGCCGGTCCGCGCCGTCGGGCGCGCTCGTCGACGGATAAGCCCGTCATCCGCGCCCCTTCCTCGTTCGGATCGTTGTCATGGTACTCCCGCGCGCGGGCGGGCTAACCTAATGCCATGGCGGACATCTTCGACGTGATCGCCGACGGAACCCGTCGGGACATCCTGCAGTTGCTCCGCGAGCGCGGGGCGTCCGGGGGTAACGGGACGAGTGTCTCGCAGATCGTCACCGCGCTCGGCGTCAGCCAGCCGACCGTATCGAAGCACTTGAAGGTACTGCGCGAGGCATCCCTCGTCTCCGTCCGCGAGGACGGCCAGCACCGTTACTACAGCCTGTCGCCCGAGCCGCTCGACGCGGTCGACGATTGGCTCTTCCCGTTCTTCGCGGTCGTCGACGACGAATATGCCGCCGGCGCGACGCTGACGGAGGGAGCGGCGCACGCCGCCGAGGTCGTGGGGCGGGCCGCCGCGTCGGCCAAGCACGCGGTCACCAGCGTCTTCAACAAGCTGCCGGGTCGCTGACCCGCCTTCCGTCACACCGGTCACACAGGTTTACAGGCGTCCCAGCGAACCCCTAATGTGGAGGGACTCGCGGGGATGAAAAATTCAAAGGGGACACACATGTCGGACATCTCGGATGTGCGCTTTCTCACGGTCGCCGAGGTCGCAGACCTCATGCGCGTCTCGAAGATGACCGTCTATCGTCTGGTGCACTCCGGCGAACTCCCCGCTGTCCGCTTCGGTCGCAGCTACCGCGTCCCCGAGACGGCCGTCACCGCAGCGTTGCAACGTCCCATCGCCGACGTCGGCTAGACTGATCCGAGGCATTTTTCGTTCTGCCGTTCCCGGACGCCGATATCGGGCGTCCAGACCCCTACTTAGTGAGGTTTACCGTGGGTTCAGTCATCAAGAAGCGCCGCAAGCGCATGGCGAAGAAGAAGCACCGCAAGCTGCTTCGCAAGACTCGCCACCAGCGCCGCAACAAGAAGTAAGCGGCATTGCACACCAAGCGCCCCCGTCCGGTCAGCCGGTCGTCGGGGCGCTTCGTGTTGCGTCCGGGGCATCCATTCCCGGGTGAGAATGGATGCCGTGACCGCACTCACCCTCATCTCGAAACCCGACTGCCACCTCTGCGACGTCGCGCGCGAGATCGTCGACACCGTCGTCGCCGATCTCCCCGAGGGGCAGGTCGAGGTCCGGGAGCTGTCGATCGCCGACGACGCCGAGCTGTATTCGACGTGGTGGGAGAAGATCCCGGTGGTCCTCATCGACGGAGACCTGCACGCCCACTGGCGACTGTCTGCGGATCGCCTCCGTGCCGCCCTCGCCGAGAAGGACCGCGCATGATCCGGCACACGGTCATCTGGCGGATGGCCGCCGACGACGCCGAGACGAGAGCCGAGCACGCGGCCGAGGTCGCGCGCCTCCTCGAGGGCCTGGTCGGCGTCGTCCCCGTGATCCGCTCGCTGAGCGTCGGCGTGAACGTCGCCGTGCCCGAGAGCAACGCGGACGTCGCTCTCGTCATCGACCTCGATGACCTCGCCGCGCTGGATGCCTACCAGACGCACCCCGCTCACCAGCAGGTGGCCGGTTACATCCGCAGCGTCACCGGTGACCGCCTGGCGGTCGACTTCGAGGTCTGAGGCCGTTAGCGGGTCTGCCGAGGCGTCGCGACGACGGGAACCGGCCGGACGGCGATGCGGACCCGCTCGCCGAACTGGAGCCTCTCGTCGGGCGCATGCTGCAGGCGGACGAGCGACCCGTCGTCGGTGCGCACGAGCGAGCGGCGGATGCTGCCGAGGAACATGCTCTCCTCGACGACCGCCCCCACACCTGATCCGGCACCGACCAGATGAACGTGCTCGGGACGGAGCAGGACGTCGACCTCCCCGTCGGGGACGTCGCTCTGGAGCGGCACATCCGTCCCCCACACGGTGGCCGTGCCGCCCGCGGCGACGCCGGGCACCGAGCTCGACAGCCCGATGAACGCGGCCACGCGGGGTGTGGCGGGTCGGAGATAGAGCTCTTCGGGGGACCCGATCTGCTCGATGCGCCCGGCATCCATGACGGCGATGCGATCCGACACCGCGAGGGCCTCCTCCTGGTCGTGCGTCACGAAGATGGTCGTGGTGCCGAGGCGGAGCTGGATGCGCCGGATCTCGTCGCGCAGTTGGACGCGGACCTTGGCGTCGAGGGCCGACAGCGGCTCGTCGAGCAGGAGGACCCGGGGCTCGGTCACGAGCGCGCGAGCGAGCGCCACGCGCTGCTGCTGCCCGCCCGAGAGCTGGTGAGGGTAGCGGTCCGCGAGGTGGTCGAGGCCGACCAGCTCGAGCGCTTCACCGGCCCGGCGACGCGCAGCCCGGGCATCCACTCGGCGTTGGCGGAGCCCGAAGGCCACGTTGTCGCGCACGCGCAGGTGGGGGAAGAGCGAGTAGGCCTGGAACACCATGCCGATGTCGCGCTTGTTCGTCGGCGTCCGCGAGACGTCGGTTCCGCCGAACGAGACGGTTCCCGCCGTGGCGTCCTCGAGGCCGGAGATCACGCGCAGCGCGGTCGTCTTGCCGCACCCGGACGGCCCCAGGAGCGACACGAACTCGCCCGGTGCGATGTCGAGGTCGACGCCGTGCAGCACCCGGGTCGGACCGTAGTCCTTCACGATGCCGCGCAGCGCCACGCGGGTGCCGTCGCCGGCGGCGGCGAGCAGGCGGTTGTCCGCGGTCTGGGGCAGAGCGCGGGCAGCGGGTGTCACGTCGAGAGTCATGAGGTCTTCCTTCCGGCGCCGACGCGTCCCGCGCGGCCGATGATGAGCAGGAGCACGAAGGCGAAGGCGAGCGCCAGCAGGGTGAAGATCGCGGAGGCCCAGGCATCCTGCTTGTTGACGAGGACGAGTCCCGTCTGCAGCACCTGCCGGTTCAGCAGCGAGGCGATCGTGAACTCGCCGAGGACGACGGCGACCGTCATGAGGGATGCCGCCAGCAGCCCCTGCCGCAGGTTCGGCGCGATGACGCGGATCAGGACCGCCGGCCAGCTCGCGCCGAGCGTGCGCGCCGCCTCGGCGAGCGTCCGAAGGTCGACGGCGTCGATCGAGGCCTGGATCGACCGGTAGGCGAAGGGGAGGACGATGATGCCGTAGGCGAAGGCGAGACTCCACGTCCCGGTGCCGAACGTCCTGCCGATCGCGAGGTAGATGGGTGCCAGACCGACCACCAGGACGATGGCCGGGATGGTGATCGGCAGCAGGGCGAAGAACTCGAACACCCGTCGGAGAGCGGGGTAGCGCAGGGCGACGAGCACCATCGTGGGCGCGAGGACGACGAGGACGATCGCGACCGTCACCACCGCGAGGACGAGGGAGTTGACCAGGCCCGCCCAGACGGGGACGTAGGCCGCGGCTCGGGCAGGGTCGAACAGCGCGGTCCAGCGGTCGAGCGTCAGGCTGCCGTCGGCGGCGGTCAGGGTGAACAGCAGGGTCGCTGCGAACGGGACAGCGAACACCGCTCCTACGAGGATGCCGATGGTCCACCGTGTCGCCCGGGAGGGGGCGAGGGGCGAGCGGGTCATGCCTGCCACCTCGAGGCCCGCCGCTGGACCAGGTTGTAGACGACCATCGCCGCCGCGACGACCAGGATCATGCCGAGCGCGAGCGACCCCGCGAGGTTCTCGCGGCCGAGCACGGTCTCGCTCGTGAGCGCGGTGCGGATCTGCAGCGGCACGATCGACGAGCCCTGACTGGCGAGCGCGGCTGCCGTCGCGTAGGACGAGAACGCGTTCGTGAACAGCAGGAGGAAGCTCGCGAGGAACGAGGGGGCGAGGACGGGGAAGCCGACGTGTGCCCAGAAGCCGGCGCGCGTGCCGCCGAGGGTCATGTGCGCTTCGGCCCACTGAGGGCGGAGGGCGGCGAGGGCCGGCATGAACGTGAGGACCATGAGCGGCACCTGGAAGATGATGTACGCGGGGATGAGGCCCGGCAGTCCGTAGATCCAGGCGCCGTCCGCGAAGATGTCGATTCCCAGAGCGCCGGCGATCAGGCGGGTGATGACACCCTGCGTGCCGAGCGTCGCGACCATCACGAAGGCGAGCATGACGCCGCCGAACTGCGCGAGGACACCGGATGCCGCATCCACCGCGGCGCGGATCACTCCCGCCTCGGGCAGCCCCAGCAGAGCGAAGCAGACGAGCGATCCCACGATCGCGCCGATGGCCGCGGTGAGCAGCGAGACCCAGGTCGAGTTCCAGAACGTCTCGGTGATCACCGGATCGACGAGGGCGGTCAGGTTGTCCCACGTGAACGCCCCGGTGCCGTCCTGGAAGCCCGTGACGACGGCGAGGACGGTGGGGAGGAGGAGGAACAGGGCGAGGTAGGCGAGGAAGGGGACGAGGCCCAGCCATGACCATCCGATCCGCCGCGAGCGGGGGAGCGGGGAGCCCGTGACCGGGCTCCCCGCGGGGGCGACAGCGGTCACTGGACCGCGGCCGCCCATTCCTTGCCGAGGAGCGTGCCGGCCTCGGTCGACTGGTCCTCGGCGGGGACGACCGTGTCGGCGGGGGCCTTCGGGAGCTTCGCGGCGAGGTCGGCGTCGATCGTTCCGGCCTTCGTCATCGCCTCCATGCGGACGGGACGTGCCCCGCCCTTGAGCCAGAGGTTCTGCACCTCGTCGCTGTAGAGGAACTCCTCCCACAGCCGCGCGGCGGCGGGGTGGGGGGCGTCGGCGTTGATGGCCTGGTTGTAGTAGCCGGCATAGCCCACGCCGTCGAACACGACCGTCTTCCAGGTGGGGACGTCGGCGGAGTGCGCCGCGTTCAGGTAGTCCCAGTCGAAGACGACGGGCGTCTCACCGCTCGCGACGGTGGCGCTCGTGACGTCGAGCTTCAGCATGTTGCCGGCCTTGTCGAGCTTCGAGAAGAAGTCGATCCCCGGCTGGAAGTCATCGAGCGACCCGCCGGACTGCACGGTAGCGAGCCCGGCGGCGGCGAAGGCGGCACCGGCCTGCGTCGGGTCGCCGTTGATGGCGACCGAGCCGCGGAACTCCGAGCTCAGCAGGTCGCTGAGCTGCGTCGGCGCGGCGAACTTCGAGGAGTCGTACCCGACCGACATGTACCCGCCGTAGTCGCCGACGAACAGGCCCGTCGACTCTTTCAGCTCCGCAGGGATGTCGTCCCAGGTCTGGACCTTGTACGGCGCGAAGCGGTCGGTGTTCTGGAGGGCGACGGTCAGGCCCAGGTCGAACACGTCGGGCGCGGTGTCGAGGCCCTCGTTGGTCTTGGCCGCGGTGATCTCCTCGGCGCTCGAGAAGTCGGGCGACTGCTCGGTGACGGTGATCTCGGGGTAGCGCTTGGTGAACAGGTCGAGGATCTTGCCGTAGTTGGCCCAGTCGCGGGGGAGGGCGATGACGTTCAGGGCGCCCTCGGCCTTGGCCGCCGCCTCGAGCTTGTCGAAGCCGCCGAGGTCGCTGACGCTCTTCGCGGTCGCCGCGGCGGGCTTGGCGCCGGAGGCGTTCTCGGCGCCGGTGGCACCGGCGCAGCCGGCCAGGGACAGCGCGGCGATGGTGGTGAGGGCGAGCGTGACGGCTCGCCGCCGGGACATGCGGGACATGCGTTTCCTCTCGGGTGTTCCGGCGTCCGCGGATGCGGGGCGCCGGGGGGAACGAGGGGAAGCTACGTCCGGCCGATGACCCGAGGACTCCCGATGCGTGAACGGTCGGTGACGTTACGTCGACGGCTCCGCGTTGTCGTCCCGCAGGATCGGGATCGCGTTCGTGAAGGTGCTCGCGCGTCGCTCGGCCTCGGCGCTGCCCGTGAACAGTCCGTCACCGGTGGGCGTCGGGTCGGTGGGCGTCCGGGGTGCGGGGGCTGCGGCATCCGTCATCAGGACGCGCTGGACCGGCAGGGCCTGCGGCATCGATTCCTGCACCCACGCGACCATGGCCTCGCGGACGAGGCAGCGGAGGTCGAACAGAGTCGGCGCATCCTTCGCCGTGACGAGGATGCGGACGCGGACGTAGCCGGCGACGGCATCCGTCACCTGCAGGACCGACGTTCGTCCGTCCCACAAGTCGGTGCGCTCGAGGACCTGCCGCAGGTGCGCGCGCATGAGGGCGGGCGAGACGTTCCAGTCGAGGTCCATCTCGACGGCGCCGAGGAGCTCTGATCCCTTGCGAGTCCAGTTCTCGAAGGGGGTCGTCGTGAAGTACGTGCACGGCAGGACCAGGCGTCGGTCATCCCACAGGTCGAGGACGACGTAGCTCAGGGTGATCTCGCCGACTCGGCCCCACTCGCCGTCGGCGACCACGACGTCATCGACCCGGAGGGCGTCGCTGAAGACGATCTGCAGACCCGCGAACACGTTGGCGAGCACGGACTGCGCGGCGAGGCCCGCGACGATCGAGGCGATGCCCGCGGACGCGAGCACGCTCGCCCCGATCGCGCGGACCGAGTCGAACGTCAGGAGCACGGCGCCGATCCCGATGATGACGATGATCGCGATCGCCAGACGCCGGACGACGAGGGTCTGCGTGCGGATGCGGCGGGCCACCCGGTTGTCGGGCACGTCGATGCGGTACCGCCCGAGCGCCACGTCGGTGGCGACGACGACCAGCGAGGCCAGCAGCCACGCGCTCGCCGCGATGATGAGGATCGTCAGGATCTGGCCCAGGATGCCGCGCCACGTCTCGTCGGGGAATGCCACCCGGACGGCGACCCAGAGCGCGACCACGAGCAGCAGCAGCCGGAACGGAGCGCGGGACTGCCGGCTCAGAACCCCCGCCCATCGCCGGCGGCGCGCGACGACCGCCAGCACGATCGTCGCGATGACGGCGACGACGATCGCGACGCCGATCCCGACGACGGCCGCGATCCCGAAGTCCACCCATCCATCCCACATACCGCTGATCCTTCCGTCGGAGAGTCAGCCACCATACGACAACCGCCCGGCCGGAGCCGAGCGGTTGTCGAGAGTGCGGGGTGCCGTGTTACGGGGCGAGGCGCGTGGGTCCGCGGAAGAGGTACGTGACCTCGCGGATCGAGTCCTGGCCGAGCAGCAGCATCAGCACGCGGGCGAGGCCCATGCCGAAGCCGCCGTGCGGCGGCGCACCGAAGCGGAAGAAGTCGAGGTAGAAGTCGAGGTGCTCGGGGTCGAGACCCTTCTCTTTGGCCTGCTCGATCAGGACGTCGACGCGGTGCTCGCGCTGCGCACCGGTGGTGATCTCGACGCCGCTCATGAGCAGGTCGTACGACTTCGTCAGCCCGGTCTCCTCGTCGCGCATGTGATAGAACGCCCGGATCTCGGGGTGGTAATCGGTGATGAAGACGAACTGGTGACCGTAGGTCTCCTGCACGTGCGCCGCGATCTGACGCTCGCCCTCGGGGTCGAGGTCGCCGTCGGTGCGGGGGATCTCGTAGCCGCGCGCTGCGACGATCTCGCGCGCCTCGGCGAGCGGGATGCGCGGGAACGGCAGCTCCGGGACGACCACATCGATGTCGAACAGGGCCTTGATCTCGTCGCCGTGCTTGTCGGCGACGGCGCGGATAGCGGTCTGCAGGAGCTCCTCCTGCATGCGGGCGACGTCCTCGTGCGAGTCGATCCAGCTGATCTCGGCGTCGATCGAGGTGAACTCGGTCGCGTGGCGCGAGGTGAACGAGGGGTCGGCGCGGAAGGCGGGCGCGATCTCGAAGATCTTGCCGAAGCCGGCGACCTGGGCCATCTGCTTGAAGAACTGCGGGCTCTGCGCGAGGTAGGCCGTCTTGTCTTCGAAGTAGGGCACCTCGAAGAGCTCGGCGTTGGACTCCGACGGCGAGGCCATGAGCTTGGGGGAGTGGACCTCGATGTAGTCGCGCTCCACCCAGTAGGTGCGCATCGCGTGCTCAAGGGTCGTCTGGATGCGGAAGACGAGGTTGTTGCGACGCTGGCGCAGGTCGATGAAGCGCCAGTCCATGCGCTTGTCGAGGCCGGAGTCCGCCGCGATCGGCGTCTCGGGCAGAGCGGCGGCCGCGATGTCGAGCCCGCCGATCTTGATCTCGACGCCGCCGAGCTTGACCCGCTCGTCGTGCTTGAGCTCACCGGTCGCGGTGAGGAAGGTGCCGGTCGACAGGTTGGAGATGAGGTCCGTCAGCGCCAGGGCCGCGGCATCCTGCTCACTGCCGTCCTCGGCGGGGCGCGTCGCGGGATTGACGAGCTGCACGGCGCCCGTCTCATCGCGCAGGATGACGAACTGCACCTTCTTCTGGTCGCGGACGGTCTCGACCCATCCGGAGACCGAGACGGGGCCGTCTTCACGGGACTGCAGCTGCTGGACGAGGGTGCGTTCACTCACGAGGGTCGAGTCTACGCGGCGCCCAGGTTCCGAAACCTCCCGCCCCGTAGGCTGACCCGACGGGGGGCCCGGCCGGGCATCCGATCACCGAGGGCGAGAGAGCACCCGATGACCGTTGTGAACATTGCCGCCACCTCCTCCTCGGGTGGCGGGTCGTGGCTGTCGGCCCTGGCCGACTGGCTCGTGATGCTGATGGAGACGATCGGTCCCGCGGGCGCGGCCATCGCCGTCGGCCTCGAGAGCCTCTTCCCGCCGATCCCCAGTGAGGCGGTGCTGCCCGTAGCCGGTCTCGCCGCGTCGCGGGGGTCGTTCACCCTCGCCGAAGCGATCGGCTGGACCACCTTCGGGTCGCTCGCCGGCGCGTACATCCTCTACGTGCTCGGCCGCGTCCTCGGCGCGGAGCGTCTCACGCGCGTCGCCGAGAAGCTGCCTCTCATGAAGGGGGAGGACGTCACCAAGACGGTCGCCTGGTTCGAGCGGCACGGCTCGGTCGCGGTCTTCTTCGGCCGGATGGTGCCGCTGTTCCGCAGCCTCATCTCGATCCCAGCCGGCGTCTCCAAGATGCCCTGGTGGAAGTTCGGGCTCCTGACGACGGCCGGCAGCCTCATCTGGAACTCGATCTTCGTGCTCGCGGGATTCTTCCTCGGCGAGAACTGGCACATCGTCGAGCAGTACGCCGGCGTCTTCCAGAACATCGTGATCGTCGTCGTCGTCGCCCTCGTCGCGTGGTTCCTGTTCGTCCGCATTCGCGCCGCCGTCCGTCACCGCCGGGAGTCGACGGAGGATGCCGCCGGCTGAGGCCCCGCGTGCGGTCGGCGCTCAGGCCCTGCATAGGACCCCCTCACGTAGACTGAAGGCGTGCCTGCCGCCCGCCTCCATCTCGTGCGCCACGGGGAGGTCCATAACCCCGACCGCGTGCTGTACGGGCGACTTCCGGGCTTCCACCTCAGCGACGACGGTCAGGACATGGCCCGTGCCGCGGCCGAGCACCTGAAGGCGCAGGGGCGTCCCGTCAAGTCGCTCGTCTCGTCCCCGCTCGAGAGGGCGCGCGAATCCGCCGCCCCGATCGCGGAGCTCTTCGGGCTGACCCCCGTGATCGATGCCCGTGTGCTCGAGCCGACGAACGTCTTCGAGGGGAAGCGGATGCGGAGCGCACTGCGCAACCCGCTCAACTGGTGGCACCTGCGCACTCCCGCGCTGCCGAGCTGGGGAGAGGCCTACCTCGAGGTGGTCGAGCGCATGCAGGCGGCGATGCGCGACGCGTGGAACCGAACGCCCTCGGGCGACGCGGTGATCGTCTCGCACCAGCTCCCGATCTGGATCACGCACCTGTCCGTCGCAGGACTCCCGCTCCGTCACGACCCGCGTCGCCGCCGGTGCGACCTGTCGAGCATCACGAGCTTCGAGCTCGACGGCGACGTCTGGCGCGAAGTCGACTACGCCGAGCCGGCCCCGACCGCCGGCGCTGTGGACGTGGGGGCCGTATGAGACGCCGCATCCTCGCCGCCGTCGCGGCTCTGACGCTCGTCGCGGGTCTCGCAGCCTGCTCGAGTGAGAACGACAACCTCTCCGACCTGTACCGCGAAGGCAACACGCAGGGCTTCATCTCGAGCGACGGTCGCGTCGAGACGATCCCCGCCGCTCAGCGCGGCGACGCCCTGTCGTTCACGGGAACGAGCACCGACGGGTCGGAGATCTCGAGCACCGACTTCGCGGGCGACGTCGTCGTCCTCAACTTCTGGTACGCCGCCTGCGGTCCGTGCCGGGCGGAGGCACCCGTCCTCGAGCAGACCTATCAGGACACGAAGGGCGACGGAGCCCATTTCCTCGGCGTCAACATCTACGACGGTCCCGAGCAGGCGACCTCCTTCGACGAGACGTACAAGATCACCTACCCGTCGATCCTCGCCCGTGGCGACGTCGACCTGAAGCTCGCATTCGCGGACTGGACCTCGCTCCAGGCGGCACCGACGACGCTCGTCGTCGACCGCAAGGGCCGGGTGGCCGCACGACTGTTCGGTCAGCTGCCCGATGCGACCACGCTCCGCGAGCTCGTCGACGACACCCTGGCGGAGAAGGGATGAACCCCGGGTCGATCGTGGTCGACGGGTCGCTGTGGATCGCGATCCCGATCGCGGCCCTCGCCGGACTCGTCTCCTTCCTCTCGCCGTGCGTGCTGCCGCTCGTCCCCGGGTACCTCGGCTTCCTCGGCGGGGCCATGACCCCTCGCGCCTCACGGGTGACATCGACGGATGCCGCCGGCCCCGGCCCGGCGGGAACCGCGACGCGGACCCGCGTCGATGCGCCGGCCCGCGGACGCCTCCTGCTCGGGGTCGCCCTCTTCATCGCCGGGTTCACCGTCATCTTCCTGATGATGGGCGTGTTCGCCGGCACCCTCGGACGTCTCTTCATCGAGTACCAGGACCTCATCACCCGCATCCTGGGTCTTGTCGTGATCGCGCTCGGACTGGTCTTCGTCGGCGTCTTCGGCTTCGCGCAGAAGATCTATCGTCCGCAGCTCACGCAGAACCTCGGCATCCTCGGCGCCCCGCTGCTGGGTGTCGCCATGGGGATCGGCTGGGCGCCGTGCATCGGCCCCACGCTCGCAGCGATCCTGACGATGGCCTACAGCCAGGCGGACCCCCTCCGGGCCGGGACGCTGGCGGTCGCCTACTCCCTCGGACTCGGGCTCCCGTTCGTCCTCCTCGCGCTCGGCGCGGGCTGGGCGACACGCTCCGTCTCGTTCGTGCGCCGCCACATCCGGACGGTCAACATCGTCGGTGGCGTCCTGCTGGTCGCGCTCGGGGTCCTCATGGTGACCGGGGTGTGGACGACGCTCATCTCGAACTTCCAGGGGGTGATCGGTGGTGTCCCGACCTTCTTCTGACCGTTCCGGCGCGACGGCCGTCGACGGACCGCTCCGACCGAGCGACCACCTCGACAAGACGGGCGAGCGGGGCGCGGCCGACGACGGCTCGCCGACTCAGCCCGTGCTCGGCATCGTCGGCTGGCTGCGGTGGGGCTGGCGGCAGCTGACGAGCATGCGGACGGCCCTCGTGCTGCTGCTGCTGCTCGCCATCGCGGCGATCCCGGGATCGCTCGTGCCGCAGCGCAGCGCCGACCCGAACGGCGTCACCCAGTGGCGGGCCACCAACCCCGACCTCTACCCGACCTTCGAGACGCTCCAGCTCTTCGACGTCTACTCGTCGGTGTGGTTCTCGGCGATCTACATCCTCCTGTTCATCTCCCTCATCGGCTGCGTGCTGCCGCGCACCAGGCACCACTGGAAGGCGTTGCGCGCCCGCCCTCCGCGCACCCCTGCGCGCCTGTCCCGCCTGGACGATCACGTCGAGTCGCGGGTCGCCGTTCCCGAGGGTGAGGATGCCGCGGGTCACGCGGCGCACGCGGTCGACCTCGCCGAGGCGCAGCTGCGCTCGGCCCGCTACCGCGTCGAGCGGTACGACCGGAACGGCGTCGCCTCGGTCTCCGCCGAACGCGGCTACCTCCGCGAGACCGGCAACCTGATCTTCCACGGCGCCCTTGTGGGAGTGCTCCTCTCGGTCGGCATCGGCGGCGGGTTCACCTACACCGGTCAGACGGTCATCACCGAGGGCGACGGCTTCGTCAACTCGCTCGGCCTCGGCTACACCTCTTTCAACCCGGGCCGTTTCGTCGACACCGAGGCGCTGACGCCGTACTCCATCACCCTCGACCGCTTCGACGTGACCTACGCGCCGCCGCCGTCGGGGCAGGCGGGCGACTTCGCCGCTCACGTGACGACGCGCTTCCCCGGGCAGAAGGCCGAGGACCAGGTCATCGAGGTGAACCACCCGATCACCATGGCGGGCGACCGCGTCTACCTCATGGGCAACGGCTACGCTCCGACGATCACCGTCCGCAACGGCTCGGGCGACGTCGTCTTCAGCGAGTCGGTGCCGTTCCTGCCGCAGAGCCCCACGATGACCTCGTCGGGCGTCGTCAAGATCCCCGACACCGGCGGTGAGCAGCTCGGCCTCGTCGGCTTCTTCTACCCGACGGTCGCCACGCTCCAGAGCGGCGCCCTCACCTCGGCGTACGGCGACCTCGTCGACCCACGCCTGACATTCTTCGTCTACGAGGGCGACCTCGGCATCGACAACGGCGACGCGCGCTCCGTCTACGCCCTCGACACCGACGGCATGACCGAGATCGCCGGGCGCAACGCCGACACCCCGTCGCTCGAGCTCTCGCCGGGGCAGACCGTCCAGCTGCCGGGCGGCCGCGGCAGCGTGACCTTCGAGGACGAGACGAAGAACGGCGCCGCAGAGTCGGTGAAGCGCTACGTCTCGCTGTCGATCCACAACGACTCGAGCGCCCCGTGGGTGCTCGCGTTCGCGATCCTCGCGATGGTCGGTCTCTTCACGGCCCTGTTCGTCCCGCGCCGGCGCATGTGGGTGAAGGCGACCCCGGACGGCGACGCCGTGACGCTCGAGTACGCGGGACTGGCCCGCGGCGAGGATCCTGCGATCGCGATCGCGGTCGCCGACCTCGCCCGGCGGCACGGCAGGGTGCTCGATGACGAACCGGCATCCGCCCCGGCCGTCCCCGCGAACGTAAACTGAACCCACCCATCTCCTCCGGAGGACCCTCATGTCGTTCGATGACATCTCCGTGCTGCTGCTGTGGACCGCGATCGCGATCTACACGCTCGGCTTCCTCGCGTTCACCGTCGACCTCGCCCGCCGTTCCGAGCTGGCGATCAAGGCGCAGGACGCGAAGGCGCGCACGCTCGTCGCGGCCGGCGGCGGTGGTCAGACCATCGACGAGATCCACGCCGAGGAGGCGGCCGCCAAGGTCGCCCTCGAAGCCGCGCCGTCGAAGCGCGGCCGCTACCTGTTCGCGCGCCTCGGCGTCGTGCTGACGACGATCGGCTTCCTCTTCCACGTGGGCGCTGACGTCACCCGCGGCATCGCCGCCGGCCGTGTGCCGTGGTCGAACAACTACGAGTTCGCCCTCACCGGCACGATGCTCGTCGTGATGGTGTTCCTCACCGTGCTCGTGAAGTACGACCTCCGCTTCCTCGGCGCCTTCATCAACGGCCTCATCGTCATCCTCCTCGGCGGTGCCGCCCTGGCCTACTACGTCGAGGTCGTCCCGCTGTCGGACCCGCTGAAGAGCGTCTGGCTCGTCATCCACGTCTTCGTCGCCTCGCTCGCGTCGGCCTTCTTCGCACTGGCGTTCGCCCTGTCGATCGTGCAGCTCCTCCAGTCGCGACGGGAGCGCATCGCTCTCGCGGCCGTCGGGTCGGATGCCGCACCCCGCACCCGGCTGCCGTTCCTGCGGACGCTGCCCAGCGCCGAGGTGCTCGAGTCCCTCGCCTACCGCTTCGCGATCATCGGCTTCGTCCTCTGGACCTTCACCCTCATCGCCGGGGCCATCTGGGCGAACGATGCGTGGGGACGCTACTGGGGCTTCGACACCAAGGAAGTCTGGACCTTCGTGATCTGGGTGGTCTACGCCGGCTACATCCACGCGCGGGCGACCCGCGGGTGGCGGGGGACGCGGTCGGCCTGGTTGTCGATCGTCGGGTTCACCGCCGTGCTGTTCAACTTCACGATCGTGAACCAGTTCTTCCAGGGGCTGCACTCCTACAGCGGCCTGCCCAGCTGAGCCCGTGACCGTCATCCCCGCCACCGTCGTGACCTACCCCGACGGGGAGCTCACGGGAACGGCCGACGTCGTCCACATCGCGCCGTTGCCCGACGGGCGTTCCGGAGTCGTGCTCGACCGCACCCCGTTCCACCCCGTCGACACGGCGTGGCCCGACCAGCCCGCCGACATCGGCGTGCTGCGGACGGCCGCGGGCGACGTGCCGGTGCTCGCGACGCTGACGGGCGGCATCCGCGACGGCGCGCTCGTCATCGGACCCGACCTGCCGGTCCGCATGGGGACGGAAGGGTGGACCTTCGTCGTCGTCCACGTCGTCGAGGGGGCCGCGCCCGCCGTCGGGGAGAGCGTCGACGCTCACGTCGACCCCGAGCTGCGCGCTGCGCTGTCCGCCGGGCACACCGCCTGCCACCTGGCATCCCTCGCCCTGGACGCCGCGCTCGAGGACGCCTGGACGAAGCAGGTGCCGACGGATGCCGCGGGTCGTCCCGCGTTCGACATGCTCGCCATCCAGACGTCCCGCATCACCCCGTACGGCTCCACCGACGTCTACCGCATCGGCAAATCGCTGCGGAAGAAGGGGTTCGACCCCGCTGCGCTGGCCGACCTTCGAGCCGTCGAAGCGCGCGCCGACGCGACCCTCGCCGAGTGGGCGGGCGCGCCGGGAGCCATCGGCATCCATCGCGACGACCACACGCTCGCGGGCCGACGCACCTGGCGCTGCGAGCTGCCCGAGGGCGCCGTCGAACTGCCCTGCGGCGGGACGCACCTGACATCCCTGGCGGGGATCGAGGCGATCACCGTGGCGCTCGCGTCGACCGAGGTCCCGGGCGGCCTCGAACTCGTCATGACGACGACGATCCGCCTCGCCGGCTGAGTCGCGCGCTGCCGTCGGCCGGGCGGCGCCGAGCCCTGCGGGCCCGACGCCGCGTCCGGCTCAGGCGGGCTGGGTGAGGACGGCCCGGGCCGACGTGGAGCGGTGTCGGGTGACGGCGAGGATGCCGGCGCCGATCGCCACGAGCGTCCAGAGGACGAGTCCCACGGCTGCGGGTGCGCCGCCCCCGGCATCCGTCAGCGCGGCCAGCATGGCCGTGTAGGCCGGGGCGGTCGGCAGGAGGCCGGCCACGTCGAGGAGCGTGCCGGGAACCGTCGAGACGATCCCGGTGGCGAGGGCCATGACTCCGACGAGCGCCGAGACCCACCGCCCGATGCCGCCGAACAGCGCGACGAGGGCGTGGTTGACCGCCGCGAACGCGACTCCGGCGAGCACGCACATCGCGGCGAAGAGCCACCAGGCGCCCCAGTCGTAGCCGGCGGCGAGCTGGACGACGGTGGCCACCAGGACGCCCTGCAGGGCGCCGAGCAGCGCTCCGGGGGCGAGGGCGCGCAGTGCGAGTGCGGCGGATGAGCGGCGCGACGAGAGTGCGGCGCGGGGGACGGCGCGAAGCACGATGAACGATGCCAGCCCACCGAACCAGAGCGCGAGCGTCGCGAGCAGCGGGACGGCGGAGGCGCCGAACAGCGAGGTGCCCGCGCCTTCGGCGACGACGGGGTTCGCGACGATCGACGCGAGGTCCGCCGCCTGGGACTTCGTGTAGCTCGGGACGCCGTCGACGGCCTTGTCGAGACCGGTCGCGAGGTCGCCGGTGCCGTCGGCGAGCTTGCCGACACCCGTCGACAGTTCGCCGGCGCCGTCGGCGAGCGAGCCGACGCCGTCCGCGAGCTGGTCCGAGCCGTCCGCGGCGGTGCCGGCGCCGGTGGCGAGGGCCTGCGCACCGGTCGCGAGCTGGCCTGCGCCGGACGAGAGCTTGTCGGCTCCACCCGCGAGCTTGTCGGCACCGCCGGCGAGCTGCCGCACGCCGGTCGCGGCCGTGCCCGCGCCGTCCGCGAGGCCTGACGCGCCGCTCGAGAGCCCGCCCGCGCCGGTGGCGAGCTTGTCGGCCCCGTCGGCGAGCTGGTCCATTCCGCCGGCGAGCTTCTTCGCGGCGGCGGCCGACGTGCTGAGACCCTCGCTCAGGTTCGGGCCGAAGTTCGCGAGCGCGTCGAGGTCCTTCGCCAGCTGCTCCGAGTCGCCCACGGTGTTCTGCAGCTGGGGCAGCGCTTTGGTCGCCTGGGCCGCGGCAGCCGTCAACTGGTCGCACAGTGCGGTGCCCGCCTGCGCGGGGACGCACGCCTTCGCGGCGGACGACAGGGCGTCGACGATGGACGTCACGGCCTGGCTGTTCTGCTCGCCGTTGGCGGTGAGGGCCTTCACCCCGTCGACGAGTTCCGACGGGATCGCGGGGATCGCGGCGGTCTGCTCGGCGGCCTTGGCCAGGCCGTCGGCGAGCTCCTTCGTGCCGTCCGCGATCGGCCGCGCGCCCGCGGACCATTCGTCGAGCCCGCGCGAGGTGGCGGCAGCGCCGTCCGCGAGCTGGTCCGCGCCACCCGCGAGGGTGTCGAGCCCATCGGCCGCAGCGCCTGCGCCGTCGGCGAGCTGGTGGGCGCCGGTGGCGAGGCCCGACGCGCCGCCGGAGATCGCGCCGGCGCCGCTCGCGATGCCGTCGGCACCGGTCTGCAGCTTGCGGATGCCGTCGGCCAGGGAGTACCCGCCGTCGGACGCGGTCGACGCGCCGTCGGCGAGCTGGGCAGCACCGTCGGCGGCGCTCTGGGCGCCGTCGGTGAGCTGGGTCGCCCCGTCGGCCGCCTTGCCCAGCTGCTCGCCGAGCGTCGTGAAGCCGAGGAACACGTTCTCGAGGTAGCCGCTCGTGAGCCGCTCTCCGAGGACGGATGCCGCGGTCGAGGTCACTTGCGACGTGATGGCTTCGTCGACGATGCGCGAGTCGGGCGATGACGTCAGTTCGATCGTCGCGCGCTCGGGCGTCTTGCCGGGAGCGGTCGAGGTCGCCGCGGCGGAGAAGTTCTTCGGGATGGTGACGATCGCGTCGTACGTGCCGTCCTCGAGCCCTTCCTTCGCGTCATCCGAGTTGGAGATCGTCCACGTGAGGTTGCTGTCCAGGTCGTCGGAGCCCTCGACGAGGCCCGCCGTCAGCAGGCGGCCGAGAGGTGTGGTCTGGCCGTTCACCTCCACCGGCTTGTCGTTGTTCACGATCGCGGTGTTCAGTGCGTCGAGCCGCTCGGTGGGGTTGTAGAGGGCAGCGACGAGGATGCCGCCGATGACGGCCGGCAGCAGGAGCACACCCAGGAGGGTGAGCCACGAGATGGGGCGCCGGGTCTGCGCGCGTTCGATGGGGAGAGTCATGAGGGGATCACCTGGGTGGGGGTGTCGGCGTCGAGGGCGGCGGAGGTGTCGAGACGCAGGGTGTCGGGTTTCGGGCGGTAGGCGTCGGCGAGCAGCTCGCGGGCGGCGCCGAGGTCGCGGGCCGAGGCCGCGACGGTGAGCTGCCCGGCCTTCGCGGCGACGGCGTTCGATGCGTCGCGGAGGAGGGCGGCGGCCTGATCGCGGTCGGCTCCGGTGAGGGCGTCGAGACCGATGATCACGACGAACCGGGTGCGGCCGGCGAGGGCTCGCCGCAGGTCGGCGAGCGGCGACTCCGAGCCGGTCAGCTCGGCGACGGAAACATGGGCTCTCACCCATGCGGCGCGCCCGGGGAGCAGGTGACCGGAGACGCGCAGCAGGCCGGAGGTCGGGGCGATACGCCCCGCCACGGTCAGCAGGAACGCGCGGGAGGCGTGCGGATCGGCTGCCGTCACGAGAAGCGTGCCGCCGTCCGCGACCCGGGCGTGCGCGCCCGAGAAGAGCACGACGTCGGTGTCGGCCGACTCGGCCCGCACCTCGAGGTCGTCGGCCGCGAGGGCACCGTTCCAGTCGGGCTCGGGCCAGTCGGCGTGTGCGCGCTCGTGCTCGACCGCTTCGCCCTCGATGTCGACCTTGGGGAGCAGCCGCTCGAGCCAGCGCGGCATCCACCAGGCCTTGTCGCCCAGCAGGGCCATGACCGCCGGGGTCAGGGTCATGCGGACGAGGAAGGCGTCGACGGCGATGCCGACGGCGAGGCCCAGGGCGATCGGTTTGATCGAACTGTCGCCTTCGGGGACGAAGGCGGCGAAGACGGCGAACATGATGACGGCCGCTGCGACGACGACGCGGGCCGAGGCGGTGAAACCGCTGCGGACGGCCGCGATCGCGGTCTCGCGGTTCGCGCGTCCGCCTCGGGCGCGCACCGCGTGGACGAAGTCCTCTCGCATGCGGGAGACGAGGAACACCTCGTAGTCCATGGCGAGGCCGAACAGCACGCCCATGAGGATGATCGGCATGAAGCTGATCACGGGGCCGGTGCGCGTCACGTGCAGGGCGTCGGCGAGCCAGCCCCATTCGAACACCGCGGCGACGGCGCCGAACGCGGCGAGGATCGACAGCAGGTAGCCGAGGGTCGCCTTCAGCGGCACCCAGATCGAGCGGAACACGATCATCAGGAGGATGAAGGACAGCCCGACGACGAAGATGCCGAAGGGCAGCAGTGCGGCCCCGAGCCGGTCGGAGACGTCGATGCCGACGGCGGTGTAGCCGGTGACCTTCAGATCCACGCCGTACTCGTCCTGCCACTCGTCGTGGTGCGAGCGGAGCTCGCGCACGAGGTCGGCGGTCGCCGGGTCGTCGGGCGCCGTGGTCGGCACGATCTGGATGAGACCGGTGTCGGCGGTGGCGTTGGGGGTGGCGAGGGCGACGCGCTTCACGCCGGGGATCGCCTCGACCTCCTTCTTGAGATCGTCCATGAGGCCGAGCGGATCGGTCGAGGTGACGATCGTGCCGGCCATGACGAGGGGACCGTTAGACCCCGCGCCGAAGTACTCGGCGTTCAGGTCGTACGCCTGGCGCGCCTGACTCGACGGCGGCTGGACACCGGCGTTCGGCAGTGCGAGGTGGAGGCTCGCCGACGGGATGGCCATGATGCCGAGTCCGACGACGACGGCGACGGTCGCGATGATCGGATGCCGCGTCACGAGCATCACCCAGCGGTTGGGTCGCGCGGGTGCCACCGGCCCGGGGGCGGGTGCCGGCTCGGGCTCGGGTGCGGCGTCGTCGCCCTCGGTCGCCGCTGCGTCGACCTCGGCCGCGCGGCGACGGCGGGTCGGGACGCCGCGCTGCAGCATCCCCCCGCCCCAGCCGACGACGCGACCCTTCGCGAATCCGAGGAGTGCGGGGGTGAGGCTGATCGCGACGGCGACCGCGACCGCGACGGCGACGGCAGCCGCGATGCCCATCGTCGACAGGAACGGGATGCCGGCGATGCTGAGTCCCACGAGGGCGATCATGACCGTCACTCCGGCGAAGACGACGGCCGATCCGGCGGTGCCGACGGCACGGGCGGCGGACTCCTCGGGATCCATGCCGGCGCGGACCTGGTCCTGATGTCGCGACACGATGAACAGCGCGTAGTCGATCCCGACGGCGAGGCCGAGCATGACGGCGAGCATGGGGGTCGTGGCGGAGATCGTCGTCACCGCGGTTGCAAGGAAGATGAGGGCGATCGCGAGTCCGACGCCGATCAGAGCGCTGACGAGCGGGAACCAGGCGACGGCGAACGAGCGGAACGTCACGATCAGGACGAACAGTGCGACGAGCACACCGACGACCTCGACGATCGACAGTGCCGGGATGGATGCCGCGAAGAGGTCGCCGCCGAGCGCGGACTGTGCGCCGTCGGGCAGGTTCGCGTGGAAGTCGGCGGCGGCCTTCTCGACCGCGTCGACGGTCGTGTGGCTGACCTCGGTGGACGTACCGTCGAACTGCATCTGCACGAGCGCGGCGCGGTCGTCGTCCGACACGAGGCCGGTGACCATCTCGTCGAAGGGGGAGGTCGCCGAGGTGACGCCGTCGATGTCGCCGAGCCGGGTGACCAGGTCGTCGATCTCGCCGCGGAGCGGCTGATCCTTCACCGTCTCGCCGTCGGGGGCGACGACGATGAGCTGGGCGCTCGCCCCGCTGGCCTGCGGGAACGTGCGGTTCAGCAGCTCGAGTCCCTGCTGCGCCTCGGTCCCGGGGATCGTGAACGAGTTGTCGGTGCCCTTCATGAAGAGGGCGACACCGCCGCCGATGATGCCGAGCAGCAGGATCCAGGCGATCAGCACGCGCCACGAGTGCCGGTAGGCCCATCGGCCGAGGGTGAAGAGGATTGTGGACACAGGCGCTCCTGGATCAGAGTCGGACGGTTTCGATACAGCGCTGTATCCAATACACATGTGTATCGTAGACCCGAATACAGCTCCCAATCCTGAAGGGCGGGTGTGAGATGGCGCGAAGCCGCGAGAACACGCGTGCGCGCCTGCTCGAAGCCGCACACGAGGTGTTCGCCGAGGTCGGGCTCGATGCGGCATCCGTCGAGATGATCTGCGAGCGCGCGGGATTCACGCGGGGCGCGTTCTACTCCAACTTCGAGTCGAAGGACGAGCTCTTCCTCGCCCTCATCACGCAGCTGTCCGAGGACAAGCTCGACGAGGTGTCGGTGCGCGTCAAGACGCTCTCGGGCGGCGGCGACGTGGTCGATCTCGTCCGTCAGATCGCCGCGATGTCACTGTCCGAGCGGATGGAGCCGCAGCTGCTCAGCGAGGTCCGCACGCAGGCGCTCCGCGACCCGCGTCTGGCGGAGGCGTTCCTCTCGTGGCGCGCGCAGATGCTGCGACGCATCGAGACGATCGTCGGCGACGTGAGCGAACGGCATGGACTGCCCCTGCGGATGACGGTCGCCGACGCCGCCCAACTGCTCCTCGACGTCTCGGAGCAGTGCAGCGTGCAGGCCGCACTCGAGCGGCTGTCGGAGCGTCAGGCGAACCGGGCCATGCAGTCGCGGCTCGAGCAGCTCGTGCCGCTCCTCGTCGGCTGACCCGGATCTCCTGGGGATCGTCAGCCGGCCTGCAGGACCGCGTGGCACCGCTCCAGGCGGGCGAGCCACCAGTCCCGGCGCTCCGGCGTCGCGGCGTGCGCGTCGAGCAGCGCGGCATCGGGCACGACGCGGCGGACGGGCAGCATCCCGCCCTCGGGCCGCAGCGGCTCGCCGGTGACGTCCGCCGCGAGGAGCGACGCCGTCCCCAATCCGCAGTCGACTTCCAGCTCGGGGAGGGATGCCGCCAGGGCGACCCCCATGGCGAGGCCGACCGAGGTGTCGAGGGCGCTCGACACGACCGCGGGGAGCCCCGCTTCGGCGACGACCGACAGGGCCCGCCGCACCCCGCCGAGCGGCTGCGCCTTGATCACGAGCAGGTCGGCCGCGCCGGCCCGCGCGACGGCGACCGGGTCGTCGGCCTTGCGCACGCTCTCATCGGCGGCGACCGGGATGTCCATGTACCGGATGCGTCCGCGCAGCTCGGCGAGCTCGGCCACCGTCGCGCAGGGCTGTTCCACGTACTCGAGGTCGAACGCCGCGAGCGAGTGGACGGCGTTCTCCGCCTCGTCCAGGTTCCACCCGCCGTTGGCGTCGATGCGGATGCGCCCCTCAGGACCCATCGCCTCGCGAACGGCGCGCACCCGCGCGACGTCGTCGGCCAGCACCTGACCGGGCTCGGCGACCTTGACCTTCGCGGTCCGGCATCCGTCGAATCGCGCCAGGACATCGGGGACGGATGCCGCGGCCACCGCCGGCACCGTCGCGTTCACCCCGATCTGGTCGCGCAGCGCTGCCGGGGTCGGCTGCCAGCCGAATTCGATCGCCGCGGCGAGCCACGACGCCGACTCGACATCGCCGTACTCGGTGAACGGCGAGAACTCGGTCCACCCTTCGGGGCCTTCGAAGAGCATCGCCTCGCGGATGTCGATGCCGCGGAACCGGGTGTGGAGCGGGAGAGACACGACGCGCGCGCTCGCGCGGAGGTCGGCGAGCGAGGGCAGATGCATGACCCCATCCTGGCCCGCGCGGGCGTCGTCGTGCGGAAGGTTCGACGACCGCACGTCAGAGGCGGGTGTAGCGGGCGCGGAAGAAGGCGTAGACGCCGTATGCGATCCAGCCCGCACCGATGAGGACGAGGAGGATCTTGCCCGCGGGGAGCTCGGCGAATGACCGCAGTGCTCCGTCGAGACCGGTCGACTTCTCGGGGTCGTTCGTCGCCGCACCGACCAGGAACAGCACGCCGACGCCGGCGAATGCGACACCTCGGGCGATGTATCCGACCGTGCCCAGGATCCGGACGCCCCGGCCGGCCGTGCCCGACGGCAGAGTCAGATCCCGCTCGAAGCGGCGGGTCGCGCCCTTGAAGACGAGGTACCCGGCGATGCCGATGACGACGAGGCCGATCGCGACGACGAGGAACACGCCGCCCGGGGTCGACAGGAGATCCGCGGTGAGCGAGCGGGTCGACCCGGCCGAACTCGTGGATCCGCCGGCCGCGAAGGTGCCGGCGCTGAACGCGATGACGAGGTAGACGACGCCCTTCGACGCGTTCTTCACGATGTGGAGCGCGCGCTCCTTGCCGTCGGAGGCACTGCGGTCGAGGAAGGCGCTCAACAGGTGCCAGAGCCCCAGAGCGGCGAGGCCGATCGTGGCGGCCCACAGCAGGAACACGCCTCCGGGGGCGGCCGCGAGCTGGGCGAGGGCTCCCGACTGGTCGGCTTGCCCTCCGCCGGAGAGTCCCAGGGCGAGGGACACAGCGATGAGGCCGACGATGATGTGGACCACGCCGCTCGCTGCGAAGCCCGCTCGTGCGAGCACGTGCACCGCCCTGCTGTTCTTCGCGCCGTGTGCTGCGGTCTTGGCTGAGGAGCTCATCGCGCCAGCGTAGTGACGCCGCCGCCGGTCCGCGCGGGGGTTGCGCGCGCGGTACAGTGACGCCCAGGAGGGCCGGATGACACCGACACTGCACGACGTCGCGCGGCTGGCTGGTGTATCGATCAAGACGGTCTCGAACGTCATCAACGGTCACCCCCACGTCCGACCCGATACCCGCCGGAACGTCGAGCGAGCGGTCGCCGAGCTCGGATACACGCCGAACCTGACGGCGCGCAACCTCCGGAGCGGCCGAACGGGCGCCATCGCCCTCGCCGTCCCCGATCTCGCGCTCAGCTACTTCGCCGAGCTCGCCGGCATGGTCATCGCACGAGCCGAGGAGCGCGGCGTGGTCGTCCTGGTCGAGCAGACCGGCGGCGAGCGGGAGCGTGAGCGCGAGCTGCTGCGGAGCCCCCGCCTCGGTCTCACCGACGGCTTGATCATGAGTCCATTGGGTCTGGATGCGGCGGACCTCGCCGCGCGCCCGGGGGCGTACCCGACTGTCTTGCTCGGGGAGCGGGTGTTCGACGCGCCGCTGGACCACGTCACGATGCGGAACGCCGAGGCCGCACAGGCGGCGACGGCGCATCTGCTCGACGCGGGCAGGGGTCGCATCGCCGTCCTCGGCGCCCACGACGGCGATGCCGACGGCGCGGCGGGTCTTCGCCTGCAGGGGCATCGCGCCGCGCTGGCGGCGGCCGGGGTCGCGCTCGACCCCGAGCTGATCGTCGCCACGCGCTTCTGGGACCGCTCGGGAGGAGCCGACGCCGTGCGCGACCTTGTGGCCCGTGGCGTCGCCTTCGACGCCGTCTTCGGGCTCAACGACACCCTCGCGCTTGGTGCCATCCGCGCATTGCAGGAGGCGGGACTCCGGGTGCCTCACGACGTCGCCGTGGTCGGGTTCGACGACCTCGACGAGGCGCAGTACTCGATCCCCTCCCTGACCACGATCGATCCCGGCCGACGGTGGATCGCACAGACCGCGGTCGACACCCTGCTCGGTCGCGTCGCCGCGGCATCCGACATCCCTCACCGGGTGCAGTCGGGCGAATTCACGCTGCGTGTGCGGGAGTCGGCGCCGGGGCGTCGCTGATCGCGGTCGGCGGCGCGGCGCGTGGTGCGCGGGCCTGGCGTTCGCGGATGCAAGAGTTCTTGCGCGCCACGCCGCCTCTCGTGGGCCGAGCCCGGCGTGTCGCGTCGGATCCATTGCATCCGTCGACGCGGTCGGAGGGGCGGAGGCCTTGACGCCCGGCATCCGCGTCGCCATCATGATTTACAACGTTTACCTTCCCGGACAAGGACGCCCCACATGACCTCCGCACGCCTCACCGTCGACGCCGCATCGCCCATCGGGGAGGTCCGCCGCAAGATCTTCGGCGGCTTCGTCGAACACCTCGGCCGCCACATCTACGACGGCATCTTCGAGCCGGGTCATGAGACAGCGGATGCCGAGGGTTTTCGCACGGACGTCATCGACCTCGTCAAGGAGCTCGGGGTCGACACGATCCGCTACCCCGGCGGCAACTTCGTGTCGGGCTTCCGGTGGGAGGACTCGGTCGGTCCCGTCGACGAGCGGCCCCGCCGGCTCGACCTTGCCTGGCACTCGACCGAGACGAACGAGGTCGGCCTGCACGAGTTCTCGTCGTGGCTCGACAAGGTCGGCAGCGACCTGATGATGGCCGTCAACCTCGGCACCCGCGGCACGCTCGAGGCGATCGATCTGCTCGAGTACTGCAACATCCGCTCGGGCACTGCGCTCAGCGACCAGCGCGTCGCCAACGGCGCGACCGACCCGTTCGGCATCCGCATGTGGTGCCTGGGCAACGAGATGGACGGTCCGTGGCAGCTCGGGCACCGCTCGGCCGAGGACTACGGCAAGCTCGCGTCGCGGACCGCGAAGGGGATGCGGCAGCTCGACCCGTCGATCCAGCTGGTCGTCTGCGGTTCGTCGGGCGCGACGATGCCCACGTTCGGCGAATGGGAGCGCGTCGTCCTGTCGCACACCTATGACGATGTCGATCTCATCTCGTGCCACGCGTACTACGAGGAGAAGGACGGCGACATCGGCAGCTTCCTCGCCTCGGCGGTCGACATGGACCGCTTCATCGAGACCGTCGTCGCGACGGCCGACCACGTCGCCGCCGTGAAGCGGTCGTCGAAGAAGATCGACATCTCGTTCGACGAGTGGAACGTCTGGTACCTGTCGCGGTGGGAGAACGTCGAGAAGATCGACGGCATCGACAACTGGCCGGTCGCGCCGCGCCTTCTCGAGGACGTGTACTCCGTGGTGGATGCCGTGGTGTTCGGCGGCCTCATGATCTCGCTGCTCAAGCACGCCGACCGGGTGGCCAGCGCTTCGCTCGCGCAGCTGGTCAACGTGATCGCGCCGATCATGACCGAGCCTGGCGGCCCGGCCTGGCGTCAGACGACGTTCTTCCCCTTCTCGATCACCTCGCGCCTCGCGCAGGGCGACGCGATGCGGGTCCTCGTCGATGCGCCGTCTTACGAGACCGCCGCGTTCGGCGAGGTGCCGCTCGTCGATGCCGTTGCGACGCACGACGACGCCACGGGTCGCAGCGCCGTCTTCCTCGTCAACCGCAGCACGACCGAGTCGATCGAGGTCACCGTCGACGTGACGGGGCTCGGTGCCGGCTCGATCGTCGAGACGCACACCCTCTCGGACGACGACGTCTACGCGAAGAACACCCTCGCCGACCGCGAGCGCGTCGCCCCGCGGCCGAACGAGTCGGCCCGCGTCGATGACGGGACCCTGACCATCACGCTCCCGCCGGTGTCGTGGACGGCGGTCGCGCTCGGCTGAGTTCTGCCGTTCCGCACCCCTGGCGAGACGATGTCCCCGGATGGGACACTCCTCGGCAGGGGGTGCGGGATGCGGCGACGAACGACGATCGCGGTCGGGCTGGTGGTGCTGGGGGTCGCGCTCGCCGGATGCGACGGTGTCCGGCTCCCTTTCGTGGAGGTCCAGGCGTGTGCGTCGTGGGTGTCGTACGAGACCGACGAGGAGCGCGCCGCCGGATCGCAGGCGGTCGTGGTGACGAGCTCGGTCGAGTCGGACGGCACGACGCGGATCATGGAGTACGACACGAACGTGTATCTCGTCACCGTGGACGTGGCCGAGAAGGGTGACATCGCGGCCGGCGACAAAATTCGCGTCGCCTCGACCGCGGACGCGTGCGGCACCTATCCGTACGGGGATGCCGCCGGTGACCCGATGCTCGGCTCGACTCCCCTCCGCCTGTTCCTGTTCGACGAGGGCGGCACGTGGCGGACGATCACGCCCTTCGACGGCGTTCGGTCGGCGACGTGAGGTTCGTCTTCCAACAGTGCGTCGATCTCGTGGGCGAGGTGCTCGTCCCGGCATCCGATCTGGCGGACATCGACCCCGCGGCGTACGGGCGGGCGATGTCGAAGTACGACGACACCCCGGAGCGCCGACGTCTGCGTGACACGGTCATCCCGGGCCTCGGCAGGGGGTGGACCGAGGTCGTGTTCTTGAGTCCCGTCCACCCTCACGCGATCTGGCGGGCGTGGCGCGAGATCCGAGGCAGAGAGCTGCCGCGGGCGGAGTTCTGGGCGATCCCGGCGGACGACCTGCCGCACGGGACGGTCGTCCTCGACCGGACGGTCTCGGCGGTCGGCGACCCGATCGAGCCGGCAGAGGTCGCACCGTTCGATCCGGCATCGTTCACGTCGGCCATGGAGGTGCCCGCGGCGAACCGTGCCTGGCTCGAGGAGATGGTGCGTCGCGGCGTCAGCGGGGCGTGGTTCCACGGCATCCCCCACGTCCTCGCGCCGGGAGCGGTGCCGCTCCACCGGGCCCACGTGATCAGCTGGGAGCAGGACATTGATTCGAAGGTGTGGCTCGACGGATGAGAACAGATGTTCTAATCTGGGTCTCATGGAAGCCCGGGCATTCGAACACGATCTGACGCTGTGGTTCGTCGATGACGTGCCCGCCCGCATGTTCTTCGGCGGCCGGCGGTGGACCGTGTCCGACACCCCCACCCGCCTCGGTCGAGGGATGTGGCCTGCACTGCCCGCGTCGGCCGCTCGCGCATGGCGGTTCCAAGCGACCGACCACGGCGGGGAGGCCTTCGTCTTCGACATCTACGACGACGGCGACCACTGGCACGTGCATCGCGCGTACGCCTGATCTCACCGCAGGTACGCGTCGACCACGAGGTCACCCCGGATCCGGCGGAGCGCGTCGACGATCGTGGGAACGGTTCGCGTGCCCGCCGTCCGGAGGACGACGTCATGCGGCCCCAGCGGTTCGAGCCCTCCCGTGCGCACGCGCACGACCTCCCACCCCGCGGTGCGCAGGAGCGCGTCCTTGCGCCGATCGGAAGCCTCCCGCTTACCCACGTGCTCGAGCCCGTGGCGCCCGGGGGTGTCGTACTCGACCGCGACCCGCAGCTCGGGGAGCAGGATGTCGGGCCACACCTCCCTATGGCGGAAGAATGGTCGCGCCACCCGGACCGCCGTCATCCCCTCGGTGAACAGCATCGCCGCGGTCAGATCCGCGCGCAGCCGGGCTTCGGCAGCGGATGCCGGCGGGGGAGCGCACGCGCTGACGAACGGCTCGCCCGCGGGAAGGTCCGGGGTCTTTTCGCAGATGGCCGGCACCGCGCGCTTCCGCGCGGAAGCTTGAGCGGGGGCCACCGGCATCCGCACCGCCTTCGCCTGCTGCACGGCGGCAAGGACCGCGCCCGCGTCGATGCGTTCGACAACCCTCACGGGGCGGGGCGCCGCAAGCGCCGAGCACTCCGGGCACCAGGCCGACCGCCGTCGCACGCGCCCCGGACGCTCGCGCTGCTCGGTCGGCGTCGCGGCGAACCGATGGCCGGCGGAGCACTCCCAGCACAGCAGCACGTCTGCGGCGGGCGGGATCTGCGAGAGGACGATGCCACCGTTGAGGTCGGGGTGGTACTGCCGGACGAGCTCCGGGTACGCTGCCCACGCCGATCGGTAGGTGCCGACGGCGTAGGGGACATCGGTGCCGCGCGAGAACTGCCGCCGCTCCCACCACCACCGCACCGGTTCCGTCACGGGTCGACGGTAGGGGAGGGGGCGGACACGTCACGCGGCTCGGGCACCATACTGGCGAGATGCGATCACTCCCAGGCCTTCCCATCGTCTTTGTGCTCGCTGTGCTCGCTGTCATCCTGACCGGGTGCGTGTCGACGAATGGCCTCGAGTCGGAACAACCACGCTCCGTTGCGCCGACTCCCACGATCGCCCAGCCGGCGGAGCAGGCTTCGTGCACTCGAGAGATCCCCTTCGACGCCCCCTTCGCCAACGCCCTCGACGGTACGCCGGTGGGTGAGGACATGATCCAGATGACGTCGACGTCCCACGGCTACACGCGCGGGAAAGGCGCGTGTACTCCCGCAGGAACGCTGCCCGGGCCGTCCACGGAGGTGTGTACGGTCGCGATCGGCGACAACCCCGCCAACTCGGAACCGGTGGACTACATGTTCGCCGCCGGAGCGACTGAACAGCTCTCGGCCCGCGTCACCGGGAAGACGGAGAGGGGATCCATGGCCGCCTACGTTCTCTCCTCATGGCGCTTCGCGTCGGCTGCGGACGCTGCTGCGGCCCCGTTGGTGGACCTGGTCGAGTCGTGTGACGGCGTGATCGAATCGACGGAGGGCGACCGGCGGAGCGAAGACCTCTTCGAAGGCGATGAACCGCATCTTCGACTAGTCGTCGCCAATACCGATGTCCTGCTGTACCGCGCTGTCCGACTCGCCGACGGATCAGAAGGGCTGTCGTCGACGGCGTCGGGTCTGCTCCCCGCCGCCGTGGTCGATCATCTCGAGTCGTGGTGGCTGTCGAACGCCGCGCGCGCGACGGTCACCGAGCCCTGATTCCGGCTCAGGCGACCTGCTGGCCGCACATCCCGCACTCGCCGGTCGCGGAGACCTCGACGAAGCAGTTCGGGCACATGGCGCGGACGACATCGAGCGAGGCCGCAGGACGCTTCGGTGCGACGGTCCGCTCGAGACGCGGCTTCGGCGCGGTGCCGCGGGCCTTGCCCGGGCGGGCGACCGACGGCGGGGGCGGCGGGGCGGTCTTGGGGGCGTGCTCGGCGCAGTAGTAGCGCACGAATCCGGCGTGGTTGTTGGGATGCCGGTGCTTGACGGCCCACAGTTCGGTCCGCTCCAGCGGCTCGCTGCCGGCGGGGCAGCTGACGCAGCGCGTCGGCTCGCCGGGCACGGCCTCGGCGGCGAGGACGGGTACCTCGAACGGAAGAGCGTCCCGCCAGTCGGATGATCTCGTGATCTTCATGCGGGGGTCCCTCCGCGGCCTCGTCGGGGGTGAGGACCGCCCTACAAGCTTCGCACGATCGGACCGCCCGTGGGGCCCGCGCGTAGGCTGGCCGGGTGACCGTCTCCGAGCTCTTCGACCCGTCGGAGTGGACCGAGGCGCCCGGCGCCGCGGACTACACCGACATCACCGCGCACGTCTCGATCGACGGGCGGATCGCCCGCATCGCGTTCGACCGTCCCGAGGTGCGCAACGCCTTCCGGCCGCACACCGTCGACGAGCTGTACCGCGCGCTCGACATCGCGCGGCAGGACCCGAAGATCGGCGTCGTGCTGCTCACGGGCAACGGCCCGAGCGCGAAGGACGGCGGCTGGGCGTTCTGCTCCGGCGGCGACCAGCGCATCCGCGGCCGAGACGGCTACACGTACGCCGCGGATGACGCGACGACACCCGATCCGGCACGCGCGGGGAGGCTCCACATCCTCGAGGTGCAGCGCCTCATCCGCTTCATGCCCAAGGTCGTCATCGCCGTCATCCCGGGCTGGGCGGCGGGTGGCGGGCACTCGCTGCACATCGTCTGCGACCTGTCGATCGCGAGCGCGGAGCACGGCAAGTTCAAGCAGACGGATGCCGACGTCGGATCGTTCGACGCCGGGTACGGCTCGGCGTACATGGCTCGCCAGGTCGGTCAGAAGGTCGCGCGCGAGGTGTTCTTCCTCGCTGAGGAGTACTCCGCCGAGCGCGCGTACGAGATGGGCGCGGTGAACCGCGTCGTCCCGCACGCCGACCTCGAGCGCGAGGCGATCTCGATGGCGCGGACGATCCTCGGCAAGTCCCCGACCGCGATCCGCATGCTGAAGTTCGCGTTCAACGCGATCGACGACGGCATGGTCGGCCAGCAGGTGTTCGCCGGCGAGGCGACGCGCCTCGCCTACGGCACCGACGAGGCCGTCGAAGGGCGCGACGCCTTCCTCGAGAAGCGCGATCCGGACTGGTCGCCGTACCCGTACCACTACTGAGTCCGCGCCATGCAGCTGAGCCGCCTCGATTCCGCGGATCCGCGTGACGTGCTCCGCGCGCTCCGTGCCGCGGTGCTCGGCGCGGGACCGGCGGTCGCTCTCGGCGCGGCATCCGATCTTCCGACCGACGTCCCCGCGGGCACGGCCGTCGTGGTCACGACGAGCGGCTCGACCGGGTACCCGAAGTCCGTCGCGCTCAGCCGGTCGGCGCTGACCTCGTCGGCGCTCGCGACGGCGGACCGGATCGGCAGCGGCTCGTGGCTGCTCGCCCTCCCCGCGACCTACGTCGCGGGCGTCCAGGTCATGGTGCGAGCGCTCGTCGCGGGTCGCGACCCGGCGATCCTGGCCGGCTCCTTCACGGCGCAGACCTTCACGGCGGCCGCCTCGGCGATGGCCGCCAGCGAGGGCGGACACCGCGTCCCGACCTACACGTCCCTCGTCCCCGCCCAGGTGCAGACCCTGGTCGAGGCAGGGGAGACGGATGCCGCGGTCGCCCGCGCGTTCGCCTCGTTCGACGCCGTGCTCGTCGGCGGGCAGGCTCTGCCGCCCGCGCTCGCCGACCGCGCCGCCGCGCTCGGCGCCCGCATCGTCCGCACCTACGGGTCGACCGAGACGAGCGGCGGATGCGTCTACGAGGGGCGTCCGCTCGAGGGTGTGCGGCTGCGTGTCGAGGACGGCGAGGTCCAGCTCGGCGGTCCGACACTGGCCGACGGCTACCTCGGCGATCCCGAGCGGACGGCCGACACGTTCGTCCGCGACGGCCACGGTGCGCGCTGGTACCGCACGGGCGATTCCGGGTCGTTCGAGGACGGCGTCCTCCGCATCACGGGACGTCGCGACAACGTCATCGTCTCGGGCGGCGTGAACGTCTCGCTCGACCGCGTCGAACAGGCCGTCCGGGCGCTCGAGGGTCTCGAGGGCGCGGTCGTCGTGCCGACGCGCGACGAGCGGTGGGGTGAGGCATCCGTCGTCGTCCTGGCGCGCCGCGCGCTCAGGGGCCGGGCCGAGCCCGACGTGCTCCACGACGTGCGACAGGTCGTCGCCGAGGCGATCGGGGCACCCGCGCGACCGCGTGAGCTGCTCGTGCTCGATGAGGTGCCGATGACTTCGACCGGCAAGCCCGATCGCGCGCTTCTGCGCCGACTGCTCGCGGACGACGAGGAGCCCACGCCGCGCGGGGAATAAGATCCTTGCTCGTGGCCGCATCCCGAAAGACCCCCCGCAAGCCCGCCGCGAAGCGCTCGGCGCCGCGAGGCAACCCGGCGAAGGCGCGCGTGTCGTCGGCGCCGCCGAAGCCCTCGCCGGTGACCGCTCGCGACTGGATCGGGGCGGCCCGTCTCCGGACGCTCCCCCTCGCGATCAGCCCGATCCTGGTGGGCACGGGCGCGGCGATCGCCGTCGGCGGCGGCTTCCACTGGGTGCTCGCCCTCTGCTGCCTCGCCGTCGCCGTTTCGCTGCAGATCGCGGTGAACTTCGCCAACGACTACAGTGACGGCATCCGCGGGACCGACGACCACCGCGTCGGCCCCGCGAGGCTCACGGCGTCGGGCCGCGTCACCCCCCGCGCCGTGCTGATCGCCGCCCTGCTGTTCTTCGCGATCGCCGCGCTCGTCGGCATCGCCGTGGTCATCCGCACGCAGCACTGGTGGCTGCTCGCGGTGGGCGCGGTGTGCATCGTCGCCGCGTGGTTCTACACCGGCGGCAAGCGGCCTTACGGCTACTCGGGCCTCGGCGAGGTGTTCGTCTTCGTCTTCTTCGGGCCCGTCGCCACGATCGGGACGACCTTCGTGCAGGCCGGATCGGTGCCGCAGGAGTCGTGGATCCCCTCGATCGGGGTGGGAGCGCTCGCGTGCGGTGTGCTCGTCACCAACAACCTCCGCGACATCGCGCAGGATCGCGTGGCGGGCAAGCGCACGCTGACGGTGCTCATCGGCAAGCGCGCATCGCAGGTGCTTTACACCGTGCTCATGCTGGTGCCGTTCGCGACCGTGCCCATCGTCGCACCGTTCTACCCGGTGGCGTGGCTGTCGCTGCTGGTCCTCCTGGCGACGCTGTCGGCGACGCTCATCGTCTGGACCTACCGCACGGCGCGCGAACTGATCGTCGCGCTGCAGCTCAGTTCGCTGGCGTCGCTCGCCTGGAGCGGCTTCATCCTCTGGGCGTACGTCGCCGTCTGAGGCTCAGCGGGCGGAGTCGTCGGATGCCGGCTGCGGCGTCGCCGCGGCATCCGGATCGTGCTCGTCACGGAAGGCGTCTTCGACGGCCTCGTCGCTGTCGGTCCGGCGCCGCGCCTCTCGGCGCTCGGCCATGCCGACGGAGACCTCGTCGAGGGGACGGCGCAGGAACAGCACCGACAGGCTCAGGCCGATGAGGGCCGCGAAGATGGCCGCGAGCCAGTACTGCTCGCGCAGCACCGGGAACAGCATCATGACCCCGAAGGGGACGAAGAAGGCGAGCAGCCGCAGCAGCGCGTAGACGAAGGCGGACCGGGCACGCATGCGGACATTCTACGGCCGCCGGCTGTGCGGTCGGCGTCGGTGCGCGGCGGCCTCGGTCCGGGGGAGCGCGCCTAGGATGGGGGGATGGCGCGCGTGTACCTCGTTCTGGCGCTGCTGCTGGCCGCCTTCTGGGTCTACAGCATCGTCGACTGCGCGGTTCAGCCGCCGACACGGCATCGCGGTGTCAGCAAGCCGATCTGGCTGCTCATCGTGATCCTGCTGCCGGTCGTGGGCGGTGTGCTGTGGTTCGTCATCGGGCGGTCGCGGGCCTCGTCGAGCCGGGTCGTGTTCAGGGCGCCCGACGACGACCCCGACTTCCTCGGACGCATCGGCACGTCGAGCGACCAGGACGACCGCATCCGCCGTCTCGAAGAGGAGCTCGCCGCGCTCGACTCCGAAGCGCCGGACCCGCGTGACCGTCCGGCGGATCCACCCGCCGAGGACGACAGCGACGAGCAGTCGCGCGGCTCGCGGTCCTGACATGGCGACGGACGGACCCGGCCGTGCGCCCGCGACCGATGCCGCAGCGGCGCTCCTGACGCGACTCGTCGAGCGGGGTCTGCGTCACATCGTCCTCTCGCCAGGGTCGCGCTCTCAGGGGCTCGCCCTCGTCGCCGCCGAGCTCGAGGCGCGCGGGCTGATCCGTCTGCACGTCCGCATCGACGAGCGCGTCGCGGGTTTCACCGCGCTCGGGATCGGCCGCGAGGACCGGATGCCGGCGGTCGTCGTCTGCACCTCGGGTACCGCCGTCGCGAACCTCCTTCCCGCCGTCCTCGAAGCCCACCATTCCGGTGTGCCCCTTCTCCTCCTCACCGCTGATCGGCCGCCGGAGCTCCGCGGCATCGGCGCCAACCAGGCCACGCGTCAGCCGGGCATGTTCTCCGGCTTCGTGCGCCTCGAGTCCGACCTTCCCGTCGCCGAGGCGCTCGCCGAGTCCGCCGAGGCCGACGAGGTCGCCGCCTTCCGGGCGGCCGCCGACGAGGGGTGGGATGCCGCCGTCGGCAGCGGTTCGCGGGTCGCGGGGCCCGTGCACCTCAACATCCCGTTCCGGGAGCCGCTCGCGGGCGAGCTTCCCGCGTGGGTGCCGTCGTCGAGTGCGGAGGATGCGGCATCCGATCCGACCGAGGCCGACGTCGAGGCGGAGACCGTCGAGGCCGAATGGGGCGCGCATTACCAGGGCGGCGGCGGTGTCGGTGCGGCACTCGAGGTCGTCGAGACGGAGCCGGTCGTGCTCGAGGCGGGACCGCGCACGGTGGTCGTCGCCGGGGCGGATGCCGGGTCGGATGCCGAGGAACTCGCGCACGCCGGCGGCTTCCCGCTGATCGCGGAGATCGTGAGCGGCGCACGGTACGGACGGCACCTGGTCCACGGCTACCGCACGTTGCTGTCGGATGCGGAGCTCGGCGGTCGCATCGAACGAGTCGTCGTGTTCGGGCATCCGACTCTGAGCCGCGAGGTCGCGAGACTGCTCAGCCGCAGCGACGTCGAGGTGATGGCGGTCCGCGGGCCGGGGGAGCAGCTGAATCTCAACGGCGTGACGGTCGCGGTCGACGATGTAACCGCGGCGCGAGGCACGGGCGACCGCGAATGGCTGGGGGCGTGGATGCGCGCGTCGCGAGACCAGGTGGTCGACCTCAGCCCGGCGGCACCGGACGCGGATGCGCTGTCCTCGGCCGTTCCCGCCGAACGGCTCGGCGCGATCTCGGCCGAGTTGGGGGCGATCCGTGCCCCGGTCGATCGGGCCACTCTCGTCGACGCGGTGTGGCGGGCGACATGGCCGCACGACAGGCTGCTCTTCGGATCGTCGCGGCTGGTGCGCGTGGCCGACGAACTGCTCGGCGGAAAGAAGGTCCCCGTTCACGCGAACCGCGGGCTCGCCGGCATCGACGGCACCATCGCCACGGGGCTCGGCATCGCTGCGGCATCTCAGCGCGGCGCGGTACCGGGCGTCACCCGGGTGCTGCTCGGCGACCTCGCCTTCCTCCACGACGTCGGAGCGCTCCTGCATCCGGCCGCAGAAGACGAACCGCGCATCCAGGTCATCGTCGGCAACGACGGCGGCGGGACGATCTTCGACGGCCTCGAGGTCGCCGGTGTCGCGAGCCCGCAGGCGTTCGATCGGGTGCAGTACACCCCGCAGACCGCGCGTCTCGAGCAACTCGCCCGCGCTTACGGCTGGGAGTACCAGCGCATCACGACGCGCGGTGCCTTGGATCAGGCGCTCACGTCGCCCGCTGGAGGACGCCAGATCATCGAAGTACCCCTGAGCCGGTAGTCGCGGCATCCGCAAGGCGGTCGCGCCGGCGACGACGGCACGGCAGGATGTGGCGCATGACTGACGCTCACTGGACCGCCTCCCCGTCGACGCTGCTGCGGGTGGGGCCGGGATTCCGGCTCGCGGACGTGGACCCGGCATCCACCCCCGGTTACGACGGCGGCAAGAAGGCGGGGCAGGCGGATCTCGCCGCCGCGGCGGAGCGGTTCGACCAGCTGCAGGAGCGGCTCTACGCGCAGAGCCGCACGCAGCCGGATTCGCCGTCGGTCCTGCTCGTGCTGCAGGCGATGGACTCTGCGGGCAAGGGCGGCATCGTCCGTCACGTGATCGGGGCGACCGACCCGCAGGGTGTGCATCTGAAGGCGTTCAAGAAGCCCACGGCAGAGGAGCTGGCCCACGACTTCCTGTGGCGCATCGAGAAGGAGGTGCCGGAGCCGGGGTACATCGGCGTCTTCGACCGTTCGCACTACGAGGACGTCTTGATCGGCCGGGCCCGCCAGCTCGCACCCGGGGAGGAGATCGAACGACGTTACGGAGCGATCGCCGACTTCGAGGAGCGGATGGCGGGGCGCGGGGTGCACATCGTGAAGGTGATGCTCCACATCTCGGGCGACGAGCAGAAGTCCAGGCTCGCGGAGCGGCTCGACCGGCCCGACAAGCACTGGAAGTACAACCCCGGCGACGTCGACGAGCGCGAACTCTGGCCGGCGTACATGGAGGCCTACCAAACGGTGTTCGAACGCACCTCCACCGACCGGGCGCCGTGGTTCGTCGTCCCCGCGAACGCCAAGTGGTACGCCCGGCTGGCCGTGCAGGCGCTGCTGATCGACGTCCTGGAACGCATCGATCCGCAGTGGCCCGTGGCGGACTTCGACGTCGAGGCCGAGAAGGCGCGTCTCGCGGCAACGTGACGTCCGTCAGAAGGGTGCCGGGTCGCCGGGCGTTGTTTCGGCAGGGGTGAAGGCGACGGCCGGGGTGGGTGCGTCTTCGCGGTAGGTCCTGCCGAGGGGTGAGGTCCATTCGAGGACTCCGCCCTGGAGTTGTCGGACTTTCCAGGCGGTGAACTGCTTCATCGAATGGTGTCTCTGACAGAGGTGGGCGAGGTTGGAGAGTTCTGTCCGACCGCCGAGGGCGTGGTCGTGGGTGTGGTCGACTTCGCAGCGGATGGCGGCGACGCGGCATCCGGGGAACCGGCAGTGCTGATCCCGGGCTTGCAAGAAGCGGCGCATCCCGGACGGGACACGGTACGAGTCGGTCGATACCGTCACCCCGGTGGCCGGGTCGTGGAACAAGCGTTCCCAGACACCCGTGTCACCGGCGAGAAGCCGTGCGGTACCCGGGTCGATGGGGGAGCGACCGGCGAGATCGCACGGCCCGTCATCGGCACCCGACAATGTCGCGGCGGGGACCAACACCTGCACCCGGGCGCGGATCGCGCCGAGCGGCCCGGCGGTGGTGTCGCGGGTGTCGTCCAATGCCGGGGTGCCGGCGAGGAGCAGGTCCGCGAACACATCAGCGCGGACCTGATCCGTCGAGCGCGCGTCGGTCGCGATCACATCTGAAGTCGCCGAGCGCTCCCCGCGGGTGTCGATGATCGCCCGGGCCTGCTGCGTCAATCGATCCTGGATCCCCTCCGCGATCACCGTCGGGAGAGTCGCGATCAGGTCGCTCATCCCATCCCGCCCCGGGATCAACCGCACGCACCGCCCCGAGGCCGCCTCCTCATGCCGTTCGGCGAAGGTCCGTGGATGCATCCGGTGCGCGAGGATCTCGAGTTCGCCTCTCACCCGGTTCGGAGTGTCACGCTCACATCGCTCGATCGCGGCGGCTTCGAACTCCGCCCACAGCTCGGCGGGCAGGTTCACCCCGGCGTCGACGATCGCGGTCACATGTCCGCGTACGATCCGGCCGGCTTCCCACGCGGCCACGGCGGCGGGGAACCCTTCGATCGTCACCCGTGCTTC
Organism: Microbacterium aquilitoris; assembly: GCF_031932285.1. NCBI lineage: Bacteria > Bacillati > Actinomycetota > Actinomycetes > Micrococcales > Microbacteriaceae > Microbacterium > Microbacterium aquilitoris. The sequence continues at coordinate 1,027,064 of NZ_JAUZVT010000001.1, forward strand.
CCCGATCCGGCGTTGCACCGTCCGATCGGTCGTGCGCATCGCCCCGGCGACCTCGGCAGCAATCGACCGCAGCGCCATGTCGTGCAGGAGGACGTTCGCGTCCGCGTGTGCGCTCTGCGCCTCCGCCAACCGTCCCGCGGCGGCGAGCACGCGCAACTCCGCGATCTGCCCGGCAGCGATGACACGGCCCGCGTCTTCAACGTCCGCGACGATCCCCGCGATGGTGGCGAGATACTCCTCGCCACCGGGGTTTTCCATCGCTTCCGTCATGCCTGCACTCTGTCACCAACCTCCGACATCGCCTCGAGCACGGTCAGGGCAGATGCGAGCGGATGGCATGCGCGACGGCATCCGCTCGCTCGACCGGGACGAAGTGCCCGCAGTCGGTGACGACCTCAAGGCGGACGTCGGAGAAGTGCTCCGAGAGCCTGTCAGCCCATTCCACCGGGAAGAGGGGATCCCTGTCGGGCCACAGCATCGTCGTTGGCACGGTGATCGGCTCGTCGTCCGCGGCGTAGCCCCGGTTGGCGACGTACCACTGCAGGCTCGCGGCGAAGGCACCCGGCCGTGCGTAGGCCGCGACGATCTCGTCGAGGTGCGGCGGCGGTGCGGCATCCGCTCGCCACGTCTCCCAGAGGTAGTTGAGGTACGTGCGGACGGCGCGTTCGTCGCCGTCGATGAGCGCGGCGGCCACGGGTTCGCGGTGAAAATGCTGGTACCAGAAGGTCGAGGCGAGGGCGGGGGATGCCGCACGGTCGCCGATCCCCGGATAGGCGGGCGTGAGCACCGCGCCGCGGAACCGGTGCGGCGCCGTCCGGAGCGCGGCCTGCGCGATGCGACTGCCGATGTCGTACCCGACGATGACGATGCCATCGTCGACACCTTCAGCGTCGAGCGTCTCGAGCACACGGTCGGCGTGCGCCTGCGCCGTGGCCTCCTCGATGCCCGTGATTCCGCCGTACCCGGCGCCCATCCCGCGGAGGTCGGGAACGATCACTCTGTCGGCGGCGAGGCCCGCGACCACCTCGTCGTAGTCGGAGGGAAGCCCCGGCCACCCGTGCAGCAGGACGACAGTCATGCTGCGAGGCTAGCGGCGACGCCGCGGATGCCGAAGGCCTGACGGTGATCGGCATGGAGCTGCGTTCGGCCACCCGGTAGTGTGCGACGGGGGGACGCACCGCATCCGCGGCTGCGAGAGGGGGACCCATGCAGCGACGGAAAGCGCTCATCGCCTGGATCGTCGGGGTCGGGCTCATCGCCCTTGTTCTGGCAGGCGTGCTCGTCTCGGCCGCGATCACGGCCGCGATCCTCGTGGACCGGGTGCCCGGTGGGGACGCTGGGCTCGCCTCGACACCCGCCCTCGACGGCGCCTACGCCACCATGACGTGGTCGCTCGCCGCCCTCGTCGTCGTCGCCGCCCTCGGAGTGAGCGTGCCGCTCATCGCCCGGAGGGTCTCCCGCCGTCCCTCTTTCCGCTGACCGTTCCTCAGGGAGATCCCGTGCCTTTCGAACCCGTTGCCCTCGACCACACCTTCACGGCTCCGATCGGCGTGGAGGTCAAGGGGGAGACCTGGGCCTGCGTCGAGATGCCCGGTTCGGCGGAGTTCTTCGGTACCGGCCGCTCGGTCAGGGTCGACCTCACCGTCGACGAGGTCGAGATGCCGAACGTCGGGCTTATGGTGACGGGCACCGGCGGCCACATGGTGTCCCTGAACGCGGCAGTCCGCAAGAAGCTCGGCAAGGGGATCGGTGACGCGGTCACGGTGCACCTGACGCGTCGGCTGAGATAGGTCAACCCCGCATTCGTCGGCGCCGGTGACGGTTAGCGTGGTGCTCCTCGATCTCGGAGACGCCTCTGGAGACGAGCAGGAGGGAACGCGTGAGTCTTCGTCGAAGCGAGCCGGTCGTCCACGTTCTGACGATGGACGGGCTGGACTTCCGCATGGTGCGTTCGTCCCATGCCGCCGCTCAGCGCACTTTCCTCCTCGTCCACGGAATCGGGATGTCGCACCGCTACCTGCGTCGGCTCCACGACGAGCTCGCGCTCGCGCACTCCGTGATCTCGATCGATCTGCCCGGCTTCGGCGGCCTGCGCCGCCCCTCTCGAGACCTCGACGTCCGCGCGATGGCGGGTGCGCTCGCGACGCTGCTCGACCGCGAGGCGGTGACGGATGCCGTCGCCGTCGGCCACTCGATGGGGAGCCAATGGGTCGTCGAGCTCGCGGTGCAGCGCCCCGACCTGGTGACGCACCTCGTCGCGGTGGGACCCGTCGCCGACGATCACCATCGGACGGCGTTCGCACAGGCGCGGGCTCTCGCACTCGACGTGGTGGGTGAGACGCCGCGCGCGAACTGGCAGGTGCTGAGCGACTACGTGCGATGCGGCATCCCCTGGTACCTGCGTCAGCTGCGGCACATGGTCGCGTACCCGATCGAGGAGCGCGTGGGACTGCTGACGAGGCCGCTGCTCGTGCTCCGCGGTGCGCAGGACCCGATCGCAGGGCTGTCGTGGTGCCGCCGGTTGCGGGATGCCGCTCCGGATGCCGCGGTGATCGAGGTTCCGCGGGGGTGGCACGTCGTGCAGGACCGCGCTCCGCGGGCGGTCGCCGGTGCGATGGAAGCGTTCCTCTCCGCGCATACGCTGCCGAGCCCGGGAAAGTCGCCGCGATGACGGCGTTCGTGCGCAACGCGGTGTGGTGGGCAAGGGACTACCTGTACGCGGCGGTCTGGCAGATCCGGGCGACGCTGAACCGCACCGACCCCCGGGCGTTCTCGGAGGGGGATCGCACGCCCATCGTCATCCTCCCAGGCGTCTACGAGACCTGGCAGTTCATGTATCCCCTCATCACCGCGATGCACGACCGGGGGCATCCGGTCCACGTCGTCCAAGTGCTGCACCACAACCGTCGCCCGGTCGACGAGGCGGCCGCCCGGGTCATCGAGTATCTGCGCGCGAACGGTCTGCGCGGCTGCGTTCTCTTCGCGCACAGCAAGGGCGGACTCGTCGGCAAACGCGCGATGGTGCTCGACGCGGCGGACGGGCGGATCGCCCGCATGCTCGCTGTCGCGACACCCTTCGGCGGATCGCGGTACGGCCGGCTTATGGTGTTGCCGTCCCTCCGGATCTTCTCACCGAGGAGCGCGACGATCCTCGCCCTCGCGAAGGAGCGGGAGGCGAATGCCCGGATCGTCTCGGTCTACGGGGAGTTCGACCCGCACATCCCGGAGGGGAGCGAGCTCGCCGGCGCCGCGAGGAACGTGCGACTCGACACCGGCGGCCACTTCAGGGTGCTCGCGGACCCTCGTGTCATCGCGGAACTGGTCGCCCTGTCGGAGGGCGACGGAAGTCCGGCCGGTCAGGCGACTCCCTGAGCGACGAGCACGTCGTCGACGAAGGCGTAGACCTGCTGCGGACGGAACCCCGCGAAGAATGTCGCGCGATGCTTCTCGATGCGCACAGTGTGCCGTTCCTGCTGACCCACCTCCAACGCGTACGTCTTCACCGTGCTCGCGGAGAACAGCCGAACGGTGTCGACGATGCTCTGCCCATCGACCGTGATGGTCAGCCGACCCCAGAACTTGTCGAACGAGAAGACGACGATGTGCCGCTCGGCGTTGCCCACGGGGAAAGTCATGATCACGGCGCCAGCCTAGGGGTGACGGCCTCGCGCGTGCGGGGCCGCCGCTCGCGAGTGCGTGGTCGCAGTCCGACGAGTCAGTCGTCGGCGTCGATGACCTCCCACTCGCCGAAGAGCCGGAATCCGGCGGTTTTCGCGAGGGCGACGGATGCCGTGTTGTCGAGCTGGCACCGATACTGCGGTTCGTATCCGCGCGCGATCGCCGCCGCGCTCATGGCTCGCACGGTCGCCCGCGCAAGACCCTGTCCGCGGTAATCCGGGAGGGTGATGACGCCCAGGTCAGCCAGGCGACTGCCGCTCCACGGGTACATGCTCGCGGCGGACGCCAGCGTGTCACCCGCGAACGTTCCGAAGACGAGCCAGTGGTCGAGTTCGACGAACGCTTCGTCGAGGTCGTCCTCGGGCGCTCGTGCGGTCAGTTCGGCGAAAGCCGCGGCGTCCGCCGCGGTGAGTTCGCGGGTTTCACGGCGAGGCGCTTCGCTCCGAAGCGCGTCGCGCTCTGCGGCGGGCAGGTAGAAGAGGTTGTCGGGGTCGTTGAGGGTGACGCCGGCGTCCTTCAGGCGTGCGACGAGTTCCGCGTGGGAGATGTCGTCGCCGTCGCTCACCGAGAGGCGTTCGGCCTTCTCAGGTGAGACCGCGAGGATCGCCGGTCCGTCCTGGATGCGCAGAAGCGACACCGACCGATTCTCGGGAAGTCCCGAGTCGACCGCGACGACGACGTCCGCGCCCGTGTGCGAACGGGCGACGGCGGGGACCCAGTGGTCGACGACGGTTGAGGAGAACATCGGGGCGTCCTTTCGAGCGAGGGCGGTACTCCCAACCTCCTCCTGCGACCGGGCCGCGGGGCGAAGGCGAGCCCGCAGGGCGTCGCGCTCGGCGTCGGAGAGGGGCTCGAGCGGGTAGCGGGTGGCATCCTCTCGGAATTCGTAGCCGTCGCCCGGCTGACGGGGGATGACGTGGAGGTGCGCATGCGGAGTGCCTTGGTCGGCATCCTCCCCGTTCGACATCACGAGGTTCGTCCCGGTCGTCGTCGACGCGAGGACGTCCCGGATGGCGCGATCGGCGGCCTGCGCGATCAGGGCGAGCTCGGTCACCTCATCTGCCGTGAGCGATGCGAGGTCGGGTGCGTGGCGGAGCGGAATGACCAGCACATGTCCGCGATTGATCGGATGCCGGTCGAGGACGGCGAGGATGTGCTCGCCGCGGGCGACGACGTCGAAGCCGTCCTCGACGATGTTCTGGCAGAAGCTGCAGACGGCGTCACGCATACCCGTGAGACTACGGGCAGGGCTCCTGCGGTTCGCGGCGCACACCGTGTCGCGCCGCCCCGCCGATGACGGTCACGACGGAGGCGAACACCAGCGCGACGCCGACGACCTGGGCCGGGGTGAGCGTCTCGTGCGCGGCGAGACCGCCGATGGCGAGCGCGACGACGGGGCTCAAGAGCCCGAGGAACGCAGGAACCCGCGTCGGCAGCGCGGCGATCCCTCGGAACCAGAGGGCATACGCGAGCGCGGTTCCGATGAGGCTCAGGTAGGTGTACCCGGCGAGGTTGGTGAGCGTGGGGGGCTGCGCGGGAAGCGGCTCGAAGGCGGCCGTGAGTGCGGCGAGGACGATGCCGCCCGCGGCCAGTTGCCAGGCCGTCACCACGAGCGGAGGGTGCTCGCTCGCCCAGACCTTCGTCAACACGACGCCCAGCGCCATCGACACCGCACCCAGCAGGGCGGCGACGATACCGATCGCATCCAGCCCGCCCGCGGCCCGCAGGACGATGAGTGCGACGCCGATCACCCCGGCGACCCCCGCGGCGACGACCCGCCCCGTCAGCTTCTCGGCGAGCACGCGCGAGGCGAGCACCGCGACCAGAAGCGGTTGGATGCCCCCGACCACCGCCGCGACGCCGCCGGGCAGTCGGTCGGCGGCGATGAACAGGAAAGCGAAGAAGCCGCCGATGTTGAGCGCGCCGAGCGCGGCGGACTTCCACCACCACGAGCCGCGGGGGAGTCGCCGTCCGATGAGGAGGAGCAGGATGCCGGCGGGCAGCGCGCGCACGGTCGCGGTCAGGAGCGGATGGCCCCCGATGAGGAGGGTCGTCGACGTGATGTACGTCGTGCCCCAGAGGATCGGAGCGACCGCCGTCATCGCGACGACCGACATCGTTTTGCTAAGCACTTAGTCAATATAGCTCACTGCTTAGCGATATGGTCGAGGGATGGATCACGTCGATCGCATCCTCATCCAGTGGCGCACCGCTCGGCCCGGTCTCGATGTGAGTCCGATGGCGGTGATCGGTCGTCTCAGCCGCGCCGCGGCCGTCGTCGACGCGAGGCTCGCGGCGACCTTCGCGTCTCACGGCATCGATGCCGGGACGTTCGACGTGCTCGCGACGCTCGCGCGTCAGGGCGAGCCCTTCCGGATCACTCCCGCCGAACTCGCCGCCGACGCCATGATCACCTCGAGCGCCGTCGCCCAGCGCCTCAACCGCCTGGATCGGCTGGGTCTCGTTGTCCGCGAGCCGAATCCCGACGACGGACGCGGCAAGTTCGTGCGACTCACCAACGCCGGACGTGAGCTGCTCGATGCGGTCCTGCCCGATCATCTGGCGACCGAGCGCGAGATCCTCGCACCGCTCACGGCCGCTGAGCGGGACACGCTCGCCGGGCTACTGTCGAAGCTGACCTCCGAAAGGTGAGCGAGGCGCCCGTCAGGCGAGCGCGTCGATGATCGGGCGGAACTTCACCCGGGTCTCGAGCATCTCCGTCTCGGGATCGCTGCCGGCCACGATTCCCGCGCCGGCGTGCGCGATGAGCGGAATGTCCGCCCCGGCATCCGTGTGCACGTCGAACTGCGCGCAGCGCAGGGCGATCGCCCACTCTCCGTCACCCGCGGCGTCGATCCAGCCGACCGGGCCGGCGTAGCGGCCGCGGTCGAACGGCTCGACCCGGCGGATGACCTCGAGCGCAGCCTGTGTCGGCGTGCCGGCGACGGCCGCCGTCGGGTGCAGGACCTCGACGAGGTCGAGGGACGACGCGTGGCCTGACAGGGTGCCCTCGACGTCCGTCGCCAGGTGCCAGACGTTCGGCAGTTTCAGCATGAACGGCTCGGGCTCGGCGACCAGGGCCGACGTGTGCGCACGCAGCGAAGTGAGAACGCTCTGCACGGCGTACCGGTGCTCGTCGAGATCCTTCGCGCTCGTCGCCAGGGCGAGGGATGCCGCGGTGTCGGCATCCGCGTCGGCTCCGCGCGCGGCCGTCCCGGCCAGCACCCGGGCGGTGACCGTGCCGCCCGAGACGGTCACGAGGGTCTCGGGGCTCGCCCCGATCGCGCCGTCGACGGCGAACGTCCAGGTGTCGGGGTAGGCCGACGCCAGCGCACGGACGAGGCGGCGCAGATCGGAACCCGCCGGCACAGTGCCCACCAGGTCCCGGGCGAGGACGACCTTGGCGACCTCGCCGGAAGCGATCGCCTCGAGCCCGGCGCGCACCTCGCCCTGGTAGCCGTCGGGCGTGCAGGCGCCGGGGCCCACGGTCGCCGACCAGTGCGGTCCGAAACCGATCGCCTGCGGCTCGTCGCGTTCCGGCTCGCCCTCGACGAAGACGTGGGTGACCCAGCTCGTGTCGCCGCGGCGACCGATGATCATGCGCGGCACGGCCAGCGCGGCGCTTGCCGAGCTGTTCGCGGGGTCGAACGGCAGCGTGCCGAAGGCGACGAGGCCGGACCCCGGCATCCCCACCTTGTCGTCGATCTCCGCGACGGCAGCGACGTCGCGCCACCACTGAGCAGCCGGCGTGCCCGCGGGGAGCTCGGCCGCACGACCGACACCGACGAGCAGGTCACCGCGACGCGACCACACGGTCGGGTCGTCGGGAGAGGCGTAGAGGAGCGGCTCGTCGACCGGTTCGATCCGGCGGGTCACGGCACGCAGCCGCGGGATGCCGAGTGCAGACGTGGTCACCCCGCCAGCCTAATCCGGCGGTGATGCGGCGGGCCGCGCCTCTCAGCCCCGCCGCGCAGCCTCACCGCACCCTGCCCGGATTAGGCTCGACACGTGACCGACCAGCCCTCCCGCACCCCGTCCACCCGCGCGGACCTCGGCAAGGACCCCGCGCGCGTCAGCGGCATGTTCGACGAGGTCGCGGCGGCCTACGACCGCACCAACACGGTGCTGAGCCTCGGCAACGACAAGCTGTGGCGCATCGCGACCACGCGCGCCGTGGCGCCGCGTCGCGGTCAGCGCATCCTCGACCTGGCTGCCGGCACGGGGGCGAGCTCGGTCTCGCTCGCCCGCTCAGGTGCCGAGGTCGTCGCCGGCGACTTCTCGGCGGGGATGATCGCCGAAGGGAAGCGGCGGCACGGCGGCATCCCGAACCTGTCGTTCGTCGAGGCCGACGCGACGGCCCTGCCCTTCGCCGACGAGGAGTTCGACACCGTCACGATCTCGTTCGGCCTGCGCAACGTCAACGATCCCGAGAAGGCGCTCCGCGAGATGCTGCGTGTCACCAAGCCGGGCGGCACGCTCGTCATCTGCGAGTTCTCTCACCCGCCGGCAGCGCTCATGCGTGGGCTGTACCGCTTCTACAACGACCGCGTCCTGCCCATCGTCGCCCGCGCGTTCAGCTCGAACGCCGCCGCCTACGACTACCTCAACGAGTCCATCCGCGACTGGCCCGACCAGCGCACCCTCGCCGGTCGCATGCGCGAGGCCGGCTGGGATCAGGTGGCCTGGCGCGACCTCAGCTTCGGGATCGTGGCCCTGCACCGGGCACGCAAGCCCGCCACCCCGGACCAGGCGTAGGGCGCGACGGGTACGCTGGAGCCATGACCCCCCGCCCCGGTACTCCGGGCTCGCAGATCGCGAGCCGACTCGGCGTCACCGAACGCATTTTCGTGGGACCGCGGATGCGGAAGCTCCTCACCACGGTCGAAGAAGGGCTCGACCTCGTCGAAGCCCGCCTCGCCGGTGAGTTGAAGGTCGGCGACTCGCTCGCCGACGTCACGTCCCGCTACCTCTACGAGGCCGGTGGGAAGCGGATGCGGCCCATGCTGGCGATCCTGACCGCGCAGCTCGGCTCGGGGGTGACCGACGACGTCCTCGCGGGTGCGACGGCGCTGGAGATGACCCACCTCGGCTCGCTGTACCACGACGACGTCATGGACGAAGCCGACCGTCGACGCGGCGTTCCCAGCGCCCACGCCGTGTGGGGCAACAACGTCGCGATCCTCACCGGCGACCTGCTCTTCTCCCGTGCGAGCCAGCTCATGGCGCAGGTGGGGGAGCGGGCGATCCGCCTGCAGGCCGACACCTTCGAACGTCTCGTCCTCGGGCAGATGCACGAGACGGTGGGCGCCCAGCCCGGCGACGACCCGGTCGAGTTCTACCTGCAGGTCCTCAGCGACAAGACCGGTTCGCTCATCGCCGCCGCCGCCGAGACGGGCGTCGTCTTCTCCGACGCGTCCGACGAGTACGCGGCTCCCGTCCGCGAGTTCGGTGAGCGCGTGGGCGTCGCCTTCCAGCTGCTCGACGACGTCATCGACCTGTCGGCCGACCCCGCCGAGACCGGCAAGGTGCCCGGCACCGACCTGCGTGCCGGCGTCCCGACCATGCCCTATCTGCTTCTCGGCCGTGCGACCGACCCGGCCTCGCAGGCCCTCAAGGTCACGATCGACGAGGGCGTCGCCCGCATCTCCGACGGCGCCGACCCCGCGATCCTCGACGAACCGCTCGCGCAGCTGCGCGTCCACCCCGCGACAGAGGCGACCCGCCTGCTCGCGCACGAGTGGTCCGACCGCGCCGTCGCGGCTCTCGCGCCGCTTCCCGACGGGCAAGTGCGGGATGCGTTGACCCGCTTCGCCCAGGTCGTCGTCGACCGCTCCAGCTGAAACCCGGCGGAATCGCCGCTTCTTCGTCACGCCCGTTCGCGGGCTCTCGGAAAGGACACCCATGACCAAGCTCCGGCTGGCCATCGTCGGCGCAGGACCCGCCGGCATCTACGCGGCGGACATCCTCCTCAAGGCAGAGCGCAAGTTCGACGTCTCGATCGACCTGTTCGACCACCTGCCCGCCCCGTACGGGCTCGTCCGCTACGGCGTCGCCCCCGACCACCCGCGCATCAAGGGCATTATCAACGCCCTCCGCGACGTGCTGGACCGCGGTGACATCCGCATCTTCGGCAACGTCCGCTTCGGCACCGACATCACCCTCGCCGACCTCAAGAAGCACTACAACGCGGTCATCTTCGCGACCGGTGCCATCAAGGACGCCGACCTCGACATCCCCGGCATCGACGCCGACGGGTCGTACGGCGCCGCGGACTTCGTCAGCTGGTACGACGGGCACCCGGACTTCCCGCGGGAGTGGCCGCTCGACGCGGCATCCGTCGCGGTCCTGGGCAACGGAAACGTCGCTCTCGATGTCGCACGGGTCCTCGCGAAGCACGCCGACGACCTGCTGCCCACCGAGATCCCGGCGAACGTCTACGAGGGCCTCAAGGCGTCGCCCGTCACCGACGTCCACGTCTTCGGTCGCCGCGGTCCCGCGCAGGTGAAGTTCACGCCGCTCGAGCTCCGCGAGCTCGGCGAGCTGAACGACGTCGACATGGTCGTCTACGACGAGGACTTCGACTACGACGAGGCCTCCAAAGCGGCGATCGCGTCGAACAAGCAGGTCATGGTCATCGACCGCGTGCTGCAGTCGTGGCGCAAGCGGCCCAGTGTCAACAACGCCGGCGGCGAGGCCAGTCGTCGTCTTCACCTCCACTTCTGGGCGCGTCCCGTCGAGATCAAGAAGGATGCCGACGGTCGCGTCAGCGCTATCGTCACCGAGCGCACGCGGCCCAACAACTCCGGCGGCGTCGAGGGCACGGGCGAGATGCGCGAGATCGCCATCGGCCAGGTCTACCGCGCGGTCGGTTACTTCGGTTCGCCGCTGCCCGACGTCCCGTTCGACAAGCGCCACGGCGTCATCCCGAACCACGAGGGTCAGGTCGTCGAGAAGGGCTCGAACGAGCGCGTCCCCGGCGTCTACGCGACGGGCTGGATCAAGCGGGGCCCGGTCGGACTCATCGGCCACACCAAGTCCGACGCCATGGAGACCATCCGTCACCTCATCAACGACCAGGCGTCCTGGTGGACTCCCGAGGACCCGTCCGACGAGGCGATCATCTCGCTGCTCGCCGAGCGCCAGGTCGCCTGGACCGACCTGGACGGCTGGCACCGACTCGACGAGCACGAGGTCGCCCTCGGCGCCCCGCACGAGCGCGAGCGCATCAAGGTCGTCGACCGCGACGAGATGGTGCGGGTCTCGCGCGGGGAGTGATCACGCGATGACCGGCGGCTGGGAGCAGGACGTCCTGGGGCGTCCGTTCGAGCGGCTCACGCTGCCCCTGGGCAGCGACCAGGAAGGCGAGGTCGTCGCGACGCTCGTCCGGCTCGATCCGCCGAGACTCGCGAGCCTCACGGGACCGTTGCGCGACGTCGACGTGATCTACCTGCACGGCTGGTCTGACTACTTCTTCCAGGTCGAGCTCGCGCGCTTCTGGGCGTCGCTCGGCGCGCGGTTCCACGCCCTCGACCTCCGCAAGTACGGTCGAAGCCTCCGGCCGGGGCAGACACCCGGCTTCGTGACCTCGCTCGACGTGTACGACGCCGACATCGCCGCGGCTCTCGAGGCCATGGGGCATCCGCTCGAGGGGCCGCCCTCACGTCGCCGACTCGTGATGATGGGTCACTCCACGGGTGGTCTCACCGCGACGCTGTGGGCGTCGCGGCATCCCGGCCGGCTCTCGGCGCTCGTCCTGAACAGCCCATGGCTCGAGCTGCAATTGGGGACCCTCGGTCGGCAGGCGCTGTCGCCGCTGGTGCAGATGCGTGCCCGAGTCGATCCGATGGGGGCGCACCCGGTCGTGGACCTCGGTTTCTACACGCGCGCACAGACCGAGGTCGGTGCTCTTCCCGTGCGCGGGTATCGGCGCGAGTGGCGGCCCGAGCGAGGGTTCCCGACGCATCCCGGGTGGTTGGCGGCGATCGTCGAAGGGCACCGGCGCGTGTCGGCGGGGGTGGATGCGGGGTGCCCGACGATCGTGCTCCTCTCCACGAGGTCGACCAACCCCTTCGCGTGGAACGCGGAGATGACCGGCAGCGACTCCGTCCTCGTCGTCGACGACATTGCCCGGGCGGCGACCCGGATCGGGCGGGAGGTGACCCTCGCACGGATCGAGGGCGGCATCCACGATGTGTTCCTGTCCCGGCCCACACCGCGCGAGCAGGCCTACTTGGCCCTCGAGCGGTGGCTCATCCGGGGTGTGTTCGGCCGCTCGCGCGGTTTGAGGCGAGCCCGAGCGTCAGGCTGATCGCAGCTCCCAGCAGCATGACGCCCGCCATCGGCACCGCCGTCTCCTCGCCCCACAGGCCCACGACCGGCGTGACCAGTGCACCGACGGCGAACTGGCAAGCGCCCATGAGCGCCGCCCCCGCACCACGGTTGCTCGCCGTCGCGCGGGCGAGGCCGAGTGCGTTCGCGTTGCCGAAGGTCAGTCCCGCGCCGCCCATCGTGGTGAACGCGCAGGCGAGGAAGAGCGGGATCGACAGGATGCCGGTGGCCGCCGACACCGTCATGACCGCCCCGGACGCGACGCCGAGGGTGGCCCCGACCACGAGCATCCGCTCCGGCCCGATCCGCGGCGCGTACGTCGCGTTGATCAGGTTGGCGACCAGCAGTGCGGCACCGCCGCCGGCGAAACCGAGACCGTAGAGCAGGGGCGGCATCCCGAGGATGACCTGGCCGACGAAAGGGGATGCCGCGACGTACGCGAACAGGCCCGCGAAGCCGGAGACGTATGCGCCGGTGTATCCGAGGTAGATCGGGTCCTTCACGAAGTGCGCGAAGGAGGACCGCATCGCGCGCAGGCCGCCTGTGTGCCGGAGGTCACGGGGGAGGGATTCCGGGACGACGAGCCAGGCGAGCACGAGCATGAGGACGGCGACGACCGCGAGGGCCATGAGCACGCCGCGCCACCCCGAGAACGAGGCGACGAGGCCGCCGATCGGGGGCGCGACGAGCGGACCGAGTCCGCCCACCGTCGCGATGAGGCTGAGAGCGCGAACCGCGGTGCGCCCCGTGCTGAGATCGACGGCGATGGCCCGCGCGACCACCACTCCTGCGGCTCCCGACAAGCCCTGCAGGAGACGGAGGCCGATGAAGACCTCTATGTTCGGTGAGGCGATCAGGGCGACGCTCGTGAGGGTGAACGCCGTCGTCGCGAGGAGGAGGACGCGCCGGCGTCCCCACATGTCCGAGAGCGGGCCGAGCAGCAGCTGCCCGACACCCAGCCCGAGCAGGAACGCGGTGAGCGTCAGCTGGACGGTGGCGGGTGCGGACTCGAGCTCGTCGGCGATCTGGGGGAGCGATGCGAGGTACATGTCGATCGCGAAGGGCCCGACGGCCGAGAGGAACCCGAGGACGACGACGAGTCCGCGGGTGAGGTGCGGCGGGGTCATGCCGGTGGGCGCAGCAGCACGCCGAGGGTCTGGAGTGTGGACTCCAGCCCGACGCCGGGGTCGAGCAACCACTGGATCTGCAGACCGTCGGATGCCGCGATGAGTAGGGCTGCGAGGTGCTCGGCGGGGACGTCGTCCCGCACGAGACCTTCGCGCTGCTGGACCCGGAGGCTCTCGGTGATGGATCCGCGGAGCACGTCGAAGCGGGCGGTGAAGAAGTCTCGCCCGACGCCCTCTTCGTCCTCGAGGGAAGCGGCGAGCAGCGTGGAGTAGAGGGTCACGAGGCCCGGGATGTCGACGTTCCGCCGCGCGGCGTGGATCATCGTGTCGATGCCGGGTCGGAGCCCGGGCGGATTCTCGTGGTTCTGCTCGGCGTGCGCGTAGACGGCGACGAGCAGCTGCTCGCGCGAGTCGAAGTAGTGCAGGAGAGCGGCGTGGGACACTCCGATGGCCTCGGCGATCCTGCGGAGCGACGTGCCGCTGGCACCCTGCTCACGGAACACCTCGATGGCGCGGTCGAGGATCTCCTGCCGACGGGCGACGCCCTTCGGCCGCGATCCGCGGCGACCGATCACCGCGTCTTCGTCTGCGCCCATGGGGACAGAGTAGGGCGACGGGAAGAAAACCTCCACCTGGAGGTTAATTCTGATATCGTCGTGGCACGCCGCCCAGCGGCATCCGACAACGACGTTACGAAGGAAGGCCCATGGCTCTGCCACTCGCCTCAGTCCAGCTCTACACGCTCGCGAAAGAATTCAGCGAGGACATGTCCGGATCGCTCGACAAGCTGGCTGCTCTCGGCCTGCGCAACGTCGAGGCGTTCGACTTCGTCCGCCGTCCCGATGAGATCCGCGCGGCGCTCGACGCCAGCGGCCTCGCCTCGCCGACCGGCCACGCGCCCCTGCTGTCGGACGAGCTGTGGACGCCGGACGGCTCGATCCCCACCCCCGCGCCCGAGGTCGTCTTCGAGGCCGCCGCGAAGATCGGGATGACCACGGTCATCGACCCCTTCGTCCCCGCCGAGCGCTGGTTCACCGAGGAGGGCGTCGCCGACATCGCCGAGCGCCTCAACCGGCTCGCCGAGACGGCCGCCGGTTTCGGCATGACCGTCGGCTACCACAACCACGCGCAGGAGTTCGTGAAGTCCTTCGACGGACAGACCGCCTACGAGCGCTTCCTCGAGCTCACCGACGACCGCGTCGAGATCGAGCTCGACCTGTTCTGGGCGCTCACCGGCGGCCAGGACGTGCCGGCTCTCGTCGAGAAGCTCGGCGACCGGCTCATCGCCGTGCACGTGAAGGACGGCATCGCCCCGGCATCCAACCCGTGGGCTCCCGGCTCCGACGAGTTCGGCTCCGACTCGCTCGAGCAGTTGCGCGCCGGCACCGGAGACGTCCCGCTCGCGGCATCGCTGCGCGCCGGCACGAACATCCGGTACGCCGTCATCGAGTACGACAAGGCCCCCGGCGACGTGTTCGAGGACATCGCGGCGTCCTACGCCTTCCTGAAGGACGGCGGGTTCATCGCATGACCGGTCCCGTCGGAGTCGGCATCGTCGGTGCCGGTGTCATCAGCCAGACCTACCTCGAGAACCTGACGTCGTTCCCCGACGTGAAGGTCGTCGCCATCGGCGACATCATCCCTGAGCGCGCCCAGGCCAAGGCCGAGGAGCACGGCGTCCCCTCGTGGGGCACCCTCGAGGACGTCCTCGGAAACCCCGAGGTCGAGCTCGTCGTCAACCTCACGATCCCCGAGTCGCACATCGCGGTCTCGTCGCAGGCGGTCGCGGCCGGCAAGCACGTGTGGACCGAGAAGCCGCTGGGCCTGGACCGCGAGGGTGCTCGCCAGTTGTTGAAGGATGCCGACGCTGCCGGCGTCCGCGTCGGCTCGGCGCCCGACACGATCCTCGGCCCCGGGTTCCAGTCCGCGAAGCGTGCGATCGCCGAGGGCGTCATCGGCACGCCCCTGTTCGTGCAGACGGCTTTCCAGACGCAGGGGCCCGACCTGTGGCATCCCGAACCGGCGTTCCTGTTCGCGAAGGGTGCGGGACCGCTCCTCGACATGGGGCCGTACTACTTCTCGGCGCTCGTCAGCCTGCTCGGCCCGATCGCCGGTGTCGCGGCGCGGGGATCGCGCTTCCGCACGGAGCGTCACATCCACACCGGCCCCCGCGCCGGTGAGACGTTCCCCGTCGAGGTGCCGTCCTCGGTGCAGGTCCTGTCGACGTTCGAGGGCGGCCAGCACGGCACGCACCTGCTCAGCTTCGACTCGGCGCTCGAGCGTCACGGCGTCGTGGAGATCCACGGCACCGAGGGCTCGATCGTGCTGCCCGACCCCAACCGCTTCGACGGTCCGACCCGTTACGTGAAGCCGCTCGGCGTCTTCCGCGACGGGATGAAGACCGAGCAGGAGTGGATCGACGTCGAGCAGCAGGGCACGGTCGTCGGCCGTGGTCTCGGTGTCCTCGACATGGTCCGCGCGATCGCGGAGAACCGCACGCACGTCGCGACCGGCGAGCTCGGCTTCCACGTGCTCGACGTGCTGCTGTCGGCGCAGGACTCGGCCGAGACCGGCCAGTACCTCGAGATCGACAGCACCGTCGCGCCGGTGCCTGCGGTTCCGGTCGATTTCGACCCCTTCGCCCGCACGCTCTGATCAGCTGACAGCACGACGGCCCGGATCCCTCGGCGGGGTCCGGGCCGTCGTCCGTTCGTCAGCGCGGTTGGTGTGCGCGCACCCGGAACCAGAGGCTCAGCTCGCGTGCGGCGCGGAGCGTGGCCGACGGGTCGCCGTGCGCTTCGAGGTCGTCGAACGTGTCGCGGAAGCCTTCGGGCGCGTTCTCGTCGGGCATCGCTATGGGCTCGAAGCCCATCGTCCACTCGGCGAAGTTGCGTTCCTCGATGAATTCGTCGATGAGGACGCGCAGGTGGTCGTGGCGCGGATCGCGTTCGATCTTGCCCATCGTCTCTCGGACGGCCTGCTCGGGGCCCTCGAGGATCTGGATGAAGCGGCCGTTGCGATACAGCAGCATCCCGGTGATCTCCCGCTGCGCGTTCGAGGCCCGGCTCTGCTGGAGCAGCTCGCCGAGTGCGTCGTCGCTGAACGGGGCGGTCGCGTTGCTGGAGTACACGACGGAGAAGACGGTGTCGTCGGCGGCGGTCATCGGTTCTCCCGGATCGTGAGGATGCCGTTCGTCCCCGGCGCGGGTGTCGGAACCGACGAGAGCGTCCGCATCGCGGAGACCAGGTCGGCGAACGTGCCGATCACCGCCGAACGCATGTCGAATGCGTCGTAACGCCCGTCCCGACGTCGCTCGATGTAGCCGAGGAAGTTGCCGTCGCGGCTGCCGACGTGGAAGCCGTCTTCGACGCGCGCCCAGACCGTGCCGGGGGATGGGTGGTGCTCAGACACGGGGACCTCACTTACTCGTGGTGCAGAGTAGCCACGGTAGGTGAGGGCCCCGACAGCCGCGCGGGCTTGACAACCCGTTGGCCGCTCACCCGCGAGTCAGCGGTAGTTGATGAACTGCAGGTCGACGTCGAGGTCGGCGGCCTTCAGCATCCGCTGCACTTCCTGCAGGTCGTCGCGGGACTTCGACTGCACGCGCAGCTCGTCGCCCTGGATCTGCGCCTTGACCGACTTGGGTCCCTCGTCGCGGATCAGCTTGGTGATCTTCTTCGCGTCCTCGGAGGAGATGCCCTCCTTGAGCGTGGACACGAGACGGAACTCCTTGCCCGAGGGCTGCGGGTCCTCGGACTCGAGGCTCTTCAGGGAGATGCCGCGCTTGATGAGCTTGGACTGGAAGACGTCGAGCACGGCTTTGGCCCGCTCGTCGCTGTTCGCCTTGATGAGGATCGACTCACCGCTCCACTCGATCGAGGCGCCGGTGCCCTTGAAGTCGTAGCGCTGCTCGACCTCTTTGCGCGCCTGGTTGAGAGCGTTGTCCGCCTCCTGACGATCTACCTTGCTGACCACGTCGAACGAAGAGTCTGATGCCATGCGTTCGAGGGTACCGCTGTGCCGAGCGGATGCCGCGGGTCGCGACATCCACATCGTTGCGCGCCCGTGATCCGCGACCGTTAGCGTCGAGGCATGGATCGTCGGGGGAAGATCATGCTCGGAATCGCCGTGGGGGCGGTCGTGGGGTTGCTGGCGCTCGCGGCGCCGGCGGTCATCGGCATGATCCCGACGGACGAGGTGGTGGCGGAAGCGCCCTCGCCGTCGACCAGTCCCGCGCGCATCGCGCCGCCGACCCCGACTCCGACCCCGACGCCGGAACCCGCGGAGCCCGCACCCGTCGAGACGACGCCCGCACCGCCCGAGAGCAAGTGCCTGGGCGTCGCACCCGGCAAGGATCGCGGGTCGATCTCTCCCGGGGCCACCGGCGTCGTGGAGCGATCCAACGGGAAGGGTCTCGCGACGGTCTACCGCGTGGTGTCGAACGATTCGTACTGGGCGATCGTCGAGCGCTTTTGCCTCGACAGCGGCGACTTCGACGCCGCCAACGCGTTCGACGGTGCGGGCGACATCTACGAGGGCGACTACCTCGCGATCCTCCCCGAGGGGACGGTGACGGCGGCGGCGCTCAACGAGGCGAAGAAGGGCGGCTATCGCACCCACCAGGACTGCGACGGCATCGCACGCATCGAGGTGTCCGAGCCCACCTCGTCAGGGCGGATCTCCGTGAGCATGTCCGGCGCCCTCACCGACACCGGCACCGGCGAGTACGCGGAGGGTCCCGTCGAGAAGGTGGACGGGAAGCCCACGTTCTACACCGTGCAGCCCGGCGACACCTATCGCGGTATCGGCGACCGCTTCTGCGTCGACGCGATCACGGTGCAGCGCTTCAATGAAGCAGGCGGTCCCGAGCACATTCTGCAGCCGGGCGACCGGGTGCAGCTCCGGCCGACCAGCCGGTCCATCGAGGCCAAGGGCTGAGCCCCGCGCGCCGCCCGGCGCGGGCGCGTTCCACCCGTAGCCTGACGGGGTGAGCACGCCCGCACCTCCTCAGCTCGCGCAACGCGCGTGGGGAATCGCCGCTGTCGCCATCGTCGTCCTGTCGGTCCTGCCGACCCTCCTCGTGCTCGTCCTGGTCGCGACGGTCGACGAGCAGTACGGGTGGCTCCTCATCCTCACCTTCGCGCTGCTCGTCGCGGGCGGGTCGGCGGCGATGCTCGCCGGCATCGTCGGTCTGGTGTTCGCCGGCATCCGTCGACGCGGGTTCGTCTGGCCCGCGGCCGGAACAGTCCTCGGGATCGCACTCGTCGGCGCGGCCTCGATCATCCTGGCCGTCGGGAGCTGACGGCGGAGCCGCGGCATCCGTCGCTTCGTAGACTGGAGTGATGCGGCCGCTGACAGAGGACCAGTTGCGCGACGTGCTCGTCAATGCGACAAGGGACGAGCGGGAACGTCTCGAACTGCCCCACGACTTCCCGATCCTCGAGTGGGATCATCTCGACTTCCTCGCCTGGCGAGACCCCACGACGCGCAGCCGGGGTTACGTCGTCGCCGAGATCGGCGGCGAGCCCACCGGCATCGTCCTGCGCGCCGCGAACGGCGCCGCCCGCGCCCGGTCGGCGATGTGCAACATCTGCCACACGATGCAGCCGGGCAACCAGGTGACGATGTTCACCGCGCGACGGGCGGGGGATGCCGGTGACCGCGGCGACAGCGTCGGTACCTACGTGTGCGCCGATCTGACCTGCCACGACAACGTGCGGATCGCCGGTCCGCTCGCGCCGAGCGAGATCCGCGCGAGCGTCGATCGGCGGATCGACGGCACCCGGCACCGGCTCGAATCCTTCGTGGAGCGCGTCGCCTCCGCCGCCTGAGGCCTCGGTTTTCGACATGCCCTCGGGGAGGGTAGTATCGGTGATCGCGCCTCCGGTCGACTGAGAAAGCCGGGCGGGTGCGCACCTGGCGAGTTACCCAAGCGGCCAAAGGGATCTGACTGTAAATCAGACTGCATTGCATTCGGGGGTTCGAATCCCTCACTCGCCACCAGACGAAAGAGCTGCGGACATCTTCGCGGCTCTTTCTTGTTTCTCCCGGCGTGCGCAACCCCTGTGGACATCTCCGTCGCCCACGGGGCGGTCTGACAGGATGGGGGATCGAGGGCGGGGGAGGCCTCCGCCGAAGGGATGCCGAGGATGAGCGAACCGAGCACTGCGCCGAATTCGAGCAAGATCTTCCGAGCCGCGATCTGGGTCGCGATCGGCGCCTTGATCGCCGCGGCGATCGTCTGCGTCGTCTGGGTCCTGGTGGGCGACTCCAACGGAATGGTGGCCCGGGCGTTCCTGACGATCCTCCTGCTCGCCGCCTTCGCGGGAGTGTCGATCCTCGAGGCATCCCTCGCCGAGCGCCGCCCGGCCTGGTTCGCACTGGCGAGCATCGTGTCGTGGGTCGTCGCGCTGATCGCGGGGGCGTTCATGATCTGGATGCCGGAAGCTCCCGGCGACTATGGCGTCGGCGCCGAGCGGTTCTTCAAGTTCATCCTGATCGTGCTGATCCTGCAGGCGGCCCTGCTCCACATCCGGCTCTACAGCAAGTCGTTCGCGCGACACCAGACGACCTTCACGAGCATCGTCGCCTACGTCACCATGGGCCTCGTCGTCATCCTGGCCGTCATGCTGATCATCCCGCTGCTCTTCGCCGAGTTCACCGACTTCCGCGACATCTACTGGAAGGTCGTCGTTTCGGTGACGATCCTCGCCGCCGTCGGCACTGCCCTCGTCCCGCTCGTCAACGCGCTGTTCGCCCCGAAGCGCGATCGTTCCCCGGTCTCCGGCTACGGTTCCCAGGGCTACACCGCCCAGCCGTACGGCTCCGTCGCGCAGCTCGACCCCGCGCTGACCGCTCCGGCGGCTCCCGTCCAGGCCTGGCCGACGTACGCGGACGGCCGCACCCCGCTCCCGGTCATGCCCGACGGGTCGCCCGACTGGAACGCCTACTACACCGGCCAGCCGAGCTACCCGCAGCAGCCGTACGGCGCGACGGCTTCCCAGGCGCCCCCGGCTCCCGAGTCCGTTCCCGCGGATGCGCCGGCGGTTCCCCCGGCACCGCCGGTTCCGGGCGACGCGTCCCAGCCCGATCAGCCCGCACCGCCGGTCCCGCCTGCGCCGAGCGCGCCGGACGTGCCGCCGCCGCCGCGCTACTGAGACCGCGGGCCGGCTAGCCCGGCAGCATCTCGAGAGCGGCCATCGCCGCGTTGTGTCCGCCGATCCCGCTGACCGCTCCACCACGGCGGGCACTCGATCCGCAGAGCAGCACACCCTCGACACCGCTCGAGACTCCCCACCGTTCGGCGGGGGTCTCGAGCGGTTCGTCGTCTCGAGCCCACGGCCACGACAGCTCACCGTGGAAGATGTCGCCTCCGACCATGCCGAGGTCCCGCTCGAGGTCCGCCGTCGTGCGGGACTCGACGCAGGGGCTCCCGCCCGGTGCCCGGTACAGGAGGTCGGCGATCGGCTCGGCCAGCACCGAGTCCAGCGACCGCTCGGCCGCCGCCCACAGGGCGTGACGGTCCGCGGCACCTCCGGCGACCAGTCGATGGGGGACCTGCAGCCCGAACAGGGTGAGTGTTTGCGCCCCCGACGCGCGCAGCTCGGGTCCCAGGATCGACGGGTCGGTGAGGGAGTGGCAGTAGATCTCCGCCGGCAGCGGATCCGGGATGGCTCCGCCCGCCGCACGGTCGTGGGCGGCATCCACCTGCGACAGGGTCTCATTGATGTGGAACGTGCCGGCGAACGCGGCGCGAGCGTCGACCGAGGTGTCCCGCAGTCGGGGCAGGCGGGACAACAGCATGTTGACCTTGATCTGCGCCCCCTCGGGACGGGCGGCGCCGGTGCCGATGCTGCCGCCGGCGCGCAGGAGGCCGTCGAGCACCGCCGCGCCCACGCCGCTCAGAATGAGCCGCGCCCCGAGCCGTTCGCCGTCGGCGAGTTCCACGTCACCGTCGGGGGAGACCGCGACGACCTCGGCGCCGGTCCGGATCTCGGCGCCCGCCGACCGGGCCGCGCGCTCGAGCTCGGCGCTGACGGCACCCATGCCGCCGACCGGGACGTCCCAGGTCCCGGTTCCGCCACCGATGACGTGATAGAGGAAGCAGCGGTTCTGACGGAGCGACTCGTCGTCTGAGTGGGCGAAGGTTCCGATCAGGCCGTCCGTTAACGCGATGCCGCGGGCGACGTCGGTTGCCAGTGCCCCTCGGATGAACTCGCCGAGCGGACGGCCCGACACCGCCTCCCAGAGGGCGTCGTCGCCGACGGCGGCGCGGACGGTGGACTCTCTCCGCAGAGGCGCCGTGACGGTCGGGAAGAGCGCCCTGCCCAGCGGGGCCACCCTCTCGTACAGCGCCGAGAACCGTGCCGCCTCGCCGTCGTCGCCCGTCGCGTGCGCGAAGCTCGCCGCGGTGGCGGCGGCATCCGCGTTGTCGATGAGGATGCCGCGGTCCGGGGACTCCGGCATGGGCGTGTACGACGAGTAGCGTCGCCGCTCGAGTCGGATGTCGAGTCCCAGATCGTCGATCACGGTGCGGGGGAGCAGGCTGACGAGGTACGAGTAACGAGACAGGCGCGCGTCCACTCCCGGCCAGGGGCGCTCCGAGACGGCTGCGCCGCCGACGTGACCCTGACGTTCGAGCACCGTCACGGTGCGTCCCGCGCGGGCGAGATAGGCAGCGGCGACGAGGGCGTTGTGCCCTCCGCCCACGATGACGACGTCGCGGATGGCGCTCATGATGCTCAACCTAGCGGCGTACCGTGGAGGGATGGATGCCGCTGCGCTCGCCGACCTCGCCCTCGACATCGCCCGTGACGCCGGCGCCCTGGCGCTGCGCCGTCGCCAGGAGGGTGTCGCGATCGCCGCGACCAAGTCCGTCATCGCCGACATCGTCACCGAGGCGGACCGCGAGGTCGAAGCCCTCATCCGCGCGCGGCTCGCCGCCGAGCGCCCCGACGACGGCTTCCTCGGAGAGGAGTCCGGCGCCGAGCGGGGCACCTCCGACATCACGTGGGTCGTCGACCCGATCGACGGGACCGTCAACTACGCCTACGGGATGCCGCACTACGCCGTGAGCATCGCGGCGGTGTCCGGAGAGCCCACGCCCCCGACCTGGACGGCCCTCGCCGGTGTCGTCCACAACCCGGCTGTCGGCGAGACGTTCTACGCGGTGCGCGGTGGCGGAGCCTGGCGGGGCGAGGAGCGCCTCGCCGTGTCGAGCGTCGGCGAGGCGGGTGGGCTCGTGGCCACCGGCTTCGGGTACGACCCGAAGTACCACGAGGAGGACCTCGCCCGCGTCGCCGCGGTCATGCCGCTCTTGCGCGACCTGCGGCGCGCCGGAGCGGCGTCGCTCGACCTCGCCTACGTGGCCGCCGGGCGGCTGGACGGCTACTTCGAGCGCGGCC
Organism: Microbacterium aquilitoris; assembly: GCF_031932285.1. NCBI lineage: Bacteria > Bacillati > Actinomycetota > Actinomycetes > Micrococcales > Microbacteriaceae > Microbacterium > Microbacterium aquilitoris. The sequence goes on from NZ_JAUZVT010000001.1 coordinate 1,049,601, forward strand.
TCCACCCCTGGGATCACGCCGCCGGCGCACTGCTGGTGACCGAGGCGGGCGGGCGGGTCGCGGGCGCGCCCGGTGGATTCCCCGGGCGCGACATGACCGTCGCGGCGGGCCCCGAGCTCTTCGCGCGACTGACGGCCACCATCGGGTTGTGAATGGACATCCCATTCCCAGGCCCGTTCGTGTAGCGTGTTTATCTGATCGTTACCTTCGCTGCCCGAGCGAGGGTGTCTGTCCTTGAAGCCCCGCGGCCCCGGCCGCTCTACCCGAGAGCCCGCACGTTTGACTTTCGAGACCTCCCCGACTGACGCGCCCGCCGCGCGTCGCGATCGGCGACCCGCCGCGTCCGGCTCCATGCCGTTGACCCGTGCGGAGTATCGCAAGCAGGCTGCGGCCCCGGTCAGCGACGCCGAGACGGCAACCGTCCAGGCCGTCGCCGCCATGGGTGACGTCATCGCGATGATCCAGGCCACCGACACCCCGGCGCTGCGCCGTCGTCGCACGCGTGCCGTTGCGGCGGACTCCTCGGCTGCAGACCTCGGGCCCGTGTCGCTGGCGGAATCCGTTGTGTCCGAGACCATCGCCGACGCCGTCATCGCCGACTCGGTCCCCGTGCCGTCTGCCGATGCCGCATCCGCCATTGCGGCGAGCCCGGTCGCGCAGATCCCGGTCGCCCCCGTCCCGCTGCGTCGTCGCGTTCGCTCTGCGCGCTCCACGACTGCCGAGGCCACCGCGACCCCCGAGGCGACGCCGGTTCGCGAGTTCCTCGACGAGACGATCGTCCTCCCGTCCGCGGACTCGACGCACGCCTCCGGCCACGACGCGGCTCCCGGCATCGACGAATTCGAACTCGCGGCGAAGGTGTTCTCCTTCACCGGCGAGACGCCGATCCAGGTCGCCCGCGCAGCCGCTGACGCCGACGAGCAGACTCAGCGCAAGACCCGTGTCCGCATGGCCGACCAGCCCCCGCGCCCCCGGCGCGGCCGTGTCGTGTTCAAGCGGCTGGCCGCGGCATCCTTCTCGGTCAGCGTCGTCGGCGTCGTCGGCCTTCTCGCCATCGGAACGACGACCCCGGTTGCGGCCGTGGGTGCGTTCGGCCAGGAGGTCCGCGGCGACATGACGCTCGCCAGCGAGAAGACCCCGACCGAGGCTCCCGAGATCCAGGCGTACGTCTCGGGATCGACGGCCGCGGCCGGCGATCTCGCGCGTTCGGACGAGTACGACATCGAGTCCATGGCCGACGTGGCCGCCGAATCCGGCGTCACCAAGTTCGCGGGAACGTGGGTGAACGATGCGACCGCCGAGGTGCAGTGGCCGTTCCCGGTCGGTGTGCCGATCTCGGCGCAGTTCGGATCCACCTCGTACCTGTCGAAGTTCTCGCGGGTGCATCACGGCACCGACTTCACCCCCGGGCGAGGCGCCGAGATCCACGCGGTCGCAGCGGGTACCGTGCGCATCGCCACCGAGGCGGGCGGGGACTATGGCGTGACGGTCGTCCTCGACCACATCATCGACGGCCAGCTCGTGTCGACCCGCTACGGCCACATGGAGTACGGCTCCCTCCGCGTTTCGCCCGGCGAGACCGTCAAGGCCGGCCAGGTCCTCGGCAAGGTCGGCAGCACGGGCAAGTCCACCGGTCCTCACCTCCACCTCGAGGTGCTGCTCGGCGGAACCACCCGCATCGATCCGCTTCCGTGGCTGAAGGAGCACACGCGAGGCTGACCCGGTTACAGAGGGATGCCGCGACTCTGGTATCCTCTTCTAGTTGCCCGCTTGCGGGCAGCACGCCCCGATAGCTCAGTGGCAGAGCACTTCCATGGTAAGGAAGGGGTCGTCAGTTCAATCCTGACTCGGGGCTCGCAGCATCCTTCAGATGCGCCACGGCGGGGTAGCTCAGCTGGTCAGAGCGCACGACTCATAATCGTGAGGTCGCGGGTTCAAGCCCCGCTCCCGCTACGCAAAACCCCTGGGCTCCACCCCGGGGGTTTTGTCATGTCCGGGCGGGGGTCAGCTCGCCGTTCCCATCGCGTCCAGCAGCGCATCCTCCGGTTCGACCGGTCGCGGTGGCCGCCGCTCACGGCGTGCACGTGACAGGAACGCCACTGCTCGCGCCGCTGCTACGCAGATGCCGCAGAGTACGGCGACACCCAGCATCCGCAGACTAAGGACGGGTTCGCCCTCCAGCGACGTCCACGGGAGCATGACCCAGACGACGGGGACGGAGGCCACAGTGCCCAACGCCCCGAACGCGACGATGTACACCCACGTCGAGGTGACGGTCCGCAACGCTCGCGCCGTCAGCCACGCCAGCGGCGAGCCGAGGCAGCAGAGGATGAAGACGGCGACGGTGCTCAAAGCGAGGAACCAGCCGAGATAGTCGAACCCGCCGCCCGGCGAGGAGGCCTCGGCCCCCCAGTACGCGCCGACCATGACCGATCCGAGCGCCCACGTCGTGAGCGTGTGCACCGTGATGTCGGCCGACGTGAACGGCACCTGCGCATCGGGAGCGGTATTCATGACCTGAACCTGACACAGATCGTGGGGGAGGTGAAGACGCAGGTCGAACCGCGGCATCCTTACCTGTCGGCGGATGCAAGGGATTCGACGCGACACGCCGCCTCACCGGGTCGGTGGGCGGCGTGTCGAGCACGATCTGTTGCGTCGGTGAACGCGATGCGTCGATCCGGCGAGTCAGACGTCGATGGGGGAGAGGTCGCCCTCGCCCTCCTCGCCGAGCTCGACGACGACCGGATCCTCGCCCTGCGATTCGGGTTGGATGTCGGTTGCGGCATATGTCTCTTCGGGCTCGTCCGCCGGGGTGTCGAGGGGGCGTCCCTCGAACTCGGCGTCGGCGGCCGCGGTGTCACCGACCGTCGTGTCCTCCGTGGGTGCGTCGTTCGGGTCGAGGCGGATGCCGTCGTCGCCGGTCTGCTCGGGAGTGCTCATGGTGTTCCTTCCTTCGAGAACCTCACCTTCACCCACTCCACCTTGCTCGCGCAGAGGCTGTCGCCTCGCGCCGGGCTGGGCTACCCTGCCGCGGTGACCACGCGACTGCTGCTGATCTCCGACACCCACATCCCCGGCCGTGCGCGCACTCTGCCCGACGCGGTCAGGCGCGAAGCGGATGTCGCCGACCTCATCGTCCACGCGGGGGACTGGGTCTCGGCATCCGTCCTCGGCGACCTTCGTGCGCACGGTGACGTGCTCGGCGTGTGCGGCAACAACGACGGCGACGATCTGCGTGCCATCCTCCCCGAGATCGCGCGCCGCGAGATCGAGGGGGTCCGCGTCGCCGTGGTGCACGAGACCGGGCAGAAGCAGCGCCGCGAGGAGCGGATGGATACTGCCTTCCCCGATGCCGACCTACTCGTGTTCGGCCACAGCCACATCCCGTGGGACACGACGTCGCCGAGCGGGATGCGGCTCCTCAACCCCGGTTCGCCGACCGACCGACGGCGTCAGCCCCATCACACGCTGATGGTGGTGGAGCTCGCGGACGGCGGCATCCGTTCCGTGGATCTTCGTCGCATCTGACGGGTTGCACCCCGCCGTCGGAGGAGTACTATCGCTGTCGGATTGCTAGAAAAGCGAGGTAAATCTCATGGCGACGGACTCCCGCCGGTGGCTCGGACTGGTCTTCATCAGTGTCGCGGTGTCGCTGATCATCGTCGACTCGACGATCGTCAACGTCGCGGTGCCGTCGATCGTCGAGGAGCTGAAGATCAGCTCGACCGAGGTGCAGTGGGTCCAGGAGGTCTACACCCTCGTCTTCGCCTCGCTGCTGCTGCTGTTCGGTGCCTTCGCCGACCGCTTCGGCCGACGCCGCGTCATGCTCATCGGCGTCTCGGTCTTCGCGGCGTCGTCGGTGCTGGCGAGCTTCGCGCCGACGGGTGAGCTGCTGATCCTCGCCCGCTTCGTGCAGGGCGTCGGCGGAGCGATGATCCTGCCGACCACCCTGTCGCTCATCAACTCCACGTTCCGCGGCCGCGAGCGCGGCATCGCGTTCGCCGTCTGGGGATCGACGATCGGCGGCATGGCCGCGGTCGGCCCGCTCCTCGGCGGCTGGCTCACCACGGCGTTCTCGTGGCGGTGGGCGTTCGGCATCAACATCCCGCTCGGCATCATCATCGTCATCGGTGTGCTGCTGACCGTCGCCGAGTCGCGGGAGAGCCGTAAGCGCTCGATCGACGGGGTGGGCGCTCTGCTGTCCGTCATCCTCTTCGGCTCGCTCGTGTTCGGCCTGATCGAGGGCAGGACGTTCGGCTGGTGGATCGCCGAGGACGGTCTCACGATCGGCGGCTGGACCTGGCCGCTCTCCGTCTCGCCGATCCCCTTCGCCTTCGCCATCACTCTCGTCGCGCTGGTCCTGTTCGTCCGGTGGGGCCTCCGCCGCGGTCGCCGCGGCCAGGACCCCCTCATCGACTTCTCGCTGCTGAGCATCTCGTCGTTCCGGAACGGCAATATCGCGGCCCTCGTCGTCTCGCTCGGCGAGTTCGGCCTCATCCTCGCGCTGCCGCTGTGGCTCCAGTTCGTCCTCGGCTTCGACGCGCTCCAGGTCGGGCTCCTCCTCCTCGCCCTCGCCGGGGGATCGTTCGTCGCGAGCGGCGCCGCGGGCGCGTTCAGCGGCAAGGTCCCGGCGGTCGTCGTGGTGCGCGTCGGCATCCTCGCCGAAATCATCGGCATCGCCTGGGCGGGGTTCATCATCGGACCGGATGCCGCCTGGGGCTGGCTCATCCCCGCCCTCGCCGTCTACGGGTTCGGCGTCGGACTCGCGACGGCCCAGCTGACCGGCGTCATCCTGCAGGACGTCCCCGTCGAGAAGTCGGGCCAGGGCTCGGGCATGCAGTCCACCTCCCGCCAGGTCGGGTCGGCGCTCGGCGTCGCGATCCTCGGGACGGTGCTGTTCACGACGACGGGAGGCGTGCTCGCGGCATCCCTCGACGATGCCGGCGTCCCGTCGGCCGCAGCCGACACCGTCGTCACCGCCGTCGTCGACTCGGCGGGAGCGGCGATCGCCGGTCTCGAGGCGGACCCGTCGCAGGCGCAGATCGCGGATGCCGCGCGCACCGCCTTCTCGGACGGCACGCGCGCCTCGGCTCTGACAGCCGCCGGCTTCCTCGTCATCGGGCTGGGCGCGACGTTCGCCCTCGGTTCCGGCCGCCGCCGCGACGTCGAGGCTCAGGCGCCCCGGCCGGCGGAGCGCGTCCAGGGAGCCTGACCGTCATTCCCCTGTCGCAACACGCCGCGCGCGGCCGCAGTTCGCGACAGGGGAACGCAGCCCACGCCGCCGGCCGGCACTCGCCTGTCACAACACGCCGCCGGGTCTCGCCGTTCGTGACAGGGGAGGTCAGCGCGCCGTGAGAGCGGCATTGACCTTCGCGGCCGCCTGAGCGTGATGGCCGAACACGTCCGCTTTCGTGAGGCGGAGGACGGTCCATCCGGCGGCGCGCAGCGCGTCGTAGCGCTCGATGTCGTATGCCCACTGCCCGGGATCGAGCAGGTGATGCTCGCCCTCGTACTCGACCGCGACACGCGCACCCGGATAGACGAGGTCCGCCGTCGCCACGACGCGGCCGTCGGCGACGATCGGGTGATTGAGACGTGGTTCAGGCAGTCCCGCGTCGAGCAGCGCGAGCCGCAGATGGCTCTCGGGTCGCGAAGCTGCCCGGGTCCGGAGCAGGGGAAGCGCTTCGCGAAGTGAGCGGATGCCGACCCGTCGCCCGCGGTCGATCGCAACCGCCAGCTCATCGATAGTCGCGAGGGGATTTGGCACCCGCCACGTCCGCACGATCGCGTCGCCCGCGGCGACGAGGTCCCGTTGCGAGCGCAGGATCGCGCCGAGCGTCGCCCATGTCGACGCGGGGTCCGTCACGCGGAGTCCGGTCGTGGGGTGGGTCGCGAACCGTGCGATGCCAGGGAGCAGTTCGTGGCCGCGCACCCCGACGGAACGGGGGAGCCGTCGCGGGCCCTCGACTCCCACGTGCACTCGACGATCATGCAGCACACCCGGAGGAAGGGGGATGTCCCAGATGACCGCCGCGGTGATATGGCTGAAGGCTTCATGCGGAGCCATCCTTGCGGCGTACTGCCGTGCGCGAAGGAGGTGCGCCGCCTCGGCGTCTCCTCGCGGCATCCCGAAGCGATCAGATCCTGAGTCGTCGTGCGCGTCTCGACGCTCCCGAACACCGTGGAATGGCCGCACGAGGTCGCCTCTTCGCAGTCGACTCGTCGGGATACCGGCTGCCCGAGCAGAGGCGACCGAGAACCGCTCGCCGAGCGACGCGGGAAGGGGGTGCATCCGTCCAGCGTCCCGCCGACGTCGACCCCGCCGCCGCTGGGCTGTGGAGTCGGAGAGGGGACGCCGCCGATCCCCGCCTGTGCAGAAGGCCTCCCCTGTCTTGAACTGCGAGCCGCCGCGGCGTGTCGTGACAGGGGAGCGAGTGAGTTCCGCCATGGGAGTCTTCCCCTGCCGCGAACGACGGGGCGCCGCGGCGTGTCGTGACAGGGGAAGTGGCTGGGGTGGCGCGAAGCGCGGCCGAACTACGATCGGAGGGTCCCGCCCGGCATCCTTCTCTGGAGGTACACCCATGTCCACGCCCCTCACCGGCTCGGCAGCGCCCGACCACGCCGCCGATCTCGCCGACTTCGTCGCCGCCTCGCCCTCGAGCTATCACGCTGCCGCCGAGGTCGCCCGCAGAGTGCGCGACGCGGGCTTCACGGAGCTCGACGAGCGCGACGCATGGCCCTCCCAGCCCGGCGGGCGGTTCTTCGTCGTGCGCGACGGAGCTGTCCTCGCGTGGGTCGTCCCGAACGGGGCGGATGCCGCGACCGGCGTCCATGTCTTCGGCGCACACAGCGACTCCCCGGCCCTGAAGCTCAAGCCGCGTCCCACGACGGGGAGCCTGGGCTGGCTGCAGGCCGGCGTCGAGGTCTACGGCGGTCCGCTGCTGAACTCGTGGCTCGACCGGGAACTGCGCCTCGCCGGTCGCCTCGTGCTCGACGACGGGACGAGCGTCCTCGCCGCGACGGGCGCTCTCCTGCGCCTGCCGCAGCTCGCCATCCACCTCGATCGCGAGGTCAACGACGGCCTCGCCCTCGACAAGCAGCGTCAGACCCAGCCGGTCTGGGGCCTCGGCGACGCGGACTCCGCCGACCTGCTCGGCGAGCTCGCCGCCGAAGCCGGCGTCGACGCCTCGCGCATCCGCGGGTACGACGTGGTCACGGCCGACGCCGCCCGAGGGGCGGTGTTCGGCAAGGGCGATGTGTTCTTCGCCTCGGGCCGTCTCGACGACCTCGCCTCGGTCCACGCCGGCGTCGTCGCCCTCGAGCGTGCGGCCGACGGGTTCGACGCGCAGCGCATCGCGATGCTCGCCGTGTTCGATCACGAGGAGGTCGGGTCCGCGACCCGCTCGGGTGCGGCCGGACCGTTCCTGGCAGACGTCCTCGAGCGCATCCAGCTCTCCCTCGGGGCCGACCGCGAGCAGCAGCTGCGCTCGCTCGCGTCGTCGTGGTGCGTCTCCAGCGACGTCGGGCACGCGGTGCACCCGAACTACGCCGAGAAGCACGACCCGGTGGTCCAGCCTCGCCTCGGTTCCGGCCCGATCCTCAAGATCAACGCGAACCAGCGCTACGCCACCGACGGCGCCGGCGCGGCCGCCTGGCACGGCTGGTGCGACGCCGCCGGTGTCGGCTCGCAGGAGTTCGTCTCGAACAACGCCGTGCCGTGCGGCTCGACCATCGGTCCGATCACGGCGACCCGGCTCGGGATCGCGACGGTGGACGTCGGCATCCCGATCCTGTCGATGCACTCCGCGCGCGAGCTCGCCGGCGTGAGCGACCTGCACGACCTGTCGCGGGTGGCGGAGGCCTTCTTCACCGCCTGAGGCTCAACGCCGAAACGACGGATGCCGCGGGCCCGCCGACGTCATGTCGGGGACCCGCGGCATCCGCGGTGTCAGCTGGTGATCAGTACCAGCCGTTGTTCTTCGAGTGGTTCCAGGCACCGCACGGGCTGCCGTAGCGCCCGTCGATGTAGCCGAGGCCCCAGGCGATCTGCGTGGCGGGGTTGGTCTCCCAGTCGGATCCGGCGCTGCTCATCTTGCTGCCGGGGAGCGCCTGCGGGATGCCGTACGCGCCGCTCGAGGAGTTGTGCGCGCGGTAGTTCCAGCTCGACTCCTTGTCCCAGAGCGAGACGAGGCAGGAGAACTGGTCGTCGCCCCAGCCGTAGTTTCCGAGCATGCCCCGCGCGGTCGACTGCGCGGCGGCGGCCGACGTGCCGCTGCGCGCCTTGCCGCTGGTGGGGACGGAGTTCGAAGAGCTCGACGAGCGGGACGAAGAAGAGGACGACGAGCGGGACTCGCTGGCCTCGGCCTCTGCGGCCGCTGCCTCTTCGGCAGCCTTCTTCTCGGCTGCGGCCTTGGCGGCAGCCTCGGCCTTGCGCTTCTCCTCGGCGAGGCGTTCCTTCTCCTTGGCGATCGCGGCGTCGAGACGTCCCCGGAGGGCGCTGGTCTTCTCGGTGACGGCGGTGATCTCGGTCTCGAGCTCGGCCGTCGCGTCGCGGGTGTCGAGCAGGAGCGGCAGCGACGACACGGTCTCGAGGTCGTCGACGGCCTTCGAGAGGCCGTCGGTCGGGACCGTGATGTCCGTCGTGCCGACGTTGAGCTTGGATGCCGTGATGTCGGCGGTCACGTCGGTGGAGGCGGCCGCGGCGTCCTGCGCACGCTGGAGCGTGGACTGGATCTTCGACTCCGGAGCGGACGTCGCGACACCGTCGGTCAGCGACTCGGGGAGCTTCTGAGTGAAGGAGGCCAGGGCGATCGCCGGAGTGGAGGTCTCCGATGATGCGGCCTGCGGCGCGGGGGCCATGGCGGTCGCGCTCGCGGCGATGACGAAGGCCGTGGTCAGCGTCGAGAGGACGAGGACCGGGCGCCGCCGGAGGCGACGGGCTTCGATCTGGGTGGAGCGGATGGAGCGGCGGGTGGAGGGCACAGTCGAGTCAGTAGGCATGCAGCAGTAATGGTTCCGTGTAGCGAGGGCACGCCTGTGAAAGGCGAGCGTGACCGTTCGGGCGGGCACGAGTCGCCCACTCTGGCCGACGTACCTGAGCGTTACCCGAACGTTACCTGGATATCCTCGATCGGTCGCCCGCTCACAAAAGTCCTGATCACGGAGCCTGGCAACTTCCTGAGGTCCGCCGCGGACCCTTCCAAGCGATATATCGTTGTGTATCGGTCACCACGTGAAGGAGACATCATGAACAGTCCATTCGGTTCGCAGGGCTTCGGGTCCAGCGGTTTCGGCGGCAGCGGCCGCGGGTTCGGATCCGGCCCCCAGGGCATGGATCTCGGCAACCTCGGCGCCGGGCTCATGGAGGCGTTCGAACAGTTCCGCACGTCGTTCGATCAGCGTCCCGGCCCCTCCCGTATGAGCCGCGGGGACGTCCGGACCGCGGTGCTCGCGCTCCTCTCCGAGAAGCCCATGCACGGCTACCAGATCATTCAGGAGATCGATTCGCGAAGCGGCGGATCGTGGAAGCCCAGCGCGGGGTCGGTCTACCCGACGCTGCAGCTCCTCGCGGACGAGGGGCTCATCGTCGCCGAAGAGGCGGGCGGACGGAAGACGTACTCGCTCACCGACGCGGGTCGGATGGTCGCCGACGAGGCGGCCGGCTCGGCGCCCTGGGAGACCGCTGGCCCGACGAAGGAGCACCACCCGCGCGCGACGGCGCTGCCGAAGGCGGGCGTCGAATTGGCGCAGGCCGCCGCGCAGGTGGCGCGATCCGGGTCCCCCGAGCAGGTGGCGGAGGCCGTGGAGATCCTCGAAGAGGCTCGCCGTCGGCTCTACGCCCTGCTCGCGCAGGGCTGATCCGCGTGGCAGCACGGCGTCGGGAAGGCGAGAACCTTCCCGACGACCGCGACGCGCGGGCGCGCTATCGACGGATCCTCCGTTTCGCGGCGAGGGCACTCGCCGTCACATGGTGGTTCGAGCTCTTCCTGCCGCGCATCGGCCTCGGCTGGATCGGTGTGCGGGGGCGATCGGCGCGTATGCAGCGCATCGCCCGCCGATTCCACGGTCTCGCGATCGACCTCGGTGGCCTGATGATCAAGGTGGGCCAGTTCATGTCGTCGCGCCTGGACGTCCTCCCTCCCGAGATCACGAAGGAACTGGAAGGACTGCAGGACGAAGTCCCTGCCGTCCCGTTCCCCGAGATCCGTGCCGAGGCCGAAGGGCAGCTCGGCGTGCCGCTCGACCGCGCGTTCGTCGCCGTGGAGAGCGTGCCGGTGGCCGCGGCATCCCTCGGTCAGGCCCATCGGGCCCGGCTGTCGGAGGAGGATGCCGCCCTCACCGGGCTCGACGCCGTCATCCTGAAAGTGCAGCGCCCCGGGATCCAGCGGATCGTCGACACCGATCTCGCGGCGCTGCGTCGCGTGGGCCGGTGGCTCAGCCACGTCCGCATCGTGTCGGACCGCGTCGACGCCCCCCAGCTCGTCGAGGAGTTCGCCGAGACGAGTCTCGAGGAGATCGACTACCTGCAGGAGGCGGCCAACGGCGAGCGGTTCGCGGCGGACTTCGCCGGTGATCCCCGCGTGGGCGTCCCCGCGGTCGTCTGGGAGCGCACGTCCCGTCGCGCGCTCACGCTCGAGGACGTCACGGCGATCAAAATCACCGACCACGACGCGTTGCGTGCCGCCGGGATCGATCCCGCCGAGGTCGCGAAGGTGTTCGCGTCGGTCATGTTCGACCAGGTGTTCACCCACGGGTTCTTCCACGCCGACCCGCATCCGGGGAACATCTTCGTCACACCCCTCACGGGGACGGATGCCGCCGGTGCCGACGCCCCGTCGTGGCGGCTCACCTTCATCGACTTCGGCATGATGGGCGAGGTCCCGCCGGGTCTGCGGAACGGATTGCGGCGCCTCATGATCGCCGTCGCCGCCCGCGACGGCGTCGCGCTCGTGCAGAGCATCCGCGACGTGGGCGTCCTGCTGCCGAGCGCGGACACGACCGAGCTCGAACGAGCGATGACGCAGCTCTTCGCCCGCTTCGGCGGCATGGGGTTCGCCGAACTCCGCGAGGTGGACCCGCGGGAGTTCCGCGCGTTCGCGATCGAGTTCCAGGACGTCGTGCGGGCACTCCCGTTCCAGCTGCCGGAGAACTTCCTCCTCATCGTTCGCGCGATGTCGCTGACCTCGGGTGTCTGCAGCGCGCTGGATCCGACCTTCAACCTCTGGGATGCGGTCGAACCGTACGCCTCACGTCTCGTCCGCGAGGAAGGACGTAACGCCGTCGGCGACGTCCTGCGGCGTGCCGTCTCGAGCATCACGACCGCGTCGCGGCTGCCGGGGCGCGTGGATGAGCTCATCACGCGTGTGGAGGACCGGCGGATCTCGTTCCCCGACCCGGCACTGGAACGCCGCGTCGCGCGGCTGGAGCAGCTGGGCCGTCGCACGCTGTCGGGACTGCTGTTCGCCGCCCTCCTGGTCGGTGGGGCGACACTGCGTCCCGACGACCCGGTTCTCGGCGGCGTCCTGATGACCGGTTCGCTCCTGCCTCTCGCCCACGCGCTCCTGGCGGGCGTCTTCGGCCGCCGCGGGTGACGGGCGGCCGCCGCCTAGGATGAGTCGGGCGCACCGGCACAGCTCTGACGGTGCGCGTGGAGGAGGCGGCATGGCCGACAACCGGAGGACCTGGATTCTCGTCGACGGCGAGAACATCGACGCGACCCTCGGCGGATCGATCCTGGGGCGGCGCCCCCAGCCCGACGAGCGGCCCCGGTGGGACCGCATCCTCACCTTCGTCGCCGACCAATGGAACCAGGACGCGCGCGGCCTCTTCTTCCTGAATGCCTCGACGAACCTGCCGATGTCGTTCGTGCAGGCCCTCCTCGCGCTCGGCTACCAGCCCGTGCCGCTGTCGGGCGACCCCGACGAGAAGGTCGTCGACCTCGCCATCCAGCGGACGCTCCAGGCACTGCAGCAGCACGGTGACGACGTGGTGCTCGTCAGTCACGACGGCGACTTCGTCGACGACCTCGGCGTCCTCGCCGACGGATCGCGACGCATCGGCGTGCTGGCATTCGAGGAGTTCCGCAACGCCGGCTTCGCTCAGATCCCCGGCATCCGCTTCTTCGATCTCGAATACGACGCCGGCGCGTTCGACGCGCAGCTGCCGCGCGTGCGGATCATCCCGATCGACGAGTTCGACCCGGAGCAGTTCCTGCGCTGAGCGGGGTCAGGCGAACCGCACCCAGTTCGCGCCGCGGCCGGTCTCGTACCGCCCCTGCAGGTGCAGGTCGGCGCCGTCGACGCGGTACAGCGAGACTGTCGTCGACCGCTCGCCCGCCGCGACGAGCAGCGCGCGGTCGTCGCTCACCGCGAACCCGCGCGGCTGCTCCTCGGTCGCCGCGAAGCCGGTCGGCGCGCTGAGCGAGCCGTCGGCGTCGATGCGCAGCGCCGCGAGGGTGCTCGCCGTGCGCTCCGACGCCCACACGACGCCGTCGGTGAGGTGGATGTCGGCGCCCCAGACGTAGTGGTTCTCGCGCGGGTCCTCGTCGATGACGCTGTGGCGGAGCTTCTCGGACGGGTCGTGGGCCGGGGTCGCGTCGACGAAGTCGAGGATGCCGTTCGCCGGGTCGCGGCGGAAACGCAGCACCTCGCCCGTGAACTCGGTGAGGACGTAGACGGTCCTCTCGTCGTCGCTGAACGCGAGGTGCCGCGGTCCACTCCCTGCGGGGGCGTCCGCGGTCGCCGGGTCGAGCGCGGAGAGGGAGAGGTCGTCGCCCAGTGCGTACTGCGCGATGAGGTCGGTCTCGAGCGAGACGAAGTAGGCGTGGCGCCCGTCGCCGCTCGCGAGCACCGAATGCAGCCGTGGGAACCGCACCTCGGCGGTCGGTGCGGAGACGACGCCGTCGTCGCCCACCGCGCACACGATGCCGTACCCGCCCGAGTAGGCCGCGCCGAGCAGCACGGAACCCTGCCGCGTCAGCGAGAGGTAGTTCATCGCGCCGCCGGGTAGCGCGACCCGCGAGAGCGGGGTGAGCGCGCCGGTCTCGCGATCCAGGGCGAGGGTCAGGATGCCGGCGTCCGGGTTGTCGTCGTCGGCCTTCACCGATGCGTACACGAGGCCACGGTCGACGTCGACGGCGAAGTTCGAGCAGCCGGTGGTGCCCGCGGTGACGGCGAGGCGTTCCAGCCCGGCATCCGTCACGCGGAACGTGCTGATCGAGGAGTCACCGGCATTGGCCACGAGGACGAGCGAAGAGGACATGATCCGATCGTATGCCGCTGACCGGAGCGGCCGCTGCGGTCCCCGGGAGTAGGGTCGAGGCATGCGTTTCGTGTCGGATCTGCCCTCGTGACCGCGCTCCCGACCATCGACCGCACCCCGCGCTACTACCTGAGCGCCCTCGGCATCGGTCTGCTCGCCGGGCTCATGTCGGGCATGTTCGGAGTCGGCGGCGGCACGGTCATCGTCCCGCTCCTGCTGACGCTCCTCGTCTTCGACCAGCGCCGCGCCGCGGGCACGTCGCTCGCCGCCATCGTCCCGACCGCCGCCGTCGGCGTCATCTCGTACGCCGCTGTCGGCGCGGTGGCGTGGATCCCCGCGCTCATCCTCGCCGCGGCCGCCGTCATCGGTGCGCAGGTCGGCACCTGGCTGCTCGCGCGGCTGCCGCAGAACGCGATCCGGTGGGGGTTCATCGCCTTCCTCGTCGTCGTGATCGTGATGCTGTTCATCGTGGTGCCGTCGCGTGATGCGGAGGTCCCCCTGACGTGGGGCACCGGCATCGGATTCGCCGTGCTCGGCGTCTTCACCGGGATCATGGCGGGGCTCCTCGGCGTGGGCGGCGGAGTCATCGTCGTGCCGGCGCTCATGTTCCTCTTCGGGACGAGCGACCTCGTCGCCAAGGGCACCTCGCTGCTGATGATGATCCCCACCGCCATCTCGGGCACGATCGGCAACCTGCGTCGCCACAACGTCGACCTCGTCGCGGCGGCGGTCATCGGCGTCGCGGCGTGCACGACCACGGCCCTCGGCGCCTGGCTCGCGACCCTCGTCGATCCCTTCACGGCGAACGTCCTCTTCGCGGTGTACCTCACCTTCATCGCGGTGCAGCTCGGGATCAAAGCGATCCGCGCCCACCGCGCCCGCTGACCGGACCCGCGGGAGGCCCGGACGGTAGGATCGTCCGGTGCCTGTGAATCCCGAGTTGCTCGGTCGAGCCTTCCCGCCGACCACCCCGTACCTCGTCGGACGCGAGAAGGTGCGCGAGTTCGCCCGTGCCGTCTTCGCGACCGACCCGCAGCACGATGACCCCGCCGCGGCTCAGGCCCTCGGCTACGCCGACGTCGTCGCGCCGCCCACCTTCGCGATGGTGATCCAGGACATCACGCTGCAGCAGCTGCTGGGCGAGCCCGACTCGGGCATCGTGCTCGAGCGCGTCGTCCACGCCGAGCAGCGCTTCCGCTACACGCGACCCATCGTCGCGGGCGACGAGCTGACCGGCCGCCTCACGGTCACCGGCATCCGTGCATTCGGCAAGGGTGCGATGGTGACGAGCGAAGCCGAGATCACGGATGCCGGTGGCGACCACGTCGTCACGGCGACGTCCGTCCTGCTGGTGGGAGGAGACGAATGATCCCCCTCGAGGTCGGCGCGGTCGTCGCCGAGCGCACCGTCCACCTGACGCGCGCGTCGCTCGTCCGGTACGCGGGAGCGTCGGGCGACTTCAACCCCATCCACTACAACGACGCCGTCGCCGAGCGCGTCGGCCTGCCCGGCGTCCTCGCCCACGGCATGCTGACGATGGGCCTCGCCGTCGAGACGATCGTCGAGTGGCTTGGCGACTCCGGTCGCATCCTCGAGTACGGCGTGCGCTTCACGCGCCCCGTCCTCGTCGACACCGAGGCCGGCGCGGACGTCACGGTCGTCGCGAAGGTCGGCGCGGTCGACGACGATGCCGTGCGTATCGATCTGACGGTCAGCCACGACGGCACGACCGTCCTCGGCAAGGCGCAGGTGCGCGTCCGCGCGGCATCCTGATGCCCGAGATCACGCCCGTCCCGCTCTCTCAGCTCACGACTCTCCGGGTCGGCGGGTCTCCGCAGCGGATGGTCGAGGCGACGACGGCCGACGAACTCGCCGACGCGCTCCGCGAGGTCTGGGCGGCGGGGGAGCCGTGGCTGGTCCTCGGCGGCGGATCGAACCTGCTCTTCTCCGATGAGGAGTTTGAAGGCACCGTGATCCTCGTCCGCTCGTCGGGCATCGAGCGGCTGCCCTCGCCGAACCCCGGTCACGTGCGCCTCAGGGTGCAGGCGGGTCACTCGTGGGACGACCTCGTCGCGCAGACGGTCGCGGCTGGGCTCAGCGGCATCGAGGCGATGGCCGGGATCCCCGGCACGACGGGCGCCGCGCCCATTCAGAACGTCGGTGCGTACGGTCAGGAGATCGTCGAGACGCTGGTCGAGGTCGAGCTCATCGACGAGGCGACCGGCGAGGTGTCGGTGGTCCCGGCATCCGATCTCGGTCTCGGTCTTCGCACCTCGGTGCTGAAGAAGCACTACGGTTCGGTGCCGGAGCGTTCGGCCGTCATCCTGTCGGTGACCCTCGAACTCGCCCAGGTCGGCCACGGCGCCGTGCCCGTCCGCGGTGCGCAGCTGCGCTCGGCGCTGGGACTCGACGCGGATGCCGAGGTCACCCTCGCGTGGATCCGCGAGACCGTCCTCGAGATCCGCGGACGCAAAGGCATGGTGCTCGACGAGGGCGACCACGACACGTGGAGTGCCGGGTCGTTCTTCCAGAACCCGGTCGTGTCGGCGCAGTTCGCCGCGACCCTCCCCGCGGAGGCGCCGCGGTGGTCGATGGCGCCCGCCCTCGAGGCGGATCGCGTCATCCCGCTCGACCGGTTCGACGGGTTCATCCCGCCGCGGGCCGGCGGACCCGCGCCCGTCAAGATCAGCGCCGCATGGCTCATCGAGCACGCGGGGATGCGCAAGGGCTTCCGCCTGCCCGGCTCGCAGGCGTCGCTGTCGACCAAGCACGCGCTCGCGCTCACGAACCGCGGCCGGGCGACGGCCGAAGAGGTCGCCGCCCTCGCGCGGCTCATCCAGCAGCGCGTGCAGTCCGAGTTCGGCGTGCTCCTGCAGCCCGAGCCGGTGCTCTTCGACGTCGAGCTCTGACCCCGGGGCGTTCGACGCCGAGGTCCCGATCCGGCCGGGAACAGCACGCTCATTCCCGGCCGGAAGGGGACCTCGGCGATCGTCGCCCGAGTCCGCCCTGCGTCAGGCGAAGAGGCGCTGAAGG
Source organism: Microbacterium aquilitoris (assembly GCF_031932285.1). NCBI lineage: Bacteria > Bacillati > Actinomycetota > Actinomycetes > Micrococcales > Microbacteriaceae > Microbacterium > Microbacterium aquilitoris. Next base: position 1,065,897 of record NZ_JAUZVT010000001.1, read on the forward strand.
CGCTGGACGCCCTCCAGCAGCTGGTCCTCGCCGAGCGCGTAGGACAAGCGCAGGTAGCCCGAGGGGCCGAACGCCTCACCCGGGACGACGGCGACCTCGGCGCGCTCGAGGATGAAGTCCGCCAGCTCGAGGGAGGTCTCGATGCGGACGCCGTCCCATTCGCGTCCGAGCAGGCCCGTCACGTCGGGGTAGACGTAGAAAGCACCGAGCGGGTTCGGGACGGTGACGCCCGGGATCTTCGCGAGTTCGGCGACGATCAGCCCGCGACGACGGTCGAACGCCTGTCGCATCTTCTCGGCCTCGTCCTGCGGCCCGGTGAGGGCGGCGAGGGCCGCGCGCTGCGCGATGTTGTTGACGTTGGAGGACAGGTGCGACTGCAGGTTGCCGGCGACCTTGATGGCGTCGGCGGGGCCGACCATCCAGCCCACGCGCCAGCCGGTCATGGCGTACGTCTTCGCGACGCCGTTGACGAGGATCGTCTGGCCGGCGAGCTCCGGTACGGCCTCGACGATCGATTGGGCCCGCGCGCCCTCGTAGACGAGGTTCTGGTAGATCTCGTCGCTGATCACCCAGATGCCGTGGGCGAGGGCCCACTCGCCGATGGCCTTCGTCTCGTCGGGGGTGTAGACCGCGCCGGTCGGGTTCGACGGCGAGACGAACACGAGCACCGTGGTCTTGTCGGTGCGAGCGGCCTCGAGCTGGTCGACGGTGACCTTGTACTCCTGGTCGGCGCCGGCGAACACCTCGACGGGCACGCCGTCGGCGAGGGCGATCGCCTCGGGGTAGGTGGTCCAGTAGGGCGCGGGGAGGAGGACCTCGTCGCCGGGGTTCACGACCGCCTGGAAGGCCTGGTAGACGGACTGCTTGCCGCCGTTGGTGACGATGACCTGCGACGGCGCGACCTCGAGCCCGGAGTCGCGGAAGGTCTTCGCCGCGATCGCCTCACGGAGCACCGGGAGGCCGGCGGCGGGCGTGTAGCGGAAGTTGGCGGGGTCGCGCAGGGCCTCGGCCGCGGCATCCACGACGAACTGCGGCGTCGCGAAGTCGGGCTCTCCGGCCGCGTACGAGATCACCGGGCGACCGGCGGCCTGCAGGGCCTTGGCCTTGGCATCGACCTTGAGGGTCGCGGACTCGGCGATGGCGCTGAGCTTTTCGGACACACGGAGTTTGCGGGAGACGGGGGCGCGTTCGGTCACCCTCCGAGCGTACCGTCGGGCATCGCTCGGGCGAGAGGTGTGACGCGGGTCAGCGCGTGGGGCGCGTGAGGATCTCGTTGCCCGATTCGAGGATCGCGACCGTGTGCTCGGTGTGCGCGGTGCGGCATCCCGTCGCGCTCCGGAGCGTCCAGCCGTCGTCGTCGACCTTCAGCTCGTCGGTGTCGACCATGACCCACGGCTCGATCGCGAGCATGAGGCCGGGGCGCAGGCGGTAGCCACGGCCCGCGCGGCCGATGTTCGACACGTGCGGATCCTGGTGCATCGTCGTACCGATGCCGTGCCCGCCGAACTCGGTGTTGACGGGGTAGCCCGCGGCGGTGAGGACGTCGCCGATCGCGGCCGAGATGTCGCCGATCCGGGCGCCGGGCTGCGCCGCCTCGATGCCGGCGGCCAGGGCCTCCTGGGTCGCCGTGATGAGCGGGTCGTTCTCGGCGTGGGCGCCGCCCCCGACGGTGAAGCTGATCGCGGCGTCCGCGGCCACGCCGCTCGTCTTGATCGCGAGGTCGAGGGTCAACAGGTCGCCCGCGACGACGCGCTGATCGCGCGGCCGACCGTGGAGGACGGCGTCGTTCACGGCCGTGCAGATGTAGTGGCCGAACGGGCCGCGACCGAACGACGGCGCGTAGTCGACGTAGCAGGATTCGGCACCCGCGCCGAGGATCATGTCCTTCGCCCACGCGTCGATCTCGAGGAGGTTCGTCCCCGGCTTCACGCGCTCCTTGATCCCGTGCAGGATGTCGCCGACGAGTCCACCCGTTGTGCGGGCGCGGTCGATCTGGTCGGGGGTGAGGATTTCGATCACGAGGCAGTCCGTTCGGTCATCAGGCGCAACGGACAATCATACGTCCGCATGCCTCGCCGTGGTCGGGAGCCGCTCGACGCCCATCTAGGCTCGTCGTGTGCTCGAGTGGATCCTGGCCGAATGGATGCAGATCGTCGGATTCGCGACGGGGGCCGCGTGCGTGTTCCTCGCCGCTCGCCGGAACATCTGGACCTACCCCCTCGGCATCGCCAACAACATCGTCTTCCTCGCCGTCTTCGTGCCGGCCGGGCTCTACGCCGCCGCAGCACTCCAGGTCGTCTACCTCGTGCTCGGGGTCCACGGCTGGGTGCGCTGGGGGCGCGGCGTCGAGCAGGACAAGGGCTACATCGCCCGCACGCCGCGCCGTGCCGTCCCCTGGCTCGTGGTCGCCGGCATCGGCGGGACGGCCGTGCTCGCCTGGTTCCTGGCGACCTTCACCGACTCGCAGGTGGCGGTGGCGGATGCCGCGACCACCGCGGCGAGCCTCGTCGCCCAGTACATGCTCAACCGCAAGTGGATCGAGAACTGGTTCGTCTGGATCGGGGTCGACATCGCCTTCGTCGCGCTGTCCATCGTGACCGGCCTGTGGATCGTCGCGGCCCTCTACGTCCTGTTCATCGGTCTGTGCGTCGGCGGCTACGCGGGCTGGCGGCGCGTCGAGCGGACGTCGGCCCCCGGCGAGGTCGCGGCCGCGCGTGTCTGACACGCGGTTCCGCCACGGCGTCGTGGTGGGGAAGTTCTACCCCCTGCACGCCGGGCACGCCCACCTCATCCGCTCCGCGGCGCGTCAGTGCGAACGGGTGACGGTCGAGGTCATCGCCGCGTCGGTCGAGTCGATCCCGCTCGCCGAGCGCGCGGCCTGGATCCGCGAGGAGCACCCGACCGTCCGTGTCGTCGACCACCTCGACGACACCCCCGTCGACTTCGCCTCCGACACCGCGTGGCAGGCGCACACCGCGACGATCGCGGGCCTGCTCGACAGCCCGGCGGATGCGGTCTTCACGTCCGACGCCTACGGCGAGGAGCTCGCCCGACGCCTCGGCGCGACCTGGGTGCAGGTCGACCCGGGGCGCATCCACAACCCCATCTCGGGAACGGCGATCCGCGCCGACATCGCTGCGCACTGGCACGAACTCGCCCCCGCGGCCCGGGCGTCGCTTGCGGCCCGCATCGTCGTGCTCGGTGCCGAGTCGACCGGTTCGACGACCCTCGCCGCGGCGCTCGCCGAAGAGCTCGGGACGACGTGGGTGCCCGAGTACGGCCGCGAGTACTCCGAGATCCGTGACGGCGGCCTCGACGCCCCGTGGCGGAGCGACGAGTTCGATCTCGTCGTCGACCGCCAGATGGCGATGGAGGATGCCGCGCTCCGCCGCGTCCCCACGCCGGTGCTCGTCTGCGACACCGACGTGCTCGCCACGGCGCTCTGGCATGAGCGCTACGTCGGGCGCCCGGCCCCCGGCATCCGTCGTCGTGCGGACGGCCATCGGCCGGCCCTGTACGTCCTCACGGGGGACGAGATCCCGTTCGTGCAGGACGGGATGCGCGACGGCGAGCACATCCGGCACGCCATGCAGCGCCGGTTCCGCGAGGTGCTCGCCGAGCAGTCGGCGCCGTGGCTGGAGGTGCGCGGATCGGTCGCCGAGCGGGTCGCCGCCGTCCTGCCGGCCGCGCGCGAGGCGATCGCGCGGGCCACGTCGTTCGCGGCTCCCCTCGAAGGACGCCCGCTCGCCGAGCAGGAGGCCCTCCGCGGGCGCACCACAGGCGACGCGTCCCGTTAGGCTGGCGCGATGGCGGACCGCTGGCACAAGCTCTCGGAATCACCCACGACGAGCGCAGCGGATGCCGGTGTCGCACCGCTCACCGCGGAGGATCTCTTCCGCGCACCCGGCCGCGCCGAGGCGCCCGCGCTCGATGAGAAGGCCCGTCGCGCCTACTACTGGATTGTCAACCGTGCCGTCATCTCGCCCTATTACGACATCGAGTTCTCCGACGGCGATCCGCTGACCTTCGGGGTGGGGGATGCCGGGGCGGAGATCTCTCTGCCGACCCAGCCGTCCTTCTCATCGAACGTCCTCCTCCCGCTCCTGTCGTTCGTCGTCGGTGGCAAGTGCCTGCTGATCGGCGGACCCGGCCGCGGCAAGACGACCGTCGCCGTCCTCATGGGCGTCCTCTCGGGGTCGACCGCCGAGGAGGTGCGCCGCGGCGTGCAGCAGGGGCAGCCGCAGCTCACGATCAGCGACCTCGTCGGCATCCCGCTGCCGCGCGACCTCGTGCAGGCGGGTTCACTCGCCGAGATCGGCATCGCGTGGCGCGAGTGGCTCACGCGCCCCGTGAAGATCGTCGACGAGTACAACCGCATCCCGACCAAGACCCAGTCCGCGCTCCTGACGATGGTCGCCGAGGGGTATGTCGAGAGCCACGACCAGATGCGGCGGACGGCGCCGGAGTCGGGCGTCGAGAGCTGGTTCTTCACCGCCAACGACGACGCCGGCGGCGGGACGTTCCCCGTCATCCAGGCGCTCCGCGACCGCATGGACGTCACCGTCCCGGCGGCGGGGTTCAACAGTCGGTTCTTCGACGAGCTCGTCGCCCGCGTCGAGGCGGGCGAGAAGCCGGAGGAGCACGTCCCCGACGAGCTCGTCTTCGACGGCGACGAGCAGCGTCGGATGCGCGACGAGGTGCGGGCGGTGCCCGTTCCCGACGCCGTGCGTCGCCGCCTGGAGTTCTTCTTCAGCCACTTCGAGTTCGTCCAGGGTGGCGGGCGGCGGTTCGAGTACCGGACGAAGGACACCGTCACGACGGCCGGCGGCCGGGTGCCCGAGGTCATCGAGTCGAACTCCGGCGCCGACCTCACCGCGGACCTCGGCGCCCAGACGATCAACGGGCCGTCGGTCCGGGCTCTCCAGACGCTCATCCTCTACGCGAAGGCGATGGCGTGGTTCCGCGGCCGGCCGACGGTCGAAATCGCCGACGTCGCCGCGATCCTGCCGTTCGTCCTGCGTGGCAAGCTGCTGCCGAACCCGACGCATCCGCGGTTCGACGTCGGCGCCGAACGCGAGCTCGCCACCGACCTGTCGAGCTGGCTGAGCGACATGTTCGCGGAGTCGTGCCGGCAGTACGAGGCGCTCGGCCGCGGGCAGGACGATCCGGTCCGGACGCTGCTGGCCGACCTCGACCGCGGGCTCGACGGCGTCAGCGCTGTGGACGCGTCGCGCCGCCTCACCGAGATCGAAGCGCGCATCCGCGCGATCGCGGCGACGGGCAAGGTCTACGGCCGCGACTTCGACGACCTCGTGACGCTCAAGTACCTCCACCAGCGCTACACGGCCTACCTGCGGTGGGCGGAGCGCCGCGCGTGATCCGGCGTCCCGGGCACCTCGCGGCTGCGCCCCCGTCCGCGCCGATGCCGCACGTCGAGGGCCTCGACGTCGATCTCGCCGCCCGGAACACGGCGGCAGCCGGGGGTGACCCCGCACGCTTCGCGGCGTCGTTCGCCGCCGGGTTCGCCGCGGCATCCGACGTCGACGCCGTCGACCTCGCCGGTGTCGCCGCCTGGCGAGCCGGTGCCCTCGCGTTCCGGGACGACGCCCTGCAGCGTGTCGCACGGCTGTCGCAGACGCATCCGGATGCCGCGGCCGCAGCCCTCGGGCTCGATTCCGCCGACCTCGACGCGTTCCTCGAGGCGCAGCGGGACGACCGGTTCTGGTGGCCGGGGCGGGCGGCATCCCGCGGCTACGTATGCGCCGTCGGCGGCTTCGCCGGCCTCGGCGGGGCGTGGATCGCACCGCCTGTCGAGGCGGCTCCGCTCGGCGACCCGGGAGCCTTCGGCGTCCGGACGGGCGAGCAGTGGTGGCGCCTCGACGCCGACGCGTGGGGATCGCGGCTGCGTGCTCTCGACGTCGCGCCCGAGGCGGCGGCCGGGGGAGCGGCGAGCATCGTGCTGTTCCCCGATTCCTACCTCGCCTGGGTCCACGTGCGGGATGCCGCGTGAGCGCCCCGGCGACGGTCGCGCTGGAGGGTGGGACGCGGGAGGCGTGGGAGAGCGCCCTCGGGCTCTGGGGTGTGCACCTGCGCGACGTGCGTCTCGCACCGGGTGAGGGCGCCGCGAAGGGCACCGCTGCCTGGTTCTCGTTCCCGCCGTCGGTGACCGTCGACCCCGACATGATCCGCACGTGGGGCGTCGGACACGAGGCCGAGAGCCTGTTCGCCCATGAGATCGGCCATCACGTCCTCGCCCCGGCCACCCGGATGGATTCGCTGAAGATCCGCCATCAGCTCGCCCGCGCACTCGCCGCCGCGGGGGCGGACCCGGTCACGGCGGACGACCTCGCGCTCCTGTCGAACCTCTGGACCGACCTGCTCGTCAACGCCCGGGTCGCGCTGCTGCAACGCCGCCGCGGCGACACGGAGCCGGTCGGGATCGTGCGACTCGTGCAGGCGACGCTCCCCGCGCCCGAAAGCGCCGATCGCCTCTGGTGGGTCTACCTGCGGACCTTCGAACTCGTCTGGGGCCTCCCCGCCGGGCGACTCTGCCCGCCCGCGCCGCCGGCTCCGGCCCCACCGGCTCTGCCGCGCGGACGCTCCGACGCACCGTGGGAGGAGATCCCCGAGAAGCACCGCGAGCAGGAACGCGCGCTCCGCGAAGCGCGTCGCGAGCGCGAGCGCATCGCCGCCGAGCTCACGGGAGCGATCACGACGCGTCCCGAGGCGGATGCCGACCAGCTCGCCGGCGTCGTGCGCTCCTTCGCGCACGATCCGGTGCTCGGGGCGATGCGGTTCGGGGTGCTCACGGCGCCCTACATCGTGGAGCGGCAGCGGTCGTCGCGACGGACACCGCCGGCCGGGCCGGGCCACGGCGAGGGCTGCGCCGCCGACGACGCGCCGGTGACCGCCGAGGAGCTCGGCCGCATCCTCTCCGACCGCCGGTTGCACGGCGGCATCCCGGCCCACCCCGGGTCGAGCGGTCCGGGCGCGATCGGCGAGGCCGGCGAGGGAACCGGCGTCGGCGACGGTAACGGCCAGGCGCTCGGGCTGGCCCGCACGCTCGCGCTGTACGGGGCGAGCGACCCGGACGAGGTCATGGCCGCCTGGTACCGCGCGGAGGCTGCCCCGTGGGTGCGACCGTTGACGCAGCGGATGCCAGCGGTCCCCGCTCCGGAGCTGCCGGGTCCGCTCGAGGTCTGGGAGACGGGCGACGACCTCGCCGACCTCGACCTGCCCGCGACCCTGCAGGCCGGGGCCACCGTCCTCCCCGGGGTCACGACGCGTCGGCGATCGTTCCTGCCCGACGAGCCGACGCCGCGTGAGGCGAGCATCGCGCTCGACGTCTTCATCGACTCGTCGGGCTCCATGCCGCGGCCGGGCCGCGGATCGTCGGCGGTCCTCGCCGGCATGATCGTCGCGCTGTCGGTGCTCCGCGGCGGGGGCCGCGTGCGCGTCACGAGCTTCTCGGGGCCGGGCCAGGTCGCCGGCTCCGAGGACTACCAGCGGACGGTCGGCGGCGTCGTCCGCGACCTCGCGTTCTTCTTCGGCGGCGGCACGACCTTCCCCCTCGACCTGCTCGAGCGTCGCTACGCCGGGCTCCGCCCACCCGCACCGGATGAGCGGCGGCACCTCCTCGTCCTCTCCGACGACGGTCTCGTGTCGATGTTCGGCGACGGCAATGCGGAGTACGCCGACGTCGCCGCGCGTGTGCGGCCGATGCTGACGACGGCGACCCTCCTGCTCTCGACGCGCTCGACGCGCGTCGATGCGCAGGCCGCGGCAGCCGGGTACGACGTCCTGCACGTCCAGACGATGGACGACGCACCCGCCGCGTGCGCCCGATTGGCGGAGGCGCTCCATGGCTGAGTCCGAAGAACTGCTGTCGGCGTGGTCGGCATCGGCCCCACCCGAGGACCGCGCGTGGGAGGCGACCGTTCCGGGTCCTTCTGTCGCTGCGGTCGCGGCACGGATGGCGAGCGTCCCGCGCTCCTTCCTCGATGCGCGCGTCTCGGTCGTCGCACTCGCCGGCGACGTGCTCCGTCCGCGGCTGCTCGCCACGGCCCACGAGGACGACGACAGGGTGCGCCGCGGGGCGGCGATCGGCCTCTGGCTCGTCGCGAGCGAGGACCTCGTCGAACCGTTCGCACCCTCGGTGGCCGCGGCTCCCGGCATCGGTCGCGCCGTCGACGCCCTCGCGCTCCGTCTCGCCCCGGTCGTCGACCCCTGGGAGTGGCTGTCGGACGACGAGCGCCGCGAGGAGGCGGTCCGCACGTTCCTCCTGTGGGCGGGACTGCGGCCCGCGGGCGAGGACGTCGCCACCGCCCGCAGCCTGCTCGAGGCACGCGATTCCCTGCGCCGGAACGCGGCGCTCGCGCAGGCGTACGCGGCGCACCGCCACCGCGACGAGATCGCCCGCCGGCTCGCCGAGGCGCGGGCGAAGGAGGCGGCCGCGAGGTACTCGAGTGAGTGATCCCGACGACTCACTCGCGCTCGCCGAATACGCCCCGGGCTCGGCGGCGGTCCTGACCGACGCGGAACGGTGGCCGACGATGGATGCCGCCGGTGCCGCACGCCTGCGCCGGTGGCGCCGGCATCCTGCCGCACCCGACTGGGTCCACGCGACCGGCGACCGGCTGACGGCCGAGATGGTCGAGCGCACCCGCCGGCCGCTGCCGACGGACGGCTGGCTCGAGGAGCACCTCGGGGCGGCGCGGAACCTGCTCGCGTACCGGGGACTCGGCGACCTCGCCGCGCTCACGGACTTCCCGCCGATCACGCGGCAGCACCTCGTCGACGACCTCGCCACGTTCGTCCCGCTCGACGCGGACCTCGACCGGATGCTGCACGGCACGAGCTCGGGGTCGACCGGCGCCGCCCTCCTCATCCCCGACGACGTCGAAGAGGTCGCCCGCGGCTTCCACCTCATGGTCTCGCTCGTCCGGGCGCAGGGGATCGACTGGTCTCCGGACGGCGAGCGGCTCGCCGTGGCATCCGTCGTCTTCCAGCGGCAGGCGTTCACGTACGTCTCGCTCGTGAGCGGGTTCGCGCACCGGGCGATGGCGCGTCTGAACCTCGACACCGGCGCGTGGCGGCGATCGGGCGACCGTGTCGCGTTCCTGCGCGACGCCGATCCCCAGGTGATCGCGGGGCACCCGACGAGCCTCGCCGAGTTGCTCCAGCCCGAGCTGCGGGGCGTCCTGCATCCGCTCGCGCTGTTCTCGGGCGCCATGGCGATCTCGGGGCCGCTCCGCGCCGACCTCGAAGAGGCCTACGGATGCCCCGTCTTCGACGTCTACGGTCTGCACGAGACCCGGCCGATCGCCGTCCGCACGGACGACGGACCGTTCCGTGTGCTCGACCGGCGCGTGCACGTCGAGGTCCTCGACGCAGAGGGAACCGTGGTGCCCGAGGGTGCGGTGGGGGAGATCACGGTGACGGCGGGGGAGAACCCGCTGCTGCCGCTCGTCCGCTACCGCACCGGTGACACCGGACGGCTTGTGCGCTTCGCCGACGGCGGGATCGGCATCGCGGACCTCGAGGGGCGGGAGAACACCGTGTTCCTCGCCACCGACGGCCGGCGGATCCCATGCGTCGACCTCACCCAGCAGTTGCAGACCCACGGGGCTCGGGGGTGGAGCATCGAGCAGGCGGCGGACGGGAGCATCGACGCGCGGATCGTCGGCGGCGACGCGGATGCCGTCGAGCGCGTCCTGTCGGCGCTGCTCGGTCGGGACGTCGACGTGCGGCGGTACGAGCGGCTCATCGAGCTCGGCGAGGGCAAGCCGCGGCGCTACCGCAGCGCCGCCGGCTGACCGGCCCGGGCGCTTCTCAGCCCACTCCACTACGGTGGATAGGTGAGTGACCCCCAGACCCCGACCGAATCCGCTGAAACCCCCGCCCTCCCCGGCTTCGATGAACTCGGTTTGACCGGTCCCGTCCTCGCCGCCATCAAGGACCTCGGCTACGAGACGCCCTCCGCGATCCAGGCCGCGACCATCCCCGTCCTCCTCGGCGGCCGCGACGTCGTCGGCATGGCGCAGACCGGTACCGGCAAGACCGCCGCATTCGCCCTTCCCATCATGGAGAACCTGGATCTGACCCAGAAGACTCCGCAGGCGCTCGTTCTCGCCCCTACCCGCGAGCTCGCGCTCCAGGTGTGCGAGGCGTTCGAGTCCTACGCCGCCCGCATGAAGGGCGTCCACGTCCTCCCCGTCTACGGCGGGCAGGGCTACGGCGTGCAGCTGTCGGCCCTCCGCCGCGGCGTGCACATCGTCGTCGGCACCCCCGGCCGCATCATGGACCACCTCGAGAAGGGCACCCTCGACCTCTCGCAGCTCAAGAACCTCGTCCTCGACGAGGCCGACGAGATGCTGAAGATGGGGTTCGCCGAGGACGTCGAGCAGATCCTGGCGAAGACGCCCGCCGAGAAGCAGGTCGCCCTGTTCTCCGCGACGATGCCGCCGTCGATCCGTCGTCTCGCGCAGCAGTACCTTCGCGACCCGGAGGAGATCACGGTCAAGACCAAGACCTCCACCAACACGAACATCACGCAGCGCTACCTGATCGTGTCGTACCAGCAGAAGGTCGACGCGCTCACCCGGATCCTCGAGGTCGAGGACTTCGACGGGATGATCATCTTCGTCCGCACGAAGAACGAGACCGAGACCCTGGCCGAGAAGCTCCGCGCCCGCGGATTCAGCGCCGCACCCATCAACGGCGACATCCCGCAGCCGCAGCGTGAGCGGTCGATCTCTCAGCTCAAGGACGGCAAGCTCGACATCCTCGTCGCGACCGACGTCGCCGCTCGTGGTCTCGACGTGGAGCGCATCAGCCACGTCGTGAACTTCGACATCCCGACCGACACCGAGTCGTACGTGCACCGTATCGGCCGCACCGGCCGTGCCGGCCGCAAGGGGGACGCGATCAGCTTCGTGACGCCCCGCGAGCGCTACCTGCTCGCGCACATCGAGCGCGCGACGCGTCAGGCGCCCACGCAGATGCACCTGCCGACCACCGAGGACATCAACTCGACGCGACTCGCCCGCTTCGACGACGCGATCACCGCCGCGCTCGCCGAGACCGACCGCATCACCGGGTTCCGCGACGTCATCGCGCACTACGTCCGCAACCACGACGTGCCCGAGCAGGATGTCGCCGCCGCCCTCGCCGTCGTGGCACAGGGCGAGACGCCGCTGCTCCTCGACCCCGCATCCGACCAGCTCGCGAAGACGCTGGCCGCCGACGCCGACCGTGGCAACCGCAGCAAGGACCGTCCGGCGCGCGAGCGTTCCGACGCTCCGCGCGAGCGTCGCGGCAAGGGCGACTTCACGACGTACCGCATCGCGGTCGGCCGTCGTCACCGTGTCGAGCCGCGTCAGATCGTCGGCGCGCTCGCGAACGAGGGCGGCCTCGGCCGTGACGACTTCGGCGCGATCACGATCCGGCCCGACTTCTCGCTCGTCGAGCTGCCGACGTCGATGGACTCGTCGGTCCTCGACCGTCTGAGCGGCACCCGCATCTCGGGCCAGCTCATCGAGATCCGCCCCGACCGCGGCCGTCCCGGTGGCGAGCGCCCGCAGCGCTCGTTCGACGACCGGCCGAAGCGCTCGTACGACGACCGCCCGGAGCGCAAGCCCCGCCACGGCCGCGACTGACGGCATCCGCCGCTGACCGTTCGCGGATGCAATGGATCGCGGGCGACGCGCCGTGCGCGGGCCGGATGCCGCGGCGTGTCGTGCCGAAACTATTGCATCCGCTGACGGCTCACCGGGCGCCCCACCTCAGCCGGCGTGGCTCCCGATGATCGCCGCGCGGATGCGGTCGATCGGGATCTTCGGCGTGCGGTCGTCGGTCACGAGGCCGTTCGTCTCCTGCAGGGTGTCGGCGAGCTGGGTGTAGCAGAAGCCCGCGAGTGCCTCGCTCGCATGGACGGCTGCCATGAGCCCCTCGAAGCGTTCCGCGAAGTCGTCGGGCGAGGTCGCGGAGGAGTAGCCCCAGGCACCCTCGGCCGCGGCGGTGTCGAACGAGATGCCGCCGAACTCGGTGAGCATGACGGGCGCATCCGACACGTCGCCGCCGAGGACCAGGTCGCGACCCGCCGGTCCGGTCGCGTCGATGAGGCGACGGATGCCGGCATCCGTCGCATACCGCTCCCGCACGACCTCGGGCCGCCACTCGTAGTCGTGGATCGCGACGATGTCGGTGTCGACCTGCTCCCAGCCGTCGTTCGACACGACGGGCCGGGTCGGGTCGAGGGCCTTCGTGAGCGCCACGAGAGCGCGGGCGAAGTGCTGCATCCGCGGATCCGTCGCGATGTGCTGCACACCCCAGCTCTCGTTGAGCGGCACCCACGTGACGATCGACGGGTGGGATGCGTCGCGGCGAACGACCTCGAGCCACTCGCGCGTCGTGCGCTCGATGGCGGTCTGCGTGAACGTGTAGGTGCCGGGCGCCTCGCCCCAAACGAGCAGACCCAGTTGGTCGGCGGCGAGGAGGAAGCGCGGATCCTCGAACTTCTGGTGCACCCGCGTCGCGTTGAAGCCCATCGACAGGATGAGCTCCGCCTCCTCTCGCAGGGCAGCCGCCGACGGTGCGGCCAGGTGCGACTCGGGCCAGTACCCCTGGTTGAGCACGGAGCGCACATAGTAGGGACGGTCGTTGAGCCAGAACCGTCCGCGCGCGACGTGAGCGGTGCGGATGCCGAGGTACGAGGCGACGACGTCGTCACCGACCCGCACCTCGGCGTCGATGAGGCGCGGATGCTCGGGCGACCACAGCAACTCCTCGTAGGCCTGGCCGTTGCGGAGCTCGGCGATGGGCAGGACGACGGTCGCCTCGTTCTCGGTGACGACGGCGCGGACCGTCGCGAGCGTACGTCCCGCGAACGAGAGGGAGATCGCGGCATCCGTCCCTGACCGGGGTCGAGCGGATAGTTCGAGGTCGACCGTGACGATCCCGGCGCGCGGGTCCGTCGTCCATCGGAGCCCGGTGACGTGGAGGGGTGGCACGCTCTCGAGCCACACCGGTTGCCAGATCCCGGTCGTCCGGTGGTACCAGATGACGTGGGGATCCTCGCGCCAGTCCTGCTTTCCGCGGGGCTGAGCGATGTCGAGCGGGTCGTCCTCGACGCGGACGACCACACGGGACCCCGAGCGTGCAGCGCGGGTCACATCGAGGACGAACGGCGTGTGACCTCCCTCGTGCGAACCGACGAGTGATCCGTCGACCCAGACGTCGCAGCGGTAGTCGACGGCTCCGAAGTGCAGGAGGAGGCGCCGGCCCGACTCGTGACCGGCGGCCCGCAGGTCGGCGTCGGTGAGGTCGCGGGAGTACCAGACGATCGGGTGCATCCCGGTGTCCCCGACGCCCGACGCGGACGACTCGGGCGGGAACGGGACGACGATGTCCCGTTGGGCGACCCCGGATGCCGGCCACCCAGAGGCGACGCCCCCGTCGGCGTCGTCGTGGGCGAAGGCCCACGAGCCGCTCAGGTCTGCCCATGTCGACCGGACGAGCTGGGGCCGGGGGTAGGTGCCGTCTTGCGTGCTGGCACGCACGGCGCCGCGGTCGTCATCGATCATGGCGTCCAGCATGCCTCATGCTGTGCAGCGCTGTAAACCTGGAAGGTTCGATGGGCCCGTTCAGGGTGCAGGGATCGACGGCGCGCTCTCGCGGATGGCGATCCGATGGGGGGCGATCTCATGCCGCCCTGCGCCGTCATACCCCGCGATCCGCTCTAGGAGAAGCTCCATGGCACGGGTGAACAGTGCATCGACGTCGGGACTGACGCTCGTCAGGCTCGGGAACGTGACGGCGCTGAGGCGTGTGTCGTCCCACCCGGTCACCGCCACGTCCTCCGGCACGCGGATCCCGCGCTCGTGCAAGGCTCGGAGGGTGCCCATCGCGGCGAGGTCGTCGCGGCACACGACCGCGTCGACATCCCACCCGTCGCTCAGTGCCTGACGCACCGCGGCCGCCGTGTCGGCGGCATCTATGGATGCTGTGGCCACGAGCATCCGCGGGTCGGCCCGGACGCCCGCCCCCGTCAGGGCTTCCTGGTATCCGAGGATGCGCTGGCGGGACGTCTCGCTGAGGGACGTCGTCTCGTGGCCGACGAAGCCGATCCGTCGCCTTCCTGAATCCAGCAGGTGTGTCGTGATCTCGCGCGCTGCGGCCACGTTGTCGATCATGACGTGGTCCATCGTCAGGGGCGCAGGCATCTCGCCGAGGAGCACGATGGGGATCTGCGAACGATGCTGGGCGATCTCGGAGGGGCTCATCTTCGACGGCTGGAAGAGCATGCCGTCGACGAGGCCCGCCTCGGAGCTCGCGATGAGGGCGCGCTCGCCCTCGATCGTGTCGTCGGTCTCTTCGAGGAGCACGCGGTAGTCGAAATCCCGGGCCCGTCGCGACGCCACGTGCGCGAGTTCGGCGAAATAGGGGATCGCGACATCGGCGAAGGCGACGGCGACGAAACCCGTTCGCCCGGTGGCCAAGCGTCGGGCGACGACGTTGGGCCGGTAGCCGAGTTCGTCGATCGCCCGCTGAACTCGCTCGCGCATCGCGGCCGAGACGTGTGGGTGGTTGCGGACGACGTTGGAAACGGTCTTCATCGACACGCCCGCCCGTTCTGCGACGTCCTGTAGGCGCGGTCCTCGCATGGAGATTCCCTTCAACGGCTCGCGGGCCACAGTACAGCGCTCGCCCGGTTCGCTCCGGCAGGCGGTGGCCGAGCCCGTTGACACCAAATTTCTAGCGCTGTAAGTTCGACGACACTCACACAGCGCGCCCGAGCTTCCGGGCGGGGAGTACTCAAAGGAGAGCAACCACATGACTACGCGACTTTCGCGGGGCCTCGGTCTCGGCGTCGCCTCGGCGCTCGTCGTCACACTCAGCGCCTGCGGGGCAACGAACTCCAGCGAGGGCGGGGTGTCGGGCGAGGACTACGACGGTCCCGCCGTCGAAGTCACCTTCTGGCACGGCTGGACGGGCGGCGCCGCGCCGACCATCGTCCCCAAGCTGATCGACAAGTTCAACGCCGAGCACGACAACATCAAGGTCAAGAACGTCCCCCAGGAATGGGCGGACATCAACTCGAAGATGCCGCTCGCGGTAAAAGCGGGCAAGGGGCCCGATGTCGCCGTCCTCCACGGCGACGACCTGGCGACGTACGCCGCGCAGAACCTGCTGCAGCCCGCCGACGAGATCATCGACGGGCTCGGTTACAGCGAGGGCGACTTCCCGCCCGACGTGTTCGGGATGGGGGACTTCCGCGACGCGCAGTACGCCGTGCCGTGGAGCGTCACGCCGCTCGGGATGTTCGCGAACAAGGACGTCATGAAGAAGGCCGACCTCACCGAGGTGCCGACGGACCGTCAGGGCTACCTCGACGCGCTCGAGAAGCTGAAGGCGGCCGGCGTCCAGGGCGAGTGGGTCGACGGCTACGTCTTCACGGGGACGTTCGAGTTCCAGAGCCTGCTCTGGCAGTTCGGCGGCGATCTGTACAACGACGACGTGACCGAGGCGACCTTCAACTCGGATGCCGGGGCCAAGGCGCTCACCTGGATGACCGACCTCGTCGACAAGGGCTACAGCCCGAAGAACGTCGCGCAGGACGGCAACATCAAGGCGCTCCTCGCCGGCGACACCGCCTTCAACTGGAACGGCGTGTGGCAGACCACCAACACCGCCTTCGGCGACCTCGATTGGGCAGCCGCCTCGGTGCCGCAGATCGGCGACGAGAAGGCCGTCTGGTCGAGCTCGACGCACTGGGTTTTCCCCGCGAACAAGGGACAGAGCGCTGACGAGACCTCGGCCGCCGCGACCTTCGTGAAGTGGATGAACGACAACTCGGCCGGCTGGGCGGAGACGGGCGAGCTCCCCGCGGCCAACACGGTCCGCGAGGACCCGGCCATCCTCGAGAAGTACCCCAACCTCGAGCCGTTCATGGAACAGCTCGATTACGCCCACTATGAGACCGTGTCGCCCGGCATCAACGAGGCCAACGCGCTCATCACCACCGCGATCAATGAGGCGCTGACCGGCAAGAAGACGCCGCAGGCTGCGCTCGACGATGCGAAGGCGAAGGCGGACGCGATCATCGAACAGAACCAGCAGAAGTATGGCGAGTGACCTCGCCGCCACGACGGCCGTCCCGGCCGACCGCATCGTCGGTCGGCCGGGCGGTCGTGGCCGTCGTCCGGCCGCGCGCCGTCGGCGCACCCTCATCGCTTACCTGTTCCTCGCACCGTTCCTGGCGTTGTTCGTCACGTTCGTCATCGTGCCGGCCGTGTTCGGCGTGTGGATCAGCCTCACCAACTGGTCCCCGTTCCGCGACAGTCAGGATTTCATCGGCCTGAAGAACTACCTCGACCTCTTCACCGCGGGCTCGACCACGTCGGCGGACTTCTGGAACTCGATGCGGGCGACGGGGCTGTTCGTCGTCCTGAGCGTCCCGTTCCTCGTGGTCGTGCCGCTGTTCATCGCCGTCCTCCTGAACCGCAAGCTGCGGGGAGCCACCTTCTTCCGAACCGTTTTCTTCGCGCCGTACGTGCTCGGTGTCGCGATCGTCGGCGTGATCTGGAGCTACGTCTTCGACACGCAGTCCGGCATCCTGAACCACCTGCTTGGGCTGTTCGGCCTGCCGAGCGACACTCCATGGGTGGTCGACACGCCCTGGGTGTGGGTCTCGCTGGTCGGTGTCACCGTCTGGTGGACCGCGGGGCTCAACACCGTCATCTTCCTGGCCGGTCTCAAGGGCATCAACACCGACCTCTATGAGGCCGCGGCGCTTGACGGCGCGGGAGCCGCCCGCACGTTCTTCAGTGTGACGCTGCCCGGACTGCGCCCAGTCATGATCTTTATCACGACGACGACGATCCTCGCCTCGGCGAACATGTTCGGACAGTCGTTCCTGTTGACGAACGGTGGTCCCGGCAACGAGACCCGCACCGCGATCATGTACATCGCCGACCAGGGCCTGTCCCAGAACAACATGGCGCCGGCCTCGGCGATGAGCTACGTGCTCTTCGCCTTCCTGGCGATCATCAGCGTCGTCAACTTCCGCCTGCAGCGCGAGCGCAGCGAGAAAGCCGCCTCATGACCGACACCGCCGTCCGTCCCGCCACGACGAAGCCGTCGCGCCCCGTGCGCCGCCGATCCCCCCGTCGAGCGGGGGACCTCACCGCATACGCCGTTCTCGGCGCCCTGGCGCTCGTCGTGATCTTCCCGCTCATCTGGATGCTGCTCACCTCGGTGAAGACCGACGCGGATGCCGTCCGCAACCCGTACGCCCTTCCTTCCCCGCCCTCGCTCGAGGCCTACCAGACGCTCCTGCTCAGCGGTCAGCAGCCGATCTTCCTCTGGCTTTGGAACAGCTTCGCCGCGGCGACGCTGCAGACCGTACTCATCCTGGTCACCGCGTCGATGGCCGCCTACGCCCTGGCCCGGCTCGATTTCGCCGGCCGGAACATCGTCTTCGGTCTCATCATCGCGACCTTGCTCGTGCCGCCGGTCGTCTTCCTGATCCCGAACTACCTGCTGGTCGAAAACTTCGGGTGGCTCGATTCGATCCTCGCGATCACGGTGCCGGGGGCGGCGAGCGCTTTCGGGGTCTTCTTCCTCCGCCAGTTCTTCCTCGGCATCCCTCCCGAGATCGAGGAGGCGGCCCGCATCGACGGTGCGGGGGACTTCCGAATCTTCTTCCAGGTCGCGCTCCCTCTCGCGCGGCCGGCTCTCGCGACCCTGGCCGTTCTCTCCTTCCTCGGCAACTGGAACGATTTCCTGTGGCCCGTGTACGTCCTGCTCTCGCCCGAGAACATGACGCTCCAGCCCGGACTCGCCATGCTTCAGGGCGCGTTCCGAACCCACTTCGGCATCGTCATGGCCGGCGCCGCGATCGCCTCGATTCCGGTCCTCATCCTCTTTGCTTTCGCACAGCGGCAGATCGTCGATTCGGTGGCCGGAGCGGCGGTGAAGGGATGAGACGCGCCCTAGAGCTGGCAGCGTTCACAATCGTGGGGGTGCTGGCGATGAGCGGTTGCGGCGCCGCGTCGCAGTCCGCGCCGGCGCCCTCCGCGGGCTCGGCATCCGGAACGGGTTTCGTGCTCGACGAGGATTTCCCCGATCCCGACGTGGTGTCGACCGATTCCGGGTACGCCGCGTTCGCCACCGGGAGCCACGGATTGAACATCCGCGTCGCAACGTCGGCCGACCTCGAGAGCTGGACGGTCGAACGGCGCGATGCGCTGCCGACGCTGCCGGCGTGGGCGTCACCCGGGCGGACCTGGGCGCCCGAGGTGACGGCTCTCGGTGAGGAGTACGTCATGTACGTCACCGCAGAGCACGCTGCGTCGGGTCGGCAGTGCATCGGCGTCGCCGTCGCGCCGTCGCTCGACGAGCCCTTCGTCCCGGCATCCGACGAGCCGCTCGTGTGTCCCGTCGAGGAGGGCGGCGCGATCGACGCCGCCACCTTCGACGACCCGGACGGCACCCGCTACCTGTTGTGGAAAACGGACGGAAACTGCTGCGCCCTCGACACACGGCTCATGATGGCCCCGTTGGCGGCCGACGGGCTGTCGCTGGCCGCCGCACCCGTCGCCCTCCTCGCGCAGGACCAGCCGTGGGAGGGGGCTCTCGTCGAAGCACCCACCCTGGTCGCCCGCGACGGGGGCTACGCCCTTCTCTACTCGGCGAACGACTACGGCGGCGACTCGTACGCCGTCGGTGCGGCCTGGTCGGACGAGCTCGAGGGCCCGTATCGGAAGCAGCCCGAGCCGATCCTGACGACCTCCGGCAGCGACGGAGCCTTCCGTGGCCCTGGAGGCCAGGACGTCGTGTCGACCGCCGACGGCGATGTGCTCGTCTTCCACGGCTGGGACGAGCAGTACATCTATCGAGGCCTGCACGTCGCGCCCATCCGCATCGCGTCCGGCGGGGTGGCCGTCGACCTCGGCTGACGGTCACCCCGACGGCGGGTCACTCCACGAGGAATCGCGCGTAGGCGCCGAGGGTGAGGAACGCCGGGAAGTCCTCGTCGAGCGCGACCTCGCGGAACACCTGTGCGGCGGCGTCGAACCGGTCGCCGTCGTGGCGGATCGCCTCGTCGAGCACCTGCGCGACGAGGCCCTCGACGTAGTCGCGCGTGATGCGCGTGCCGTCCTCGGTGGACAGGTCCTGGTGGATCCAGTGCCAGATCTGCGAACGGCTGATCTCGGCTGTCGCCGCATCCTCCATCAGTCCGTCGATCGCGACCGCCCCGAGGCCCCGCAGCCACGCCTCGATGTACCGGATCGCGACCGATACGTTGCCGTGGACACCGGCTGCGGTGATCGGCAACCCGATGTGGCAGTCGATGAGCTGTGCGGGCGACACGTGGACCTCGTCCCGTCGGCGATCGACCTGATTCGGGCGGTCGCCGAGGACGGCGTCGAACTCGGTCTGCGCCACCGGGATGAGGTCGGGGTGCGCCACCCAGGTGCCGTCGAACCCGTCGCCCGCCTCGCGCTTCTTGTCGGCGGCGACCTTCTCGAACGCGGTGCGGGTCGCCTCGGGGTCGCGCCGATTCGGGATGAAGGCACTCATGCCGCCGATCGCGAAGGCGCCCCGCTTGTGGCAGGTCTGGACGAGCAGTTCGGTGTAAGCCCGCATGAACGGCACGGTCATGGTCACCTGGCTGCGGTCCGGCAGGACGAAGCGCGCACCGCGGCCGCGGTAGTTCTTGATCATCGAGAAGATGTAGTCCCAGCGGCCGGCGTTCAGTCCCGCCGCGTGGTCGCGGAGCTCGAAGAGGATCTCCTCCATCTCGAACGCGGCGGGCAGCGTCTCGATCAGCACCGTCGCCCGGATCGTGCCGTGGGCGATCCCGAGGAACCGCTCGCTGAAGGTGAAGACGTCGTCCCACAGCTTCGCCTCCTCGGCCGACTCGATCTTCGGCAGATAGAAGTAGGGGCCGCGGCCGTCGGCGATCAGGCGTTCGGCGTTGTGGAAGACGTAGAGGCCGAAGTCGACGAGTGAACCGGATGCCGCGAGCGTCCGGCCCGAGCGGTCGGTGACGTCGATGTGCTTCTCGGGCAGGTGCCACCCGCGCGGACGCATGACGATCGTCGGCGTCCGTTCCGCGATGACCTCGTAGATCTTCCCTTCGGGGCTCGCGAAGCTCAGCTCGCCGCGGATCGCGTCGCGGAGCGTCAGCTGCCCCTCGATCACGTTCTCCCAGGTGGGGCTCGTGGCGTCCTCCTGGTCGGCGAGCCACACGCGGGCACCCGAGTTCAGCGCGTTGATCGTCATCTTCGGGTCGGTGGGGCCGGTGATCTCGACGCGGCGGTCCTCGAGGCCGGGGCCGGCTCCGGCGACCTGCCAGTCCGGGTCGTCCCGGATGTGCGCGGTGTCGGAGCGGAAGGTCGGATCCTGACCGTTGCCGATCTCGAAACGGCGCCGCATCCGGTCGGCGAGACGGTCGTGGCGGCGTCCGCCGAACCGCTCGTGAAGCTGCGCGACGAAGTCGAGGGCGCCGGGCGTGAGGATCTCCTCGTACCGCTCGCGCAGCGGTCCGCGCACGGTCAGGGCGGTCGTCGTGGGGGGAGGGGTGTCGATGAGGGTCATGTCGTACTCCTTAAGAAAGGGGATGCCGGGGCATCCGGTCGTGTCAGTGGAATTGCGCCGTCTCGGTCGATCCGACCAGGGCGAGGGTGGCGCTGTCGGGGTTGAGCGCCGTGGAGACGAGGTCGAAGTAGCCGGTTCCGGCTTCCCGCTGGTGCTTGGTGGCGGTGTAGCCGTGCTTCTCGGCGGCGAACTCCGCCTCCTGCAGGGCCACGTACGCGGTCATGCCGCTTTCCGCATAGCCCTTCGCGAGGTCGAACATCGAATGGTTGAGGGCGTGGAAGCCCGCGAGGGTGATGAACTGGAACGCGTAGCCCAGCTCGCCGAGGTCGCGCTGGAAGGTCGCGATCTGCTCGTCGTCGAGATGGCGTTTCCAGTTGAAGCTCGGCGAGCAGTTGTAGGCCAGCAGCTTGCCCGGGAAGCGCTCGTGGATCGCCGCCGCGAAGGCACGGGCGAGCTCGATGTCGGGCTCGCCGGTCTCGACCCAGAGCAGGTCGGCGTACGGGGCGAAGGCGAGGCCGCGGCTGATGACGGCGTCGAGTCCGGGGCGCACCCGGTAGAAGCCCTCGGCCGTGCGCTCGCCCGTCGTGAATCCCTGATCGCGCGGGTCGACGTCGCTCGTGAGCAGGTCGGCGGCGAGCGCGTCGGTGCGGGCGATGATGATCGTCGGCACCCCCGCGACGTCCGCGGCGAGCCGGGCCGCGTTCAGCGTGCGGATGTGCTGCTGCGTCGGAACGAGCACCTTGCCACCGAGGTGGCCGCACTTCTTCTCGCTGGCGAGTTGGTCCTCCCAATGGATGCCGGCGGCCCCCGCCTGGATCATCGACAGCGCCAGCTCGTACGCGTTGAGGGGGCCGCCGAATCCGGCCTCGGCGTCGGCGACGATCGGAGCGAGCCAGTCGCGGGTCGCGCCGCCCTCGGCGTGCTCGATCTGGTCCTGCCGCGTCAGGGCATTGTTGATGCGGCGGACCACGGACGGCACCGAGTTGGCGGGGTACAGGCTCTGGTCGGGGTACGTCTGGCCCGCGAGGTTGCCGTCGGCGGCGACCTGCCACCCCGAGAGGTAGATCGCCTTCAGTCCGGCGCGCACCTGCTGGACGGCCTGGCCGCCGGTGTACGCGCCGAGCGCGTTCACGTAGTCCTCGGTGTGCAGCAGGTTCCACAGGTTCTCCGCGCCGCGACGGGCGAGGGTCGCCTCTTCGCGGACCGACCCGCGCAGCCGGATGACGTCCTCGGCGCTGTAGGTGCGTTCGACGCCGTCCCAGCGCGGGTCGGCGTCCCACTCGGCCTGCAGGTCGGCGGCGCTCTGCGTCTGATCTCCGGCGCGCATCGGATGGGCCGGCGGGGTGGTGGGGAAGGTCATGGCGTCCTCCTGAGGGGTCGGGAGCGGGTCGTGACACCACTGTGCGAGAAGAAGGCCGTACTGCGAGACGATTCGGGACGGAAAGATTGCGCGATCTTCTGCTGCCGTGACACACTCCCCGTCATGACGATCGATGAAGATCGGGCGGATGCGGCATCCGCTGATCACGGACCGGACGCGCTGAGCATCGGGCGGCGCGTGCGACAGGTGCGCACGGCGCGCGGGATGACCCTCGACGAGCTGGCGGCCGCCGTCTCGCGAGCGCCGAGCCAGCTGTCGATGATCGAGACCGGCAAGCGCGAGCCGAAGCTCTCACTGCTCCAGGCGATCGCCCGGGCCCTCGGCACGACGATCGACGCGCTCCTGACGGCAGAGCCGCTCGACGAGCGCGCGACCCTCGAGATCTCCCTCGAGCGCGCGATGAAGGGACCGACGTTCCAGGCTCTCGGCATCACGCCCTTCCGTATCGGGAAGTCCGTCCCCGACGGCGTCCTCGAGACGCTGCTGACACTCCACGGCGAGATCGAGCGGCTGAACGACGAGCGCTCCGCGACACCCGAAGAGGCACGTCGGGCGAACGTGGAGCTGCGGCACCTCATGCGCAGGCAGGACAACTACTTCGCCGAACTCGAGGAGCAGGCCGAAGCCATCCTCGCGGCCGTCGACCACCCCGGCGGGCCGCTCACGCAGCGGACCGCGTCCGAGATCGCGGCGCACCTCGGGTACTCGCTGCACTACGTGTCGGACCTGCCGGCATCCACCCGCTCCGTCGCCGACAACCGCACCGGGCGGCTGTACCTCTCGAGCACGATCCCAGGCCGCGGCGACTCGCGGACGCCGGTGCTGCAGGCGCTCGCCGGTCGCATCCTCGGGCAGGCGGAGCCGACCTCGTACGCCGAGTTCCTCCGCCAGCGCGTCGAGACCAATTACCTCGTCGGCGCGCTCATGGTGCCCGAGTCGCACGCGACGGCGTTCCTGCAGGACGCGAAGACGCGCCGCGCGATCTCGATCGAAGACCTGCGCGACGCGTACTCGGTCTCATACGAGACCGCCGCGCACCGGTTCACCAACCTCGCGACCCGGCATCTCGGCATCCCGGTCCACTTCCTGAAGGTGCACGAATCGGGCACGATCACGAAGGCGTACGAGAACGACGACGTGAACTTCCCCGCCGACCGGTTCGGCTCGATCGAGGGGCAGCTGTGCTGCCGGCGGTGGACGAGCCGGGTCGTCTTCGACATCCCCGACAAGTTCAACCCGTACTACCAGTACACCGACACCGGCAACGGGACGTACTGGTGCACGGCCCGTGTCGAGTCCTCGAGCGACGGCGCTCACTCGGTCAGCGTCGGCGTCCGCTTCGACGACACGAAGTGGTTCATCGGGCGCGAGACGCCGAACCGCGGGGTGTCGCGCCACGGCGTCGAGGTCTGCTGCCGGCGTCCCCCGGTCGAGCTCGAGCGCACGTGGCGCGACCAGGCGTGGCCGAACGTCCGGACGCCCCGCACCCTGCTCGCGACCCTCCCGACCGGAGCCTTCCCCGGGGTCGACACGACCGACCTGTACGAGTTCCTCGAGGCGCACGCGCCGGAGTGAGGTTCGGGTCGCACGGCGGCGATCTGCGCGACGCGCCGCGGTGCGGCATCCGTTCTCCGGCGTGTCGGAGCGCCGCGGGGGTGGAGGACTCCCCGGTGGCACGAACGGCGGAGATCCGGCGGGACACGCCGCCCGCCGCCACGGCGAGCCCGGCGCGGCGCGAGATTCTCCGCCGTTCGGTCCCGCACCGCGCCACACGACATGCCCGCCCCGCCGTCACCGCCCGAGGTGCAAGGCCGCCCACAGCTCGGCGCGGGCGGCGAACGACGACAGGTCGACGCCGAGGATGCGCTCGGCGGCGGCGAGGCGCGTGCGGACGGTGTGCCGATGGACCCCGAGCGCGGTCGCGGCGGCGTCGTTCGAGCCGTCGGCGACGACCCAGGCCCGCAGGGTCTCCTCCAGCCGGGCGCCGTGCGAGCGATCGTGCTCGCGGAGCGGGTCGAGGTACGCCGCGGCGACCGTCGACGCCTGCCCTGCCGACAGGGCCGAGAGGATGCCGCGGGACTGCACCTCCTCGAACCTCACGATCCCCGGGCCCGAGGCGCGGCCCCGTGCCGCGCGGGCCTGGTCGAGGGCGCGCGCGAATTCGGCGTAGGGTGCCGGCTCCGACAGGCCGAGGCGCACGTCGAACCGTTCCGGGAACTCCTCGAGTACTGGCGCAGCGGATGCCGGGACCACGATCACGACGTCGTCGTCGACGCTGCCGAAGAACAGACCGCCGTGGCGCTCCTCGGCGCGCAGCTCGAGCAGATCGAGGAGGGCGTCCGTGCGCCGACCGGCGGCATCCGTCACCGCGACCACGACCGGCGCGGGCGGAAGGGCGCCCCACACGTCGCGGGAGATCTGCCGGGCCAGGCCCGGGTCGCCGGCGAGCATCGAGCGCACCATCCCGGACCGTAGCGCCTTGCGGGCGCGCGACAGTCGTTGGTGCTGTTCGAGGGCGAGGCCCGCCATCGCGATGACGGCCGTGACGACGTCTCGGCCGGCGCGGTCGAGCTCGCCCGCCGCGATCGCGAGGACGCCGCGCAGCTCTCCGCCGCGCCCCAGGGTCTGCAGCGTGAACGCGTCGGAGTCGGAGCGCAACGACGAACCGGCGCGCGCTCCGCGTCGCAGCACCGCCCCGACTTCGGCTCGGAGTGCTCCCGCCGCTCCCTCCGAGAGGGCGCCGGCGGGGTGTTCGCGGACGAGCTCGCCGGCCGCGTCGTACATCCCCACCCACGTGTCGAGCTGACGGGCGAGCTCGGCGATCGTCGCGTCGAGTCCGTCGGGCCGGAGCGCCGCGAGGGCGATCGCGCGTTGCGCCGACAGCGCCCAGCTGCGCCGCGCGTACGCCTGGGCGGCGACGGCTTCGGCGTTGGCGCGCGCGACGGCGATGAACGGCGTGCTGTAGGGCACCTCGAACAGCGGCAGGTTCGCACGGCGGCAGGCGACGGCGAGTCCCGGCGGGATGCCGTCGCGCACCACTTCGGTCCCGAACCCGAGTGCGGCGACACCGCGGTCGACGAGTCTCCCCACGTAAGCGTCGAAGGGGTAGCGGATGCCGGTGGGGAACTGCGTCCCGGTCGTCAGGAGCACGAGATCCTCGGCGAGGAACGGGGTCGGATCGTCGAGGTCGGAGCTGTGCACCCACCGCGTCGCCCGGTCGAGGGCGCCCGGCGGCAGATCGGCCTCGGCGCCCGCGAGCCGTAGTCTCAGCTCCCCCCGACCGATGAGGGCGCGCAGGGTGGGATCGGCATCCCGTGCCACCATGTCGGCCTCTCCGGTGTACGACGCGTACAGTCCTGCGCCGAGAATAGACGCAATGGCGAGTGACCGCATGCGCGCACACCTCTACGCTCGCCGCATGAGTACCTCGATCGCTCCCGTCAGCACGCCCCTCGGTGGACCGTCCCTTCCGCAGGAACGCCGCCTCGAGACCGCGATCCCCGGCCCCCGTTCGCAGGAGCTCCTCGCACGCAAGGCCGAGGCCGTCGCCGCGGGCGTCGGTCACACCGTCCCGATCGCGGCCGTCGCCGCCGGCGGAGGCGTCGTCCTCGACGCCGACGGCAACTCGCTCATCGACCTCGGCTCCGGTATCGCCGTCACGACGGTGGGCAACGCCCACCCCAAGGTCGTCGAGGCGATCGCCGCGCAGGCCGCGCAGCTCACTCACACCTGCTTCATGATCTCGCCGTACGAGTCGTACGTCGAGGTCGCCGAGACCCTCAACCGGCTTACTCCCGGAGACCACGCCAAGAGGAGCGCGCTGTTCAACTCCGGCGCCGAGGCGGTCGAGAACGCGGTGAAGATCGCCCGCAAGTTCACCGGCAAGCAGGCCGTCGTCGCGTTCGACCACGCGTACCACGGCCGCACGAACCTCACGATGGCGCTGACCGCGAAGTCGATGCCCTACAAGAGCGGCTTCGGTCCGTTCGCCTCCGAGATCTACCGCGTGCCCGGTTCGTACCCGCTGCGCGACGGACTGTCCGGGGCGGATGCCGCGGCCCGCGCGATCTCGATGATCGAGAAGCAGGTCGGTGCCGACAACCTGGCCGCCGTCATCATCGAACCCATCCAGGGCGAGGGCGGCTTCGTCGTCCCCGCCGACGGCTTCCTCTCGGCCGTCGTCGACTGGTGCCGCGAGAACGGCGTCGTCTTCATCGCCGACGAGGTGCAGTCCGGGTTCGCCCGCACCGGCGCTATGTTCGCGAGCGAACACTTCGGCATCGTGCCGGACCTGATCACCACGGCCAAGGGCATCGCTGGGGGAATGCCCTTGGCCGCGGTCACCGGACGCGCCGACATCATGGATGCCACGCACACCGGTGGCCTCGGCGGCACCTACGGCGGCAACCCCGTCGCCTGCGCCGCCGCTCTCGCTGCGATGGACGCGTTCGAAAACGACGGCCTCATCGAGCGGGCGCAGGAGATCGAGAAGGTCCTGACGACGCGGCTCCGCGAGCTTGCGGCATCCGATCCCCGCATCGGCGAGGTGCGCGGACTGGGCGCCATGATCGCCGCCGAATTCGTCGATCCGACCACGGGGGCCCCCGACGCCGCGCTCACCGGGGCGATCGCGAAGGCATGCATCGCGGCGGGCGTCATCGTCCTGACCTGCGGCACCTACGGCAACGTCATCCGGTTCCTGCCGCCGCTGTCCATCTCGGACGAGCTCCTGGCGGAGGGCCTCGACGTCGTCGCAGAGGCGCTGGGGAAGGCCTGAGTATGGCGGGTACGGACAACTGGTCGAATCCCGTCTCGCCCGAGACCTCCGCGGGACTCGGAGCGGTCACCAAAGCGCGCTCGAACAAGCTCCGTTCGCGTCACGTGACGATGATCACCCTGGGCGGGATCATCGGCGCCAGTCTGTTCGTCGGCTCCGGCAACGTCATCCGGACGGTCGGCCCCGCGGCCGTCCTGTCCTACCTCGTCGGCGGCCTCCTGGTGTTCTTCGCCATGCGCATGCTCGGCGAGATGGCGGCATCCCGTCCCGCGATCGGGTCGTTCATGGAGTACGCCCGCGTCGGGCTGGGCGACTGGGCGGCCTACCTCGTGGGTTGGCTCTACTGGTACTTCTGGGTCGGCGTCCTCGCCTATGAGGCGGTCCTCGGGGGCGAGACGATGCAGACGTGGTTCCCCGCCGTGCCGTCGTGGGCGTGGTCCCTCATCCTCATCGCGATCTTCGTCGGAACGAACCTGATCTCCGTCCGCACCTTCGGTGAGGTCGAGTTCTGGCTGGCGAGCATCAAGGTCCTCGCCATCGTCGTGTTCCTCGGCGCCGGCCTCCTGTTCGCGCTCGGACTGTGGCCGAACGCGACCTTCTCGGTACCCAATCTCTGGGAGCACGGCGGGTTCGCCCCCAACGGCATCGGCGTCGCCTTCACGGGCGTCGCGCTCGTGATCTTCTCGTACTTCGGAACCGAGATCGCCGTCATGGCCGCCGCCGAGTCGGTCGACCCGGCCAAGGGCATCCGTCAGGCCACCAGCACGATCATCTGGCGCATCCTGCTCTTCTTCGTCGGCTCGGTCCTCGTCATCGTGGCGGTCGTCCCGTGGGATGAACTGCCCGTGCCCACCGACGTCGCCAACGCGCCGTTCACGATCGCGCTCGCCAAATTCGGAATCCCCGGCGCGGACGTCATCATGCAGCTGGTGATCTTCACCGCCGTGCTCTCGGTGCTCAACTCCGGCCTGTATTCGGCATCGCGCATGTTCGCCGCGCTCGCCGACAAGGGCTTCGCGCCGAAGGCCGTGACCACACGCTCCAAGACCGGCGTCCCCGTCGTCGCGCTCCTCGCCTCGACGATCGGCGGGCTCATCGCCACGCTCGTCAACTTCCTCGCCCCCGCCTCGGGCATCTTCGACTTCATCATGAACTCGGCGGGCCTCGTGGCCCTCTTCGTCTACGTCTTCATCGCCCTCACGCAGATGCGACTGCGCCAGAAGATGACGCCCGAAGAGGTGGCGAAGCTGAAGCTCAAGGTGTGGTTCCACCCGTGGCTCAACATCCTCCTCATCGCGGCGATCGCCGCCGTGGTCGTCGTGATGCTGACGTCCGAATCGGGACGCTCCCAGGTGTGGACGAGCCTCATCGCCACCGGCGTCCTCCTCGTGTTCTGGCCGCTCGTCCGCCGCAACCTCCGTCGCCGTCCCGACCACGCGTCGAACGAGCGCATCCCCTCCAACGAAGGAGTCGTGAATGACTGAGATCACCCGAGACGTCGTCATCGTGGGCGCCGGCGCCGCCGGCCTCACCGCCGCGCACGAGCTGCGCAAGGCGGGCCTGTCGGTCGCGGTCCTCGAGGCCCGCGAGCGCGTCGGCGGGCGTCTGTGGACCGACGTCATCGACGGCGCCATGCTCGAGCTCGGCGGGCAGTGGGTCTCACCCGACCAGGACGCGCTCATCGACACGGTCGCCGAGCTGGGTCTCGACACCTTCAGCCGCTACCGCGAAGGCGACAGCGTCTACGTCGGACCCGACGGCACCGTCTCGCGCTTCACGGGGGAGATGTTCCCCGTGAGCCCCGAGACCGAGCGGACGATCGACGAGATCACCCGGCGCCTCGACGCGATGGTCGCCGAGATCGATCCCGACCGTCCGTTCGCGCACCCGAAGGCCGCCGAGTGGGACACGATCACGTGGGACGCGTGGCTGCGCCAGCAGACCGACGACGACGAGGCGGTCCGCAACCTCGCCTTCGCGACCGGATCCGCCATGCTCACCAAGCCCACGCACGCGTTCTCGCTGCTGCAGTCGCTGCTCATGGCCGCGAGCGCGGGCAGCTACTCGCACCTCGTCGACGCGGACTTCATCCTCGACAAGCGCGTCGTCGGAGGACTCCAGCAGGTTCCGGTCCTCCTGGCCGAACGGCTCGGCGACGACGTCTTCCTGAACCGTCCCGTCCGCACCATCGAGTGGTCGGATGCCGGGGTCACGGCGCACGCGGACGGACTGACGGTCCGCGCCCGGAGCGCCGTCCTCGCCGTCGCACCCGTGCTCTACAACCGCATCTCGTTCGTCCCGCCGATGCCGCGCCTGCAGCACCAGATGCATCAGCACATCTCGATGGGCTTCGTCATCAAGGTCCACGCCGTCTACGAGACGCCGTTCTGGCGCGAGAAGGGTCTCTCGGGCACCGCGTTCAGTCCGTACGAGATCTGCCACGAGGCGTACGACAACACGAACCACGACGACCCGCGCGGGACGCTCGTGGGCTTCGTCTCGGACCGGAACGCCGACGACATGTTCCGCCTCAGCGCGGAGGAGCGCAAGGAACGGATCCTCGAGTCGCTGTCGCACTACTACGGTCCCGAGGCGAAGGACCCCGTCGTCTACTACGAGAGCGACTGGGGCACGGAGGAGTGGACCCGCGGCGCGTACGCGGCGAGCTTCGACCTCGGTGGTCTGCACCGCTACGGCGCCGACGTCCGCACCCCGCTAGGCCCGATCCAGTTCGCGTGCAGTGACATCGCCGGTGCCGGCTACCAGCACGTCGACGGCGCGATCCGCATGGGACGCCTCGCCGCGCGGAACATCCTCGCGGACGGCCGGGTATGAGCAGCCGCATCGTCGTCGGGTACACCGCGACGAAGGCGGGCCGCGATGCGGTGGCCGTCGCGGGCGGGATCGCGGCGGCATCCGGATCCGAACTCGACATCGTCCTCGTCCTGCCGGGGGAGGGGCGGAGCGTCATCACCCCGCCCGACGCCTCGTACGATCGGTACCTGCTCGGTCAGGCGGAGTCCTGGCTCGCAGAGGCCGCCGCGTCGGTGCAGACGGGCGTCGTGCACCGTGAGCACGCGCGCTACGCCGAGTCGTTCGCCGAGGGGCTCGTCGAGGCCGCCGACGAGTTCGGCGCGACGCATCTCATCGTCGGTGCGGCAGACGGCGGCGCCCGCGGACGGCACCGGCTCGGTTCCACGACGAGCCAGCTCCTGCACTCCTCCGACGTGCCGGTCGTCCTCGTGCCGCGCGGTGCCCGCAAGCGGGTGACGGATGCCGGTGTCCCACGCCTCACCGTCGCCGTCGGCACGCGCGCCGGAGCGGACGTCCTCCTCGAGGAGGCCGTCGCCCTCGCCTCGGCGACCGGTGCCTCGCTGCGGCTCGTCTCGCTCGTGACGGTCGACCTGCCGGCATCCGTCGACACGGGTGTCATCCGCCTCGCCGGCGCGGCGCACGCCGAGCAGGTCCTCACCGATGTGCTCGCGGCGATCCCGGAGGGGGTCCGCGCCGACATCGTGACCGCCAAGGGCGACAGCATCGAGGACGCCGTCGCGCACCTCGACTGGCTGCCGGGCGAACTGATCCTCGTCGGGTCGAGCCGGCTCGCCCAGCCGCGCCGCCTCTTCCTCGGTTCCGTCGCCGCGAAGCTCCTGAGCGAGATCCCGGTCCCGATGGTCGTCGTCCCCCGTACCCGTACCACCGACCCGTCCCGCTGACCCGAAGGAGCTCGACGATGAGCCAGCACGCAGCAGAGAAGGCCCCCGTCGCCGACGGCGGCCTCTCGAAGAAGGGCCTCAGCGCCGGGACGATCGGCCTCATCGGGGCTGTCGTCATCGGCATCTCCTGCATCGCGCCGGCGTACACGTTCACGGCCGCCGTGGGGCCGACGGCCTCCGTCGTGGGCTCGCAGATCCCGGCGATCATCCTCGTGGGGTTCATCCCCATGCTGCTGGTGGCCTTCGGCTACCGCGAACTGAACAACCGGATGCCGGATGCCGGGACGTCGTTCACGTGGGCAACCCGCGCCTTCGGTCCGTGGATCGGATGGATGGCCGGCTGGGGCCTCGTCGTCGCGACGATCCTCGTGCTGTCGAACCTCGCGGGAGTCGCGGTGGAGTTCCTCTTCCTCCTGATCTCCCAGATCACCGGCAACCCGGGGATCGCCGACCTGGCGTTCATCCTGCCGATCAACATCGGCGTCTGTCTGCTGTTCATGCTCGCCGCCACGTGGATCTCGTACCGCGACATGCAGACGACGCAGAAGCTCCAGTACGTCCTCGTCACGTTCCAGATCGCCGTGCTCGTCCTGTTCGCGGTCGTCGCGATCGTCCAGGCGGTCAGCGGCGGCGGATTCGACCCGCAACCGTTCGACCTCGAATGGTTCAACCCGTTCGCGGTGTCCTCGTTCGGTGCCTTCGCCGCCGGGCTTTCGCTGTCGATCTTCATCTTCTGGGGGTGGGACGTCACCCTGACGATGAACGAGGAGACGAAGGACCCCGAGCGTACGCCGGGTCGAGCCGCCACTGTCACGGTCATCACCATCGTCTCGCTGTACCTGCTTCTGGCGGTGGCGATGATCATGTTCGCCGGCGTCGGCACAGGGGAGCTCGGCCTCGGCAACGAGGACATCCAGGCGAACGTGTTCTTCTTCCTGTCCGATCCGGTGCTCGGGCCGCTCGCCTTCCTCGTCTCCCTCGCCGTCCTCACGAGCTCCGCGTCCTCGCTGCAGTCCACGTTCGTGGGACCCGCGCGGACGCTCCTGGCGATGGGGCACTACGGCGCCCTGCCACCCTCGTTCGCGAAGGTCAGCCCGCGGTTCTTCACGCCGGGTTACGCCACCGTCGTGTCCGCGATCGTGGCCTCCGCCTTCTACGCCGTAATGCGCATCGTCAGCGAGGACACGTTGTGGGACACGATCCTCACCCTCGGCATGATGATCTGCTTCTACTACGGCATCACCGCCTTCGCGTGCGTCTGGTACTTCCGCAAGCAGTGGTTCGACTCGGTGAGAAACGTGTTCTTCACGTTCCTCTTCCCACTGATCGGCGGCGTGATCCTCGCCGTACTGTTCGTGACGACCCTCGTCGACTCGATGGACCCCGCCTACGGGTCCGGTTCGCAGATCTTCGGCGTCGGGATCGTCTTCATCCTCGGCATGCTGATCATCGTCGTCGGGATCGTCACGATGATCTGGCAGTCGATCCGTCGTCCCGCGTTCTTCCGTGGCCAGACCCTGTCCCTCGACGCACCCCCGAGCGCGCGAAAGCTGCGCGCAGAAAGTGAGACCCTCCGATGACCTCCCGCGAGTCCGACCTCCTGTCCCGCATCCCGAACCAGCTCTTCATCGGCGGGGAGTGGGTGGATGCCGAAGGAGGCAAGACGCTCGACGTGGTCGACCCGTCGACGGGCGAGGTCATCCGCAGCATCGCGGACGCGTCCCCGGCCGACGGCATCCGCGCCCTCGACGCCGCCGTCGCCGCGCAGGAGGCCTGGGCGGCGACCGCCCCGCGCCAGCGGAGCGAGATCCTCCGCCGGGCGTTCGACCTGGTGCAGGAGCGCAAGGAGGACCTCGCGCTCCTCATGACGCTCGAGATGGGCAAGCCGCTCGCCGAGTCCCGTGGCGAGGTCGCCTACGGCGGCGAGTTCCTCCGCTGGTTCAGCGAAGAAGCGGTCCGTATCTCGGGCCGGTACGGCATGAACCCCGAAGGGACCGGGCGCATCGTCGTCTCGCAGCGTCCCGTCGGCCCGTCGTTCTTCATCACCCCGTGGAACTTCCCGCTCGCGATGGCGACCCGCAAGATCGCCCCGGCGCTCGCCGCCGGCTGCACCGTCGTGATCAAGCCCGCCGAACTCACGCCTCTGACGACGCTGTTCTTCGTCGAACTGCTCGCCGAGGCCGGCGTCCCCGCCGGTGTCGTCAACGTCATCACCACGGCATCGTCGGGCGCGGTCTCCGGGCCGATCATCGCCGACCCGCGACTGCGGAAGCTGTCCTTCACCGGATCGACACCGGTGGGCCAGAAGCTCATCGCGCAGGCCGCCGAGGGTGTCCTCCGCGTCTCGATGGAACTCGGCGGCAACGCCCCGTTCGTCGTGTTCGACGACGCCGACCTCGACAAGGCGGTGGACGGCGCCATGCTCGCGAAGTTCCGCAACATCGGCCAGGCCTGCACGGCGGCGAACCGCTTCATCGTGCACGAGTCGGTGGCCGCCGAGTTCTCGCGCCGCGTCGCCGACCGGGTCCGCGAGATGACCGTGGGTCGCGGTACCGAGGACGGCGTGCAGATCGGACCCCTCATCGACGACCGTGCGGTGTCGAAGGCGAAGGACCTCGTCGGCGACGCCGTCGAGCGGGGGGCCCGCATCGTCGTCGGCGGCAACGCCCTGGAAGGACCCGGCACGTTCTACGAGCCGACCGTCGTCGAAGGCGTCGTCCCCGGCAGTGCGATCCTCCGTGAGGAGATCTTCGGGCCGGTCCTCGCCATCAGCACGTTCTCGGACGAGGACGAGGCGGTGCGCCTCGCGAACGACACCGAGTACGGCCTCGTCTCGTACGTCTTCACCCAGGACCTCGCCCGCGGGCACCGCATGATCGACCGCCTCGAGACGGGGATGATGGGGCTCAACGTCGGTGTCGTCTCGAACGCGGCAGCGCCCTTCGGCGGCGTGAAGCAGTCGGGCATCGGCCGCGAGGGTGGCCTCGAAGGCATCCACGAGTACCTGAACGTGAAGTACACCCTGATCCCGGCCTGACCGGATCCCCTGACCGACCGGAATCACTGGAGAGAATCATGAGCGACTACGCCGTCATCGACCCCGCCACCGGCGAGACCCACGCGACGTACCCCACCGCCACCGCCGACGAGGTGGAGCGCGCCCTCGGGGCCGCCGACGAGGCCGCCCGGGGGTGGGGGCGGACCTCCACTCCCACCGAGCGCGCCGACCTCCTGCGCCGTGCGGCGCAGCTGCACCGCGAGCGGCGCGAGGACCTCGCGAAGATCATCGTCCGCGAGATGGGCAAGCAGATCGACGGTGCCCTCGGCGAGGTCGACTTCGCCGCCGACATCACCGAGTACTACGCCGACCACATCGACGAGATCACCGCCGACGCGCCGATCCCGATCGAGGGGGAGGGGACCGCCGTCATCCGCAAGGCGCCCCTCGGCGTGCTGCTGGGCGTCATGCCGTGGAACTTCCCGTACTACCAGGTGGCCCGGTTCGCCGCCCCCAACATCGCGGTCGGCAACACGATCCTGCTCAAGCACGCACCGCAGTGTCCCGAGTCGGCGGCCGCCATCGAGGCGATCTACCGCGATGCGGGCTTCCCGGCGGGGGTCTACACGAACGTGTACCTCACGAACGAGCAGGCCGCCGACGTGATCGCGGACCCGCGTGTGCACGGTGCATCGGTGACGGGGTCGGAGCGCGCCGGCGCCGCCGTCGCCGAGGTCGCCGGACGCAACCTCAAGAAGGTCGCCCTAGAGCTCGGTGGCTCGGACCCGTTCATCGTGCTGTCGGCCGACGACATCGACGCGGTCGCGCAGGCCGCCGTCGACGCGCGTCTCGACAACTCGGGCCAGTCCTGCAACGGCGCGAAGCGCTTCATCGTCGTCGACGGCCTGTACGACGCGTTCGTCGAGGCGTTCACAGCGAAGATGTCGGCGGCATCGGTGGGCGACCCGTGGAGCACCGACACCGTCCTCGGCCCGCTCTCGTCGGTCGCCGCGGCCGAGCGTCTCGAGAAGCAGATCCAGGATGCCGCGGCCCAGGGCGCGACGATCGTCACCGGTGGCACGCGCGACGGGGCGTTCTTCGCGCCGACCGTCCTGACGGACGTCACCCCCGAGATGGACGTCTACCGCGAGGAGCTGTTCGGTCCCGCCGGCGTCGTCTACCGCGTGGCCGATGAGGACGAGGCGGTCCGCGTCGCCAACGACACCCCGTTCGGCCTCGGGTCCTACGTCTACACGACCGACCCCGAGCAGGCGACCCGCGTCGCCGACCGGATCGAGGCGGGCATGGTCTACGTCAACCTCGTCCTCGCCGACGAGCCGGGCCTGCCCTTCGGCGGCATCAAGCGCAGCGGCACCGGCCGTGAGCTGGGCCTGCTGGCAGCCGACGAGTTCGTCAACAAGAAGCTTGTCCGCATCGGCTGAACGAGTCGTGAGGGGCGGCATCCGATCGGATGCCGCCCCTCACCGTTCCCGCTCAGGCCGAGGTCGTCGCGCGGACCTCCGCGGCGTCGCCGTGGCGACCGAGACCGTCGTAGACGTCGCCGAGTTCCAGCGCCGCCTGCTGGCGGAGCGGCTCGTTCTCGCTCGTGGTCGCGTGCTCGATGGCGGCCCGGTAGAGCGGGACGGCATCGGCCGCTCGCTCGGCGCCGACGAGCAGCCGGGCGGCGAGGAGTTCCGAACCGGCGCCCGAGCCGGCGTCGCCGGCCTGAGCGAACCCGTCCGCGGCCTGGAGCGCGGTCGCGACCGCTTCGTCGGTGCGCTGGCGCGCGGCCAGCAGGCGGGCGCGGGTGTCGAGCACGTCGGCGACGTACCAGTGCGCCTCGTTGGCGCGACCGAGCGTCAGCGCCTGGTCGATGACGTCGAACGCGTCCTCGTCTCCGCGCTGCATCTTCGCCTGCGCGAGCAGGTGGAGCGCCTCGGCGTGCAGGCCGATCTGCTCCTCGCGGCCGGCGATCAGTGCGATGGCGGTGTCGAGCGCGATCACGGAGTCGTCGTACTCGCCGAAGTTGCCGAGGTGGCGGCCCTGCGCGACGAGCGCGAAGGCCTGACCCTCGGCTTCGCCCGCCTCTTCGTGGAGGTCGGCGGCGAAGCCCCACGCTCCGACGGCGTTCCCGAAGTCGCGGGCGCCCTCGTAGGCCCGGGCGAGAAGCCCCACCGTGATCGCGCGCGATCCGGCGGGCACCTCAGCGGCGGTCTCGTCCGAGAGGACCTGGTGGAGCGCGTCGACCGCCTCCTCCGGCATCCCGGCGGAGATCATGGCCCGGCCCAGCCGGTACCGCGGATCGGCCGTGGGAGCACCCGCCGATTCGAACCGCTCGACGGCGGATCGGTAGCGACCCGCGGCGAGGGAAGCGGCTCCCGCGTCCTCGTGCAGGGCTCCGGCCAGGACGAAGGCCTCGCCGACGCGCAGGTCGTCCGCGCCCAGCGAGAGGAGCAGTCTCACCGCTTCGTCTGCGGCGGCCGCGCCCTCGGCGAACTCCTCGGCCACGCCGTGCAGGCGGGCCTTCGCCGCGAGAGCCCGCGCCCGACGGCCGTCGCTGATCGGTTCCGAGAGCAGTGCGTCCAGATCGGCGCGGGCATCGTCGAAGAGCGACGCGGATGCCGCGGCGTCGACCGCGAGCAGTCGCACGCCCTGCGCGCGCACCGCGTCGCCGGCCTCGAGGAACAGGCGCACGCCCTCGCGCGCGTCGTCGCGGGCCTCTGCGAACGATCCCTCATACATCTTCGCGACCGCCAGCGTCGCGACCAGGTCGGCCCGGACCGCGGGGGGAGCGCCGACAGCGGCGGCCGCCTCGGCTCGGAGGGCGTCGCCGGCCTCCGCCAGATCCTTCCCGAAGAGGATCAGGCCGAGGCGGTCCTCGAGATCGGCCTGCTCGGCGTGGCCGGCGGCGCGCAGGATGGCCAGGCGCTCGGGGAGGAACGCCTCGGCCTCGTCGATCCGATCGGTGGCGACAAGGCCGCCCAGCAGGTGGGACGACAGTGTCACGCGCTCAGCGGGATCGGCATCCGTCAACAGGTCGCGGAGCGGGTCGATCGCGGCGGACGAGCCGGCGTGTGCGAGGGCGACGGCGCGCGCGACCCGGTCCTCCCGCGTGAGGACGGGAGCTGCCGCGATCACCGTCGAGAAGTCGTGCGAGCGGATCGGCACGTCGTAGCGCTCCGTGCCGATCTCGCGCAGGCGCTCGAGGTTCCGGGTGTGGGCGTCCGTGCCGTTGCGGCGGTCGAAGGCGTCGGCGATCGAGCCCGCGGCGGCCCAGGCGGCGGTCGCGAGGTCGTCGACGCGCCACGGGCCGTCGTGTTCGCCGAAGACGGGGACCAGGTTCTCCGCGTCCGAGCCGCGGACGGTGAGCTCCGGGTGGCCGGCCGCAGCGACGGCGTCGAGGGCGAGTGCGAATGCGCCGAGGGCCGTGCCGTGTCCGTCGGCGTCGAGACCGTCGTGGACGAGCCACGGCAGGTGGCGCTCGACGAGGGCGAGGGCGCGCGCCTCGTTGCCGGTGACGGCGCAGAACACGACGTTCTTCGCGACGATCGCGAGGTTGTCGGGGTTGTCCTTCGCGAGGCGGTAGCTGCGCAGGTGCGCGGTTCGGGCCTCGTCGAGCATCCCCGCGTGCAGGTAGGGGAGGAGGATGCGCGCCAGCGCGTGCTCGGGCTCTTCGCCGCACGAGAAGCCGTTCTCGATCATCTCGCCGACGAGACGGATGGCGTCCTCCTCGCGGCCGGTCTCGATGAAGAACCCGGCGAACTGGCTGCGCACGCACGCGTCGCAGTGGCTGTAGTCGTCGCGGGGGGTCGCCTCGAGCGTCCGCTGCAGCTCCGTCGCCTCGTCGATGCGCCCCGCGGCCCAGGCATCCTCGAATCGGGCCATGAGCACCCCGCTGGGACCGACGCCCGCGCGCTGATAGTGGGCTTCCATGTCGTCGAGCACGGCGGCGATCTGCTCGGAGGGGAACTCCGGCGAGTTGCCGAGGGCGCTCGCCATCCACTTGTACTGCCACAGCACGTCGCCGGCGCCGTCGACCTCGGCGGGGAACCGCTCCGGGTCGGCGTCGTGGTGGGCCAGGCACCACGCGAACGACGTCAGCATGAGGTCGGTGTCGCCACCCATGTTGGCGCTCGAGGTCTGCCGCAGGCGGGCCTCGTACTCCAGGCGCTCGTCGCCGCTCTCCTGGGCCAGCGCGACCGCCTGTGCGACGAGGGCCTGCTCCTGCGGGCCCCACGGGGTGTTGTCGATCTCGTCGAAGAGGGATCGGATGCGGGTGGCATAGCCGGTCATGAGGCTCCTTCTGTCGCGGGCGGGATGTCGGTGTCGATCGCGCGGTCGACCAGCTCCGAGAGTGCGGTCGACATCATCGTGCGGTCGCGCGGTCCGAGGGGGTGGTGGCCCGCGAGCAGCGACTGCACGTACAGCAGCTGCACGCTCAGGTCGAACACGCGACCCGCCGGGGTCGCGGCGAGCTTGCGGATCACCGGGTTCGTCCAGTTGAGGCAGAGTCGCGCGGCAGGCTCCTCCGCCCCGCGGCCCGACACGACGCTCGCGGCCCGGTCGAGGACGCCGCCCCACAGGGCTCCGCCGGCGCTGCGTGCCCGGCCGCGATCGAGTGCGCGCAGGACTTCGGGGTCGGCGACGAACAGACCCGGGAGCTCTGGACGCTCGAAGGTGCGGACGGCGACGTCCACGTCCTCGAGTGCGGCCCGGGCCCGGTCTTCGAGAGCGGTCGCCGCAGCGCGGTCGTCGAGCGGCGCCAGATCGAGACGGTCGATCTCGCCGACGACGTCGACGCGCTCCACCTCGACACCGGGGAACAGCTCCGGGATGCGGCGGACGAGGTCCGCGTCGTAGAGGTAGCCGCCGTTGACGAGGATGCCGCCGGCAGAGGTCATGCTGGCGACCTGGCGGAACTCGTCGACGCTCTCGGCGTAGCGCACCAGCGGGAAGCGGCGGGCGATCTCCTCGATGCGCAACCGCCCGGCGGTCGTGTCGACCGACAGCCATCGCACGATGAACCGGGCGAGTTCGTCGTCGTGGCGGACGAGCGATTTGAGGGCCACCTCGTGGATCGACACGAACTGCGACAGCCGCAGGGGGTCCTGCAGTGCTGCGTCGAGGATCCAGCGGCGGATCGCCTCGCCGATCTCCTGCCGGGTCTGCTCGAGCGCGTCGTCATCGACGAGCGACTCCCGACTGGCGGTGGGGTGCAGCGAGCCGGAGTCGACGACGGCCCGGGCGAAGAACGCCCAGGCGGGCAGCAGCTCGTCGGCGCGCTCGGTCAGCAGCATCCGCCGCAGGTAGACACGGGTGCTCTGACGTGCCGTCGGGGGAGGGGCGAAGGGCAGGACGAAGGCCACGCCCCGCGTCTGCGTTCCCGGCACGTGCAGCGGGATGACGTCGAGAGGCTCGGCGCCGATGAGCTCGCGGCCGTAGGCGAGCTGTCGTTCCACGTCGCCGTCGAGGAAGGGCGCCGGTTCGGTCACGGTCGTCTCGCCGCCGCCGGGGAGGTCGACGACGACCGTGTGCGGCAGGTACCGGCCGAACGTCTCGGCGAGTTCCATGACGGTGCTCGTGCCGAGGAGCGCCCGGGTGTCGGCGCGCGGAGTCAGGTGCACGCTCGTTCCGACCGGGATGTCCTGGGCGTACGGCGCGACGGCGAAGGTGCCGTCCGAGTGGCCGGTCCACTCGACGGCAGCCGATCCGGCGGCGCTCCGTGAGCGGATGACGATCGTGTCGCACACCATGAAGCACGACAGCATCCCGATGCCGAACTGCCCCAGGAAGTCGCCGCGCGGCAGATCGAAGATGTCGCGTTTCGAGCTGCGTCCCACTGTCGCGAGCAGGTCCGCGACCTCGGTCTCGGTGAGACCCACGCCGTCGTCGCGCATCACGAACTCCGTCGACCCGTCGCTGACGGGTGTGATGCGGATGCGGCCGCCGCCCCCGTCGAGCGCCCGTCGCGCCGCGATCGCGTCGACGGCGTTCTGGAGCAGTTCGCGCAGGAACACCCGCGGGCTCGAGTAGATGTGGCGGCTCAGCAGGTCGATGACTCCGCGGAGGTCGACCTGGAACTGTTGGGCGGCAGTACTGTCGGTCACCGCGCTCCTCGGTAGTCGTCGTTCGTCCGATGCCGCACCCCCCGATGCACCGGCTGCGGGACGGCCGATCAAGCCTACCGACGGCGCCCGACGGCGACGAGGGATGCCGCGCGTTCGCCACCCTCCGAGCCATGCCGTATGCTTGTCCACGCAGTTGTCTGCATTCTTTTGCCGTGCCCATGGGCCCGGCAGGATGCGGATTCCCGGGTCGCAAGACCTTAGGGCGGTAGCTCAATTGGCAGAGCAGCGGTCTCCAAAACCGCAGGTTGCAGGTTCGATTCCTGTCCGCCCTGCGCGTCAGCGTCAGCTGACTCGAACCGAGCAACAGGTGGGTTGAATGGTCCAGGATGAGCCGAACGGCGAGGTCGTCGCTGCCAGCAGCGGCGCCACCCGTGAGAAGAAGCTCAACTTCTTCCAGCGAATCGCCCTCTTCATCCGCCAGGTGGTCGCCGAGCTTCGCAAGGTCGTCACGCCGACTCGCCAGGAGCTGGTCAAGTTCACGCTCGTCGTCCTGGGCTTCGTCGTGGTGGTGATGGCCATCGTGTACGGCCTCGACCTGCTCTTCACCTGGGTCGTCGACGTCGTCTTCGGCGTGCCGAGCTGACGACCGGACGACCATCCGTCGCGGTGACGGGCGGCATCCCGGGCAACCGGACGCACCCGCTGTCGCCGCTGAACATCGAAGCCGAACCTGCAGGGAAGTGAATCACGTGACCGAGAGATATGTGGACGACGCCGACTGGTCGACCGCCGCAGAGCAGTCCAGCGAGGACGACGAAGCCCAGGAGGGCAACGTCCTGGCGAGCCAGGAGCGTTCCGCCGAGTCCGCCGAGCACGCCGCCCTGCACATCGAGGATGACGAGCCCGTCGAGGACGAGCCGACCGGAGAGGATGCCGTCGTGATCGAAGACCCCGAGGCAGACCGCATCGTCAACGACGCGCTCGAGATCGACCAGGCCGACGAGGCCGAGGCCGCCGCCGAGGTGCTCACCGAGTCGCTCGCCGACGAAGAGGAAGAGCGCGCCGCGGCCGCCGCCGACGAGGTGGCTCCGTACGACGGTCCCGAGCTCGGCGACGACGAGGACGAGACCTCCGACGACCCGTACGAGGCGTTCCGGCAGGAGCTCCGCTCGCTCGAGGGCAAGTGGTACGTCATCCACTCCTACGCCGGCTTCGAGCGCAAGGTGAAGGCCAACATCGAGCAGCGCAAGTCCACGCTCGAGGTCGAGGACGACATCTACCAGGTCGAGGTCCCGATGGAGGACGTCGTCGAGATCAAGAACGGCCAGCGCAAGATGGTCAACCGCGTGCGGATCCCCGGCTACGTGCTGGTCCGCATGGAGCTCAACGAGGACACCTGGTCCGTCGTGCGCCACACCCCCGGTGTCACCGGCTTCGTGGGCAACGCCCACAACCCGACGCCGCTGCGCTTCGAAGAGGCCTTCAACATGCTGAAGCCGCTCGTCGAGGCCAAGGAGGTCGCGCCCGCCAAGGGTGGCGCCGCTACGAAGGGCTCCGCCACGCAGGCCCGCTCGGTCATCACCGAGGTCGACTTCGAGATCGGCGAGACCATCACGATCAAGGAGGGTTCGTTCGCGGGCCTGCCCGGATCGATCTCCGAGATCAAGCCCGAGAGCGGCAAGCTCACCGTCCTCGTCTCGCTCTTCGAGCGCGAGACGCCGGTCGAGCTGTCGTTCGATCAGGTCACCAAGCAGTAAGCGCAGCACCGCGCGACGCGAGGGCCCCGCTCCGGCGGGGCCTTCGTCATGCTGGGGGATGCCGGATGCGGTAGACTCATGTGGTTTGTGCGCCGTTTCGTCGTGCGCGCAGACACCACCACGACCCGGATCCGCCGGGAGCGTGGGAGAACGAGGCATCCACCTCGCTCGTGAAAGGAAGAGGAAATGGCACCGAAGAAGAAGGTGACCGGCCTGATCAAGCTTCAGATCAACGCCGGTGCAGCCAACCCGGCGCCGCCGATCGGCCCCGCGCTCGGTCAGCATGGCGTCAACATCATGGAGTTCTGCAAGGCGTACAACGCCGCGACCGAGTCGCAGCGCGGCAACGTCATCCCCGTCGAGATCACCGTCTACGAGGACCGCAGCTTCACGTTCATCCTGAAGACCCCGCCCGCCGCGGAGCTCATCAAGAAGGCCGCCGGTGTGGCCAAGGGTTCTGCGACCCCGCACACCACCAAGGTCGCGAAGCTCACCAAGGATCAGGTTCGCCAGATCGCCGAGACGAAGATGCCCGACCTGAACGCCAACGACATCGAGGCCGCCTCGCTGATCATCGCCGGCACCGCCCGTTCCATGGGCATCACGGTCGAGAGCTGAGGGGAACAGAACAATGGCTAAGTCCAAGGCTTACGAAGCAGCAGCGGCCAAGATCGACCGCTCCACGTTCTACTCCTCCGAGCAGGCTGTCGCCCTCGCCAAGGAGACCGGTTCGGCCAAGTTCGACTCGACCGTCGAGGTCGCGCTGAAGCTCGCCGTCGACCCGCGCAAGGCGGACCAGATGGTCCGTGGCACGGTCATCCTGCCCCACGGCACCGGCAAGACCGCCCGCGTCATCGTGTTCGCGACCGGTCCCGCCGCTGAAGCCGCTCTCGCCGCTGGTGCGGACGAGGTCGGTGGCGCCGAGCTCATCGAGAAGGTCGCCGGTGGCTACACCGCGTTCGACTCGGCAGTCTCGACCCCCGAGCTCATGGGCCAGGTCGGTCGCCTCGGAAAGGTCCTCGGACCCCGTGGCCTCATGCCGAACCCGAAGACCGGCACCGTGACCCCCAACCCGGCCAAGGCCGTCGAGGAGATCAAGGGCGGAAAGATCGAGTTCCGCGTCGACAAGCACGCCAACGTGCACTTCGTCGTCGGCAAGGCGTCCTTCTCGGAGGACCAGCTCAACGAGAACTTCAACGCCGCGCTCGAAGAGATCGTGCGTCTGAAGCCCTCGAGCTCGAAGGGCCGTTACATCCAGAAGGGCGCCATCTCGACCACGTTCGGTCCTGGCATCCCGCTGGACGTCAACGCTCTCGTCTGAGTCGTCCAGACAGCAAGGGGCTCCACCTCCGGGTGGGGCCCCTTCGTCGTTCCCGCTTGGTAGCGTCGTCGCGTGACCCGCGACCTCCCGACGCTGTTCGGCATCGACGCCCCCATCGTCCTCGGGCCGTTCGGCGGACTGTCCTCGGTCGCGCTGACCGCGGCCGTCAGCGATGCCGGGGGTCTCGGTTCGTTCGGGCTCTACGGCTATTCCGGCGCCCGCATCCGCGAGACGGCGTCCGCTCTCCGTGCCGCGACGAACCGCCCGTTCGCACTGAACCTCTGGCTCCCGACGGGTGACGAGGTCCTCCCCGCTGAGGCTGACCTCGATGCGGCCCGCGCGGCGGTCGCGCCGCTCCTTGCCGCGGCGGGTGTCGCCGACCCGCCTCTGCCGCGTGCGTTCCTCCCAGATCTCGACGAGCAGCTCGACGCGGTGTGGGATGCCGCGCCCGCCGTCCTCAGCGTCGTTTTCGGCGTGCCACGTGCCGAGACCGTGGACGAGGCGCATCGACGCGGCATCCGGGTCGTGGGAACCGCCACCTCGGTCGCCGAGGCCGTCGCGCTGGCGGACGGGGGAGTGGACGCGATCGTCGCGAGCGGTGCGGAGGCCGCCGGGCACCGCGTGAGCTTCCTGCGCCGGGCGGAGGAATCGCTCGTCGGCACGTTTGCGCTCGTGCCGCAGGTGGTGGACGCTGTGGACGTACCCGTCATCGCGGCCGGCGGCGTCGCCGACCGACGGGGCGTCGCGGCCGCGTTCGCGCTCGGTGCGGCCGGCGTCCAGGTGGGGAGCGCGTTCCTGCAGACGCGGCAGTCTGCGGCCTCCGACGCGCATCGGACGGCGCTGCGCGCAGCGGCCGATACGGACACCGTGCTGACGCGGGCGATGAGCGGGCGGTTGGCCCGCGGCATCCCGAATCGGGCCGTCCGGACCATCGAGGCTGCGGGCGCGATCGCACCCTTCCCGGCACAGAACTGGCTGACGGCCGCGTTCCGCACCGCTGCGCCTCACGACGCGGACCTCATCTCGCTCTGGGCCGGTCAGGCCGCGGGGTTGTCGCACCGGGGTGACGTGGGCGAGGTCTTCGCCGAACTCGCCGCGGGCCTTCCCGCGGCATCCCGCTGACACAGTCCGTCACCTGCGGGAATCATTCACGCGGATGCGTGTTGTACTGGGGGTCCGTGCGGGCCACAGCCTTCGCGTGCCTCCCCTTCCCCCTCACCAAGGAGACCCATGTCCCGTCGTCGTACCGCCGCCCTCGGAGCCCTCGCCCTCAGCGCCGTTTTGGCTCTGACCGCCTGCTCCTCGAGCTCGAATGCTCCCGGCGCCGGTGGTGACGACCTCGGTCTCGCCAAGGGCGGTACGTTGACCGTCGCGACCGAGGGCACGTACCGTCCGTTCACTTACCACGACGAGGACGGCAAGCTCGTCGGCT
The DNA here is from genome assembly GCF_031932285.1 of Microbacterium aquilitoris. Lineage (NCBI taxonomy): Bacteria > Bacillati > Actinomycetota > Actinomycetes > Micrococcales > Microbacteriaceae > Microbacterium > Microbacterium aquilitoris. Next base: position 1,109,951 of record NZ_JAUZVT010000001.1, read on the forward strand.
ACGACGTCGAGATCATCGAAGCCGTCGCGAAGAAGCTCGACCTCAACATCGAGTTCAAGGAGACGCAGTGGGACGGCATCTTCGCCGGGCTCGACGCGGGTCGCGTCGACGTGATCGCCAACCAGGTCTCGATCAACCCCGAGCGCGAGGCGAAGTACCTCTTCAGCGAGCCGTACACGGTGTCGCCGAGCGTCGTCGTGGTCAAGGACAGCGACGACTCGATCTCGAGCTTCGCCGACCTCGAGGGCAAGAAGACAGCGCAGTCCCTCACGAGCAACTTCTACAAGCTCGCCGAAGAGGCCGGTGCCGACGTCACCCCGATCGAGGGCTGGGCGCAGGCTGTCGAGCTGCTGCGCCAGGGCCGCGTCGAGGCGACTGTCAACGACAAGCTGACCTTCCTCGACTACGAGAAGACCGACGGTCCCACTGGGCTGAAGATCGCCGCCGAGACCGATCCCGCCAAGAGCGCCGTCGTCACGACCAAGGGCAAGAAGGCGCTCATCGAGAAGATCGACGGTGCGCTGGACGACCTGCGCGAAGATGGAACCCTCGCGAAGATCAGCGAGAAGTACTTCGGGGCCGACGTCACCGAGTGACATTCGTGTCGACGGGCTCGGCGCGGCGCGGTAACGCGACCGCCGAGCCCGTTCCCTGTTCTGCGAAAGGATGCCGGTGGACGCCGATACATGGCAGTTGATCCTGACCTCGTTCTGGCCGATGTTCAGCGCCGGGATCACCGCGACGATCCCGCTGGCGCTGATCTCCTTCGCGCTCGGACTGGTGCTTGCGATCACGGCCGCCTTGATGCGGATTTCGGGCAACCGGCTTCTCTCCGGCGTGGCGCGTGTCTACATCTCCGCCATCCGCGGTACGCCGCTGCTCGTGCAGATCTTCGTGATCTTCTACGGTCTGCCGCAGATCGGTGTCCTGATCAATGAGTACCTCGCTGCAGTCATCGCCCTCTCGCTGAACGTGGGCGGATACGCCGCTGAGGTCGTGCGGGCGGCGATCCTGTCGGTGCCGAAGGGGCAGTGGGAGGCGGGCTTCACCGTCGGGCTCTCGCGGGCGACGGTGCTCCGGCGCATCATCCTCCCGCAGGCGGCCCGCGTCTCGGTGCCGCCGCTGTCGAACACCTTCATCTCTCTCGTGAAGGACACGTCGCTGGTGGCCCAGATCACCGTCGCGGAGCTCTTCCTCTCGGCGCAGCGCATCGCCGCCTTCACCTCGGAGTTCCTCGTCATCTACATCGAGGCGGCGTTCATCTACTGGCTCTTCTGCCTCGTCCTGTCCTTCGGCCAGGACCGCATCGAACGGAGGCTCGACCGCCGTGTCGCACACTGACGCACCCCTTCTCGCCGTCACCGGGCTCCGCAAGTCGTTCGGCGACAACGTCGTCCTCGACGGCGTCGACTTCTCCGTCGCGCCCGGGCAGGTCGTCTGCCTGATCGGCCCCAGCGGTTCGGGCAAGACGACGGTCCTCCGCTGCCTCAACGGCCTCGAGACCCCCGACGCCGGTGTCGTCGCCTTCTCCGATGGTCAGCGTCACGACTTCGCACAGCCTCTCAAGGGCCGCGCGGCCAAGCTCGACCGCGCCGCCCTCCGCGACCGGTCCGCCATGGTGTTCCAGCAGAACAACCTGTTCCCGCACCTCACCGTGCTCGAGAACGTGATCGAAGGTCCCGTGCACGCCCACGGTGCGTCGAAGGATGCCGCGACCGCAGAGGCCGAACGGTTGCTGGGTCGCGTGGGACTCGCCGAGAAGCGCGATGCGTACCCGCACGAGCTCTCCGGCGGTCAGCAGCAGCGTGTCGGCATCGTCCGGGCGCTCGCCCTCGCGCCCGACGTGCTCCTGTTCGACGAGCCGACGAGCGCGCTCGACCCCGAGCTGGTCGGCGAGGTGCTCCTCGTCTTGAAGGAGCTCGCCGAGGAGGGGTGGACGATGGTCATCGTCACGCACGAGCTGGCCTTCGCGCGGCAGGTGGCGGACGAGGTCGTGTTCTTCGACGACGGCGTCATCGTCGAGCGCGGGCATCCGCGCGACATCTTCACCGCGCCGACGAACGAGCGCACGCGGCGATTCCTCGACCGCATCCTGCGTCCGCTCGAGGACTGAGCCTCAGGCGTCGCGCCGGATCTCGAACCCGTCCTCGTCCGTGACCGGCGTCAGCTCGGTCATCGCGACGTGGTCCACGACCGCTCCGCGCGGGCCGGTCGCCGCCCACTCCACCACGGACTCGACGGCGGCGGCATCCCCCTGCACCTCGGCTTCGACGGAGCCGCCTGCGAGGTTCCTGACCCATCCCGTCGCGCCCGCGCCGCGAGCGATGTGCTGCAGGGAGTAGCGGAACCCGACGCCCTGGACGATGCCGCGGACGACCAGACGGATGCGCCGCATCACGCCTCCGTCACGCTGAGGACGACCTTGCCGCGGACGTGACCCCGCTCGACCTCGCGGTGCGCGTCCGCGGCGTGGGCGAGGTCGAAGACCTTGTCGATGTAGACCTGGATGGCGCCCGAGTCGAGCAGCCGACCGAGGGTCGCCAGCACCGACCCGTCGGGCACGACCTTGTACGTCGTCGCGCGCACGCCGGCCGAGGCGGCGGCATCCGCGTAGCCGTCCCATCCGCCCGTCGGGACCATGATGTACAGGCCCCCGGGCCGCAGGACGCCGAGAGAGCGGGCGCCCGTGTCGTCGTGGACGTTGCCGACGAGGTCGATCACGACGTCCACGTCGCCGACCACGTCCTCGAACCGCGTCGTCGCGTAATCGATCGCGACCGACGCCCCCAGTTCACGCAGCCACCCGAGGTTGCCGTCTGATCCCGTCGCGGTGACATGGGCTCCGAAGTAAGCGGCCAGCTGCACGGCGAAGTGGCCGACTCCGCCGGAACCTGCGTGGACGAGCACCCGCTGGCCCTCATGCGCGTGAGCGGTCTCGACGACCAGCCCCCAGGCCGTCAACGCGGCCAGGGGGACCCCCGCGGCCTCGACGTGCGACAGTGACGCGGGCTTGCGTGCGACGGAGAGCGTCGGCACGACCACGTACTCGGCGTAAGTGCCGCCCGACCGCGGGAAGGGGACCATGCCGAAGACCTGATCACCCGGTTGCAGGGGGTGAGCTTCGAAGGGGCTCTTCACGACGATGCCGCTGAAGTCGAACCCGAGGGTCGAGGGATACTCGGGGATCTGCCCCGAGACGCCCCGGCCGGAACGCGTCTTCGCGTCGATGGGATTCGTGCCGGCGGCGACGACGCGCACGAGCAGTTCGCTGAGAGCCGGCTCGGGGACCGGGATGTCGGCTTCGCGCAGGACCCCGGCATCGCCCGGCCCGTCGTACACGACGGCGCGCATGGCAGCGGGGGGAGCGGTCACCTCGACGATGTCGCTCGCGGTGGGGGTTGCGGATCGCAGTGGCCGGAATCGCATCGGCGGCTCCTTCTCACCAGCGCTCGACGGCGGGCGCTCTAGGTGCTCGGTGGATGACCAGTCAACCTCGCCATTGTCTCGGCGGTGTTACGTCGGCATCACCGGGGCAAGAAGCCCGCCCTGAGGCCCTCGGCGCGGCCTAAGAGAGGGATCTGCCGTCGGGCCGTGACCCGGCGACCAGGGCGTGCAGGAGGTGAGCGAGGTTCTCGATGTCCTCGACGCGCCAGTCGCTGAGGGCCTCGAGCAGTGCCCCCTCCTGCGGGCCGCGGGCATCCGCGAGGCGCTCGTGACCGCGCGCCGTGGCGGACAGGAGGCTGGAGCGACCGTCGGTCGGGTCGGGGGTGCGCTCGATGAGGTCCAGATCGGCCAGCTCCCGGACGGTGCGACTCAGCTGGCCCTTGTCGACGGCGAGCATCTCGGCGAGAGCGGACTGCGTCACCGGCTCGTGCCGCGCGATCGTCGTGAAGACCTTGTACGCACCCGGCAGCATGCCGGGGCTCACCCGGTTCGCGTTCTCGGTGATCCGGCGGCGGAACAAGGCGATCAGATCACTGAACTCGCCCTCGAGGGCGCGCACCGCCAGGGTGCGCGCCTCTCGATCGGACTGCGTAGACATCTCGGCCATATTATCGGCGGGGCGTCGCCTCGGCCTCGGAGCGAGCATCGGTGCCGACGTCGGAACCGGTGACGGGCACGGTGCCGGTGGCGGTGATGCTGTCCATCGCGGCGGGGACCGAGACGGTCGCGAGGTCCGCCTCCGAGGCGTTGCGACGCTCCGAAGTGGTCATCGTGCTGAGCGACCGGTTCGGCAGGAAGATCACCGCGAGGATGCTCAGGATGCCGAAGGGCACCGCGATCAGGAATGCGGACGAGATCCCCTGGGCGTAGATGTCCTCGACGATGACGCGGAGCTGGTCAGGCATCTCCGAGACACGGGGGAGCGTTCCCGAGCTGAGCTGCTTTCCCCACGTCGCGCCGGCCGGGCCGATCGCGGTGAGCGCCGCGACGACACGCTCGTGAGAGCCCGCGAACAGGTCGGCGACCCGCGAGGCGAGCGCGGCGCCCATGAGCGAGACGCCGATCGTGCCGCCGAGGCTGCGGAAGAAGGTGACTCCCGAGCTCGCGACGCCGATCTCGCTCGGCTTCGCGCTGTTCTGGACGGCCAGGACGAGGTTCTGCATCGTCATGCCGACACCGGCACCGAGAAGGAACATGTACACCGACACGAGGAAGAAGTCGGTGTCGTAGTGGATGGTCGACAGGAGGGCGGCGCCCGCGGTCAGCAGGATGCTGCCCACCACGAGGTACGGCTTCCAGTGTCCGTAGCGGGTGATGAGGGCTCCGACGCCGATGGACGAGAGCAGCAGCCCCGCGATCATCGGGATCGTCATGAGGCCCGCCTCGGTCGGGGTCGCGCCGCGGGCCATCTGCATGTACTGGCCGAGGAAGACCGATGCGCCGAACATCGCGATGCCGGTGGCGATCGAGGCGACCACAGCGAGGGTGAACGTGCGGTCGCGGAACAGGGTCAGCGGGACGAGGGGCTCCGAGCTGCGGAGCTCGACGATGACGAACAGGATTGCGGCCAGGACGGCGCCGCCGACCATGAGGACCGTCTCCGTGCTCCACCAGTCGTAGCTGCGGCCAGCGTTGGTGACCCAGATGAGAAGGAGCGAGACGGCGGTCGAGAGGAGGACGATGCCGATGTAGTCGATCTTCGGTCGGCGCGTCGACGGGGCGGAGGCGGGGATCGTGCGCTGCACCAAGAGGAGAGCGGCGACGGCGACGGGGAGCGAGACGAAGAAGTTCCAGCGCCAGCCGAAACCGTCGGTGATGACACCGCCCAGGAGCGGACCGCCGACCGTGGCGACGGCCATGACGGCTCCGAACAGGCCCATGTAACGTCCGCGCTCGCGCGGGCTGATGATGTCGGCCATCAGCACCTGGCTGAGGGCGGCGAGGCCACCGGCGCCGACGCCCTGCGCGGCGCGGAAGGCGATGAGCGTGCCCGGGTCCTGCGCGAATCCGGCGGCGGCGGTCGCCAGCACGAAGATCACGAGGGCGATCTGGTAAAGCGTCTTGCGGCCCATGAGGTCGGCGAGCTTGCCCCAGATCGGGGTCGAGATCGCGGTGGTGAGGAGGGTGGCGGTGACGACCCAGGTGTAGGCGCCCTGGTCGCCGTTCAGGTCGTGGATGATCACCGGAAGGGAAGTCGATACGACGGTCGAGGCGATCATCGAGACGAACATGCCGAGAAGAAGGCCCGACAGCGGGACGAGCACCCGACGCCGGGTCGGAGTAGTGGTGGTCATGTACAGCTCCAGATGGTTGACTCACATCAAAGATTGAGAGAAGTCAACTATATGCCGATGCTTGACACGTGTCAACTATATGCAGACGCCTGGCGTGCGGGCGCGCCGAGTTCACGGACCGCAGCCCGGAGGTGAAGCGGTGATCAGTCCGCGAGGGCGAGCGCGCGGAAGATGTCGCGCTCGCGCAACTGCTCACGACGACTGACCGGTGCAGGCTGCTCGCGTCGCGGCGGGGTGTTGCCGGTGGTGCGGCGGTAGAGCTCATCGATGAGCGACGTCGCCAAGTGCACGAGCGCGCCGATCTCGGCCTCATCGCGGTCGATCCATGCGCAGCGCGGCTCGTCTCGGAGTGGCACGAAGTCCTGGTGCTCCTCCCACACGACGAGCGTCCGCTCGGCGCCGAGGACGTGCTGCTGCCACCACACCTGACGCATGTAGGTGCGGGGGATCGACTTCCAGGTCTTGTTGGTCGTCTTGATCTCGGCGAGAACGACACGGCCCCCGGCATCCACCATGATCCCGTCAGGGGTCGCGAGGTGACGCTTCTCGACCTCGGCGTGGAACAGGGCGGACGAGGGCAGGATGCCGTGGGTCGCCGCCACCCACGCGGCGATCTCGGGCTCGCGGCGTCGGCCGTGGTCGGTGTAGGCGTTGCCGCTGAATCCCGACCCGTTGAGCTTGGCCTCGGCGGCCCGGGCGATGGCGCGGTCGCTCGTGAGCGACGCGACGTCCGTGGCGGTGATCCCGCGGGAGCGAGCCCGCATCCACGCGACCCGGTCGCGGGAGTCCGCGACGATCCGGGCAGCGAGTTCGGGAGTCACCCGTCGATCCTAAGTCGCCCCTCCCGCACGCTCGCCCCGACCCGCCGGATGCCGACGGCGAGGATGCTCACGCCCTCAGTGACGTCGAGGCGAGGACGTCGTGCGAGAGCGCGTGCTCGATCGCCAGCATCCCCGCGCCCAGAACGCCGGCGTCGGCGCCCGTCGCGGACTGGACGATCGACAGATGCGCCGTCGCCAGCGGGGCGGATCGGGAGTACACGACCTCGCGGATGCCGGCGATCAGGTGCTCTCCGACGCGGGCCATCGACCCGCCGACGGCGATCACCGAGGGGTTGACCAGGCTGACGCAGGTGGTGAGGACCTCCCCGATGTCACGGCCCGCCTGCCGGACGGCCTGGATGGCCTCCACGTTTCCCCGCTTGACGAGTTCGACGACGTCGTTCGAGGTGCGCGCGTCGACGCCGATCGCGCGGAGTCCGCGCGCGATCGCCGGTCCCGAGGCGAGTGCCTCGAGGCAGCCGCGGTTGCCGCAGGTGCACGGCACATCGCCGCCGCGAGCCACATGAACGTGGCCGATGTCGCCGGCTGCGCCCTGGGCGCCTCGCCTGAGCTGCCCATCTGAGATGAGTCCTGCGCCGATCCCCGTCGCGATCTTGATGAAGAGCAGATCGTCGACTGCGGGCCATGCCGCGGCGCGTTCGCCGAGGGCCATCGTGTTCACGTCGTTGTCGACGAGGACGGGTACCGGGAGGTGTTCCTGGAGGCGGCCGGGGATGTCGAACCGGTCCCAGCCGGGCATGATCGGAGGGTTGGACGGCCGGCCGCTCGAGTGCTCCACGGGTCCGGGCACGCCGATGCCGATCGCCGCCACCGAGGCATCGTCGCGACCGACCTGCGCGAGGAGCCGTCGCGCGACGTCGAGCAACCACGCGAGCACCGAGTCCGGGCCGTCGGCGATGTCGATGGGCTCCGACGACTGCGCGAGGACCACTCCGGCCAGGTCGCTGACAGCGACCGTCGCGTGGGAGGCCCCCAGATCCGCGGCGATGACGACCCGGGCTGCCGGGTTGAGGGCGAACTGGGACGGAGGGCGACCGCCTGTAGAGACCTTGTCCGCCACCGCCGTCACCAGACCCATCCGCATGAGCTCCTCGACGCGCGCCGCGATCGTGGACCGCGCGAGTCCCGTCGACTTGGCGAGTTCGGCACGGGTGCGGGGTGCCCCGTCGCGGAGCAGCTGGAAAAGCTCGCTGGCTCCGGGAGCCAGGGCGGGGGAGTCGGTCATCGGATCATCTCTTCCGGGTCCTGCGATCGGGCGCACGCCTCGACATCCGTCGATTCTCCACCGCCGCGCTATGTCTGACGTGCATGTGACCTCGTCGGCCTGCGCGTGTGGCGTCAGGACGTCCGGCCGGCCGGTCGCGCGAACCGCTGCTGCAGGAGCACGGCGATGACGATGATGACGCCCTTCGCCACGGCCTGCACCGAGGACGACATGTTGTTCTGAACGAAGACGTTGGTCAGGGTGGCGAAGATCAGCACGCCGAAGACGGTTCCCGTCACGGTGCCCCGGCCGCCGATGAGGAGCGTTCCGCCCACCACGACCGCCGCGATCGCATCGAGCTCGAGGAGTTGCCCGTTGACCGACGCTCCCGCGGTCGTGCGTCCGAGGATCATGACGCCGGCGATTCCGGCGCACAGGCCCGAGATCGCGTAGAGGTACATGACGTGGCGCTTGACGTTGATGCCGGCCAGGCGTGCCGCTTCGCGGTTGCCTCCGATGGCGACGGTGCGGCGACCGAAGGTGGTCCGGTTCAGCAGCACCCAGCCGAGGACCGACACGACCAGGAAGATCCAGATGAGCATGTCGACTCCGAGGATGTCGAGGTTCATGAACGTGATGAACTCGCGCTGTCCGCCGACCTGCAGCGTCCTGCGGTTGGCGAGGATCTCGGCGAACCCGCGCGCCCCGACGAGCATGGCCAGAGTGGCCATGAAGGCGACGACGTTGCCGTAGGCGATCACGATCCCGTTCAGGAACCCCGCGAAGACGCCGACCGCGAGGGCGACGATGACCATCACGATCCAGTGGGTCTGGTCGGCGAGGTCCTGGACGGCAGCCAGCGCTCCGACGACCGACGCGAGGCCCAGGACGGACCCGACCGAGAGATCGATTCCGCCGGCGATGATGACGAGCGTCATGCCGATGCTGATCACGCCCACGATAGACGCCTGGCGCAGGATCACCATGATGTTCGACAGGCCGAGGAAGGTGTCGGGGGCGGATGCCGCGCCCACGATCACGAGGACGAGGAGAGCGAGGACCAGGCCCATGTTGCGTCCGACCGACCCCGAGAGGATGCGGCGCCAGAGGGGTGCGTCGTCGACCGTGACGGTCGACGTGGTCGGAGGTGCGTCGGTCGAGGTCAGCGGGGTGTCCGCCCCGGCGGTGGTCTGCTCGCTCACGCGGCGGTTCCTTTCATGACGAGGTCGAGCACGCCGTGCTCGTCGATCTCGGAGGACGGAAGGGTGGAGAGGATGCGGCCCTCCGCGACGACGAGCACGGTGTCGGCGAGGCCGATCACCTCCTCGATCTCGCTGGAGACCACGACGACCGCGTTGCCCTCGGCTGCCAGTCGGCGGATGAGGGCGTAGATCTCGGCGCGCGCGCCGACGTCGACGCCGCGGGTCGGCTCGTCGAGGAGGAGGACCCGCGTTCCGTGCACGAGCCAACGGGCGAGCAGGATCTTCTGCTGGTTGCCGCCCGACAGCGTGCGTGCGGGCCGGTCGGGGTCGGCGGGTCGGAGCTCGAGCGCCTCGATCTGTTCGCGAGCCGCGGCGCGCTCGCCGCGGAAGTCCAGAAAGCCACCGCGCGAGAACCTCGACATCGACGGCAGGGTCACGTTCATCGCGATGGGTTCGTCCAGGACGAGGCCTTGGCTCTTGCGCTCCTCGGGGGAGAGCCCCACCCCCGCCGCGACGGCGTCGACGACCGAGCCCCGGCGCAGGGGCCGGTCCGCGACGGTGACGGTGCCGGAGGTCGCGCGTCGGGCGCCGTAGACGGTCTCGAGGATCTCGGACCGTCCCGATCCGACGAGGCCGGCGAGACCGACGACCTCGCCGGCGCGCACCTGGAAGGACACGTCCTCGAACACGTCGCGCAGCGACAGGTCTCGGACGTCGAGGACCACCGGGGCGTCGGCGGCGGGCGGGGAGGACGGCGGGAAGACGTTCGCGACGTCGCGCCCGGTCATCAGGCGGATCAGATCGGGCGTCGGCGTGTCGGCGACGGGGAGTCCCGTCGCCGTCGTCCGGCCGTCCTTGAGGACCGTGATGCGGTCGCCGATCTGGCGGATCTCCTCGAGGCGGTGGGTGATGTAGACGACGGCGATCCCCGCCGCCGTCAGCTCGCGCACGACACCGAACAGGTTCTGCACCTCGTGGCTGTCGAGGACGGCGGAAGGCTCGTCCATGATGATCAGCTTGACCTCGTGGGAGAGTGCTCGCGCCATCGCGACGATCTGCTTGTTGGCCGCGCTCAGCTGCCCGACCTCGGCGTGGGGCGAGAGGGAACCGTGACCGAGTCGTCGCAGCAGCTCGCGGGTCCGCCGCGCCGCCTCGCCCCGTCGGGTGAATCCGCCCCGGGAGAGTTCGTGGCCGAGGAAGATGTTCTCGGCCACCGTCAGCCCGTCGACGACGTCGAGCTCCTGGTACATCGTCGCGATGCCGAGGGCGAGACCGGCATCCGGGTCGGGGATGTCGACGATCGCGCCGTCCCACCGGATCTCTCCCGCGTCGGGTCTGTGCACGCCGGCGAGGGTCTTGATCAGGGTGGACTTGCCGGCACCGTTCTGTCCGAGGATGCAGTGCACTTCGGCGGGGCGGACGTCGAGGTCTACTCCGCGCAGGGCGCGGACACCGGCGAAGGACTTTGTCACTCCTCGCACCTCGAGTAATGACGGTTCATGGTCATCTTTGATCACGTCGCGAACATAACATGCGCGTCAAGCCTTTGGCGAGGGGCACAGCGCCGAGGTATCAGCAGTCTCTCCGAAGCATCTCGCCCGAGATTCCGCCATTTACGTTCAGGATTCTGGTGCCGGTACTTCTGACGATAGAAAAACAAAAGTTGACGGACACGACATCCGTTCTGTTATGTTCATCCCGTCAGCGCTGACCCTCCTCGTGTGCGTTCTCGAGGCCGAGAGGTGCGCTGGTCGCTTCACACCAGAGCTGCATCACATTCAAGGAGGAAGACATGCGCTCACGCATGACGGCGCGCACGCGCCTCATCCTGACCGGCGTCGCCGCCGCCGCTTCGGTCGGCCTGCTGGTCGGCTGTACGGGGACCGGAGCCGACGAGAACGGTGCCGAGAGGCAGGGCACCACGTCGGAGGAGAACGCGGCGAGCGGGGACACCGTCACGATCGGGTTCTCCGGTCCCGCAGCCGACCACGGTTGGCTCGGAGCCATCAACTCCGGCGCCGCAGACGCCGCCGCAAGCTTCGACGACGTCGAGCTGAAGACGGCGGAAGGAACCAACGACCCCATCGCGCAGATCGCCGCCGTGGAGACGTTCGTCAACGACAAGGTGGACGCCATCGTCCTCCTGCCCACCGACGGTGCGGCCCTGACCGAGGCCGCGATCGCCGCCATGAACGCGGGCATCCCCGTCATCAACGTCGACCGCGAGTTCTCGAGCCCCTTCGCGGCCCGGGCCACCGTCCTCGGCGACAACTACGGCATGGGAGTCTCTGCGGGCACCTACATCTGCGAACAGCTCGACGGGAAGACCGACGCCGTCGTGGCCGAGATCGCCGGCATCGATTCGCTACCCCTCACGCAGGACCGGTCGCAGGGGTTCGCCGACGCGCTGAAGGACTGCGGACTCGACGTCTCCGCCCGGGTCGCCGCCGACTTCACGGTCGCCGGTGGCGAGTCCGCGGCATCGCAGCTGCTCTCGGCCAACCCGAAGATCGACGCCATCTGGAATCACGACGACGACCAGGGAATCGGCGTCCTCGCCGCCATCGCCTCCGCGGGCCGCGACGAGTTCTTCATGATGGGCGGCGCGGGCAGCAAGGCTGCCATGGAGGCCATCGAAGCGGACGACAGCGTCCTGAAGGCGACCGTCATCTACCCGTCCACGCAGGCTGCGGACGGCGTGGCGTTGGCCCGTCTCATCGCGCAGAGCAAGACCCTCGGGGACATCGTGACCCCCGGCATCCCGAACCGGATCGTCCTCGATGCGCCGGTCGTCACGAAGGAGAACGTCGACCAGTACATCGACCTCGCCTTCGAGTGATCACCACGGGGGCGCCCGGTGCGTGGGCGCCCCCACCTTCTTCGAGAGGACACCGTCATGACGACAAGGCTCCGGGTCGCGATGATCGGCCACGGCTTCATGGGTGCCGCCCATTCACAGGGCTGGCGGGTCGCCCCGAGGTTCTTCGACCTGCCGCTCGACCCCGTCCTGCACGTCGTGACCGGCCGCGACGCCGGGTCGACGGCAGCGGCGGCGGCCAAATGGGGCTGGGCGGAGTCCTCCACCGACTGGCGCGCGACGATCGCCCGGGACGATGTCGACGTGGTCGACATCGTCACCCCCGGCGACACCCACGCCGAGATCGCGATCGCCGCGCTCGAGGCGGGCAAGCACGTGCTCTGCGAGAAGCCGCTGGCCAACTCCGTCGCCGAGGCCGAGGCGATGACGCAGGCCGCGGCTCGCGCCGAGGCGCGCGGCATCCGTTCGATGGTGGGCTTCACCTACCGGCGGGTGCCGGCGGCGACGTTCGCCCGCGACCTGGTCGCCGCGGGTCGACTGGGCGACATCCGCCAGGTGCGCGCCGAGTATCTGCAGGACTGGCTGATGGATGCCGAGGCGCCGATGACCTGGCGACTCGACAAGCAGAAGGCCGGCTCGGGCTCACTCGGCGACATCGGCGCGCACGCCGTAGACCTGGCCGAGTTCATCACGGGACAGACGGTCGACAGCGTGTCCGGCATCGTGGAGACACTCGTCCACGAACGGCCGCTCCTGGGTGAAGGCATCGGGCTGTCGGGGACCGCGAGCGCCGAGCGCGGACGGGTGACCGTCGACGACGTCGCGCTGTTCACCGGCCGGCTCAGCTCCGGGGCCCTCGCCTCTTTCGAGGCGACCCGGTATCGGACCGGGCGCAAGAACGCTCTCCGGGTCGAGGTGTCCGGCACCCGCGGCGCATTGGCCTTCGACCTCGAGCGGCTGAACGAGCTCGAGTTCTACGACGCGACCGTCGCCGAGACCGAGCTCGGCTTCCGCCGCATCCTCGTCACCGAACACGGTCATCCCTACCTCGAGCCGTGGTGGCCCACGGGACACATCCTCGGATACGAACACGGGTTCTCGCACCAGGTGCGGGATTTCTCCACGGCGATCGCCGAGGGGGTCGCGCCTCGACCCTCGTTCGCGGACGGTCTCCATGTGCAACGCGTCCTCGACGCGGTGGAACGCAGTTCGGCGGCGGGCAGTCGCTGGGTGCCGACGAACGACTGACCCGCGGGGCGACCCGCATCCACGAAAGGATCTGCAATGGCGCGACCGATCACCCTGTTCACCGGCCAGTGGGCCGACCTGCCGTTCGAGGAGGTCGCGCGCCTCGCCGGGGAGTGGGGGTACGACGGACTCGAGATCGCCTGCTGGGGCGACCACCTCGACGTCTCCCGCTGGGACGACGCGGAGTACGTCCGGAGTCGTCGGGACATCCTCGAACGCAACGGCCTGCAGGCGCATGCGATCGCGAACCACTTGGGCGGGCAGGCGGTCTGCGACGATCCGATCGACCAGCGGCACCGCGACATCCTCTCCGACCGGGTGTGGGGTGATGGCGAGGCCGAGGGGGTGCGGCGGCGTGCGGCCGAGGGGATGAAGGACACCGCCCGGATGGCGGCGAAGCTCGGCGTGAAGATCGTGACCGGATTCACGGGGTCGTCGATCTGGAAGTACGTCGCGATGTTCCCGCCGGCATCCCAGGACATGGTGGATGCGGGCTACGAGGACTTCGCCGCGCGTTGGAACCCGATCCTCGACGTCTTCGACGAGGTCGGCGTGAGGTTCGCCCACGAGGTGCACCCCTCCGAGATCGCCTACGACTACTGGACGACTCACCGCGCGCTCGAGGCCATCGGGCACCGCGAGGCGTTCGGACTCAACTGGGACCCGAGCCACATGGTGTGGCAGGACCTCGACCCCGTGTCGTTCCTGTGGGACTTCCGCGACCGCATCATCCACGTCCACTGCAAGGACACGAAGAAGCGACTCGGCAACGGTCGGAACGGTCGGCTGTCGTCCCACCTCGCCTGGGCTGATCCGCGGCGCGGGTGGGATTTCATCTCCACCGGTCACGGCGACGTGCCGTGGGAGGACGCCTTCCGCATGCTGAATGCGATCGGGTACACCGGTCCGCTCTCCGTCGAGTGGGAGGACGCGGGCATGGACCGCCTGGTCGGCGCCCCCGAGGCTCTCGCCTTCGTTCGGCGGCTGTCGACCTACGAGCCGTCCGCCGCCGCTTTCGACGCCGCGTTCAGCACGCGCTGAGCGCTCGCGCGGAGGGGCGCGAGCGGGCGCAGCGCCGGGGCCCGAGAGCGCGCGGTCCTGTCGAGCGCGTCGGCTGTGGCGCGGCATCCGCCCTCGCTTTCGGTACGGGGACGCGCTTTCGTGCCTCCTCCACACGGGCGAGGCGACCGGGGCTGTCCGGAAGGGCGACGTGCGCGTGTCGTCCGGGCGGACCGGGCGGCACGCTCGGGGGATGCGAGAACTGGACCTGGCTGCCGCCGCGTCGGCGCTGCGGCGTCGAGACGACCTCGTCTTCGATGGGTGGAGCAGACGGGACATCGACGACGCGCTCCGGGGCGGCGACCTCGTGCGGGTGCGCAGGGGGTGGTACTGCGACGGCGGGACCTGGCGGGACCTGTGGCCCGAATCGCAGCACCGCCTCCACATCGCCGCGGTGTCATCGGATGCCGGGGCGCCGCCGGTGTTCTCGTTCACCTCGGCCGCGGTCCTCCACGGATTGCCTCTCTACCGGCTGTTCGTCCAGCGCGTGCACGCGGTCGACGCCGGGGTGGGTCGGCACAGCGGACCCACGGTCGGACGACATCGTGACGCGGTCGACGATGTGGACATCGTCACGGTGGACGGACTCCCGTGCACGAGTCTCGAGCGGACGGTCAGCGATCTACTGCGCGGCGCGAGCCTCGAAGTGGCCGTGGCGGCGGCCGACGCGGCGATGCAACGTGTGGCCGGCCCGCCGCGGCGCTATGACGTGGCGGGCGGAGATGCTTTTCGAGAGCGGTTGCGGGAGCGGCTGCGGCGCAGCTCCGGAAAGCGGGGAGTGCGGGCGGCGCGCGACGTTGTCGAGGTGCTCGACGGCAGATCGGAGCTGCCGCTCGAGTCGGTGACGAAGTTGCAGGTGCGGCGGCTGGGCTTCATGCAGCCCGGCCTCCAGGTGAAGGTGCCCGCCGGCACCGGCACATACTGGATGGACCTTGAACTCGTCGAGGCGGACGCGTTCCTCGAGTGCGACGGCGACGGCAAGTACACGGACCCCGCGCTCACCGCCGGGCGCCCGCTCAGCGGCATCCTTCTGGCGGAGAAGGAACGCGAGGACTGGGTGCGTGGCATCACGGGCCGACGGGTGTTGCGTTGCGCCAGCCGCGACGTCGTCACCCCCGATGCGCTCGCTGACCGCCTGCGGGCCTTCCGCATCACCCTCCCCACCTCGCGAGAGCGTCTCTTCTTGCCGAGAAGGCCCCTTCTTGCCGGGCAATAGCAGGCGCACTCGGCACGAAGCGGCGCTCTCGCGTCCCGGGCGCGCGGCGCACACACGGGCGCGGACGCCGGGATTTGGCGCGCCGGGCGGCGGCACGTACACTGGGGGACAAGCCAAAGACCGTCGGTCATCGTCGTGCGTCCGCGCATGCGATCGAAGCTCTGCATCGCAGGGGCCCACGCAGGTGTACGACAGACTTCCGGGAAACCGGGCTCAAAGCTCCGTGCGCTTGCGCCGGAGCTTTTCTCATGCAGCCCGACCGTCGAGGTCGATGTCCCGCTGCCGCGGGACGTCTCGTACACATCAAGGAGTGACCATGGCGCAGAAGGATGCATCGGTCGCCGAGCTCACGAAGAACTTCGAGAACTCGAACGCCGTCTTGCTGACCGAGTACCGCGGTCTGACGGTTGCCCAGCTCAAGGAGCTGCGCAACAACATCCGTCAGGACGCGCAGTACGCCGTGGTGAAGAACACGCTGACCAAGATCGCCGCGAACAGCGCGGGGATCACGGCTCTGGACGAGGACCTCAAGGGCCCCTCGGCTGTCGCTTTCGTGCACGGTGACTTCGTCGCCACTGCCAAGGCTCTGCGTGACTTCGCCAAGGCCAACCCGCTTCTGGTGATCAAGGGCGGCATCTTCGAGGGCAACGCCCTCACTGCCGACGAGGTCAACAAGTACGCCTCGCTCGAGAGCCGTGAGGTTCTGCTGGCGAAGGCTGCGGGCATGATGAAGGCGACGATGGGCAAGGCTGCCGCCACCATCGACGCGCTTCGCGAAAAGCTGGAGACCGCTGACGCCGCGTAAGCGACGAGCGAGCTCTTTTACACAAACCCCATCTATCTAGGAGATACATCATGGCGAAGCTTTCCACCGAGGAGCTGCTCGAGCAGTTCGCCGGCCTCACCCTCGTCGAGCTCAGCGAGTTCGTGAAGGCGTTCGAGGAGAAGTTCGACGTCACCGCTGCTGCCCCCGTCGCCGTTGCCGGTGCCGGCGGTGGCGCTGCTGCTGAAGAGGTTGAGGAGAAGGACTCCTTCGACGTCATCCTCGAGGCTGCCGGCGACAAGAAGATCCAGGTCATCAAGGTCGTCCGCGAGCTCACCTCGCTCGGCCTCGGCGAGGCCAAGGCCGTCGTCGACGGTGCTCCCAAGGCCGTGCTCGAGGGCGCGAACAAGGAAGCTGCCGACAAGGCCAAGGAGGCCCTCGAGGCCGCCGGCGCGACGGTTTCCGTCAAGTAAGGCGAATCCCTTCACTGGAAGGCTCCGGATGCCGCGGCATCCGGAGCCTTCCGGCGTTAACCGGCCCGGTGGTGAACCGTCAGGGCTCGGCGGTGCGGGAGAGCCCTGAGTCGCGGACCGCAGCGGCGGTCGCGCCCGAGCGCGGCGCCGTCGAGTTGCGGACGACGAGGCGCGGCCGGATCATCACGGTGACGGGGTCGAGCGTCGCGTCCTCGATGTGGCGCATGAGCAGTTCCACCGCCGTCGCCCCCTGTTCGCGGGGCACCTGGCGAAGGGTGGTGAGGGCGAACATCTCGGCGTTGACGTGGTCGTCGATGCCGATGACGCTGAGCTCGGACGGGACGAGGATGCCGAGACGTCGCGCCGCGATGATGGCCCCGATCGCCACTTCGTCGCAGGCCCCCACGATGGCTGTCGGGCGCTCCGACGGATCGCTGAGGAGGTCGACGGCTGCTTCGTAGCCGGCCGGCATCGACAGTTCCGCCGGTGTGCGGGTGACCTGCGCGCCGAGATCGGAGTCGTGCATCTCCCGCGCATATCCGTCGAAGCGGGCGGACTCGACGTGAGGCCAGTGGCTCGAGGACGTGCCGCCCAGGAAGGCGATGCGCCGGTGTCCCAGCGAGATGAGATGGGATGTCGCGAGGGCGGCGGCGAGCCGATCGTCGAGCGTGACGAGGCTCGTGGTCTGCTCGGTGCCGATCACGCTGACGACGGGTCGGTCGAGGGCCAGCAGCGCCTCGGTCTCGCTCGCGGCGGGTTCGAGGCCGACGGCGATGAGGCCGTCGAACCTCTTGCGGGAGAGGAAGTCGTCGAAGACGCGCCGACGGCCGGCGCTGCCGGGCGTCGCGTCGTAGAGGGTCAGGTCGAGCCCGCGTTCCAACAGGGATGCCTGGATGCCCTCGAGGACCTCGGCGAAGAACCACCGGTTCACGTGGGGGAGCACGACGCCGATATTGCGGGTTCGCCCCGTGGCGAGGCTGACGGCGCTGGTCGAGGGGACGTAACCGAGGCGCTGTGCGGCCTCGTGGACCCGCTGTCGTGTGGCCGGGGACACCTGTGCGCTGCCGGTCAGGGCGCGACTGGCCGTCGCCTTGGAGACGCCGGCTTCGCGTGCAACGTCGGCGATGGTGCTCATCGGTCCTCCTCGACCCCGTCATGACCTGTCCCCGTGGTCGAGGACTCAGCGTAGTCGGTGGCGGCCGCGAAGGGAACCGGTTCCATCCTCAGTTCATGGGAGCGATCCCATGCGGATCATAACCGAAAGCACAATGGTTGCAGAACCTTGATATTTCGCAGTTGTGCGGAGAGTGTTCGGCCAAGTAGGTTGTCCTGGAATCGGTTCCCCAAGGATGCGGCCAAGGCTCCTCTGGGCGGACGATGATCCCGAAAGAGGAGAAGTACATGGCATTGTCACAGCGATACCGTCTTCTTGCCCCCGTCGCCCTTCTCGGCGCGGCAGCGTTGATGCTGGCAGGGTGTGCGGAAGGTGGCAGCGGAAACGGCGGCGGCGAGGCGAAGAAGACCGTCCGCATCTCCGGCGGCATCACGGGCGGCGAGGCAGACGCCCTCAACAAGTCCTTCGACCAGTTCACCAAGGACACCGGCATCACCGTCGAGTACGTCGGCGACAAGTCGTTCGAGGGCAACATCGTCACCAAGGTGACCGGTGGCGACGCCCCCGACATCGCGGTCGTCCCGCAGCCGGGTCTGTTGAAGACCCTGGTCGACACCGGGAAGGTCCTCAAGGCTCCCGAAGCGGTCGAGAAGGCCGTCGACGAGAACTGGTCGCCCGACTGGAAGAAGTACGGCACCTTCGACGACACCTTCTACGCGGCACCGATGCTCGCGAACCTGAAGGGGTACGTCTGGTACTCGCCGAAGCAGTTCGCGGAGTGGGGTGTCGAGGTCCCCAAGACGTGGGACGACATGATCGCCCTCTCCGACAAGATCGTCGAGACCACCGGCAAGCCCGCGTGGTGCGCCGGCTTCTCGTCCGAGGCGGCGTCCGGATGGCCGGGCACCGACTGGGTCGAGGACCTCGTCCTGCGCCAGTCCGGTGCCGACGTCTACGACCAGTGGGTCGCCGGTGACGTGAAGTTCACCGACCCGCAGATCAAGAAGGCGTTCGACGCGGTCGGCGAGATCCTCCTCAACCCCGACTACGTCAACGCCGGCTACGGCGACGTGAAGAGCATCAACTCGACGGCGTTCGGCGATGTCGCGGCGGCCGTGGCGAGCGGCGACTGCGCCCTCACCCACCAGGCCTCGTTCCTGTCGGCGAACTTCCTCGACGTGAAGACCGCGGACGGCAAGACCCCCGAGGTCGCGCCCGACGGTGACGTCTACGCGTTCATCATGCCCGGCTACACCGAGGGTGAGCTCCAGATCGAGGGCGGCGGCGAGTTCGTCGCCGGCTTCTCGGACGACGAGTCGACACAGAAGGTCCTGGAATTCATGGCATCGCCCGAGTTCGCTGACGCTCGCGTCGAGCTCGGTGGCGTCATCTCGGCCAACAAGAAGGCCGACCCCAGCCTCGCCTCGAGCGAGTTCCTCAAGGAAGCGATGACGACGCTGCAGGACGACTCCACGGTCCTCCGCTTCGACGCATCCGACCTGATGCCCGCCACGGTGGGTCAGGGCTCGTTCTGGAAGGGCATGGTCGACTGGATCGACGGCAAGGACACCGACACGGTGCTCTCCGACATCCAGGCCGGTTACGAGAACTGATCGTCGCCTGACGATCGGTTGAGCCGAGCGGGGTCGGGCTTCCAAAGCCCGGCCCCGCTTCTCCCGTCCGTACCGCACGGGTACGCCGCTGTACCCAGAAGGGAACCCGCATGTCGCAGACGACCGTCGACAGGCCCGTCGACACCGAACCTGCCGTCACCACCCACGCTCAAGACCCGAGGGGTCGATCGATCACGAAGATCGTCGTCGCCGCAGGCTTCATCCTCATCGCTCTGGTCGCTTTCCTGCTCGCCTTCACCGGTTCGACCGAGGAATCGGCGCGCATCACGATCGGCTTCTCGCTCAACAGCTTCTTCCTGTGGCTCGGCGCGCTGAACCCGCTCATCCAGATCCCCGTCATCCTGCTGGTCTTCGGCCTCGTGGTGGCGATCATCCTGGTGCTCATCGAGTTCGCGCCGCGCCCCGGGCGCGGCTACTTCATCATGCGGCTGGTCGCCTGTCTCGTGATCCCGGTGCTCGCCTTCCTGCTGCTGCGTCCGTACGCCAACGCCGTCGTCTACGTGGTGGCCATCGCGCTCCTCGTCGGGGCGCTGCTCTTCTTCGCGGACTTCCGCTCCCGTCAGGGCGCGGGATACCTGTTCCAGCTCATCCTCTTCATGGCCCCGGCGAGCATCATGCTGATCCTCGGCCTCGTCTACCCGGCGATCGCGACGATCTTCAAATCGTTCTTCGACAAGACGGGCGATGAGTTCGTGGGCCTCGAGAACTACATCTGGGTCTTCACGAACCCCACCGGCACGGCCTCGATCGTCAACACGATCCTGTGGGCGCTGCTGGCGCCGACGATCTCGGTCGTCATCGGTCTCGCCTACGCGGTCTTCATCGACCGGGCCCGGGGCGAGAAGCTGCTGAAGGTCCTCGTGTTCATGCCCGTCGCGATCTCGTTCGTCGGCGCCGGCATCATCTGGAAGTTCATGTACGACGCCCGCCAGGGCGACCAGATCGGCCTCCTCAACGCGATCGTCACCGCTTTCGGCGGCGATCCGGTGCAGTGGCTCGCCATCAAGCCGGTCATCAACACGCTCATGCTGCTGGTCGTCTTCATCTGGACGCAGACCGGTTTCGCGATGGTGATCCTCTCGGCCGCGATCAAGGCTGTCCCGGTCGAGCAGATGGAGGCCGCCGAGCTCGACGGCACCAACGCGTGGCAGCGCTTCCGCAACGTCACGGTGCCCGGCATCCGCTCGTCGCTGATCGTCGTGCTGACCACCGTGACGATCGCTTCGTTGAAGGTCTACGACATCGTCGCCGTCATGACCGGTGGTCGCGACGACACGACCGTCCTCGGGTTCGAGATGGTCAACCAGCAGCAGCGGTTCCAGAGCTTCGGACACTCGTCCGCGCTGGCCGTCGTGCTGTTCCTGTTCGTCTTGCCGCTGATCGTCTACAACGCCCGATCGATGGCCAAGCAGAAGGAAATCCGCTGATGACCGTGGCAGCCCCGACCACGCCGGTCGACAACCGCACCGCGCGCCAGGTCGCGCGCGACACCCGCCGCAACGAGGCGATCGCCCACAAGAAGCTCACGTCGAAGGGCGCCACGATCGCGGCGGCCATCATCGCGATCTTCTGGACGATCCCGACCTTCGGTCTGTTCGTCACCTCGTTCCGCCCCGGAAGCGACACGCAGACGAGCGGATGGTGGACGGCGTTCACCGATCCGAAGTTCACGCTCGACAACTACATGCAGGCGCTGAACTCGGGCGGGACGTCCACGACGCTCGCCTCGGCCTTCGTGAACTCGCTCGCGATCACGATCCCCGCGACGGTGTTCCCGATCGTCATGGCGGCCCTCGCGGCCTACGCGTTCGCGTGGATCGACTTCAAGGGGCGCAGCGCGCTGTTCGTGTTCGTCTTCGCGCTCCAGATCGTGCCGCTGCAGATGGCCCTCGTGCCCCTGCTCAGCCTGTTCTCGGACGGCCTGAGCATCAATGACGTGCCGATCTTCCCCGGCTTCGGTCTGAACGAGGTCGATTACAGCTTCGCCCGCGTGTGGATCGCGCACGCGATCTTCGCGCTGCCGCTGGCGACGTTCATGCTGCACAACTTCATCGCCGAGATCCCGGGCGAGATCATCGAAGCTGCGCGCGTCGACGGGGCCGGACACGGCCAGGTGTTCTTCCGGATCATCCTGCCGCTGGCCGCTCCCGCCATCGCGTCGTTCGGCATCTTCCAGTTCCTCTGGGTCTGGAACGACCTGCTCGTCGCGACGATCTTCGCCTCGCCGGGTGCACTGCCGATCACGCAGGCCCTCAACTCCCTGTCGGGGACCTGGGGCAACAAGTGGTTCCTGCAGTCGGCGGGTACGTTCATCTCGATCCTCGTCCCGCTGATCGTGTTCTTCGCGCTGCAGCGCTTCTTCGTCCGCGGCCTCCTGGCCGGGGCGACGAAGGGCTGATCGCCGAAACGACAGAAGAGGGGGATGCCGGTGGCCACCGGCATCCCCCTCTTCTCGTTCGTGCCTGTCAGCTGCAGCCGAGGCGCTGCTGCATCGAGGTCATGGCCTCGATCTCGAAGGTCTGACCCTTCTTCATGTTCTCGGCGACCGTCTTCACGCGCGCGTCGGTGCCGAGCTCGAGGACGGCCTCGGCCATCGGGATCGCGCCCTCGTGGTGGCGGATCATGAGCGAGAGGAACATGCAGTCCGCGGTCTTGCCCGTCGCGCTGTGCAGGGCGGCCAGCTCGTCGTCCGAAGCCATGCCCATCGCCTCGCGGACCTGCTCGTCGGTCTGCGGCGCGTCCGAGGCCGTTCCATGGGCGTGACCGGAACCGGATGCCGACATCCACGCCATCGGTGCGTCGCCGTACTGCGGGAGCCCCCACTGGACGAGCCAGTCGAGCATCTCGCCGCGCTGGGACGACTGTCCCGTCGCGATGTCGTACGAGAGGGCCCGGAGCTCCTCGTCGTCCGTCTCCGCGTAGATCGTCATCGCCATGTCGACCGCCTGCGCGTGGTGCACCTGCATGTCACGGGCGAAGCCGGCGTCCGCGGAGCCTTCGGCGGGCGTGGATCCGGCGATCCCGAAGGTCGAGAAGCGGCCGATCGAGAACGCGACCGCGGCGACGGCGAGGCCGACCAGCAGCACCACCCACCACGGCGGGAGGGTGCGCGGGGTGCCCGGCTCGTCGCCGACGGTCTCGGTCGTCACTGCTTGCCGGGGGCGTCCAGGGCGCCCGTGCACGCTGCGCCGGGCTCGGGACCGTTGGTGTTGCGCCAGTAGGCCTTGACGAACTCGCCGATGCGCTCGTCGTCGGGGGAGTCGACTTTCAGCTGCGCGTTCCACGCGCTGACGGCGATCGGGGTGTCCATGCCCTCGTAGGGGGAGAGGACCGTGTAGTCCTTGGGCAGCTGCGCATCGAGCGCCGCGACGCCCGCCTCGTCGACCCGGGCCGGGTCGTAGGTGATCCAGATGGCGCCGTGCTCGAGGGCGTGGACCGCGTTCTCGTTCGGCACCGGCTGCGTGTACACGCCGCAGTTGAGCCAGACGGCGTTGTGGTCGCCGCCGGCCGGCGGGGTCTGCTCGTAATCGACGGCGCCCTCGACGTGGGTGGCCGTGTGATCGAAGGTCTGCACGCCGCGGATGCCGCTGCCGTCACCATCTCCCCGGGCGATCGACACGGGGCGAGGTGTCAGGAGGAACGAGGCCACGACGAGACCCACCACGAGGACCGCGGCGGTGGACCCGACGATCCACCAGGTGGCCTTGGTGCGGCGGCGCTTGGCGAGCTGACGCTGGTACTCGGCGAGTTTCTGCTGCTTCTGCTGCTCGCGCTGCTGCTTGACGGTCAGGTTCAGCTGGGCCTGCGTCGCGGGGTTGCCGCTCGTCCGCTTTCCGGCAGGGTCGTTCGGGGTCATGGGAGTGGCCTCGTCGGTCGGGGTGGGGAGGGCGCGGGCGCGCCGGTTCGAGTTTATTCGCCTGCATCTGCGGAGGCCCTGGATGGGCGTCGTTCATAGGTTCCCGTGACCCTGCGACCGTCCACTGCCGCGAGCGCAAGGGGCAGGTTCGTCGGCGGGATGTCGGCCAGGATGAGCCCATGACGAGAGTGCCCACGCATGAACACGAGATCGGCATCGGCCTGCGCCTGGCCGTCATCGGCGCGATCCTCCTCGTGGTCGCCCTCGCGACCGGCATCGCGGTCGAATCGACCGATTCGGAGCTGATCGACCTGGATGCGTGGTGGAACACGTACGTGACGACGTTCCTGCCCGGCATCCGTCCGATCTCCTTCCTCATGAACATCCTCGGAGCAGGAGTCGTCGGGACCTACGTCGTCCCGCTCGTCGGCGCCGCGCTGCTCGCGCTGGCACGCCGGCCGTGGGGTGCCGTGTTCTTCCTCGCGGCATCGATCGTCGGCGCCCTCGTCGTGCAGCTGCTGAAGGGGCTGTTCGGGCGGGTGCGCCCCGAGGAGATGCTCGTCATCTCGGATCACGGGTCGTTCCCGTCGGGGCACACGGCGAATGCCGCCGTGATCGCGACGGTCGCCGTCATCCTCTTCCCCCGCGTGTGGGTCGCGGTCGTGGGCCTCGCCTGGGCGTTGCTGATGGCCTTCAGTCGGACCCAGGTGCACGCGCACTGGCTCACGGACACACTCGGTGGGACCGTGCTCGGAGTCGCCACGACGATGCTCGTCGCCGCCGCCCTGACGATTCCCATCGTCAGGGAGCGCGAGCGACGCCTCTCGCTAGGCTGACGACATGAGCGCCGATGAAGCCGCCGCCGAACTCGCCCGCCTCGAAGCGGAAGCCGCTGCCGCCGCGGCGGAACTGAAACTCGCGCGCGCGCAGGCCGCCCTCGCGGCCGCCCGTGCCGCGGCGGTGACGACGGATGCCGCTCCCGCCGAGCCCGCGTCTGCCGAGCCCGCTGCGGCGGAGCCACCCGCCGAGCCCGCGTCTGCCGAGCCCGCGGCGGCGGAATCCGCTCAGCCCGCTGCGGCCCCTCCCGCCGGGGGCCCGCTGGACGACGGCGAGGTCGCCCGCATCGCCCAGGGGTACACCTTCGACGAGGCGACCCTCGACCTCGGGGCCCTCGTGAACGGTGCCCCCCTCCCGGACGCGCAGATCCGCATCCCGCTCGCCATGACCAACCGGCACGGCCTCGTCGCGGGTGCCACCGGCACGGGTAAGACCCGCACGCTCCAGGGATTGGCCGAGCAGCTCGCGGCGAAGGGGGTGCCCGTCTTCGCCGCCGACATCAAGGGCGACCTCACCGGCGTGGCGACGGCGGGGGAGCCGAACCCCAAGCTGCTGGCCCGCACGGAGGCGATCGGGCAGGCATGGGAACCGGCGGCATCCGTCACGGAGTACTTCGCCCTCGGCGGCATCGGCACCGGGGTCCCCGTGCGGGCGACCGTCACCGGGTTCGGTCCGCTGCTGCTCAGCCGGGTCCTGGGGCTCAACGAGACGCAGGAGTCGAGTCTCGGCCTCGTCTTCCACTACGCCGACGCCCACGGCCTGCCGCTCGTCGACCTCTCTGACCTCCGGGCGGTGCTCACCTACCTGACGAGCGACGAGGGCAAGCCCGAGCTGAAGGACCTCGGCGGCCTGTCGCCCGCGACAGCGGGCGTGATCCTCCGCGAACTCATCACCTTCGCCGACGGCGGCGCGGACGTCTTCTTCGGCGAACCGGAGTTCGACGTGCACGACTTCCTGCGGACGGCACCCGACGGGCGGGGTGTCATCTCTCTCCTCGAGGTGCCGGGGATCGCCGACAAGCCCGAACTGTTCTCGACCTTCCTCATGTACCTGCTGGCGGAGCTCTTCGAGATCCTCCCCGAGGTGGGGGATGCCGACAAGCCCAAGCTGGTGTTCTTCTTCGACGAGGCGCACCTGCTCTTCCGCGACGCGTCGAAGGCGTTCACCGCCGCCATCGTGCAGACCGTGCGGCTCATCCGTTCGAAGGGCGTCGGCGTCTTCTTCGTGACGCAGACCCCCAAGGATGTGCCGGCGGACGTGCTCGGTCAGCTCGGCTCGCGCATCCAGCACGCGCTCCGTGCCTTCACGCCCGATGATGCGAAGGCCCTCCGCGCGACGGTGAGTACGTACCCGACCTCGGGATACGACCTCGAACGCGTCCTGCAGGAGCTCGGAACGGGCGAAGCGATCGTCACGGTCATGAACGAGAAGGGCGCCCCCACCCCGGTCGCGTGGACGCGCCTGCGCGCCCCCCAGGGCCTCATGTCCCCGACGCCCGCGGCGGCCGTGCAGGCCGTCGTCGCCGCGTCGCCGCTCCTCGCGACCTACGGGACTCCCGTCGACCGCGAGTCCGCGCGCGAGATCCTCGGCGCCAAGATGGCCGCCGCCGATGCCGCGGCGGATGCGGCGAAGGCGGCGACCGAGAAGGCCAAGGCCGACGCGGAGTACGCGAAGCAGAAGGCCGCAGCCGACAAGGCGCAGCAGAAGGCCGAGCGCGATGCCCAGCGGGAGTACGAGCGGATCCTCCGGACCACCGGCGGCAGCACCCGGACGAGCCGCACGCGCGAGGCATCCCCTCTCGAGGAGATCCTCGGGTCGAAGACGACCCAGTCGATCATCGGCAGCGTCATCCGCGGGGTGTTCGGGAACGGACGCCGGCGATGACCGCGGCGGGAGGCATCCGTCCGTTCCGTCCCGGCGATGAGCCGGCGCTCTCGGAGATCTGCCTGCGGACCGCGGATGCCGGGAGCGATGCCACCGGGATCTTCGAGGACGACGCGATCTGGGGCCACATCTGGGCGCTGCCCTACGCGGAACGCCACCCGGACCTCGTCTTCGTGGTCGAGGACGGGAACGGGACGCCGGTGGGATACGTCGTGGCGACCGACGATACGGACGGGTTCGAGGAGTGGTTCCGGACGCAGTGGTGGCCGCGGTTCGCGAACCGCTGGCCGAAGCCCGAGGCCGAGGTCACGCGTCAGGACGGCACGCTGCTCTACGCGTACGGCCGCGGCGAGAAGCCCGAGCGGTACGCGGCCGACTTCCCCGCCCACCTGCACATCGACCTGCTGCCGCAGGCGCAGGGGCAGGGGGCAGGGCGCCGACTCATCGAGACACTCTTCGCCGCCTTGCGGGAACGGGGCGTCGCCGGTCTCCACCTCGTCGCCTCGGCGGAGAACACCGGCGCGATGGCGTTCTACACCCGTCTGGGCTTCGCGGCGCTGCCGTCATCGCCGGGGTCGAGCGCGTACGGCATGCGGCTATGACCGGTGGACGGGGATCGGCATCGTCGACGTGTCGATGAGCGGGTCCTCGTCCTGACGAGCGACGACCTCGACGGCTTCTTCGCGCGTCTCGACGGTGGGAACGGATCCCAGCAACGGACGCTTGGCGGTCTCCTTCATCGACAGCAGGGCGACGCCGCCGAGCGCGGCGAAGAACATGATGTAGAACGCCGGCATGAAGGTGTTGCCGGTCAGATCGATGAGCGCCTGACTGAACAGCGGCGTCGTGCCGCCGAACAGGGAGACCGAGACGTTGTAGGCGATCGCCATGGCGCCGAACCGCGACGCCGTCGGGAAGAGTGCAGGCAGTGTCGACGCCGAAACGGCGACGTAGAACGCCACAGGGATGGCGACCATTCCGAGGGCGATGAACACAGCCCATTCCTGACCGATCTGCATGACCGCGAAGGCCGGGATCATGAGGACGATCGTCGAGCCGGCCGCGATCATGTACACCGGTCGACGCCCGATGCGGTCGCTCAGCCGGCCGATGAACGGCAGGCACGCCGACATGACCAGGAGCACGGGCACGGTGGCGACAGCGGCGCCCAGGTTGGAGATCCCCACCTCCTTCTCGAGGTAGGTCGGCATGTAGCTGGTGAGCGCGTAGCCTGCGGTGTTCGTCGCTGCCACGATCGCGATGCCGATGAGCACCTCACGCCAGTGGTGACGGAGGATGCCGACGATGCCATGGCGTGCCAGAGGATCATCGCGATCCGGCTCCTCGTCGGTTCCGGCGGTGTTCTCGTAGGCGGGGGTCTCGGGGATCTTGAGGCGGAACCAGATCGCCACGATGCCGAGCGGGATTGCGACGAGGAACGGGATGCGCCACCCGAAGTCCGTCATCGCGGTCTCACCCCAGACCGACTCGGTGATGATCGTCGTGAGAGCGACGACGGAGGCACCGGCGGCGAAGCCGACGTACGAGCCGAGATCGAGCCACGACGACCAGAAACCTCGCCGCTTGTCGGGCGAGAACTCCGCGACGTAGGTGGTCGCGCCCGCGTATTCGCCACCGGTGGAGAAGCCCTGGATCATCTTCAAGACATAGAGCGGGATGATCGCCCAGAGCCCGATCTGAGCGCTCGTGGGCAGCACGCCGATGAGAGCGGTTGCCAGAGCCATCATCGCCATGGTGAAGAACAGGACCTTCTGGCGTCCGATGCGATCGCCGAGCGGACCGAGAACGAGCCCGCCGATAGGGCGGACCAGGAACGAGATCGCGAACCCGAAGAGGGTGGCCAGCAGACCCCATGGTTCGGGGAGGTCTGCCGTGAACACCGCGGTGATCGTCACGGCGAGGTAGCCGTAGATCCCGAAGTCGAACCACTCCATGAAGTTGCCGACGACGGTGCCGCCGATCGCTGTCCGGACGCGCTTGGTGTCGACCACGACGACGTCGTCGACGCCCAGCCGCGGAGGTGGCGCGGAGCGGGTCAGTGCTTCGGAGGACGGGGGTACCGAGGGGCGAGATGACCTGGCCATCTCTCCACGGTACGTAGTCGATCGGACCCTCGCATCCCGGGGCGTGTCTCTTGACAAACACGACGGGCTGAGCAGGGCCCGACCCCCGTCGGGACCGGTCTATCGTGGCGGCATGAGTGAGCTCTCCGCCCCCACCGGCCGTGAACCGGCCCTCGTCGCACGGCCTCGACCGGATGGTTCCGCGCCGCGCGCACTCGTCCTCGGAGCCACCGGATACCTCGGCGGGCGGCTCGTCCCACGGCTTCTGTCGGCGGGGTACCGGGTGCGCGTCCTCGTCCGCACCCCGGCGCGACTCGCGGCGTTCGTGTGGGGGAGCCAGGTCGAGGTCGTGGAAGGTGCTGCCGAGGACGCGGATGCCGTGACCCGGGCGGTCGACGACGTCGACGTGCTCTACTACCTCGTCCACTCGATGGGCGGGGGCGACGACTTCGAGACGAAGGACCTGCGCGCGGCGGAGACGGTCGCCGACGCGGCGGCCGAGGCATCCGTCGGTCGGATCGTGTACCTCGGCGGGCTGCACCCGGCGGGTGTGACGCTGAGTCCTCACCTGCGTTCGCGGGTCGAGGTGGGCGAGACGCTGCTGCACAGCGGGGCGCCGACGCTCGTCCTCCAGGCCGGTGTCGTCATCGGATCGGGGTCGGCCTCGTTCGAGATGGTCCGTCACCTGACCGACGTGCTGCCGTACATGCCGGCGCCGAAGTGGGTGCGCAACCGCATCCAGCCGATCGCCGTCCGCGACGTCCTGCACTACCTGCTCGCTGCGGCCCACGTGGATCCGGAGGTCAATCGGGCGGTCGACATCGGCGGCCCCGACGTACTGCGCTACGGCCAGATGATGAACGGGTACGCGGTCGAAGCCGGGCTCCGCCAACGCGCGATCGCGGCGCTGCCGGTGCTGACTCCCGGACTCGCCTCGCACTGGGTGAACCTCGTGACGCCCGTGCCGCGGGCGATCGCCCGCCCGCTGATCGCCTCGTTGCAGAACGAGTGCATCATGGACGACCACTCCGTCGACGACCTGCTGCCGCGTCCCGAGGGCGGCTTGACGCCGTACCGCGAGTCCGTGCGGCTGGCCCTCCGCAAGGTCGAAGCCGACGCCGTCGAGACCAGCTGGCAGGACGCCGAGGTCTCCTCCGTGCCGAGCGACCCGCTGCCCAGCGACCCCGAGTGGGCGGGCCGGCTCGTCTTCACCGACGAGCAGTCCGCGACGACGTCGGCGAGCCCCGAGCAGCTGTGGCGCGTCATCGTCGGGATCGGCGGGGAGAACGGCTGGTACTCGTCGCCGTTCCTCTGGGCGGTCCGCGGCTGGATGGATCGCCTTGTCGGCGGTGTCGGCCTGCAGCGCGGTCGCCGCAGCCGCGGCAAGGTCGCCGCCGGCGACGCGATCGACTTCTGGCGCGTCGAAGCCGTCGAGGAGGGCCGCCTGCTGCGCCTGCGCGCCGAGATGAAGGTGCCCGGGCTCGCCTGGCTCGAGCTGCGCGCGAAGCCCGAGGGCTCCGGATCGCGGTACGAGCAGCGGGCCGTCTTCTTCCCGACCGGGCTCGCCGGCCGGCTGTACTGGTTCGCCGTCCTGCCCTTCCACGGGTTCATCTTCAAGGGCATGGCGAACCGCATCGCGGCGGCGGCGGAGCGCGAGGCCCCGACGACCTGAACCACGGCGCGCTGAGGTTCAGGCGGGCGTCAGTCGTCCGCCCGCGACGCGCACGGTGCGATCGACGAGGGATGCGGGGACCCCGGCGTGCGAGATCAGCACGACCGCGTGCGACCCGTCGACGGCGCCCAGCAGATCGGTCAGGAGCGCGTCGGCGGCGGCCGGATCGACCCCTGCCGTCGGCTCGTCGAGGATGAGCACGGGGAACCCGCGGAGCAACGCCCGCGCCAGGGAGATGCGCTGGGCCTGCCCGCCCGAGACGAGGGCGCCGCGCTCGCCGACCCGCGCGCCCAGCCCCCCGCGGGCGCGGAGCCAGTCGCCGAGCCCGACCCGTTCCAGCACGGCTTCGAGCTCCGCGTCGGTCGCGGTGTCGCGAGCGAAGAGGAGGTTCTGCCGGATGTCCTCGTCGAAGAGCATCGGATGCTGCTCGCACAGTCCCACGGTCAGGCGCAGGTCGTCGGGCGCGATCTCGTCGACCGAGCGTCCGCCGATGGAGTACTCGCCGGTGACGGCGAGGAACCTCACGAGGGCGTGAGCGAGCGTCGACTTGCCGGCGCCGCTCGCACCCACGATGTGCAGGCGCTCGCCGGGGTGCACGTCGAGGTCGACCCCGGTCAGCGCAGGCGCCGCGGCGCCCGGCCAGCGCACGTCGACGCCGCGCAGCCGGAGCCCGTCGCCGAGTGATGGAGCCTCGCCGGTCGGAGTCCCTTCTGCCGGGATCTCGCTCGGGACTTCTTCGGGCACGACGCCGGCGACACGGGATGCCGCGGCCCGCACCTGCCGCCAGGCGGACGCGGCGAGGGGGACGCCCGTGAAGACCTCGAACACCGCCATCGGCACGAGGATGGCGACGCCGAGCGCGGGGCCCGAGAGACCACCGGGCGCGACGGCCGGGGCGGCCACGAGAAGGGCGGCGACCATCGCGGCGCCCGCGGCGAGGGAGACGAGGGCGGCCGTCCCCGCCTGTGCGCCCGCCCGACGGAGAACGGCACGGCGGAGGGCGGCATCCGCGTCCTGAACGGCGGCGCGCGAGGCGGACTCCGCACCGAAGGAGACGAGGACGTCGAGCCGCGAGAGGTGATCGAGGACCGCGTCGCGCAGTCGCGCACGGAGCGGGGCGATCGATCGCTCCGCCCGCGCCCCCGCCACCCAGCCCCACGCGAGGGCGGCGACCGCGGCGCCGAGGAGGCAGGCGAGCAGGGTGAGGGCGGCCGGCCACCACACGAGTGCGACCAGGAGCACCGATCCGATCGCCACCGTGGCCGACGAGACGAGCGGGAGGATCACGCGGAGCGACAGGTTCTGCAGTTCGTCGACGTCGTCGACGAGGGCCGCAGAGGCGTCGCCGCGCGATGACGAGGCGAGTCCCGCGGGGGCGTGGGGGAGCAGCCGCCGCACCAGATCGGTCCGCGTCCGGGCGAGCTGCCGGAGGACGGCGTCGTGACTGGACAGGCGCTCGGTGTAGCGGAAGAACGCGCGGGAGAGGGCGAAAGCGCGGACACCGACGACGGCCATCGTGACGTACATGACGAGCGGTTGCTCCGAGGCCCGGACGATGAGCCACGCGCTGACGGCGAGGAGCGCGACGGCCGACGCTTCGGACAGGAACCCGGATGCGAGTGCGGGCCAGAATCTCCGCGGTGTCGGGACCGCGTCGCGGAGGACGTCACGCATGGTCGTCATGCGGTGACCTCCGCACCGCTCAGGCGCACGACGCGATCGGCGATGCCCCGGGCGCTCTCTCGGTGCGAGACCAGGACGATCAGGGCCCCGGCATCCGCCACCTGACGCAGGGAACGCCACAGGTGCGCCTCGGCGTCGGCATCGAGGGCCGCGGACGGCTCGTCGAGGGCGAGCACGGGAGCGTGGCCGCGGAGGTGCCGGGCGAGGGCGCGGGCGACGGCGACGCGCTGCGCCTGCCCGCCCGACAGCCCCGCGCCCTGCACGCCCAGCATCCGGGCGGGGTCAAGGGCGCCGAGGCCCACGAGCGCCAGGGCTTCGCGGACCGTCCGTTCCGGCATGTCGTCGTCGCCGAGGCGGATGTTCTCCGCGACCGTGCCCGCGGCGAGACCGGCGCGCTGTCCCGCCCATCCGAGCCAGGCCGACGGCGCGAGCGAGCTCGCCGCGACGCCGTCGAACTCGATGCGTCCGGTCGCGGGGGCGAAGCCGAGGAGCGCGTGGAGCAGGCTCGATTTGCCGGCACCGCTCGGCCCTTCGATCAGGACGATCTCGCCCGAGCGCGCGTCCAGGGTCACGGGCGGCAGATCGCGCACACGCACGTCCCGCACGCGCAGCACGTGGTCCGTCCCGGTCGGCGCGGGTGCCGGCGCGATGTCTGCGGATGCCGCGGCGGCATCATCGAGCACAGCGAAGACGTCCCGCGTGGCCGCTACCCCCTCGCTCGCGGCGTGGAACTGCACGCCGACCTGACGGAGGGGCAGGAACGCCTCCGGTGCGAGGAGGAGGACGAACAGGCCGACGCTCAGGGTGAGGGAGCCGTCGATCAGGCGGAACCCGATCGCGACCGCGACGATCGCAACGGAGATCGAGGCGAGGAACTCCAGTGCGAAGCCCGAGAGGAACGAGACTCGGAGCACCGTCATCGTCTCGCGGCGGTAGTCGTCCGTCACTCGCTCGATCGCGTCGGCGGCGCGACGCTGACGGCCGAAGACGGTGAGCGTCGACAGTCCTTGCACCGTCTCGGAGAACCGGGTCGCGAGCCGGGTCAGTGTCTCCCACTGGCGGCGCTGCACGGAGCGCGTCGCCAGGCCGATCAGGATCATGAAGATCGGGATGAGGGGAAGGGTGAGGAGGACCGTGAGGCCCGAGATCGCGTCGGCCGACCACATCGCCGCGACGAGGATCGGCGTCGCGATCACGGTCTGCACGAGCTGGGGCAGATAGCGCCCGACGTACGGTTCGAGGGCGTCGAGTCCGCGCCCCGCCACGAGGGCGAGGTGCGACGTGCTGCGCGACGCCGTCCACTCCGGGCCGAGCTGCGCGACGCCGTCGAGCACGGCCGCGCGCAGCTGCGACTCGACGCGCGCCGACGCGCGCGCGGCGACGCGTTCACGGATCAGCGCGAGCACCGAGCGGGCGACGACGATGCCCGCGAGGGCGAGAAGGGTCCCGGCCAGGTCGGCCCCGGCGATCGCATCGACGATCGCTCGGGTCGTGAAGAAGGCGAAGCCGACGATGACCGCCGTCTGCAGGAGGGACAGAAGGGCGATGACGACGAAGAACGATCGGGATGCCGCGGCGTACCGCCACAGGCGGGGGTCCACCGGCGGCTGCCGCGGCTCGGTCTCGTCAGGCATGGCTCGATCCTCCCGCGGGCTCAGTGAGCAGCCGCGGCATCCGCCTTCTCGATCTGCACCCGCGAGATGCGCTTGCGGAACACCCAGTAGGTCCAGGCCTGGTAGGCGAGGATGCCGGGCAGGAAGATGACCGCCGCCCAGGTCATGACGCCGAGCGTGTAGTCGGTGCTCGAGGCGTTCTCGATCGTGAGCGAGTTCGCCGGATCGGTGGAGGACGGCATGACGTAGGGGAACAGGGCAAACCACAGCATCAGGACGGCGCCGACGATCGTGACCGCTCCGAGGGCGAACGCCCACCCGTCGCGGCGACGGAGGTTCGCGACGGCCGACCCGAGCAGCGCGAGCGCGGCGGCGACGCCGCATCCGATCACCGCCGCCAGTGCCGGTGCCTCGCGATCCATCGCGATGACCGTGGTCCAGACGACGGTCGCGGCGGCGAACGCGATCGTCGGGAGGGCGACGCGACGTGCCAGGCGGTGCGCTTCCTCCTTGACCGTGCCGTCGGCCTTCAGTCCCACGAAGTACAGCCCGTGGAGGAAGAAGAGGAGGAGCGTGGTCGCCCCGACGCACAGTGCGTAGGGGTTCAGGAGCGTCAGAAGCGAGCCCGTGACGTTCTTGTCGGCGTCGATCGGGACGCCCTGCACGATGTTGCCGAACGCGACGCCCCACAGAAGCGCCGGGATCACGGAGCCGATCACGATCATCCGGTCGAAGCCGCGCTTCCACGCGAGTCCTTCGCGCTGGTGTCGGTATTCGAACGAGACGCCGCGCAGGATGAGGGCGAGCAGGATGAGCAGCAGCGGCAGGTAGAACCCGCTGAACAGGGTGGCGTACCACTCCGGGAACGCGGCGAACAGGCAGGCTCCGGCGACGATGACCCAGGTCTCGTTGAGGTCCCACACGGGACCGATCGTGTTGATGACCTGGCGCCGCGACACCTCATCTCGGCCGAGGAACGGCAGGCTCATCCCGACGCCGAAGTCGAACCCGTCGAGGACGAAGTAGCCGACGAAGAAGACACCGACGATGAAGAACCAGAGGTAGGCGAGATCCATGGCGTGCTCCTAGTAGACCGTCGAGGGGGTCTGGTCGACCGGCAGGTCCCGCGGGTCGGGGTCATCGGGTCCGGGCAGCGGGTCGGGACCCTGCTGCGCGGCTTTGAGGATGAGGCGGAACTCGACGACCGCGAGCGACGCGTAGATCGCGGTGAAGGCGACCAGCGATATGAGCACGGTCCAGGCGGGGACGTTGGGGGAGACCCCGTCCGCGGTGTGCATGAGACCGAAGACGATCCAGGGCTGGCGACCCATCTCGGTGAAGATCCAGCCCACGAGGCTGCCGAACAGCGGGAGCGGGGCGGACCAGATGGCGACGCGCCACATCCAGCCGGCGACGGGACGCGTGGCCTTCTTGCGGGTGACCCAGAGACCTGCGACCGAGATGAGGGTGGCGATGCCGCCGAAGCCCATCATCCAGCGGAACGACCAGTAGGTGACCCAGATCTCGGGCATGTAGTCGATGCCGGAGCCGAAGCGCGCCGTGTAATCGGCCTGCAGGTTGTTGAGGCCCTCGACGCAGCCGTCGAGTGTGTGCGTCGAGAGGAACGACAGCAGGTACGGGACGCGCAGCGACCAGACCTCGGCCGTGCCGTCGGGGGTGCCGATGGAGAAGATCGAGAAGGATGCGTCCGCCCCGCACGCGGTCTTCCAGAGCGCCTCGGCGGCCGCCATCTTCATCGGTTGCGTCTGCACCATTACGAGGCCGAGCTGATCGCCGCTGATCGCGGTGCCGACGAAGGAGATGATCATGAACCACATCCCGTAGCGGAGCACCGGGCGCATGGTGTCGAGGTGCTGGCCGCGACGCAGGTGGTAGGCGGCGACGGCGATGACGACGGCCGCGGTGAACATGAACGCCGCGAAGATCGTGTGCGGGAAGGCGGCGAGTGCGACCGGGTTGGTCAGCAGCGCGAAGAAGTTCGTCAGTTCGGCTCGCCCGGTCTCGGGGTTCAGCGTGTAGCCCACCGGGTTCTGCATGAACGCGTTCGCGGTGAGGATGAAGTAGGCCGACAGGATCGAGCCGAATGCGGTCGCCCAGATGGTGAGCAGGTGGATGCGGCGGGGCAGCTTGTCCCACCCGAAGATCCACAGCCCGATGAAGGTCGCCTCGAAGAAGAACGCCATGAGGCCTTCGAAGGCGAGCGGAGCGCCGAACACGTCGCCGACGAAGCGCGAGTAGTCCGACCAGTTCATGCCGAACTGGAACTCCTGCACGATGCCGGTGACCACGCCCATCGCGAAGTTGATCAGGAAGATCTTGCCGAACAGGCGCGTGATGTGCAGCCACTTCACGTCGCCGGTGCGGTGCCAGATCGTCTGGAAGATCGCGACGGTGAGCGCCATGCCGAGCGTGAGCGGCACGAACAGGTAGTGGTAGAGCGTCGTCAGTCCGAACTGCAGGCGAGCCAGGATGAGCGGGTCCAGAAAGTCCACGGGCTTGGTCCTTCCACGGGTATGTTCCGACGGTACGACGCGGTCCCGATCGCGGGATCGGATCGGGCCGTGCAAAACACCCGGATGCCGCCGCGCCGCACCACCCCCATGGTGGGAGCGGTCTCCGCCCCCTACGGTGGGCCACATGACTCGTGGCGAATCCTCCCGTGTTCCCGCGATGATGCGGCGGATGACAGCGCTCACGGCGGTCTGGGTGACCGCGGTGCTGATCCTCACCGCGGGACCGGCCGCGGCCGGGACCGTCCCCACCCCGTCGCCGACCCCCACTCCCACCGCGAGCCCGACTCCAACTCCGACGCCCACGCCGACTCCGGCCCCGAAGCCAACGCCGACTCCGACTCCGACGCCCACCCCGACTCCGACGGTCGCTCCGACCCCGAAGCCGTCGCCGTCGCCCACGCCGACCCCCGCACCTTCGCCGGATGCCGGTGCACGCCTGGCGGCGCCCCCGGCCCCGCGCATGCCCTCGATCACGCGACTGAGCGCGCCGACGGCCGCTGACCAGACGATCACAGCGAGCCGCACGCTCTTCCCCGACGGCAGCACGGAGGTCGTCGTCTCGGCCGCCAAGCGTCATGACGCGCAGACCGCTGCCTACCTGGCCGGCGCCCGCCGCGCGCCCCTCCTCTACGTCGCGCCCGATGCGATCCCCGCCGCGATCACGGCTGAACTGAAGCGGCTGCGGCCTAGCCGCATCCTCGTCGTCGGGTCGACGACCTCCGTCGGGACGAAGGTGGCGGGCCTGCTCGGCGCCATCGCTCCGGTCGAGCGCATCGCCGGCGGTGACACCTACGCCCTGTCGCGAGCGGTCCTCCGGTTCCAGGGGCCGGTGAAGCGGGTGTACATGGCCGACGGTCGCACGATGGGCACCGCTCCGATCGCCGCTGCGGCCGCGAACGCCACCGGCGCGGGCTTCATGGCGGTCGACGGCCGCGGGACGGCCTCGACCGCGACGATGGACGCGCTCCGGGCGGTGGGGGCGAAGGAGGTCGTCCTCACGAACGTGATGTCGATGATGGGCCGGAACTTCGTCGACAAGATCCGGGCCGCAGGCATCAGCGTCAGGCGTCTTCCCGGCGGGACGAACGAGGCGGTCGCCGTCTCGGCCGCCGGAGAGTACCCCGCCACGACCACCCGCGCCGTCGTCGTCTCGGGCGCGGACGCGCCCAATCATGAGACCGGCACGGCGGCGGCGGTCGCCGGTGCGCTCCGCCAGCCCTTCCTCTACGCCCGCACCGAGTGCGTATCGGATGCCGCCGCAGCGATGCTCGACCGGCGCAAGGATTCCGTCCTCGCGATCGGCTCGACGAGCCGGCTCAACGCTACGGTCATCTCCGGCGACGGGTGCACGGCCGTCCGGACCGCTGCCGCCGACACGCTGCGCGCGAAGATCACGGCGGCGACCAAGCGGCATCCGTCATCGTCGTACGCCGTGACCGTGCGGCAGATCGGCGGGCTGGAGGTCGTGTCGGGAGTGACCGGTGCCACCCGCCGCGAGCCGGCCAGCATGATGAAGCTGTTCGTCGCCTGGGCGGCGCTGACCCGGGTGGACAAGAAGCAGGCGTCGCTGTCGACGAAGCTGTCCTCGGGGCTGACCGTGAAGGAGTGCCTGCGAGAGCTCATCTGGATGTCGGACAACTACTGCCACACCGACCTCGTCCACTGGATCGGGATCTCCAACCTGAACAAGCAGATCGCCGCCGGCGGGTACAGCCAGACCTCCTACGGGCGCGTCCTCAAAGGGCAGGACGTCCTCTACGGCGGCAACCGCACGACGTCCAACGACCTCAGTCTGCTGCTGTCGCGGATCGAGAAGAAGCAGCTGCTGAGCGCGTCGAGCAGGGCGCTCATGCTCGACCTCATGCACACGCAGCTGTTCCGCTCCCGCATCCCGAACGGCATACCCGCCTCCGCATGGCAGGCGTCCAAGCCCGGCTCCCTCTGGGTGAAGGGCGGCTTGCTCCAGGCGGACACGGCGATCATCCGGGGCCCGAAGGGGACCTTCGTGCTCACGGTCATCGGTGACGCCGGATCGTCGAAGGCCGGCATCCGCGACATCGCGCGCACCGTCTACTCGCACGTCAACGGCTCCTTCGGCGCGGCCGCGAACCATTCGGACCTGCACGTGCGGACCACGAAGAACGCGACGTGGCGGAAGAGCGCGGGCGGCGCGGTCGGCGGAACGGTGCCCGTCGGCACACCGCTGCAGGTCTCGGACTCGAAGCGGCACTGGTACAAGATGCACTACCGCGGCGGCTACGCGTGGATCTGGTACTCGTCCGTGCGCAGCAACCTCGCCTACTGACTCACGCGTCGGGGCGCCGGCGAAGCAGCTGGATGACGCACTGCTGCGGGTCGCAGGACGAACGCATGCCGTCCACGGCGAGCGGTCCGCCCGCCTCGCGGAGCGCCCCCTGCATCAGCCCGAGGTGGACCCCGCACAGGGTCTCGCGGTGATCCGCCTGGTCGGCGGCGTGGGCGCACGGAGTGAGATCGATCGTGAGGCCGTCCTCGTCGATCTCCGGATCGAACCCGCCGTCGAGGAGCTGCTCGACGAGCGCATCGAGCTGATGCTGCTCCTCGCCCGTGAGGGTCCCCGCGGTTTCGGGCATGACGCGGCGCATGAGGTCGCCGCGCTCGACCGCGGCCTGCACCTTGCGACGGTGCTCGGGGCTCGACACGCTCGCACCGTCGACCGCGCGGT
Organism: Microbacterium aquilitoris; assembly: GCF_031932285.1. NCBI lineage: Bacteria > Bacillati > Actinomycetota > Actinomycetes > Micrococcales > Microbacteriaceae > Microbacterium > Microbacterium aquilitoris. The sequence goes on from NZ_JAUZVT010000001.1 coordinate 1,148,129, forward strand.
AGAACACGCGGGGGCGGCCGCGGACGGTGCGATTCTCGACCTCGGTGGCCACGAAGCCGCGCTCGATCAAGCGCTGCAGGTGCTCGCGCACGGTGTTCGGGTGCAGCCCGGTGGCTTTCACGAGCTCGCCGACGGTCTGCTGCGGGGTCGTCTGCAGCAGATGGAGGATCGCCACGCGCGAGGACGTGGAGATCGCGTTGTAGGCCGTCGGGCGCCGGGCCGTCATGGCTCCATTATCGCGGGATGCCCGGTGCTCGGAGGCGGCCCCAGGATGGGATTCCGCCCTTAATCTGGAGGGCATGCGGCACCCCACTCCAGACCCCGTCGGCCCGGGACAGGAGAGCGTCTGGGACTATCCCCGACCCCCTCGCGTCGAGCCGGTCCGCGGGACCGTGACGATCACCCTCGGCGGCGAACGCATCGTCGCCACGAAGGGAGCGCTGCGGGTTCTCGAGACGAGTCATCCGCCCGTCTACTACCTGCCCATCGCTGACTTCGTCCCGGGCGCGTTGACGCGGGCGCCGGGAGCGTCGTTCTGCGAGTTCAAGGGCGCTGCGCGCTACCTCGACGTCCACGGGGGCGGGCGGACCGTGCCCGGCGCGGCGTGGAACTATCCGAACCCCGAGCCCGGCTACGAAGAGCTCGCCGATCGCGTGGCGGTGTACGCACAGGAGATGGACGAGTGCACGGTCGCCGGCGAGGTCGTCACTCCGCAGCCGGGGCGGTTCTACGGCGGGTGGATCACCGCTCAGGTGGTGGGACCCTTCAAGGGCATCGCGGGGTCGATGGGGTGGTGACCCCTCCCTGAGTGACCCCGGCGGTCAGAGCCCGAGCGACGGCTGCACGTCGGGGGAGTCGCTCTCGCGCGGCTCCTGCCGGACGAGATCGGCCACGGAGCCCAGGATCTCGTCGGGTCGGAACGGGTACCGCTCGATCTCGGCGCTGTCGCTGATGCCGGTGAGGACGAGCACCGTATGGAGTCCCGCCTCGATTCCCGCGACGACGTCGGTGTCCATGCGGTCGCCGATCATGCCGGTGTTCTCGGAGTGGGCACCGATGCGGTTGAGCGCCGAGCGGAACATCATCGGGTTGGGCTTGCCGACGACGTAGGGCTCTTTGCCGGTCGCCTTGGTGATCAGCGCCGAGATCGCGCCGGTCGCGGGCAGGACCCCCTGGGTCGAGGGCCCGGTCGCGTCGGGGTTGGTGGCGATGAAGCGCGACCCGGCGCCGATGAACCTGATCGCCTTGGTGATCGCCTCGAACGAGTAGTTCCGCGTCTCGCCGACGACGACGTAGTCGGGGCTCGTCTCGGTCATGATGAAACCGGCCTCGTGCAGCGCGGTCGTGAGGCCGGCTTCGCCGATGACGAAGGCGGTGCCGCCAGGCTTCTGCGAGGCGAGGAAGTCCGCGGTGGCGAGGGCTGACGTCCAGATCGACTCCTCCGGGACCACGAGGCCCGAGGCGCGGAGTCGTGCGCTGAGGTCGCGCGGCGTGAAGATCGAGTTGTTGGTGAGGACGAGGAACGGGGTGCCGTCGTCACGCCACTGCTCGAGGAGCTCCGCGGCGCCCGGGATCGGCGTGTTCTCGTGGACGAGGACGCCGTCCATGTCGGTCAGCCAGCACTCGATGTCCGCCCGGGTCCGCATGCCTTCACCCTACGCCCGCGGCGCGTTCGGCCCGGGTGGGGGGATGGCGATCCGGTCCATGGTTCGACTTTGGTTAGGCTGTCCTTACCTAGCTCCAAGGAAAGGTTCCTGCTCACCATGTCCTCACGCTCACGACTGCTCCTCGCCTCCGCGGCCGGGATGATCGCTCTCGCTCTGGCTGGATGCACCGCCGCCACCGCACCCGAATCGGCGAGCGGATCCGCGGCCCCGGGAGCGCGATCCGTCGAGCACGCCCGCGGCACGGCCGACGTGCCCGACCAGCCGGAGCGCGTCGTGACGCTCGAGCCGCTCGAGCTCGACACAGCGGTGGCCGTCGGCATCACGCCCGTGGGTGCGGCCGTCGCGGGGAACGTGACGGAACTGCCCTCGTACCTCGGGGCCTCGGACGTCGCTCCCGTCGGGACCGTCCCCGAGCCCGACCTCGAGGCGATCGCGGCGCTGAAGCCCGACCTGATCCTCGGGACCGAGTCGCGGCATTCCGAACTCTACGAGCAGCTGAGCGCCATCGCCCCGACGGTCTTCATCGCCTCGCAGGCCGACCCGTGGCGCGAGAACGCCACGCTGATCGGCGAGGCGCTGGGCCGTGAGGACGAGGTCGCCGGTCTCCTCACCGGCGTCGATGAAGAATGCGCGCGCCTGAAGAGCGAGTACGCACTCGACGGTCAGACGGTGCAGCTCATCCGCCCGCGCGACGAGACGACGCTCAGCCTCTACGGCCCGGTCTCGTTCGCCGGCAGCCTGCTCGAGTGCGTCGGCTTCACCATCCCCGACCGGGAGTGGGAGGACGGCCTGCAGGCGGACCTGTCGCCCGAGAACATCGCGTCGGCGACGGCGGATCACGTTTTCGTGACGGCCGCGGACGTCGACGACCGTTCCGCGATCCCCGGTGCGGTCGCCAGCGCGTTCCCCGATGCGACGCTGGTCGACACCAGCACGTGGGTGTCCGGCGTCGGCCCGAAGGGGGCCGAGGCCGTCCTCGGTGACATCGAGCGGTACCTGTCCGCGAGCCGGTGACCGTCGCCACGCGTCCGGGTCGAGGCATCCTCAGCGTCGGTGTCGTCGCGGCGATCCTCGCCGCCGCCGTGATCGCGTCGCTCGCGCTCGGCGCCAACCCGCTCGCCCCGCCGGCGGTGATCGACGCGCTCGCCGGCAGGGGGACGAGGGAGACGTCTTTCGTCGTCTGGGACCTGCGGGTGCCGCGCACGGTCGTCGGGCTCATCGCCGGCGCGGCGCTCGGCGCGGCCGGAGCGCTCATGCAGGCGTTCACGCGCAACCCCCTCGCCGATCCCGGGCTCCTCGGGGTCGGTGCGGGGGCGGCGTTCGCCGTCGCGCTCGGCGTGTCCCTGTTCGGATTGTCCGGCCCGGGAGAGGTCGTCTGGCCCGCCTTCGCCGGCGCGCTGCTGGTGACCATGGCGGTCTCCGTGATCGGTGCGAGCGGGCCGGGCGGACCGGTTCGCCTCATCCTCGCGGGTGTCGCTCTCGGCGCCGTTCTGTCGGGCATCACGACCGCCATCACGCTGACGGACCCGGAAGCCTTCGACCGGATGCGCGGATGGAACGCGGGGTCCCTGCTCGGAGCAGGGCTGGACGACCTCGGCGCCATCGCCCTTCTCGTCACTGCGGGTGCCGTCCTCGCGCTCGCGCTCGCCCCCGGACTCAACGCGATGGCGCTCGGCGACGACGTCGCGCGCTCGCAGGGAGTGAACGTCGCCCGCATCCGTGTCGGAGTGATCGTGGCAGTGACGCTCCTCGCCGGGGCCGCCACCGCGATCGCGGGGCCGATCTCGTTCGTCGGCCTCATGATCCCGCACGTCGTGCGGTGGATCGTCGGACCCGATCAGCGTGCAGTTCTGCCGCTGTCGCTGCTGGCCGGCCCTGTCGTCGTGCTCGCCGCCGACATCCTCGGCCGCGTCGTGATCGCCCCCGCCGAGGTCCCGGTCGGGGTCGTCGTCGCCTTCGTCGGAGCCCCGCTCCTCATCGCGCTCGCGCGTCGACGGACGGCGAGGGCCCTGTGATGGTCGCGACCGTCGTGGACCGCGAGCGCCGAGTGGGGCGACCGGCTCGGTCCGTCGCCGCCGGGCGGCGGCGCGTGCTCGCGGTGGGGGTCGCGGCATCCGTCGTGCTGGTCGTGCTGGCCACGCTGGGTCTGATCCTCGGGGACTTCCCCGTCCCGCTCGAGCGGATCCCGACGATCCTGGCGGGCGGCGGCGAAGGGATCGAACACACCGTGGTCGTCGACTGGAGGCTGACGCGCGTGATCGCCGCGGTCGGGGTGGGGGCGCTCCTGGGCGTCGCGGGTGCGCTGTTTCAGACCGTCACGCGCAATCCGCTCGCGAGTCCCGACATCCTGGGACTTTCGAGCGGTGCCTTCAGCGGCATGCTCCTGACGCTCGTGCTCGTGTCCGCGAGCTGGCAGGCTCTCGTCGCCGGATCGCTGGTCGGCGGGCTCGTGACGGCACTCGTCATCCAGATGCTGGCCTCGCGCGACGGACTGCAGGGCTTTCGGATCGTCGTGATCGGCATCGGGGTCTCGGCGATGCTGGCGTCGCTGAACACCTGGCTGTTGCTGCAGGTCGAACTCGAGACCGCGATGTTCGCATCGGCGTGGGGTGCCGGATCGCTCAACGGCGTCTCCGCAGGCCCCGTCACCGGGGCGCTGGTGGCCGCTGTGCCGATCGTCGTGGGGGCGTTCTGCCTCGTCCCACGGATGCGACAGCTCGAGTTGGGGGACGATCTCGCCGCGGCCACGGGGGCGCGTCCGCATGCCGTCCGGGCCCTGGCGTTGCTCGCGGGGGTGGGCCTCGTGTCGGCGGCGACCACCGTCGCAGGCCCCGTGGCCTTCGTCGCCCTGGCGGCTCCGCAGATCGCCCGCCGCCTCGCGCGCACGCCGTCGCTGCCGCTCGGACTGTCGGCCCTCCTCGGGGCGACGGTCCTGCTCGCCTCCGACCTCGTCGCGCAGCACGCGCTGCCCGCGCCCCTCCCCGTCGGCGTCGTCACCGTCTCGGTCGGCGGCCTCTACCTTCTGTCCGTCATCGTCCTGGAGCTCCGTCGTCGTGCCTGATCGCCCACCCGCTTCCCTCACCGTCGAGCAGGCCTCCTTCGCCTATGCCGACACCCGCATCGTCGACCAGCTCTCGCTGCAGATCGAACCGGGCTCGTTCACCGTCGTCATCGGCCCGAACGCGTGCGGCAAGTCGACGCTTCTGCGCGGTCTCGCGCGCCTGCTCGCACCAGAGGAAGGGCAGGTCGTCCTCGACGGCCGGTCGATCGCCGGGATCCCCGCCAAGACGCTCGCGCGGCGGATGGGGCTTCTGCCGCAGACCGCCGTCGCGCCCGAGGGGATCACGGTGCGCGACCTCGTCTCGCGGGGCCGGTATCCGCATCGGGGGATGCTGCGACCCTGGTCGCCGACCGATGAGTCGGCCGTCGTCGAGGCGCTCGCCGCGACCGGGACGACCGAGTTGGCGGACCGGCCGGTCGACGCACTGTCGGGCGGGCAGCGCCAGCGGGTGTGGATCGCGATGGTCCTCGCGCAGCAGACCGAGGTGCTGCTTCTCGACGAACCGACCACGTACCTCGACGTCGCGCATCAGGTCGAACTGCTCGAACTCCTTGCGGCCCTCCACGAGCAGGGCCGGACGATCGTCGCCGTCCTGCACGACCTCAACCAGGCGGCGCGCTACGCGACGACCGTCGTCGCCATGCGCGACGGGCGGGTCATCGCCGAAGGGCCGCCTGCCGAGGTCGTTACGAGCGAGAACGTGTCGGCCGTCTTCGGCCTCGCCAACACCGTCATCCCCGATCCCGTCACGGGAGGGCCGCTCGTCGTCCCGCTCCGTGCGCCCCACGTCACGGAGGTCCGACCATGACAGCAGTCCTCGAGCGCCCTTGGGCGTACAGCGCCTTCGAGGTGGAGGTCGCCGCGACCGTGCGGCTGAGCATGAGGTTCATCCGGATCACGCTGCGCGGCGACGCACTGCGGAGCTTCGCGGAGTGGGGTCTCGATCAGCGCATCAAGCTCGTCCTGCCGCTCCCCGGTGGCGGCCTCGCCGACTTCGGCCTGCTCGACGAGCCGACGCCCCACCCCTCCGATTGGTACACGCGGTGGAAGGAGCTCGACGAGACCGAGCGGAACGTGCTCCGGACGTACACCCCCGCCGCGATCCGAGCAGACGACGGCGAGATCGACGTCGACGTCTACCTGCACACCCCGGCAGGGCCGGCGTCTGCGTGGGCTGCGTCTGCTCGCCCCGGCGACCGCCTCGTCGTGACCGGACCCGACCGCCGCATGGGGTGGACGGGGTACGGCCTGCACTGGCATCCGGGTTCGGCACGTCGGGTGCTGCTCGTCGCGGACGAGACCGCGTACCCCGCGGCGCGCAACATCGTGTCGGCGTTGCCCGACGGTGTCGTCGCCGACGTGATGGTGGATGCCGCGGCCCCCGCGGACGACCTGCTGTCACCGCACGTCGTCTCGCCTCACCGCGCTCACCGCATCGACCGCGAGGATGCCGGGGGCCTCGAGCGTGCCGTCGCGGCATGGGCGGATGCCACGGCGGATCTGCCGCGGGATGAGGTCTACGTCTGGCTGGCCGGCGAGTCCGGCACGGTCACCTCGCTCCGGCGTCTGCTCACCGGCCGGTTCGGTGTGCCGAAGGATCGGGTGTCGTTCCTCGGCTACTGGCGCGAGGGCGGCCCGCTCGTCGGCTGAGTGGGGGAGGGGCGCTCGCCCACGAGGTGCCGGCGAAGGGCGGCGATCCACTCGTCCGTCGCATCGAGGTGCGCGTCGTGACTTCCACGTGTGAGGTCGGCGCGACGTGTCTGCGGGCGGCGTGCGATCAGCTCGTCGCGCTGCGCCGAGCTGAACATGCCGTCCGTCCCGAACACGACGAGGGTCGGCACGGTCAGGCTCTCCCACGCCGTCCACTGAGGTCGATGGACGTCCTCGAGGATGGCCGCCATGACGTCCGCGTCGAATCGCGGTGACAGGCCACCGTCCGCATCCACGAGGTCGGCGATCCAGGCACGGGAGAGGGGTGAGTCGCCGAGGAACGCGAGCGCGGCGGCGGAGTCGGCGAACGGCGTCGGCCACGAGGCGAAGAAGGTGCCGACGGCCGCGGCCTCGCCCGGGCGTCCTCCTTGCGCATGACCTTCGAGCATGACGAGGTCCGAGACGCGATCGGGGTGGGCCGAAGCGGTCAGGAACGCGGTGTGCGCGCCCATCGACTGACCGACGAGCGCCACCGGCTCCGCGGCCGAGAACAGGTCGATCACCGCGACGACGTCATCGACGAACGCGGAGCGCGAGAGATCCGACGGTCGTCGCGTGCTCCGTCCGTGCCCGCGCTGGTCGAGGGCGACGACGCGGAAGGAATTCGTGAGTGCGTCGGCTGTCGCGACCATTTCGGTGGCACTCCCGGCCAGGCCGTGGAGAAGGATGAGAAGCGGACCGTCTCCGCCCGCGTCGAGGACGGACAGGTCGACGTCGCCGCGGGGCACGGTTCGCCGGGTGATCGCCACGGGGCCACGCTAGCCGAGTGCCGTCGTGGGTGTTTCCCTGTGCGGCATCCGCCCATTAGTAGTCTGGGCGCGTGAAGCTGCCGATGCGTGTGATGCTCTCGGCGGCCATCGCCCTCGTGGTCATGACGTCGATCGGGATCGCGCTGCTGGTGCAGGGCGACGAGTCGAACGGACGATCCACGATCGCCGTCGGGGTCATCGTCGCTGCGGTCATCGCCACGTCGCTGATCTATCGCGTCGAGCCGTGGAGCCTGGTGCGGCAATCGGCGGTCCACTTCGCCCTCATGACGATGACCGTCCTGCCCGCGCTGCTCCTGAGCGGATGGTTCCCGCTCGAGGACATCTGGGGTTATCTCGCGGTCGTCGGGGTGTTCCTCGGGACGGGGGTCGTTCTGTGGGGTGTCCTCTACGTCGTATTTGGCAAGCTGATCCGGCCCAGGGCGCGCGCTACGGACGCCTAGACCGCCTCGCGCCGGAAGGAGGTGTGCACGACGCCGCTCGGCGCGGCTTCCGAGGTCACGCGATACCCCTGTTCCAGCCCGCGCAGATCGTCCCAGAGGCGGATGCCGCGCCCCAGCACGATCGGCACGATCGCGACATGAAGGTCGTCGACGAGGCCGTCGCGCAAGAACGCGCGGACGGTCTCGGCGCCACCCCCGATGCGGACGTCACCGCCCCGGGCGGCGTCGACGGCGAGCTCGAGGGCTGCGCGCGGTGTCGCGGAGAGGAAGTGGAAGGTCGTTCCGTTGGCGAACTCGATCGAGGGTCGCGCCGCGTTCGTCAGGACGAAGACGGGAATGTGGAACGGCGGGTCGTCTCCCCACCATCCGCGCCAGTCCGGATCGCTTCCGTGCTCGTGCAGGCCGAACATCCCCGCACCCATGATCTCCGCACCCAGCGCATCGAAGTAGCGAGCGGCGTACGCGTCGTCGAGTCCCGTCGTCCCCTCGCCCGAGGTGTCGTGGAGCACGCGCTCGCGGAACGTCCGCGTGGCGGTGTAGTCACGCGTCAAGCGCCCCCAGTCGTCGCCGAAGGGATTCTCGGGGGTCTGATCGGTCGTCGTCGCGAACCCGTCGAGGGAGATGTTGAGGTCGACGCGAATCCGGGTCATGCTGTGCCTTCCGCCGCTCCCGGCGGACGCCGGTGGGATCAGTGTCGCGCAGCACCGTCGTCCGCGTCGAGCCTCGACCCGGGTGGGTCGGCGTCAGGCCGTGGCGACCGCGTTCGTCGGAACCCAGCCCAGCGACGGAGCAACGTGGCGTGCGAACGACTCGACGAGGCGCAGGTTGAAGGCGACACCCAACTGACTGGGGATGGTCAGCATGAGGGTGTCGGCCTCTCGCACTGCGGCGTCGTGCTGCAGTTGCTCGACGAGTTCGTCGGGCGTGCCGGCGTACGTCTTGCCGAACGTCGAGCGCATTCCGTCGATGATTCCGATCTGGTCGCCGTCCGAGCGTCCGCCGAAGTACATGGCGTCCTCCGCCGTGGTGATCGGGAAGATGCTGCGGCTCACCGAGACCCGCGGCGTACCGGCGTGACCGGCCTCGCGCCACGAGGTGCGGAAGGCGTCGATCTGCTCGGCCTGCAGGATGTCGAACGGTCGTCCGTCCGCCGACGTGAGGAGTGTCGAGGACATCAGGTTGACGCCCATGCGCCCTGCCCACTCGGCCGAGTCGCGGTTGCCCGCTCCCCACCACACCCGCGAGCGCAGCCCGGGGGAGTGCGGCTCGATCCGCTGCAGCCCCTGTCCGCCGCCGAACGGGCTGTGCGGGTCGCTCTCGGCGAGACCCTCCCCGTCGATCGCGCGCAGGAACAGGTCGAAGTGCTCACGAGCGAGGTCGGCGCCGCGGGGGTCTTCCGAACCGGTGTAGCCGAACGTCTCGTAACCGCGGACGACGCTCTCGGGTGAGCCGCGGCTCACGCCGAGCGCCAGTCGCCCGTCGCTGATGAGGTCGACGGCCGCCGCCTCCTCGGCGAGGTACAGCGGGTTCTCGTAGCGCATGTCGATGACGCCGGTCCCGACCTCGATGTGCGAGGTCCGTGCGGCGATCGCGGCGAGCAGCGGCATGGGGGACGCCTGCTGGCGCGCGAAGTGGTGGACGCGGAAATAGGCGCCGTTGACACCCAGCTCGTCCATGCCCTGCGCGAGGTCGATCGCCTGCTTCAGCGAATCGCCGGCGGTGAGTTCGCGACCCCCGCCGAGGGGACCGTAATGGCCGAAGGACAGCGTTCCGAAGCTCTGCATACCGAAAACAACGCGAAGGCCGCGGCATCCATTCCAATGAATATGGATGCCGCGGCCGCGATAGCGTCGGACGAGGGTCAGCTCGCGGGGGCGATGGCGCGCAGTGCGTCGACCCACGATGTGGCGGGACGCCCGATGAGGTCGGTGAGGGCCGAGTCCGTGACGTCGAGGTCGCCGCGCGCGATGCCGGTGTCGAGCGCCACGACGAACCCGACCGTGCCCTCATCGAGGCCGAAGGACGACAGGCGGGCAGCCAGCTCCTCGGCGGTGGCCGGCGCGTAGACGACCTCGCGACCGAGCACCTCGCTCATCGCCGCGGCGATGTCGGAGTAGGTCGCCCGGGGGCCGGCCAGTTCGTAGGTGCGCCCGATGTGGGCATCGTCGAGCATGACCGCGGCGGCGGCTTCGGCGAAGTCGATCCGCGCGGCAGCCGAGATGGCGGCGTCGCCGACCGCGGCGGAGAGAACTCCGGTCTGCGCAGCGGTGGCGAGGTCGCCGGCCGAGTTCTCGATGTACCAGTTGTTGCGGAGGAGGACGGCGGGGATGCCGCTGGCCGCGATGGCCTCTTCGGTCGCCTTGTGGTCGGGGGCGAGGACGAGATCGACGGTGTCGGCGTGCGAGACGCTCGTGTAGACCAACTTCTTCACGCCGGCGCGCGCGGCCGCCTCGATGACGTTGACGTGGCCGGCCAGGCGTGCGCCCGGGTCGGACCCCGAGATCAGCAGCACGCTGTCGACGCCGTCGAGGGCGGCATCGATCAACTCGGGCACGGTGTAGTCCAGCGGGACGACGCGGACGCCCTTGTCGGCGAGGTCGGCGGCCTTCGCCACGGTGCGTGCGCCGGCGACGATGCTGTCGGGCGAGGCGCCGCGGGCGAGGAGGGCGTCGATGACGAGGTGGCCGAGCTGTCCGCTGGCGGCGGTGACGAGGATGGTCATGGCGAGTCCTTTCGGTGATCGGGCGAGATGCGCGACACCGGAGAGAACCCGCGAAGCGACGCTAAACATTCCAGAAGGAAGGTACCCACTTTTTGGTAAGCTGCTGACATGTCCGTCAGTTATGCGCAGTTGCAGCAGGAGTCGCCGGGAATCTTCACGGAGGCCTGCCCCTCGCGGACCGTTCTGGATCACGTCATGAGCAAGTGGGGCGTGCTCGTCCTCCTCTCCCTCACGGACGGCACGCGCCGATGGGGCGAATTGCGGCGCAGCGTCGACGGCATCAGCGAGAAGATGCTCGCGACCACTCTCCGGACTCTCGCCGCCGACGGCATCGTCGAGCGGACGTCGTACCCGGAGGTCCCGCCGCGGGTCGAATACTCCCTGACGCCGCGCGGTGTCGAGCTGATGGAGCGTGTCATGCCCCTCATGAGCTGGATCCAGGTGAACGCAGACGACATCGTCCGTCGCTGAGGTCGGGCCCCGGGCATCCGTCATCGTGTCAGGATCGTGACCATGACTGTTCTCGGTACGAGCGACCTGACCGTGTTCCCCCTGTCCTTCGGCGGCAACGTCTTCGGATGGACGGCGGACCGCGACACCTCCTTCGCCGTCCTCGACGCCTTCGCCGCTGCCGGTGGCGACTTCGTCGACACGGCGGACGTCTACAGCGCCTGGGCGCCGGGCAACTCCGGCGGCGAGAGCGAGACGATCCTCGGCGAATGGATCGCCGCGCGACGACCCTCCGGCGTCGTGATCGCCACGAAGGTCTCGAAGCACCCCGAGTTCCCCGGTCTGTCAGCGGCCAACGTGCGGGCCGGAGCCGAGGCGTCGCTCACGCGGCTCGGCGTCGACACGATCGACGTCTACTACGCCCACGCAGAGGACGACGAGACCCCGCTGGAGGAGACCGTGGCCGCGTTCGGTGCGCTCGCCTCCGACGGCCTCATCCGCTACCCGGCGATCTCGAACTTCTCCGCCGAGAACACCCGTGAGTGGGTGCGCCTGGCCCGCGAACAGGGCGTCGCGGAGCCGATCGTCACCCAGCCCCGGTACAACCTCGTCGACCGTGCGATCGAGCGCGACGTGAAGCCCGTCGCCGAGGAGCTCGGCCTCACGGTCGTCCCGTACTCGGCCCTGGCCAGCGGGTTCCTCACGGGCAAGTACCGCTCCACCGATGCATCGGGTCAGTCCTCGCCGCGTGCCGGATCGGCCGCGGCCTACGCGACCCCCGAGGGACTCGCCGTGCTCTCGGCGCTCGACGACGTCGCAGCGGCGCACGACGTCGCACCGGCATCCGTCGCCCTCGCCTGGCTGCGCGCCAAGGGCACCGTCCCCATCGCGTCGGCGTCGCGGGTCGACCAGGTCGACGCTCTCATCGCCGGCGCGACGATCGACCTCGCCGCCGACGAGGTCGCCGCCCTCGACGCGGCTTCCGCCCCGTTCGTCGACTGAGTTCCGAAGGACGGATGCCGCCCCGCGATTACCCTGGTGGGGTGGCATCCGTCCTGAACATCTCCGCCTACCTCTTCACGCGCATCGCCGACCCCGCGTCGCTGCGTCCTGTGCTGAAGGAGCGCACGGAGGCTCGGGGACTCCGCGGCACGATCCTCCTCGCGGAGGAGGGCATCAACCTCTTCCTGGCAGGGCCCGCCGAGGACGTCCGCGGATTCGTCGACGAGCTCCGTGAGGACGAGCGCTTCGCCGCGCTCATGACGAAGGAGAGCTGGTCGGACGAGCAGCCGTTCCGCAAGATGCTCGTCAAGCACAAGCGCGAGATCATCCGGATGGATCGTCCCGCGATCCGACCCGAAGCCGGTCGAGCCCCCGCCGTGGACCCGACGACGCTCCGACGGTGGCTCGACGCGGGGGTCGACGACGACGGGCGCGAGGTCGTTCTGCTCGATACCCGTAATGCGTTCGAGGTCGACCACGGCACCTTCTCGGGCGCGCTCGACTGGCGGATCGAGAAGTTCACCGAGTTCCCCGAAGCCGCCTCGGCCCACCGCGACGAGCTCGTCGGCAAGACGGTCGTGAGCTTCTGCACCGGCGGCATCCGGTGCGAGAAGGCTGCGCTCGTCCTCCGCGAGGACGGGATCGACGCCCGCCAGCTCGAGGGCGGCATCCTCGGCTACTTCGAGCACGTCGGGGCCGCCGGGTTCGAGGGCGACTGCTTCGTCTTCGACGAGCGCCGCACCGTCGACGCGTCGCTGCAGCCCACGGGCTGACCCGCGTCGGACGTCGGGGCTAGCCTCATCCCATGCACCGGCTCACGAGGGACGAGGCCCGCCGCATCGCGGTGCGCGCGCAGCTGCTCGATGCCGACCGGCCCGGCGACGTCGTCGAGGTCGCCGAGCAGATCGCCGCGATCAAGATCGACCCGACGGCCGTCATCGCCCCCAGCGAGCAGTCGATCTGCTGGTCGCGCATCGGCTGGGCGTACGAGCCGGGTCAGCTGTCCAAAGCCGTGGAGACGGACCGCCTGCTGTTCGAGTACGACGGGCACTTCCGCCCGGCATCCCTCCTCTCCGCGCTCCGGGCGATCATGCCGACACGCAGGCTGGGCGGCGCGACGCGACAGTACCTCGATGCGAACGCCGACTTCCGTGCCGAGATCCTGCGGCGCCTCGACCGCGACGGCCCGCTGCAGGCGTCGGAGATCCCCGACACGAGCGCGGTCCAGGCGAAGAACGAGAGCGGCTGGTACGGGGCGAACCAGGTGCCGCGGATGCTGGAACTCCTGTCGTACCTCGGCGACGTCGCGATCAGTGGGCGGGTCGGACGCCAGCGGGTGTGGGACCTGCCCGAGCGGGTCTATGCGGGGACGGATGCCGCGATGAGCCCCACCGACGCCGAAGAAGTGCTCGCGGGCCGCCGCCTGCAGGCGCTCGGCATCGCACGGCAGAAATCGTCCTGGTCGGGCGTCGGCACGGCCGGTGACGAGGCCGAGGTGGAGGGGAGCTCATGGCGCTGGCGCGTCGACCCCGAAGCGATCGCGGCGCTCGACGACGATCCCGGAGGCCGTGCGGCGATCCTCAACCCGTACGACCGGATGCTCTTCGACCGGCCGCGGCTGACCGAACTGTTCGACTTCACCTTCGTCCTCGAGCAGTTCAAGCCGAAGCACCAGCGGGTCTACGGCTACTTCGCGCATCCCATCCTCGTCGGCGATCGTTTCGTCGGCCTCCTCGACGCGGCGCTCGACAAGAAGAAGGAGACCCTCGTGGTCGCCGCCGTCCACGAGCTCGCCCCGATCGATGAGGACGAGCGCGAGATGGTGCACGCCGAGATCCGAGACCTCGGCGAGTGGCTCGGGGTCCCGGTCCGCGGGCTGGAGTGATCCGGATCAGCGCGCCAGACGGAGCGTGACGAGCTGGAACGGCGACAGGTCGAGCCGGACGGTCCCCGATGACGCGCGGAGCGCGGTCGGTTCGATCCCGCGCTCGAGCAGGTCGGTCTGCGTGACCGTCGAGGTCGCGAAGCCCGCCGTCAGCTGCGCCGACCGTGCCGAGCCGAGCGCTTCGTAAAGACGCACGATGACGTCTCCGGAGCCGTCGTCCGCCAGCTTGACCGCCTCGACGATCACACCGGGGTCGTCGACCGTGAGCAGCGGCGCGACCTCGCCCGCACCCTGCACCGCGAAGGGAGGCAGGTTGAGGCGGAGGCCCTCGCCGATCGCACCCGCAACGGTCGCGGCGGGCAGGACGGAGAGTCGGAACTCGTGCGCGCCCTGGTCTGCCTCGGGGTCGGGGAACAGGGGCGCGCGCACGAGTGTCACGCGCGCGACCGTCCGGGCTCCGCCGTCGGGGCCGGGTGCGCGCTGCACGTCGTGGCCGTACGAGGAGTCGTTCGCCACCGCGACGCCGTAGTCGCCCTCGACGACGCGGATCCACCGGTGCGCCACGGTCTCGAACTTCGCGGCATCCCACGTCGTGTTCGCGTGGACGGGGCGCGAGAGGTGACCGAACTGGATCTCGGACTCCGTGCGTTCGCCGCGCACCCGCAGCGGGAAGGCGATCTTGAGCATCTTCTGCCGCTCCCGCCACTCGAGGCGCAGGGCGACCTCGAGGGCGCCCGAGAACGGGTCGACGCGGTAGCGCTGCTCGAGTTCCGACGCGCCGAAGCGCCGCCGCACGACGAGGTCCGCACCGTCGACGACCACCTCATCCGCATCCGTGAGGGTCGTCCCGAGGGCGCCGTCCTCGGCGTCGATGTTCCAGGCGTCCCATTCGCGAGGGGTGTCGCGGAACAGCTGCAGCACGCCGCCCGGGAAGGCCGGGTCGATGAGCTCGCGGCCCGTCGTGAGGTCGACCGCGCCCACGACGAGCCCCCGCGCGTCGATCGCCCAGTGGAACCGCTCGTGCCGGAACGCCCACCCGTCACCGTCAGGCTCCGGGACCACGGGCAGGACGGATGCCTCGTCCGCGACCGCGAGCGCCGGCGCGCCCGCCAGCGACATCGGCGCCGCGTTCGCGGTCAGCTGCCGATCGCCCTCGCCGGTCAGCGAGCGCAGGGCGGTGTCGATGATCTCCTGCAGCTCCGCCGCGACGCGTGCGTAGGTCGCCTCGGCCTCCTGGTGCACCCAGGCGATCGACGTGCCGGGCAGGATGTCGTGGAACTGGTGCAGGAGGACCGTCTGCCACAGCGAGCGCAGGCGCTCGGCGGGGTAGGCGGCTCCGGTGCGGACGGTGTCGAGTGTCGCCCACAGCTCTGCCGCGCGGAGCAGGTGCTCGCTGCGGCGGTTGCCCCGCTTGGTGCGCGCCTGGGCGCTGTAGGTGCCCCGGTGGTATTCGAGGTACAGCTCGCCCGACCACACCGGCGGGTCGCTGTACTCGGCCTCGGCCTCGGAGAAGAACTGCGACGGTGATCCGAGGTGCACGCGCGGCGACCCCTCGAGGTCGGCCGTACGGCGCGCGGCGGCGATCATCTCGCGGGTGGGCCCGCCACCGCCGTCGCCCCACCCGAACGGGACGAGGGAGTGCGAGGCATCCGCCTTCTCGGCGAACTGGCGTTCGGCGAGGGCGAGTTCCGCGGCCGACAGCTCGGAGTTGTACGTGTCGACCGGAGGGAAATGTGTGAACACGCGGGTCCCGTCGATGCCTTCCCAGAGGAAGGTGTGGTGCGGCATCCGGTTGGTCTCGTTCCACGAGATCTTCTGCGTGAGGAACCACCGCGACCCGGCGGCCCGGATGATCTGGGGGAGTGCCGCGGAGTAGCCGAACGAGTCCGGCAGCCACACCTCGAGCGGCTCGACGCCGAACTCCTCGAGGAAGAACCGCTTGCCTTCGACGAACTGGCGGGCGAGGGCTTCGGAGCCCGGCATGTTCGTGTCGGATTCGACCCACATGCCCCCGACCGGGGCGAAGCGTCCGGCGGCGACGGCATCCTTCATCCGTCCGAACAGCTCGGGGTAGTGCTCCTTCATCCAGGCGTACTGCTGGGCGGACGACGCGGCGAAGACGAAGTCGTCCTCGGTGCGGATGAGGTCGAGGACGTTCGAGAAGGTGCGGGCGACCTTGCGCACCGTCTCGCGGATGGGCCAGAGCCAGGCCGAGTCGATGTGCGCGTGACCGACCGCGGTCAGCTGATGCGACGAGGCGGATGCCGGGGCCGCGAGCACCGCGCGCAGCTCGCCCCGCCCCGCCTCGGCGGTGCCCGTGACGTCGTCGGGGTCGACGGCGTCGACGGCGCGGCCGAGGGCGGCGAGGACACGGGCGTGACGCGTGCGGTTCGGCTCGAGCTGGTCGACGAGACCGCGGAGCGTCCAGATGTCCTGCTGCAGCTCCCACACGGTCTCATCGAGAAGGCCGAGCTCCAGCCGACGCAGCCGGTAGATGGGCTCGTCTCCCGCGGTCCGCCGGTCGCCGAGCGGGGTGGCCGCGAACGTGAAGGTCCCGGCGACGCTGGGGTTGCCGGCGGCCTCGATCCAGAGGTCAATCTCGTCGCCCTCGACGGGGACCGAGGCGTTCCGCGGCTCGATGGCCTTGACGATCGAGCCGTCCGGGCGGAAGACGAGCGCCTCGGCCTGGAAGCCGGGGCCGGACGCGTCGAAGCCGAGGTCGACGACGAGTTCGGGACGCGTCCCGCTCGTCCCCCGCCAGGATGCCGGGACGCTCCCGGTGACGTGGAACCACACCGTGCCCCACGGACGTCCCCACGCCACGCCCACCGACACCGGATCGTAGGTCTGCCGGATCGCCTCGGCGAACGGGACGGGCTCGCCCGGCACCTCCCACGCGGTGATCGTGAGCGGAGCGGTCTCGCGGTAGAGGGCGGGCGGCAGGCGGTCGCCGGCGAGTCGGTCGATGCGCTGCAGGGCCAGGCGGTCGTTGCGGTGCATGGGGTTCCTTCGGGAGAGAGGCGGCGGGAGGAGAGGCTGTGCTGGTCAGCCCTTGACGGCACCCGAGAGCGCGAACGACCCCCCGAGACCGCGGGTGACGATCAGGTAGAGGCCGAGGACGGGGACCGAGTACAGAAGCGAGTAGGCGGCCAGACGGCCGTAGGCGACGGCGCCGTACTGCCCGAAGAAGGCGTAGATCGACACGGCGGCGGGTTGCCAGTCGGGGGTCAGGAGCAGCACGAAGGGGACGAAGAAGTTGCCCCACGCCTGCAGGAAGACGAACACGAAGACGACGCTGAGAGCGGGCCGCATGAGGGGGACGACGACCGTGAACAGGGCCCGCATCGCGCTGGCGCCGTCGACCCAGGCGGCCTCCTCCAAGCTGACCGGGACGGAGTCCATGAAGTTCTTCGTCATCCACAGCGCCATCGGTAGTGCGCTGGCCGCGAGGAAGAGCGTCACCGCCCACGGTTGGTTGATCAGGCGCAGCTGCACGAACAGGCTGTAGACCGGCACCATGATCGCCGTGATCGGCAGGCAGCTCGCGAAGAGCACCGAGTAGAGGAACGGCCCGTTGAAGCGGGACCGGTAGCGCGACAGCGGATAGGCGGCGAGGACGGCCGTCACGACGGTCACGACGGCTGCTCCCGTCGACAGCAGCAGGCTGTTGACGAGAGGGCGCAGCGTGAGTTCCGGCGTCAGGACGTCGGTGAAGTTGTCGAGCGTCGGTTGTGCCGGCCAGGCGACCCGGTAGGTCGCCGCGGAGTCGATCGAAGCCAGGATGACCCACGCGAGAGGCGCGGCGAACAGCAGGCCGATGACGATGAGGACGAGGTTCGCCCAGAACCGGGTGGCACGACGGCGCGGCGAGGCCACGCTCGGCGCCCGCCGCGGTCGGCGCGTCGCGGTCGCGGCGCTCACCCGACGCCGCCCCGTCGACGGAGCGAGACGACGTACGCGAGCGAGAACACCGCGCCGAGGGCCAGCATGACGATCGCGATCGCATTGCCGTAGCCGATGTCGCCGAACGAGAACGCCTGGGAGTAGGCGAACACCGGCAGCGTAGACGACAGGTCGCCGGGGCCGCCCTTGGTCATCACCCAGATGAGGGTGAACACCGACAGGGTCTGCAGGGTCGTCAGGAGCAGGTTCGTGAAGATCGTGCCCGAGATCATGGGGAGGGTGATGAACCGGAGTCGCTTCCAGGTGCCGGCGCCGTCGATCATGGCCGACTCGGTCACCTCGGGCGGCACGTCGTCGAGGGCCGCGCGGTAGATCATCATCGAGAACGCCGTGCCGCGCCAGGTGTTGGCCAGGATGATGGCGAGCAGCGGCAGCGAGTACAGCCAGTTCGGGCCCTGGATGCCGACGAGCGACAGCACTCCGTTGAGCGTGCCGTCGGCCGAGAGGAACGCGTAGCTGACGAACGCCGCGACGATCTCGGGCAGGACCCAGGCGGTCACGACGATCACACCGACGGTGCCGGCGACGACCCGGCTCCCGGCGCGGAAGAGGACGGCGAGCAGCATCCCGAGGACGTTCTGTCCGATGATCGCCGACCCCACGACGAACACGACGGTCAGCAGGACCGACAGGGGCAGGACCGGATCGGCGAACAGCCGCGTGAAGTTGTCGAGGCCGACGAACTCCGGTTTCGCCGCGCTCACCCCGGTGAGGGCGCGATCGGTCAGAGAGCCCGCCACGGCCCACACGATCGGACCGGCCAGGAAGACCAGGAGCAGGCAGACGGCGGGCAGCAGGGGAACGGCTCGTGCCGGTGTCGCACGCGACCCGACCCGCGTGCGCGCGCGCCGGCGGGCGGGCACGGCCGGGTCGGGGGGCGGTGCGAGGGTCGTCGTCATACGCTCACCCGGTGACGACTCCGTCGTCGCCGGCGATCTTGCGGACGGCGTCGTCGTAGGCGGCGGCTGCCTCGGCGGGGGACTGCTGCCCGGTGATGACGGCTTCCGTCGCCTCCTGGGCCGCGACGGAGATCTGCGGGTAGTCGCTGTTGGCGGGGCGGAAGTGGGTGACCGAGACGGCATCCGTCACCGCCTTCACGAACGGATTCGCCTCGAGGTACTCCGGGTCCGCGGCCACGTCCTTGCGGACGGCGATCTGGGAGTTGTTGACCGCGTACCAGAGGGCGTTCTTCTTGTTGACGACCGTCGTCATGAACTCGAACGCGAGGTCGGGGACGTCGGTCTGGGCCGAGGCCGCGAGCGTCCACCCGCCCGACATGCTCACGCCTCCCGGCTCCTGACCGTCCTGTGTCGGGAACAGCGCGACGCCCATCTTGTCGGCGTATTCGGGCCACGCGAAGTCGCCGCCCTCCGCCCAGAACGAGGGCGTGTACGACCCTTCGACCGTCGCGCCGAGGGTCGCCTTAGGGAACATGTCTCCGAAGACCGACTGCCACACGTTGGGGTCGAGCGCCTTGTCGGGGCTGACGGCGTAGCCCTCGTCGTAGAGGGTCTGCAGGAAGGTCAGCGAGTCGACGAAGCCCTGCGAGCCGACGACCCACTTGCCGGACTCGTCATCGTAGAGGCCGGTCCCGTCGCCAGTGCCGTAGAGCAGCTCGTAGAAGCTCTGCATGACGGTGCCTTCGCCCGTGCCGGTTCCGGCGTACATGTTGAAGGGCACCGCGTCGGGCTGGCTCTTCTTGATCTGCGCCGCGGCGGCGAGGATGTCGTCCCAGCTCTCGGGCTGCCACGGCAACGCGATGCCGGCCTTCGAGAGGACGTCCTTGTTGTACCAGATCACGCGGGTGTCGGTGCCCAGGGGCAGCGCGTAGACCTTGCCGTCGGCGCCCTCGCCGGCAGTGCGGGCGTTCTCGTCGAACTGCTCCCAGTCCTTCCACGCGCCGACCTTGTCGTCGAGGTCCAGCAGGTAGCCCGCTTCGATGTCGCTGCGGACCGAGAAGGAGTCCTCGTAGAACACATCCGGTGCCGTGTCGGGGGAGGCGAGCGAGAGCTGCAGACGTGTCTTGTAGTCTTCGTCGCTCGCGGTGATCGGCTCGAGGTCGACGGTGATCCCGTCGTGGGATGCCTCGAACTCCTTCTTCGCCGTCTTCATGAGGGTGTCCATCGCGGTGAACGCGTTCGTCTTCACGTACACGACCGTCACGGTGTCGCCCTCGGATCCGCCGGGATCCGCGGAACACCCCCCGAGAACGAGGACGGCAGCGGCTGCTGCGGCGATGGACGTGATGGCGGTGCGAATTCTCACGGGGCCCCCTTGCTGACCATGACGCCCGTACCCGATGTCCGGACCCCGTAAGTCAAATGGGTGGAATTACATGAGTCAAGGCGCACCGGAGACCGTGACGTGATTGGGATCACGCCGACGGAACCAGCAGCGACGTCGTCCGCGGGGTGAGCGCCTCGTCGAGGATCAGGCAGGCCGCTCCGATCGCTCCGACGTCCGATCCCAGGACGGTGCCGGACACCGTCACGGGGTGCACGCCCCGGGCCGCACGCAGCTCGTCGAGCCGGGCGGGGATCGTGTCGGTGAACATCTGGCCGACGCGGTCCCAGAGCGGTCCGCCCATCACGATCCGGTCGACGTCGAGCAGGTTCGACACCACGGCCAGTGCCCGCGCCACGTGCTCGCTGCACCGTCGCAAGAGCTCGTCCGCACCATCGTCGCCCGCGTCCGCCAGCGCCACGAGTCGGGTCATCGCGGCGTCCACCCCGGTCGGGTGATCGTCGGGGCGCTCGGCGGGGATGACTCCGCGCCGCTCGGCCTCTTCGATCAGGGGGAGCGGTGCGCAGCTGACGGCGATGCAGCCGCGCAGTCCGCACGCGCACGGAAGGCCGTCCGGGTCGACGACGATGTGGCCGATCTCGCCTGCGTTGCCCGACCCGCCGCGGACGACCTCGTCGCCGATGACGAGGCCGACGCCGAGACCGGTGCCGAGGTAGAGGAACGCGAAGTTCTGCGCGCCGTCGGCCTCGTCCGTCCACTTCTCGGCCACCGCGGCGGCGGTGACGTCCTTCTCGAGCACGACGGGCAGGCCCGTCGCCGCGGCGATCGCATCGCGCAGGGGCACGCGGTGCCACCCCGCCAGGTTGGGCGGATCCAGCACGATGCCGCGGTGCACGTCGATGGGACCGGGGGCGGCGATGCCGAGGCCGACGATGCGAGTGCGGTCGATGCCCGATTCGGTGAGGACCATCTCGATGTCCTGGATGAGCACGTCGACCGTGTCGGAGGGGTCCTGCGCCGTCGGGGTCGCTCGCGCGTGGCGGCTGACGACGTCGCCGTCGATCCCGAGGACGACGACGGTGATGAGACCGGGATCGAGGTGCACGCCGATCGCGTAGCGGCTGCTGCCGACCAGGCGCAGGGTCGTGCGCGGCTTGCCCCGGCCGGAGCTGGTGCGCCCCGCCTCTTCCACGATCCCCGCGTCGAGGAGTCGCTGCACGATGTTCGAGACGGTCTGCGCGGACAGGCCGGTGGTGTCGGCCAGCTCGACACGGCTGTGGCCGTGCGAACGACGGATCTGGTCCAGCACGACCGCTTCGTTGTAACCACCGACGCTGGGTTGATTTGCGCCGCGTCTGGCCATGGGTGAACCTGCTTTGCTCCGAGGGGCGGTTGATCGAGCGTAGCGCGCCCCGCGGCGACCGGCGATCCCCTGCCGGGCCCGCTACATTCGTGGCATGTCCTCGCCCTCACCTCTGGCCGCCCGCACCCTCGAAGACGGCGCTGTGCTGCGCGTCGCGCGGCCCGGCGACGAAGCCGGCATCCTGGCCGCGACCCACGCCCTCGCGGCCTATGAGCGGGAGCCGGATGCCGTCCGCACGACGGTCGGCGACCTCACCGCCGCGCTGTTCGGCGACGACCCGAAGGTGTTCGCCCACGTGATCGAGCGGGACGGCGGCATCCGGGCGATCGCGGTGTGGTTCCTCACCTTCTCGACCTGGACGGGACGCCACGGGATCTGGCTCGAGGACCTGTTCGTCGACGAGACCGATCGCGGGCGCGGGTACGGCACGGCGCTCCTGGGTTCGCTGGCGGCCGTCGCCCTCGAGCGCGGCTACCCGCGGCTCGAATGGACGGTGCTCGACTGGAACGCGCCGGCCGTCGGCTTCTATCGCTCGATCGGTGCCGAGGGCATGGAGGAGTGGACGACGCAGCGGATGGCCGGCGACGCGCTCGCCGCGCTCGCGCGGCGCTGACGGGTCAGGACAGCGGCGAGATCGTCACCGGGTCGCCCAGCCCTGACAGCTTCTGCGTGATCGTCGCGGTGCGTCCGAGGAACCCTGTGGTGGATTCGGCGGCCACGGGCAGTCCTTCGGTCGTGATCCAGAGGGTGTAGGACTCGACCGGGATGTCGTACCACGTGTACGGTGCCGCGCTCACGAGCCGGTAGGCCTCGACGGTGCCGTCGGGCGTTTCGACGTCCTCGGGTTCGGGGGAGACCTGCCACGTCTCGCCGGCGCCGATCAGATCGCCCATGAAGCCGGGGTCGGAGAACACGCGGTAGATCTCCGCCGTCGACCCGGCCTCCTGCTGCGACGCATCCGCCGAGTCCACGTCGGCGACGACCGGTCCGTCCCCGTCGTCGAGGAGCATCGCGCCGTCGACGAAGCTGATGGATGCCGGGCCGGCACCGGTCTCCAGCTCGCCCCGGAACTCGAACATCGGGTCGTAGTGGTAGACGATCTTCCCGGCCAGTTCGTCGCCCGAGATCGTCAGCGTGCCGCTGTCGTAGCGGACGAGGACCGCCTGGATGCAGGGGCCGAGGTCTCCGCCGGTGACGGTGGTCGCGGTGAGATCGAGGGTCTCGCATTCGACCGGCTTCTCGACGACCGGCGCAGCCGCTGTGGGGGTCGACGAGGGCGTGCCGGGTTCCGTGGGGGTGGTCGTCGCCGTCGACGGCGAATCGGTGGGGCCCGGTTCGGCGGGCCCGGTACATCCCGTCAGGGCGAGGACCGCCGCCACGGCCGCGATGGACAGGGGCAGGACGGGAGTGCGCACGGGAGCTCCTTGCGTCGACGTGGCGGGAGTCGTCGTCGAGCCTACTCGGGCCGTCTATCGAATCGGATGCCACCGGCGCAAGCCCCTGGGGCGGCATCCGGAACGCCGCCGATCATGGACGGCACATCGCGACGAGAGGAGAACCGTGGCCAGCATCATCGAAACGGTCGATGTCAGTGTGCCGGTGTCGACCGCGTACAACCAGTGGACCCAGTTCGAGTCCTTCCCCCACTTCCTCAGCTACGTCCAGTCGATCACGCAGATCGACGACACGACGAACCGCTGGAATGTGAAGATCGGCGGCGTGGAGCGTGAGTTCACCGCGCACATCACGGAGCAGCATCCGGATGAGCGCGTCGCGTGGAAGAGCGTCGACGAGGATCACGCCGGCGTCGTGACCTTCCACCGCCTGAGCGACACGGAGACGCGCGTCACGGTGCAGCTCGACTGGAAGCCCGAGGGCTTCGTCGAGACCGTCGGCGCCGCCATCGGCGTCGACGACCACGCGGTCAAGAAGGACCTGCAGAAGTTCAAGGAATTCATCGAATCCCGCGGCGCTGAAACCGGTGCCTGGAGAGGCGACGTGGGCTGAGCGGTCGGCGCCTCCGACTGCTCGCGACGGCCCGGTGGTGCATTCCACCGGGCCGTCGTGGCACGGTGGGAACATGACCACTCTCTCCCTCGAAGGCCGCGCTCGCCGCCTTCGCGACCTGCACGCCGCCCCCGAGATCCTCCGCGTCATCAACGTGTGGGACGTCATCTCGGCGAAGGCCGTGCTCGCTCTGCCCGAGACACGAGCGATCGCGACCGCGGGCCACTCGATCGCGGCATCCTTCGGCTACGACGACGGCACGATCCCCCTCGAGACGACGCTCGACATGGTGGGCCGGATCGTCGAGGCCGCCGGCGACGTCCCCGTGTCGGCCGACCTCGACGACGGGTATGAGGACACCGGCGACACGATCCGCCGGGCGATTGGCGTCGGCATCGTCGGCGCCAACATGGAAGACCGTCTCCGGCCCTTCGACGAGGCCGTCGCGCGGGTCGCCGCCGCCGTCGCGGCAGCCGAGTCCGAGGGTGTCCCGTTCGCGCTCAACGCCCGCACCGACGCCATCGCCAGAGCAGGGGACCGCCCGCTCGAGGAGTCGATCGCCGATGCCATCGCGCGCGGTCGCGCCTTCCTCGACGCGGGCGCCGACGTCGTCTTCGTGCCCGGAGCGCTCGACGCCGACACCACGGCCCGCCTGGTCGAGGGCATCGGCCGGGTCAGCGTGATCGGACTGCCCGGCGCCCTCCGCGCGGCCGAATACGAGAAGCTCGGCGTCGCCCGCATCTCCTACGGCCCGCTCACCCAGCGCGTCGCGTTGACGGCGTACCAGGATCTCGCCGCCGATCTGTACCGGGACGGCGTGATCCCGGACAGCACCCGAGCCCTCAACTGACGGCAGCGGGACGGATGCCGGAGCGCGACCTTCGACAGGGCGGGCGGAGCCTGCGTGGTAGGCTCTCCCGTTGGAAGCGTGTCCGAGCGGCCGAAGGAGCATGGCTGGAATCCATGTAGGCGGGGTAACTCGTCTCGCAGGTTCAAATCCTGTCGCTTCCGCCGGAACGAAGCCCCGCACCTGATGGTGCGGGGCTTCGTCGTTCCCGGAGCTACCGGGTCCTCAGCGCTGCCGGGACCTCAGCGCTGCAGCGGCATCGCCTCGGCGAAGGTCGACCCCGGGTGGACGACGAGCGAGCGCGGCAGCAGACGCGCCGCAAGGCGACGTGGCACCGACACGGCGGCGAACAGCCCGGCGCGGATCGCGGCGGCATCCGTCACGAGCTCGTCACCGTCGGCGTCGCCGAACGAACCAGGCTGCGCGTAGCTCGAGCGCTCGACGGCGCCCACGAGCCGATCCAGCGCGACCGGCGGACCGCCGTGGTCGGCCTGGAGCCGCTCGCCGAACGCCCGCGGCGACTCCGATTCGGGCACCGGGATGCCGAGGTCGAGCGCCGTGTCCTGCACGAGACGCCACGCCGCAGCGGCGCTGCCGCGTCGCGCCTGCGACCGGCGTCGGCGGGAGACGACCGCGCCGGCGAGACCGGGAAGGGAGAGCAGGAGGATGACGCCGGCCACGATCCCCAGGACCGGCAGCACGGTGACGACGGAGAAGGTCGTCGTGGGCGTGGCGCCCGCGGTGGGGTCCTCGTCGGGTCGCGGTGCCGCCGACGCGGTCGAGGTCGGCTGCGGCGTGGCGGTCGCCGACGGCTCGGGCTCGGGCTCGTTCGAGCCGTCGTCCTCCGAGGCGAATCTCTGTGCGGCGCCGAGGCTCTTGGTGGGTTCGAAGGCGACCCAGCCGATGCCCGCGAAGAAGACCTCGGGCCAGGCGTGCAGTTGGGCGGTCGTGGCCTGATAGACGCGGTCGTCGCCCTCGACGTCGCCGGTCGGGAGGCCTGGGAGGAATCCCACGACGACGCGGGAGGGCATGTCGAGGGTCCGCGCCATGATCGCGAATGCCGACGCGAAATGGACGCAGTACCCCGACCGCACCTGCAGGAATCGCTCGACGGCTTCGACGCCGGAGCCGTCGAAGCCCTCCTCGACCGGAGCCGAGAGCGAGTAGTCGAAACTCGGCCCGCGGAACCACGACTGCAGGGCGAGCAGACGGTCGTAGTCGTTCGAGGAGTCGGCCGTCACCTCCGTCGCCAGATCGGCGATCTGCGACGGGGTGTCGGCCGGGAGCTCCACCGCTTCGCGGGGGCCGCCGCGGGCCTCGGCCGCGCGCGCCTGCTCGAGGGTGGGCCGCGGCGTCCGGCTCACGACCTCGAACGTCTGGCCGCGTGCGGCGGAGGTGGGCGAGGCGACCGTTCCGTTCGCAGCGGTGATCCGCCAGCTCCCGGTCACCCCGTCGAAGGAGACCGCGTCCGCGGGGACGGGCAGCTGCGCAGAGGAGAGGTCGAGGACCTCGACCGTGCGCCGGTCCTCCACGATCTCGATGCCGTCCGCGGCGGAGTCCTCGGGCACCCACTCATCGATCGGCACCGAGCGGTTGCGGTCGGGTTGCCACGAGTTCCCCTCCAGCTCGGTGAGGGTCGCGACGCGCAGGTAGGCCGGGGCCGCCGCGGCGCTCCACTGCCGGACCACGGGAATCTCCGCGGGCCGGCGCAGGTCGTCGCCGAGGTTCAGCGACGCGTCGATCGATGTGCCCCCGCCGAACCCGCCACTGGGGGCGGCCGGCGTCGGCAGCGCCGGCGCGGCGATCACGGCGATGACGATGGCGGATGCCGCGATCACGGCCGCGACGGCGCCGACACCGCCGCGCGGTGCGTCGGCGGACCGCGCACGGTGGCGGGCGCGGGTCTCTGCGCGCAGCAGCCACAGCAGGACGACCGCGAGGAACGCGAAGGCCCACAGGTCCATCACCTGCGGCACGGCCAGCGTCGGGATCAGCCAGACGGCGATCAGGGCGACACCGGCGAGCAGCGGCATCCGCGCCGTCAGGACGACGTGGTCGAGGGCGACCGCGAGCAAGCCGACGGCGCCGACGATGAGGAACGTGAGGGAGGCCGAAGCCTCGAGCGGCGCGACGCCGACGGCGATGTCCGAGCTCGCGATCTCGACCAATCGCGGCACCCGGGCGAACGCCTCACCCGAGGGGATGATGAACAACCAGGCGACATCCGAGAAGAACACGGCCGTCATCGTCGCGATCCAGATCGCCAGGAGGGACGGGGTCACGACGAGCGCACCGAGCCGGAGCCGTCGCAGCAGGTACCCGGCGCCGAGCAGCAGACCGGCGAGGACGAAGGCGAGCGCAGCCCAGGCGCCGCCGGCGATCACGCTGAACAGCGGGACGAGGGCGGCCACGAGACCGAGGAGGAGCGCGACGGTCGACGGCCCGTCGTAGCGGGGGCGCGCGGCGCCCTGTGGTTCAGCCGGCATGAGCGCGCATCCCCTCCGTACCGACGCCGCCCGGCCACAGCGAGTCGAGCTCATCCTCGGGTTCGAGCAGGTGCACGCGCCACCCGGCCTCCCGCGCCGTCCGCAGCGCGGCATCCGCGCTGCCCTCGACAAACAGGACGGGCATGCTGCTGTGCGTCACGACGGGAGCGAGGGAGGCGGCATCCGTCACGTCCACCTCACCGGTCACGACGACCACCGGGCCGAGCGTGGATCCCGCGAACAGCGGCGCGAGATCCCGGAGCGAGCCGTCGCGCCGAGCCGTGAGGGTCGCGAAAGCCGTCGTCATCGCCTCGAGCGCCGTGGTGTCGCCCCCCTCGAGCCCCGGGACGAGTTCGGCGCCGTCCACGTCGATGACCGCGACGCTGTATCCCTCGCGAACGAATCGCGCCGCCGCCGAGACCACCGTCGAGACCGCCGCCTCGAAGCCGGGATCCTCGCCCGGGGAGCGCAGGGCCTCGCTGGTCCACCGGGCGGCGGTCCGATCGAACACGATGACGGCCTCGGGATTGGACTCGCGCTCCTCCTGCCGCACCATGAGCTCACCGCGATGCGCGCTGGCGCGCCAGTGGATGCGGCGCATCGAGTCGCCCGGAGCGTACGCGCGGGGGATGAGGTTGTCGGCACCCTGCCCGAGCCGGTCGGTGGTGGACTGCATCGTGCCGCCGGCGGCGCCGGGGAGATCGTCGAGGACCTCGAGCGGGATGAAGGCAGGGGTCACCGTGAGGGGCACGCTCCCGCCGAGTTGCTGCAGCCGGCGCGTCAGACCGAAGGGATCGGTGGTCTCGACCACGAGCGGACCGATCGGGCGCACCCCCCGCCGCCGCGCATGCACACGGTAGGCGATGTCCACGCGGTGGCTGCCCGCGGCGAGCCCCGAGCGGAGCGCCGGATAGACGCCGGTCGGCTCGCCTTCGACACCCCGGGGCAGCCTGTCGTGCCAGGTTCCCACGACCGTCGGCAGCATGGAGCGCGAATCGACCCGGACCCGGACGTCCACCTCGCCGCCCACGGCGGCCACGTCCGGGGCGAAGGAGCGATGCACGCCGTCGGCCCGGTGACCGAGCCACAGCGAGGCGAAGGACAGCGCCACGACAGCCACGAGGAGGACGCCGAAGAACACGAGCGCCGGCACACCGACGATCGGCGCCAGCACGAAGGAGGCGAGGCCCAGGAGGACCGCTCCCGTGCCGCGAGGAGTCAGCGGCCATCGCGTCATGACGGGCGACCGGTCAGCGCGCGGCGACGGGGACGCGCACCGAGCCCACGACCTGCTCGAGTGCGGCGGCGACGAGGTCTGCCCCGCCCCGTCCGCGGGACACCGCCCCGCCCCGAGCCGCAATCAGCCGGTGGGCGAAGACGGGCTCGATCAGCGCCACGAGATCGTCGGGGATGACGTACTCGCGTCCTTCGAGCGCGGCCCACACCTTCGCGGCGCGGATGAGCTGCAGCGTCGCGCGGGGGCTCGCGCCCAGTCGCAGGTCCGAGTGCTCGCGCGTCGCCCGCGACAGCGCGACGGCGTACTCCTCGACGGCGGGGGAGACGTGGACCGTCCGCGCCCAGGAGATGAGTGAGGCGACGCTCTCGGCGGTGATCACCGGACGGATCGCGTCGAGGGGGTTCGCGCTGTCGCGCTGGCGCAGCATGAGCGCTTCGTTCGCGGCATCCGGGTACCCCATCGAGATGCGCATCATGAACCGGTCGCGCTGCGCTTCGGGGAGCGCGTAGGTGCCCTCCATCTCGAGAGGGTTCTGGGTCGCGACGACGAGGAACGGATCTGGCAGACCTCGGCTCGTGCCGTCGACGGTCACCTGGCGCTCCTCCATCGCCTCGAGCAGTGCGGACTGCGTCTTGGGGGAGGAGCGGTTGATCTCGTCGGCGATCACGATGTGGGCGAAGATCGCGCCCGGCTTGAAGTCGAACCGGCCCTCGGACTGGTCGTATACGCTCACGCCGGTCACGTCGCTCGGCAGCAGGTCGGGAGTGAACTGGATGCGGCGCACGGTCGCCCGGATCGAGGAGCCCAGCGCGCGGGCGAGCATCGTCTTGCCGACGCCGGGGACATCCTCGATCAGCAGATGACCTTCGGCCAGCAGGCAAACCAGAGCGGCACGGACGGCGTGCGGCTTGCCGTCGATGACCTTCGACACCGACTCGACGAGTGCGGTCGTCGTCTCGGCGAACACGGTCGCATCGACCCGGCTGGTGGACCGCGTCGCGGTCCCGCCCCCCGGCGCCGTCATGGTCGTCTGGTCGTCGGTCATCCGTCCCCCTCACGCGGTCGGCGCAGCAGCGCGCCCGGACCGATGCTAACCCGGCCGTCGTAGGCGGGCGCCCGACGTCGGGTAGACTTGCAGCAGCTCTCCGCGAGACGGCACCCAGGCCAACTCCCCCAGGACGGAAACGTAGCAAGGGTAACCGGGCTCTGCCGGGTTCGCGGAGAGTCTTATTTTTGCGGGGGTACCCGCTTCGACCGCAGCCTCGGCTCCCAGCCCGGTCATCGACCCGCGAGCCTAGGCTGGATGCGTGGCTCAGAGCATCTACATCACCTCCGCCGAAGGTCACTCCGGCAAGTCGACGATCGCCCTGGGTGTCCTCGACACCCTGAGCCGTCGGTCGCCGCGTGTCGGGGTCTTCCGAGCGATCGCCCGCTCGACCGAGGAACGCGACTACGTGCTCGAGATGCTCCTCGACCACGACGGTGTCGACCTCGGCTACGACGAGTGCATCGGCGCCACCTACGACGAGGTCCGCGCCGATCCGGATGCCGCTCTCGGCCGCATCGTGGAGCGCTACAAGGCTGTCGAGGCGCAGTGCGACGCCGTCGTCATCGTCGGCAGCGACTACACCGACGTGGGCAGTCCCGCCGAGCTCGGGTACAACGCCCGGATCGCCGCGAACCTCGGCGCTCCGGTGCTCGTCGTACTGGCCGGTCAGCCCGCCGACGGGGAGCGTTCGCCGGATGCCGGGGGTCTGTCGCCCGAGCAGGTGGGGAACCTCGCCACCCTCGCCCTGGCGGAGCTCAAGCACGAGCGCGCGGGGATCTTCGCGGTCGTCGTCAACCGGGCCGACCCGGAGCGCCTCGACGACATCGTCGCAGCCGTCCGGGAGGTCCCCGCTGCGGCGGGCGACATCGGCGTCTGGGCGATCCCGGAGGATGCCTACCTCGTGGCTCCATCCGTGGGCGACGTCGCCCGTTCGCTCGGGGCGAGCCTGGTCAAGGGCGACGAGACCCTTCTCGACCGCGAAGTGCTGCACGTCGTCGTGGCGGGGATGTCGCTCAACAACGTCCTGCCGCGGCTCGAAGAGGCGGCGATCCTCGCCGTCGCCGCCGACCGCACCGAGGTGCTCCTCGCGGCCCTTTTGGCGAATGCGTCCGGAACCTTCCCGTCGCTGTCGGGCATCGTCCTCTACGGTCCGTTCGAGCTCCCCGAACACGTCGAGCGGCTGATCGACGGGCTCGACTCGAACCTCCCGATCCTCGCGACCGATCAGGGTACGTACGAGACCGTCCGCGGCATCATGAGCGCGCGCGGTCGACTGGCGGCGCACTCGCAGCGACGCTACGACACCGCGCTGGCGCTCTTCGACACGCACGTCGACACCGATGATCTACTGCGTCGCATCGGGCTCGCGAGCTCGAGCGTCGTCACGCCCCTCATGTTCCAATACGGCCTCATCGAGCGTGCGCGCAGCGAGCGCCGGCGCATCGTGCTACCCGAGGGGAGTGACGACCGCATCCTCCGCGCCGCGGCGACGGCCCTCGCCCGCGGCATCGCCGACATCACGATCCTCGGCGAGCCGATCGAGGTGCGCTCCCGCGCGCTCGAGCTGGGTCTCGACATCCAGGCCGCCGAGGTCCTCAGCCCGTTCGACGCCGTCCACGTCGACAAGTTCGCCCGGGAGTACGAGCGTCTCCGCGCCCACAAGGGCATCACGTTCCGCCAGGCCGCCGACACCGTCACGGACGTCTCCTACTTCGGCACGCTGATGGTGCACCTGGGGCTCGCCGACGGCATGGTCTCGGGTGCCGCGCACACGACGGCGCACACGATCCGCCCCGCGTTCGAGATCATCAAGACGAAGCCGGGCGTCGACGTGGTTTCGAGCGTGTTCCTCATGGCGCTCGCCGACCGCGTCCTCGTCTACGGCGACTGCGCCGTGATCCCCGATCCGACCGCCCCGCAGCTCGCCGACATCGCCGTCTCGTCGGCCGCGACGGCGGACCAGTTCGGGATCTCGCCGCGGGTCGCGATGCTGTCCTACTCGACGGGGGAGTCCGGCTCGGGCGCCGACGTCGAGAAGGTCCGCGAGGCCACCGCGCTCGTGCGCGAGCGCGCCCCGAAGCTGCTCGTCGAAGGCCCCATCCAGTACGACGCGGCCACTGACGCCGCGGTCGCCGCGACGAAGATGCCGGGTTCGGATGTCGCCGGCCGGGCGACCGTGTTCGTGTTCCCCGATCTCAACACCGGCAACAACACGTACAAGGCCGTGCAGCGCTCGGCCGGCGCGGTCGCGATGGGCCCGGTCCTGCAGGGCCTCAACAAGCCCATCAACGACCTCTCCCGCGGAGCGCTCGTCGAAGACATCGTCAACACCATCGCGATCACCGCGATCCAAGCCCAGAACGCGGCGGATGCCGCAGCCCCGGAGACCCGCGCATGACCCCCGTCCTCGTCATCAACAGCGGTTCGTCGTCGTTCAAGTACCAGCTCGTCGACGTCGAGACCGAGCGTGCGCTGGCCTCGGGGCTCGTGGAGCGGATCGGCGAGGCGACCGGCGTCGCCACGCACACCGTCTTCTTCGCCGAGGAGGGGACCGGCGTCACCGCGACGAAGGCGACGACGCGCATCGAACGCCCGATCCCGGATCACACGACCGGCTTCGCGGTCATGCTCGAGGCCTTCGGCGCTCAAGGTCCGTCGCTCGATCGGGCACGGCCCGTCGCCGTCGGCCATCGCGTCGTCCAGGGCGGTGCGCGCTTCTTCGAGCCGACCCTCGTCACCCCGCTCGTCGAGATCAACATCGACGAGCTCTCGGCCCTCGCGCCGCTCCACAATCCGGGCGCGCTCCAGGGCATCCGCGCGGCGCGGGCGGCGTTCGCCGACGTCCCGCACGTGGCCGTATTCGACACCGCCTTCCACCAGACGATGCCGGCGGCGGCGTACACCTACGCCATCGATCGTGAGATGGCGCAGAAGCACCGCATCCGCAAGTACGGCTTCCACGGTACGAGCCACAAGTTCGTGAGCGAGGCCGCCGCCGCCTTCCTCGGGCGGCCCGTCTCGGAGTTGTCGCAGATCGTGCTGCACCTCGGCAACGGCGCCTCGGCGACCGCCATCCGCGGGGGCGAATCCGTCGACACGTCCATGGGCCTCACCCCGCTCGAGGGCCTCGTGATGGGGACCCGTTCGGGCGACATCGACCCCTCCGTCCTCGGCGTCCTCGCCCGACGCGAGGACATGGCCCCGGGCGAGCTCGACTCGTTCCTGAACAAGAGGAGCGGGCTCCTCGGTCTCGCCGGCGCCTCGGACATGCGCGACATCGACGCGCGTCGGCAGGCGGGGGATGCCGACGCCACGCTCGCGTTCGACGTCTACATCCACCGGCTCCGCGCGTACATCGGCGCGTATCTGGCCCAGCTCGGCGGTGCCGACGTCATCTCGTTCACCGCGGGCGTGGGCGAGAACTCCGCCGTGGTGCGGGCGGCGGCTCTCGAGACGTTCGGCTTCGCCGGGGTGCGAGTGGATGCCGAGCGCAATGCCTCCCGCGAGCGCGGCATCCGTGTCATCTCGACCGACGACTCGCCCGTCACCGTCCTCGTCGTCCCGACGGACGAGGAACTCGAGATCGCCCGCCAGGCTCACACGGTCGCGACGGCGTGACGGATACGCTGGAGGCGTGACGATGGCCGAGCTCCCCGACCTCACCCGTTTCGACGGCGTCCTCTTCGACCTCGACGGCGTGCTCACGCCGACCGCCGAGGTCCACATGCACGCCTGGGAGAGCATGTTCACCGAGCTGTTCTCGGCCTGGGGCATCGAACCGGCCTACGCCGAGGGCGACTACTTCGAGCACCTCGACGGCAAGAAGCGCTGCGACGGCGTCGCGAGCCTGCTGCGCTCCCGCGACGTCGAGGTCCCCTGGGGTGATCCCTCCGACGACCCGTCCGCCGACACCGTGTGCGGGATCGGCAACCGCAAGAACGTCGTCTTCGAGCGGGTCCTCCGCGCCGACGGCATCGCCGCCTACCCGGGCTCGCTCGCCCTCGTCGAGAAGCTGCAGGCAGCCGGCGTCCCGATCGCGGTGGTCTCCAGCTCGAAGAACGCCCGCGAGGTCCTCACCGCCGCCGGCATCATCGACCGCTTCCCGGTCATCATGGACGGCGTCGTCGCCGAGGCCGAGCACCTGGACTCCAAGCCCGCCCCCGACGTCTTCGCCCGCGCGGCCGAGATGCTCGGCGTCGACCCTCGGCACAGCGCCGCCGTCGAGGACGCGCACTCCGGCGTGCGCTCGGCCGCCGCGGCCGGGTACGGTCTCGTGGTGGGTGTCGACCGCGGCGCAGGGGAAGCCGCCCTGCGCGAGGCCGGCGCTCACGTCGTCGTCGACGACCTCGCCGTCTTCGTCTGATCCGCCCCGGCGCGCCCGCGCCACCGGCATCCCCCCGCTTCTCGTCCTGCCACCCGAAGAAGGACCCTCATGATCGATCGTCAGCGCTTCCCCGTGGACCCGTGGCGTCTCGTCGAGACGTCGTTCTCGCTGGACGACCCCGGCGTCACCGAGACCCTCTTCGCCGAGGGGAACGGCTACCTGGGTCTGCGCGGCAACCACCCCGAAGGCCGCCACGCCCACGAGCACGGCACCTTCCTCAATGGCTTCCACGAGGTCTTCCCGATCCGCCACGCCGAGCGCGCGTTCGGGTTCGCCGAGGTCGGTCAGACGATCATCAACGCGCCCGACAGCAAGGTCATGCGCGTCTACGTCGACGACGAGCCCCTCTCGCTCGACATCGCCGACCTCCGAGAGTACGAGCGCGCCCTCGACATGCGCCGGGGCGTCCTCACCCGCCACATCCGATGGATGACACCGAGCGGCAAGGACGTCGTGATCGACTACGAGCGGCTGGTCTCGTTCGAGGAGCGGCACGTCGCCGTCATGCGGATCTCGGTCACCGTCCTCAACGCCGACGCGCCCGTCACCGTCAGCTGTCAGCTGATCAACCGGCAGGACGGTCAGGACGTCTACGGCGGCGGAGGCCTGGGAAAGCAGGCCTCGGCCGGCTTCGACCCGCGCAAGGCCGACGGCTTCCAGGACCGCGTGCTGCAGCCCGAGGACTACTGGCAGGACGGCGACCGCGCCGCGCTGTCCTACAAGGTGAGCGAATCGGGCATGACGGTGGCCGTCGTCGCCGACCACCTCGTCGAGACCGACAACGAGTACTCGTCCCGCTCCCTCGTCGAGCCCGACATCGCCAAGAACGTCTTCCGGGTGCAGGCGCGCCAGGGGGTGCCCGTCACGATCACGAAGGCCGTGGCGTACCACACGTCCCGCGGCGTCCCCGCGCGGGAACTGGTCGAGCGAGCCCGTCGCACCCTCGACCGGGTCGAGCACGAGGGCATCCAGAACCTCTTCGATCGCCAGGAGGCCTGGATCTCGGCGTTCTGGGAGCGCTCGGACGTGGTCATCGAGGGCCACGACGACCTCCAGCAGGCGACGCGCTGGTGCCTGTACCAGCTCGCACAGGCGGCCGCCCGGGCGGACTCGCTCGGCGTGCCCGCCAAGGGCGTCACGGGATCGGGCTACAGCGGCCACTACTTCTGGGACACCGAGGTCTACGTCCTGCCCTTCCTCGCCTACACGACTCCGCTCTGGGCGCGGAACGCGCTGCGGATGCGGTACCTCATGCTCCCCGCTGCGCGGAAGCGCGCCGGCCAGCTGAACGAGGCGGGAGCGCTGTTCCCCTGGCGCACCATCAACGGCGAAGAGGCGTCCGCCTACTACGCCGCCGGGACCGCGCAGTACCACATCAACGCCGACATCGCCTTCGCCCTCGGCAAGTACGTCCGCGCCACCGGCGACACCGACTTCCTCCACCGGGAGGGTGTCGACATCCTCGTCGAGACCGCGCGCCTGTGGGCGACGCTCGGCTTCTGGCGGTTCACCGAGACCGGTGACCCCGAGAGCTTCCACATCCACGGCGTGACGGGTCCCGACGAGTACACGACCGTCGTCAACGACAACCTGTTCACGAACGTCATGGCCCGCTACAACCTCCGGTACGCGGCCAGGGTCGTCCGCGAGATGGCGATCGACCAGCCCGAGTCCTATCGGGCGATGGCGGAGCGGCTCGACCTCGACGAGGCGGAGCCGGTCGCCTGGCAGAGCGCCGGCGAGGCCATGCACATCCCGTACAGCGAAGCCCTCGGCATCCACCCGCAGGACGCGGTCTTCCTCGAGCGCGAGGTGTGGGACCTCGAGAACACCCCCGAGGAGCAGCGCCCGCTGCTGCTGCACTTCCACCCGCTCGTGATCTACCGCTACCAGGTGCTCAAGCAGGCCGACGTCGTGCTCGCGCTGTACCTGCAGGGCAACCAGTTCACCCCCGCCGAGAAGCTCGCCGACTTCGAGTACTACGACGCGCTGACGACGGGGGATTCGACGCTGTCCGCGGTCGTCCAGGCGATCCTCGCCGCCGAGGTGGGGTACCAGGACCTCGCGCTGGAGTACTTCCGCGAATCCGCTTTCGTCGACCTCGGCGACCTGCACAGCAACGCGTCCGACGGCGTGCACGTGGCCTCGGCCGGCGGCGTGTGGACGGCCCTCGTCGCCGGGTTCGGCGGGATGCGCGACCACCGCGGTGCGCTGAGCTTCGACCCGCGTCTGCCGGCGGATTGGCCGTCGCTGTCGTACACGCTGCACTGGCACGGCACCCGCCTGCAGATCACCGTCCGCCGCGACGAGATGGTCGTCTCAGCGGGCGACGGACCGGGGGTCTCGTTCACGGTTCGCGGCGCCGGCTACACGGTCGCGGGTGGCGAGACGGTCTCGGTGCCGCTGCAGGGCCAGGGTCCCGTCATCCCGGGTCGCCCGACGCTGAAGCAGATCGGCGAGCAGCTCCGCGAGGACGGCACGCTGCTGTCGGCATCGGTGCCCGATGCGACCGCCGCCACCTCCGTCCCCGTGCACACCGGAACGATACCCATCGTGACGGCCGACTCCGAGAACACGGATGCCGCGGGCGAACCCGACACCCGGACGCAGCAGATCCCCGCGATCGACGCGGGCGACGTGACCGCGAGGGTCTGACCTCAGACCCCCGCGGCCACCCGCTCGCGGAAGATGGCGCGGACGGCCTCGCGTCCGGCCCGATTGGCGCCGACCGTCGACTGCGACGGGCCGTAGCCGATGAGGAAGAGGCGCGGCTCGTCGATCGCGCGGGTGTCGCGCACCCGGACGCCTCCGGCGGCCGTACGCAGCCCCAGCGGGGCGAGGTGGGCGATGTCGGCCCGGAACCCGGTGGCCCACAGGATGACCTCCGCGGGCTCGAGGGTGCCGTCCGGCATCCGCACCCCGTCCGGTTCGACAGCGGTGAACATCGGATGCCACACCAGAGCCCCGCGGTCCTTCGCCGCCTGCGCCCACGGCGACCAGTGGGCGCCGGTGACCGACACGACGCTCCCCGGCGGGAGGCCCTGCCGGACGCGCTCCTCGACGCCCGCGATGGCCTGGATGCGGGAGGCCGTGTCGAAGCCCGTCGCGTCCCACTGCGGCTCGGTGCGCGAGACCCAGAAGGTGTCGGTCACCCGCGAGATCTCGTCGAGCAACTGGATCGCCGAGACCCCGGCGCCCACGATGACGACCCGTCGGCCCCGGAACTCCTCGGCGGAACGGTAGTCGTGGACGTGCAGCTGTCGTCCCGCGAACGATCCCTGTCCGGGGTACGTCGGCCAGAAGGGCTTCCGCCACGTGCCGGTCGCGTTGATGACGTACCGCGCCGCCCACGAAACGGGCGTCCCGGCATCCTCCGCCTCGATCGTCAGCGGTCCGTGCGGGTCGTCGTCCGGGCGTCGGACGGCGCGGACGCGGACGGGCCGCCGCACCCGCAGGTCGTACCGGTCCTCGTAGGCGGCGAAGTAGGCGGGCAGCACCTCGCGGCTGGGGGCCTCCGGATCGGCGGGCGGCACAGCGTAGCCCGGCAGTTCGTGGATGCCGTTGACCGTCCCCATGAGGAGGGTGGGCCACCGGTGCTGCCAGGCGCCACCGGGATCGGCGTCGGCGTCGACGACGAGGAAGGTGGGGGAGCCGTCGGCGGCGGCGTCGCGGAGCGGGACGAACCCGCGGCGGCGCAGGTGGTACGCGGCGCTCAGCCCCGCCTGGCCCGCGCCGATGACGAGGACGTCGACGGGGGTGGGGGGCATGCCCGCTGCAACGCGCGCGGTGCCCGCGCTGTTCCCCCTCGCGGTCGCCCGGGCCGCCCCGACCGCGCGCCCGTTAGGCTGACCGGATGGCATGCGTGACGAGGCGGACCGGGGGAGCTCGATGAGCTCGGCGTCGGTCGGTGCCCGCGCCGCCGACGGGGTCTTCGACGGGCTCCGCGAGGACATCGTCGCCGGTCGGCTCGCGGTCGGCGAACGGCTGCCCTCCGAGGCCGCGCTCGCCGAGCAGTACGGCGTCAGCCGCCCGAGCGTGCGCGAAGCCCTCCGCTCTTTGCAGGCGCTCGGACTCACCCGCACGCGCACCGGGAGCGGAACCTACGTCGCCTCCGACCGCCCTGCACTCTCGCTCGGCTACGGCGACTTCTCGCCTCGCGATCTCAGCGAGGCACGTCCTCACATCGAGGTGCCGGCGGCGGGTCTCGCGGCGGAACGCCGGACCGACCAGCAGCGCGCCGACCTCGTCGCGCTCTGCGACCGCATGGACGCGACCACCGACCCGGGGGAGTGGGTCGAGCTCGACTCGCGCTTCCACGTGCTGGTGGCCGAGGCATCCGGCAACGCGGTCTTCGCCCGCGCCGTCGGCGACATCCGTGACGCCCTCAGCCACCAGTCGGGCGTCGTGAACCTCATCGCCCACCGCCGCGAGCCGTCCTCGCGCGAGCACCGCGCCATCGCCGAAGCCATCGGCATCGGCTCGGCGATCGAGGCGCGCGAGGCCATGCGCGCGCACCTCGGTGCCGTCGAGCGCGTCGTCAGCCCGCTGTCGGAACCAGCTTCTCGGGACTGAGCGCCGCCGCGAGCGTGGCCGGGTCGAGGAGTCCCCGTTCGAGGACGACCTCGGGAACCGAACGTCCCGAGCGCAGCGCCTCGCCGGCGACCTCGGTCGCCGCGCGGTAACCGATGAGCGGGTTCAGCGCGGTCGCGAGTCCGATCGAGTCGGTCACGCGCGCGGCCATGACGTCGGGACGGGCCTGGATGCCGCTGACGCACCGCTCGGCGAGCAGACGGCACGCGGCGGTCAGGTGCGCGATGCTCTGCGAGAGGGCCCGGACGATCACGGGCTCGAAGGCGTTGAGCTGCAGCTGGCCCGCCTCTGCGGCGAGGGTGACGGCGAGGTCGTCGGCGATCACCGTGTACGCGACCTGCGTCACCATCTCGGGGATGACGGGGTTCACCTTGCCCGGCATGATGCTCGAGCCCGCCTGGAGGGCGGGGAGGGTGATCTCGCCGAGGCCGGCGCGCGGCCCCGACGACAGCAGCCGCAGGTCGTTGCACGTCTTGGAGAGCTTGACCGCGATGCGCTTGAGCATGCCCGACAGGTGCACGAAGGCGCCGGGATCCTGGGTGGCCTCGATCAGGTCGGTCGCGGGGGTGAACGGGCGCCCGGTGAGCGCGGCGAGGTGCGAGACGGCGAGCGGTCCGTAGCCGGCCGGCGCG
This sequence comes from Microbacterium aquilitoris, assembly GCF_031932285.1. Lineage (NCBI taxonomy): Bacteria > Bacillati > Actinomycetota > Actinomycetes > Micrococcales > Microbacteriaceae > Microbacterium > Microbacterium aquilitoris. The sequence goes on from NZ_JAUZVT010000001.1 coordinate 1,186,637, forward strand.
TTGAGTCCCGTGCCGATGGCCGTCGCGCCGAGGTTGACCTCGAGCAGCAGCCGGGCCGATTCGCGAAGGCGCAGGCGGTCCTCGTCGAGCATGACCGCGAACGCACCGAACTCCTGCCCGAGCGTCATCGGCACGGCATCCTGCAGCTGCGTGCGGCCGATCTTCACGTAGCCGCCGAACTCGGCGGCTTTGGCCGCGAACGCGTCGTGGAGGACGCCCATCGCGGCATCCAGTCCGTCGACGCCTTCGACGAGGGCGACGTCGATCGCCGTGGGGTAGGCGTCGTTGGTCGACTGGCTCAGGTTCACGTGGTCGTTGGGATGCAGGTACGCGTACTCGCCCTTCGCGTGACCCAGGAGCTCGAGGGCGCGGTTGGCGATGACCTCGTTCGCGTTCATGTTCGTCGAGGTCCCGGCGCCGCCCTGGATCACGTCGACGACGAACTGGTCCGCGAGGGCGCCGCCCCGGATGTCGCGGCAGGCCGCCGCGATCGCGTCGGCGCGAGCGGTGTCGAGCAGGCCCAGGTCGCGGTTGGCGAGCGCGGCCGCCTCTTTGACGAAGGCGAGCCCTCGCAGCAGGAAAGGGTAGGTGCCGATGGGGACCCCCGTCACGGGGAAGTTGTCGCGGGCTCGCGAGGTGTGGACGCCCCAGTACGCGTCTGCGGGGATCTCCGCAGGGCCCAGAAGGTCGTGCTCGGTACGCGTCGTCGTCATGTCGCTCTCTTCCTCGAGGTGGCCGAACGCCGCAAACCTATCAGACAGATTAGACACTCTTCACGACGAGAACTTGACGAATCCGCCGTCACGGGTGTTCAGTGTTCCCAAACCTGTAAGGCAGATATCACATACCGAACGGCGACGGCGCCGCGCGGCAACGAAAGCGAGAACCCATGACGACGGAGTCGACCTCCCCGAAAACGGATGCCGCGATGCTCCGCACGGCCTCGATCGCGCAGGCCGAGGGCGCGGGCTTCCACAAGGGCCTCCGGCCGCGTCAGATCCAGATGATCGCCATCGGCGGCGCGATCGGCACGGGCCTGTTCATGGGGGCCGGCGGCCGGCTCGCGACGGCGGGCCCCGCACTTGTCCTCGTCTACGCGGTCTGCGCCGTCTTCGCGTTCCTCGTGATGCGCGCGCTCGGCGAGCTGATCCTCCACCGCCCGTCGACGGGGTCGTTCGTCTCGTACGCCCGCGAGTTCTACGGCGAGAAGATGGCGTTCGCCGCCGGCTGGATGTACTGGCTCAACTGGGCCATGACCTCGGTAGCCGACGTCACCGCCGTCGCGCTCTACATGAACTTCTTCAAGCAGTACGTGCCAGCGTTCGCCGCGATCCCGCAGTGGGTCTTCGCCCTCGTCGCGCTGGTCCTCGTCCTCGCCATGAACCTCCTGTCGGTGAAGGTGTTCGGCGAGCTGGAGTTCTGGTTCGCGATCATCAAGGTCGCCGCGCTCGTGACCTTCCTCGTCGTCGGCATCTTCTTCGTCGTCACCGGTACGCCCGTCGCGGGGACAACCCCCGGTTTCCACCTGATCGCGGACAACGGTGGAGTCTTCCCCAACGGCATCCTGCCCGCCCTCATCGTGGTGCAGGGCGTCGTCTTCGCCTACGCGTCGATCGAACTCGTCGGCACGGCCGCCGGCGAGACCGAGAGCGCGCGCACCATCATGCCGAAGGCGATCCGCGCCGTCGTGTTCCGCCTCGCGGTCTTCTACGTCGGCTCGGTGCTGCTGTTCACGCTCCTCATGCCGTTCACGAGCTACAAGTCGGGGGAGAGCCCCTTCGTGACCTTCTTCGGCTCGATCGGAGTGGAGGGCGCCGACGTCATCATGAACCTCGTCGTCCTCACCGCCGTCGTCTCGTCGCTGAACGCCGGGCTTTACTCCACCGGCCGGATCCTCCACTCGATGGCCGTGACGGGCTCGGCTCCCGCGCCCCTCATGCGCATGAACCGCGCCGGCGTCCCCTACATGGGCATCGCGGTCACCGCGGCCGTGACCCTGCTCGGGGTCATCCTGAACGCGGTCGTGCCCTCCCAGGCGTTCGAGATCGCCCTGAACGTGTCGGCGCTCGGCATCATCAGCGCCTGGGGCGTCATCATCCTCTGCCAGATCAAGCTCCAGCGATTGGCACGGGCCGGTGTGATGGAACGCCCCTCGTTCCGGATGCCGGGGGCGCCCTACACGGGATGGATCACGCTCGTGTTCCTCGTCTCGGTCATCGTCCTCATGGCGCTGGACTTCCCGATCGGGACGTTCACCGTGGGCTCGCTCATCGTCATCGTGCCGGCGCTCATCGGGGGATGGTTCCTGCTGCGCGACCGCATCCGGATGCTGGCGGCCGAGCAGACCGGCACCCTCGCCGCGCTGCAGCGCACCGACGAGAGCGGCGCGTGAGCGCACAGCACCTGGTCGTCATCGCGACCGGCGGCACCATCGCGAGCCGCCGGTCGCCGGACGGATCGAGCGCTCCCGTCCTCGGTGGGGGCGCTCTTCTCCACGGGCTCGCCCCCGATGACGACGTCCGGGTCGTCGACGCGCTCGCCGCGGACTCGGCCACGTTCACCCTCGCGGACATGCAGCTGATCGTCGACGCGGTGACCGACGCCGTCGCCGACGACGCGGTGCGCGGCGTCCTGGTCCTGCACGGGACGGACTCCCTGGAGGAGACCTCGCTCCTGGCGGCGATCCAGGTCGGCGCCCCGCGCATCCCCGTCGTCTTCACCGGTGCCCAGTTCACGGCCGACGACCCCGCGTCCGACGGCCCCGACAACATCCGGGTCGCGTTGGCGGCGACCCGGGCCGCGGTCCCCGGCGTGTGGGTCGCCTTCGGCGGCCGCATCCTCTCGACGTGGGGGCTGTCGAAGCTGACCACCGACCGCGCCGACGCCTTCGGCCACGCACGGCGGGATGCCGGGGCTCCGCCGCACGCGACGGGCGACGTGTCGGGGGTGCGGGTCGACGTCGTCGCGCTCCCGCCGGGCGCCGACGATGTGCACCTGCGGGCGAGCCTCGCCGCCGGCGCCCACGGGATCGTCCTCGAGGCGCTCGGGTCGGGGAACACGACCCCCACGGTCGTGGCGGCGGTCCGCGATGCGGTGGCGGGCGGCATCCCGGTCATCGTGTCGAGCCGCGTGCCGCGGGGGGTGCTCGTCCCGTCGTACGGCGGGGGAGGAGGCGGAGCCGACCTCGCCGCAGCGGGCGCCGTGCACTCGCCGACCCTCCGGCCGGGTCAGGCGCGCATCCTCCTGGCCGCGATGCTGGCCGCGGGTGCCGACCGCGACGCGATCGCCGCCGCGGTCGACGGGCGGGCGCCGGATCGGATGTCGGTGCCACGCCGTAGTCTGTTGTGGTGACCACCGCTCTGTACCGCCGCTATCGCCCGGAGACCTTCGGCGAGATGATCGGGCAGAGCCAGGTGACCGAGCCCCTCATGACGGCGCTCCGCAGCGACCGCGTCGGTCACGCCTACCTCTTCTCGGGTCCGCGCGGCTGCGGCAAGACGACGTCGGCGCGCATCCTCGCGCGCTGCCTCAACTGCGCGCAGGGCCCCACCGACACCCCGTGCGGCACGTGCGACTCATGCGTCGAGCTCAGCCGCGGCGGGGGCGGCTCCCTCGATGTCGTCGAGATCGACGCGGCATCCCACAACGGCGTCGACGACGCCCGCGACCTGCGCGAGCGTGCGGTGTTCGCGCCCGCCCGCGACCGCTTCAAGATCTTCATCCTCGACGAGGCCCACATGGTCACGGCGCAGGGCTTCAACGCGCTGCTCAAGCTCGTCGAGGAGCCGCCCGCGCACGTCAAGTTCATCTTCGCGACGACCGAGCCCGAGAAGGTCATCGGGACGATCCGCTCGCGCACCCACCACTACCCGTTCCGCCTCGTCGCGCCGGCCGCGATGCTCGAGTACGTCGAGCAGCTCTGCCAGACCGAGGGCGTCTCGGTCGAGCCGGGCGTCCTGCCCCTCGTCGTCCGTGCGGGCGGCGGGTCGCCGCGTGACACGCTGTCGCTGCTCGATCAGCTCATCGCCGGGTCCGAGGACGGTGCCGTCGGCTACGAGCGTGCCGTCGCGCTGCTCGGATACACGCACGCCGAGCTTCTCGACGAGGTCGTCGACGCCTTCTCGTCCCATGACGCCGCGGCCGCGTTCGGCGCCGTCGACCGTGTCGTTCAGACGGGGCAGGATCCGCGACGCTTCGTCGACGACCTGCTCGAGCGCCTGCGCGACCTCATCATCGTGGCCGCGACCGGCGAGGGTGCCCGTGCCGTGCTGCGCGGCGTGCCGGTCGACGAGCTCGAGCGCATGGCACGCCAGGCGGCGGCCTTCGGCACCGATCGGCTCTCGCGGATCGCCGACCTCGTGGTGACGGCCCTAGACGACATGACGGGTACGACCTCGCCCCGCCTGCAATTGGAGCTCCTCGTCGCGCGCGTCCTCGCGGCGACGGATGCCGGGGCTCACGCAGCGCCCGTTCCCGCTGCACCGGTGCAGGCGGCGGCTCCGGCGCAGTCACCCCCTCCCGCCACGGCACCTCCCGTCGCGGCACCTCCCGTTGCGCAGGCACCGGCCGTCGCTCACGCGCCGGCTACGGCACCCGCTCCGGCCGTCGCGCAGGCTTCCGCGTCCTCCGCTGTCGCCGAACCCGCGTCGCCTGCGCCCGCCGCCGCTCCCGAGCCGGCGGTGCCCACCGGGCCCGTCACGTTCGAGCAGATCCGCGACTCCTGGCCCGAGATCCTCCGCCGGCTCGAGGACATCAGTCGCACCTCGTGGATGATAGCGACGGCCTCGCGCCCGGTCGCGTACGCCGAGGGCGACATCCTGACCCTCTCGTTCCAGAGCCACTCCGACGTGCAATCGTTCAAGAAACTCTCCGCGGGCAAGGGGCCGAGCGAAGATCTCCGAACCGCGATCCTGTCGGTGCTCGGCGTGCGGGTGAAGTACCTCACCCGTCACGACACCGATCCGACCCCGCCCCCGCCCGGCGGCGTCGGTCCCGACGTGCCCCCCGAGCCCGACGCACCCGAGGGCGGGTACGGGGTCACCCCTGCCGCGGCATCCCGTCCCACCTCGGCGCCCCGGTCCGCGCCGGCTGCGGCAGCGCCCGTCACCGAGTGGGCAGTCGCCCCGATCCCGACCGACGACGGCGCTCCGTCCGCCCAGTTCCCCGTGGACGACGAGCCCGAGGATGCCGCCCCGTCGCCCGTCCGAACGCTCACCGTGCAGCGCGAGGGCGATGTCCTTCCCGCCGAGGCTCCAACCGACGACGACGAGGACGACGTGCCGCCTCCCGTGGACGCCGACGCGCCGGTCCCCGTGCGGACGCCGCCTCCCCGGCTCGCACCGGAACCGCCCCGCGGGCCCCGTCCCGGAGGGATCGAGCGGGTCGGCGAGGCCGCCGTCCGCCAGCTCCTGGGTGCGCGCTTCGTCCGCGAAGAGCCGTACACCCCTCCGACGAGGTTCAACTGACCCATGTACGACGGCATCGTCCAAGACCTGATCGACGAGTTCGGACGCCTTCCCGGCATCGGACCAAAGTCAGCGCAGCGCATCGCGTTCCACATCCTGCAGACCCCGTCCTTCGATGTGTCCCGATTGGCGCAGCTGCTGTCCGAGCTCCGCGAACGGGTGCGGTTCTGCGAGATCTGCGGCAACGTCTCCGAGCAGACCCAGTGCTCGATCTGCCGCGACCCGCGCCGCGACCGCACCTTCATCTGCGTTGTCGAGGACGCCAAGGACGTCTCGGCGATCGAGCGCACCCGTGAGTTCCACGGGCTGTATCACGTGCTCGGCGGCTCGATCAGTCCGATGGCGGGCATCGGCCCCGACGATCTGCGGATCGCGCAGCTCATGCAGCGACTCGCCGACGGCACGGTGACCGAGGTCATCCTCGCGACCAACCCCAACCTCGAAGGCGAAGCGACGGCGACGTACCTCAGTCGCCTGCTTCGGACGCTCGAGATCAGCGTCACCCGGCTCGCATCGGGTCTTCCGGTCGGCGGTGACCTCGAGTACGCCGACGAGGTCACCCTCGGTCGTGCGTTCGAGGGTCGCCGCGCGGTCTGAGCTCAGTCGGTCGGGGCGAACAGCTCCGGCTCATGCGCGAGCGTACGCTCGACGGCGGCTGCGATGTCCTCGTCCTCGATGCGGTACTCCTCGGTGACGCGTTCCTCGGCTTCGCGCCACGCATCGTCGTCGCCGATGCCCGCGGTTTCGTCGTACTCGGCTGCCGCGCGGTCGACGGCTTCGGCGGTCGGCTCGAGACCCAGCGTGCGGTAGCCCTCGGCTACGGCTTCGAGCGGGAACTCCTCATCTGCGGAGTGGGCTTCGATCGCGTTCCAGAAACCGCTGCCCTGGACCGTGGCGTGGAAGGTGAGGACCCGTCGGACGGCGAGGTCGCCGGGCAGGGAGATGGGCTCGTCGAGGTCGACGGCACGGTTCCAGATCTCGTCACTCGCAGAGCTCATGCGGCGAGCCTAGGGGAGGTCAGGAGCGCTCACGTGCCCGGGCACGGATGACGGTGCCGAGCGAGGCGCGCAGCGGCTGACCGACGTAGATGCCGAGCGAGGCGCCGACCGCGAGGGCGATCCCCACCGTCGCCGCCGACGCGAGGGTCGCGAACCCCGACAGGAGCAGGGCGGTGCTGCTGCCCGATTCGACGACGCCGAGGAGACCGCGGAAGACGGCGGCTCCGGGGACCATGGGGAGGATCGCCGCCGTCGTGATCGCGACGGACGGCACGTGCAGCCGATAGGCCGCGAGAATGCCGACGAGGCTCCCCGCGAAGGCGCCGACGCCGCTGGCGGCCGCCGTCTCGAAGCCGAGACCGGATGCCGCGGTGTACCCCGCCCAGGCGACGACGCTGAGGCCCACGCTGACCGCGACGACGCGCAGTCCTGCTCCGTTGTAGATCGTGACGGAGACGGCGATGAGAGCCGCGCCGACGAACTGCAGCGGAAGGGGGCCGAACGGCAGCGAGTCGTTGGGGACGTCCATCCCGGCTCCGACCACCCGGGCGGTCTCGAGTCCCGCGAGGATGCCGAGGACGACGCCCAGGGTCTGCGTCATGAGCTCGAGGATGCGGCCCGTCGCCGTCAGGGCGAAACCGTCGATCGCGTCCTGCGCGGCGCCCACCACGGTGAGCCCCGCGAGCATCAGCACGATGCCCGACGCGACGATCACCGTCGGTTTGATGTCCTGCGCGACCGGCCACCCCGTCGCCTCGAGGCTCGGAGCGACGGCGGCGATGAGCGTCAGGACGAACGCGCCGGCGACCTGGCTGAAGAAGAAGGGAACGTGGACCCGGCCGAGGAGGAACTGCGTGATCGCGGCTCCTCCGGCGGCGATGAAGGAGAGGAGGATGACGAGCCAGTTGGCGCCGAACATCACCGCCACGCCGACCGCGAGGAGCGCCTGCGCGGCGATGATGACGGGCGGGTGGTAGGCGAAGGGCGTGCGGCGCACGATGCGGAACTCGGCGCGGGCGGCTTCGACCGGCATCCCGCCCCTGATCTGGGTGACGAGGGCCTGCAGTCGCTGCAGGCGGGCGTGATCGGGGGCCTGGCTGCGGACGACGCGCATGAGCGTGATCGGCTTGTCGGCGCCGCTCCGGTGGTGCGCGACGGTGATTGAGTTGTAGCTGACGTCGACGTGGACGGGATCGAGCCCGTAGACGCCGGCGACCCGCACGATCGTGAGGGTGACCTCGCTCGCGGGCGCCCCCGAGGCGAGCATCGACTCCCCGATGCGGATGCTGAGATCGAGGACTCCGACAGCGAAGGCGTCGTCGATCACCGGCAGCATCTCGGTGTGCGGCGCCGAGTTCTCGGGGGACCGGACGAGCGCCTGCAGCGACGTGAAGAACTGGCGTCGTCCCATGGCATCCAGCCTAAATGAGGTGCTCCGGCGGGCGTCACATGGCCGAGCGCGTGCGTCGTCCTCCCTAGGATGGGAGCGGGCGTGCGTCACCGCCCGCCGGCTGCGCCCGGCATCCACCCGGGAGTATCCGACATGGCCCTGATCGTCCAGAAGTACGGCGGTTCGTCCGTCGCCGACGCCGAGAGCATCCGTCGCGTCGCGAAGCGGATCGTCGACGCCCGACGTGCCGGTCACGACGTCGTCGTCGCCGTCAGCGCGATGGGCGATACGACCGACGAGCTGCTCGACCTGGCCTCCCAGGTCTCGCCCCTGCCGGCGCCGCGCGAGCTCGACATGCTGCTCTCCAGTGGCGAGCGGATCTCGATGGCGCTGCTGGCGATGGCGATCAACTCGATGGGCTTCGAGGCGCGCTCGTTCACCGGCAGCCAGGCCGGGATGATCACCGACAGCTCCCACGGAGCCGCGCGCATCGTCGACGTCACTCCGGTTCGCGTCCGCGAGGCGCTCGACGAGGGAGCCATCGTCATCGTCGCGGGCTTCCAGGGGTTCAGTCGCGACACCCGCGACATCACGACGCTCGGCCGCGGCGGGTCCGACACGACCGCCGTCGCCCTCGCCGCCGCGCTGAACGCCGACGTCTGCGAGATCTACAGCGACGTCGACGGCATTTTCACGGCTGACCCACGCGTCGTGCCGAAGGCACGCAAGCTCGCGACCGTCACGTCCGAGGAGATGCTCGAGCTGGCCGCGAACGGGGCGAAGGTGCTCTACATCCGCGCCGTCGAGTTCGCCCGCCGCCACGGCGTCATGATTCACGCCCGCTCGACCTTCAGTTCGGGCATCGGCACCTATGTTCTCGGTGCGGGGATGACCGCCCCCGACCACGAAGAGGGAGAAGAGATGGAAGAGCCCATCGTCACCGGTGTCGCCACCGACCTCAGCCAGGCCAAGATCACCGTCGTCGGCGTCCCGGACGTCCCCGGCAAGGCCGCCGACATCTTCAAGATCGTCGCCAAGTCCGGCGCGAACGTCGACATGATCGTGCAGAACGTGTCGGCTGCCGCGACCGGCCGCACCGACATCTCCTTCACTCTCCCCAAGGCCGAGGCGTCGACGGCGCTGCGCGCCCTGTCGGTCGAGCAGAGCGCGGTCGGCTTCGACAAGCTCGTCCACGACGACCAGATCGGCAAACTCTCGGTCGTCGGCGCCGGCATGCGTACGCACTCGGGCGTCTCGGCGACGCTGTTCGAGGCCTTGTCGACGACGGGCGTCAACATCGAGATGATCTCGACCTCGGAGATCCGCATCTCGGTCGTCGTGCGCGGCGATGACCTCGCCGAGGCGGCGCGCGTCGTGCACACCGCCTACGGGCTCGACGGCGACACCGAAGCCGTCGTCCACGCCGGCACCGGTCGCTGACGCGTCAGCGCTGAGAGTCGAGCCACTCGTCGAAGCTCGGCCCGGCGATGGTGGCGCCCGGTCCCGGCAGGGCGAGGCCCTCGCGCATGCCGCGCATCTGAGCGCCCGGGATGCTCACCGGGACGACGAGCCGCCGAGATCCGTCCCGGCGAATCCAGGCCCGGATCATCCGGTCCAGGCGTTCCTCGCGGGGACCGGCGAGGTCCGGTACCCGCCCCTGCGGGCCCGCGACCGCGAGGTCGACGAGCCGCGCGGCGACCGCCGCCGCGGCCACCGGTTGCGCTCGCGCCCGCGGTGCCAGCTGCACGGGCCCGAGACGGGCCTGCGAGGCGACCTGCCCTGCGAACTCGTGGAACTGCGTCGCCCGCAGGATGCTCCACGGCACCGCGCTCTCCTTGAACAAGCGCTCCTGCAGGACCTTGCCGGCGTAATACCCGTTCGGATTCCGGTCGATGCCGACGATCGACAGCAGTACCGCGTGTTCGACCCCGGTGCGCGCCGCCGCGTGGAGAAGGGCGCGGGATGCCGCGGAGAAGAACTCCGTCGCCGTTGCCGCGCTGGTCGTGCCGACGCTCGCCACGTCGATGAGCGCATCCGCCCCCGCCAGTGTGCGCTCGACGGCTGCGCGGTCCCGCAGGTCCACCCCCGCGGCACGCGAGAGGACGGCGACGTCGTGCCCCACCTCCCGTGCCCGCTCCACCACGAGTCGTCCCACTGTGCCGGTCCCGCCTGCCACTGCGATCTTCATGTCGTCCCTTCCGAAGGTGTGTCACTGTGGTGACGACGCAGCCTCCGCGAATGTGAGGCCCGGGACGGAGATCGTCATGACGGATGCCGCGACCCGCCGGATCGGCGACGTGGACGCCTACCGCCGTACGCTCGTCGCCGCCGCCTACCGCATGCTCGGGACGTTGGCCGACGCCGAGGACGCGGCGCAGGAGGCCTACGTCCGGTGGCTCCGGTTGGACGCGGGCGAGCGCGAGGCCATCGAGAACCCCGGCGGCTGGCTCATGCGCGTGACGGGGCGGATCTGTCTCGATGTCCTCGGCTCCGCGCGAGTCCGGCATGAGACGTACGTGGGGGAGTGGCTGCCCGAGACGATTCCGGTCGGCACGGCGAGCGGCGACCCCGCCGCCGTCGTCGTCGGGGCGGAGGAAGTGTCCACGGCGCTGCTGTTGGTGCTGGAGACGCTCACCCCCGCCGAGCGCGTGGCGTTCGTGCTGCACGAGGTGTTCGCGGTGCCGTTCGCCGAGATCGCCGGGGTGCTGGGGAGGTCCGCGGCCGCGTGCCGCCAGCTGGCGGCATCCGCTAGTCGTCACGTCGGACGCCGCGCGGGGGCCGGCGTCCCGCGGAGTCGTCACGACGAACTGATCGCAGCCTTCGCGGCGGCGAGTGCGAGCGGGAGTCTCGACGCCCTCGTCCGTGTGCTCGCGCCCGACGTCGTCCTGGTTTCCGACGGTGGCGGGATCGTGTCCGCCGCGCGGCGGCCGGTCCGCGGGGCAGACCACGTCGCACGCTTCCTTCTCGGGCTCGCGGCGAAGCAGCCGACCGCGACCTACGAACCGGCCATCACCGGAGACGGGCTCGGTTATGCGATCCGGGTCGACGGCGTCATCGTCGCCGCCGTCACCTTCGCCACCGACGGTGAGCGGATCACCGATGTCTGGATGATGCGGAACCCCGAGAAGCTCAGCGCGTGGGTGTGACGTCCCGCGGCGACACATGCGGATCGCGGTACCCGGTGCGCCGGTAGAATCGCCGGAACCCGCTCTCTTGCGCCCTGCCGCGACGTCCCGTCGCGCGGCGCCGCACCCTCGAGGAACCGCACCATGACCGTCTTCTCCGAATCGGGATTCTCCGTCGCCGTCGTCGGCGCCACCGGCCAGGTCGGGACGGTGATGCGCGACATCCTCGTCGACCGCGCCTTCCCGATCCGCGAGCTGCGTCTGTTCGCGACGGCACGTTCGGCGGGCTCCACGATCGTGGTCGACGGCCGGGAGATCCTCGTCGAGGACGTCGCCACGGCGGACCCCAGCGGCATCCAGATCGCCCTCTTCTCGGCGGGGGCCACCGGATCCCGCGCCCACGCTCCCCGCTTCGCCGAGGCCGGCGCGGTCGTCATCGACAACTCGAGCGCCTGGCGCGTGGACCCCGAGGTGCCGCTCGTCGTCAGCGAGGTCAATCCGCACGCGATCCACGACCTGCCCAAGGGCATCATCGCCAACCCGAACTGCACGACCATGGCGGCGATGCCGGTCCTGAAGCCGCTGCACGTCGAGGCGGGGCTGGTCCGGCTCACCGTCAGCACGTACCAGGCGGTCTCGGGCTCCGGCCTCGCCGGCGCCGAGGAGCTCCTCGGCCAGGTCGAGTCCGTGGTCGCTCAGGGCGGCGCCATCGGGCTCGTCCACGACGGTGCCGCGGTGGACTTCCCCGAGCCGCAGAAGTACGTCGCGCCGATCGCCTTCAACGTCATCCCCTTCGCGGGCAGCCTCGTCGACGACGGCGACAACGAGACCGACGAGGAGAAGAAGCTCCGCAACGAGAGCCGCAAGATCCTCGAGCTCCCCGACCTCCGCGTCGCCGGCACGTGCGTGCGCGTCCCCGTCTTCACGGGCCACTCGCTCTCGATCCACGCCGAGTTCGCGCAGGACATCACGCCCGACCGTGCCCGTGAGGTCCTCGCGGATGCCGCGGGTGTCGCCCTCGCGGACGTCCCCACGCCGCTCGCGGCGGCCGGAGCCGACCCGAGCCTCGTCGGACGCATCCGCGCCGACCAGTCCGCGCCCGAGGGCAAGGGTCTCGTGCTCTTCATCAGCAACGACAACCTCCGCAAGGGCGCCGCGCTCAACGCGGTCCAGATCGCCGAGCTCGTCGCCGCCGACCTGGCCGCCCGCGTCTGAGACGGATGCCGGGTCCCGCCGCGCGCGGTCGGGCACCCGGCATCCGCCTTTCATCAGGGGAAAGAACACGCTTTCCTGCCGCCTCGACCGGCGGCGGGCGGCGACCCGGACCGTAGCGGCGACGTAGACTGGATGACCGTGACTGACAATCCCGGAGCAGACGATCACGCCGCAGAGAACGCCGCGGCGACCAGCCCCGCCGCAGTGAGTCCGACGGAGACGTACGACGCGCTGCTCATCGGCGGCGGCATCATGAGCGCCACCCTCGGCACCCTCCTGCAGCAGCTCGAGCCGGACTGGAAGATCGGCGTCTTCGAGCGCCTCTCCGAGGTCGCGCAGGAGTCTTCGAACGCGTGGAACAACGCGGGGACGGGCCACGCCGCCCTCTGCGAGCTGAACTACACCCCCGAGTCCTCCGACGGCACGATCGACCCCTCGAAGGCGATCGGCATCAACGAGCAGTTCCAGCAGTCGCGTCAGCTGTGGAGCGCGCTTATCGAGCGCGGCGTCCTCGACGAGCCGTCCACCTTCATCAACGCGACGCCGCACATGACCTTCGTCCGCGGCGAGAAGGATGTCGCGTTCCTCAAGAAGCGCTACGAGGTGCTCAAGGAACAGCCTCTGTTCGCTGGCATCGAGTACTCCGAGGACTCCCGCGTCATCAACGAGTGGGCGCCGCTGCTCATGCAGAAGCGTCGCAAGGGCGAGCCGTTCGCGGCCACCCGCGTCCCCGCGGGCACCGACGTCGACTTCGGCTCGCTCACGCGCCAGCTCTTCGAGCACCTCGCCGCCTCCGGCGTGGATGTCGAGACCAACCGAGAGGTGCGGAACCTCAAGCGCCAGAAGGACGGCACGTGGGAGGTCACCTACCGCCAGACGGTCGGCCGGACGCCCGGCAAGGTGCGGGCGCGGTTCGTCTTCGTGGGTGCGGGCGGCTGGGCAATCAAGCTCCTGCAGCGCTCCGGCATCCCCGAGATCTCGGGCTACGGAGTGTTCCCGATCGGCGGCCAGTGGCTGAAGACCTCGAAGCCCGAGCTCGTCGCGCAGCACAAGGCGAAGGTGTACTCGCAGGCCTCCGTCGGCGCGCCCCCCATGTCTGTCCCGCACCTCGACACCCGCGTCGTCGACGGTGAGGCATCCCTCCTGTTCGGTCCGTTCGCCACGTTCAGCCCGAAGTTCCTGAAGAACGGTCGGATGACGGACATCGTCGCCCAGGTGCGCCCGGGCAACATCCTCCCGATGCTCAAGGTCGCCATCGACAATCCCGGCCTCATCAAGTACCTCGTCAGCGAGCTGTTGAAGGGTCACGGCAAGAAGGTCGACTCCCTCCGCGACTTCATGCCGAGCGCGCGCGACGAGGACTGGGAGCTGCTGCAGGCCGGCCAGCGCGCGCAGGTCATGAAGAAAGACCCGAAGAAAGGCGGCGTGCTGCAGTTCGGCACCGAGGTCGTCAGCTCCGCCGACGGGTCGATCGCAGGCCTCCTGGGTGCGTCCCCGGGTGCCTCCACCGGTGCGTCTATCATGCTCGGTCTGCTGAAGACCTGCTTCCCCGACCGGCTCGCCGCGTGGGAGCCGACGTTGAAGGAGCTGATCCCGACGTACGGTCAGACGCTCAACAGTGCTCCTGACACCGCTCACGAGGTGCTGCAGAAGACGGCAGCCGCGCTGCAGATCAACGTCTGAGTCGCGCCCGTGGCGAAGCTGTACTTCCGCTACGGCGCGATGAACTCGGGCAAGTCGACGGCCCTGTTGCAGGCGGCGTTCAACTACGAGGAGCGCGGCCAGCACGTCCTTCTCGCGAAGCCCGAGATCGACACGAAGGGTGCCGACCAGATCTCGAGCCGTCTCGGCGTCGAACGCACGGTCGACTTCCTCATCGGTCCGGACGACGACGCCCGCGAGCTGTTCGCCGAGCACCGCCGTCGCGTGCAGCGCGAGGCCGAGGCGGCTCTCGTGCCCGACGTCCGCACCGACGTGGCCTGCCTGCTCGTGGACGAGGCGCAGTTCCTCCAGCCCGAGCAGATCGACGACCTCCTGCGGGTCGCGGTGAGCGACGGCATCCCGGTGCTCGCCTACGGCATCCGCACGGACTTCCAGACCCGGGCCTTCCCGGGGTCGGCGCGACTCATGGAACTCGCGCACAGCCTCGAAGAGCTCAAGACGATCTGCCGCTGCGGCAGCAAGGCGCTCTTCAACGCGCGCCTGGTCAGCGGGCGCTTCGTCTTCGACGGCGACCAGGTCGCGATCGACGAGCTGTCGCCCGACCGGGTCACGTACGAGTCGATGTGCGCGCGCTGCTACCTACGCGAATCGGGCGGACGCCTGCGCTGAGGCCTAGAGGGTCGGGATCAGCTCGTCGAGGAACGCGGCGGTGTCCTCCCAGCCCTCCACGGCGTGACAGGTCACACCCATGGCCAGGACGGGGTAGTCGTTGCCGTGCTCGTCGAGGCGGTCTCCCACGAAGAGCATGTCCTCGAGGGGGATGCCGGTCTGCTCCGCGAGCTTGCGCATGCCGTAGGCCTTGTCGATACCGCGGTGCGTGATGTCGACCGACGTCGAGCCGCCGGAACGGACTTCGAGGTCCGGGATGCGGGCGGCCACGGCGTCGCGCAGGGTGTTCTTCTTCTCGCCGGTGGGGTCCCACGCCGTCTTGGCGTCCAGAGGAGCGGACTGACCGAGCGCCGAGAACGTGATCTGCGAGCCGCGGTCCTCGAGGATCGGACCCCAGGTCTCGCTCTCCCAGAGTCCGAGACGCGTCGCCTCCTCCTCGACCGCGGCGAGAGCGCGGGACTTCTCGTCGTCGGTCAGGGAGAGCGCGTAGACCGTGTCGATGCCGTCGGTCGTGAGGCGGTAGTACTGCGTGCCGCACGTGGGCATGAGGTGCAGACGGTCGAGGGTCGTGGCATCCGTGTCAGGGAGCCGGTCTACCACCTGGGTCTGGAACTGCTGCAGCTGACCGCCCGAGATGATCGCCACCTCGACACGCTCTGCGAGACGCAGGAGCAGGTCGCCCATGCGAGGATCGATGGCCGTCTTCGACGGAGCGAGCGTGTCGTCGAGGTCGAACGCGACGAGGCGGGGAGAGGTCATGATGCTCCGTTTCGAGGGAGGTGAGATGGCCCCTCCGGGGAGGGATGCGAAAGGCCCCGCCGGTATCCGGCGGAGCCTCTCTGCGGTCGGGGTGACAGGATTTGAACCTGCGGCCTCGTCGTCCCGAACGACGCGCGCTACCAAGCTGCGCCACACCCCGTGGCAACCCTCCAAGCTTACCCTGCCGACCGCCCCTCGGGCGAATCGTCGGCGCGTCGGGCGCGGAGGACCAGGACGGATGCCTCTGGCCGGCACCCGAAGCGCACCGGGGCGTAGATCGAATGGCCCAGACCCGCGCTCACGTTGAGCGGCACCGTCCGTCCATCGTGCGACCACCGCGTCAGGCCGCGGGCCTGATCGAGGGGGATGTCGCAGTTCGAGACGAGGGCCTTCTTCGCGAACGGGATGCGGACCTGACCGCCGTGCGTGTGCCCGGCGAGGATCAGGTCGGCACCGGCATCCGTGAACGCGTTGAGCACCCGCTGGTAGGGCGCGTGCGTGACCCCCAGGCGGACGCTCGCGTCGTCACCGAGCGCGCGGAAGGCGGCCGATGCCGCGTCGAGGTCATCGAGCTCGCGGTGGGCGTCGTCAACGCCGAGCGCATTGATCCGGACTCCGCCGACACGGATGCTGGCGGCCGTGTTGTCGATCAGTGTCTCGCCGAGTCCGGTGAGGAAGTCGTCGAGCGCGTCGGTGTCGAGCGAGGGCGTGAAGTCGACGTGCGTCGATGGTCCCTCGAAGTACTTGAAGGGGTTGCGGGCGCTCGGGGCGATCTTGTCGTTCGACCCGTGGACGAAGAAGCCCGGCACGCCGCGTAGGGGAGCGAAGGCCGCACGGATGCCGCCGAGCCCGTCCTGATGACCGAGGTTGTCGCCCGTGTTGATCACCAGGTCGGGCTGCACCGTGTCGGCGATCTCTGCGATCCAGCGTTGCTTGCGGTGCTGCCACGGCGCCATATGCGCGTCGGACAGGTGGAGGACGGTCACCGACGGGCTGCCCGGCGGCAGGACGTGGAGGTCATGGCGGCGGAGCGTGAAGAGGTAGCGCTCGATGCCGACGCCCCAGACGCCGGCGGCGACGCCGACCGCCCCCACCGCGCCGAGCGCAGTGAAGGCGGTCTGTGCGGCGGGCCTCACGGACCGTTGCCGTTGCCGGGGCCGCCGTTGCCGTTGCCGTTGCCCGGGCCGTCGTTCCCGCCCCCGCCGTCGCAGGCCTTGGCCTGGTAGTTGAGGGTGATGGCGGCGTCTCGAGCGACGGTCTCGCCGGCGGCGGGATCCGTTCCGGTCACGACGCCCTGCGTCGGCGCGCCCGGGTCGTCGGTACAACTCAGCGTGACGTTCGAGAACCCGGCTGCGTTCAGCGCCGCGGTGGCGTCCTTCGGGTTGCCGCTGACGCCGGGGACGACGACGCCCTTGCCGTCACTCGGGCTGATCGTGACGGTCGTTCCCGACACGACACGGCCCGCGCCGGGCGACTGCTCGACGATCGTGCCCTCCGCCTCGGGGGACGGCACCGGGTCGCCGACGCTGACGCTGAAGCCGGCGTCCTCGATCCGCTGGCGAGCGGCGTCGGTGTCGAGACCGATGACGCTCGGCAAACTCGCATACGACCGCTTGGTCAGTTCGCTCGCCGGCTTCGGGAACTCGCCGCCGCCGAACTCCGAGTTGGCGGCGCGCTGCATGGCGGGCCAGATGGAGTTACGGATGCGGGACAGGCGGTAGCCGCTTTCATAGTGGTTCTCGAGACGCTCGTCTCCCGCCACGTTGCCGACCCAGACCGCTGTCGTCACCTTCGTGCTGGAGCCGATCATCCACGTGTGCAGGAACTGGTGGATGCCCGTCTTTCCGAAGATCGGTACTCCGTCGAACGTCCGCGCACCACTTCCGGTGCCGCTGGCGCTCATCACGCTTTGCAGCACGTATGCGGCCGTGGCAGCCACGTCTTCGCTGATCTTGCGCTCGCACTTCGTGTCAGGGATCGGACGCTCATCGCCGTTGGCGTCGACCACGCGATCGATGGCCTTCGCGGCGCACAGGGTGCCGTTCGAGGCGATCGCCGCATAGGCGTTCGCCATGTCGATCGGGGCGACGGCCTGCGACCCGAGGACGTCGTAGGGGTTGTTGAACTGATCCAGCGGCTTTCCGTCGCCGAGGGTGACTCCGAGGTCTCCGGCGACGCGGTTGGTGCTGCAGACGGAGATCTTCTCAGCCATCGTGAGGAAGCCGGAGTTCAGCGAGTCCTTTGTGAATCGGGCGACCGTCCCGGTGTAACCACGGTTCCCCTCGAAGTTTCCGATCGCGCCCTTGCCCTCACCGGTCTTGACTTCCTGCGTACCCCCCTCACAGCCGGTCAGCACTGTCTTCTCGCCGACGCGTCCATTGAGTACCTCGTTGACAGAGTGGCCCTGCTGCATCCAGTTGATGAGACTGAAGACCTTATAGGTCGATCCCGCCGAGTGGCTGCCGCCGCCGTTCTTGACGGGGACGTTGTAGTTGACCTGGGTGGTTGTCTTGTCGTCCGCCTGGTCGCTCCATGGGCGGTTCTGCACCATCGACAGGACGCGGCCGGTTCCGACCTCCACCTGCACACCTGATGCGCCGAGGTTCATGTACGAGACGCTTCCGGGTACGACGGAGATGGCCTTGTTCGCGGCCGACTGGAGAGAGGTGTCGAGGGTCGTGTAGACGCTGAGACCACCACGACGAAGCGCCGCGAGCCGGTCCTCCTTCGTCTCACCGAAGGCCGGGTCGGTCCGGATGATCGAGGTGACGTAGGCGCAGAAGAACTCCTCGCCCTTCGCCTCCGAGCAGCCCTGGGGACGTGACGTCAGCTTCGGGGTGATCGGGGCCTTGATGGCCTCGTCGTGCTCAGCCTTCGTGATCTTGTTGTCTTTCAGCAGGCGGTTGAGGACGTAGTCCTGTCGGATCTTCGTCAGGCGGTAGCCGTCGGCCTCGCCGTTGACAGGGGAGCCGTCCTTCGCAGTGAGCGTGCCGCCCGGCTTGTCGATGCGGAGCGTGTTCGGCTCCTGCACCATGCCGGCGATGACGGCCGCCTGAGCGACCGTGAGCTTGTCGGGCGTCGTGTCGAAGTAGTGGCGAGCCGCGGCGCCGATGCCGTAGACGGTGCCACCGAAGTGCGCGATGTTGAGGTACCCGATCAGGATCTCGTCCTTCGAGTACTCCTTCTCCAGCTGGATCGCGTAACGCATCTCCTGGATCTTGCGCTGGTAGCCCTGCGTGCCCTTGTTCGCCGTCGACTCCTCGTAGCACGCGCGAACCTGCTCAGCGCCCACGGCTTCCGCCTCGCACGACTGCTGGAGGACGTTCTTGACGTACTGCTGCGTGATCGAGGAGCCACCGCGGTTCGATCCCGAGCTCGCGTTGCGCGCCAGCGCGCTGAGCGTGCCCAGCAGGTCGATGCCGCCGTGCGTGTAGAAGTTCTTGTCCTCACTCGAGAGGATCGCGTCGTACATGACCGGGGCGACCTGATCGAACGTCACCGGGATGCGGTTCTGGTCGTAGAACTCGGTGAGCTTGACGTCCTTGCCGTCGTCGTTCTTCGCGTAGATCGTCGTCGGAAGCATGAGCTTCTCGATCTTGAGGTAGCTCGGCATCTTGTCGAACATCTCGATCGCGCTCGACGCCGCATACCCGGACACCGCGATCGCCGGGGTGATCGTTGCCGTGACGAGGAGACCCGCAACGGTGCTCAAGCCGACGAGGCCCATCAGGCCTCCGAGCACACCGGTGGCCGTACGTTTCGAGTGGGGCATAGGCTGATCGTAAGGGAGATTGCTGGGCGATGCCTTGGTGACCGTCCCTGTGTCGAGCCCGTCCGGGCGCGCGAGTCACGACCTCCGGGAGACCTGAATGACCACGTGGGAGTACATGACCACGCCGCTGCTCATCCACAACACCGCGGCGATCCTCAACAACTGGGGCAAGCAGGGGTGGGAGCTCGTTCAGGTGGTGACCGGCCCCGAAGGCGGCCTCGTCGGTTACTTCAAGCGTCCCTCGGGCGGCGACGGCTCCGCCAACGCGGGACTGGATGCCGCGGCTGTGGCCGCTCGTCAGTTCGGTCAGGGCTGATGTCGGTCACCGCACGCCTCGCCGAGCTGGGCATCGAGTTGGGCTCCGTCGTCCCGCCGCTCGCCGCGTACATCCCGGCCAAGGTCCACGGCGACCTCGTCTACACGTCCGGTCAGCTTCCCATGGTCGATGGCGCGATGCCCGCAACGGGCAAGGTGGGCGACGGCGAGGGGTACGTGTCCGCGGACGAGGCCGCTTCGCTCGCGCGGCAGTGCGCGCTGAACGCGATCGCCGCCGCGGCCGCTGCGGTCGGTGGCGTCGACCGGCTGACCGGCGTCGTGAAGGTGACGGGGTTCGTGGCATCCGCACCGGAGTTCACCGGTCACCCCGCCGTCATCAACGGAGCGAGCACCGTGCTCGGTGAGATCTTCGGCGACGCGGGTCGACACGCCCGCTCCGCCGTCGGTGTGGCGGCTCTGCCCATCGACAGCCCCGTCGAGGTCGAGGTCGTCTTCTCGCTTTCTTGAACCGAGTGCATCTTCCCAGCGAGCTGATACCTCGTCGGGAACGTGCACTCAGACGCCCGCGTCACGCTGTCGCCATGACCAGCTCACGCGTCGCGTCGTCCCTTCTCCTCCGCACGGCCGCCGTCTTCACCGGTGCCGCTCTGCTGACCGGGTGCGCCGCAGGAGGACCTGCGGCCGCTGCGGGCACACCCCACGTCGGACCCTCCGCTCAGGCGGCATCCGCGACCGCAGGCGGTGCGCGGGCGGACCGCGATGACCCCGCGACCGAGGGGACCAACCTGGCCGCGGTCACGCGGCTCTTCTCCGCGGCTTTCGCCGACCCCGACTCGGCGGAGGCTCAGGCTGCCGCTGCCGTGAGCATCGCGAAGGACGCCGTGACCCACGGCGGGAACGCCGAAACGGGGCCCGTGGGCCTGCTCGCCCAGTTCGCCGCGGCGCACAAGAGCGTTCCCGGCGCACAGGTCGTCATCACGCACACGGCCGCGGACGGCGATCTGGTCGCGGTCCACTATCAGATCACCGCAGACCCCGACGACGAGCGCACCGGGCTCGCGGCCGCCGACGTCTTCCGTCTGGCCGGCGGCAAGATCGTCGAGCGCTGGGCCTTCGAGCAACCCGTCGCGCAGGGCAAGGCCGCCAGCGGCAACACGAACTCGATGTTCAGCGACCTCTACAAGCCCGCCACGCCGTCGCCGGCACCCACCGAGACGCAGGAGGAGAAGAATCGGGTGTTCGCCGTCGACGCGTACGACACGCTGTTCAAGGACCGCGACGTCAGCATCCTCGACCGTGCGTTCGATCCGAACTACCTGCAGCACAATCCCGTCGCCCCGAACGGGACGGCCGCCCTCAAGCAGTTCTTCGGCGGGGGTGCGTCCTTCCCGCCCACGGCGTCGACCGTGTCGCTGGCGGACGGCGACCTCGTGTGGACGCTGTCGCAGGCCGTCGGAGCCACGTCCGATGATCCCTACACCGCGCTCGACATCTTCCGCGTCGACGGAGGCCTGATCCGCGAGCACTGGGATGTCGTCCCCGCCGCCACGGCGGGGTGAGCGCGGTCAGTCCTTCTTCGTCACCTGCCCCTTGATCGTGGACATCACCATGGTGTCGGCGAGGGTCGTCGTGTCGCCGACCTCGCGTCCTTCCGCGACGTCGCGCAGCAGTCGGCGCATGATCTTGCCGCTGCGGGTCTTGGGGAGCTCGGTCACGATGTAGACGTCGCGCGGACGCGCGATCGGACCGATCTGGTCGCCCACCCACGCGCGGAGCGTGTCGACGAGCCCGTCGAGGGAGTTCGCCTTCATGTACGACTCCTTGATGACGCAGAACGCGACGACCGCCTGGCCGGTCGTCTCGTCCGAGGCTCCGACGACGGCTGCCTCGGCGACGGCCTCGTTCCCGACGAGGGCGGATTCGATCTCGGTCGTCGAGAGGCGGTGGCCCGACACGTTCATGACGTCGTCCACGCGGCCGAGGAACCAGACGTCGCCGTCCTCGTCGAGGCGCGCCCCGTCACCGGCGAAGTAGTAGCCCTTGTCGGCGAACTTGTCCCAGTAGGTCTCCTTGAAGCGGTCCGGGTCGCCCCAGATGCCGCGCAGCATGCTCGGCCAGGGTTCGGTCAGCACGAGCAGCCCGCCGTTGCCGTTGCCGACCTCCTGGCCCTGATCGTCGACGACGTCGAGGCCGATGCCGGGAAGCGGCACCTGCGCGCTGCCCGGCTTGGTCTCGGTCACCCCGGGCAGCGCCGACACCATGATCGCGCCCGTCTCGGTCTGCCACCAGGTGTCGACGATGGGCGTCCGATCCCCGCCGATGACGTGGCGGTACCACATCCACGCCTCGGGGTTGATGGGTTCGCCGACGCTGCCGAGCAGGCGCAACGACGACAGATCGTGCTGCTCGGGGATGCTCCTGCCGAGTTTCATGAAGGAGCGGATGGCTGTGGGCGCCGTGTAAAGGATCGTCACCCCGTACTTCGCCACGATCTCCCACCATCGACCCGGATGCGGGGTGTCGGGGGTGCCCTCGTAGATCACCTGCGTCGCGCCGTTGGCGAGCGGACCGTACGTGACGTACGTGTGTCCCGTGATCCACCCGATGTCGGCGGTGCACCAGTAGACGTCGGTCTCGGGGTGCAGGTCGTGGACGACCTTGTTCGTGAACGCCGCCTGCGTGAGGTAGCCGCCGCTCGTGTGCAGGATGCCCTTCGGCTTCCCCGTCGTCCCCGAGGTGTAGAGGATGAAGAGGGGGTTCTCCGCCGGGAACGGCTGCGCGACATGATCAGCGGATGCCGCCGGCACGAGATCGTGCCACCACAGGTCGCGTCCGTCCTCCCAGTTCACCTCGGTGCCGGTGCGCTTGACGACGAGGACGTGCTCGACGGTCTCCTGCGGTCCGTGTCCGCGGTCGCCGAGTGCCTGGTCGACGGCCGGCTTGAGTGGGGATGCCTTGCCTTTGCGGTACCCGCCGTCGCTCGTGATGACGAGCTTCGCGCCGGCGTCGTCGATCCGGGAGCGCAGGCTGTCGGCCGAGAACCCGCCGAAGACGACGGAGTGGATGGCGCCGATGCGCGCGACGGCGAGCATGGCGGCGACGGCTTCGGGGATCATCGGCAGGTAGATGGCGACCCGGTCGCCCGCGTCGATGCCGAGCTCGGTCAGCACGTTGGCCAGACGCTTCACCTCGTCGGTGAGCTCGGCGTAGGTGACGCGACGCTCGTCGCCGGGCTCACCCTCCCACAGCAGGGCGACACGGTCGCCGAGGCCTGCCTCGACGTGGCGGTCGAGGCAGTTGTACGCCACGTTGAGTTCGCCATCCTCGAACCAGGTCGCGAAGGGCGGGTTCGACCAGTCGAGCGTGCGCGTGAAGGGAGTATGCCAGTGAAGGTTGCGGGCCTGCTCCGCCCAGAACGCCTCGCGGTCCGCGGCGGCGTCGTAGAGGTCCGCGTGCGCATTCGCTGCGGCAGCGAAGTCCGCGGAGGGCGCGAACCGTCGGGTCTCGTTCAGGAGGTGGTCGATCTGGCTGCTCATGCGGCGCTCCTTTGCGTGCAGGCCATCGTGGCCTCGTGCGGCGATGCGGCAACTCTAGGTTCGGCTCAAGGAGCGCGACTACCGCCGATAGTGGGTGCGGCGCGCTGGGCATGTGTGCGGCACAATCCCAGCCAGGATGAGCGTAAGATCGTTATCGCCCGAACATCGATTCGGTTTCGCGATCGCGCTGATCCCCCCTGAAGCGCGGTTGCGTGGGCGGCACCCTTTCCCCCAATGGGTGCCGCCCTTCTCTTTTCCTTCACGGTCGCGGTCGTCGCTTTCTGCACACGCGTTCACACGGTCGTTCCGTCCACGCCCGGCGACGTCGAAGGTCCGGGGCCGGAGGCGCCCGCCTAGCGTTCCGGGCATGCCGCATCCGTTCATCGCCGCCCCTCGAGGCACCGGAGTCGCCGCGATGCCGCGACCGGTGCCGCGGCATCCGGTGGTCGCACCGTTGCGCCGGTACCTCGCCGACCCCGGCGTCACGGACGTCTTCGTCAACGGCACCGACGGCCTCTACGTCGACCGGGGCGGCGGACCGGAGCGCATCCCGGACTGGGCGCTCGACGAAGAAGCCGTGCGTGAGCTCGCCGTCGGGCTCATCGCGCTCGGGGGCCGCCACCTCGACGACGCGACGCCCTGTGCGGACGTGCGTTGGGAGCACGGCGTGCGGGTCCACGCGGTCCTGCCGCCCATCTCGTGCACGGGGGCGACGATCTCGATCCGCCTCCCGGGTACCGGAATGCCCGATCTCGACGACCTCGGTCGCCGCGGCGCGTTCGACGCGGCGATGGGCGCCCGACTCGAACGGCTCGTCGACCAGCGTGCCAACGTCCTCGTCACGGGAGCCACCGGCGCCGGGAAGACGACGCTGCTCGCCGCACTGCTCGGACGCGTTCCCGTGTCGGAGCGGATCGTCACGATCGAGGATGTCGCGGAGCTCCGGATCGCCCACCCGCACCACGTGCGTCTCGAAGCCCGGCAGGCCAACCTCGAAGGCGTCGGGGCGATCGCGCTCGGGCGTCTGTTGCGCGAAGCCCTGCGGATGCGGCCCGACCGACTCGTGGTGGGCGAGTGTCGGGGCGAGGAGGTCCGCGAGCTCCTCACCGCCTTGAACACCGGTCACGACGGCGGCGCGGGGACGGTCCATGCGAGCGGGCTCGCCGAGGTCCCGGCGCGCCTGGAGGCGTTGGGTGCGCTCGCCGGGATGGATGATCGAGCGCTCGCGCGCCAGACGGCCAGCGCGATCGGGGCCGTCGTCCACATCGAACGCGGACGCGACGGAGTGCGCCGCGTGACGGGGATCGCGCGCCCCGTCGTGCGCGACGACCGCCTCGGTATCGAGGCCGTCGCATGAAAGCGCGGAAAGCCGCCCAGGCCAGCGCTGCGTCCGACGCAGCGGGGATCGCCGGCGTCGTCCAGCGTCTCGCCGTCCTCCTGCAGGCCGGCATCGCGCCGGCTGCCGCCTGGCGCCACCTCGCCCACGCCGGTGACGAGACGGCCGCGGCGGTGTGCGAACGACTGGATGCCGGGGGATCAGCCGCATCCGCCCTCACCGACCGCGGCGGCACGTGGCAGCAGATCGGCGTCGCCTGGCAGGTGGCGACGGTCGTCGGAGCCCCGCTGGCGATGAGCCTCCGAGGTCTCGCCGAGGCGCTCCGCGACGCTCATCAGGCGCGCGACGACGTCCGCACCGCTCTCGCCGAACCGCAGACGACGGCGCGGCTCATCTCGTGGCTCCCTCTCGTGGCCCTCGGCCTCGGCGCCGCCCTGGGGTTCGACCCGTTCTCAGTCCTGGCCACCCCGCCGGGCGCCGTGTGCCTCGTCGCGGGGGGACTGCTCATGTTCCTCACCCATTGGTGGACGCGTGCACTGGTCGCACGGGCGCAGCCCGGCGACGAGATCCCCGGACTCGATGCCGAGGTGATTGCGATCGCCCTGTCGGGCGGCGTCTCGATCCCGCGGGCGCTCGAGGTCGTCGCGGCGGCCTCGGGTCTCGAACCCACCGCCGGGACCGCCTCTGTCCTCGCCCTCTCCCGATCCGCGGGCGCGCCCGCCGTCGAACTGCTGCGAGCGGATGCCGCGTCCCGCCGCCAGGCGGCGCGCACCGACGGGCGGCTGCGGGCGGCATCCCTCTCTGGACGGCTCCTGCTTCCGCTCGGAGTGTGCACCCTGCCGGCGTTCCTGCTGCTCGGCGTCGGTCCGATGCTGCTCTCGGTCCTCACCTCGGCCCCGCTCACGCTGTGAGCCCAGACGTGCCCATCACCCAAAACACCGGAGGAGATCATGACATCCCACGACCTGCCCACCCTGACCCGCCGCCGCGCGGCCGACCTGTTCGCCGACGAGTCCGGCGCCGCGACAGCGGAGTACGCCATCGCGACGATGGCGGCCGTCGCCTTCGCCGGGCTGCTGGTGATCATCATGCGCTCGGACGAGGTGCGCGGCATCCTCACCGACCTGGTCCGGCGCGCCCTCACCGTCTCATGAGGCGGGACGAGCGGGGATCGGTTGCGGCGGAGTTCGCCGTGACGGTCCCCGCCGTCGTCCTCGTCATCGTTCTGGCGGTCTCCGCGTTGTCGGTGGGGGCTCGGCAGGTGCGGCTGGAGCACGCCGCGGCCCAGGCTGCGCGGTACGCCGCCCGCGAGGAACCCGCCGAGCGGGTGCGGGCTGCGGCATCCGCCCTCGCCGCGGGCGCGGCCGTCACGACTCGCCGCGAGGGTGATCTCGTGTGCGCGGACCTCTCCGCCGCGCCGGGAGTGCCGCTGCCATTGCCCGACCTCCGCGCATCCTCGTGCGCGCTCGCCGCCCCGGAGATCGACTGATGGCGGGCGCTGCGACGACCGTCGGGGTCCTGGCGGTCTCGGCCACCCTGGCCGTCGGCTTCGTCGCCGCCGGAGCGGCCGCGGCATCCTCGGCGCGGGCGGCGGGAGCGGCCGACGCCGCGGCCCTCGCCGCCGCAGACACGGCGTCGGGACTCGTGCCGGGAGAACCGTGCGTGAGTGCCGCTGACGTCGCGGCGAGGAACGGCGCGTCGCTCACCGCGTGTCGGATCGACGGACTCATCGCGACCGTGGAGGTCTCGATCGACGTCGGCCCCCTGGACGCGCGGGCGCGCGCCCGCGCGGGGCCACCACCCGGGTCGCCCTGAGGGCTCGGGACGGCGGGGCTCTCAGCGCGCTCTTGACAACTCGGTGTGTATGGTGTGCAACGAAGAAAGGACGCCACGTGGCACAGGGCAAGAAGCTCGTCATCGTCGAGTCTCCGACGAAGATGCGCTCGATCCAGGGATACCTGGGTGACGGTTACGAAGTCATGAGTTCGGTCGGACACATCCGCGACCTCGCCGACAAGAAGGACATCCCCGCGGATCTGAAGAAGACCTCCGTCGGGAAGTACTCCATCGACATCGAGAACGACTTCACTCCTCTTTATGTGGAGAGCGACCGCGGCAAGAAGACGGTCACCGAGCTCAAGCGAGCCCTGAAGAACGCCGACGAACTCCTCCTCGCCACTGATGAGGACCGCGAGGGCGAAGCCATCGCGTGGCACCTCCTCGAGACCCTGAAGCCCAAGGTCCCTGTCAAGCGGATGGTCTTCCACGAGATCACGAAGGACGCCATCCAGGCCGCGGTGAAGAACACCCGCGAACTCGACCACGCCCTCGTGGATGCCCAGGAGACCCGACGCATCCTCGACCGCCTCTACGGCTGGGACGTCTCCGACGTCACCCGCCGCAAGGTCGGCCAGGGCACGAGCGCCGGCCGCGTCCAGTCCGCCGCCACCCGCATGGTCGTCGAGCGGGAACGCGAGCGCATGGCGTTCGTCTCCGCCTCGTACTGGGACGTCGACTCCACCGCCGTCAAGGGATCGGATGCCTTCGCCATCCGGCTCGCCCGTCTCGACGGCGCACCGTTGGCCCGCGGCACCGACTTCGACGACACCGGCTCGCTGAAGAAGGCCGTCGTCGTCCTCACCGAGGACCAGGCGCGCGAGCTGGCGGCAGCTCTCGAGGCGTCGGGCGCGGCATCCGTCGTCAGCGTCGAGGCCAAGCCCGGCACGCGCAGCCCGAAGCCGCCGTTCACGACCTCGACCCTCCAGCAGGAGGCCGGTCGCAAGCTCTCGATGAGCGCCAAGCACGCCATGGGCGTTGCGCAGCGGCTCTACGAGAAGGGCTACATCACCTACATGCGCACCGACTCGACCGCTCTGTCGGCGCAGGCGGTCACCGCCGCGCGCACCCAGGCGGTCGCGCTCTACGGCGACAAGGCCGTGCCCGCGAACCCGCGCAGCTACCGCAACAACGCCAAGAACGCGCAGGAGGCACACGAGGCGATCCGTCCCTCGGGTGACACCTTCCGGACGCCCAAGGAGGTCACCTCCGGCCTCGACCGCGACGAACTCCGCCTGTACGAGCTCATCTGGAAGCGCACCGTCGCCAGCCAGATGGCCGACGCGAAGTACGAGACCACGACCGTGACGATCGACGCGGATGCCGCCGGCAAGACGGCGACGTTCACGGCATCCGGCACCGTCTACACCTTCAAGGGGTTCCTCGAGGCCTACGAAGAGGGCCGCGACGAGAAGCGCAGCGACAACGACCGCGCCGACGACCAGTCGCTGCCGTCGCTCGCCGTCGGCGACGCTCTAAAGCTGACCGACGTCGAGCCGAAGGGGCACGCGACGAGCCCCAAGCCGCGCTACACCGAGGCATCGCTCGTGAAGGCGCTCGAGGAGCACGGCATCGGTCGTCCGTCGACCTTCGCGAGCATCATCGACGTGATCCTCGACCGCGGGTACGTGTCCAAGCGCGGCCAGGCACTCGTGCCCAGCTGGCTCGCCTTCAGCATCGTGCGCCTGCTGGAAGAGCACTTCGCCGACCTCGTCGACTACGACTTCACGGCGGCGCTCGAAGACGACCTCGACTCCATCGCCCGCGGAGAACAGAACCGCGCCGCGTGGCTGCGCGAGTTCTACTTCGGTTCGAAGGACCACGTGGGTCTGCGCAACATCGTCGACAACCTCGGCGACATCGACGCACGCGAGATCAACTCGACGAAGATCGGCGACGTCGCGGTCCTGCGGTTCGGTCGGTACGGGCCGTACCTCGAGGTGCCGGGCGATGACCCCGAGACCCCGCGCCGCATCAACGTGCCCGAGGATCTCGCGCCCGATGAGCTCACCCCGGAGAAGGCGCGAGAGCTGATCGACGCGCCGGTCGGCGGCGACCGCGTCCTCGGACAGAACCCCGAGAACGGGCGCGACGTCGTCATCAAGGACGGCCGCTTCGGCCCCTACCTCGAAGAGGTCCTCCCCGAAGAGGAGGCGCCGGCCGAGGAGGTCAAGCCCAAGCGCGGTGCGAAGAAGGTCGTCGCACCCAAACCCAAGCGCGCGTCTCTGTTCAAGAGCATGTCGCCCGAGACGATCGATCTCGAGACGGCGCTGAAGCTTCTGTCGCTTCCGCGCGAAGTCGGCACCGACCCCGAGTCGGGCACCGTCATCACTGCGCAGAACGGCCCGTACGGTCCCTACATCAAGAAGGGCACCGACTCGCGGAGCATCGCCAGCGAGGACATGATCTTCGACATCACGCTGAAGCAGGCCCTCGAGATCTACTCGCAGCCCAAATACGCGAACCGCGCCGCGACCTCCATCAAGGAGTTCGAGGCCGATCCGGTCAGCGGCAAGCCGATCCGCATCAAGGACGGCCGCTTCGGCGCCTACGTCACCGACGGGACCACCAACGTCACGATCCCGCGCGGGCAGACGGCGGACGACATCACCTTCGAGATCGCCGTGCAGATGCTGGCCGAGAAGCGGGCGAAGGGGCCGGCGCCCAAGCGCACGACCCGCAAGCCCGCCGCACGCAAGCCGGCGGCGAAGAAGAAGTGACCTCCGGGCTCTGGATCACCCTCGAAGGTGGCGACGGCTCGGGTAAGACGACGCAGGCGACCCTGCTGGAGCAGTGGCTCCGTGAGCAGGGTCGCAGCGTCGTCCGCACGCGCGAACCCGGCGGCACCGAGGTCGGCGTGCTCATCCGCGACATCGTGCTGCACCACCGCGGCGACATCGCCCCGCGCGCCGAAGCACTCCTCTACGCGGCCGACCGGGCGCACCACGTCGCGACGCTCGTGCGGCCCGCGCTCGAGCGCGGCGAGGTCGTCATCCAGGACCGCTACCTCGACAGCTCCGTCGCCTACCAGGGTGCCGGAAGGGTGCTGGACGGCGGCGAGATCCGCGACCTGTCGCTGTGGGCCGCCGAAGGTGCGCTGCCCGACGTCACCGTCCTCCTCGACGTCGACCCGGCGACCGCGCGGGAACGATTGGATGCCGCCGACAAGCCCTTCGACCGACTCGAAGCCGAGAAGAGCGCGTTCCACGAGCGGGTCCGCGCCGCCTTCCTCGCGTTGGCGGATGCCGAGCCGGAGCGCTTCCTCGTCGTCGACGCCACGCAGGCGATCGACGAGATCGCCGACGCCATCCGGGCGCGGGTGTCCGAGCGGCTGTCCACACTCTCGTCCTGAGGGTCGCCGGCACCTCGTAGGCTGAACCGCATGACCTCCACCACCGTCGACACGCTCCCGTGGGGCGAGGTCTGGGGCCAGGACGAGGCCGTCGCTCAGCTGCGGGCAGCGGCATCCGATCCGTCGCAGCTGGCCCACGCGTGGCTCATCACCGGCCCGCCCGGATCGGGCCGCTCGACCCTCGCCTATGCCTTCGCCGCGGCGCTCATCGCCGAGCCCGGCGACGAGAACGCGATGCGCCAGGTCATGGCGCGCACGCACCCCGACCTGGCGGCGCTCCGCACCGAAGGCGTCATCATCTCGATCAAGGACGCCCGCTCGCTCGTCGAGCGCTCGTACTTCTCGCCCTCCCTCGGCCGGTACCGCGTCATGGTCATGGAAGACGCCGACCGCATGGTCGAGCGCACGAGCAACGTCCTCCTCAAGGCCCTTGAAGAGCCGCCCGAGCAGACTGTCTGGATCCTCTGCGCGCCGAGCGACGCCGACCTCCTCCCCACGATCCGCTCGCGGGTGCGCATCCTGCGGCTGCGCGAGCCGGACGTCGCCGACGTCGCGCGGCTGATCGTCCAGCGCACGGGCGTCGACGAGGCGATCGCGGAGCAGTCCGCGCGGCTCGCCCAGCGACACATCGGCATGGCGCAGCGGCTGGCGACGGATGCCGCGTCCCGCGAGCGTCGCGATCGAACCCTCCGGGGGGTCCTCCGCGTGCGCGGGGTCGGCGACGCCGTCGAGGTCGCCGCGTCGATCGTGCAGTCTGCGACCGATGACGCCAAGGCGTTGACGGCGACCCGTGACGAGGGGGAGCGCGAGGCCCTCCTGCGGACGTTGGGGGTCGCGCCCGGAGGCGCCGTCCCCCCCGCCGTCCGGAGCCAGGTGAGCGCCCTGGAGGACGAGCAGAAGCGCCGTGCGACGCGCAGCCTCCGCGACGGGATCGATCGGGTGCTCACCGATCTCGAATCCCTCTATCGCGACACCCTCATGCGCCAGTTCGGTCGCGACACCGACCTCATCAACCGCGAGCTGACACCGGAGATCGACGCCATGGCCGCCGCGTGGACGCCGCAGCACACCCTGACGGTGCTCGACGCCATCGCGCTGACACGCACGAACCTGCAGGGCAACGCCGCCCCCGCACTCGCCCTCGAGAGCATGCTCATCACGGTCGCGACGGGGCGCCCGCAGTGACCCGCGGGTTCTGGCGCCGTGCGGCATCCGTTCTCCTCGCCACCGGGGCGGTCGCGGCGCTGCTCGCGGCGTGCACGCCCACCGCTCCCGCTCGCCCTGGTCCCGACCGGACCCCGATCACGCAGGGGGCTCCGGCCGGCTTCGAGGAGTACTACGGGCAGAAGGTCGACTGGGAGAAGTGCCGGGGAATCGGCGAGGGTGACTATTACTGCGCCTCCGTGACGGCTCCCCGGGACTGGGCGGACGCGGACAGCGGCGACATCCAGCTGTCGATCATCGTGCGCCTCGCCTCGGGCGGGACGTCGAAGGGATCGCTGTTCGTGAACCCCGGCGGCCCCGGAGCGAGCGGTGTCGACCTGGTCCAGCAGGCGGCGGAGTTCGCCGTCGGCAGCGATCTGCTGGACAGTTACGACGTCGTGGGGTTCGACCCGCGAGGTGTCGGACGGTCGACGCCTGTGCGCTGCTTCGACGCCACGGCCATGGACCACTACCTCTTCGACATCCCCGCGGCTCCCCGGGGTACGCCGGAGCGATCCGCCGAGCAGCGCGCGTCGGCCGAGTCCTTCGCCCGCGCCTGCGACGTCAACAGCGACGGCGTGCTGCCCTACGTCACGACCCAGAACGCCGCCCGGGACCTCGACCTGCTTCGCGGGGTCCTCGGCGATGAGAAGCTCGCCTACCTCGGGTATTCGTACGGGTCGTTCCTCGGCGCCACCTACGCTGAGCTGTTCCCTCGGAACGTCGGTCGCGTCGTCCTCGACGGCGGTCTGGACCCCTCCATCCCCGGCGCGGTCGTCGGGGCGCGGCAGGCCGTCGGGTTCCAGTCCGCCCTCGACGCCTTCTTGGAGAACTGCATCGAGGGATCCGACTGCCCGTTCGACGGACCAGTCGCGAACGCCCAGCAGCAGCTCTCCGACGCACTGGCCGCCGTCGACGCCGCACCGCTGACGGCGACCGATGGACGGAAGCTGGGTTCGGACGCCCTCGTGATGGGCATCGTGTCGGCGCTCTACAGCGAGGGGAACTGGAGCACGCTCTCATCGGCCCTCGCCGCGGTCCTGCAGGGTGAACCCGACGCGATGTTCGAGCTCGTCGACCGGTACTACAACCGCTACGACGGGCGGTACCTCGACAACTCCACCGAGGCCTTCTCGGCCTACAACTGCATGGACTACCCGCCGGACTCCGACGACGTCGTCGCGGCGGCGAACGCGGAGGTGGCGAAGGACGCGCCGACCTTCGCGCCGTACTGGACGTCGGACGTCGACCTCTGCGACGCCTGGCCGTACCCGCCGACCGGGACGCGGAACGAGATCCACGCCGACGGTGCCGCGCCGATCCTCGTGATCGGGACGACGAACGACCCCGCAACGCCGTACGAGTGGTCGGCTGCGCTCGCGAAGCAGCTGAGCTCCGGCATCCTGCTCACCCGTGTGGGGGAGGGGCACACCGGTTTCAACAAAGGCAACGCCTGCATCGACGACACGGTCGTCGCGTACTTCGACGAGGGCACGGTGCCCGACGGTGACGTGCGCTGCGAGGCCGGTTGATCCCTGCGTTCGCAGCATCGCTTCAGACCCTGTAGGATCGATGATCGTGCAACGCGCGAGCGAAGCGCGCCACCTTAGCTCAGACGGCAGAGCGATTCACTCGTAATGAATAGGTCAAGGGTTCGATTCCCTTAGGTGGCTCCAGAACAGAGGACACACGGGTGACACAAGCCCTCGATGCGATTCTCGAGATCTTCACCTGGGTGGGATTCGGCGCTGCCGTCGTCCTCGGAATCGTCGCCGTGGTCGTGTGGGCCTCCGACGGGAGTTGGCTCGCGGCCGAGGCCTACCTCGATGAGGACGGACGGACGCTCCGCTGGATCGACAGCGAGGGAGACGTCAACTCGGCTCCTCTCGACGAGTCCGATCGCAGCCGCATCGGGGCCGACCACACGGCGAAGATCTGGTACCGCCACGGATGGCACGACCGGATGCGGTTCACCCGGCGTCCGCCCGCGCTGAGGATGCTCACGGGTCTCGCCCTCGGGGGTGCGACCCTCGGGATCGCCGCCACCGTGGCATCCATCATCGTGTTCTTCGTTCGGTCCTGATTGCTGAAAAAGAGTATATCTAGCTAATCTAGGTATATGTCTCCTGCATCGACGCCCTCGCGATGGCTGCGCATCGCGCTTCCGCTCGTCCTCGTCGTCATCTGGCTGGCCGGAGGGTCGCTCGGCGGACCGTACTTCGGCAAGGTCGACGAGGTCTCGACGAACGACCAATCGAGCTTCCTGCCGCAGAGCGCGGAGTCGACGCAGGTGCAGGAGCGTCTGGGCGATTTCCTCGGCGGGGACGCCATCCCGGCGCTCGTCGTGTTCGATGCCGGCCGCGCTCTCGACGGGCCTCAGCTCGACGCCGTCCAGACGATCGCCGACCGGATCGCGGATCTTACGGGCGTCCAGGAGGTCTCACCGGCGATCCCCTCCGAAGACGGCGAGGCGGCGCAGGTGGTGGTCTCGATCGACTCCGGCGGCGAGGTGACCGACATCGTGGGCGAGGTCCGCGAGCTGGTCGCCGCCGATGCGCCCGACGGCGTCAGAGCGTGGGTCACCGGGCCTGCGGGCTTCACCGCCGACCTCGCCACAGGCTTCACCGGGATCGACGGGCTCCTGCTGCTGGTCGCCCTCGGCGCGGTGTTCGTCATCCTCGTCATCGTCTACCGATCGCCGCTCCTTCCGCTCCTCGTGCTGCTGACCTCGGTGTTCGCCCTCTGCGTGGCGTTGCTGAGCGTCTGGTGGCTCGCCAAGGCAGGCATCGTCGTCCTCAACGGGCAGGTGCAGGGCATCCTGTTCATCCTCGTGATCGGAGCCGCCACCGACTATGCGCTGCTCTACGTCGCCCGCTTCCGCGAGGCCATCGGGGAGGGCCGGAGGAGATGGGATGCCGCGACCGCGGCCTGGCGGGGGTCGGTCGAGCCCATCCTCGCCTCGGGCGGCACCGTCATCGCGGGCCTCCTGTGCCTGCTGCTCAGCGACCTTGCGAGCAACCGCGCGCTCGGGCCCATCGCCTCGATCGGCATCGCGTTCGCGATGCTCTCGGCGCTCACCTTCCTCCCCGCTCTCCTCGCCCTCGTCGGACGTGCGGCCTTCTGGCCGTTCATCCCCAAGGCAGGCATGACCGAGCTCCCGATCGACCTGACACAGCCCGCGCGCGGACTGTGGGCACGTCTCGCGCGGTTCGTCGCGCGTCGCGCGCGGATCGTCTGGATCGTCTCGACCGTGGTGCTGCTGGCGGCATCCGTCGGCGTCACCCAGTTGAAGGCGGAAGGCGTTCCGGCGAGCGAGCTGGTCCTCGGGGCGTCGCAGGCGCGAGACGGTCAGGCGGTGCTCGCCGAACACTTCCCGGCGGGATCGGGCAGTCCGCTGTACGTGATCGTCCCCGAGGCAGAGGCTCCGGATGCCGCCGAACTCATCGCGGATCAGGACGGGGTCGAGTCGATCGGTGTCGTGTCGGCCGATGCTCCCGCCGGGCAGGCAGACGCGACCGTCGAGGACGGCGAGCTCGTGCTCACGACGCAGGGCCCTCCCGGGACTCCGGCGCCGACGGCCACCGTCGACGGCGGCGACGTGATGCTCGTCGCGACGCTCTCGGACGCGGCGGATTCGCTCGCGGCGGAGCAGACCGTGCGGGACCTCCGCGACGCGATCGCCGGGAGCACGCTCGACGCGGTCGTGGGAGGCACCACCGCCGTCGACCTCGACACCAACGACACGTCGATCCGCGACCGGACGGTGATCATCCCCGTGATCCTCGTGGTGGTGCTGCTGATCCTCATGCTGCTGCTGCGGTCGATCCTCGCGCCGGTCTTGCTGATCCTCAGCGTCATCGTGTCGTTCGCCGCCGCCCTCGGTGTCAGCGCGCTCGTCTTCACCGAGGTCTTCGGCTTCCCCGGCGGCGACCCGGCCGTGCCCCTCTACGGCTTCGTCTTCCTCGTGGCGCTCGGCATCGACTACAACATCTTCCTGATGTCGCGGGTGCGGGAGGAGTCGGTCCGACACGGGACGCGCCGCGGCATCCTCCGCGGTCTGGTCGCCACGGGCGGGGTCATCACCTCGGCGGGGCTCGTGCTGGCCGCGACGTTCGCCGCCCTCGGCGTCATCCAGATCCTGTTCCTCGTGCAGCTCGCCTTCATCGTCGCCTTCGGGGTGCTGCTCGACACGTTCATCGTGCGCTCCCTCCTCGTCCCCGCCCTCGCGTACGACATCGGCAGGACCATCTGGTGGCCCTCGAAGCTCGCGCGCTCGGGCGTCGACGAGACGCCGGAGCCACCCGTCACCGAGGAGATGTCGCGCGCCGAGTACCGGCGGACGCTCGAGCCCTGACGCGCGGGGTCAGCGGGCGCGTCGCCGCACGATGAGTGCGGCGACGGCGCGCCAGCCCACGAGCATCAGGAGCAGGACGGATGCCGCGACGATGACGAAGGCCACCTGCACCCCCTGACCGGTCAACACCCGCAGGAGCATGCCGCCGGCGACGGTGACGATCCACAGGGGGATGCCGGTGCGCCGCACCGCCAGCGGCGCGCGCCACGCCAGCACGCCCAGCCACCCGACGATCAGCGCGAGCAGGAAGGGTCCCGCCGTCGTCGCCAGCCCTGCGAACGCCGCCTCATCATGGCTGGCGCGACCGATCGCGGCGAAGACCGTCACGAGGACGGCGTCGATCCCGAATGCGGCGAGGATCCCGCCGGTCGTGGTGGTCTGGCGGGCGGGGGAGTCCATGCCGCCAGGGTAGTCGCGGCATCCGCCGTCCACGTCGCGCTCAACTGGTCGTACCCTCGAGTCATGACCCGAGCGCTGTTCATCGTCGATGTGCAGAACGACTTCACCGAGGGCGGCGCCCTGGGAGTCGACGGCGGTGACGCGGTCGCCGCCGCGATCACGGCCCATCTGGCGCGCCACGCCGAGGAGTACGACGTGATCGTCGCCTCGCGCGACTGGCACGACGGTGACGGGGACAACGGAGGGCACTTCTCGACGAGTCCCGACTACATCGACTCGTGGCCCGTGCACTGCGTGGCCGGGACGCCCGGGGCGGACTACGACCCCGGCCTCGACACCTCCGCCGTCACCCACCACGTGAAGAAAGGGCAGGGGATCCCCGCCTATTCGCTCTTCGAGGGCGTGACGGATGCCGGTGAGACGGTCGACGACATCCTGACCGCCCACGGCGTCGTCGAGGTCGATGTCGCAGGCATCGCGACCGACCACTGCGTGCGCGCGTCGGCTCTCGATGCGATCGCGCACGGCCGGCGCGTGCGGATCCTCACGGATCTGATCGCCGGCGTCGCGCCCGCGCCGAGCCAGGCGGCCCTGGCGGAGCTCGCCCACGCCGGCGCGGAGCTCGTGGCAACCGGCGACGGCGACCGCCCCGCCGCCGACGTCGGTGAGGGCGAGCGGTGAGCCGTCAGGCGCCCGCGGGCTGGTACGCCGATCCGGGGGAGCCCGGACAGCTGCGGTGGTGGGACGGCTCCGACTGGGCTGCCGACACGGTCGCGCCGACCCCCGCGCCCGATGCCGCCCCGGCCGTCACGACGCCGCCGGCACCGTCGGCACAGCCGGCAGACTCAGCCGCGCCCGCCGCCCCCGCCGCGAAGCCCCGGTCAGCTCCCGCCGGTGCCGCCCGGAGCGGAACCCCGTCGAGCGGCACCGTCTGGATCTGGCTCGCCATCGCGGCATCCGCTCTGCCCCTGTACACCGGGGTGTTCCTCGACGCCCGGACGATCGTGCGGCTCGGGGGTCCGTCTGGCGGGCTCACCCCCGCGGGCTGGATCGCCGCCGCTCTCGCCCTCCTCGTCGTGATCGACGTCGTCCTCGTCGCGGCCGCCGTCCTCTTCGCGTGCCTCGACCACCGCGCTCTGCGCGGCCGCGGCCTCGATGCGCCCTTCGCGTGGGGGTGGGCGGCGCTCGCGTTCGTCCTCACTCTGGGGGTCTACGTCGTCGGGCGCTCCGTCGTCGTGCACCGCCGCACGGGCGGCGGTCTCGCACCGCTGTGGACGTGGACCGCCGTCACGGTCGTCGGCCTCGTCGTGTTCGCCGTGTGGATCGCAGGGTTCTCGGACGCGGCGTGGGTCGCGGTCACCACGTCGCGCTGATCTTCACGTGATGGACATCTCGGGTTCATCGGCTCCGCACGGCGTCCCCTGAGCATGGGGGGATGAGCCGTCCTCGCGTCCTGTCGCTGTACGAAGGCCTGTTCGCCGGTGGTGCGCGGGTGCTGCACACGAACGTCATCACCGGGCTCCACCTCGACGGATCGCACGAGCACGCGGTGCTCTCGATCGCGTCGCAGGCCCGCCGCGAGGGTGCGCTGCAGCCGATGAGCGCCGATCCGAGGTACCGGTGGCTGCGCGAGGCGGGCATCGAGGTGTCCGACCTCGGGCGCGAAGCGGGCGCCCTCCCGCCCGACCCCGAGAGCTTCTCGGACGCCGAGCTCGACGTCGCCGCCGCCGCCGTCGCCCGCGCCGACGTGATCCTCACGCTCAAGGAGCAGCCGTTCGGGCTCCTCCTCGCCCTGGACGCCCGCGGTCTCCTTCCCGACGTCCCGATCGCCGCGTGCCTCCACAGGTCCGACCCGACCCACTCGGGCCCCGCCATGCGCTGGCTGGGGGAGCTGGCGGCATCCGGTCGCCTCACCTCGACCATCTCGTGCGCCGAATCGACGAGCGACGCCTACGCCCGCTTCACGCCGCCGTCCGTGGAGAGGTTCGTGATCCCGAACGGCATCGACCTGGCTCGCTACCGCCCGAAGCCCCATGAGCGGATGCCGCTGCGCACGCGCCTCGGCATCGCGCCGAACGTCCCCGTGATCCTCCTCGCCGCACGCTTCGACGCGATGAAGGACCCCGGGCTCTTCCTCCGCGCCGTCGGTGCACACGCGGCGCGGGACAGCCGCGCTCAGTACGTCATGTGCGGCGCGGGGATGACCGCCGACAACGCCGCCCTGACGGCGGCGATCGCGGAGGCGGGGGCTCCTGCCGAGCGCGTCCACCTGCTGGGGATCCGCGACGACATGCCCCGCGTCTACCGCGCGGCCGACATCGTCGCGCTGACGAGTGCGTTCGGCGAAGCGTCGCCGCTCTGCCTGATCGAAGGTGCCGCGAGCGGAGCGACCCCGGTCACGACGGCAGTGGGGGACTCCGCCCAGGTGGTGGCGGGCATCGGACTCGTCACGCCGCACGACGCGCAGGCGATCGCGTCCGCGTGGACGAGGGTCATCGCGCGCCGGCCTGATTATCGCGCGGCCGCGCTGGCGGCGCGTCCGCGCATGGGGGCGGACCGCATGCTCGACGAGTACCGCGGTGCGATCGACGGTCTCGCCGAGCGCGCCGAAGCGGCGGCCTGACGTCCCCAGCTCCCGTCACACATCGTCGACGGGGTGTCAACCGGCATCCCATCCTTCGCGGCCCCAGCGAGACTCGAGCAGTGGCATCCCTCGACGACATCGGCCCCG
This sequence comes from Microbacterium aquilitoris, assembly GCF_031932285.1. NCBI lineage: Bacteria > Bacillati > Actinomycetota > Actinomycetes > Micrococcales > Microbacteriaceae > Microbacterium > Microbacterium aquilitoris. Next base: position 1,224,715 of record NZ_JAUZVT010000001.1, read on the forward strand.
GCCAGGACCTGCGCAGCTACGCACCGATCGGCGACGGTCGGACGATCGCGCTGATCGGGCTCCGCGGACAGATTGACTGGATGCCGATCCCCGGCATCGACGACCTGCCCATCTTCGGGCGGCTGCTGGACGATGACGCCGGCGGCTGCATCGAGCTCGAACCCGTCGAGGAGTACGAGGTACGGCGGCGGTACCTGCCGCGCACCAACGTGCTCGTCACGACGTTCACGACCGCGTCGGGCACGGCCAGCGTCACCGACGCTCTCGTGACGGGTGTCGCGGGACGGCTGCCGTGGGCCGAGCTCGCCCGCCGCGTCGACGGGGTCACGGGCGAGATCGCGTTCCGCTGGCGCGTGCAGCCCGGCACCTCGCTGAAGACCGCCGCGCCCTGGCACGACCGCGCGAACGATCGCAGCATCCTGCGCTCAGGGCTCACGACGATAGGCGTGACCGGACGCGACTACGGTCCGGAGCCCGCGGCGTCGGCCGACGGAATCGCCACGGGTCTGGCGGGCGGCTTCACGACCGCGGAGGGCAGCCGCCACCTGCTGATCATCGTCGGCACGCACGACGAGCCCATCCACTTCCCCGACCCCGACAACGTCGACCGCGGGATCGACCGGACCATCGAGGCGTGGCGCGCCTGGTCGCGCGAGTTCTCGTACGAGGGGCCCTGGGCGCGCGACGTGCAACGGAGCGCCCTCATGCTCAAGATGCTCATCCACAGTCCCACCGGCGCGATCGCGGCGGCCGCGACGACCTCCCTCCCCGAGGACCTCACGGGCGGGAAGAACTGGGATTACCGGCTCGCCTGGGTGCGTGACCTGGCGTACACCGTCGATGCCCTCATCGGCTTCGGGCTGCGGGAGGAGACCCACGCGGCGATCTCATGGCTGCTGCGGACGATCCGCCGGCACGGGCCGGAGCTCCACGTCATGTACACCCTCGACGGCGAGCTCGACGGGCACGTCACCGAGTACGACGTGCCCGGCTGGCGCGGCGTCGGTCCGGTCGTCACGGGCAACCCCGCCCGCGAGCAGGTACAGCTCGGCGTGTACGGCGACCTGTTCGCCATCTGTCGCGCCTACGTCGAGGCGGGGAACGCGCTCGACGTCGAGACCGGCCGCATGCTGTCGATGTACGCCGACAAGGTGTGCGACGCGTGGCGGAACCCCGATTCCGGCATGTGGGAGCTCCCCGAGGTCCGTCACTACGTCTCATCCAAGATGGGATGCTGGCAGGCTCTCAACGACGCCGTCCGCCTCGCCGAGCTCGGCCAGATCCCGGGCAGCAGCGAGCGGTGGGCGGCCGAGGCATCCCTCGTGCGCGAGTGGGTCGACGAGCACGGGTGGTCGGAGTCGCGCGGCGCCTACGTCATGGCCCAGGGCAGCCGCGACCTCGACGCATCCGTCCTGCTGCATTCGCTGAGCGGCTTCGACCGGGGTGAGCGGATGTCGCGCACGATCGATGCGCTCACGGGCGAGCTCGGTGAGGGACCGCACCTGTTCCGCTACACCGGGATGCGCGACGAGGAGGCGACGTTCGTCGCGTGCTCCTTCTGGCGTGCCGCGGCGCTCGTCTGCGTGGGCCGGCACGACGAGGGCATCGCGGCGATGAACGAGCTCGTCGCCTCCGGGAACGACGTCGGCATGTTCGCCGAGATGATCGACCCCGACGGCGGGGCGTTCCTCGGCAACCTCCCGCAGGCGCTCAGCCACCTCGCGCTGATCCGCGCCGCACTCACGATCCGCGACCTGGTCGGCGACGACGCCGACGCCCGCTGACGACCATCACGACCACCACGAAGAAGGAGAGCACGATGTCACGCGACCAGTACACGTTCACGAACCCGGTGGAGCTCTATTCGCACATCCAGCCGCAGAAGGGTCACCAGAGCGAGCCCGGCCTCGACGCCGACCTTGCTCCGAAGGCGGACCTCGGCGAGGACAGCTACCGCGGCACCGGCCGCCTCACGGGTCGGAAGGCGCTCATCACGGGCGGCGACTCCGGCATCGGAGCGGCCACCGCGATCGCCTTCGCCCGCGAGGGCGCCCACGTCGCCCTGTCGTACCTGCCCGTCGAGGAGGAGGACGCGCAGCGGATCGCCGGCATTCTCCGCGAGGCCGGCGCGACCGTCCTCACCCTTCCGGGAGACCTACGCGACAAGGACTACTGCGTCGATCTGGTCGCGAAGGCCGTCGAGGGCCTCGGCGGCCTCGACATCGTCGTCAACAACGGCGGCAAGCAGATCTTCAACAAGGATCTGACCACCCTCGAGGACCAGCAGTTCGACGACACGTTCACGACGAACGTCGACGCGATGTTCTGGATCACCAAGGCGGCGCTGCCGCACCTGCCGGCGGGCGCGACGATCATCAACACGACGTCGATCCAGGCGTACTCGCCGTCCGAGACCCTCGTCGACTACGCCTCGACGAAGGCGACCATCAACGCCTTCACGAAGGCGCTCGCGCAGCAGCTCGCCCCGAAGGGCATCCGCGTCAACGCGGTCGCTCCGGGACCGATCTGGACGCCGCTGCAGGTGTCGGACGGTCAGCCCCAGGAGAAGATCGAGTCGTTCGGCGAGGAGACCCCGCTCGGACGCATGGGCCAGCCCGCCGAGCTCGCCCCGGCCTACGTGTTCCTCGCGTCGGCCGAGTCGAGCTACGTCCTCGGCGAGACCCTCAACGTCAACGGCGGTATGCCGACGCCGTAAGCGCGGACGACGAAGGCCCCGATGCGCTGCGCATCGGGGCCTTCTCGCGTCTGCGTGTCAGACGCCGACCGTCTCCTTCGCGGGGGCCTTCGCCTGCCTGCGGGCGACGACCTTGCCGCGGATCGCGAACACCAGGACCGCGGCGAGCAGCGCGTAGAGCGTGATCGAGATGGGTCCCTCCACGAGCACCGAGAAGTCGCCGTTGGCGCTCATCGCGGCATCCCGAAGGCTCGTCTCGGCCAGCGGCCCCAGCACCATGCCGATGATGAGCGGCGCGAGCGGGAAGTCGAGCGCCCGCATCAGGAAGCCGAGCAGCCCGATACCGAGCAGCATCACGAGGTCGAACGTCGAGCCCGACGTGGCGTAGATGCCGAGCCCGCAGAACAGCGTGATGCCGGCGTAGAGGTAGGGGCGGGGGATCAGCAGGAGCTTCGCCCAGAGCATCGCGAACGGCAGGTTCAGGATGAGGAGGACCACCATCGCGATGAAGAAACTCGCCAGCAGGGCCCAGACGAGCTCGGGAGCGCGGTCGAACAGGAGCGGACCGGGCTGCAGGCCGTACTGGCGGAAGGCCGCGAGCATGATCGCCGCGGTCGCCGAGATCGGCAGGCCGAGAGCCAGCAGGGCGCCCATCGCCATGCCGGTCGTCGAGTTGCCGGCGGCCTCGGGCGCGGCGAGCCCCCGGATCGCACCCTTGCCGAACATGGGGTTCTTGCGGCGCTTGTCGAGTCGCTTCTCGAGGCCGTAGGCCAGGAAGGTCGGGATCTCCGACCCACCGGCCGGGATGACGCCGAACGGCAGGCCGATCGCGGTGCCGCGCAGCCACGCGGGGGTCGCTTCTTTGAGCTCGCGGCGGCTCAGCCACGGGCGACCCGTCGGCCGGATGAGCGCCTTGTTCGTCATGTGGCGCTCGAGGCAGGCGACGTAGATGACCTCGCCGAGCGCGAGGATCGCAACCGTGACGGTGACGAGCGAGATGCCGTCGAACAGGTTCGGCGAGTCCATCGTGAACCGGGGCGCGCCTGAGACGCCGTCGATGCCGATCACGGCGATGCCGAGGCCGATGAACAGCGACGTCAGCCCCTTGATGGCGCTGTCGGCCACCACCGACGAGGTCGCGGCGAACGCGAAGACGGCGAGGGCGAAGAACTCCGCCGGCCCGAACCTGCTCGAGAAGTCGGCGAGGGCGGGAGCGACGAAGACGACCACGATCGAGGCGACCATGCCGCCGATGAACGCGCCGATGGCGGCGGTGGCGAGCGCCTGCGCGGCCCGACCGTTCAGCGCCATCTTGTGCCCTTCGAACGTCGAGGCGATGGCGGATGCCTGACCTGGTGTGTTCATCAGGATGCCCATCGTCGAATCGCCGAAGAGCCCACCGAAGTAGACGCCGGCGAACATGATGAACGCCGCGGTCGGGTCGAGCGAGAAGGTGATGGGCAGCAGGAGCGCGACCGCCATCGACGATCCGAGCCCCGGAAGCACGCCCACGGCGGTACCGAGGAGGCATCCGATCAGGACCCACATCAGGTTCGCGGGGGTGAGTGCGCCGGCGAAGCCTTCGCCGAGAAGTGTCAGGACGTCCATGTCAGAACCCTCCGAGGATGCCGGACGGGAGGGGCATCCCGAGGGCCATGTCGAAACCGATGTAGGCGACTGAACTGAGCGTGAAGCCCACGATCAGACTGTGGATGGGCCGGGTCGCTCCGAACGCCTTCGCGACGCACCAGAAGAGCAGGCCCGCCGCGATGATCCACCCGAGGAATTCGAGCAGGAAGGCGAAGGCGAGGAACGGGAGGACCACCCAGGCGAACGAGCGGATGTCGACGCGCACCGGTGTCGCCGCGGGCTCTTCACCCGCCGCTTCGGCCCGCGCCGCGTCGATCTCGGCCGTCAGGGCGTCGGGCGTCGCTCGGATCTCGCGGACCGCTCCGACCGCGAGCACGGCGGCGAAGGCGTAGAGGCCCCCCGCGATGATGCCGGGGAAGAACTGCGGACCGGGGAAGTCGGTGCCTTCCGGCACCCGCATCGTCAGGATGCCGACGACGAGGTACGTCGCGAATGCGGCGAGGATGAGGGGCATCGTGAGCCCCTTCAGCAGGGCGGCGGCTCCGGGGCCCGAGACCAGACGCAGGCGCTGGCCGACGACGGCGGATGCCGAGGTGGGGTTGGCGGGGAAGGTCACAGGCCCATCTCCTCGTAGAGACCGCGGATGCGCGTCTCCTCGTCTTTCAGGAACGCGTCGAGTTCGTCGCCCGTGATGATGCGTTCGTTCCAGTGGTAGCGCTCCATCGCGTCGGCCCATTCGGAGGTCGCGACGCTCTCGAGGACGAGTTCGGTCAGGGCTTCGCGCTCGCTGTCCTCGAGGCCGGACGGTGCCGAGAGGGACCGCCAGTTCGTGAGCGAGACGTCGTACCCCTGCTCGATGGCCGTGGGGATGTCGATCCCCTCGACGGGCTCGTTCGCGACGAGGGCGAGAGCGCGCAGGCGCCCGGCCTCGATCTGGTCGATGTTGTCGGGGTAGCCGCCGGCGGCCGCCTTCGCGGTGCCGTTGAGGAGGGCCTGGATCGCCTCGCCGCCGCCGTCGGACGAGATGTACGTGGTGTCGACGGGGTCGATACCGGCCGAGAGTGCGAGATCGGTCACGACCAGCTGGTCGAACGATCCGCCGCCGGTCCAGGGGAGGGCCTTCGGATCCTCCTTCCAGCCCTGCACCAGGTCGTCGAGGGTCTCGTATGGGGAGTCGGCGGGGACGACGATGACGTCGTACTCCTCGACGACCACGGCGAGAGGCGTGACGTCGTCGAGCGTCGCGGACGAGTTGAACTGGATCGTCGCGGCCAGCAGGCCCGTGCCGCCCACGAGCATGTTGTTCGGCTGACCCTCGAGCACCGAGACGTTGCCGAGGGCGATCGTGCCGCCGGCGCCCGGCATGTTGACGACCTGCACGTTGTTGACCAGGCCGTTCGCCTTCTGCGCCTGCTGCAGTTCGCGGGCGACGCCGTCCCAGCCGCCACCGGCGGCGGCCGGGGCGACGATCGTCATCGACGCGTTGATGTCGTTGCCGGTGCTCGCCGAGGCGATCGAACCGGCGGCCGCCGTGCCGATGGCCGCGGCCGCGATCACACCGCCCACGACGCGGCCGATCACGGTCCTGCGCCGGTTCGGCGGAGGCTGCGGGCTGTCTGTCTGGGTCATCATCGCTCCCTTTCGCGCGGACGTCGTCGTCTCCGCGAGATCGAAATAGGATGACAGCGCGCGGTGCGGCGGCGGCATCCTCCGGCACTTGTTCTCTTAAACGCTCACGCATCGCGCACGGACGGGAATGGTGAACGATGGCGTCTCCGCGGCGGCCCCGCGCGCTCCGGCTCGTGCTGCTCGTCCTGCCCTCGGTCGTCACCCTCGCGGCACTGTCGGCGACGCTCGCGGTCGCGATGACCGTGCAGGAACGCACGATCCGGGACGCGACCGCCGAGCGGGTCATGGGCGTCGCCCAGAGTCTCGCCGATCTCGCCGACGTTCGGACGACGCTTGCGACGGTGACGGATGCCGGGACCCCGGCCGACCTCGCCGACGCCGGCGACCTCGCCGCGGCGACGACGGCGCTGCAACCGATCGCCGAGCTCGTGGGGGAGTCCGCGGGCGTCTACTACGTCGTCATCACCGACGACGAGGGCGTCCGGATCACGCATCCGCTGGCGTCGGAGCGCGGGGTGCAGGTCGAGACGACGAACTCCTCGGTCCTGCGGGGCGAGACCTTCCTCGGCACCGAGCGCGGCGCCTCGGGACCGTCGCTGCGCGCGAAGGTGCCGGTGCGCGCGAGCGATGGGACGGTCGTGGGCATGGTCGCCGTCGGTGTGCTCGAGTCGAGCATCGCCGCCGACCGTGACGCTGCCCTCGCCGCGCTGCTGCCGTGGGGGATCGGCGCGCTCATCGTGGCCTCCCTCGCCAGCTCTGCGCTGACGGCGATGGTCGAGCGCCGCTTCCGGCGAGCGGATGCCGTCGCCGCCGAGAATGCGCAGATGCGTCGCACGACGGTGGCCCTGCGCGAACAGGCGCACGAGTTCGACACACGGCTCCACGTGATCCACGGGCTCGTCTCGCGCGGGGACGCGGCGGAGGCCCTCGGGTACATCGAAGAGGTGACGCCGGTCCGGACGTCCGGCTCGCCTGACGGCGGCGAGCCGGTCGCGGCGGCGACGATGCATGCGGTGCGCGCGGAGCTCCTCGATCTCGGTGCGCAGGCCGAGTTCGACGTCACCCTCGATCGTGACCTGGACGACGGCGCGGTCTCGGTCGTCACGAACCTGTGTCGCAACGCCGGCGAGGCGGGGGCGCGGCGGGTGCGCTGCGTGCTCCGCGATGCGGACGGGCGCCTGTTCGGCGCCGTCGAGGACGATGGCCCCGGCATCGACCCGAACGCGGCGGCGCGGATCTTCGCTCAGGGTTTCACCACGAAGGACGACGCGTCGGGCTTCGGTCGCGGCTACGGACTCGACACGGTCCGACGGACCGTGTCGTCGCGGGGCGGCACGATCGAGGTGGGTGCCTCCGCCCTCGGCGGCGCGCGATTCGCCTTCGAGATGGAGCGCGTGTGAGCGAGCGACCGATCCGGGTGCTGGTCGTCGACGACGACCAGGGTGCGCGCGCCCTTCATTGCCGGTTCGTCGATGGGGTGCCGGGGTTCACCGTCGCGGGCGCCGCCGGAACCGGGCGCGACGCGCTCGCGCAGAGCACGGCCGGAATCGACCTCGTCCTGCTCGACATGCGCCTTCCCGACATCAGCGGCATCGAGGTGCTGCACCGGTTGCGCACCTTCGGTGACGCCGGTCCCGACGTGCTCGTCATCAGCTCGTCGCAGGATCAGACCACGGTGCGCCAAGCGCTCGCCGCCCGGGTGGCCGGCTACCTCGTGAAGCCGTTCACGGAGGCCGCGCTCCGCGAACGGTTGGAGCGGTATCGCGAGGAGCGGCAGGCACGCACGGATGCCGGGCGTGAGCGCCCCCTTGCGCAGAGCGACATCGATCGACTGCTGGCGACCGGAGGCATCCGCACCGTGTCTGCGTCGTCGAGCGGGCCGCGTGCGCTCCCGAAGGGCCTGGCGGTGCCGACGTTGGAACGGGTCCTCACGGCGCTGGACCCCGGGACGGGCCGTTCGGTCGTCGAGGTCGCGGAGGCGTGCAAGATGTCGCGCGCGACCGCTCACCGCTATCTGACGCACCTCGCCGAGACGGGCGCGATCGTCGTGTCGCACCGGTACGGCAAACGCGGTCGGCCCGAGGTGCTGTACCGGCTCGCGCCGGGGTGAAGCGGGGAGTCGCCACGGCGAGGGGCGGGTGACACCACGACACCCGCCCCTCGCTGTTCCGTCGCGTCAGCGGATCTCGAACGAGACCGCCCGCAGCACCTCGTCGCGGGACGACGGCCCGATGAGGAGTTCGAACTCCCCGGGTTCCACGATGCGGCGGCCGGCCGCATCCACGATCGTGCAATCCGACGCCGGCAGGTCGATCTCGACCGTGGCGCTCGCACCCGCGGCGAGGTCGACGTGCCGGTAGGTCTTCAGTTCCTTGTCGGCCCAGCTCACCGAGGTCACCGTGTCGCGGACGTACACCTGGACGATCTCGTGCGCGGGGCGCTCGCCGGTGTTCCGGAGCGTGATCCGTGCGCGGACCGTGTCACCGGCCGAGACGACGGGCGTCAGGACCTCCGCGTCGCCGTACTCGACGGTCGTGTACGTCAGGCCGTCGCCGAACGCGAACGCCGGCTGCTGCGTGAGGTCGGCGTAGCGGTCGCCGTGCTGGCCGCGGATCTGGTTGTAGTACGTCGGCTGCTGACCGGCGTGCCGTGCGAACGAGATCGGCAGGCGACCGGCGGGTTCGATCTCGCCCAGCAGCAGCTCAGCGATGGCTCGTCCGCCCTGCATACCCGGGTTCGCGACCCAGACGACGGATGCCGCGCGCACCGACTCCGGCAGGATCAGCGGCTTCGACGCCATCAGCACGACGACGAGCGGCGTGCCCGTCGCGGCCAGGGCGTCGAGCAGGGCGCGTTGCCCGCCGATGAGGTCGAGCGTCGCGGTGGACCGGCCCTCGCCGACGAGCTCGATGCGGTCGCCGACGACCGCGACGACGACATCGGAGCGTTCCGCGAGCGCAACGGCCTCGGCGATCTCGGAGGCATCGGGCTCCTGCGGTGCGACGATCGGCGGCCGGGGCTGCCCGTCGGGGAAGACACCCGCGGGATCGTCGGTGAGGTCCAGGATGCCGGCGCCCCGGGCGTGCTCGACGGTGCCGCCGCTGAGCTCGCGGAGCCCGTCGAGGACCGTCGTGATCTGCGCGCGCGGGTGGCCGTCCGGCATCCAATCGACCTGCCCGGATGAGCCCGCCCAGTCGCCGAGCTGCGTCTGCGCGTCGTCGGCGAGCGGGCCGACGACGGCGATCCGGCGTGTGGTGGGTGCCAGCGGGAGAGTGCCGTCGTTGCGGAGCAGGACCAGGGAGCGCCGCGCGACCTCGAGGTTGAGGTCGGCGTGGGCGCCCTGCGCGATGACCGTGGCGATGCGTTCCCGGTCGGGCAGGCGGGGGTTCTCGAACAGCCCGAAGCGGAACTTGAGCGACAGGATGCGCGAGACCGCCTGGTCGATGTCGGCCTCGGCCAGCATCCCGCGCTCGACGGCCTCGAGAGCGCCGGCGTAGAACCCGGGCGTCGTCATGACCATGTCGTTGCCGGCCTTCACGGCGGCGGCCGCGGCGCTGGCGTAGTCGGGCTGCACCTTCTGCTCCCACACCATGCGGCCGACGTTGTCCCAGTCGGTGATGAGGGTGCCGGTGTAGCCCCATTCGCCTCGCAGCACGTCGCTGAGCAGCCAGTCGTTCACGGTGATCGGCACACCGTCGGTCGTCTGGTAGCCGAGCATGAAGGTGCGGCATCCCTCCCGCGCGACGCGCTCGAACGGCGGCAGGAACCAGGAGCGGAGCTTTCGCCGCGAGATGTCGGCCTCGCTCGCATCGCGGCCACCCTGCGTCTCGGAGTATCCGGCGAAGTGCTTCGCGGTCGCGAGGATCGCATCGGGGTCGTCGAGGCCGTCGCCCTGGTAGCCGCGCACCATCGCCGAGGCGAGCTCGCCGATGAGGAACGGGTCCTCACCGAACGTCTCGCCGACGCGCCCCCAACGGAGGTCGCGGGCGATGCAGAGGACGGGGGAGAACGTCCAGTGGATGCCGGTGGCCGCCACTTCGGCGGCCGTCGCCTTCGCGACGCCCTCGATGAGGTCCGCATCCCACGACGCGGCCATCCCGAGCTGCGTCGGGAAGATCGTCGCGCCCTCCCAGAACGAGTGGCCGTGGATGCAGTCCTCGGCGACGAGCAGCGGGATTTGCAGGCGCGTCTGCGAGGTCAGCTCCGCGGCGCGGAGCACCTTCTCGGGGGACGTGTGCAGGATCGACCCGGCGTGACGCGCGAGCACGATGTGCTCGAGCTCCTCGCGGGCGTCGAACTGCATCATCTGCCCGACCTTCTCGGGCAGCGTCATGCGCCCGAGCAGGTCGGCGACGCGCTCGTCGACCGGCAGGGAGGCATCCAGGTACGCGGCGGAAGCAGTGTCGACGGTCGTCATTCGCGGGCCTCCCGGCGGCTGGTGGGGACCTCGACGGCGCGGACGGCGGTGACGGCGTCGTTGACGTTCAGGCCCTTCTTCTTCATCGCGCGGGCCCGTTCGCCGGCCGAGCGCAGGCGCGGGTTCACGTACTCGTCGATGCCGAAGTTGATGAGCGACAGCGCCACGCCGATGGCGGCGATGCAGAGGCCCGGGGGCAAGTACCACCACCACTGGTTCTGGCGGAACGCGCCCTGTGCGCTCGCCCAGTTGAGGATGGTGCCCCAGTTGTACGTGTTCACCGGGATGACGCCGATGTACGACAGGGTCGTGAGGCCGAGGATCGCGGCCGTCACCGTGCCGACGAAGCTCGCGGCGATGAGCGCCATGAGGTTCGGCAGCATCTCGACGGTGATGATGCGCCGCAGCGGCTCGCCGTTGGCGCGCGCGGCCTGGACGAAGTCGCGGTTGCGGAGCGACATCGTCTGCGCGCGCAGGACGCGCGCGCCCCAGGCCCAGCCGGTGATGCCGAGGACGGCGGCGATGAGGACGAGCGGCGGCTCCTCGAACATCGACGCGACGATGATGATGAGCGGCAGCCCCGGGATGACGAGGAAGACGTTCGTCAGCGCCGAGAGGCCCTCGCTCTTCCACCCCCGGACGTACCCCGAGACGACGCCCACGACGATCGCGATGACCGTCGCGAGGATGGCGGCGAGGAAGCCGACGACGATCACTCCGCGGGTGCCGTGGATGACCTGGCTGAGGACGTCCTCGCCGATGTGGGTGGTCCCGAGCCAGTGCTCGGGGGAGGGCGGCTGGAAGCGCGCGGTGTTGTCGACCTGCGTCGGCGAGAACGGTGCGAGCACGTCCGCGAAGATCGCGACGAGGACGAAGAAGCCGAGGATCACGAGTCCCGTGATGGACTTGCCGTTGCGGAACATCGCGAACGCCGATCCGAGGCGGGCCCAGAACGTGTTCGGCGTCGGGTCCTCGGTGCGGGCCATGCGGATGGTGGCGGTGGTGGTCATGGTCAGGCCTCCGTCTGGCGGGTGCGCGGGTCGAGGAACGCGTAGGCGATGTCGGCGAGGATGTTCGCCACCAGCACCGACAGCGTGATGACCAGGAAGACGCCCTGCATGAGTGCGTAGTCCTTGCCGTTGGTGGCATCCAGCAGCAGCTTTCCGACGCCGGGGTAACTGAAGACCATCTCCATGACGATCGTTCCGCCGACGATGAAGCCGATCGACAGTGCGAAGCTCTGGATCTGGGGGAGGACCGCGTTGCGGGCGGCGTAGCGCCACAGCACGCGGGAGTTCGGCATGCCCTTGGCCTGCGCGACCGTGATGTAGTCCTCGTCGAGGACCGTGAGCATCATGTTGCGCATGCCGAGCATCCAGCCACCCAGGGAGGCGATGATGATCGTCACCGCGGGGAGCGTCCCGTGATGGATCACCTGCCCGATGAACTCCGGAGTGAACTCGGGTGAGTAGCCGACGCCGTACGCCTTGCCGATCGGGAACCACTTGAGGTTGACCGAGAAGAGGGCGATGGCGAGCAGCCCCAGCCAGAAGTACGGGATGGTGCTGAGGAAGGTCGTGATCGGGATCATGATCTCGGAGCGGCTGCCGCGGCGCCACCCGATGACGGCGCCGCCGATCGTGCCGACGAGGAACGAGATGATCGTGGCGAAGCCGACGAGTCCCACCGTCCACGGCAGGGCCTGGCTGATGACCTCGCCGACGGGACGGAGACCGTGCAGGAGCGAGACGCCGAGGTCGCCGCGGAGCATGAGGCCCCAGTAGTCGATGTACTGCTGCCACATCGACTTGTCGGTGTCGATGCCGAGCAGGGCGCGGAGCGCGTCGGCCGCCTCGGGCGTCACGTTGCGGTTGCGGGCCAGGTACTGGTCGACCGCGTCGCCCTTCATGAGGCGGGGCAGGAAGAAGTTGATCGTGATCGCGGCCCACAACGTGAAGAGGTAGAACAGGGCGCGACTGCCGAGGAAGCGCCACGGGATGCGGGAGCGTCCCTTGACGGTCGTGGTCGCGGTCGTGCCGACCTCGAGCGCGTCGGGCGTCTCGACGGGGAGCTGGGGTTCGACGGCGGTCATCGGGTACCTCCGGAGAGTCCCGGAGCCGACGCGAAGTGGCTCTCGGGGTCGGGGGACGCAGCGCGGAGCTCCTGCGTGTACGGGTTCTGGGGACGCAGGATCACGTCGTCGGCGGTGCCGCTCTCGACGACCTTGCCCTGGTTGAGCACGAGGATCTCGTCGCTGAAGTGGCGCGCGGTCGCGAGGTCGTGGGTGATGTAGAGCACCCCGAGTCCCTCCTCGCGCTGCAGGTCGGCGAGGAGGTTGAGGACGCCCATGCGGATCGACACGTCGAGCATCGACACCGGTTCGTCGGCCACGAGCAGGCGAGGGCGGGATGCCAGGGCCCGGGCGATCGCGACGCGTTGCCGCTGCCCGCCCGAGAGCTCGTGAGGACGTCGATCGATGACGGAGTCGGGCTCGAGGCGTACACGGTCGAGGAGGCGGCGCACCTCGTCTTCGACCTCCCTCTTCGGGACGACGTCGTCCAGGCGCAGGGGTCGCTCGATGTGGTGGCGGATCGAGTGGTAAGGGTTCAGGGACGCGAACGGGTCCTGGAACACCATCCGCAGCTGCTGCCGGTAGTCGCGCAGACCCTTGCCGCGGCGGGGGATGGGCTTCCCGTCGAGGCGGATCTCGCCGCTCGTGGGCGTCTCGAGCTGGGTGAGGATCTTGGCGATCGTGGACTTGCCGCTGCCGGACTGGCCGACGAGGCCGATCGTCTGGCCGGACGAGAGGGTGAACGAGACGTCGTCGAGGGCCTTCATCTGGCCGGCTCCACGGACGTGGTACACCTTCGTGACGCTGTCGAACTCGAGTGTGGTCATCGGACGACGACCCCCCTTTCACCGGTCAGCCGCGGGAACGAGGACAACAGCGTGCGCGTGTACTCGTGCTGCGGGGCGGTCCAGATGCGCTCGGCGGTGTCGATCTCGACGATCTCGCCCTTGCGCATGATGGCGATGCGGTCGCTGATCTCCAGAAGCAGCGGCAGGTCGTGGGTGATGAAGATGACGGAGAAGCCGAACTCGTGTCGCAACTGCGAGATCTGCTTGAGGATCTCGCGCTGGACGAGGACGTCGAGCGCGGTGGTGGGCTCGTCCATGATCATCAGCTGCGGTCGGAGGGCGAGTGCCATGGCGATCATGACGCGCTGGCGCATGCCGCCGGAGAGTTCGTGCGGGTACGAACGGCTGCGGGCGGCGCCAACCTTGACGATCTCGAGCAGTTCGTTGACCGCGTCCCGTCGTGCGGCCCGGTTCATGTCGGGGCGGTGCACCTCGAAGACGTCGGCGAGCTGCGAGCCGATCGTGGCGACGGGGTTGAGGGCGTTCATCGCGCCCTGGAAGACCATGGAGATCTTGTCCCAGCGGAAGCGGCGCATCTCTTCCGGATCGAGTGAGTTGACGTCGATGTCTTCGCCGGAGACGTCGCGGAAGGTGACGGATCCGCTGGAGATGACGGCGGGCGCCTTAAGCAGGCGCTGCACACCGTAGGCGAGGGTGGTCTTTCCGCAGCCGCTCTCGCCGGCGAGGCCGAGGATCTCGCCGCGGCGCAGTTCGAGGCTGACGTGGGTGACGGCTTCGACCGGCGGGTCGACGTCGTAGACGACGGAGAAGTCGTCGACGGACAGTAACGAATCGCGCATCAGTGCGTGCTCGCTTTCGTGGAGGTGAGCAGGGGTGGGGGGGACGGATGCCGCGGGCCATGCGGCATCCGTCCCACCGTCGGTCGGATTACTCTTTCGGCTTCAGCTTCGTCAGGATCTGAACGACACCGGGCTGCGTCGGGTCACCCGCGGCGTACTGGTCGTCCTCCGACGGCCAGCCGACGTAGTTGCGCGTGTTGAACTCGCCGAGCAGCGGGTGTGCACCCAGCGGGATGGCGGGGACGTTCTCGACGAACGCCTTCTGCAGGACGGCGCCGGCCTCGGTCCGCTCGTCGTCGGATGCCGCATTGGCGTACGTGTTCAGCGCCTCGGTGACCTTCGGGTCGTCGAAACGGCCGAAGTTGAAGGACGCCTTGCCGTCGACCACCCACTTCGGGTCCATCGTCGACGTGTACAGGCCGTACGCGTTGCCGGTGTCCTCGAGCCAGTGGATGATCGCGTCGAAGTTGCCTTCCTGCTTGCCGGCGTCCCAGCCGCCGAAGTCGGGCTGGTCGACGTTCACCTTGATGCCGAGCGCCTTGTCGAGCTCTTCGGAGATGAGCTGCTGCTCGGTGTTCCAGTCGCTCCAGCCGGCGGGGACCGACACCGAGAACTCGACGGCCTCACCGTCGGGGTCGGTCAGCTTTCCGCTGTTCCAGGTGTAACCGGCGTCGGTGAGGATCTCCTTGGCCTTGTCGACGTCCACGGAGTAGTTGTCGTCCTTGTACTCGTCGATGATCTCGTTCTCGAGCACGGAGCTGAGGCCGGTCTTGTTCCAGATCGCCTCGCTCGCGCCTTCGCGGGCGATGTCGACGTAGGCCTCGCGGTCGATCGTCCACGCGAGCGCTTCGCGCAGTGCGGGGTCGTTGAAGGGCTTCTTCTGCAGGTTCATGAACAGCGTGCCCGCGCCCGGGGTGGGCGAGACCAGGAACACGTTGTCGGGATCGGCGTCGAGGTAGCTCTGCTGAACCTGCGGGATGAAGGCCTGGGCCCAGTCCGCATCGCCTGTCGCGAGGGCCGTCGTGAGGGCGGCGTTGTCGCCGTACGAGACGTAGTTCAGCTGCGGGACGGCGAGGTCGCCACCCCAGTAGTCGGGGTTCGCCTTGAGGGAGACGGACTCGGTCGACCAGTTCGACATGACGTACGGGCCGGTGCCGACGAGCTTGCCCTCGTCGGTGAGGGGGTCGGTGTTCGGGTCCTCGATGTCCTTCCAGATGTGCTCCGGGACGATCGGAGTGTGCAGGACGCGGCCCTGCGAGGTGAACTTCGAGCTCGAGAAGGTCAGGACGACTGTGTCGCCGTCGGCGGTGACGTCGGTGACGCCGAGGGCGCCGGTGTCGGTCAGCTTGCCGGTGAGGTACTGGTTGAAGGTGAAGACGACGTCGTCGGCGGTGAAGTCCTCACCGTCGCTCCACTTCACGCCGCTGCGAGGCGTGACGGTGAGCTGCGTGTAGTCGTCGTTCCATTCCACCTTCTCGGCGAGCCACGGGGTGGTGCCAAGGTCGCCCGTCGGGTTGACGAGCGCGAGGGGCTCGAAGATCACCTTCGAGTAGCCGTAGCGCGAGCCGGCCGAGTCGCCCAGGTACGGGTTGTGGGATTCGGTGGTGATCGCGCCGTCGGGCTTCGCGATCGTGAGGGCGGCCCCGGAGCCCTGGCTCCCGGAGTCGTTGTTTCCTCCGCCGGCGGCGCAGCCGGTGAGGATGAGTGCCGCGGTGAGACCGGCGGCGGCGAGGGAGGTCTTCAGCCTCATTGCTTCTCCTTCATCTGTGGTCCCGGCGCCGCGAAAAGACCTCCGAAGGAGTGCCACTCGGCGCTGAGTGTGATTGCATGGAAAACTTACAATCAAGTAAGTAAGTTCACAACCCTCCGATGATGCGGGCCGCGCGACCTGCGTAAGATCTGATCCGCATCCGGGGAAGAAGGCAGATCATGGTCGACAGTCGACACCAGACGAAGTCGCGCCCGGCGACTCTCGTCCGACGCCGAGAGATCCTCGACGCGGCGCAGGAGATCTTCGGATCGAAGGGCTTCGCGAACGGCACCCTGCAGGACATCGCCGAGCAGGTCGGGATGACGCATGCCGGCATCCTCCATCACTTCGGGTCGAAGGATCAGCTGCTGCTGGACGTCCTCGAGCATCGTGATCAGACAGACGTCGTCGATCTTGATGGCGGGCGCATCCCGGGCGGGATGGAGCTGTTCCGCCATCTGGTGCGCACCGCGATCATGAACATGCAGCGGGCCGGGATCGTGCAGGCCTACGCCGTTCTGTCGGCGGAGTCGGTCACCGACGACCACCCCGGTCGGGCGTACTTCGAGCACCGGTACACCGTGCTCCGGAAGGACCTGCGCGAGGCGTTCGAGCGCGTCTGTCAGGAGCGCGGGATCACCGCCCCCGGGTCGATCGCGCACGGCTCGGCGGCGATCCTCGCCGTGATGGACGGGCTGCAGGTGCAGTGGCTGCTCGATCCGACGGCCGTCGACCTCGGGAGGGCGTCGGAGTTCGCGATCGAGGCGATCGTGGCGGCGGTCATCGAGCCGCGTCCGTCGGTCCTGGCGGAGCCCGCCTGAGTTCTTCTGCATCGATGTCGATTCCCGTCGCGCCCGTTCGGCGCGATAGTGAGAGGGACGGGAAACGTCCCCCGGAACTCAGGAGATGACCGTGAAGCACATGCTGATCATGCGGAGCACCCCGGCCTCGGCTGAGGCCTTCGCCGGGACCGATGTCGAGGCGGTCATCAACGCCATGGGCGCGTACAACGAGTCGATGATCACCGCCGGTGTGCTGGTAGGCGGCGACGGTCTCGCGCCCGAGCCCGGGTACGTCGTGGACTTCGACGGCGAGACGCCGGTGGTCAGCGACGGACCCTACGGCGAGGTCCACGAGCTCTTCAACGGGTTCTGGATCGTGCAGACGGCGACCGCCGAAGAGGCGCTCGAGTGGGCGAAGCGTGCACCGCTGACGCCGGGCAGCAAGCTCGAGGTGCGGCGGGTGACCGACGAGACCGACTTCGCGGACTTCGCCGACAACGAGTACATCGAAAAGGAGAAGGGCTGGCGCGCAGAGGAGAGCGCGTGAGCGCGCGACCTGGTCACCTGTCCGCGCATGCGATCCGGGCGCGGCGGAGCGGTTCAGAAGGGTGCGGGGTCTCCGGGTGAGGCTGCGGCAGGGGTGAAGGCGACGGCCGGGGTGGGTGCGTCTTCGCGGTAGATCCTGCCGAGGGGTGAGGTCCATTCGAGGACACCACCCTTCAGTTGTCGGACTTTCCAGGCGGTGAATTGCTTCATCGAGTGATGCCGTTGGCACAGGTGGGCGAGGTTGGAGAGTTCGGTTCGTCCGCCGAGGGCGTGGTCGTGGGTGTGGTCGACTTCGCAGCGGATGGCCGCGACGCGGCATCCGGGGAACCTGCAGTGCTGATCCCGGGCTTGCAGGAACCTGCGCATCCCCGACGGGACACGGTAGGAGTCTGTCGATACCGTCACCCCGGTGGCCGGGTCGTGGAACAGGCGCTCCCACACTTGCGTCAACCCGGCGAGCGTGCGGACGGTCGCGGGGTCGATGGGCGACCGGCCGGCGAGGTTGCACGGCCCGTCGTCCGCACCCGAAAGCGTCGCTGCGGGGACCAACACCTGCACGCGTGCGCGGATCGCGCCGAGCGGTCCGGCACTCGTGTCGCGAGTGTCGTCGAGTGACGGTGTCCCTGCCAGGAGCAGGTCGGCGAACACGTCCGCTCGGACCTGATCCGTCGAGCGCGCGTCGGTCGTGATGATCGCTGAACCCGGGGCGCGTTCCTGGCGGGTGTCGACGATCGCCCGCGCCTGCTGTGTCAGCCGGTCGTGGATCCCCTCCGCAATCACCGTCGGCAGAGTCGCGACCAGGTCGCTCATCCCATCCCGACCGGGAACGAGTCGCACACACCGCCCCGCGGCAGCCTCTTCGTGTCGTTCCGCGAACGAGCGTGGGTGCATCCGGTGGGCGAGGATCTCCAATTCGCCCCGTACTCGGTTCGGTGTCTGACCGTCGCAGCGTTCGATCGCGACCGTCTCGAACTCATCCCACAGTTCTGCGGGCAGGTTCGTCCCCGCGTCCACGATCGCCAGCACATGACCGCGCACGATCCGCCCGGCCTCCCACGCGGCGACGGCGGCGGGGAACCCTTCGATGATGAGCCGGGCTTCCCCGATGCGTCGTTGCACGGTGCGGTCGGTCATCCGCATCACCCCGCCGACCTCCGCCGCGATGGAACGCAGGACCATGTCGTGCACCTGGACTCTCGCGTTTCGGGGTGCGCCCTGCTGATCGGCGAGCCGTCCGGCTGCCGCGAGCACGCGGAGTTCCGCGATCTGCGCGGCAGCGATGACACGCCCCGCACTCTCGACGCCCGCAACGATGCCCGCAACGGCGGCGAGATACGCCTCATCACCGGGGGTTTCCATCGCATCCGTCATACCTGCACTCTCGCACCAACCTCCGACATTGGAACCCCGAGAACTGCCGAATCACCACCCCGAGACCAGATCCGAAAATGAGAAACTGCTCATCCGGCGGAAGGTCCTAGATCCACTCCGCCTGCGTCAGCACATCGCGCGCGATGTCGGCAAGTCCTCGCCCATTCGTCGCTATCCGTACGGCATCCGGAGCCCCCTCGTCCAACCGTCGTGCGGCCGCGACACTTCGGGTCACGTGCTCCTCGAGCGCCGTCCCGATCTCCCGCTTCGCAAGGCGCTCCGCGGCGACGGCATCCGTCGACGTCAGCAGCACCGCGGTCGACCGCACCTCGCCGCCCAGAGCCGCCGCGAGTCCTGCGACCTGCAGCACGCTGACCGTATTCGTGAAGATGAGTCGCGAGTACCCGGCCTCGCGATAGTTGGCCCACATCGCGGCGAGGTTCCGCTCCGCGAGCGGGATGCCGCTGCGCCACGGCGGCGGATGCGCCTGGTCCAGGTTGTCGCCCTCGATCACGGCGTGCCGAACGTCAGCGAGCCCGAGCAGGTGAGAGGCCTCAGCCGCGACGGACGATTTCCCCACCCCGGAGCGCCCGCCGATCAAGATCACGTCGGTGTGCATCCCCTCATCCTCACGACCTAACCGCCTCGGCCGCATCCCGCAACCCCGAGCCACGTCGCGGCACCCCGACATAGCGTGGCCGAAACGATGCGAACGGAGCGTGTGATGCGGACGTACGACTATCTGATCGTCGGTGGCGGAATGGTGGCGGATGCGGCGGCCCGCGGCATCCGGGAATTGGATCCCGACGGCACGATCGGCATCCTCAGCGCAGACGTCGACCCGCCGTACACGCGTCCGGCGCTCTCGAAGAAGCTGTGGACCGACCCGGACTTCACGTGGGATCAGGTTCCGCTGGGTACCGAGGAGACGGGCGCGGAGATCCGGCTCGAGACCTTAGTGACGGGTATCGACCGCGAGGCGAAGACGGTTTCGATCGGCGAGGGCAACGACCTCGGCTACCGCCGGCTGCTGCTCGCGACCGGCTCCCGGCCGCGCGAGATCCCCGTGCCCGAGGACGACCGCATCCTGTTCTTCCGCTCGGCGGACGACTATCGACGCCTCCGGGACCTCGCTGCCGACGGCGGTCGCGCGGTCGTCATCGGCGGCGGCTACATCGGCGCCGAGATCGCCGCGGCGCTCGTGCAGAACGGTGTCGAGACCGAGGTCGTGTTCCCGTCCGACGTCCTCGGCGACGGTACGTTCCCGCCCGAGCTCGCGACGCGCTACGAGCAGCTCTTCCGTGACGCCGGCGTCGAGTTGATTCCGGGTGCCCGCGTGGAGGAGGTCCGGACCGCCGGCAACCGCCTGCACGTCGCCCTCGAGGGCGGCGAGGAGCGCCCCGCCGACATCGTCGTGCTCGGACTCGGCGTCGACCCTGTGACCGACCTCGCCGAACAGGCGGGGCTGGAGGTGGACGAGGGTGTCGTCGTCGACGAGCACCTCGTCACGAGCGACGACGCGATCTGGGCGGCCGGTGACATCGCGTCCTACCCCGACCCGATCCTCGGACGCACGCGCGTCGAGCACGTCGACAACGCGAACGAGATGGGCGCCGCCGTGGGCCGGTCGATGGCAGGGGAGCGGCTCCCGTACACCCACACCCCGTACTTCTACTCGGCCGTGTTCGGTGTGCGATGGGAGGCGGTCGGCACGCTCGACCCCGAGAAGGATCCGCTCGTCGTCGATCTCGACGAGGACCGCACGGTCGTCTACTACCGTGACGAGAAGGGCACGCCCGTCGGCGTGCTGCTGTGGAACGTCGAGGATGCCCGCGACCTCGCGCGTGCCGTGCTCGTCGACGGTGAGACGGATGCCGAGGTCCTTCGCACCCGCATCGGCTGAGGCTGGCGGGCCCTAGCCTGCCAGCGGAAGCGTGATGGTGATGGTCGTCCCGACGCCTATGGCGCTGTCGATCTCGAGTGCGCCGTGGTGCTCGGCGACGGCGGCCACGACGCTGGCGAGCCCGAGCCCGGTGCCGCCGTCCTCGGGCTCAGCGAGACGTCCGCGTTCGCCGGGCGCCGCGATGGTGTCGATGTCATCCGGGTGGATGCCGCGGCCCGCATCCCGCACCGTCACGGAGACCGTGTCGTCGCCGCGGACGACCTCGACGTGGATGTCCTCGTCGGAGTATCGGGCCGCGTTCTCGAGGACGTTCGCGAACGCGCGGCGCAGAGCGAGGACGTCGCCGCGCACTGTCGCCGTGTCCAGTCGGTCGAAGTGAATGCGCTCCTCCGCGCCGGCGCGGAGGACGACGGTCGCCGATCCGCGCACGACGAGCGACACGTCGAACGTGCGCTCGTCGTCGCGCATGCCGCTTACGGCATCCGCCATCAAAGCGCCCGCCATCGCCGCAAGGTGCTCACTGGTCTCGAGGGCGAGCCGCAGGTAGCGGTTGTCCGTACCGATCTCGTCCTCGAGTAGGTCGAGGTACCCGCGGAGGGCAGTGACAGGGGAGATGAGGTCGTGGGCGAAGGTGCGCTGCAGGGACACCTGCTCGTCCTGGGCCTGCTTCTCCGCTGTAATGTCGCGCACGATCTTCACGAACCCGCCGACGCCCGTGTCGTCGTGGATCGCGGTGATCGTCACGTGAGCCCAGAACTGCGAGCCGTCCTTGCGCACCCGCCACCCGTGATCCTCGACGCTCCCATCCGAACGCGCCCTGTCGAGCAGCGTGTCGGGGAGCCGGTTCTCGCGGTCGACGGCGCGGTAGAACAGCGAGAAGTGCTGTCCGATGATCTCGTCGGCGGAGTAGCCCTTCAGGTCCTCGGCCCCGACGTTCCATCCCCGCACGAAGCCGCTCGAGTCCAGCTTCACGATCGCGAACAGGGCTACGTGCTGCTCCCACGCCTCGATCGCGTCTGTTCGCACCTTCATGGTCCCCCGCCGGTCGGTGTCAGTCGTATCCGTCAGCATAGAAGCATTCCCGAGGCCCGCCCCGCGCTCCGGTGTGCCCTGACGCCCGTCAGAAGGCGCGGACCTCGCCCGGGCTCGCCGGCGGCAGCGGGGCGTGGGTGTCGAGATCCTCCATGAGGTGGATCGACGCATACGGATGAGGGGTGATGCGACCCGCGTCGTCGAAGACGCGGAGCGCGCGCCGCAGGAGGCCACCGGGAAGAAGCGGATGCCGGAACGTCACCTCGACACGGGTGTCGGGCCATTCGCCCAGGATGTCGATGCGTGGCTCGCTCAGCCCGGGGATCAGCGGTTGAGGTTCCCCGTCCGGTCCCCGCCAATACTGGGCGAGGTCGCCGAACTCGTCGACGAGCGCCGTGATCGCGGCATCCCGTCGCTCCATCGGCAGATGGATGCGCTGCCAGGGCACGTCCGGTGTGGTGTCGACGACCTCGTCGGGCTGTCTCCAGTGGAGGATGTCCATGAACTCCTCTTCGGACAGCGGTACCGCATCGCTCATCGGTAAGAGTCGTTCCGGGAGCGGACCGGTGGGCAGCAGAGCGGTCGCGTACCGGTAGTGGTAGGAGGTCCCGCCGTGCTCCGCGCGCACATCGGGCGCGTCGGGCGAGAAGACCATGCGCGGCGCGTCGCCAGCGTCCTCGACGATGAGGACGCGTCGATCGATCGTGTGCGTCGTGTGCGTCGTGTGCGTCGTGTGCGTCGTGCGCGTACCGTCAGCGATGACGACGAGCTCCGTGTCCGTCGACCACGCTGCTCGGTCGTGGGGATCCGGCTCGTGGCGCTCGCGCAGCCAGAGCCCGTGGCGCGTCGCCCCGACGGCGTACCTGCTGCCGTCCGCATATGCCTGGGTGACCGCGTCGACCCAGCGGACGTGGACGGCGGTCACCGGCCGATGCAGATCGCCCTCATCGTCCTCGCTGGGCGCGTACACGACCCACGCATCGTCCGGAGCGGCGTACACGGTCACACCGACCGCGACGTCGCCGACGTCCAGATCCGGCCAGGAGACGACCCGGTCATCCTCGCCGGCCGCCCGGATCACCGCGACCGGCTGCGTCATGCTGACGAGGATCTCAGCGTCCTGACCCACGGCGACGCGCCGGGCGCGGGAATCGGTGCTCACGTCGTGATTCTGCCCCACGGTGAATCAGTCCGCCTGAGCTCGGCGCGCCGCCCGATCCGATGCGCGGTCGGCGACGAACACCCTCCGTGACGATCACCTGGCAACCCGAATCCGCGCACGCTCGGACGCGACTGGAGACGGATGCCGCAGCCCTCGGCCTGCGTCGGGTCGAGATCCCGACGACGATCGGCACGGTTGTCGCACGCGTGGGGGGCGCCGCCAGCCCCGTGGCGACCGTCCTGCTGCACGGCGCCGCCGGATCGTGGACGACCTGGACCCCGCTGCTGCGAGCCGCTGCTCGATGCGACGACCCGGTGCGCAACATCGTCGCCCTGGACCTGCCCGGCTGGGGCGAAAGCCCGTTCCCGTCGGAGGGGATCGACATCGGGCGGTTCAGCGAGGCGATCCGCGAGGTCGTCACGCAGCTGGGGTACGAGCGATGGGATGTCGTCGGTCACTCGCTCGGCGGCGCGCTGGCGCTCGACCTGGCTGCGAGGTTCCCCGATCAGACCGACTCCGTGTTCCTCGTCTCGCCGTCGGGACCGGCCGTGTTCGACGCCGTGCGGCGGCCGCTCCGAGGCGGGCTCGGGCTGCCCGCCTTCGCGGGGATGCTCCTGGCCATGCGCATCCTCCGCGGTCTCGGCGACGCGTCCGCTCCGCTGCTCCGCGCGCTCGATCGCGGCGGGCTCCTGCGACCCCTGAGCGCACCCCTCTTCGCGCTGTCTCGCCGGATCGACCCCTCCGTCGTGCACGCGCTCGCCGACGAGATCCGACCGCGGGCTTTCGTCGCCGCGTCCCGTGCCGCCGCAGCCTACGACGAGTCGTCGTGGCGCGGCATCCGCTGCTCGGTGAGGTCGGTCCGCGGCTCCCGTGACGTGTTTGTGGGCACGGATGACGGTGCCGGGCTTGCGGCGCTGATCGAGGACTTCGACGAGGTGGTGCTGCCGGACGCCGGCCACTTCGCGGCGATCGAGCATCCGGCCGAGGTCCTCGGGCTGATGCGCCGCGAGACGATCTAAGAGTCGATACGGACGGCGTGGCCGGTGACGACGATGCCGCCCGATGCCGGGATGTCGACGATCAGCTCGCCGGCCCGGCCGACGTGCGCGCCCTGCTCGATGACGATCTGCGCGGGCGGTGCGACGGCAGCAAGTGACCGCAAATAGGCGCCGAACGACGCCGCGGCCGATCCGGTGGCAGGGTCCTCGGTGATGCGTCCGACGGGGAAGAGGTTGCGCGCGGCGAAGCGGTCCGGCCCGAGACGGTGGGCGACCGTGATCGTCGCGGGCCATGCGCGGTCGTCCATGAGAGAGCGCACACGCGTCGCATCGAACGTGAAGCCGTCGAACGCCGCACGGTCGGCGATGACGAGGACCGGATGCGGGTTGCCGGCGTGAGCGATCCGCGGCGGAAGCTCCGCATCGAGGTCCGACGCCTCGAGCCCGATCTCGTCGAGGACCGCCGTGAGATCGTCTGCGGTGAGCGGCGACACCGACGGTTCGACGCTCGTGAACGAGGCGCGTGTGCCCGCGGCATCCGTGCTCACCCCGATCTCGACGACACCCACGGGCGTCGCGAACCGGATCGCGCCCGCCCCCACGCGGCCAGCATCGGCGAGAGCGACGGCGGTGGCGACGGTCGCGTGACCGCAGAACGGCACCTCGGCGATGGGGGAGAAGTAGCGGATCGTCAGGGCGCCGACGCTGTCGGTGCCTGTCACGAACGCCGTCTCGGAGAAGTCGATGTCCGCAGCGATCTCCTGCATCGACGCCTCGTCGAGGGCGGACGCGTCGAGCACGACGCCGGCGGGGTTGCCGCCATCGGAGTGCGTGGTGAAGGCGGCGTAACGGAGGATCTCGAGGTCGGGCACCGTTCGAGGCTATGCCCGACGGCACGCACCACAGTCGTGCAGCTCGGCCAGAACCCGTGCGAATCCTGCCGGTGCTTGACCTCGCCCCTGGGGCCGGGTCGATGCTGAACCTGTGACTGCACAAGACGATGAGTGGATGACCGCCGGCCGGTTCGGCGCGTCGACCCTGCTGTCGGCGAAGGCGCTCCGGATCTACGCGGATCGCGGACTGCTCGTACCGCGCCGGGTGGATGCCGAGACCGGGTACCGCTACTACTCGGCCGATCAGGTGCCGACGGGTTGGCTCATCGCGCTCCTGCGCTCGGCCGACCTCTCACTGGATCAGATCGCGTCGATCGTCGACCTGTCCGACACGGATCCGGATGCCGCTGTCGCCCTGCTCGATGAAGCGACAACAGCGATGGATCGTCGAACGCAGGCTCACCATGTCGTGCTCGCTCGAGCGCGGCTTCATCTCACGAAGGAGACGCCGATGTCCGCTGTCGAAACCGCGATCGAGGGCGATCGCCCCGTCCTGAGCGTCATGCGCCGCATGGCGCCGCAGGAGATGGACCAGATCATCCACGACGGGGTCCACCACCTGCGGCAGATCGCCGAGCACGCGGGACTGCAGGTGACCGGGGACGCCTTCGGCGTCTTCCACGCGCCGGTCACCGATGACTCCGACGGTCCGCTCGAGATCGTCGTGCCCGTCGACGGCCTGATCGACGGCGTCGACGAGGTGCGCAGCTACCGGATGACCGGCGGCCAGGTCGCCCTCCGTCACGCGGAAGGACACGAGACGGACTTCCCCGAGATCCTCGCGCTGTACGACGAGGTGCACGCCTGGATCACGGATGCCGGTCGCACCCCCATCGGCCCGCCGCGGGAGATCTGGCACAACTCACCGCGCGATGACGAGCCGCTGCGGCTCACCGTCGCGTGGCCGTTCGCGGGGTGACGGTCGTACGACTTCGGGCGGCAAGCGTTCCGGACTCGTCGGCCCAGGAATATGAGGAGAACCGCCAGTCCTCAGGCTACTTACGGGGCCTCCCGACAAACACCTTGGGATCGATCCCGTTAGCAGCCCGGATCACTTTGGAGAGGCGTCTGACATCGGTGAGGAGGGTGTCCGGGAGCGGATCAGCCGGAAGCCAGTTTTCCACCACGGCCGCAGATATGGCGGTCTTGTCCGGAGAGAACGTCTTGTTGCTGAACCTAGCGCTCGCTAGCGGGTTGGCGAACCGCCCAGCCCTGAACGTGTACTTCGTGCGCGGATGCACGCTCTTGATGGCAGCTTCCATGAGGTGGCGCGGGACGTAGTTCTCGATGGTGTATCCCCAGGTGACCCATGCAAACCCGGCTGAGTTGTCGTCGTTGAATTCACGACGAACGCGTTTTTTGGTCGCGTTTACCTCCTTCTCCTCGCTCGTCCGGTCGGAGTCAATAAGGATCACGCTGTTCCTGTTGAGCTTGCGCAAAGCAATGAAATCCTTCACCCCCGCGTCCTCGGCTGTGAGATGCGACAGAAGAGCACCGCCGTAGAACATGATCGAGTAATGGACCCCCTCTATGAGGTCGGGGTCGACAACTGTAAGCCAGAACCGCAGATAGTTCCTGTCGGATGGCCCCTCGACCCAGAGGACTGAGTTCGCCTGGACTATGTCGGAGGCGCGGTAGCCCAGGTCGGAGACGAGGTGAGATACGTCTTGGGATGTGGCACTCGCCGTCAGGCGCGACCCGTTCCTGCTCATTTTGATGTGAGAGATCGACCCCAGGGACTGGTCCAGGAGCGCAGCCGAGTGGGTCGCGATCAAGTAGCGGTTGTCTGTTTCGGCGAGGTACGTCAGCAGTCGTCGTTGCATAACTGGGTGCATGTGGATCTCAGGTTCCTCCATGCAAATCAGATGCTTGGACAACAGAGTTGCTGCGAGAGCCAGAATCACCACCTCGTGGATGCCAGTGCCGAGACTTGCCAGCGGAAGGACTCGGTCAGTGGTGACAACCAGGATGTCATCCTGACCGCTGGTCACCCGTATCCGAGCGGAGTCGTCGCCGATGACACTTTGCACAAACCGATTTATGCCTTCGAAGCGGGCGATGTTCTGCTCATAAACATCATGGCTAGGCGGATTTTCCAGCTCGGCAAGGCGTCGGATAAGCCCAGATCCGCTAAAGTTCGCGCTGTCGCCGCTCGAGATCTGTCTGAACGCGCTGACCTCGGCCACAGGAGGCACATTTGTTAATGAAAGAAGCCACCGGCAAAACCCCGAGATCTGTTCGGCATCTTTGCCTCCATGGCTCTGTCCGGAGACATGCGACATGACAACAGCAAGCTGGCGGTCTTCGGGAAGGGTTTCGTAGTAATTGGTGCGGATTCGTTCGATGAACTCCGGATCCACGGTTAGCTGGCTTCTATTCCTGTCCTGCTCGATGAGCGGGATGCAGAGCACACGTCTCATCTCTGTGCTCGAGTGGGTCATCGAGTCGAGCAGCGTATTTAGTCGCTTCACCCAAAAGAGCCGCTCCCCGGATGCAGTGCGCTCGGCAAGTTCGGAGAGTCCGAAATCTGCCGAGACCGACACGAGGAGGTCCAGACGGAACGTCGTTGACACTCCGCCCCCGATCGGCAGGTCCGTGCCTGTCGGGTAGGAAATCGTCAGGGACCCTGGATTGAAGGATGCCAGGATCTGGGTCGCGAAGCGAAGAATGTTGGATTTGCCACTGTTGTTCGCTCCCGCGACCAGGTGAAGCTTCCCGAATGGCCCGATTGCTTCTACTTCGGAATTCCAAAAGCTCCGGTATCCGACAAAGCCGAATCCAACAAGCTCATGTGGGCCGAACTCATCGATCGACCAGAGCCGTCTCGGTGATTCTGTTGATTTGATGGCTGGATCCCCCTCAGTGAAACTCTCCGTCGAGTCCTGACCAGGCTATCGGCCCTTAGCCCGCACTCAACGAGTGCGTCCCTGCGAGGGAGTGCCCGAATCCGGAGCAATCACCGAGCGGGATGGGTGCGAACTGCGTATCCGCAAGAGGGAGATTCCACCCCCGCCATGCGTCAGAGTGGGACACGCAAGCCCGTCACGCATGACATCGCCGCAGCCTCGGTGCATCCGATTCGGTGTTCGCTACGAAGAAGCTCGGAAGGGATGACATGAGCACTCACACCACAGGCAAGCGGTTCTACTTCTGGGCGGCCGTCTCGGGCCTGGTCGGAGGCGCCGTCTTCCTCGCGATCGCCGAGCTGGCTGCGCTGCTGTTCTCGAGCACTTCGAGTCCGATCCTCGCGGTCGGGTCGTTCGTCATCGACATCGTCCCGCGTCCGCTGAAGGAATTCGCCATCAGCACGTTCGGCGAGTACGACAAGATCGCGCTCCTCGCCGGTCTCGGTCTCGCTGTCGTCATCGCGTCGGCGATCGCCGGCGTCCTCGAGTACATCCGGCCGCCCCTGGGCGTCATCGCGCTGGTGCTCGCCGGCATCCTGTCGGGTGCGGCCATCCTCACGCGCGCCGAAGCAACGGCGCTCGCGTTCCTGCCGCCGCTCCTCGGCACACTGGCCGGCGCGGCGATTCTCTTCTTCCTCGGTCGCCGGCTGCGGGCCTGGCGCGACGCGCACCTCTCAGGCGCCGACGCGCGCGAGGACGGCCTCGACCGTCGACGCTTCCTGCTGATGACGGGCATCGCGGGCGTCTCCGCTCTCGTCGTGGGGGTCGCAGCGCGCACGGTCAGCGCGGCAACCGCATCCGCCGACGCGATCCGCCGTGCACTCAAGCTGCCCGCCCCGAAGTCGAAAGTCACGATCCCCTCGGGCGCGGAGCTCGACGTCAAGGGCATCAGCCCGCTCATCACTCCCAATGCCGACTTCTACCGGGTCGACACCGCGCTCACCGTTCCGAACATCGACCCGTCGACCTGGCGCCTGGTCATCGACGGCATGGTCGACAAGCGCGTCGAACTGACGTTCCAGGACCTGCTCGACATGGGCCTCGACGAGTACGCCATCACGCTCACCTGCGTCTCGAACGAGGTCGGCGGCAACCTCGTCGGCAATGCGATCTGGCAGGGCGTGCCGCTGCGCGACGTCCTCAAGATGGCGGGGCCGAAGGCGGGCGCCGACATGATCCTCTCGACCAGCATCGACGGTTACACCGCGAGCACGCCCCTCTCGGCGGGCACCGACGAGAACATCGATGCGATCCTCGCTGTCGCGATGAACGGCGAGCCCCTCCCTCCCGAGCACGGCTTCCCCGTCCGCATGGTCATCCCGGGTCTCTACGGGTACGTCTCGGCGACCAAGTGGGTCACCGAGCTGAAGATCACGACGTTCGCCGACGACCAGGCCTACTGGACGCCGCGTGGCTACAGCGCCGAGGCGCCGATTAAGTTCTCGTCGCGCGTCGACACCCCCAAGAGCGGCTCACCCGTCAAGGCGGGCACCGTCCCCATCGCGGGAGTGGCGTGGGCGCAGACCGTGGGCATCGAGCGCGTCGAGGTCAGCATCGACAACGGCGAGTGGATGCCGGCGAAGCTGTCCAACCCCATCAATAAGGACACCTGGGTGCAGTGGGTCCTCGAATGGGATGCCACGCCCGGCACCCACTACGTGGCGGTCCGCGCGATCAACAAGAACGGCGACATGCAGGTCGAGGAGCGCGCCGCGATCGCCCCGAACGGCTCGTCGGGCTGGCAGCGTTCCCTCGTCACCGTTTCGTGACGCACGGCCTAGGGTGAGCACGTGACATCCCTCCGCGCCGTCGTGATCACGGTCTCCGACCGCTCCGCCTCGGGCGAGCGCGAGGACCGCGGCGGGCCGCTCGCGGTGCAGCTGCTCGAAGACGCGGGCATCGAGGTCATCGGACTCGAGGTCGTCCCCGACGGCGCGGATTCCGTCGAATCGGTGCTGCGCCGTGCCCTCGCCACCGGCGCCGGTCTCGTCGTCACGACAGGTGGCACCGGTGTCGGCCCGCGCGATCAGACGCCCGAGGGTACCGAGCGCGTCGTGACCCGGCCGCTGGCGGGCATCGCCGAGGAGCTTCGCCGCGTCGGCCTCGCCGACACCCCACTGTCGGTGATCTCCCGCGGCGTCGCAGGTGTCGCCGACCCCGAGGGAGCCCTGATCGTCAATCTGCCGGGGTCGCCGCGTGCGGTGAGCTCCGGCATCCCTGTGATCGTGTCGGTCGCCACACACGTGGTCGACCAGGTGAGAGGCGGAGACCACTCGTGAACACTGTTCGGATCGCCCGGCTCGAAGAGACCGCCCTCGACCTCGACGCGCACCTGCGCGCGGTGGAGGACCCGAAATACGGTGCCGTGACCACCTTCGTCGGTCGGGTGCGCGACAACGATCCGGATGCCGCGACCACCGTCGTCGGCCTCGAGTACAGCGCGCACCCCGACGCCGAGTCGACCCTGCACCGGATCGCCGCCGAAGCGGGCGATGCGTCGAGCGCCGTCGTGGCCGTCAGCCACCGTGTCGGCAATCTCGCCGTCGGCGACGCCGCGGTCGTCATCGCCGTCGCGTCGGAGCACCGGGCCGAGGCGTTTGAGGTCTGCCGCGCCGTCATCGAGACCATCAAGACCGACCTGCCGGTGTGGAAGCGTCAGCTCGAAGTCGACGGCACGACGGCGTGGAAGGGCATCGGCGGCTGAGGCTCAGCCTCTGATCAGCCGCCGGCGAAGGGCGGCAGCACGTCGATGATGCGCGCATCCGCGAGCGGGGCGTCGCCGTCGGTGCGCACACCGTCGACGAGCACCGCGCAGTCTGGCAGTACGAACCACAGCTGGGGGTGCTCGTCGAGGATCGCCGTACGGAGCTCGGCGAGGGTCGCCTCGGGGCGCTCCTCGCTCTCGGTCCCGGCAGCCTCGGCAGCGGCTGCGAAGTAGCGGACGAGCGTCATGAGCGGTCCTCTTCTCCGGGACGCACCCAGTCGCCCGAGCGCCCGCCCGACTTCGCGACGATGCGGACGTTCTCGATCACCACCGCCCGGTCGAGACCCTTGATCATGTCGACGACGGCGAGCGCGGTGACAGACACCGCGGTGATCGCCTCCATCTCGACGCCGGTGCGGTCCGCGGTTCCCACGGTCGCCCCGATCTCGACGCCGTCGTCGGTGATGTCGAGCTCGACGGATGCCCGGTGCACACCGATCACGTGGGCGAGCGGCAGGAGCGTCGCCGTCGACTTCGCCGCCTGGATGCCGGCGATGCGCGCGACAGCCAGCACGTCACCCTTCGGGGCGGTGCCGTCGCGGAGTGCGGCGACGACCTCGGCGCTGCACCGGACGAAGCCCCGTGCGGTGGCCGTGCGGACCGTCGGGGCCTTCGCCGTGACGTCGACCATGTGCGCCCGGCCGGCCGAGTCGAGGTGGGGGAAGCTCATCAGACCAGCATGACATCTACGACGTCGCCGACGGCCACGCTCGCCACCTCGCCCGGCACGATCGCGAACGCGGATGCCTGTGCGAGCCCGCCGGCCAGATGCGAGCCCGAGCCGCCCGCCGTCGCAGGGCGCACGGTCCCTCCCGCGACATCGACCACGGCCGGCAGGTACTGCCGGCGTCCGGGCGGAGTGGTCCACGCCTCCGCCGCGGTCATGGTCACGTGGGCGCGGTGGATGACCGACCGGCCCTGAAGGGCGAGAAGAGCGGGGCGCACGAACACTTCGAACGACACGGCGACGCTGACCGGGTTGCCGGGAAGGCCGAAGACGAGGCATCCGTCACCCACCGTGCCGAAGGCCTGCGGCTTGCCGGGCTGCATCGAGACCTTGGCGAACTCGACCTCGCCGTAGCCGTCGAAGGCGGCGCGCACGGGCTCGTAGGCTCCGGCGCTGACACCGCCGGTGAAGATGATGACGTCCGCCCCTGCGGCGCGCGCAGCGGCGGTGGCCCCTGCGACCCTGTCGCCGTCGTCCGGGACGCGGGCGACCATCACAACCTCGGCATCGGACGCGGGGACGAGATGCTCGAGGAGCGGTCCGTTCGAGTCGGGGATGAGTCCGCGGCGCACGGGCTCGCCCGGGCCGGTCAGCTCGCTGCCGGTCGAGACGATCGCGACGCGAGGCGCGCGGACGACCGCCACCTCGTCGATGCCGGCGGCGACGGCGGCAGCGACCTGGAACGGTCCCATGCGCTCGCCGGCGGTGATGACGACGTCACCGGCGTGCAGGTCCGCGCCGCGGCGACGGATGAACGCGCCCGCGGCGGGAGCCTCGAGCACCTCGACGATGTCGAGCGAGTCGGCGAGCCCGCCGGCGGTGTTCTCGAACGGCACGATCGCGTCCGCGTCGGTGGGCGTGGGCGATCCCGTCATGATCCGGGCCGCCTCGCCCTCCGAGAGCGCCGGGTCGTCTGACACCCCGGCAGGAAGGTCCGCGACGACCCGCAGCGAGACGGGATGCCCCGGCCCGGCCGGCGCCACGTCCGCGGCGCGCACGGCGAAGCCGTCCATGGCGGAGTTGTCGAAGAGGGGGATGTCGTGCGCAGCGACGGCCGGTGCCGCAAGCGTGCGGCCGGCAGATGTCCCGACGGGGACGACCTCGGTGGGAAGCGTTCGGACCGCGGCCAGGACGCGCGCGAGCTGTTCCTCGACGCTGCGGAGCCCGCTCATGCGCTCGCCGCCGCAGCCGTTGCGGCCGACCGCAGCGGGATCTCGTGCTGACGGCTCGAGAGCGCGTCGAGGACGAGCATGCGACCGAGCAGCGGCGTGCCGACGCCGATCGCGAGCTTCACCACTTCGGTGGCGAGGATGCCGCCGACCTGCACGCACAGGGCACCGAGCACGCCGACCTGCGCGCAGGTGGGCGGGTCGCCCTCGGTGCCG
Organism: Microbacterium aquilitoris; assembly: GCF_031932285.1. NCBI lineage: Bacteria > Bacillati > Actinomycetota > Actinomycetes > Micrococcales > Microbacteriaceae > Microbacterium > Microbacterium aquilitoris. The sequence continues at coordinate 1,256,984 of NZ_JAUZVT010000001.1, forward strand.
ACGGCGAAGAGATCGTTGAGAACGACCGGGTCGCCCTCGGCGGGCCGCGACCAGAAGACCGTGATCTGCGCGTGCCACTCGCGGACGGCTCCCCATACGAGGGGGAGCCCCATCGCCTCGGTGGCGGCCGCGACGGCGCGACGCGTAGCGAACGAGTCGCTCGTGTCGATCACGATGTCGGCACCCGCGAAGAACTCCTGCGCGTTGTCGTCATCGAGGCGAGCGGTGACCGGAGTGACGACGGTGACGGGCGACAGTGCCGCGACGGCGCGCACGGTGCTCTCGGTCTTGTGGACGCCGATGTCCTCGATGCGGTGCGCGATCTGGCGCTGCAGGTTGTGGAGCTCGACGGTGTCGTCGTCGATCACGGTGATGGAACCGATGCCCGCGGCGGCCAGGGCGAGGATCGCCGGCGACCCGATGCCGCCGGCGCCGACGACGGCGACGCGCGTGTTCGCGAGACGCCGCTGCCCCTCGTCGCCGATGCCCTTGAGAACGGTGTGGCGAGCGGTCCGCCTGCGCTCGTCGGGATCCAACTCGGACACGGGATCGACCAGGGGGCGCATGTCCCGAGTTTACGGGAGTCCGGATGCCGCGGGATCGGATTCGCTGCAGGTTAGGAAACCGCAGATACGGCTCGGTCTGGGCCTCCTAGACCGCGTAGGCGGCATGATTGACGCATGACGACCTACCGTGTGGCGCGAGCCGCTCACCTTCTCGGCGTGAGCGACGATTCGGTGCGGCGGTGGATCGACCAGGGGCTGCTCCCGGTGACCGACGCCGTGCCCGCCGAGATTCCCGGCGAGGCGCTCGCCGCCTTCGCCGTCTCCATGGCGAATGACCCGGGCGACGGCTACGAGCACCGCTCCAGCGCCCGCAACAGCTTCGTCGGGATCGTGACGCGCGTGCAGGTCGACGGCGTCATGGCCCAGGTCGACATCCAGTCCGGTTCGCACCGTGTCGTCTCCCTCCTGTCCGCCGAGGCGGTGCGCGAGCTGGAGCTCGAGGTCGGCACCCTCGCCCGGGCCTCGGTCAAAGCGACGAACGTCGTCGTTGACCTGGCGGGGGAGTGACGTGCGACGGTCCCTGCTTCGGCCGCTCGCCCTCGGTGCTCTCGCGCTGCTGCTCACCGGGTGCGCGGCACCCGCACCGTCTGCGTCGCTGCCGACCTCGGGCGATGAGATCGGCGGATCGCTGACGGTCTACGCCGCGGCATCCCTCAAGGGTTCGTTCGACGAGATCGACGAGGCGTTCACGGCGGACCATCCCGGGGTGGCCATCAGTCCGGTCTACGACGGATCGTCGACGCTCGCGACCCAGATCGCCGAGGGGGCACCCGCGGACGTGTTCGCCTCGGCCGACGAGGCCACGATGGCGAAGATGTCGGAGTTCGCGCTCGAGCCCGCGGTGTTCGCCTCGAACACGCTCGTGATCGTCGTCCCGGCGGGCAACCCGAAGGAGGTCTCGACGCTGGCCGACCTGACGAATGTCGTCACCGTGCTGTGCGCGCCCGAGGTGCCGTGCGGCGCGGCATCCGGAAAGCTGCTGAGCGCGGGGGGCGTCACGGTCGACGCCGCGAGCCTCGAGCAGAACGTCACGGCGGTGCTGACGAAGGTCGCGGCCGGTGAAGCCGATGCGGGTCTCGTGTACGCGACCGATGTGGTCGGGCGGAGCGACGTCGCGTCTGTGGTGCCCGACGGCGCAGACGAGGTCGTCAACAGATATCCGATCGCCGCGCTGAAGGATGCTGCGAATCCCGACGCGGCTGCGGCGTTCATCGCGTTCGTGCGGTCCGAGGCCGGGCGGAAGATCCTCGCCGGCCACGGCTTCGGGGCGCCGTGAGCTCTGCTCGCGGGTACGTTCCGCGGAGCCTCGCGTTCCCCGCGTTCGTCGGTCTCGCCTTCCTGATCCTGCCGCTGCTGGCTCTCATCGCCCGGGTGGAGTGGTCGACGTTCGTCGCCGACGTGACCTCGCCCGCGGCACTCGAAGCCCTGGGACTGTCGTTCGGCTCTGGGGCGGCGGCGACTGCGGCGTGCATCGTGATCGGTGTGCCGTTGGCGCTGCTGATCGCCCGCTCGGGCCCGCGCCTGGCGGCAGTGCTGCGTGCCGCGGTGACCGTTCCGCTCGTGCTTCCACCGATGGTCGGCGGGATCGCACTGCTGTACCTGTTCGGCCGTCAGGGCTGGCTGGGCGGGTGGGGGCTGTCGTTCACCACGCCCGCGGTCGTCGTCGCGCAGACATTCGTCGCGCTGCCGTTCCTCGTCCTCGCCGTCGAGGGCGCGGTGCGGTCGACCGGGGTGGACTTCGAGCGGACCGCCGCCGCCCTCGGAGCGGGTCGGTGGACGATCCTCCGCCGCATCACGCTGCCACTCGCAGCCCCCGGCATCGTGGCGGGTGTCGTGCTGTGCTTCGCCCGGGCGATCGGGGAGTTCGGCGCGACCGCCCTGTTCGCCGGCAACCGCCCCGGCGTCACGCAGACGATGCCGCTCGCGATCTACACGGCCTTCAACGGAGCCGGCGTGACGCAGGGCACCGCGGTGGCCCTCGCACTCCTGTTGCTGGCGACCGCCGTCCTCGTCCTGATGCTGGTGCGCGGCTGGCGACCCGGGGCGGCCCGATGAGCGGGCTACAGGCACGTGTCGTCGTCGACCGGGCGCGCTTCCGGGTGGACGTCGCGCTCGACGCGGACGCGGGGGAGACCGTCGCGATCATGGGTCCGAGCGGTGCGGGCAAGTCGACGCTGCTCGACGCGCTCGCCGGACTCGTACCGCTGAACGGCGGCGAGGTCGTCGTGGCCGGACGGACCGTGGAGCGCGTGGCCGCACCCCGGGTGCACACGCCGCCGATGCATCGCGGAGTCGTGCTGCTCGGTCAGGACCCGCGCCTCTTCCCGCACCTGAGCGCGCGCGAGAACGTCGCCTTCGGGCCGCGTGCCGCCGGAACACCCGCCGCGCAGGCCCGTTCCGACGCCGACGCGTGGCTCTCCCGGGTCGGCCTCGGCGGGCTGGGTACACGAATGCCGCGCGAACTGTCGGGGGGAGAGCAGCAGCGCGTCGCGATCGCGCGGGCTCTGGCGGCGTCGCCGCGGGTGGTGTTGCTCGACGAGCCGCTGGTCGCGCTCGATCCCGTGACCGCGTCCGAGATCCGCGGGATGCTGCGGGAGCAGCTCGTCGGGGTGACGACGGTCGCCGTGACGCACGACGCCGGCGACGCGGTCGCGCTGGCCGAGAGGCTGTTCGTGATCGAGGCGGGCGCCGTGGTGCAGAGCGGTCCCGTGCGCGAGGTGCTGGCGGCTCCGGCATCCGCCTTCGTCGCATCGGTTGCCGACATGAATCGGATGCCGGGCGTCTCGGCGGGCGGTGGGTTGACGGATGCCGCGGGCCGCATGCTGAGGGGGGCGGAGGCCGCACCCGCCGCGCGTGAGGGCGTCGGGCTCGCCGCCGTGTTCCGGCCGGGCGACGTGCGGATCGTAGGTGGGGCAGGGTCGAACGCGTGGGCTGCGACTGTCGTCCGTGTGGAGCCGACGGTGGCGGGGATGCGGGTGCACACCTCGGCTGGGATGGTGGACGTGTCACACGCGACTGTGTCGTGGTCGCCTGGAGAGTCGGTCTGGCTGCAGGTCGACCCGTCGCGGGTGCGGTTCGTGCGGCTGTCGTGAGTAGGGGCGTCAGTCACGCATGCGATCGAGCGAGTACGACGGCGACGCGAACGATCCGCCCTGCGGCTCGATCGTGGCGCCGGGAAGGTTCCACTCCGCGGCGTCGTCCGTGGGCCGGAAACCGACGAGCTCCCCGGCCGCCCGATCCCACCAGACTTCCGAGTTCGCCGATACCGCGTAGAAGACGGCGTAATGCTCGTCGGTCGTCATCGCGGCGGTGGACGCGGCGATCGCGTCTCGATGGCTGAGCCAGGTTGCACGCTCGCGGGGGGTTCGGGGTTCCTCTTCGTAGCTCCCGATCCTGAGCGAGATCGTGCTGAGGCCGAACTTGTCGGAGTAGAGGCGGCACAGTGCCTCGCCCGCCACCTTCGACACACCGTAGAAGCCGTCGGGTCGCGGGGGCATGTCCGGGTCGACGAGTGCGTCCGTGGGATACATTCCGGTGACCCGGTTGCTGCTCGCATTGACGACCCTGCGGACACCCGACCGACGAGCGGCTTCGAGCACGTGGTACGTGCCGACGATGTTCACCTGCGCGAGGTCGTGGAAGTCGGCTTCATCGGACAACCCGCCCAGATGGATCACGCCGTTGGCGTCCTCGAACATCGCCGTGAGCGCAGCGAGGTCGGCCAGGTCGGCGACGGTGACGCGATCGCCGGTCCGGTCGACGGGCTCCACGTCTCTGACGTCGGTCGAGACGAGCTCGACGCCTGCGGCCCGGAGCTCTCGGCGGAGGGCGACTCCGATGTTGCCGGCAGCGCCGGTGACGACCCATCGAGACCCCGCGAGTGTGTTCACGCGCTCATCCTGGCAGGGGGTGACGACGTCGGTCCCGGCATGCCCGTCGAACCTGCAACGATGAGTCCATGCGCGTCATCGAGTCCCGTTGCGTCGTGCCGGTCCCGGTGGAGGTCGCCTTCGCGGTGTCGCAAACCACGGGCGAGACCCGCAAGCGCTGGGATCCGTTCATCCGCCGTCAGTACTTCGTCGACGGCGCGACCGCCCCGGGGAAGGGCGTCCGCACGTTCACCGTGCAGCGCTTCGGCTTCCGGATGGAGAGCGAATACGTCTCCTACAACCCGCCGTCGAACGTCGGGATGAAGATGACGAAGGGCTCCTGGTTCTTCGAGCGTCTCGCCGGTGGGTGGAAGTTCACGCCGGTGGCCGAAGAGCCCGACAGCACGCTCGCCGTCTGGCGGTACAACTTCGCATGCCGCCCCGCCTGGCTCGCTCCGCTCGCCGAACGGATCGGCGCGTTCGTGCTGCAGCGCGACATGGACCGGCGCATCCGAGGCTTTGCGAGGGGGTGCGAGGACCCGGTCGTCCTCGCCGCATCGCGCTGAGCTTCCGTGCAACGCTCGGTCCGTAAGGATGGGGTCATGCGCATCATCGGGAGCTTCTTCCTCGCTCTCGCCGCCACCATCATCGGGCTCCTCGGCGTTCTCATGCTCGGTCTGGCGGGCGTCCACTGGGACGGCGGTCTCGTCGTCGCGCAGCTGTCCGATTCGGATGACACAGAACGTGCGTTGGGGATAGCGATGGGTGTGGGCGGCCTCCTGGGCTGGGTCGGCCTCTCGTGCGCCGCGGCGTATGCAGGTCTGGGCGGGCAGCGTCCGTCGCGCGCGAGTCGCATCGCGGTCTGGACGATTCTCGGACTCGGCGTTGCGATCATCGCGAGTGCGACGACCTTCGTTCTCTTCTTCAGCATCCGGCCCTGACGGCTGGAGCGGCGGTGAGACGTCGGGAGCTGTTACGAAGCTGTTCGTGGCGATGAGGCGCGCGGCTACTTGCGGGTGACCCAGACGTTGTCGGAGATCATGTCTCGGACCTCCCCGCTGCGGTAGCTCAGGTCGGCGGCGACACTGGCGCTGTCGCTGATCGGGATGGACACGTAGTCCGTCTCGCACTCGGTGGTCTGCCAGACGTCGTCGAGGGTGAGCGACAGGCACAAGGAGTCTCCGTCATCCGCCGCGCGCGCGAGGTAGACGTCGTAAGCGTCGGCCTTGCCGACGTAGCGCAGTGTCGCGACGTCGAGCTTTCCTTCCGCTCCGGTGACGACGGAGTCTGGTCGGTCCGCGGCGGTCTGCTCTCGGCCAAACTCCGCCGGCGAGCAGGCGGTCAGGAGAAGTGCAGTCGCCGCGAGGAGTGGCAGCGCGGTGCGGCGGAGGCTCATGTGCCGAAAACTAGCGTGCGATCTGGCACCGGGCCGGGGATTGGTGCCGACTTCACAGCCCGCGACTGCCCTCCTCGCCCCGGCGGCTGGTGGCGGCGATTAGGCTCGGACAATGGGATGCCACAGGGGGAGAGAGCGGTGACGGCCGTTCCGATCTCGCTGGGTCGCGCCGCGCCGCAGATCCCGCCGGGCGCCGTCCCGGATCCCGCCGTCGGCCTCGTCGACACCCATGGGCGAGTCCACCGCGATCTCCGGATCTCGCTGACCGACCGCTGTTCCTTGCGTTGCACCTACTGCATGCCAGAGCAGGGCAACGAGTGGCTCGCGCGCACGAGCATCCTGACGACCGACGAGATCGTCGAGATCGCGGAGGTGGCCGCGAGCCTCGGCATCCGCACCTTCCGGCTCACCGGCGGCGAGCCTCTGCTCCGCACCGACATCGTCGACGTGGTGCGTCGCGTGGCCGCGATCTCGGGACCCGACGGACCGGTCGAGGTCGCGATGACGACCAACGGCATCCGACTCGCCGAGGTGCTTCCCGACCTGATCGATGCGGGTCTGACGCGGCTGAACATCAGCATCGACACGATCGACCGCGAGCGGTTCGCCGCGCTCACGCGTCGTGACCGGCTCGACAACGTGCTCGAGGGAATCGCGGCAGCCGCGGCATCCGACCTGAAGCCTTTGAAGCTGAACGCCGTCGCGATGCGCGGCGTGAACGACGACCAGCTCGCGGACCTCGTGGCGTTCGCGATGGAGGTCGGGGCCCAGCTGCGTTTCATCGAGCAGATGCCGCTGGATTCCGGGCACACCTGGGACCGCAGCGCGATGGTGACGCGCGAGGAGATCCTCGAGGCGTTGTCGGAGCGATGGACGCTCGAGCCGGTCCCCGGCCGCGGCGGTGCTCCCGCCGAGAAGTGGCGGATCGACGGCGGCCCGCACGAGGTCGGCGTCATCGCGTCGGTGACGGCACCCTTCTGCGGAGCGTGCGATCGCCTGCGCCTGACCGCCGACGGTCAGTTCCGCAACTGCCTCTTCTCGCTGACGGAGTACGACGTCACGAGCGCTGTGCGCGGGATGCCGGTGGCCGCCGCGCCCGACGACCGTCGCCGTGTCATCGCCGAGACGCTCCACGCGTGCGTGCTCGGCAAGTTGCCGGGTCACGCGATCAACGACCCGTCGTTCCTGCAACCCGCGCGAGGGATGAACGCCATCGGAGGCTGAGCGCTGGCGGACCGGCGTACGGGGTGACCTACTGGTCGAGGTTCTTGCGCATGTCCTGGAACGAGCCAGAGTCGAGCACTTCGCCCGTCGAGTCGTCAACGAAGTCGACGGTCACGTCGATGTCGTCGGCGGAGATTCCCTGGAACTGCTGTAAGAGCGCGCCCTGCATGTAGAAGCCGAGCACGAGGAATCCTTCCATCGCGCTGTACTTCGCGGGATCGACCGACACCGTGAAGGACGTCATCTCATCGTCGAAGTCGACGGCGGTGACCGAGTTTGCGTCATCGGCGACGAGATCATCGGCGGATTCCCGCGCTGAAGACCGCATGCCGGCGAGCATCTCGTCGCGTTGAGACTTCGTCATCGTGTAGACGACCGTGTCGCCCTCGACGACCGCGGAGAGGCCGTTCTCCTTCGCGCTCGCGATGATCTCATCGTCGGACAGCGCGCCTTCCGGGTCGAGCATCGACTTCGCCACGCGGACGTCGACCGTCGTCAGTTTTTCGTCGACCTCGACCGCGGCGGGCGTGGCGGGTGGACTGGCTGTCGCCTCACCGTCGACAGCCGCGCAACCCGCCAGTAGAAGTGCTCCAGCGGCAGTGAACGAGATGAGCGCGTGACGAATCTTCATTTCCCCCCCAGTGATCGCCGGATAGCCGGCCTGGGTGAGCCTAACGGCTGCAGCGGACATGGCTGTCGCGGAATCGGACGGCGTCCCGTACCTGACACGTCGCCGGAACCGCAAGGCTCTGCCTCACAGCTCGCTCCGCGCGCACACTGCGGGGGTGACCCGCCTGCGAGAACACTCGTCCGACCTCCACCTCAGCGCTGGCCCGTTCGGTGATGCGGCCGCAGGGTCGCTCGCCGAGGCTGACCGGGTCGACGCGTTCGGGATAGACGTTGCCGCCACGCTCGCCTGGGCGGTGGGCGCAGGCGCCGCGCGCGGAAACCAGCGCTCGCTCGCCGACGACTGGTCGTTCCTCGCTGCGGTCGCGAGCCGGGATGTCGGTGCGGCACGCATCCTCGAACCCCACCTCGACGCGCTCGACATCCTCGACCAGGCCCGTCGCGACGGGCACGACCTCGACCTCGCCTCGATCCAGGCCGACTCCGGATCCTCGTGGGGGGTGTTCGCCGCCGAGGGTGCCGGGACTCGGCTGGAGGCGCGCGACGACGGTTCCGGGTGGCGGCTGACGGGAACCAAGCCGTGGTGCTCGCTGGCGCAGCACCTGACCCACGCGCTCGTCACCGCGTGGGTCGGCGGCGAGCGTCGCCTGTTCGCCGTGGCCCTGCAGACCCCCGAGGTGACAGCTCGCACGGGGCCCTGGCACGCGCGAGGGCTCCCGCAGGTCGTCAGCGCGCCGGTTGACTTCGCGGCGGCTCCCGCCGCGCCGGTCGGTGAACCGGGGTGGTACCTGCGTCGCCCCGGCTTCGCCGCCGGCGGCGTCGGAGTGGCGGCGTGCTGGTGGGGCGGCGTCCTGCCGATCCGCGACGCCCTCGTCGAGGCAGCGCAGCGCGAGGGCGCCGATCAGCTGTCGCGCGTCCACCTCGGGAGGGTGGATGCCGCGCTGTGGACCGCGAGGTTGGCACTGCGATCGGCCGCGCACCAGACGGAAGGGCTGCCGGCGGCATCCCACCCCGGCGCCATCGCCGCACGCGTCCGAGCTGTCGTCGCGGGTGCGGTCGAGACGGCGCTCGCCGAATCCGCCCGAGCCCTCGGGCCGTTGCCCCTCGTGGCTGACGATGCTCACGCCCGCCGGGTGGCCGACCTCGAGATCTATGTGCGTCAGCACCACGGCGAACGCGACCTCGCGCGCATCGGCGCCGACATCGCGGAAGGGCGCGGCGCATGGTGAGCTTCAGTCACCGCGATCCAGGAACAGGTGAAGCGGTCTGGCGTGAGGCGTTCGCCGATCGCGCGCTTCCGTCGTTGGATGAGACCTTCGAGCACCTCGTCGTCGTCGCGGCGCACCCCGACGACGAGACCCTCGGCGTCGCGGGGCTGATGGCGCGCACTGTCAGCCGTGACGCGAAGGTGACGGTTCTCATCGCGACGGACGGCGAGGGATCTCACCCCGACTCGCCGTCGCATACTCCCGCCGACCTGGCCGCGGTGCGACGGCGCGAGGTCGCCGCAGCGCTCGATCACCTGAGCCCGTCGATCGACGTTCGATTCCTCGGTCTGCCGGACGGCGGCACGGACGACCATCGCGACGCGATCGCGGAGGCACTCCGCGCGCTGCTGCAGGGACAGGGAGCGCATCTCGTCGTCGTGCCCTGGTCAGGCGACAGTCACCGCGATCACCGCGTCGCTGCGGAAGTGACCGCCGAGGTGTGTACGGAGCTCGGCGTCCCGTGGCGGGAGTATCCGATCTGGCTCTGGCACTGGGGATCGACGGACGACCTGCCGTGGGACGACCTCGAGGTGGTCACGCTCGATGAGTTGACGGCCGAGCTCAAGCGCACGGCGATGCGTCACCATCGCAGCCAGATCACCCCGCTGTCGTCGGCGCCGGGGGACGAGGTGATGCTCCACGAGAGGATGCAGGCGCATTTCGACCGCCCGTTCGAGGTCTTCGTCCGGCCGGCGGGGCCCAGCCTGGCGGGGGGATTCTTCGAGGATTTCTACTGTCGCAACGGCGACGACCCGTGGGGCTTCGAGTCGCGCTGGTACGAGCAGCGCAAGCGCGCCGTGACGCTGGCGAGCCTGCCCCGCGAACGATACGCCTCCGCCCTCGAGTTGGGTTGCTCGACAGGTGTCCTGACCGACCTCCTCGTCGACCGGTGCGACGCCGTGCTCGCGGTCGACATCGCGGATGCTCCGCTCGAGATCGCACGGCGTCGCCTCGGCAGTCGGGACGACGTTCGTCTCGAGCGCCTCGGGCTGCCGGGGGAGTGGCCCGCCGGAACGTTCGACCTCGTCGTCCTTTCGGAGGTCGGCTACTACTGGAACCCCGCCGACCTGACTGTCGCCATCGACCGCATACGAGGAGCCATGGATGCCGGTGGCCACCTCATCGCCTGCCACTGGCGGCATCCCGTCACGGAATATCCGCAGTCCGGTGACGACGTGCACGCGGCACTGCGTGCGGCCGAGGGGTTCGTCCGCCTGATGCTGCACGAAGAGGAGGACTTCGTCCTCGAGGTCTACGGACTCGGCGGCGCTCGGTCGGTCGCCGCAGAGACAGGGCTTGTCCCGTGACGCCCGGTAGCCCCGCGGTGGCGATCGTCGTCCCCGTGCACGACGAAGCCGAGCTCCTGGGCGACTGCCTCGCTGCGCTCACCGCGGCCGTCGAGCACACTCGGCGGACGCACCCGGGAGCGCGGATCGTGACGGTCGTCGTCCTCGATGCGTGCACGGATGCCTCGGCCCGGATCGCGCTGTGCTGGCCGGTACGCACGATCGAGATCGACGCGCGAAACGTGGGGACGGCTCGACGCCTCGGCGTGGCCGCCGCCCTCGCCGAACTGGGGTCATCCGACGACGTGTGGATCGGCACGACGGATGGAGACTCCGTCGTCCCCGTCACCTGGCTCAGCCATCAGCTCGACCTCCGCGCGGCGGGGGCCGACGTCGTCCTCGGCACCGTCCGTCCGGATTTCGCGGACCTCACTCTCGATCATGCGGAGCATTGGCTGCGGACGCATCCGCGGGGTCGTCCTGCGGGCAACGTGCACGGCGCGAACCTCGGACTGCGTGCCGATGTGTACGTCGCTGCGGGGGAGTTCCCCGATCTCGACGAGCACGAGGACGTCGCGCTCGTTCGAGCCGCACGCTCGCTCGGCGCACGCGTAGTCGCGACGGACGAGAACGAGGTGGTCACGTCCGGCCGTTTCTGGGGGCGCACACCCGGAGGGTACGCCGCGTTCGTCCGCGCAACCCACGAACGCATCGCCGGGGTCGGCTGAATCGACTCTCGGGCCGGAAGGTAGCGGGTGTCGTCGAGGTCGGCAAGGGGCACGGCGGGGCGGGGAGACAGGCGGATCGTCGGGCTCCCCAACCCCCGGAGGCACCATGTACTTCCACGTTCAAGAGTTCATCAATGAGATCGCACAGGACGAGCCCGATCCCGCGGCCGCCAACGCACTGCAGGAGGGTCTCGGCGGACAGTTCGGCGAGATGCGCACGATGATGCAGTACCTGTTCCAAAGCATCAACTTCCGCGGCCCGTCCGGGAAGCCGTACAAGGACCTCATCCAGGGCATCGGCACCGAGGAGATCAGCCACGTCGAGCTCATCGGCACGACGATCTCCCGTTTGCTGGACGGCTCGCCCAGGTACAAGGGCAAGCCCACCGATCCCGTCGACGAGCCCGGCGCGGGCGGTGCGACGCCGCTCAGCATCGCCGTCGACCACAGCAACATCCATCATTACCTGGTCGGCGCGCAGGGTGCGCTGCCGGTGGATGCCGCGGGCAACCCGTGGATGGGCAGCTACGTCTACAACTCCGGCAACCTCGTGCTCGACCTGCTGTACAACCTGATGCTGGAGTCGACGGGACGCCTGCAGAAGTGCCGCCTCTACGAGATGACGGACAACAAGATGGCGCGGAGCACGATCTCGTACCTCATCGTGCGGGACCAGGCGCACGAGAACGCCTACGCCAAAGCCCTCGAGACCCTCGGGGTGAATTGGCGCACCTCGTTGCCGATTCCGAAGACGAATGCCGAGCAGTTCCCGGAGGTCAAGCGTCTCGTCGACCTCGGGCTGCAGAGCAAGCAGTACTCGTTCGATCTGGGTAACCAGTCCGAAGCCGGTCGCATCTTCCAGGGGGCGTCGCCGTCGAATGACGGGACGCAGCTGGATGCCAGTGAGCAGGCACCGGTAGGTTCACCCATGACCATCTCGCCGGAGCGTCCGGAAGAGTTCTCGCCGGGAGCCGACAAGGAGCTCCGGGCCCTCATCGAAGCGACGGCTGCGATGGAGATGGCCGACATCGAGGCTACGTTCGGCCGGATGGCGTAGTCCGACGACGTGCGACCGCGACCCCGACCCCGTCTGCGGGGTCGGGGTTCAGCCGTTCGCGGTGCGGCGCACCTTGCGCTCGCCGCACGCGTCAGCGACCCTGAGGCCATGTGGGATCGCGAGGCAGCGGCGGTAGCCGCCAACGACTGGATCGGCCGATACGTCCGTGCGTGGGGGACCAACGACCCGGACGACATCCGGTCTCTGTTCACGCCGGACGCGGAGTATCGCGACGGCCCCTCGACCAAGCCATGGATCGGCCATGACGCCATCCTCGCGGGTTGGATCGGTCAGAAGGATGAGCCCGGCACGTGGTCATTCGAGCATGAGCTCACGGCGGTCGACGGCGACATCGCGATCATCCGCGGCCGGACCAGCTACCCGGGCGCAACGACGAAGAGTCGGCTGTACGACAACCTCATGGTCATTCGTTTGGCGGACGACGGCCGCGCGAGGTCGTTCACCGATTGGTATGTAACACCGCACACGGCGGAGACAGACGAGTAGGACCTCTCGTCGCCGGATTCAGCGGCGGCTAAGCCGAGGCTGCCGGCCGAGGCTCGTCCTCTTCGCGCAAGCGAGGCTCGACGCGTCGAGCAGGACGCAGCCCCGACTTGTCGGAGTAGAACGTGCGAATGGCATCCATGTCCGCGCCGACGTCGCCGGTGAGCGTGAGCGTCGGCCCCAGTCCGGTTGTCATGGTCGAGCGATCCACGTATCCGAGCGTGACGCCAAGGTCGGCCTCTCGGGCGATGCGGTAGAAGCCCGACTTCCAGTGTTCGACGCCGCCGCGCGTGCCTTCGGGCGTCACCACGAGGCCGAAGACCTCGCCGTCACGGATGCGGCGGACGAGAGCGTCGACCACCCCGGTGGGGTTCGCTCTGTCGACCGGGATGCCGCCGATCGAGCGCATCAGTGGGCCGCGCCAGCCGCGAAAGAGGCTCTCTTTGCCCAGCCAGCGGAAGCGCATCTTCAGGCGCCACGCGATCGCCAGCATGAGCACGAAGTCCCAGTTGGAGGTGTGCGGCGCCCCGAGGACGACGGTAGATCGGGTCGGCGCGGGCTCAGTTGCGAGCGTCCATCTGCTGAATGTCCAATAGACCCGGGCGACGAGGCGGAGCATTCCGCAACCGTAACGCTCCTGCAGTGCTCTCCGGACGCAGGGGGGCGCCGGGTCGACTCCCAGGTTCCCGCGGTATCGTTGGGATCGATAGGCGGACTTCTCATTCGTCTCGCCCCGGCTGTGTGGTAACAGTCGGGGCTTTCTTCTTGCTCGGACAGACCGCAGCTGCGAGCGCAGGCAGTCGCCCGTCACTCAGTCGAGCGCTCGTCTGACTCCTTCAGCCGCTCGAGGTTCGTGCACGGGATAAACATGATCGACGCCGATGAGAGCAGCGCCGTTGATTGGTGAGGAAGCGGCGAACCGCTGGCCGTCGCTCCCTCTCTATCAGTCGAGTCGCTCACAACCTCCGCAACGGGGCAGGCCGCCCCTGCCGACGGCGCGGTTCGTCGAGGAGATCTGCTGGCCGTTGGGGCAGTCGCTGTAGTCGTGCCAAACGCGCGGATCACGCTGGTCAGTCGAGTGGTAAGGCGAGGTGTGTATTGTCATCGGTAGGCTCCTTGTGCATCATGCGGCGCCGTTGCGCGCCGACGCGGACACGCTATCGACGGTCGCCGACATCGCTAGCGCGGACGGACCGCTTCTGAGGCGGTGCTATCGCGTCGGCGGGGAATCGGTCGCTATGACGGAGAAACGCTCCGCTGAGCCCGCAGGAACGTTGTCAACTGCTGTCGAGGTGCCATTTTGGCGAGTCGCGAATCGCTGACCCCAGTCCGGAGTCGGGATCGCGGGGTTGCAATGAGGTGGGCCCCGTGGGGCTCGAACCCACGACCCGCGGATTAAAAGTCCGATGCTCTACCGACTGAGCTAGAGGCCCTCAGCGACCCAGCCTAATGGGCGAGGGCGGCGGCATCCGTCACTTCGTGTCCTTCTGCGAGCCGAAGATGATGCCGAACATGATGCCGAACGAGAGACCGAACGCGGCGCCGAGTCCGATGTTGTCGAGGAAGAGCATCCCGACGACCGTGCCTCCGAGCATCCCGAACGCGATCCACAGACCGAACGACATTCCCCGCATGTTGTTCTTCGCCATGTCTCGACGCTACGCAGTGCCCCGGCTACCGGCATCCCCCGTGAGGCGGAAACAAAAGGAGGCGGCGCCGCCGAAGCCCGCAGAGCTTCGACGACGCCGCCGGTCAGGAGACCGTGAATTACATCGGGGGCATCAGCACCGAGTCGATGAGGTACACGGTTGCGTTCGCGGTCTCGACGCCACCGCAGATGACCTTGGCGTCGTTGACCATGAGCTCATCGCCCGAGCCGGTGACCTCGAGGTCCTGGCCCTCGACGGTCTTGTGGGTGCCGTCGATGTCAGCCGGAGCGATCTCGCCGGGGACCACGTGGTACGTGAGGATCTTGGTCAGCGTGGCCGAGTCGGTCTTGAGGCCGTCGATCGTGGCGGCCGGGATCTTGGCGAACGCGTCGTCAACGGGAGCGAAGACGGTGAACTTGTCGCCGTTGAGCGTGTCGACGAGGTTGACGTCGGGGTTCAGCTGGCCGCTGACAGCAGCGGTGAGCGTCTTGAGAAGCGGGTTGTTCGAGGCCGCGGTCGCAACCGGGTCCTTCGACATGCCCTCGACCGAACCGGCACCGTCCGGAACAGCTGCGGCGTAGTCCGCGCAGCCGGGGCCGACGAGCGTCGACGCAGTGTCCATGCCGCCCTCGGTGGCCTCGGGCGATGCCGACTCCATCGGAGCCTGCGACTGCATGCCGTCATCGGTGTTTCCGGCCTCGGGCGTTGCGCTCGACGAACATCCGGCCAGGGCGAAGGCGCCGGCCAGCGTCAGAGAGAGTGCTGCGGTCATCTTCTTCTTCGTGCTGAGCATGATTTCCTCCATGTGTTGGGACCGCCCTCTGCGGCGGCGATAACAGGTCTTCGGAACCACTAGGCAAACGGATTGCACATCTGCCGAGATTTTTTCCGGAGCGGTCGACGCGGGGGTCCAGCGGGTCACGGATCCGTCTCGATCTGCACGTCTCACCAGGACTTCCCACCCGCGCCTGCGCGTCTGGGTGCGCGCGTAATGGCATGCTTGTCGGAATGGTTATCGACGGTGTTGAAGTCCCCGACGACGGGCAGACGGCAGATCATGCCGGTGAGCTCCTCGTCCGCATCGCCGGTGGCGACCAGGCGGCCTTCGCAGAGCTCTACGACATGCTGTCCTCCCGCGTCTTCGGTCTGATCCGACGGGTCCTCGTCGACCCCTCCCAGAGCGAGGAAGTCCAGCAGGAGGTGTTCCTCGAGATCTGGCAATCCGCTTCCGCCTTCGCTCCGAACAAGGGTCAAGGAAGAAGCTGGATCCTGACGATGGCACATCGTCGGGCCGTGGATCGAGTTCGCGCTTCGCAGTCCAGTTCGGACCGGGATGCGCGAGTCGGAGCTCGTGACGCGTACACACAAGAAGAGAGCATCGCCGAGCAAGTCGAGCTGAGGATCGAAGGACGCCGCGTCGTGCGCGCACTCCGGACTCTGCCTGATGCCCAGCGTGAAGCACTGACCCTCGCCTACTTCGGGGGGTACAGCCAAAGCGAGATCGCAACGCTCCTCGGAGCACCGCTCGGAACGATCAAGACGCGAATGCGCGATGGATTGAACCGCCTACGACAGGAGATGGGGGTGACACTGTGAACGAGAAGGAGTTCGCCGAACTCTCGGCAGGGCACGCGCTCGATGCTCTGTCGCTTGAGGACGAGCAGGCGTACCAGCAGGCCCTCGCCGCTCACCCCGAGTGGGAAGCCCTCGTCGACGCCGATGCACAGGTCGCGGGTTTCCTGGCCGAAGGCATGGGTGAAGAAGCCCCACCGCCCGAGGTGCGGGCACGTCTCCTTGACCAGATCAGCGCGATGCCGCAGCCGAAGCCGGTGGCCGCCGCCGACGCATCCGTACCCGCTCCCGAACCGGAGCGCGAGACGGTTCCCGCTGGACCGCCCACCGAGGCCGTCCAGACCGTGGAACGACGCAACTGGACCCGTGGGCTGTTCGCCCTCGTCGCCTCTGCCGCTCTCCTCGTCGGGATCGGCTGGGGAGTGGGCTCGCTCGTCGAGCAGGCTCGTACGCCCCTTGAGGTCCAGGCTCTCGAGCAGATCGAGTCCGCTCCCGACGGGCAGACCGTCACCGGACAGTTCGCCGATGGCGGCGAGGCTGAGCTCCACTGGTCGGCTGAGCTCGGCAAGGTCGTTTTGACCACCGACGACGCCCCCAAGATCGCCGACGACCGTACGTTCGAGCTCTGGATCGTCCGCGGTGAGGAACCGATCGCCGCCGGCACCTTCGACCCGTCCGACGACGTCACCGCACTTCTCGACGGCGATTTCGCACCTGGCGACGTGATCGCCGTCACCGTCGAGCAGGCGGGCGGATCGCCCGATGGCAAGCCGACGACGAAGCCGATCATCGCCATCCCCACCGCCTGATCGCCCCCGCTCCCACACGAACCCCGCCTCGGCTCCGCCCGGGCGGGGTTCGTCGTCGCGGGGGTAGCCTGGAACGATGTCCGACGCGTCCCGCGACTTCCACAAGCCGGTCCGCCGCTCACCCGATTCGTTCGACCGGAATTTCGCCGCCGACGATCCCGCCGAAGCCAGCCGCGTGGCTCACGCCACGGCATCCGCTCTGCTGTCCCGTGTGCGGGAGCAGCCGCACGATGAGGTCATCGACCGGCTCGTCACCTTCACCGATGCGCACGGCATCGCGACGATCGCGGAGCTCTGGGCGCATTCGCCCGCACGGTCTCTGCCTGGCGCGCTGTGGCGGCTGTACCTGCTGCAGCTGATGATCCACGACGACCCGACGACGGCGGCGCTGCTCTATGAGCGCGGGCGCACGCGGCTGTCGTCGGCGGATGTCGTCATCGCGGGGGCGCCCGCTCCGGCGAGCCCCGGCGAGCTCGTCTCGCTCATCGACCTGATCCTGCGGGGAGTGTTCGCGGGTGACTTCGCGCTCGCGCTCGAGCGGGCGGCATCCTTCTCACGCGTCGTGTCGGCGGGGGCGACCGATCTCGCCGACGACTACGACGAGAGCGAGCCGGTGCGGGCGTCGACGTTCACAACGCGGGCCCTGCGCCTCGACACGTATGCGAGTGATCTGGCGGCGGCCGCGGCGCTCTGGCGCCGGGACGGCCTCACGTAGGCATGAAAGTGCCGGGCCGCAGAACGCCTCTCGGCGCGTGGCCGCTCGCAGCGGCTGAAGATGGAGCCCGGGGTTACTGCGGCCCGGCTAGAAAAGTGTAACGGAGGGGCTCCCGAGGTATTCCGGTCGGCCGAGGATTTTCGTGCGGCCGGGCGTGTCGGGGCTGTGACTCGAGGCGCGCGCGGATGCAAGAGATCGGCGGCGACACGCGGCATCCCGGGCCGAGTGGGCGGCGTGTCACGCGCGAACCATTGCATCCGCTGACACGGATGCCGCCGCGTAGGCTTCGTGGCATGGCTTGGCGCTTCGCTCTCATGATCGACCCCGCGGCATCCGACGATGCGCGCACCGATTTCGCCGACACGTTCAGCGAGATCGATCCCTCCGCTCCGGCGCTCACCGTGGGGGAGTTGAGCACGCAGCGCGGCGACGGGATCTTCGAGTCGATCGGCGTCGTCGACGGTCATGCGCAGGAGGTCCAGCCGCACCTCGCGCGGCTGGCTCATTCCGCGGAGATCTGCGAGCTGCCCGCGCCGAACCTCGAGCAGTGGCGCGAGGCGATCATCCGCGCGCAGGCGGCGTCGGGGGAGGGCGAGGCGGTCATCAAGCTGATCCTGAGCCGTGGTGTGGAGCACGGCCCCACCCCGACTGCGTGGGTGACGGTCGCGCCGGCGGCGGACTTCACGAAGCCGCGCACCGAGGGGATCGCCGTGGCGGTCCTCGATCGCGGATACAGCATCGACCTGCCCGGGCGGGCGCCCTGGCTCCTACTCGGCGCGAAGACGCTGTCGTATGCCGTGAACATGGCGGCGATCCGCGAGGCGAAGCGTCGCGGTGCCGATGACGCGGTGTTCGTGAGTTCCGATGGCTTCGTGCTCGAGGCGCCGACCGCCTCCCTCATCATCCGGCGGGGCGACACGTTCGTCACGCCGGCGCCGAACGGCGGCATCCTTCACGGGACCACCCAGCTGAGCCTGTTCGACCACCTCGCCGAGCGCGGCTTCGAGACCGCGTACGAAACCCTGCCCGTGTCGGCGCTCCACGACGCGGATGCCGCCTGGCTCGTCTCGAGCGTCCGCCTCGCCGCGCCCATCACGGCCGTCGACGAGCGGTCCCTGCCCGTGGACGCCGAACTCACGGCATCCTTCAACCAGTACCTGCTCAGCCCGCGCGACTGACCCGTCGGCCCCGTCAGCGGGTTCGCTGATGCAATAGTCCCGCCCCGACACGCCGAGTGGCGGGCCGGGGATGCCGCGTGTCGCCGCCGATCCATTGCATCCGCGCACGCGGCGCAGCCGTTCACAACCCCGCGAGCGCCCCGAGGATCGCGCGCTCGACCATGTCCCAGTCGTGCACGATCAGCGCGTAGTCGAACCGCAGGGTCACGTACCCCCACATCGCCGCGTTGGCGTCGCGCACGAGGTCCTTGTGGCGCAGCGACGGCCCGTCGTGGTTGTCGCGACCGTCGACTTCGATGATCAGTCGGTCGCCGATCAGCGCGTCGACCACGCCGACGCCGGCGATGCGTACCTGGGTCTGCACGCGCAGCCCGAGCTCCCGCAGCCGCCAGCGCAGCATCGATTCGAGTCCGCTGTCGGCGTCGTCCCGGCTGAGCGCCAGCGCATCCCGCCCGTCCTGATTCACGTTCCGGCTCAGCCAGCGCATGTCGTCGCCGTCGAGTAGATCCTGCCGTCGCGCGGATTCCAGCGCGACGAAGAACGCCTCACCGCCGTGGCACGTCAGGATCTGTCGCAGGATCCTCGCCAACGACGGTTCCCGCCGGTCCTCCCCAGGGCCGGCGGCATCCCAATGCTCGGTGCAGTCGCAGGAGTCGTCGTACGTGCGCTGCCCGGGCCGCATCCAGACATGCGGCATCCGATCGTCGTCCAGCACCCAGAGCCCGCGGTGACGCGCCGCCGTCACGCACGCCAGCGCCCCGCCGTGCTTCGCAGCCAGGCGGGCTTCCGCGCACGTCTCGGGCCAGGCGTACACGCCGATCCGCACTCGCACGAGCCCGCCGGAACGCCGCGCTCGCTGCACCCGCCGTTGCGACCACCCGGCATCCAGCAGCTGCCGCAGACGGACGATCGGATGCCGGAGCTCGCACATACCCGCGAGCCTCGCCCGCTCCGGGCCCACCCATGCCTCACCCAGCGCTGGTCGGGGAGAACCGGCATCCCACCCCCGCGGGGGAGAAATCCGCGGATGCGATAGTCCCGCCGCGACACCCCGCCCATGAGGCTCGGGATGCCGCGTGTCGCCCGCGATCCATTGCATCGGCACACGCCGCACGCCGCCCGCACCCCCACAAACCACAACGAGGGACACCGCGCCTCCGCGCAGCATCCCTCGTCCCGAACTACAGGATCACCCGAAGCGACCCGAGACGTAGTCCTCGGTGGCCTGCACGGACGGCTTGGTGAAGATGGTGCCGGTCTCGTCGTATTCGATGAGCTTGCCGGGCTTGCCGGTGCCGGCGATGTTGAAGAACGCGGTCTTGTCCGAGACGCGCGACGCCTGCTGCATATTGTGCGTGACGATGACGATTGTGTACTCGCTCTTGAGCTCCTGGATGAGCTCCTCGATCGCGAAGGTCGAGATGGGGTCGAGGGCCGAGCAGGGCTCGTCCATCAGCAGGACGTCGGGCGACACGGCGATCGCACGCGCGATGCACAGGCGCTGCTGCTGACCGCCCGACAGGCCCGAGCCGGGCTTCTCGAGCCGGTCCTTGACCTCGTTCCAGAGGTTCGCGCCACGCAGCGACTTCTCGACGAGGGCGTCGGCGTCGGACTTCGAAATGCGCGAGTTGTTGAGCTTCACACCGGCGAGCACGTTGTCGCGGATCGACATCGTGGGGAACGGGTTCGGACGCTGGAAGACCATGCCGATCTGACGGCGCACGAGCACGGGGTCGACGCCGGGACCGTACAGGTCCTCGCCGTCGAGCAGCACCTCGCCCTCGACGCGGGCGCCGGGGATGACCTCGTGCATGCGGTTGAGCGTCCGCAGGAACGTGGACTTGCCGCATCCGGACGGCCCGATGAAGGCGGTGACGCTGCGGGGCTCGATGTCGAGGGACACGCCCTCCACGGCGAGGAACTCGCTGTAGTAGACGTTGAGGTCGTTGACTTCGATGCTCTTGGACACTTCGGGGTGCTTTCTGTCGGATGCCGCGGGTCAGCGGCCGAACTTGGGGGCGAACTTCTTCGCGACGAAGCGTGCGATGAGGTTCAGCGCCATGACGATGATGATGAGCGTGAGCGCTCCGGCCCAGGCCCGCTCGAGCGCGGCGGGAATGTTCGTGCCGGGGTTCTGGAACTGGTCGTAGACGAACACCGGGAGCGTCATCATGGGGCCGTCGAACGCGTCCATGTTGAGCGACTGAGTGAACCCGGCCGTCAGCAGCAGGGGCGCGGTCTCACCGATCACGCGCGAGATCGACAGCATGATGCCTGTCGTGATGCCGGCGATCGAGGTGGGGAGAACGACTTTCACGATCGTCAGCCACTTCGGCACACCGAGGGCGTAGCTCGCCTCGCGCAGCTCGTTCGGGACGAGGCGCAGCATCTCCTCGCTGGAGCGCACGACGACGGGGATCATCAGCACCGACAGGGCGAGCGAGCCCATGAAGCCCGTGTTGAGGCCCGGCCCGAACAGCAGCGCGCAGACGGCGACGATGAACAGACCCGCGACGATCGACGGGATGCCGGTCATCACATCCACGAAGAAGGTGATGAGCTTCGCGACCCGGCCGCGCCCGTACTCGACGAGGTAGATCGAGGTCATGAGACCGATCGGCACCGAGATGACGGTGGCCCAGCCGGTCACGATGAGCGTGCCCCAGATCGCGTGCACGGCGCCGCCGCCTTCACCCACGATGTTGCGCATCGAGTAGGAGAAGAAGGTCGGGTCGAACCGGGCGATGCCGTTGACCACGACGGTGAACAGGAGTGAGATGAGCGGGAGCAGCGCGATCGTGAAGGCGATCGACACCAGCACGGTCGCGAGCCGGTCGGCTGCGCGGCGCCGCGTCTCGACGACGCTCGACAGGATGACGAGGACGATCGCGAACAGCACGACACCCACGAAGGTGGCACCCGCGATGTTGAACTCGGCCACGTCGCCGCTGCTGTTCATGATGGCGAACAGGATGCCGGAGAGCACGAGCGCGCCGGCGAGCAGCACCCACGGCATCCACTTCGGCAGCTGTCCCGCGGTGAGCGAGTTGCCCACGGGCGTGCGGGTCTCGGAGCGGGTGAGGGTGGTCATCAGTTCGCTCCAGAGAACTCGGCACGGCGGTTGACGACCCACCGGGCGATCGCGTTGACCGCGAAGGTCACGATGAAGAGGATGAGACCCGTCGCGATGAGGACGTTGACACCGTCGCCGTACGCCTCACCGAAGTTCAGGGCGATGTTCGCGGGGATGGGCGTCGGGTTGCTCGAGTTGAGCACCTGGAAGGTGACCGCGCCCGTGGCCGAGAGGACCATCGTGACGGCCATCGTCTCGCCGAGGGCACGGCCCAGGCCGAGCATCGCGCCCGAGACCATGCCGCCGCGGGCGAAGGGGAACACGGCCATCCGGATCATCTCCCAGCGCGTCGCGCCGAGGGCGAGAGCCGCCTCTTCGTGGAGGACGGGAGTCTGCAGGAAGACCTCGCGCGTGATCGCGGTCATGATCGGGAGGATCATCACCGCGAGGACGAGGGATGCCGTCAGGATCGTGCGGCCGCCGGGGGAGACCGCGCCGGCGAAGAACGGGATCCAGCCGAAGTTCTCGTTCAGCCAGACGTAGAACGGCTGCAGGAGCTGCGAGAACACCAGCGCACCCCAGAGTCCGTACACGACGGAGGGGATGGCGGCGAGCAGGTCGATGACATAGCCGAGCACCGAGGCGAGCCGCCGCGGTGCGTAGTGCGAGATGAAGAGGGCGATGCCGATCGCGAGCGGCGTCGCGACGACGAGTGCGATGACCGAGGCCCAGAGGGTGCCGAAGACGAACGGCCAGACGTACTGCCAGAACGGTTCGCCGTTCAGGAACTGCGTCTCATCGGGTTTCGCGGTGAAGGCCGGGATGCTCTCCACGATGAGGAAAAGCGTGACGGCTGCGAGGACGATGAGGATGATGATGCCCGCGCCCAGCGCGGTGCTCGAGAAGACGAGATCGCCGCGTCGGCGCACCGGTCGCCGGGCGGTGTCCTGGTCGGCGACCAGATCGGTGGTGGGGGGCATCGCAGTCCTCGGGTCGGAAGCGGGGCGGACGTGAGTGCTGCTGGTGGCTCCCGACGAGCGGGAGCCACCAGCAGCGAGGGTCTTACTTCTTGGCGCTGATCATGTCGATCGCGGTCTGGGCCTTCTCAGCGACCTCGGTCGACAGCGGAGCGGAACCGGCGGCCTCGTTGGCGACCTTCTGGCCCTCTTCGCTGACGATGTAGGAGAAGTACGCCTTGACGATGTCGGCGGTGGCCGCGTCCTCGTACTGCGCGCATCCGATGAGGTAGCTCACGAGAGCGATCGGGTACGAGCCGGCGGGTGCCTTGGCCGGGTCGACGTCGAAAACGAGGTCTCCGTCGGCGCGGCCCTCCTCGAGGGGCGACGAGGCGACGAGCTCAGCGGCGGCTTCGGAGGAGAACGGCACGTACTCGTCGCCGACCTTGACAGCGGCCGAGCCCAGGTCGCCGACGCGCGAGGCGTCGATGTACCCGATGGTGCCCTTGCCGCCGTTGACGGTGGCCTCGACACCCGAGGTCTGCTGGGCGGCCTCCGAACGCGTGGTCTTGACGGGCCATGCGTCGTCGTCCTCGTAGGGCCACGCGTCGGGAGCGACGGATGCGAGGTAAGCGGTGAACGTGCCGGTGGTGCCCGACTCGTCGCCGCGGAAAACGGGCGTGATGGCCAGATCGGGAAGCTCGACACCCTCGTTGAGGTCGGCGATCGCCGGATCGTTCCACTTCTCGATCTTCTCGTTGAAGATGTCGGCGATGACCTCGGGGGTCAGGTTCAGCTCCTTGACGCCGTCGAGGTTGAAAACGACGGCGACGGGCGAGATGTAGGCGGGCACCTCGATGATGTCCGACGTTGCGCAGGCGCCGAACTTGCCGGCGGCGATCTCGTCGGTCTTGTACGCGCGGTCCGAGCCGATGAAGTTGCTGGAACCGGCGATGAAGTTGTCGCGGCCTGTGCCCGAACCGGTCGGCTGGTAGTTGATCGTGACGTCCGAGTTCGCCGTCTGGAAGGCGGCGGTCCATGCCTGCTGCGCGGCGCCCTGCGAAGACGCGCCGGTGGCCTTGACGGTGCCCGACAGAGCGGTTCCGCCGTCGGAGGGCTGGCTGCCGCCAGCGGGGGTGCCCTCGTTCGCCGCGCAAGCGGAGAGCGACAGAACGGCGACTGCTGCGACAGCGCCCACGCGGGCGATGCGGTTGAGCTTCACGTGTGATTTCCTTCGGGTGATCGGGACACCCCGGGTGCGGGGCTGGCTCGACGCTAAGAGCCGCCGGTGACCAGGTTCCGCTCCAGAGGTGAACGACAGGTGAACGAACCCGGTCCGAACGGATTCGTCTGGCCGATCACACCTGGGGGGCGTGCGTCTCGATCGCCACGATCCCCGATCCGGGGTTGGTGGCCGAGAGATGGACCACGGAGAACGCACCCGGCTCGAGGGCGGAGGACTCGCCCAGATACGAGCCCTTCACCGTGCCCGTCGCGAGGGCGATCTCGTGCATCAGCTCGGGCAGGACGGGCCGGTGCGAGCACAGCACGGCGGACTTGCGCGCGCGCACCCGCTTGCCGACCAGCGTCCGCGGATCCGCATCGCCGGCATCCCAGGCGTCCTGCGAGATCGTCGAGGTGCGGTGGATGTCGCGGCGCAATGCTTCCGCCAGCGGTGCGACGGTGTCGACGCAGCGCACCGCGTCGCTCGAGTACACGCGCCGCACGCCGAAGGCGCGGAGCGGTCCGACGATCGACTTCGCCTGCTTCTTGCCGCGAGCGGCGAGGGGACGCTCGGCATCCGCTCCCGACCATTCCTCCCGCGGCGTCGCCTTCGCGTGACGGAGGACGACGAGGGGGAAGGTCTCGAGCACGCCGTCGTCGACGAGGCGCAGGAAGTTCTCCAGGATCTCCACGTCGACCGGGTAGCTCATCTTCGCGAGGGCTTTTCGCGCCGGCATCCATTCGACTGCGGCGATCTCGCGATTCGGGACGAACGCCGATTCGCGGATGGCCTTCTCGGTGGCCTGCGCGCTCCAGTAGTGCACGATCTTCGTCCGCTTGCTGGGCATGCGGTACGTCGAGACGCCGACGGGGACCCCGAGGTTGACGCGGATGCCGGTCTCCTCGTGGATCTCGCGCACGGCAGTCTCGGCGAGCGTCTCGCCGGGATCGACCTTGCCCTTCGGCAACGTCACATCGCGGTACTTCGTGCGGTGGATGGCGAGGACGAGGAGCTTGCCGTCGAGCATCCGCCACACCACGCCGCCGGCGGCGTAGACCGCGGTTTCCGTCATCGCACCGCCCGCTGGCGTCGCCGACGGAGCACCGCCGCCATGGTCTTCTCCTGCAGGTCCACCAGCGGCGTGCCGTCGGCGGCCAGGTGATGACGCGTCCACTCGCCCTCGGAGCCGAGGTGCCACGAGCTGGTCGCGTCGTCCATCGCGAGGTCAAAGAGCTCGATGAGCTCGTTCACGTGGGCGGGCGCGGTCACCCGTACGAGCGCCTCGACGCGGCGGTCGAGGTTGCGGTGCATCATGTCGGCGCTGCCGATGAAGACTTGCGGCTCGCCGCCGTGGCCGAACGCGAAGATCCGGGAGTGCTCGAGGTAGCGACCGAGAATCGAGCGGACCGTGATGTTGTCGCTCACCCCGGGCAGATCGGTGCGCAGCGAGCAGATGCCACGCACCCACACGTCGACCTTCACCCCCGCCTGGCTGGCGCGGTACAGGGCGTCGATGATCTGCTCGTCGACCATCGAGTTGACCTTGATGCGCACGTACGCGGGCTTGCCGTCGAGCGCATTGCGACGCTCGGCGTCGATGAGGCGCAGCAGCCCCTTGCGCAGGTGGAGAGGAGCGACGAGGAGCCGCTTGAACTTCTTCTCGATCGCGTACCCGCTGAGCTCGTTGAACAGACGGGTGAGGTCGCGACCGACCTGCTCGTTCGCGGTGAACAGGCCGTAGTCCTCGTAGATGCGACTCGTCTTCGGGTTGTAGTTGCCCGTCCCGATGTGGCTGTAGCTGCGGAGCGCGCCGTCTTCTTCTCGGATGACGTGCAGCAGCTTGCAGTGGGTCTTCAGGCCCACGAGGCCGTAGACCACGTGGACGCCGGCCTTCTCGAGCGTGCGGGCCCAGCCGATGTTCGCCGCCTCGTCGAAGCGCGCCTTCACCTCCACCAGGGCCAGCACCTGCTTGCCGTTCTCGGCCGCGTTGATGAGCGCCTCGACGATGGGGCTGTCGCCCGAGGTCCGGTAGAGGGTCTGCTTGATCGCCAGCACGTGCGGATCGCGCGCGGCCTGCTGCAGGAACGAGACGACGCTCGTCGTGAACGACTCGTACGGGTGGTGGACGAGGATGTCCTCCTTGCGGATGGCCGCGAACAGATCCGCTCGGCCGTTCTGCTCCGCGGGCTGGAACGGTGTCGCCGTCTTCGGCACGTGCGCCGGGTAGCGCAGGTCGGGCCGTTCGATCTGCGACAGCGAGAACAGGCCGCGGAGGTCGAGCGGGGCGGGCAGCCGGTAGACGTCGTTGTCGGTGATGTCGAGCTCGTCGAGGAGCAGCGACAGCGTCACGTCGTCCATGTCCTCGGTGATCTCGAGGCGGATCGGCGGGCCGAACCGGCGACGCAGCAGCTCGGCCTCGAGCGCCTGAATGAGGTTCTCGGTCTCATCCTCCTCGATGACGACGTCCTCGTTGCGGGTGAGGCGGAACGTGTGGTGCTCGAGGATCTCCATGCCGGGGAAGAGGTCGCCGAGGTTCTCGGAGATCAGCTCTTCGAGGGGGAGGTACCGGACGGTGTTGCCGTCCTTCCGGACCTCGACGAGTCGCGGCATCATCGGGGGCACCTTCAGACGCGCGAACTCCTGGCGGCCGGTGCGCGCGTTGCGGATGCGGATCGCGAGGTTGAGCGAGAGTCCCGAGATGTACGGGAACGGGTGCGCCGGGTCGACCGCAAGCGGCATGAGGACCGGGAACACCTGCGAGGAGAAGTAGTCGTAGAGGATCTCGCGCTCCTCGTCCGAGAGGTCGGCCCACGAGACGACCTCGATGCCGGACTCGGCGAGCGCGGGACGCACCTGCTCCGACCAGACCGCGGCGTGTCGCTCCTGGAGGGCGTGTGCGGCGGTCGCGAGGTCGGTGAGCACGTCGAGCGGTGCGCGCCCCACGTTGGTGGGGATCGCGAGTCCGGTGAGGATGCGGCGCTTCAGTCCGGCGACCCGCACCATGAAGAACTCGTCGAGGTTGCTGGCGAAGATCGCCAGGAAGTTCGCGCGCTCGAGGGTCGGCAGGTTCGGATCCTCCGCCAACTCCAGAACCCGCTGGTTGAAGGCGAGCCAGCTGAGCTCGCGGTCGAGATAGCGGTTGTCGGGGAGCTGCGAGTCGTACGCTTCGACGACGTCATCGAAGTCGTCGTCGTCCGCGTCGCCCAGTCCGGAGTCGTGAACCTGGGTGTCGATCATCCCCACATCATTGCAGGGGGACGTGTCCCGTGCGTGAACACGACGAGCGGATGCCGCTGTGTCGCGCTCAGGCGGGGGAGCCTGGCAGCTGCTCGTCCTCGTACACGTTGAAGCGGTAGCCGACGTTGCGGACCGTCCCGATGAGCTGTTCGAGGTCGCCGAGCTTGGCGCGCAGCCGCCGCACGTGGACGTCCACGGTCCGGGTGCCGCCGAAGTAGTCGTAGCCCCAGACTTCGCTCAGGAGCTGTTCGCGGGTGAAGACGCGGGACGGATGCGTCGCGAAGAAGTGCAGGAGCTGGAATTCCTTGTACGTGAGGTCGAGCGGTCGGCCGTGGACCTTCGCGGAATAGGAGGACTCGTCGATCGTGATGCCGGAGGTCTGGATGCGGGTCGAGACCTGCTCCTTGGACACGCGCCCCACGGCGAGGCGGATCCGGGCATCGACCTCAGCGGGGCCGGCGGCCACGAGGATGACGTCGTCGATGCCCCAGTCGGGCGAGACGGCGGTCAATCCGCCCTCGGTCACGACGAGGATGAGCGGTGCGTCGTGCCCGGTGGTCGTGAGGATCTTGCAGAGCGACTTCGCTCCGACGAGGTCTCGGCGCGCGTCGACGAAGACGACGTCTGCGTGAGGGGCGTTGACCAGCTGCGCCGCTTCCGCGGGGATCTGCCGGACGCGGTGGCTCAGCAGTTCGAGAGCGGGCAGGACGGAGTCGCCGCCGGCGGCGGAGCTCAGGACGAGCAACTGTGCCAAGGGGGACCCTCCGGTGCGGACTCGGAACCGCGTCTCATCTTAGGGGTAGCCCCGGTGCCGCCTGCGCCGCGTCCCTGCGCACCGCCGGGACGTGCGCAACAATGGGGGGATGACCTCGCCCGAGATCCTTCCCCGCTCGCGGGCCGCCGGTGTCATCGCCGTCTGGGTGGCGGCGGCTCTCATCGCCCTGGCCATCGGGATCTTCGTCGAACCGGACTGGCGCGGGGCATGGCTCCTCGTGGGCCTCGGACTCTCTTTCTTCCTGGCCTTCGCCGTCCAATTGGCGACGGGGCGCTCGCAGGGCTTCATCCTCAGGATCTCGGCCAGTGTGCTCGGCGCGCTGGTGGTCATGGGGCTGCTGGGCGCGGGCTTCGCGCTGGCCGAACTCCTCGCCTCGGCGTGACCGCGTCGTCCGCCGACCGTGGGGCCGCATCCGGCCGCTAAAGTGGACGGCATGGATCTCGTCGCACTCGAACTCTTCTTCGTCGGGCTGCTCGGCCTCGCATCGCTCGCGATCGCGTTCGTGTCCGGCGTCGTCGTCTGGAACCTCTACCGCGGTCAGCGCTGAGCTCGTGATCGATCTGCCGACGGACCTTCCGGCTGATCTGGTCCCGCTCTCCTGGTTGCTGGGTGTCTGGGAAGGCACCGGCGTTCTCGAGTACGACGCGCAGGGCCGGACGATGTCGGGTGAGTTCTCGCACCGCGTGAGCTTCAGCCACGACGGCGGCGACGCCCTGAACTACTCGGCGACTGCCTGGTTCGAGGATGCCGACGGCAACCGCACCGACCTCGTCGCCGAGACCGGCTACTGGCGCCTCTCGCGTCCTGCGACCGAGGCGGACGCCGGTCCCGCGCTCCTTCCGGCCCTCGCCCCCCGCTCCGAGCCGCGCTCCGTCCATGACGTCGAGGAGCTTCGCACCGAGGCAGGCGGCTTCGAGATCACGGTGGCCCTCGTCCACTCCGACGGGATCAGCGAGCTCTACCTCGGTCAGGTCCGCGGACCTCGGATCGACATCGCGACGGACGCGATCGTGCGCCCCGCCGGCGCCAAGGAGTACGCGTCGGCGACCCGGATGTACGGGCTCGTCGACGGGCACCTGCTCTGGGCGTGGGACGTCGCCGCCCTCGGGTCCGCACTGTCGTCGCACGCCTCCGCACGGCTCGCGAAGGTCCAGTGATGAGCGACGCCTTCGCGGCAGTCCCCGGCGCCGTCGTCGATGACCGGGGCCTCGCCCACCTCGGGAACCCGGTCCGCGAGCAGCGCGAGCTCGCCGCCGGTGCGGCGATCGTGCCCCTCGGAGACCGGGTCGTCCTGACCGTCGCCGGTGAGGACCGGCTCTCGTGGCTGGATTCGATCACCTCGCAGGCGCTGACCTCGCTGGCCCCCGCCGTCGGCACCGAGCTGCTCGTGCTCGACCCGCAGGGGCACGTGGAGCACGCGGCATCCGTCGTCGATGACGGCGAGCGGACGTGGCTCATCGTCGATCGGGACCGCGCCCAAGGGCTGCTGACCTGGCTGACGCGCATGCGGTTCCGGCTGCGCGTGGATCCGCAGGATGCGTCGGCCGACTTCGGCGTCGTGGCGGGTACCGGTGCAGCGGTCGGCGTGCTCGGTGCCGCGGTCGTCTGGCGTGACCCATGGCCGAACGTCGGCGTCGGCGGGTGGGGGTATGCGGCGACGCAGCCGCATCCCGGGGCGGACCGAGACTGGGCCGAAGCCGTCGTCCCGCGCGCCGCCTGGGACGATCTCGCTGCGGCGGCCGTCCGCGGCGATGTCCGGCTGGCCGGCTACCTGGCGGCAGACGCGCTGCGCGTCGCGGCCTGGCGCCCGAGCGCGAGCGCCGAAGCCGACGGACGTACCCTTCCGCACGAGGTCGACTGGCTGCGCACCGCCGTCCACCTCGACAAGGGCTGCTATCGCGGGCAGGAGACGGTGGCGAAGGTCCACAACCTCGGGCATCCGCCGCGTCGCATGGTTTTCCTCCAGCTCGACGGATCGGATGCCGAGCTCCCGACCGCCGGCAGCGCCGTCCGCCTCGGCGGCGCCGACGTCGGCGCGGTCACCTCGGTCGCCCGTCACCACGAAGAAGGTCCCATCGCGCTGGCGATCGTGAAGCGCTCGGTGCCCGTCGACGCCGCACTGACCGTCGAGGTCGGCGACGGCGAGGTCGCTGCCGCTCAGGAGGTCGTCGTGCCACCGGATGCGGGGCGCGCGGCATCCGTCCCTCGTCTGCCCCGACTCTCCCAGCGCCGCTGACGATGACGGGGGAACCGACCGCCACGGCTCCGGTGCCCACCGTCCGGAAGTATCCGCGGGAGGGCTGGGCGCGCCTGCGCGGGTCGGCCGTCGCGATCGTGCAGTTGGTCGTCGCCGCGAGCGCTGCGTTCTCGATCGCGCATTACGGGCTGGGGCATCCTGCCCCGCTGATCGCGGCGACCGTCACGATCTCGAGCCTCGGCCTGGTCCGCGACGCCCGGCCGTGGCGGGTGCTTGAGACCGTCATCGGGATGGTGCTCGGCGTGTTCGTCGCGGAGCTCGTCGTCGTCACCGCCGGGAGCGGCTGGTGGCAGCTGGCACTGACGCTCGCGGTGAGTCTCTCGATCGCCCGGTTCGTGTCTCCGCAGGCGGGGTTTGCGATCGCGGCGGCGATCCAGTCGATCATCGTCGTCGTCGTACCGGCGCAGGTGCCGTTCCTCCGCCTTCTCGACGCTCTCATCGGCGGGGCGATGGCCCTTCTGGTGACCGCCCTCATCCCGCGGAGCCCTCTCCGCACCGCGCTGACCGACGCGGCCCGGCTGTTCGACGCGTTCCAGGGCGCGGCGGGCACCGTCGCGCAGGGACTGCGCCGCGGCAGTCGTGTGCGCGCGGAGCGCGGGCTCGAGAAGGCGCGGAGTCTGCAGACGCTCGTCGACGACTGGCGGACGTCCGTCGAATCCGGCATCGCCATCGCGCGCATCTCGCCGTTCCTCCGGCGGCAGCGGTTCGAACTCGCACGCTACGAGCGGATGCGGATCAGCATGGACCTCGCGGTGCGAAACCTCCGCGTCGTCGCCCGTCGTTCGGTGTACCTCGTCGACGACGGTCGCACGCGCGACGTCGCAGCGGATCTGCTCCTCGACCTCACGCGTGGCGCCGATCTCCTGCAGTCCTCCCTGACCGACATCACCTTCGAGCCCGCCGCGCGCGAGCTGCTCACCGCCGTCGCCGCCCGCCTCGACCCGGTGGCACTCGTGCCCGACGGTTCGCTGAGCGATCAGACTCTCGTCACCGCGCTTCGCCCTCTCGCGACCGACCTCCTGTGCGCGACCGGGCTGAGCCCGGCCGACGCGCGGGCGCTGCTCCCGCGGGTGTGACACCCGCCACCGCGTCACCGCGGTACCAGCGACACGCGCACCGCGTCACCGCGGTGCGACGGCGTCCCAGGGCACGGTGAACTCACCCAGCCGCCAGCGCGAGCGCGAGCCGATCGGCCATCCGGCGGCGACCAACGCCTCGAGGGTCGCGCGCCATCGCTGGACGGGGCCGAACGACGAGGCCGCGACGGCGCGCGTCCACTCCCGCTCGAGCGCGTCGATCACCTCGTGCACGCGCTCGCCGGGGACGTTCCTATGGATCAGCGCCTTCGGCAGACGCTCCGCGGCGATCGCGGGGGAGTCGAGCTCCGCGAGTCGCAACGAGATCGTGAGGCTGCGGGGTGCGGCATCCGGTCCCACTTCGATCCACGTCGAGATGCGCCCCAGCTCGTCGCACGTCCCCTCGACGAGCATGCCGTCGGGACGCAGTCGCGCCGCCATCCGCGCCCACGCCCCGGGGACGTCCTGCTCGTCGTACTGCCGCAGCACGTTGAACGCTCGGATGACCGCGGGCCGACGGTCTCCCGGCACCGGCACCTCGAAGCCGCCGCGCGCGAACGACACCCGCGCGTCCGGGGCGAACACCCCGTCGCCGGCACGCACGTGCGCGAGCTGCTCCCGCGCTCGAGCAACGCGCGCCGGTTCGATCTCGAGCCCCCGCACCTCGACGTCGGGTCGAGCGCGGCGAAGCCTCGCCTCGAGCTCGAACACCGTCACGCCGCTCGCCCCGTAGCCGAGGTCGACCACGAGCGGATCCGCCGTCCGTCGCAGGATCGGATGCCGCGCGATCCAGCGGTCCACGCGGCGAAGCCGGTTGGTGTTCGTCGTCCCTCGGGTCACCTGCCCCACGACCGGCTCGGAACGCGTCATGACCCCATGATCCCATCGCCCGCGCCGGTAGGATTGCGAGCATGACAGCCCCCTACACGTTGATCCTTCTTCGGCACGGTCAGAGCGAGTGGAACAAGTCCAACCAGTTCACCGGCTGGGTGGACGTCCGCCTCACCGATCAGGGCAAAGCGGAGGCCCAGCGCGGCGGCGAGCTGCTGAAGGAGTCGGGCCTGCTCCCCGACATCCTCCACACGTCGGTGCTGTCGCGAGCCATTCAGACCGCCAACATCGCGCTCGACGCGGCCGACCGTCTCTGGGTCCCGGTCAAGCGCTCGTGGCGTCTCAACGAGCGTCACTACGGCGCGCTGCAGGGCAAGGACAAAGCGCAGACCCTCGACGAATTCGGCGAGGAGCAGTTCATGCTGTGGCGCCGGTCGTTCGACGTGCCGCCGCCGGACATCTCCGACGACGACCCGTACACGCAGGTGGGCGACCTCCGGTACGCCGGCATCGACGGCGAGGTCCCCCGCACCGAGTCGCTCAAGATCGTCATCGACCGTCTGCTTCCCTACTGGGAGAGCGAGATCGTCCCCGACCTGAAGGCCGGGAAGACCGTCATGGTCACCGCCCACGGCAATTCGCTGCGCGCGCTCGTGAAGCACCTCGACGGCATCAGCGACGACGACATCGCCGAGCTGAACATCCCCACCGGCATCCCGCTGGTGTACCGCCTCGACGAGAACCTCGAGCCCCTCGGGCCGGGCGAATACCTCGACCCCGAGGCCGCCGCCGCCGGCGCCGCCGCGGTCGCCTCGCAGGGAAAGAAGTAAGCCGCACACCTCGGAAGACACGAAGAGCGGATGCCTCGCGGCATCCGCTCTTCGTCGTCCGGGCGCACCCGGAGTGGGATCAGACCTCGGCGTCGACGCCCTCGGGGTCGGCCGACCATGTGCCCGTCGCCAGGTACGAGACCTTCTTGGCGACGGAGAGGGCGTGGTCGCCGAAGCGCTCGTGGTAGCGCGAGGCGAGGGTGGCGTCGACCGTCGCGGAGGCCTCGCCCTGCCAGTTGTCGCTGAGGACCTTCTCGAAGACGGCGAGGTGCAGGGCGTCGAGCTGGTCGTCGAGTTCGTGGAGGCGGTTCACGAGCGAGAGGTCCTCGGTGCGGAGGAGATCGGCCAGCGTGCGGGCCACCTCGGTGTCGATCTCGCCCATCTTCGTGAACGTGTTCTTGAGCCCCTTGGGGACGGCGCGCTCGGGGAAGCGCATGCGCGTCAGCTGGGCGATGTGCTCGGCGATGTCACCCATCCGCTCCAGCGACGCGCTGACGCGGAGGGCGGCGACGACGATGCGCAGGTCGCGCGCGACCGGCTGCTGGCGGGCGAGGATCTCGATGGCGAGCTCATCGAGCTCGATGGCCCGGTCGTCGATCACCTTGTCGTTGTCGATGACCTCTTCGGCCAGGGCGACGTCGCTCGTCGCGAAGGCGCGGGTCGCCTGCTCGATCGCGACGGTGACGAGGTCGGAGATCTCGACGAGACGGGTCTGCACGTCCTCGAGGGACTGGTGGAAAACTTCGCGCATGGAGCACCTTCTCTTCGTGCGGGCGGGTGAGGGGCGCGACGTGTCGCGCGGAGACCTCGGCGATCCTCCCGCGCTCAGGTTAACGGTCGGTGCCGACACGGTGAACAGTCGGCGGTGCGGGGCGCACGGCCCGATATCCGTCCGATTGCGGGGGTGCGACCACCTTACGCTGGGGGCATGGATTCGACGCAGCTCGAGCTGCTGGCGCTCGTCGTGGGGCTCCTGGTCGGCGCCGGCGCCGTGGGCCTCGTCGTCTACGCCGTACGGGCGAGGGAGCGCACCCGACTGGTGACGTCGACGGATCTGCCGGAGGGCACGGCCTCGGTCCTGCAGGGGATGGACGACGCCGCCGTCGTCGTCGATCCGTCGATGCTCGTCCTCGCTGCGTCGGCGACCGCCGAGGTCTTCTCGCTGCGCGTGAACGACAGCCTGGATTCGGATCGACTGCGCCTGCTGGTCCGCAACGCCCGTCAGACGGGTCTCCCTGCCTCCGAGAACATGACGCTCAAGAGGGGCGTCGAGCCGCGTGTCGTGGCTGCCCGCGCCAGTGTCATCACCCCGCGGCTCACCCTCATCGTCATCCGCGACATCACCGAGCGCGAACGTGTGGAGCAGATGCGGCGCGACTTCGTCTCGAACACGTCCCACGAGCTGAAGACGCCGGTGGGCGCGGTGACGCTGCTGGCCGAGGCGATCGAGTCGGCCTCGGACGACCCGGAGCAGGTGCGTCACTTCGCACGCCGTCTCAGCGCCGAGGCGAACCGCCTCGGGCAGCTCACCTCCCGCATCATGAACCTGTCCCGGCTGCAGTCCGCCGACGAGATCGCCGAGATGCGCGACGTCTCGGTCGACGAGGTGGTGCGGTCGGCCATCGAGTCGCAGGCGGTCACCGCCGAATCCGCCGGCATCACGGTCGCCCGCGGCGGCGACAAGGGCTTGTTCGTCCGCGGCGATCCGCAGATCCTCACCGAGGCCGTCAGCAATCTCCTCGCCAACGCGATCGCCTACTCGCCGGCGGGAGCGCAGGTGGGCGTCGGGGTCCGAACGGCGGACGGCGCGGTCGAGATCGCCGTGGCGGACCACGGCATCGGCATCCCCGAAAGCGATCAGCAGCGCATCTTCGAGCGGTTCTACCGCGCCGACCAGGCACGATCCCGCCGCACGGGCGGGACGGGCCTCGGCCTCTCGATCGTGAAGCACGCCGTGCAGCGACACGGCGGCTCCGTCGAACTGTGGTCCCGCCCCGGACGAGGGTCGACCTTCACCATCCGCCTGCCTCTCGTCGCCACCTCCGAGCTCACCATCCCCCGCAAGCACAAGAAACCGAAGAAGACCGGCGCGAAGGCGCCCGCCAGAAGGAACGCACCATGACCCGAGTCCTGATCGTCGAAGACGAACCCGACCTCGCCGACCCGTTGGCCTACCTCCTCCGTCGGGAGGGGTTCGAGGTGGAGATCGCCGAGGACGGCGGCTTGGCCCTCGACGCCTTCACGTCCCGGGGCGCCGACATCGTCCTCCTCGATCTGATGCTCCCCGGGATGCCGGGGACCGAGGTGTGCCGCGTCATCCGATCCACCTCGAAGGTGCCGATCATCATGCTGACGGCCAAGGACAGCGAGGTCGACATCGTCGTCGGTCTCGAGCTGGGGGCGGACGACTACATCACGAAGCCCTACTCCTCGAGGGAGCTGCTGGCTCGTATGCGGGCGGTCCTCCGCCGCAGCGAGAGCGACGATCTCGACGTCGACGACCGGGTCATCGAGGGGGGTCGGGTGAGTCTCGACATCGACCGTCACACGGTCTCCGTCGCAGGCAAGGAGATTTCCATGCCGCTGAAGGAGTTCGAGCTTCTTGAGCTCCTCATGCGCAACGCCGGCCGTGTCCTCACCCGCGGGCAGCTCATCGACCGAGTGTGGGGGAGCGACTACTTCGGCGACACGAAGACGCTCGACGTGCACATCAAGCGCATTCGATCGCGGATCGAGGAGAACCCGAGCGAGCCGGTCATGCTGCTGACGGTACGCGGCCTCGGGTACCGATTCGAGTCCTGACCGCCCGAGACGAAGAAGGCCCCCACCTCAGCGGTGGGGGCCTTCTTCGTCTCGGGCGGGTCAGCTCGCGGGCGTCGCCGTCGCGGCAGGGGTCGGCACGAACTGCGTGTAGTAGGGGAGCGTGCCGTCCAGGATCGGCACGCTGATGCGGACGCCTTCACCCTCGCCGGACTGGAAGGACACGTCGACGTCCGCGCCGGGCTTGCCCGCGTCGTCGAAGAGCATGGCGGCCGAGTCGACGCCGAGCGAGACGGACGAGTTCGCACCGACCTCGAGCTTCTGCGCCTGGCCGTCGATCGAGACGTTCAGCGTCAGGTCGTCGTCGGTGCTGTTGACGACGGCGGCGACCAGGTTGCCGAGCGTGCCGTCCTCGTTCGCGATGATCAGAGCGTTGCGCACCTTGAGCGGGCCGGAGTCGGGGACGTTGACGCCGTCGGACGCGGAGTACTGGATGGTCGTCGCCTGCGGTGCCAGCATGTTGCAGCCGGTGGTGCCCAGAACGACAGCAGCGCCCAGGGCGAGGGACGCGATGAGACGCGATTTCACGGATCCTCCAGATGACACGAACGGCGACCCTCTCATCCTATGGGGTCGCGGCGAGGGCGTCGGGCAGGAGGGCGGCGAACTCTAGCGTATGTCGCCTGTGGTATTCTGGAGGTTGCCGAAAGGACACAACTGCATGCTTTTTGAGGTTGGCGAAACCGTCGTCTATCCGCACCATGGCGCTGCGACCATCATCGAGGTCAAGGATCGCGTCATCAAGGGCGAGACGAAGAAATACCTGAAGCTCAACGTCACCCAGGGAGACCTCATCATCGAGGTCCCCGCGGACAACGTGGATCTCGTGGGCGTCCGTGACGTGATCGGGAAGGACGGGCTCGAGAAGGTCTTCGACGTCCTCCGCGCTCCGTTCACCGAGGAGCCGACCAACTGGTCGCGTCGCTACAAGGCGAACCTCGAGAAGCTCGCGTCGGGTGATGTCATCAAGGTGAGCGAGGTCGTACGCGACCTCTGGCGCCGTGATCAGGACCGCGGTCTCTCCGCGGGTGAGAAGCGGATGCTCGCGAAGGCGCGACAGATCCTCATCTCCGAGATCGCCCTGGCTCTGAAGGCCGACGAGGAGAAGGCATCCGCCGTCCTCGACGAGGTCCTCGCCTCCTGAGACGTCGACAGAACGGCCGGCCCACCAGCCGGCCGTTCTTCGTTGTCCGGGCACATTCCGGTGCGGAGTGAGCAGGGGACCGGCATGATGAGGCGGTGACCACCCGCGCCGCGCCCGCCGCCGTCGACCTCTCACGCCGCGATCTCACGCTCGATCTCGCGCGGGTCGTGTGCGTCCTGTTCGTCATCGTCGTCCACCTCGTGCAGGTGGGGATCGGCCCCGGACCGGACGGCGGCCTCGTGGCATCCCGTCCCGCCGAGGAACAGCCCTGGTTCAACGCCGCGACCTGGGTCGGGCAGATCATGCCGCTGTTCTTCGTCGTCGGGGGTTTCGCCGCCGCGACCGGATGGCGGTCGTGGACGACGAAGGGCGGGGATGCCGCGGGCTTCATCCGCACCCGCACGCTCCGACTCGCTCAGCCGGCCCTGCCGCTGTTCCTCTTCTTCGCGATCGTCCTCGGCGTCGCGACCGCTGCCGGTCTGCCGCCGCAGTTGGTGGCCGACGCCGCGATCGGCGCGGGATCGCCCCTCTGGTTCCTCGCGGCGTATCTGCTGTGCCAGGCCGCGGTCCCTTTCCTTGCCGCGTGCCACGCGCATCGTCCCGTCCTCACCCTCGCGGTCCTCGCCGCCGGGGTCGTCCTCGTCGATGCGGCCCGTTTCTCGATCGGCATCCCCGAGATCGGGCTCCTCAACCTGCTGTTCGTGTGGCCGCTCGTCCAGCAACTCGGGTTCTGGTACGCGGACGGATGGTTCGACCGGCGGCATCCGCTCGTCCTGGTCGGCATCGCGGCCGCGTGCTACGCGGCGCTCTGGCCGCTCACCGCGATCGGGCCGTACTCGGCGAGCATGCTCGGCAACCTGAACCCTCCCACCGTGCCGCTGGTCGTGTTGGGCGTCGCGCAGGCGTGCATCCTCCGGCTGCTGAAACCGCTCCTCACCCGCCTCATGTCGCTCCGGCCGATGCAGGGTGTCGTCTTCGTGCTGGGGTCGCGCCTCATGACGATCTACCTGTGGCACCTGCCCGTCATGCTCGCTCTGACCGGCCTCAGTCTGCTGATCCCGGGAGCGGCTCCGACTCCGGCCTCCGCGGAGTGGTGGTGGTCGCGACCGGTCCTGTTCGTCGCGGTGCTCGGAGTGCTCCTGGCGTTGTCGCTCGCGATCGCGAAGTGGGAGGCGCTCGGCACGCTCGGTCCCACCCCGCATCCGATCGTCGTCGGCCTCGCGTGGGTGTGCGCCTTCCTTCCGCCGTTCGCGGTCATGGAGTGGTTCCTCGATCTGCCGATCGCCGCGGTCGGCGCACTCCTCCTGGGCGTCGCCGTCCTGCTCCTGCGCCGCCGTCCGTCGCCCGATCGCTCGGTACGCTCGAAGGCATGAGCATCATCCCCGTTCCGCGTGTGGCCGTCATCGTCGTCGCGGCGGGATCGGGGACGCGTCTCGGAGCAGGGTCGCCGAAGGCCTTCGTCGGCATCGACGCGCACACGATCCTCCGTCACGCCCTGCGCGGCGTCTTCGACGCTCCCGAGGCGCAGGTGATCGTCGTCGCCCCGGACGACCGCGTCGGCGACGCCACAACGGAGGCCCTGGGCGCGGCCGGTGGGCGCCGTGATCTGGTGTCGGTGGTGGCAGGCGGGGCGACGCGTCAGGAATCGGTCGCGGCGGGCCTCGCCGCGGTCTGGGCGGATGTCGAGATCGTGCTGGTCCACGATGCGGCGCGGGCGCTCACCCCGCCGGACGTCTTCGCGCGCGTGATCGACGCCGTCGCGGAGGGTTCGGACGCGGTCATCCCGGTCCTCCCGGTCGTGGACACGCTCAAGCGCGTCGCGGACGATGTCGTCGTGGAGCCGGTCGACCGCTCCGTGCTCGCCGCGGCGCAGACGCCCCAAGGGTTCCGACGCGCGGTCCTCGACGGCGCGTATCGGGATGCCGCAGCCGACCACACCGACGACGCCGCCCTCCTGCAGTCCGCCGGTACGCAGGTGCGTACGGTGCCGGGAGACGAGCGGGCGTTCAAGATCACGACCACCGCCGACCTCGAACACGCCCGCGCGCTCGTCGAGCC
The DNA here is from genome assembly GCF_031932285.1 of Microbacterium aquilitoris. Classification (NCBI taxonomy): domain Bacteria; kingdom Bacillati; phylum Actinomycetota; class Actinomycetes; order Micrococcales; family Microbacteriaceae; genus Microbacterium; species Microbacterium aquilitoris. The sequence goes on from NZ_JAUZVT010000001.1 coordinate 1,295,714, forward strand.
GGTCCCTCGCGCCGCGTCGCCGGCCTCGCCCTCGATCCCGCGCGTCGGAATGGGGACGGACGTGCACGCGTTCGGCGGTGACGACACGCTCTGGCTGGCCGGTCTGGAGTGGCCGGGCGAGCCCGGGCTGAAGGGGCACTCCGACGGGGATGCCGTGGCCCACGCCATCGTGGACGCGGTTCTCGCCGCAGCCGGGCTCGGTGACATCGGCACGCATTTCGGTACGGCCCAGCCCGAGTACGCCGGGGCGCACGCGGCGGCGTTCCTCGCGCGGACGCGCGCCCTCGCAGCCGAGGCGGGGTGGGTGGTCGGCAACGTCAGTGTCCAGGTGCAGGCCAACCGTCCGCGCTTCGCCGCCCGCCGGGTCGAAGCCGAGCGAGTGCTCTCCGAAGCCCTCGGGGCACCGGTCTCGGTGTCGGCGACCACGACCGACGGGCTCGGTTTCACCGGCACCGGCGACGGTGTCGCGGCCTTCGCGGTGGCTGTCGTCTTCCCCGCCTGAGCGGACGGATCAGAGCGCCCGCGTCATGAACGTCGACGCCGGATCGGGCAGGTAGTCGCCGAACGCAGGGCACTCGATGAACCCCTCGCTGGCGTACAGCGTGCGCGCGGCCAGGAAACCGGCATCCGATCCCGTTTCGAGCCACACCCGGGTGAGCCCGCGCGCCCGAGCATCGGTGAGGATGTGGCGGAGGATCGCGCGACCCACACCGGTGCCGAGGTGGGCGGCGGCGACGCGCATCGACTTCAGTTCGCCGTCGGTGTCGCCGAGGAATGCGAGGGCACCGATCCCGGCGAGTTCTCCGCCGCGCCAGGCGGACCACACCGTGACGGACGGCTCCTGCAGCTGCGCGACACCGAGCGCGTGGACGCTCTCGGCGGGGCTGAGTTCGTGCATGCCCGCCAGGTGCTGCCGGACGAGTGCGACGGATGCCTCCCCGGTGAGGTCGTCCACGCGGATGTCAAGATCCTCGGGCGCGGCCACCTCAGGCCTCCACGGCGTACGGTCGAGGGTCGCGAGGGCGGCGGGACCCCCACGCGAGCGTCGCGAGTCCGACGGCGAGGACCGCGAGGCCTGCAACGGCGAGCGGCGACAGGGTCTCGCCGAGCGCGGTCACGCCCAGCACGGTCGCCGTGAGCGGTTCGGCGAGGGTCAGGGTGGCTGCGGTCGCCGCCGTCAGGCCCTGCAGCCCCCAGGTGAAGAGCGCGTAGGCGACGGCGATCGTCGCGAGGCCGAGCCACAGCGCCATCGCGATGCCGGGGGGCGTGAGGGCCCACGACAGATCCACGAACGGGATGACGGCCGCGCACACGAGCGCAGAGCCGACGCCCATGGCGCCGACGACGGTGAAGGCGTCCCAGCCGGCGTCGAGCAGACGACGCTGGGCGTTCGCGATCACCGCGAAGCACGCGCCCGCGCCGACGGCGGCGGCGAGGCCGAGCGCGTCGACACCGCCCGTGCCGCCTCCGCCTCCGACGCCGAGCAGGACCACCCCGACCGCGGCGAGGGCGGTCGCGGCCATCCACAGCGGCGACGGCACACGGCGCGAGAGAATCCATTCGAGGATGCCGGCCAGCACGGGCGCGGAGCCGAGCGCGATGACCGTGCTCACGGCGACACCGTTCGTCTGCGTCCCGAGGAAGAAGAGGGGCTGGTAGAGGCTGAGAGCCACTCCGGTGACGGCCATCAGAGTGAGCGGTCGCCAGGACGGGGCGGGCCGCGGCCCGTGTGTCGCCCGGCGGCGATGGGCGGCGGCGAGCCCGAAGGCCAGGACGGCCAGGGCCGTCCCGCCGACCACCGAGCGCGCGACGCCGACCGAGAGCGCGGACGCCCCGTCGGGGCCGAGTGCTCGGGCGGTTCCCGTCGTCCCGAACAGGAGGGCGGCGGCCAAGACGGCGAACACGTGCAGCACCCGTCCTTTCTATCGCCTCGGAGCGGGCTCGGATGCCACCCCCCGGTAGCATGGACCGGTGACGGTTCGGCTCTACGACTCCCAGGCTCAGGCGCTGCGCGACTTCGCGCCCGCCGACCCCGAGAACGTCACGATGTACGTCTGCGGGCCGACGGTGCAATCCGGCCCGCACATCGGCCACGTCCGCGCGGCGCTGAGCTTCGACATCCTCCGCCGGTGGCTCGCGCACCGGTTCGGCCGGGTCACCTTCGTGCGGAACGTGACCGACATCGATGACAAGGTCCTCGCGAACGCGAGCGATGCCGAGCCGTGGTGGGCACTGGCTTACCGGATGGAGCTCGAGTTCTCGCGCGCGTATGCCGCGGTCGGCATCCTGCCCCCGACGTACGAGCCGCGGGCGACGGCATCCATCCCGCAGATGCAGGAGCTCATCGAGCGGCTCATCCAGGCGGGACACGCGTACGCGGCAGCCGGCGATGTGTACTTCGACGTGCGCTCCTGGCCGCAGTACGGGGCCCTCACGCACCAGTCGGTCGACGCCATGGAGTCGGCCGCCGACGCCGATCCGCGCGGCAAGCGGGACCCGCGCGACTTCGCGCTCTGGAAGGGGACGAAGGCCGACGAGCCCGCGGATGCCGCATGGGACTCTCCCTGGGGCTCAGGACGACCGGGCTGGCACATCGAGTGCTCGGCGATGAGCCGCCGTTACCTCGGCCCGGAGTTCGACATCCACGGCGGTGGCCTGGACCTCCGCTTCCCGCACCACGAGAACGAGCTCGCACAGTCGACCGCGGCCGGTGACGCTTTCGCCCGTTACTGGGTGCACAACGGTCTCGTCACCGTCGGCGACCAGAAGATGTCGAAGTCGCTCGGCAACTTCCTCCTCGCCGACGACGTCCTCCGCGACACCGACCCGCTCGTGGTCCGTTATGCGCTCATCTCGGCGCACTACCGCTCGAACCTCGACATCACCGAGTCCACGTTCGTCGAAGCGGACGCCGCGCTCGGCCGCATCCGCTCGTTCCTGCAGCGCGCCATCCGCGCCGGTGACGGATCCGTCGGGTGGTTCGCGGGAGCGGACCTTCCGGCCGAATTCGCGGCCGCGTTGGACGACGACCTCGGCGCGCCGCAGGCTCTCGCGGTCCTCCATGAGACGGTGCGCCGCGGCAACGCAGCCCTCGACGCGGAGGATTCCGCCGCCGCGGACGACGCGCTCCGTCAGGTGACGGCGATGACCCGCCTCCTCGACATCGACCCCATGGATGCGAAGTGGTCGGGGGCAACGGCGCAGTCCATGGCCACCGCCCTGCACCGCCTCGTCACCACCATGATCCACCAGCGCGCGGACGCCCGCGCGACGAAAGACTGGGCGGCAGCCGACCGCATCCGCGACGCGATCGCGGCGGCCGGCGTCGTCCTCGAAGACGGTCCCTCGGGGACCCATTGGAGTCTGAACAATGGCTAAGCCTGGAAACCCCTCCGCGGGACGCGGCAAGAAGGGCCCCACGAAGGGGACCGGCGGCAAGAACAAGCGCTCGCTCGAGGGGCGCGGCCCGACCCCCAAGGCCGAGGACCGCGCCTGGCACCCCGCCGGCAAGCGCAAGGCCGCCAAGGAGCGCTTCGTCGCGGCGGGCGGCAAGCCGCAGATCCGCCAGACCACGGGCGGCCGCGCGCCCAAGGCGAAGTCCGGTGACGACACCGAGACAGTGACCGGGCGCAACAGCGTCCTCGAAGCCCTCCGCGCCAAGATCCCGGCGACCGCGTTCTACATCGCGCAGCGCGTCGAGATGGATGACCGCGTCAAGGAGATGCTCTCCATCGCGACGAACCGCGAGATCCCCGTTCTCGAGGTCACTCGACAGGAGCTCGACCGCATGGCCGGCTTCGACGGCGTCCACCAGGGCGTCGCGCTCAAGGTCCCGCCCTACGAGTACGCGCACCCGCAGGACCTGCTCGAGCAGGTCATCGAGCGCGGCCAGCTTCCGCTGTTCGTCGCCCTCGACGGCATCACCGACCCCCGCAACCTCGGCGCGATCATCCGCTCGACGGCCGCGTTCGGCGGACAGGCGATCATCCTGCCGCAGCGGCGTTCGGCGGGCGTCAACTCCGCCGCGTGGAAGACCAGCGCCGGTGCTGCCGCCCGCATCCCGGTGTCGATCGCCCCGAACCTGACGACGACGCTCAAGGAGTTCAAGAAGCAGGGCGTCTTCATCCTCGGTCTCGATGGCGGCGGCGACGTGTCGCTCCCCGCGCTCGAGCTGGCCGACCGTCCGGTCGTCATCGTCGTCGGCTCCGAGGGCAAGGGCCTCTCGCGCCTGGTCACCGAGACGTGCGACCAGATCGTGTCGATCCCCATCAACGCGGCGACCGAATCGCTGAACGCCGGGATCGCGGCATCCGTCGCGCTCTACCAGGTGTCCACCCTCCGGGCAGCGAGCGAGTGACGCATCTCCGCCGCCGCTGGGCGGACGGATAGCGCGACCACAGAGAGACGGGTAAGACTGGCAATCGACTGTCCAACCGCAGGAGAGGAACCATCATGACCCGTATCGCCGTCATCGGAGGCACCGGCTACGCCGGCAGCAACATCGTCGCCGAGGGTGTCCGTCGAGGGCACACCGTCGTCTCCGTCGCGCGCAAGGTCCCCGCCGATCGGATCGAGGGGGCGACCTACATCGAGGGCACGATGCTCGACGCCCCGGCCCTCGCGGCGGAACTCGACGGAGTCGACGTCGTCGTCTTCGCCACCTCGCCCCGTGGTGACATGGTCGGCAAGATGCGCGAGGCCGTCGACGGCGTCATCGCGGCTCTGCCGCTGTCCGTGCGCGTCGGTGTCATCGGCGGAGCCGGCGGCAGCCTCGTCGCCCCGGGCGGGCCGCGCGTCATCGACAGCGGCTTCCCCGACGAGATCAAGCCCGAGGCCATGGAAGCCATCGGCATCCTCGAGGACCTCCAGGCCGACACGAGCGGCCGCGACTGGTTCTACATCCACCCGGCCGGCGGCTTCGGCGCCTGGGCACCGGGGGAGCGCACCGGCTCGTACCGCACCGGCGGCGACGTCATCGTCACCGACGACAAGGGAGAGTCCTTCATCTCCGGCGCCGACGTCGCCGTCGCCGTCCTCGACGAGATCGAGTCGCCCGCGCACGTACGGGAGCGGTTCACCGTCGGGTACTGACGCCGGTCAGACGAGATCGCGCCAGTCGACCTCGTCCTCGTCGTCGTCGCTGACGGGCACGTCGGACGTGATGACCGGGAGCGCCGTCGTCTCGGTCGGCGGGCCCATCACGGTCGCCTCGTCCCGGCGGTGCCGCAGCACGCCGTCGATGTAGGAGGACAGGACCTCCGCGATCGGGATCGAGCGCCCACGCGCCTGCGACATGTACCACCGGTGCTCGAGCACCTGATGGAACACCTCGGCAGGCTCGAGCTTGCTGCGCAGCTCCCAGGGAATCGCCTTGACGACGGGCTCGAAGACGCGGGTGAGCCATTCGTGGGCGACCATCTCCTCGTCGCTGCCGAGACGTGAGACGCGCGCCGCGAACTCGTCGAGGTCGTTCAGCAGCCGCCGGGCCTGGTTCTCTTCGACATCGAGTCCGGTGAGTCGCAGCAGCCGACGCTGGTGGTGGCCGGCATCCACGACCTTCGGCTGGATGAGGACCTTCGTGCCGTCGGCGGTCTCGTCGATCGACATCTCGCCGATGTCGAAGCCGAGGCCGTTCAGGCGCTGCACGCGTTCGGTGATGCGCCAGGTCTCGTTCGCCGCGAACGTCTCGGTCTCGGTCAGGGCACTCCACAGCGACCGGTAGGACGACATGATGCCGTCGGCGATCGCGACGGCATCGACGCCGCCCTCGAGTCGGCCGCCGGCCTCGAGGTCCATGATCTCGCCGGCGATGTTCGTGCGCGCGACGTCGAGGTCGTGCTCGCGCTGACCGCGAGTCAGCCCGCCCTCGTGCAGCTCACCCGTCTCGGCGTCGACGAGGTACGCCGCGAAAGCCCCGGCATCCCGTCGGAACAACGTGTTCGACAGCGACACGTCGCCCCAGAAGAAGCCGACGTTGTGAAGACGGACGAGGAGCGCTGCGAGCGCGTCGACGAGACGCGTCGCGGTGTCGGGGCGCAGCGTCTGGGTGAAGAGGGCTCGGTAGGGGAGGGAGAAGCGCAGGTGCGCTGTCACGAGGGCAGCCGGGAGCGGCTCGCCCTTGGAGGTCCGCCGACCGTCGATCACGGCGACGCGACTCACGCAGGGGACATCGAGACGCCCGAGCGACCCGAGCATCTCGTACTCGCGGCGAGCCATCTCGGCGGTGGTCTCCTTCACCGCGACGACGCGGCCCGACAGGCTCGCGAAGCGCACGAGGTGACGGGAGAGTCCCTTGGGGAGTGAGACGATCGCGTCGCTCGGCCACTCGCCGAGGGGCGTCGACCATGGCAGGGCGAGAAGCCCGGCGTCGACGCTGCTGGCGGTGATGCTCAGGGAATGGACCACGCGGGAACCTCCGACTCACGCACCGCGGCGCGGGAGGTCCGGAGACCCACCCGCGCCGCGGTCCTGCTGATGATGACGATCAGGCCGAGACGACCGGCTTGTCGTTGAGGCGTTCGCCCGACTCGATGTCGAACGCGTGCACGTGGCCCGGCTTGGCGGCCAGGGTGACCGTCTCGCCCGCGTTCGGGTGGTTGCGGCCGTCGACGCGAGCGACGATGTCGGTGCGCTTGCCGTTGATGTCGACGTGGCCGTAGAGGTAGCCGTCGGCGCCGAGCTCCTCGACGAGGTCGACCTGGACCGCGAGGCCCTTGCCGTCGGCGGGACCGACCTCGATGTCCTCGGGGCGCACACCGACCGTGACCTGGCTGCCGTTGGCGCGGCCGACCGTGTCGCGGTCGAGGGGAACGACCTCGGAACCGAAGCGGATGCCGCCCTCGGCGAGGTCCGCCGGGAACAGGTTCATGGCGGGCGAGCCGATGAAGCCGGCGACGAACACGTTGTTCGGCTTCTCGTACAGGTCACGCGGGGTGCCGACCTGCTGCAGGAGGCCGTCCTTCAGGACCGCGATGCGGTCACCCATCGTGAGGGCCTCGGTCTGGTCGTGGGTGACGTAGACCGTGGTGACGCCGAGGCGACGCTGGAGCGACGCGATCTGCGTACGGGTCTGGACGCGGAGCTTCGCGTCGAGGTTCGACAGCGGCTCGTCCATGAGGAACACCTGGGGCTGACGCACGATCGCGCGGCCCATGGCGACACGCTGACGCTGACCACCCGAGAGTGCCTTCGGCTTGCGGGTCAGGTACTCCTCGAGGTCGAGAAGCTTGGCGGCCTCGAGGACACGCGATGCACGCTCCTCCTTGCCGACACCGGCGATCTTGAGCGCGAAGCCCATGTTCTCGGCGACGGTCATGTGCGGGTAGAGCGCGTAGTTCTGGAACACCATCGCGATGTCGCGGTCCTTCGGCGGGACGTCGGTGACGTCGCGGTCGCCGATCCGGATCGAGCCGGAGTTGACCTCTTCGAGGCCCGCGAGCATGCGGAGCGAGGTGGACTTACCGCAACCGGAAGGGCCGACCAGAACGAGGAACTCGCCATCGGCGACCTCGAGGTTGAGCTTGTCGACCGCCGGGCGGGTGCCACCGGGGTACAGACGGGTTGCGTTGTCGAATGTGACGGACGCCATCGTTTCTTCTCCTTCACCGGCAGGTACGTGCCGGACGATCCGTAGTGAAGCGAGCGGGGGGACTCCCCGCACACCCATCATCGGGTGCGTGTTCAGTATGCCACGGTCGCGGCCAGGGGAGGGATGCGGTCTCGTCAGCCTTTTTCCAGCGCGTCTGACTAACATCGGAGCGTGCGCCACCCCCGGGCGCCGGGCCCGTTGGCCGCACCACAGAACTTTCCCGAGGTTTCATGTCCACCGATTCCGGCGACACTCCGTCATCCGCGACCGATCGTCGCGAAGCCGTGCGCGAGAAGGCGAAGCGCGTTCACGTCCGACAGTCGCGCGCACGCCTGGCTCGCCGCATCTCGCTCGGCGTCCTCGCCACGGGTGCTGTCGCCGCCGTCGCCGCCGTGGTCGTGTGGTCGGTCACGTCGACGATGGGCGGGCGCGACCTGACGCCCGAGACGGCCAGCTCCGACGGGTTCGCCGTGAGCGACGTCACCGGCGTGGCATCCGAGCAGGGTGCCATCGACGACAGCGCCGTCGAAGCCACGCCGGGTTCGGACAAGGCGGCCACGCCGGCACCGACGGCATCCGCTACGGCGCCCGTCGACATCCGCGTCTACGTCGACTACCTCTCGCCGGGCGCCCGTGAATGGCAGCTCGCGAACGTCGATCAGCTGACGACGTGGGTCGACGAGGGAGCCGCGACGCTGAGCTACCACCCCGTCTCGATGCTGACGGCCAAGTCGAACGGCACGAAGTACTCGTTGCGTGCCGCTGCGGCCGCCGCCTGCGTCGCGACCCACGACGAGAGCGTGTTCTTCGCTTACAACACCGAGCTGCTCACGCGGCAGCCCGCCATGGACACCGACGGCTTCTCGGACGTCGAGCTCGCCGATCTCGCGCAGGCCGTGGGCGCGGGCGACCCCGACACCCTCCGCTCGTGCATCGAGGACGGCGACTACGTCCAGTGGGCGAAGGACGCCACCGAGCGCGCCATCGCCGGGATCCCCGACACCGACGGACTGCAGCTCACCGGGACCCCGATGATCCTCGTCAACGGCCAGCCGTACATGGGCGCGTTGAAGGATGCCGCGGAGTTCTCGCAGTTCGTGCTGACGAGCGCCAGCGACGCGTTCTACACGGACCAGACCCCGACCCCGACGCCCACCGCTCCGGCGACCCCCGCCGCACCCGCCACGCCCGAAGGCTGACCCCGCGGCCCGGTTAGACTGGGCCCTCTGCCGGCTTGGCGCAATTGGTAGCGCACCGTACTTGTAATACGGGGGTTGCAGGTTCAAGTCCTGTAGCCGGCACCACGACACGTAATGCGAGAGAGCCCCCGCTCCTGTTCAGGATGCGGGGGCTCTCTTCGTCCGACGGCTCAGTTGATCTGCGCGTCCGGGACAGGCTCACCTCGTCGCGGGTGGCACAGCCGCTCGGTCAGTCCGGGTCGGGGTCGGCGCCTTCGCGCGTCGTGACCCGGACCTCGGCGATCCGTCGACGATCGAGCGCCGTGACCTCGATGGTCGCGCCGTCGACCTCGATCGCGTCGCCGACGACGGCGAGGCGGCCGAGCCGCTCCATGACGAACCCGGCGACCGTGTCGGACGCTCCGCGGGGAAGCACGATGCCCGTCGCCTCCGAGAAGTCCTGCAGGTTCAGACGTCCGTCGATGATCTCGCGATCCGCGTCGGGCGCGACCGCGGTGTCGTATTCGTCGAAGATCTCGCCCACGACCTCCTCCACGAGGTCCTCGAGGGTGACGATTCCGTCCGTCCCGCCGTACTCGTCGACCACTACCGCGATCTGGTGCCCTTCGGCGCGCATCTTGGTGAGTGTCGGCAGGACGCGCGCCGTCGACGGGAAGTAGGGGATCGGTCGCACGATGCCCGACAAGGGGGCATCCCGACCCTCGGCGACCGCCTCGAAGAGGTCACGGACGTGCACGAACCCGACGATGTCGTCGATCGAGGTGTCCGCGACGGGGTAGCGCGAGAACGGCAGCTCCCGGGCGTGCGCGACCGCCTCGCCGATGGTCGCGGTGTCGTCGAGCGCGGTGACCTCGGGGCGGGGGCGCATGACCTCGCTGAGCTGACGGCCCCGCAGCGACAGGACGTCCTCGAGGATGCGGCGCTCGTCGTCGGGCAGCCCTTCGTGACTGGCGACGATGTCTCGGACTTCCTCGTCGGTCATCTCCTCACCCGTCTTGTGCGGGTCGCCGCCCAGCAGGCGGACGAGCGCGTTCGTCGAGACGGAGAGCAGCCAGATCACCGGCCGCATGACCTTCGCGAACCCGTCGAGGACGGGCGCGACGGCGTAGGCGAACTGGGCGTTCCGTTGGATCGCGAGCCGCTTCGGCACGAGTTCGCCGAGCACGAGCGAGAGGTAGGCGATCAGCAGCGTGAGGAGGAGCGTCGCCAGCGTCAGGGCGAGTCCCGGATCGGCCCCCAGCGACTCGATGAGGGGGGCGACCGATGGGGCGATCGAGGTGGCGCCGTACGCGGCGGACGCGAAGCCCGCCACGGTCACACCGATCTGGACGGCGGAGAGGAAGGTGTTCGGGTTGCGGGCCAGGCCCGCCACCTTCGCTCCTCGCTTGCCCCGTGCGGCGATCGCGTTGATCTGGCTCTCGCGGAGCGTCACGAGCGCCATCTCGGTGGCTGCGAAGACGCCCCCCACTAGGACGAACACCACGACGAGGGCGATGTTCAGGGCGAGGTCGTTCATCGGGTCTCCTCGATGTCTGCGGCCTCAGTGAGGGGCGTCCGCGTATGGTCGCTGTCCATCGGTCAGCTGTGCTCCTTCTTCTGCTCCGGGGTCGACGTGGGCGTTCCGTTCGCGAGGGCCTTCGCGTCGTCGCGACGCGTCTTGGCGAGGCTCGCGACGGTCGCCACGACGATCGTGGCCGCGATGAACAGCAGCGAGAGCCAGATCGGGATCTCGGGTACCCACAGCAGCGGCTCGCCGCCGTTGATGAAGGGAAGCTCGTTGACGTGCAGAGCGTGGAAGAGCAGCTTGACGCCGATGAAGGCGAGGATGACCGCCAGGCCCTGAGCCAGGTACACGAGACGCTCCAGTAGACCGCCGATGAGGAAGTAGAGCTGACGCAGACCCATGAGGGCGAAGGCGTTGGCGGTGAAGACGATGTACGCCTCGTTCGTGAGTCCGTAGATGGCGGGGATCGAGTCGACCGCGAAGATCAGGTCGACGAATCCGATGGCGACGATGACGAGCAGCATCGGGGTGACGAAGCGCTTGCCGCCCTTCTTCACGGTGAGCTTGTCGCCGTTGTACTCGTCGCTGACGGGCAGGATGCGGCGGACGAACTGCATGAACTTGCCGTTGGCCGGGTCGGAGTCGCCGTGGGCGAACGCCTGACGGTAGGCCAGGAACAGCAGCAACGCCCCGAAGATGTAGAAGATCCACGAGAAGTTCTCGATCAGGGCGGCGCCCACCGCGATGAATCCACCGCGCATGATCAGGGCGATCACGATGCCGATCATCAGCACTTTCTGCTGATAGATCTTCGGCACGGCGAACCCGGCCATCACGATGAGGAAGACGAAGAGGTTGTCGATCGACAGCGCCTTCTCCGTCAGGTACCCGGCGAAGTACTCGCCGGAGTACACCCATCCCCAGCCGGGCACGAAACCGATGACGACGCCGAACAACAGGGCGAGCCCGATGTAGAAGGCCGACCAGCGGGCGGACTCACCGACCGACGGCTCGTGCGGCTTGCGCACGTGCGCGAAGAATTCATAGACGAAGAATGCGATCGTGACAGCGATCGTGATGCCCCAGACAAGGGGGGTGATTTCCACAGGAGTCTCCTCGATGGCGTGAACGAATGACGCCAGAGTCTTCTCCATCCCGAACTTTCGAGACCGGTGGTCCGGGATGCGCCTTCACATCCGTAATGACGAACCGACCGTAGCGGAGTACTCCCCCTGGGGATTCCGATTTTATGGGATGCCGGACGCGGAAACTGACAATTGCCTCGACGCGGTCCTCGTGCTAGCGGCCGGCGGGCTCTTTGAGGTCGTCGCTGGCGTAGGGCGCCGGAGCGGGGGCGTGCGCGTAGGGGATGAACCAGCTCGCGAAATCCAGGGGAGGCGTGGCGGCCGCGGCATCCCGCTTCGTGGTCTCGTCCTGGTCGGCGAAGAGCGATTCCACGTCGAGGTCCTGGAAGAGGACCGTGTCGAGGTGCTCGCGCCAGCCCGAGGGCAGCTCGCCGCCGAGGCGGTCGGCGTTGCGCTGCGCCTCGTCGAGCACGAGCTTGAGCGCGAGTTCGTGGGCGACGGTCGGCGGGTAGACGGGCGAGGCGCTCAACCGGGACGTCACCTCGATCGTCGCGGCGAGGAACTTCTGAGCGAACATCCGGTCGTAGTGGGTCGCGTACTGGGGTGGCAGCTGCGAGATCACGTGGGTCTCGCGCCACGCGGAGCGGTCGTCCGCGGCATCCGCCAACTGCATCACGTCGTCGAACAGGCAGTCCACCACCATGACGGACGCGTTCCAGACGAGACCCTTGATGATCGTACGCTGACGCAGCTCGGACGCCGAGGCGTCGCCGGTCGCACCACCGAAGAGCTCGTTCAGGGCCCAGTCGATGCCCTCCAGTCGCGCGCCGGCCTGCGCGACCTTCGCCGTGTCGGAGGACCCGGCCGGCACGCTGCCCGACGTCCCCTGCCACTGCGAGTCGACGATCGCGACGCTCGACGATTCGATCCGGACGAGGTCTTCGGCTCCCGGTGCGACGGAGACCCCGATCATCGACAGCAATGCGTCCTCGGCTGTCAGGGCCGACGCCGACATCCGGGATGCGTCGTCCGGGCCGTTCACCAGGTCGTCGGGATGAGCGCAGACGAGGTCGAGATCGATTCTCACCGACGCACGGTATTGAGGATCAATGGGCATGGCGGCATCGTACCCAGCGGGCCGCCGGAATCGCGACGATCAGTCGTTCTCCGCGAGTCCCATCACGTCCAGGAGCCAGGCGAGCTCGAAGGCGCGCTCGCGCCACGAGTTGTACCGACCGCTCACTCCGCCGTGTCCGGCGACCATCTCGCACTTGAGGAGCGCGTCCGCACCGACCTCGCGCAGACGGGCCACCCACTTCGCCGGTTCGACGTACAGAACACGGGTGTCGTTGAGGGATGTCACCGCGAGGATGCGGGGATAGCGGACCCCTTCCTGCACGTTCTCGTACGGCGTATACGACTTCATGTAGGCGTACACGTCCGCGTTGTGCAGCGGGTCGCCCCACTCGTCCCACTCGATGACGGTGAGGGGGAGGGACGGGTCGAGGATCGTCGTGAGGGCGTCGACGAAGGGCACCCCGGCAAGGATGCCCGCGAAGAGGTCCGGGGCCAGGTTCGCGACGGCGCCCATGAGGAGTCCACCGGCGGAGCCGCCCTCGGCGACCAGCCGGTCGGGCGACGTGTAGCCCTCTGCGACGAGATGGCGCCCGACGGCGACGAAGTCGGTGAAGGTGTTTCGCTTGTGGAGGAGCTTGCCCTCCTCGTACCACTGCCGGCCCATCTCCCCGCCGCCGCGGACGTGGGCGATCGCGAAGATCACGCCGCGGTCGAGCATCGACAGGCGCGCCACCGAGAAGCCGGGCTCGATGGAGTGCTCGTACGACCCGTAGCCGTACAGGTGGAGCGGTCGGGGTGAGCCGCCGGGCTCTCCGAACGAGCGCTTCCAGACGAGGGACACGGGGATGCGGGTGCCGTCGTCGGCGACGGCCCACACGCGTTCCTGGCCGTAATCCGCCGGGTCGTAGCCGCCCAGCACGGGCTGGCTCTTGCGCAGCAGCAGCTCGCCCGTGGCGACCTCGAGGTCGTAGACGGTGCCGGGGGTGGTGAACGAGGCGTAGCCCAGTCGGATGACCGGCGGTGCCCACTCCGACGACCCGCTCGCGCCGACCGCGTACAGCGGCTCGTCGAAGCCGATCTCACGCACCTCGTCGGTGGCGTAATCCAGGATGCCGACCCGCGCCAGGCCATCACGCCGGTACTCGACGACCGCCCAGTCCCGGTAGGCCGAGGCGTCGAGCAGGCGCCGGCCCGGCAGGTGGGGCAGGACGACGTGACGGTCGCCGGTGGGGTCGGATGCCGCGACGCGGACGAGTTCGAAGTCGAGCGCGCCGTCGTTGTGGAGGATGTAGAGGACGTCCTCGCCGTCGACGACCGCGTGGGTAAGCGAGTATTCGACGCCCTCGCGCCGCGGCCACACCGAGCGCGGCTCGGAGGTGAGGTCGTCGGCGGGAACCAGGAACTCCTCGGACGTGATCGACGAGCCGACCCCGATCACCAGGTAGCGGTCGCTTCGCGTGAAGCCCGCTCCGACCCAGTAGCGCTCATCGGGCTCGGTGAAGATCGCCTGATCGGATGCGGCATCCGTCCCCACTTCGTGCAGCCAGACCGTGTCGGGACGCCACGCGTCGTCGACCGTCGTGTAGACGACGTGACGACCCTCGGGGGAGAACACGGCGCCGGAGGAGGTGTTCTCCACGACGTCGGGGAGGTCGTCGCCGGTCGCGAGGTCGCGGATGCGGAGGGTGTAGCGCTCGTCGCCCGCGACGTCGACGCCGTAGAGCAGGCGCGTGCCGTCGTTGGAGACGTCGAGGCTGCCGAGGGAGAAGAAGTCGTGCCCGTCCGCTTCGACGTTGCCGTCGAGGAGGACCTGCTCGCCGGGGACCTCGGTCTCGGGGGAGAGGACCGGCGGGGTCCAGTCGTCCGGGTCGCTGATCGGCGCTCGGCAGTTGATCCCGTACTGCTTGCCCTCGACCGTCCGGCCGTAGTACCACCAGTGGCCGCGCCGCGAGGGGACCGAGAGATCCGTCTCGAGGGTGCGTCCCTTGATCTCGTCGAAGAGGCGACCCCGGAGTTCCTCGAGGTGAGCGGTTCGTTCGTCGGTGTAGGCGTTCTCGGCCTCGAGGTGGCCGATGACGTCCTCGTCGTCCTTCGCGCGCAGCCATTCGTAGGGATCTGAGACGGCGTCGCCGTGGTGGGTCCGGGTGAGGGGGCGGCGGTCGGCGACGGGCGGCGTCACGGCTTCGGAAGTCACCCGACCACGCTAACCGACCCTCGCGGGCGCGCGCGGGTTATGCCGTGGCGGAACCTGTGCGAGGATTTTCCAGGCCCGACTGAACTGCTGATGACGTCTGGGTGAACTTTTCGTTCGCAACGCCGATCGCCGCGGCACCCCGTTCCCCCGATTCCCGACGGAAAGCGAACTGTGGAAACCGCAGCACTCATCGTCGTCCTGGTCATCGCACTGGCACTGTTCTTCGACTTCACCAACGGCTTCCACGACACCGCGAACGCGATGGCCACGCCCATCGCGACGGGTGCCCTGAAGCCCAAGGTCGCCGTCCTCCTCGCGGCTTGTCTGAACCTCGTGGGCGCCTTCCTGTCCACCGAGGTCGCCAAGACGATCTCGGGCGGCATGATCCGCGAAGATCAGCTCTCGCAGTCGATCTTCCCGGCCATCATCTTCGCCGGCCTCATCGGCGCCATCACCTGGAACATGCTGACGTGGCTCCTGGGTCTCCCCTCCAGCTCGTCGCACGCTCTGTTCGGCGGCCTCATCGGAGCGACGATCGTCGGCGCCTCGATCAGTGCGATCGACACGGGGGTCGTGCTCTCGAAGGTCGTCCTGCCGGCTCTCATCGCACCCCTCACCGCGGGGATCATCGCGTTCGTGGCGACCAAGATCGCCTACGTCGTGACCCGCCGCTACGACAACAAGCCCGACGGACGCGACGGCTTCCGCTGGGGGCAGATCTTCACGTCCTCGCTGGTCGCGCTGGCCCACGGCACGAACGACGCGCAGAAGACGATGGGTGTCATCACCCTCGCCCTCATCACGGTCGGCTGGCAGACCCAGTCGGACCCGCAGCTCTGGGTCATCTTCGCCTGCGCGCTCACGATCGCCCTCGGCACCTACATGGGCGGCTGGCGCATCATCCGCACGCTCGGCAAGGGCCTCACCGACGTGAAGCCGGCGCAGGGCTTCTCGGCGGAGGCATCCACCGCCTCGACGATCCTCGCCTCGAGCGCCCTGGGCTTCGCACTGTCCACGACCCAGGTCGCCTCGGGCTCCGTCATCGGCTCGGGTCTCGGACGCCGCGGCGCGATCGTCCGCTGGGGGACGGTCGGGCGCATCACCGTGGGCTGGGTGCTGACCCTCCCCGCGGCCGGCATCGTCGGGGCGCTCGCCGCGTTCCTCATCGTCGGGTTCGAGAACCTGTTCGGCCAGGGCGTCGGCGAACTCATCGGCGTCATCATCGGCGCGGTCATCGCCGTCGCGATCGTCCTCGCGATCTTCCTGCGCTCGCGGCGCAACGAGATCACCGCGGCGAACGCGATGAGCGAGGTCGCCGACTCCGGTGCCGCCGTGGACCTCACCGAGGAACCGCCGCCCACCCGCCGCCAGCAGCGCGTCGCCCAGGCGGCCGCCGCATCCGATGAGGAGAACGCCCGATGAACCTCACCATCGACTGGCTCGCCTTCGTCCAGGTCTTCGTCGCCGCGCTCCTCGCGGCGTCGGTCGTCGTGTCGTTCTACGCCGTCGGGCTGCGCCTGCTCGTGCGCGCCGGACGGGTTCCGGTGGTCATCCCGGCGACCTTCACGGACGCGCTGACGGTGATGACGCCGAAGGAGCAGAAGCGCGCCGCGAAGGCCGCGAAGAAGGCGGCCAAGAAGAACCCGCTCAGCGTCGCGCAGAAGCGTGTCGCCCTGATCGGCGCCTACGCGTCCTTCGCCGTGTGCGGCCTCGTCGTGCTGGGCGGCCTCCTGCTCATCCTCTTCAACCACTGATCGCGCGCCGTCCGCGGCGGTCAATAGGCTGACGGCATGCAGTCCGTCTCCTTCGGCCGGCACGCGCCCGCCCTCCGCTCGATCGTCCATCTGAGCGACACGCACCTGTTGGCCGGCGACCGTCGGCTCGGCGGCGCGTACGACTCGACCGGAGGAGCGGCGGCCGCCCTCGCGGCGATCGAGCGCACCGGCATCCGCCCCGATGCCCTCGTCGTGACGGGTGACCTCACGGACCTCGGCGAGCCCGACGCGTATCGACGGCTGCGCGAGCTCGTGGAGCCCGTGGCGGAACGGCTCGGCACGCCCGTCGTCTGGGTCGCAGGCAACCACGACGAACGGCCGGCAATGCGAGAGGGACTCTTCGACGAACCCGGATCGCTCGAGCCGATCACCGCCGTGCACGACCTCGACGGGCTGCGGCTCATCGTCTTGGACTCGACGGTGCCCGGATGGCACCACGGCGAGATCGATGCGGCGCAGCGCGAGTGGCTCCGCGGCGTCCTCGCCGAGCCCGCCCCGCTCGGCACGCTCCTCGCGCTGCATCACCCGCCGCTGCCGAGCCATATCCCGTTCTTCGACATCCTCGAGCTCCGCGACCAGGACGCCTTCGCCGAGATCATCGGGGGAACCGACGTGCGCGGCATCCTCGCCGGCCACCTCCACTACTCGACGAACGGCACCTTCGCCGGCATCCCCGTCAGCGTGGCATCGGCGACCTGCTACACGATGAATCTGCAGCGTCCCGCGACGGAGGTCAACGGAATGGATGCCGCGCAGTCCTTCCACCTCGTCCACGTGTACGACGACACGATCACCCACACGGTCGTGCCCGTCGTCGATGCCCCGACCGGCGACTACTTCTCCGCCGAGTGGGTCGAGAAGATGGCCGCTCTGAGCCCCCAGGAGCGGCTCGAGGCGTTCTCGCGCAAACCTTCCTGAGCGCCCGCTTGACTTCGAGCGCGCTCGAAGTTCTACCGTGAAGGCATGACCCTCCTCTCCGGCTCCGCCGGCGCATCGATCGCCGAGGCCGCGGAAGCCACCGGCGTGAGCGCACACACCCTGCGCTATTACGAACGCGCCGGGTTGATGCTCCAGCCCGTCGACCGGGCCTCGTCATCCCACCGGCGCTACTCCGACGCGGATCTCGCCTGGATCCGCTTCCTGGCACGGCTGCGGTGGACCGGGATGCCGATCGCCACCATGCGCCGCTACACCGAGCTCGTGCGTGATGGGGAATCGACCGTCGCCGAGCGGCGACGACTGCTGGTGGAGCATCGCGAGGTCGTTCGCCGCCAGCTCGACGAGGTGACCCTGAGCCTCGCCGCCATCGACCACAAGATCGACATCTACGACAAGGAGATCAGCCCCTCATGAAGACCACCACTCTCGGAGCCCACGGACCGCAGGTCGGCCGCATCGGCCTCGGCCTCATGGGCATCAGCGCGTTCTACACCGGTGCCGGCCAAGATGACGCCGGGGGCGAGCGGACCATCCTCGGCGCCCTCGACCGCGGTGTGACCCTGCTCGACACCGCGGAGATGTACGGGCCTCACACGAACGAGGAGCTCCTCGGGAAGACGCTCGCCGAGTCGGGCCGCCGGGATGAAGTCGTGCTCGCCACGAAGTTCGGGATCGTGCGTCATTCGGACGGCCGCTCCGGAGTCGACGGCAGCGTCGAGAACGTCCGGCGCTCGGTCGAGGGATCGCTGCAGCGTCTGCAGACCGACCGCATCGACCTGTACTACCAGCACCGCATGGACCCGGCCGTCCCCGTCGAGGAGACCGCGGGCGCGCTCGCCGAGCTGGTGCAGGAGGGCAAGATCCGCGGGTACGGGCTGTCGGAGGCATCCGTCGCCACGATCCGTCGCGCGCACGCGGTCCACCCCGTGACAGCGGTGCAGACCGAGTACTCCCTGTGGACCCGCGATCCCGAGGCCGAGCTGCTGCCGGCACTGCGCGAACTCGGCATCGGCTTCGTCCCGTACTCGCCGCTCGGACGCGGCTTCCTCACCGGCGCCATCCGGTCGGCCGATCAGCTCGACGACGACGACTTCCGTCGCAGCAACCCGCGGTTCGAGGACGAGGCGCTCGCCGCCAACCTGCGCATCGTCGACGTGATCGAGGGCGTCGCCGCCGAGGTCGAGGCGACACCCGCACAGGTCGCCCTCGCGTGGCTGCTCGCCCAGGGGGAGGACATCGTCCCCATCCCCGGTACGCGCAAGCTCGAGCGGCTCGAGGAGAACATCGCCGCCGCCGATCTGACGCTGAGCGATGACCAGCTCCGTCGTCTCGGCGACGTCGCGCCCGCGGTCGGGGATCGTTATGCCGACATGTCCAGCGTGAACCGCTGAGGTCCAGGGGTGCGGGGATAGGCTCGATCCATCCCTGCACCCCTGTGACCCACGAGGACACCGCACATGGCATCTGACGCGACGACGCGCACCGAATCCGACTCCCTGGGATCGATGGAGATCCCCGCCGACGCCTACTGGGGCATCCACACGGCGAGAGCGCTGGAGAACTTCCCCATCTCGATGCGACCGATCTCGGTCTACCGCGACCTCGTCGTCGCCCTCGCGATGGTCAAGCAGGCCTCCGCGCGCGCCAACAAGGAGATCGGGGCGCTCGACGCATCCCGCGCCGATCTCATCGACCAGGCGGCCCAGCGCGTCATCGACGGCGAGTTCCACGACCAGTTCGTCGTGGGCGTCATCCAGGGCGGCGCCGGAACCTCGACCAACATGAACGCGAACGAGGTCATCACCAACATCGCGCTCGAGATGGCGGGCCGCGAGAAGGGCGATTACGCGTTCCTCTCGCCCATCGACCACACCAACCGCAGCCAATCCACCAACGACGTCTATCCGACGGCGATCAAGGTGGGGCTCGGGCTCGACCTGCAGTCGCTGCTCGAGGAGCTGGACCTGCTGCGGCAGTCCTTCCTGAAGAAGGCCGACGAGTTCCACGACGTCCTCAAGGTGGGACGCACGCAGTTGCAGGATGCCGTCCCCATGACCCTCGGGCAGGAGTTCCACGGCTTCGCCACGACGCTGGGGGAGGACCACCACCGTCTCCGCGAGAACGCGCACCTCCTCTACGAGATCAACATGGGTGCGACGGCCATCGGCACCGGGATCACGACCCACCCGGATTACTCACGTGCCGTGCTGCGGCACCTGCGCGAGATCAGCGAGCTCGACCTCGAGACGGCCGAAGACCTCGTCGAGTCCACCAGTGACACGGGCGCCTTCATGTCGTTCTCGTCGTCGCTCAAGCGCAACGCGATCAAGCTGTCGAAGATCAGCAACGACCTGCGCCTGCTCTCGAGCGGGCCGCAGGCGGGCTTCGGCGAGATCAACCTGCCGCCTCGACAGGCGGGGTCGAGCATCATGCCCGGCAAGGTGAACCCCGTCATCCCCGAGGTCGTCAACCAGGTCGCGTTCGCCGTCGCCGGTGCGGACCTCACGGTGACGATGGCCGTCGAGGGCGGGCAGCTGCAGCTCAACGCGTTCGAACCGGTCATCGCGCATTCGATCTTCCAGTCGATCACATGGATGCGGCGCGGCATGCGCACCCTTCGCGTCAACTGCGTCGACGGCATCACCGCCAACCGCGAACGCCTCGGCACGATGGTCGGGTCGTCCGTGGGCGTCATCACGGCGCTGACGCCGTTCATCGGCTACACCGCCGCGGCCGCGCTCGCCAAGACCGCGCTCTTGACAAAGCGGAACGTGGGCGACCTGGTCGTGGAGGCCGGGCTCATGTCGCGTGACGAGGTCGACAAGCAGCTCTCGCCGGCACGGTTGTCGGGGCTTCAGGCGGTCACCCGAGCGATTCCGATTATCACAAAACCGGGTGCCGTGGAGGGTCCGTGATTGCGGGTTGTCTGAGAGAACGCCGGACGCTAGCGTCGGGGTCGTATCCCGGCCCATCAGCGACCTGAAGGACTTCACATGACCGACCCCAACCAGCCGAACTCGCAGAACATCCCGCCCGCGCCGCCGGCATATGAGGCGCCGGCCTACGGCAACGCACCGCAGTACAACGCCGGCGCTCCGGCTGCCGGCCCCGTCCCGGGGCGCACGATGGCGATCGTCGCCCTGATCCTCGCGATCATCCCCGGAACCCAGCTGATCGGTCTGATCCTCGGCATCGTGGCGCTGGTGCAGAGCCGCAAGGCCGGCACGAAGAATGGTCTCGCGATCGCCGCGATCATCGTGAGCATCGTCCTCATGATCATCGCGATCATCATCATCGTGGTCGTCGTCGCGAGTTTCGCGAACTCCACCGCGGATCTGTACCAGCAGTACCAGACCAACTGTGTCGCTGGTGGATCTGGTGTCGTCGAGTACCTCGGCCAGACCATCCCCTGCGACCAGCTCGACCAGTCGCAGCTCAACAACTGACCTGCGCGACAAGAAGCGGCGGCCACCCTCGGGTGACCGCCGCTTCTCGCTGTCTCGCGTTGTCTCAGTCGGTGATGCGACAGAAGGTCGTCAGTTCGCCGATCCCGTCCACTCCGACGGTCACGGTGGAACGGTCGCGGAGGAAGATCTGCGGGTCGCGCGAATAGCCCGCGCCACCTGGGGAGCCGGTCGAGATCAGGGTTCCCGGCAGAAGGGTCGCGGACTGCGACAGGAACGCAACGAGCTTCGCCACGGGGTGGATCATCTGGTCGGTCGAGGCGTCCTGCACCATCTTCCCGTCGACGATCGCCCAGATGTGCAGATCCTGCGGGTCGGGGATCTCGTCCGCGGTGACGACGAACGGTCCCGTCGGGGTGAAGCCGTCGAACGACTTGCAGCGCGACCACTGCGCCTCGGAGAACTGGATGTCGCGGGCCGTGATGTCGTTGACCACGGTGTAGCCCCAGACGTGGTCGAGGGCATCCTCGAGGGCGACGTCGCGGGCAGGCGCCCCGATGATGACGCCGAGCTCCGCCTCGTAGTCGACGGACTGGCTGAGCGAGCGCGGCCAGGTCGTCGTCTGACGGTGACCCGAGAGCGAGCCCGGCCACAGGATGAAGACCGTGGGCGCCGCGTCGGCCTTGAGGCCGAGTTCGCTCGAGTGGGCCGAGTAGTTCAGCCCGATCGCGATGGTGATGGGGGTGTCGAGTACCGCCGAGGCGAAGACGGGGTCGCCGAGCGGCATCCACTCGGCGGTCGCAGCGCTCTCCCGAACGCGGTCGAGGAGGGCGTCGCCTCCTTCGATGAGCGGCTGAAGACGCGACGGTGCTCCGTCGAAGAGCTGCGACACCAGGGCGGCACGGTCCTTTTCGACCAGGACCAGCTGCGGCTCGTCTACTCCGTCAGGGACAACGTGGGCGAAGCGCATTGGTCCAGGGTATCGCCCTCGACTGCGGCGGGGCACGATCCGGGGCCGCCCCTAGGCTGAGCGCATGTCGTTCCCGTCGCCCCTCGCACAACCGGCGCGTGCGACGCCCGCCGCTCCGCCGCCGGCCCCACCGCGGCCCGACCTCCCCGTCCCCGCACCGACGGGCGGCCGCGTGATCCTCTGGATCGTGGCTGCCGTCCTCGCCGTCGCGTCGCTCGGCCTGGCGGCTTATTTCTTGGCGTTCCTCGGTGCGGCGGCCTCCATCGTCTCCGGGCTCCTCGCCCTCATCCCCTTGGTCCTCGTCCTCGTCGCCATCAGGATGATCGACCGGTGGGAGCCGGAACCCCGCGGCCTCGTCGTCCTCGCGCTCGCATGGGGAGCAGTGGCATCCGTCGTCATCGCGCTCGGGGTCGACCTCGTCATCACGCTGGTCGCGCCGGGCCTTCCCGACACCGTCTCCGCCGTCCTCCAGGCGCCGATCGTCGAAGAGGTGGCCAAGGGCGCGGGAGTCCTGCTCATCTTCGTCGCCGCGAGGCGTGCCTTCGACGGCCCTGTCGACGGTGTCGTCTACGGGGCGCTCGTCGGTGCGGGCTTCGCGTTCACGGAGAACATCCTCTATTTCGCCGACAGCCTCGTCACGGGTGGGGCCGAGAGCGCGGCCTACACGTTCTTCCTCCGCGGCATCCTCTCGCCGTTCGCGCACGTGATGTTCACGGCCGTCACGGGGTACGCGCTGGGGCGCGCCGCACGCCGGGGCGTGTGGGGCGCAGCGGCGCTCGGACCGTGGGCGGTGGGTCTCGGGGGAGCCATCGGACTGCACGCGCTCTGGAACGGATCGGCGGTGTTCGCCGACTTCTTCGTGCTCTACGCGACCTTCCAGATGCCTCTGTTCATCCTCTTCATCGTCGGCGTCGTGCTGCTCCGGCGCGAAGAGGCGCGGCTCACCCGCACGTGCCTCGGCGACTACGCGGTCGCGGGATGGTTCTCACCGGCGGAGGTCGACATGCTCGCGACCGGCCGTGGACGCTCGCGAGCCGTCACGTGGGCGCGCTCCCTGCCCGGCGACCGGTCAGCAGCGATGCGGCGTTTCATCGTCGAGGCGACCGCTCTCGCGGCCGCCCGCCACCGGGTGATCGGCGGACGCGATCCGCGCGCCGCGGCGGACGAGAGGGTCTACCTCGAACGCGCTACCCGGGCACGGCAGGATCTGCTCGTCGGCTGAAACGCCCGCAGGGAACCAGCGGCCGGAGAAAGACTCAGCGCCCGGTGCCGCGGCGATGCCTGCGAGTCTTCCGGGCGCTGAGTTGGTGTACAGAAATGATCCCGCCGCCTCCTCGCGGTGTCAAGAGGGGTCGCGCACCGGCGAATCTTCATTCACGGGAATAGGATCGGACGCGGCGACGTTTCGCCCTCTTGACCGCCGGCGCGTGCCGGAACCCCTCCACGAAGGACGATCATGACCGACTCCACCGCCACCCTCGACATCCCCGGCTACAAGGCCGGTACCTGGATCCTCGACGCGTCGCACAGCGAGGTGGGCTTCAGTGTCCGCCACATGATGATCTCCAAGGTCCGCGGCCACTTCAACGTCAAGGAGGCGACCCTGATCGCCCCCGAGAACCCGCTCGAGGCCAAGCTCGACGCCAAGGTCGACGCGGCGTCGCTGGACACCAAGGACGAGGGCCGTGACGGTCACCTCCGCAGCGCCGACTTCTTCGATGTCGAGACCTACCCCGAGATCACTTTCGCCTCGACCGGTGTGCGCATCGAGAACGGCGACTTCCTCGTCGACGGCAACCTGACCATCAAGGACGTCACGAAGCCCGTCACGTTCGAGGTCGACTTCGGCGGCTTCGGCACCGACCCGTGGGGCAACTACAAGGCGGGCGCGACGGCCAAGACCGTCATCAACCGCGAGGACTTCGGTCTCACCTGGAACGCCGCGCTCGAGACCGGCGGCGTGCTCGTCGGCAAGGACGTCACGATCGAGCTCGACCTCCAGGGCTCGATCCAGGCCTGAGTGCGTTTGACCACCGGATGCCGCTCGGTTTGGATGGACTCATGACTGCAGACCGCACCAAGCCCGAGATCGACGCTCCTCAGGGAGCCGCACCCTCCGACCTCGTCGTCCGCGACCTGATCGAGGGCGACGGCACCGAGGCGAAGCCCGGTGACACCGTCACCGTCCACTACGTCGGCGTCGAATACGTCTCCGGCGAGGAGTTCGACTCGTCCTGGAACCGCGGCGAGAGCATCCAGTTCCCGCTCCGCGGCCTCATCCAGGGCTGGCAGGACGGCATCCCGGGCATGAAGGTCGGTGGACGTCGTGAGCTCGTCATCCCGCCGCACCTGGCCTACGGTCCCGCCGGTGGCCACTTCCTCGGCGGCAAGACGCTGATCTTCATCATCGATCTGCTCGCCGTCGGCTGAGACGCATCGCACACGGGGGCCCGGTCGCTTCGGCGGCCGGGCCCTCGGTCGTCTGCGGGGCGCCTCGTCCTGTAGACTCCTGTGGTTGCCGTTCGATCGGCCGCGGATAAAGAGAGCCCTCGCATCAGGCGTCGGGCGCCGCGCAACGAAGAGGAAGGGGATCACCTATGGCACTGGAAGCAGACGTCAAGAAGGCGATCATCGAAGAGTACGCGACGCACCCCGGTGACACCGGATCCCCCGAGGTGCAGGTCGCGATGCTGACGCAGCGCATCAAGGACCTCACCGAGCACCTCAAGGAGCACAAGCACGACCACCACTCGCGTCGTGGGCTGTTCCTGCTCGTCGGTCAGCGCCGCCGTCTCCTGGGCTACCTCCAGGACGTCGACATCAACCGTTACCGCTCGCTCATCGAGCGCCTCGGCCTCCGTCGATAAGGCATCGCTGCCAGCGTTCAATCGCGCAGAACATTCTTGAGAAGGCCGCCCCACGGTGTGGGGCGGCCTTCATCGTTCCCGGACGGTCTCTGCCGGTCAGACGCGCGCGCTGACGAGGTGGGGGTGCCAGATCTCTGCGACGTCCGGGTGCGCCCGCAGCCGCGACTTCAGGGCGTTCTCGCCGTGAAGACCGTGGATCGGGTTGCGGGGGTCGTTGGAGATCCCGCGGGCCTGCGCCGCGAGCTCGGCGGGCAGCTCGATCGCGGGGAGCTCCGCGTCGAGCGACGGGTTGAAGAAGAACGGCACCGAGATGCGATCCTCGGGGGCGCGCGGTGAGACGACCCGGTGGTTCGTCGCCGTGAGGTAGCCGCCGGTCGCATGCTCGAGGAGTTCGCCGATGTTCACGACGAACGATCCGGGCACCGCGGGAGCGTCGATCCAGTCGCCGTCCTTCTCGACCTGCAGGCCGCCCTTCCCCGGCTCGACCCACAGCAGGGTGAGGACGCCGGCATCCTTGTGCGCTCCGACGCCCTGCTGAGGCTCCGGGGCGCTGGAGCCCGGGTAGCGGACGATCTTCAGCAGGGTCTGCGCCTCGCCGAAGTGGTCGTCGAAGTACGTCTCCGGTGCGCCGAGGGCCTCTGCCCAGGCGCGGAGCAGCTTCCGCCCCACCGCCGACAGGATCGCGGTCCACTCCTCGGCGATCTCACGGAGCTCGGGCTGGGCGCTCGGCCACAAGTTGGGTCCGACGAGGGCGGTGTAGGGGGGAGCGTCGGGGTCCTCGACCGCCGGGCGCTCGGGTCCGATGTCGATCTGCTCGCGCCAGTCCACGAGCCCCTGCGTCCGCTCGCCGCCGATGCGCGTGTAGCCGCGGAAGTGCGGGCTCTTGATGTTCTCGATCTCGAGCTTCGCCTCGTCGGGGAGTTCGAAGAAGGTGCGCGCGGCGCGGTGGAGGCGATCCTCCAGCTCGGGCGAGACCCCGGTGCCGGTCAGATAGAAGAAGCCGACCTCGTGGGTCGCGCGGCGCAGATCGGCTCGGAATTCTTCCGCAGCATCCGGCCCCTCATCGAGGCGGGACAGGTCGAGGACGGGGAGGCTCTGGACAGACATGGTCCGAGGATAAGCAGAGGTTTCAGGGGGTCGGCGCATTGTTTCAAGCGGTTACCGACTCAGTGGAACGGAGCCGCGACCCGGTTGCGGTGGTAGTCGAAGATGATGCTCGTGCGCGTGTTCGCGACGCTGCGCTGCGCTGAGAGGTGCTCGACGACGAAGGCGCGCACATCGCTGGAATCGGCGACGGCGA
This sequence comes from Microbacterium aquilitoris, assembly GCF_031932285.1. NCBI lineage: Bacteria > Bacillati > Actinomycetota > Actinomycetes > Micrococcales > Microbacteriaceae > Microbacterium > Microbacterium aquilitoris. Next base: position 1,321,616 of record NZ_JAUZVT010000001.1, read on the forward strand.
TGTGGATGAGGAAGTCGTCGGATCCGCCGAGGAAGAACATCTGGATCACCTGGGGGAGACCGCGCACCTCGTGTGCGAACTCGGTGATGCTCTCGTGACGGGAGCCCGGGCGCAGCGTCACGTGCACCATCGCCTGCAGGCCCGCGCCCGCGACCCGCTGATCCACGCTCGCGTGGAAGCCGGTGATCACGCCGCGCTCCACGAGCGCGCGGGTGCGCGCATGGGCGGTGGATGCCGCGACTCCGACTCGCGCGGCGACCTCGGCGTTCGTGAGCCGGGCGTCGGCCGCGAGCTCGTCGACGATGGCGAGGTCCACATCGTCCAGGTCGGCGGGAGGCCGATGATTCTTCGACGGATCAGACGTGCTCACGGGGATTCATCCTCATTTCGGGGGCTCGGAAGCATTCTCGCCGAAGGATCTTCGACTGTCACCTGCTCGTAACGAATCTTCTGCAGGATGTGTCGCACATCACTCGCTGACGAGGAGCGTGACGCCATGCGTATCGGCATCCCTACGGAAATCAAGAACAACGAGAACCGCGTGGCCATCACCCCCGCGGGGGTGGACGCGCTCGTCGCGCGCGGTCACGAGGTGCTCGTGCAGTCGGGCGCCGGCGCCGGCTCGCGGATCGCGGACGAGGCGTTCGCCGCCGCCGGTGCGGTCATCACCCCGGATGCGGCGTCGACGTGGGGGCGAGCGGAGCTCGTCGTCAAGGTGAAGGAGCCCATCGCGGCGGAGTACCCGCACCTGCGCGACGACCTCACCCTGTTCGCCTACCTCCACCTGGCCGCGGATCGGCCCCTGACCGACGCCCTCATCGCCGCGGGGACCACCGCCGTCGCCTACGAGACCGTCCAGACGGCGGACCGGGCACTGCCGCTGCTGTCCCCGATGAGCGAGGTCGCGGGTCGCATCTCGATCACGGTCGGCGCGCACACCCTCATGAGCGCGGCCGGCGGCCGCGGCACGCTCCTCGGCGGTGTCGCCGGAACGCCGAAGGCGAAGGTCGTCGTCATCGGCGGCGGTGTCGCCGGCGAGCACGCGGCGGCCAACGCTCTCGGCATGGGAGCCGACGTCACCGTCCTGGACGTTTCGCTGCCGCGTCTGCGTGAACTGGAGAAGCGCTACGCGGGCCTCCACACTCGCGCCTCCACCCGCTTCGAGGTCGCCGAGCAGATGGCATCCGCCGATCTCGTCATCGGATCGGTCCTCATCCCGGGGGCGGCGGCACCCAAGCTCGTGACGCTCGACATGGTCGCCGGTATGAAGGCGGGCGCGGTGCTCGTCGACATCGCCATCGATCAGGGCGGGTGCTTCGAGGGCTCGCGGCCCACGACGCACGACGACCCGACGTTCGCGGTCCACGACGCGGTCTACTACTGCGTCGCCAACATGCCCGGGGCGGTGCCGGAGACGTCGACGCGCGCACTCACCAACGCGACCCTGCCCTACCTGACCGCGCTCGCGGACCGCGGCTGGGATGCCGCTGCTGCCGCCGACCCCGCTCTGGCCAAAGGTCTCAACGTCCGAAGCGGTCGCGTGACCAACAAGGGCGTCGCGGCGGCGTTCGGGCTCGACTACGAGCCGGCGGTCGTCGCGGTCTGAGGGCGGCGCGATCCTGTCGGGTCGCGCCGGCTGCCCTCGGACCCCACGAGGCCGGGATCGGCGAAGAGCCATCCTGGCCGCGGTTCGACGAGCGGCCGGAAGATGCGGCGCACCGGCGTCGAGGCGAGGGCTGCCGTGATCGCCACCGACAGGACGGCGACGAGGGGCAGCCACAGCCACGTGGGGTCGAGGCCGCGGAGGATCCCCGATTCGCGCAGCGGATACAGCGCGAAGGAGTGCAGCAGGTACACGTACATGGTGGCGCGCCCGATGGCCGTCCAGCGGTACTCCCGACGCGGCATGAGGACGAAGAACGCCACGCTCAGCACGAGTGCGGCCGCCATCAGCAGCAGGCGGATGCCGCCCGCCCACCACTGCGTGCCGCCGAGGTCGGCGTAGTCCTCCTCATAGAAGAGCCATCGGCCGAGTCCCATGGTCCTCAAATCGTCGACGAAGAGCCACGCGCAGACGCCGGCCGCCACCAGGGCGGCGCCGGCGGCGAGGCGGAGCGACGTGCGCCGTCGCTCGAGGAGTCGGTGCCGGTCGAGGAATCCGTGCTGGTGCAGCCACCAGCCGAGGGTGAAGAAGGGCAGCAGGCCGAGGGTCCGCGAGAGGGACAGCGTGGAATCGACGTTCGGGAGGTACCCCACCGAGATCGAGACGACGAGGGTCCAGAGGAGCGGCATCCGGAGGAGTGCGAGGTAGGGGAGCACGAGGCGGAAGATCGCGAGGGCGAGCAGGAACCAGAGCGTCCACGACGGCTGCGTGAGGTTCGGGTCAATGCGTCCCTCGACGACGAGCTTCGCGAGGGTCCAGAGCCCGTCGAAGATGACGTAGGGGAGGACGATGTCGGTGAGGATGCGGACCATCCGACGCCGGCTCGGCGGATCGGACCGGGAGAAGTACCCGGAGATCAGCGCGAAGGCCGGCATGTGGAACGCGTAGATCAGGTAGTAGATGCTCTGTGCGATGTCGGAGTCGTAGGTCAGGCGTTGGATCGCGTGACCGAGGACGACGAGGAGGATGCAGGCGGCCCGGGCGTTGTCCCAGATGGGCACGCGGCGGGTGCGGCCGGGGGTGCTCATTCGGGCCAGCGTACCGGCGGGAATAACGTGGACACTGAGACGTTGACTCCGGTACATTCACTTGCATGAATCGGGCGCGAACCGTCCGGGAATCGAGAGAGACATCGTGAGCGACACCAGCAGCGCCGCCAGCTGGCCCGGGGTGCAGTTCGGCATCTTCACCGTCACCGACATCACGCAGGACCCGACCACGGGTCACACGCCCAGCGAGCGTGAGCGCATCTCGGCGACCGTCGAGATCGCCAAGCACGCTGAAGAGGTCGGCCTCGACGTGTTCGCGATCGGCGAGCACCACAATCCGCCGTTCTGGTCGTCCTCGCCGACCACGACGCTCGCGTACATCGCCGCGCAGACCGAGCGCCTGATCCTCTCGACCTCCACGACGCTCATCACCACGAACGACCCGGTGAAGATCGCCGAGGACTACGCGATGCTGCAGCACCTCTCGGGCGGCCGCATGGACCTCATGCTGGGCCGCGGCAACACCGGCCCGGTCTACCCCTGGTTCGGCAAGGACATCCGTCAGGGCGTCCCCCTCGCGATCGAGAACTACGCTCTGCTGCACAAGCTGTGGCGCGAGGACGTCGTCGATTTCGAAGGCAAGTTCCGCACCCCCCTCCAGGGCTTCACCTCCACACCCCGTCCCCTCGACGGAGTGGCGCCGTTCGTCTGGCACGGCTCGATCCGCACGCCCGAGATCGCAGAGCAGGCGGCCTACTACGGCGACGGATTCTTCGCGAACAACATCTTCTGGCCCGCCGAGCACTATCAGCGCCTCATCGGTCTGTACCGCCAGCGCTGGGAGCACTACGGTCACGGCGCCCCCGAGACGGCGATCGTCGGCATCGGTGGACAGGCGTTCATGGCGAAGAACTCGCAGGACGCCAAGGCGCAGTTCCGCCCGTACTTCGACAACGCCCCCGTGTACGGCCACGGTCCGTCGATGGAGGACTTCTCCGAGATGACGCCGCTGACCGTCGGCTCACCGCAGCAGGTCATCGACCGCTATGCGGGGATGCGCGACCTGTTCGGCGACTTCCAGCGGCAGCTGTTCCTCGTCGACCACGCCGGACTCCCGCTCAAGATGGTCCTCGAGCAGCTCGACTTCCTCGGCGGCGAGGTCGTCCCCGTCCTCCGGAAGGAGCTCGCGAAGGATCGCCCGGCGATCGTGCCCGACGCGCCGACGCACGCCGCGCGCGTCGCGGCCACGTACGGCGACGGTCCCGCACGCGACGCACGTCCCCGCGCCAACCGCGGCGACAACCTGTCGGGCCCGAGCCCCTACCAGGACACCCCGACGCCGGTCGGTGCCGCGTTCGGTCTGGGTGGTGCGCGATGACCGCCCGTCGCATCGCCGTCGTGTCGGCGGGGCTCTCGAACCCCTCGTCGACGCGCATGCTGGCCGACAAGCTCTCGGCCGCCGTGCTGGCGGACCTGCGCGAGCGGGGGGTGGAGGCATCCGTCGACACGTTCGAGCTGCGCGAGTACGCGCACGACATCACGAACAACCTGCTGACCGGCTTCGCGCCGCCCGCGCTCGAGACCATGATCAACACGGTGGTCTCGGCGGACGCGCTGATCGTCGTGACGCCGATCTTCTCGACGAGCTACTCGGGGCTGTTCAAGTCGTTCATCGACGTGCTCGATCCCGACGCGCTGCAGGGGAAGCCCGTACTGATCGGCGCGAACGCCGGCACGGCCCGTCACTCGCTCGCCATCGACTACGCGATCCGGCCGCTGTTCGCCTATCTGCACGCCGAGGCCGTCTCCACCGGTGTCTTCGCCGCGTCGTCGGACTGGGGCGCGCGCGCGGACGATGTGTCGCCGCTGTCGGCGCGCATCGAGCGCGGCGCCCGGGAACTGGCGGATGCCGTGACCCGGCGCCCGGCGGAGGACGCTCTCGACCCCTTCGATCCCGAGTCCTACCTCGGCAAGGGCGGATCGTTCGGACACCTGCTGGGCGGTCTGTCCGGCGAGTGACCTCACCGACGCGCGCGGCGGCCCGACAGGCGGGCCGCCGCGGCGTCGATGACCAGCCCGAGGGCGATCGCGACGACGATCGATACGATGACGGCGATCACCGGGTCTCCGGGCAGGAGCGCGCCGATCGCGGCGCCCACGACGGCCTGGTAGAGCGCCCACGCGGTGGCAGCCACTGCGACCGCCGCGAAGTAACGGCCCATCGGCACCCGGGTGGCGCCGGCCGTGAGGTTGACGGCCAGGCGCGCGAACGGGATGAACCGGGCCGTGAACACCACGGTCGCCGTGCTGCGCGCGAGACGCGACCCCGCCCAGGCGAACGCCGATCGGATGCGGGGGTGCCGCATCCACCGCCACCGTTCCACTCCCGCGACACGGCCCACGGCGTAGCACAGCGCATCCCCGCAGAGGGCGGCGAGGGCGGCGACGGCCACGACGGCGGCGAGCGGGGGAGTGCCGGTCGCCGCGGCGAGCGCTCCGGTCGCCGTGACGGCCACCTCACCGGGTATCACGACGAGCACCGCGTCCGCCAGGACGAGGGCGAACAGCGCCGGGAGTGCCCACGGGCTCGAGGCCAGACTCGTCAGGAGATCGCCGATCACAGGCCTCTGCGTACCAGCGTCCGGTGAACGCCGCGCGAACGGGGGCCGGATGGCGACGCGGCGGTGACCGTACCGGGAGGGGCGGATGAACACTCCGCGATCGGGCCCTTCGAAGCCCCGGTGGAGTCCTCCGCACCGGCACCCTGGTCGTGTGAGAGTCGCGGTCATCACCGAGTCCTTCCTCCCGCACATGAACGGGGTAACCGGATCCGTCCTGCAGATCCGGGAGCACCTCCAGCGTCGCGGGCACGACGTGTTCGTCGTCGCTCCCGGGGTCCGGCGCCACGAGCTCGGGATGCCGGGCCGCGCCGTCGCCTCCTTCCCGCTGCCCCGCTACCCGGCGGTCCGCGTCGCCGTGCCGCCCGCGGCGTCGATCGCCCGCGACCTGGCGCGGTTCGGCGCCGACGTGGTCCACCTCGCCTCGCCGTTCCTCCTCGGGTGGCAGGGGGTGCTCGCCGCAGAGTCCCGGCGGCTGCCGAGCGTCGCCGTGTACCAGACCGACGTGATCGCCTACGCCGCGAGATACGGTCTGCCCCAGGCGACCGCGCTCGCCGAGGCGCAGGTGCGACGGCTCCACCGGCGGGCGACGCTGACCCTCGCACCCTCGGCGGCGGCGCACACCCAGCTCCACGCGCTCGGGATCGACCGCGTCGCGCTGTGGGGCCGCGGGGTCGACGGGCAGCGCTTCACCCCGGAGCGCCGTGACGACGCATGGCGTGCGCGCATCGCCCCCGGCGAGGTGATCGTGGGGTACGTCGGCCGGCTCGCTCCCGAGAAGCAGGTCGAGGATCTCGTCGCCTTGCGGGGAACCCCCGGCATCCGTCTCGTCATCGTCGGCGACGGCCCCGCTCGACCCGCGCTGGAACAGCTCCTCCTCGATGCGGTGTTCCTCGGGCATCTCGAAGGAGATGCGCTGGCGACAGCCCTCGCGTCGTTCGACGTGTTCGTCCACCCCGGCGAGAGCGAGACGTTCGGGCAGACCATCCAGGAGGCCCAGGCCAGCGGTGTCCCCGTGGTCGCGACCGGGATCGGCGGGCCGGTCGACCTGGTCCGCAGCAGCGTGGACGGGTGGCTGTACCGCCCCGGCGACGCCGACGACCTCCGCGCCCGCGTCCTGGACCTCGTCGGCGACGACGCGAAGCGGCGCGCGTTCGCGCAGGCGGCGCGGTCGGCGGTCTCGGGACGCACCTGGGACGCACTGGCCGATCGCCTGCTCGAGCACTACGACCGGGCCGCCGTCCTGAACCGACGCGATGCCGGGCGCCGAGTCGTGGCGTGGCCCCGCCCGGACGCGGCGGTTCCCGTCCCGCGACGCAGGTGGTCCCGGTACGTCGCGCTGGGCGACTCCATCACCGAGGGCCTCTGCGACGCATCGCGGATGCCGGTGGGTGCGTTCCGTGGATGGGCGGACCGGCTGGCGCACCTGCTGGCCCTCAGCGGCGGCGATGCCCGCCCGTTCCGCTACGCCAACCTCGCCGTCCGGAGCCGCCGTGTGGCGCACCTCGTCGACGAGCAGCTGCCGCGGTGCCTCGGGATGCGCCCCGACCTGGTGTCGGTCCTGATCGGCGCGAACGACCTCGTGCGGATCACCTGCGACCCGGTCGCGCTCGCCGCTCGGGTGGAGGATGCCGTGACCCGGCTGCGCGACTCCGGGTCCGACGTCCTGCTGGCCACCGTCTTCCTCCCCGATCGGGTCGCCGCCCGCGTGTTCACCCGCCGCTTCGCGATGTACAACGCCCGCCTCCGTCAGGTCGCCGCGCGCACCGGCGCGATCCTCCTCGATCTCGCCGACGAGACCGAGCTCGCCCGCGTCGACCTGTGGGCCGACGACAAGGTGCACCTGCGCTCCCGTGGGCACCGCTACGTCGCGTACCGCGCGGCGGAAGCGCTCGGCGTGCCGCACGCGGACGCGCTCGCCGACCTCGACGAGGCCTTTCACGTCGACGAGGACCCGACTTCTCCGGGCTCGTGGCTGCGTCGCGACGCACTCCCGTGGATGTGGCGGCGGTTGCGGGGCCGCACAGCCGGGGACGGTCTCACCGCGAAGGTGCCGGATTACGTGCTGGTCGGTCGATCGTCGGGGCGGGCCGGTCTGCCGCGGTCGTAACCGCTCAGCGGGCCCAGCGGTACTCGGTCTCGGGCCGCCCCGGCGTCCCGTAGCGCTGCGCCCGCTCGGCGCGTCCGGCGTCGGCCAGGTGCTCGAGGTAACGCCGCGCGGCGACTCGCGACATCCCGAGCCGATCAGCTGCCTCCCGTGCGGAGACGGGTCCGGTCCGCAGCAGGGCGCTCACGCGGTCGAACGTGTCAGCCGAGAGCCCCTTGGGCAGGGTGGGGGCGGGCGAGGTGCGCAGCGCCCCCAGCATCGCGTCGATCTCGGCCTGCGTCGCCGCGCCGGCGGACTGCGTCACCTGCTCGCGGAAGCGGAGGTACTGCCGCATCCGCTCCTGGAAGTCGCCGAAGGTGAAGGGCTTCACGAGGTACTGCGCGGCGCCGAGAGCGATCACCTGCCGGACGACGTCCGCCTCGCGCACCGAGGTGATGGCGATCACGTCGACGGTCCCCGTATGCGCCCGCAGGTGACGGAGGACGTCGAGGCCAGACCCGTCCGGCATTGTCATGTCCAGGAGCACGAGGTCGATCTCCGGCGCCCTCGGGCTGTCGAGCAGGGCCGCGACCGCCGCGCGCGCCCCAGTGGCTTCGGCGACGACCTCGAAGCCATCGAGCCGCTCGACGTACCGGCGGTGGAGCTCGAGGGTGAGGGCGTCGTCGTCGACGATCAGGACACCGATCATGCGCCCCGCCGAGGAAGGATCACGCGGAAGGTGGTGGGGTCGGACCGCAGGGAGATCGTCCCCTCGGCCTCGTCGACGATGGCACGGACCAGGGCGAGCCCGACGCCTCGCCCCGCGGCGCCCGCGGGTTTCGTCGAGAACCCGTGCTCGAAGACGCGGTCGACGATCTCGGCCGGGATCCCGGCTCCGCTGTCAGCGACCTCCAGGGCCAGTTCGTCCTCGGTCGTCCGCGTCATCTTCACGTCGACCCACCGAGGAGCGGGACCGGATGCCGCGGCATCCAGTGCGTTGTCGATCAGGTTCCCGACGACCGAGACGGCGTCGACGGGGGAGAGGACCGAGCGCGGAGCATCGGCGTCGATGCGGGCCCGCCATTCGACGCCGCGCTCGTTCGCCTGCGACGCCTTGCCGAGCAGGAGCGCGCCGACGGTGGGATCGCCCTCGCGGCGGGCGGCGACCTGGTCGACGAGGAGCTGGCTCTGCCGTGCGTCCTCGGAGAGGATGCCGATCGCCTCGCTCGTGCGCCCGAGCTCGAGCAGGGCGATCGCGGTGTGCAGCCGGTTGCCGTGCTCGTGCGTCTGCGACCGGAGCGCCTCGCCGAGGGTCCGCATCGATTCGTACGACGAGACGGCATCGCGGACGGCCCCCGCCGGCAGGTCGCCGGCGACCCGGCGCGTCGCGCGTCGGGCGAAGAGAGCCCCCGCGAGTCCCGCCGCTGCCAGGACGACGGCGATCGCGACGGCGACGAGGACGCGGGGCTCGAGGGCCTCGGTGATCGAGCCGATCGTGACGCCGACCGATACCCGTCCGACGACCGCGCCCTCGGACAGGACGGGCACGATCGTGCGGACCGAGGGTCCGAGCGTGCCGGTGAACTCCTCGGTGAGCGATGCGGTGCCGGCCGGGATCGTCCCGATGTAGGCCTCACCGATGCGCGCCGGGTCCGGGTGGGTGATGCGGATGCCGGCCGGGTCCATGATCGTGACGAAATCGACGTCGGCATCCGCCGTGACCGCCTGGATCTCGGGCTGCAGGAGGCGCGTCGCGGCGGCGCGGTCGCCGCGCGCGAGGGCATCGGCGACCCCGGTGCTGTCGGCGATCGTCTCGGCGACGGCACGGGTGACGCGCTCCGCCTCGGCCCGGGCGGCGCGCTGCCCCTCCCAGAGGAGGATGCCCGCGATCGCCAGAGACAGGACGACGACGGCCGCCGCGACGGCCAGGAACACGCGGGATGCCGCGCTCGCGGCGCCGGAACGGGCCACATCGCCTCCTCTCGCCGCTCTGCGACCAATACGACCACAACTGCCGGGGCGCGTGCACACCCGGCACGCTGATCCTCGTCGACACCGCCGTCGACTCCGACAACGACTGTCACCCAGGAGAGATCATGGCCCTCACATCCTCGTTCCGGCTTCCCGGATACAACCCGCGCAGGGGCAAGCAGGCGTGGGACAAGCACACGTGGCTCTACATCTCGGTCATCATCGCCGTGGTCCTCGGCTGCGTCGTCGGCCTCATCTGGCCCGCTTTCGGGGAGTCCCTCGAGCCGGTCGGCAAGGCGTTCGTGAACCTGATCAAGATGATGATCGCGCCGATCATCTTCTGCACGATCGTCGTGGGCGTCGGATCGATCGCGAAGGCGGCGACGGTCGGTCGCATCGGCGGCCTCGCCCTGCTGTACTTCATGGCGATGTCGACGTTCGCACTCGCCATCGGTCTCATCGTGGGCAACATCATCCACCCGGGTGAGGGCCTGAACATGCAGAACGCCCAGTACGACGCGGGCGACGCGACCGAGGCGAAGACCACGACCGAGTTCATCCTCGGGATCATCCCGACGACGTTCTTCTCCGCCTTCACCGGCGAGAGCGTGCTGCAGGTGCTCTTCATCGCGCTGCTGGTCGGCTTCGCCCTGCAGAAGATGGGCGCGAAGGCCGAGCCCATCATGACCGCGGTCAAGCACCTCCAGGCCCTCGTGTTCCGCATCCTCGGCATGATCCTCTGGCTCGCCCCGATCGGCGCCTTCGGGGCCATCGCCGCCGTCGTCGGCAAGACCGGGTTCGCGGCGATCGTGAGCCTCGGCATCCTGATGATCGCGTTCTACATCACGTGCATCGTGTTCATCGTGGGCGTGCTCGGCACGATCCTGTACGCCGTCGCCCGGGTCAACATCTTCCAGGTCATGAAGTACCTCGGGCGCGAGTACCTCCTCATCGTCGGCACGTCCTCGAGCGAGTCGGCCCTGCCGCGCCTCATCGCCAAGATGGAGCACCTCGGCGTCTCCAAGCCCGTCGTCGGCATCACGGTGCCCACCGGCTACTCGTTCAACCTCGACGGCACCGCGATCTACCTGACGATGGCCTCGCTGTTCATCGCGACCGGTCTCGGCGCCCCCATGTCGATCCCCGAGCAGATCGGCCTCCTCGTCTTCATGATCATCGCCTCGAAGGGTGCGGCGGGCGTCACCGGAGCGGGTCTCGCGACCCTCGCCGGCGGCCTGCAGGCCTACCGTCCCGACCTGGTCGACGGCGTCGGCGTCATCGTCGGGATCGACCGGTTCATGTCCGAGGGTCGTGCGCTGACCAACTTCACCGGGAACGCCGTCGCCACGCTCCTCATCGGCACGTGGACGAAGCAGATCGACCGCGAGCAGGTGGCGGAGGTCCTCGCCGGTCGTCGCCCGTTCGACGAGGCGACGCTGACGGCCCACGGGGTCTCCGACGACACCGGTGCCGTCGACACCTCGGGTCTGAACGACGCGGCGCTCGCCGAGGCGGAGGCCAAGGAGGACCGGGCGCGCGCACGTCGCGCCGAGCTCGGCAGCTGATACGCGACCGTACGACGAAGGCCCGGACGCCACTCGGCTTCCGGGCCTTCGTCCGTTCGGGGTCAGCCGCTCTTGCGTCGGAACTCGCGCTTGGTGACGGCGCCGTGCGTCCCGTGCACCGAGGAGTCTCCGTCGAGGTGGGCTTCACCCTGACGGCTCCGCGAGTTCTTCTTCTCGAGCGCCTCGCGGAACTTCCGCTTCATGTCATCGGATGCCGCGTCCGCGGTCTTCTCGTCGTCGCTCATCCCGCCACGATACGCACAGAAGGGGGTCCGCTGTTAGGCTGGGTCGGGTTGCCCGCGGTTCTCATCGCGGCATCCGCTCAACTTCACAGTGAGCTCATGGAGCAGGCCCGGCAGGAAGCTGGTCCCCTGTGGTGGATTCCCATCCCGTTTCCGGCGGATGGTGGTCTTCGACTGGTGGCCAGCGCAGGCGGACTTCGCGGATGTCTCCGCGCGCCCATATCTGCCTGTTCCTGTTCCTTCGCATGATCTCGTGCGCGAAACGCGCGTGCGAGTCTAAACAAAGAAGGAGAGACCTCTTGGAAGGTCCAGAAATCACCGCCGCCGAAGCCGTTCTCGACAACGGCCGTTTCGGCACCCGCACGGTCCGGTTCGAGACCGGACGACTGGCACAGCAGGCGCAGGGCGCCGTTGCCGCTTACCTCGACGAAGAAACCATGCTCCTGTCGGCCACCAGCGCCGGCAAGCACCCCCGTGAGGGCTTCGACTTCTTCCCGCTGACCGTCGACGTCGAAGAGCGTTCGTACGCAGCAGGCAAGATCCCCGGTTCATTCTTCCGTCGCGAGGGCCGTCCCTCCACCGAGGCGATCCTCGTCTGCCGCCTCATCGACCGGCCGCTGCGCCCGTCGTTCGTCGACGGCCTCCGCAACGAGGTCCAGATCGTCGTCACGGTCCTCTCGATCGCACCCGGCGAGTACTACGACGCCCTCGCGATCAACGCAGCGTCCGCGTCGACGCAGATCTCCGGTCTGCCGTTCTCGGGCCCGATCGCCGGCGTGCGCCTCGCGCTCATCCCCGGCCACGGCGAGCACGCCGACCAGTGGGTCGCGTTCCCGAACCAGGCCCAGGTCGAGGAAGCCGTCTTCGACCTCATGGTCGCCGGTCGCGTCCTCCCCGACGGCGACGTCGCGATCATGATGGTCGAGGCCGAAGCCACCGAGAACAGCTGGAACCTCATCAAGGGCGGCGCCGTCAAGCCGAGCGAAGAGATCGTCGCCGGTGGCCTCGAGGCCGCCAAGCCGTTCCTCAAGCAGCTCGTCGAGGCGCAGGCTCAGATGGCCGCGTCCTCGTCGCGCGAGCCCGGCGTCTACCCGGTCTTCGCGCCGTACAGCTCCGAGGTCTACGACTTCGTCGCCGGCCGCGCGTACGACGACCTGGTGAACGTGTACCAGATCGCCGACAAGCAGGAGCGTCAGGCTGCCGACGACAAGGTCAAGGACCGCGTCAAGGCCGAGCTGATCGCCGCCGTCGAGGCGGAGGAGCTCCCCGCCGGTGCGCCGCTCGAGTTCTCGGCCGCATACAAGTCGGTCACCAAGATCGTCGTCCGCGGTCGCATCCTCGCCGAGGGCGTCCGCATGGACGGTCGTGGCCTCGCCGACATCCGTCCGCTCGACGCCGAGGTGCAGGTCATCCCGCGCGTCCACGGCTCGGCGGTCTTCCAGCGCGGCGAGACCCAGATCATGGGTGTCACCACGCTGAACATGCTCAAGATGGAGCAGCAGATCGACTCGCTGTCGCCCACGACGAGCAAGCGCTACATGCATCACTACAACTTCCCGCCCTACTCGACCGGTGAGACCGGCCGTGTCGGCAGCCCCAAGCGTCGCGAGATCGGGCACGGCTTCCTCGCCGAGCGCGCCCTCGTGCCGGTGCTGCCCAGCCGCGAGGAGTTCCCGTACGCGATCCGTCAGGTCTCCGAGGCGCTGAGCTCGAACGGCTCGACCTCGATGGGCTCGGTCTGCGCCTCGACCCTCTCGCTGCTGAACGCGGGTGTGCCGCTGCGCGCCCCCGTCGCCGGTATCGCGATGGGTCTCGTCTCCGACGAGGTCGACGGCCAGACGCGCTACGCCGCGCTGACCGACATCCTCGGTGCCGAAGACGCGCTCGGAGACATGGACTTCAAGGTCGCCGGAACGAGCGAGTTCATCACGGCGATCCAGCTCGACACGAAGCTCGACGGCATCCCGTCGTCCGTGCTCGCCGCCGCGCTGACCCAGGCCAAGGAGGCTCGCCTCACGATCCTGAACGTCCTGAACTCGGCGATCGACGCACCCGACGAGATGGCGCCCACCGCGCCCCGCGTCATCAGCGTCCAGATCCCCGTCGACAAGATCGGTGAGCTGATCGGCCCCAAGGGCAAGACGATCAACGCGATCCAGGACGAGACCGGCGCTCAGATCTCGATCGAGGACGACGGCACCGTGTACATCGGCGCTGTCGACGGACCCTCGGCCGAGGCCGCCCGCGCACAGGTCAACGCGATCGCCAACCCGACCAACCCCGAGGTGGGCGAGCAGTTCCTGGGCACGGTCGTCAAGATCGCGACCTTCGGTGCGTTCGTCTCGCTCCTTCCCGGTAAGGACGGCCTGCTGCACGTCAGCGAGGTCCGCAAGCTCGCCGGTGGCAAGCGCGTCGAGAACGTCGAAGACGTCCTCGGTGTCGGCCAGAAGATCCTCGTGCGCATCACGAAGATCGATGACCGCGGAAAGCTCTCGCTCGAGCCCGTCGTCGAGGAGTCGGCTCCGGCCGGCGACGCGCCGGCAGAGGCGCCCGCCGAGGCCTGAGCCACGCTCTGACGAACGCCCGTCCTCTTCGGAGGGCGGGCGTTCGCCGTTCCCCGGGCATTCGCCGGCCGCACGTGCGCGAACCGTTATGGAAACGTCACCCGCCGTCGTGCCTGCAGACGCGCCGTGTCGGAGGGCTGTTCTACCCTCGGAGTGAGCGCATCCGAGGGTGCGTGGGCACGTGAAACCCCCGAGCGCTCCGCGAGGAGACGGGTATGGCAGCGTACGAGACGGCGGATCAGACGTCGCCGACGGTGACGCCCGGTACCCACCCCTCCGGTCCGCTCCCGGTCCACGGGGCACCCGTGGGGCGCGCGATCCGCGTGCCGTTGGGGGAGACAGGCTTCTCCGTGTTCCCGCTCGTCCTCGGCGGCGCCGAGTTCGGCTGGCACGTCGACATCGCCGCCGCCCACGCGATCCTCGATCGCTATGTCGAACGCGGCGGCAACGCGATCCACACCTCCGACAGCTACGCCGCCGGTCGCAGCGAGCACGTCATCGGGCGGTGGATGGCGGGGCGACGCAACCGCGACGACGTCGTCCTCTCGGTCCGCGTCGGACGCGGCGCCGACAACCCCGGGCTCGGACCCGTCAACCTCGTGCGCGCCGTCGAGTCGTCCCTCATCCGGCTCGGGACGGATCGGATCGACGTCCTGTCGCTCGACGGCACCGCCGATCGCACGACGCTGCTCGAGGACACCTTGGCGACGGCCGAGTGGCTCGTCGAGTCCGGCAAGGTGCGGGCCATCGGAGCGGCCGGGTACCGCGCGACCCAGCTCGTGGAGGCTCGGATCCTCTCGGCTGCGGGCTACCCCCGGTTCACCGTGCTCGACGTTCCCTACAACGTGCTCCGGCGCGACGAGTTCGACGGTGACCTCCGCCTCGTCGCCGGAGCCCAGGGCATCGCGGTGACGCCCTCGCAGGCACTCGAGCACGGGTACCTCTCGGGCGTGCACCGCGAGCGCGACCGCGTCGGAGGGTCGGTGCGCGGGCGCCAACTCGCCGCCAGCATGAACCGGCGCGGCGCGCGCACGCTCCGCGCGCTGGATCGGATCGCTGGGGAGTTGACCGTCCCCCCGGCCGCCGTCGCGATCGCCTGGCTTCTCGCGCAGCGCATCGTCGCCGCCCCGATCGTGAACGCCTACGCCGTCTCGCACGTCGACGAACTCGTCCAAGGCGTCGGAGTGCACCTGAGTCGCGCACACCTCGCCGAGATCGCACGGGCGACGGATTGAGGCTGGTTTAGGGTGGATGTGAGCCCGGGGAGCCCGCGGTGCACCCCGACGAAGCGAGCAATCACGTGACGCACTATCTGTACCTGGTGCGGCACGGCGAACACCTCGACGCCGAACACGGCCTCGCTGACGGACCGCTGTCCCCGCGAGGACGTCGTCAAGCGGAGCTCCTCGCCGACCGCCTCTCGGGGGTCCCGCTCACGGCCGTCTGGCACTCGCCGTTGCTGCGCGCCGCCGAGACCGCGCGAGCCGTCGCCGAGCGGCTGCCGGCCGTCGACCCCGAGCCCACGGCCCTCCTCTTCGACTGCGTGCCGAGCGGCATGACGCCCGACACCCCGCACGTCTACGAGCCGTTCTTCGGCGGCGTCACCGAGGCCGAGGCCGACGCGGGATCCGCGCAGATGGCGGATGCCGGGGCGGAGTTCCTCGCGCACCGTCCCCATGCGCACGAGTTGCTCATCACCCACAACTTCGTGATCGCCTGGTTCGTCCGCGAGGTCCTGCAGGCGCCCGAGTGGCGCTGGCTGACGATCAACCAGGCCCACTGCGGCTTGACCGTTCTCGCGCAGCGGCCGGGGCGCCCCTGGTCGCTCGTGTCCCACAACGACCTGGCACACCTCCCCGTGGAGCTGCGGACGGGCCTTCCCGACATCCTCTCGGTGTGAGGTGCTGACCGGTCCTCTGCTCGCCGACTGGCTCCCCGTCTCCGCGAGCGCGCTACTGTTCCTCGTGGTCGCTGCCGGGGTCGCCGGCTGGGTCGACGCCGTCGTGGGCGGCGGCGGCCTCATCCAGTTGCCGGCGCTGGTGATCGGCGTACCGAAGGACGTCGCGACCCCCTTCATCCTCGGAACGAACAAGCTGAGCTCGTTCTTCGGGACGCTGTCGGCCAGTTGGGTCTATCTGCGGCGGGTGAAGGTCCACCTCGTCATCCTGATCCCACTCGTCGTCGGCGCCTTCGCAGGGTCTGCCGTCGGCGCCGCGCTGTCGAGGTACGTCCCGCGCGAGGTCCTGACCCCGGTCGTCCTCGTCGCCGTCGTGGCGGTCGGCGTCTACACGCTCCTGCGTCCCCGGATGGGCCTGCATCACGAGCCTCGGCATGCCGAGCGTCGTGCGATCGTCTGGCGCTCGGGAGTCATCGGACTCGGCGTGGGGTTCTACGACGGCATCCTGGGCCCCGGAACCGGCTCGTTCTTCGTGATCCTCCTCGTGGGGGTACTCGGCTTCGGCTTCCTGCAGGCCAGTGTCAACGCGAAGATCGCGAACCTCACGACGAACCTCGCCGCGCTGATCGTCTACGGAGTCCACGGCGAGATCATCCTGGTGCTCGGTCTCGTCATGGCGTGCGCGAACATCACGGGCGGGTTCATCGGCGCGAGGATGGCGACCCGCGGCGGCAACGGATTCGTCAGGATCGTCTTCCTCGTCGTCCTGGGTCTGCTGGTCGTGAAGCTCGCGTGGGACACGGTCGCCGCCGTCCTCCCCGCCTAGGCTGGACGCATGACGACGCGCGTGGCCCTGGTGGGCGGGACCGGCAAGCTCGGCAGCATCATCGCCGGGGTCATCGCCGCGACGGAGGGCTTCGAGACGGTCGCCGTGCTCGGCTCCGCCAGTGACCTGGCCGAGTTGGACGCCGCCGACCTCGTCGTCGACGCGTCGACCCCCGCCGTGTCGATCGACGTCGTCCGCGCCGCGATCGAGCGGGGCAAGAACGTCCTCGTCGGGACCTCCGGCTGGTCGGCCGAGCGCATCGCCCTCGTCCGTCCCCTGGTGGATGCCGCGGGCACCGGCGCGGTCTTCATCCCCAACTTCTCGCTAGGCTCCGTCATCGGGTCGGCTCTCGCCGCAGCATCCGCCCCGTTCTTCCCCTCGATCGAGATCGTGGAGACCCACCGTGAGACGAAGGTGGACTCCCCGAGCGGCACCGCCGTCCGCACCGCGGAGCTGATCGCGGCCGCCCGCTCCGAGGCCGGCCCCGTCGAGGCGCCGCACGTCGACCAGCGCGCCCGCGGCCAGCAGATCGCGAGCATCCCCGTGCACTCCCTGCGCCGTCCGGGGGTCGTCGCTCGGCAGGAGACGATCCTGTCGGGACCGGGGGAGTCCCTCATGATCGTCCACGACACGATCGACCCCGCCGCGGCCTATGCCCCCGGCATCCGTGTCGCCCTCGCGGCGGCGCGGGACGCGTCCGGCGTCGTCGTGGGGCTCGACTCGATGATCGACATCGGCATCCGGATGCCGCAGCCCGCCCGCACCGCGCCCGTCGCCGACGGCGACGCCTCCGACCAGGCCGCAGCGGCGACCGCCCGATGAGGACCCGGATCGGCGTCGCGATCGTCGCCGTCACCCTCGCGCTCTACATCTACCTGGTCGGTCAGCGCGCGGTGCTGCTCGTGGCCAGCGGTGATCCGGTCGGCATCGCCATGGGTGTCGCCCTCGTGCTGCTGCCCGTCGTCGCCATCTGGGCCCTATGGCGAGAGCTGAGTTTCGGTGCCGGAGCGGAGCGCCTGGGGCGGCGACTCGAAGCCGAGGGCGCCCTGCCCGCGGAGGAGCTCACGCTCCGCCCCAGCGGCAGGCCCGTCCAGGCCGAGGTCGACGCCCTCTTCCCCGCCTACCGCGACGCCGTCGAGGCCGACCCGGCTGACTGGCGTGCCTGGTATCGGCTCGGGCTCCTCTACGACGGAGCCGGCGACCGTCGGCGCGCCCGCGGCGCGATCCGTACCGCGATCTCGAGCGAGCGCGCCGAACGCCGCCGCTGACGAAGCTCCGAGCGGCTTCAGACGGCCGCGGCCACGGCGTCCTCGACGGTCGGGTGGTGGAACTCGAACCCTGATTCGAGGAGGACCGCAGGCACGACGTGCGAGTCCGTCGCGAGCAGCGCGTCGACGGCGTCCTTGCCCAGGACGAGCCGGATCGCCCACAGGGGTGCGCGCAGCAGGTAGGGCCGGTTCAGGCGACGGGCGAGCGCGAACCCGAGGTCGTTCGCCGTGGCACGCTCGGGCCCGGTCAGGTTCACGGGTCCCGTGATGCCGTGGTCCATGACGTGACGGATGCCGCGGATCTCGTCATCGAGCGAGATCCACGGCCACACCTGGGTCCCGCGGCCGAGCGGCCCCGACAACCCGAGCTTGGTGAGCAGCATGAGCGGCTTCAGCACACCGTCGCGGTGCACGACCGGAGCGGTGCGCAGGAGCGCCGTGCGCGCACCCGACGCGACGGCGGCAGCCTCCCACTCGCCGCAGAGTTCGGACAGGAACGCGTCGCCCCGCGGACCGGACTCGTCGAACGTGCGCCCATGGCCGTCGGGCGGGTAGTACCCCGATGCCGATGAGCTGACGAACAGCGGCGCGTCGTCTCCGAGCTCCCGCAGTGCGCGGGCGAGCGTCTGCGTCGGGCGCAGACGCGACCAGACCAGCTGCTTCTTGTACGAGGCCGTCCACGGGAAGCGTCCGATGGTCGCCCCGTTGAAGTTGACGACGGCCTCCGCGCCGGCGAGCACGGCGGGATCGAGCGGCTTCTCGCCGGGCGCCCAGGTCACCTCATCCGGTCCCTGCGCGGGGTGCCGGACGAGCCGCGTGACGGTGTAGCCGTCGGCGACGAGGGAGTCGATGAGGGCGCGTCCGATCAGGCCGGACGCGCCCGAGACGACGACGCGGCGCTCAGGCAAGCGTCGCCTCGAGCGTGATCTCGATGCCCGACAGAGCGGCCGAGACGGGGCATCCCGTCTTCGCCTCGTTCGCGATGCGGTCGAAGTCCTCCGCCGACAGGCCGGGGACGGTGGCGCTGACGTTCAGGTGCGAGCCGGTGATGCCGGTCCCGGGGATGAAGGTGACGGATGCCGTCGTCTCGACGCTCTCGGGAGGGGTGCCGTTCTCGGCCAGGGCATTCGAGAGGGCCATGCTGAAGCACGACGAATGGGCCGCCGCGATCAGTTCCTCGGGGGTCGTCACCGAGGTCGATCCCTCGCTGCGCGCTTTCCAGTTCACGGGAAGCGGTCCCTGGTTGGAGCTCTCCAGGGCGACCTCGCCCGACCCTTCGAACAGGGTGCCCTTCCAGCTGGTGGTGGCTTCGCTCGTGACGCTCATGGTGTCTCCTCTGTCGTGGTCGTGACCGATCGCTGCCGAGCATATGCCTCGCGGTTCAGAGCGGGATATGACTTGACGCGGAGCGAGCCGACCGTCAGGCGGTGCGGCCGACGAGACCGACGCGCTGCAGGAGGAGCCACAACTGGCATCCGAGGCACAGGCCGAACGCCGCGTTCAGGAACGCAGCCATGAAGGCGAGCGCCGCCGCGATGGGGAGGGCGAGCGGGACGCCGAGCACGTGCAGGGCGAGGCCCACGGTCGTCACGAACAGACCGACGCCCTGCGCGAAGCGGGGCGGGCGGGGATCCTCGAGGTCGGTCGGGGGAGCGAGGCGCGGCTGGATCACCCGGCGGTACAGCACGCCCCACGGTGCGGTTCGCGGCGAGACGACGCCCCAGAGGAACAGGAGCGCGATGACGAGGACGGCGAGGAAGCCGGGGTCTGCGACGCGGGCTCCGGCCGGTGCCATCTCGATCGCCCAGGCCCTCCCCGCGACGAAGGCGAAGTCCCCGACGGGCTGATAGGCGAACCAACCGAACGACGCGGAGCCCTGTGTAGAGATGCCCACGAGAGCCAGCAGCGTCGCGACCAGGAGCAACACTGCGGTGACGGATGCCGCGAAGCGCGGGCCCCGCGGGTCGATCCCTCGCACCTCAGCCACGGTCGGCTCCCGCCGTCACGCGGTCGAGCTCCATCTCGACGACCTGGCGGCCCGGGACACCGCCGAAGCGGGAGCGCACCATGCCGTCCTTGTCGAGGATCAGTGTCGTGGGCGTCTGCAGGACGCGGAAGTGCTGGGCGATGTCGACGCGGTGCGTGAGGTCGACGTTCAGGTGCAGGACGCCGTCGCGGTCGGCGGCGATCTCGCGGAGAGTGCGGTGGACGCCGGGGCACCGGCTGCACATCTCGGTGCTGAACTGCAGCAGCGTCGCCGTCTCGCCGAGTCGTTCCGCCCCGAGACGGGTCGGTTCGACGATCTCGCGCGGGTCGAAGGGACGGGGCCGGTTCTGCCGCCACCGCAGGGTCAGACCGATGCCGATGGTGACCACGAGGAGCGCGGTCAGCACGAGGATGGCGGGGAGGAGTTCCATGACCGCTCCACAGTAGTCCTGCGCGCTGTGGTGCGGTTCGCCCCGCGTCGTTCGTGACGGCCCCGGCGGGTAGTGTGTGAGCCGTGAGTGAGCGCCCCGAGAGCCCCGAGATCGAGTTCCGCAGCGATGTCACGGTCGAGCTGGTGCGCTCGTCGGCAGCGGACAGTGACGTGCTGTTCGCGGCGCGCGTGTCGACGCAGGGCGAGCAGACCCTCGCTTCGGCCGCCGACGGCTCCGAGGCGACCGCCCGCGACCGCGGCCTCATCAACTACCTGATGCGCGATCGGCACGGCTCGCCGTTCGAGCACAACTCGATGACCTTCTACGTGCAGGCGCCGATCTTCGTCTTCCGCGAGTTCATGCGGCACCGGATGGCGTCCTACAACGAGGAGTCGGGCCGCTACCGCGAGCTCCGTCCCGTGTTCTACGTCCCCGCGCCCGAGCGGAACCTCGTCCAGGTCGGCAAGCCCGGCGCGTACCAGTTCCTCCCCGGTTCCGAGGAGCAGGTCGAGCTCGTTGCCCGCGAGACGCGCGAGGCATCCGTCGCCGCCTTCGAGAGCTACCAGCGGATGCTGGATGCCGGCGTCGCGCGTGAAGTCGCCCGCATCGTCCTGCCGCTCAACATCATGTCGTCGATGTACGTCACGGTGAACGCCCGGTCGCTCATGAACTTCCTGTCGCTGCGCACGATGCGCGAGGGCACGCACTTCCCGTCGTTCCCGCAGCGCGAGATCGAGATGTGCGCCGAGAAGATGGAGAACGTGTGGCGCGAACTCATGCCGCTCACGTTCGCCGCCTTCAACGCGAACGGTCGCGTCGCCCCCTGACCTCCGGCGCGTCCTAGGCTGACGCGCATGACCCGCACTGCATTCGTCACGGGAGCGAGCTCCGGTATCGGAGCGGAGTACGCCCGCCAGCTGGCGGCGCGCGGCGCCGACGTCGTCCTCGTCGCCCGGGACCGCGGCGCCCTGCAGGTCCTGGCCGACGAGATCGAAGGCCGCGGTGGACGTGCCGAGATCCTCGTCGCGGACCTGCTGGACCCCGCTCAGCGACGGCTCGTCGAGGAGCGACTCAAGCAGGGCGTCGATCTTCTCGTCAACAGCGCTGGGTACGGGCTCTCGCTCGGGTTCGCCTCGGGCGACATCGAAGACGAGGCCCGGCACCTCGAACTGCACGTCGAGGTCACGATGAGGCTGACACGGGCCGCCCTGCCGGGCATGCTCGCGCGAGGACGCGGCCGCATCCTGAACATCGCCTCGGTCGCCGCCCTCGTCCCGCGTGGCACCTACGGCGCGGCGAAGGCCTGGGTCGTCAGCTTCAGCCGGTGGGCGAACGCGGTCTACGCCCCGAGGGGAGTGACCGTCACGGCGGTCTGTCCCGGCTACGTCCACACGAACTTCCACGAGCGACTCGGCCTGCCGCCGGGGGAGGAGGGGGTCGCCGGCTGGATGTGGCTGACCGCCCCGCAGGTGGTGCGCGCGTCGCTGAAGGATGCCGCGCGCGGCCGGGCCGTCAGCATCCCGTCACTCCGGTACAAGATGCTCGTCGCCGTGTCGCGGCTGCTGCCCGATCGCCTCGTGGTCGCCGCCGCCTCCCGCGGCCGCTGACGCAGAAGACCGCTCCGCCGCGCGACTCGCCGCTGCTCTGCGATACCGGTCGCCCCGCGACCGCCCCGCCACCCACCCCCAACGAACCCACGACGCGGCCGACGGACCCCGACCGGTACCCTGGGAACCATGACGCACTCCGCCAATCCGTTCGGTCAGGTGCTCGTCGCGCTCGTCACTCCGATGACGGCCGACGGCGAGGTCGATTGGCCGGCCGTAGAGAAGCACATCGACGACGTCATCACCGGCGGTGCCGACGGCATCGTTGTGACCGGCACGACCGGTGAGACCAGCACGCTGACGGATGCCGAGAAGCTGAAGCTCGTCGAGGTGGGCAAATCCGTCTCCTCCGGCCGCGCGAAGATCATCACGGGCGGCGGTTCCAACGAGACCGCGCACGCGATCGAGCTCTACAAGGCGAGCGAGAAGGCCGGAGCGGACGGCATCATGATCGTCACGCCGTACTACAACAAGCCGACCCAGGCCGGCATCCTGACCCACTTCCGTCTCGTCGCGGACGCCACCGACCTGCCGGTGATCCTCTACGACATCCCTGGTCGCACCGGCGTGCCCATCAAGTACGAGACGATCCTCCGCCTCGCCAAGCACCCGAACATCCTCGCGGTGAAGGACGCCAAGGGCGACTTCAGCGAGGTCAGCCGGGTCCTCAACCAGACGGACCTGCTCTACTTCTCCGGCGACGACGCGAACGTCCTCCCGCACCTTTCGATCGGGGCCGCCGGTCTCATCGGCGTCACGGCGAACATCACGTCGGCTCCGTACCGGGCCATCGTGGATGCCGTCAACCGGGGAGACCTCACGACGGCGACCGCCGCCCACCAGAAGCTCGAACCGCTCGTCCGTGCCGTCATGACGCACGTCCCGGGGACGGTCAGCGCCAAGTACATCCTTCACGGCCTCGGCCGCATCTCGAGTCCGCGCGTGCGCTTGCCGCTCGTAGGACCCGAAGAGTGGGAGGCCGCCCTCATCGAGGACGAGCTCGACCTCGTGAAGGACATCGAGGGCGCCGACTTCTCCAACTTCCGACCTGATCGCAATGCCGCTGCCGGCGGCGCCCTTCCGAAGGTGCATGGAACCACTCGATGACAAATACCGTCTCCGCCCCCGCCAAGCTCGCTCCCGGAACGCTCCGGGTGACCCCCGTCGGCGGACTCGGTGAGATCGGTCGCAACATGACCGTCTTCGAGTTCGACGGCAAGCTGCTGATCGTCGACTGCGGCGTGCTCTTCCCCGAGGAGCACCAGCCCGGCGTCGACCTGATCCTCCCGGACTTCGAGGCGATCCGCGGACGCCTCGACGACATCGTCGGCGTCGTCCTCACGCACGGCCACGAGGACCACATCGGTGCGGTCCCGTACCTGCTCAAGCGCAAGGGCGACATCCCCCTCATCGGTTCGCAGCTGACCCTCGCGCTCGTCGAGGCGAAGCTCAAGGAACACCGGATCAAGCCCTACACGCTGACGGTGAAGGAGGGGCAGCGCGAGCAGGTCGGACCGTTCGACCTCGAGTTCGTCGCGGTGAACCACTCCATCCCCGATGCGCTCGCCGTCGGCATCCGCACCCCTGCCGGACTCGTGCTGGCAACGGGTGACTTCAAGATGGATCAGCTGCCGCTCGACGGCCGCCTCACGGACCTTCGCGCCTTCGCGCGTCTCGGCGAAGAGGGCGTCGACATGTTCCTCGTCGACTCGACGAACGCGGACGTGCCCGGGTTCACCCCGCTCGAGCGGGCGATCGGCCCGGTGCTCGACCAGGTCATCGGCAAGGCGCCGCGTCGCGTCATCGTCGCGAGCTTCTCGAGCCACATCCACCGCGTCCAGCAGGTCATCGACGCGGCCGCCGCGCACGGTCGCCGCGTCGCGTTCCTCGGCCGCTCGATGGTCCGGAACATGACGATCGCCGAGCAGCTGGGGTACCTGCATGTGCCCGACGGTGTGCTGATCGACTACAAGAAGGCCAAGGACCTGCCCGACGACCGCATCGTCTACATGTCCACCGGGTCGCAGGGAGAGCCCATGGCGGTCCTGTCCCGCATGGCCAACCTCGACCACGCGATCGAGCCGGGGGAGGGCGACACCGTCATCCTCGCGTCGAGCCTCATCCCGGGCAACGAGAACGCGGTGTACCGCGTGATCGACGGCCTGACGAAGCTCGGCGCCAACGTCGTCCACAAGGCGAATGCGAAGGTCCACGTCTCGGGCCACGCCGCCGCGGGCGAGCTGCTCTACTGCTACAACATCCTGAAGCCGAAGAACGTGCTCCCCGTCCACGGCGAGTACCGACATCTGATGGCGAACGCGAAGCTCGCCCAGGACAGCGGCGTCCCCGCGGCGAACACGATCATCGCCGAGAACGGCACGGTCATCGACCTCAAGGACGGCGTCGCGACGGTCGTCGGTCAGCTCGACCTGGGCTTCGTCTACGTCGACGGATCATCGGTCGGCGAGATCACGGATGCCGACCTCAAGGACCGCCGCATCCTCGGTGAGGAGGGCTTCATCTCCGTCATCGTGGTGGTGGATGCCGCGACCGGCCGCATCGTCACGGGGCCTGAGATCCACGCGCGCGGAGTCGCGGAGGACGACGCCGTGTTCGATTCGGTGAAGCCGAAGATCGCCCAGGCGCTGACCGAAGCCGCCCAGTCGGGCGTCCGCGACCCGCACGCCCTGCAGCAGGTCGTCCGTCGTGCGATCGGCCGCTGGGTGAACCAGTCGCTGCGTCGCCGTCCGATGATCGTCCCGATGGTGATCGAGGCCTGACCCGGGCGCTAGCATTCGGGCATGCCCGAGTCGTGGTCGCTTCGTCCTGCCACGCAGGCGGACGGCGTGTTCCTCGGCGACATGGTCGTCGAGGCCGCCAACTGGCGAGCCGGCGCCCCGCGACCGCGGCATGAGATCCTGGCCGATCCCGATCACGGTCGGTACCTCGCCGGATGGATGCGCCCGGGGGACGTCGGTTTCGTCGCCGTCGCCGGGTCGGAACTGATCGGCGCGGCCTGGTACCGCACCCTCCCTCGGACCGACCCCGGATTCGGCTACGTGGGGACCGGGGTGCCCGAGCTCATCATCGGGGTGAAGGCGCTCTGGCGCTCGCACGGCGTCGGTCGCACTCTGCTGCGCCGGCTGTGCGAGGCCGCTCGAGCCGAGGGCCGCGCGCGCATCTGCCTCTCCGTCGAGCGAGGTAATTTCGCGCAGGTCCTCTATCGCTCGGAGGGGTTCGCGGTGACCCGCAGCGGATTCGGGCGCGACACCATGATCAAGCGCCTCTCTTGAGTCCCGACGGTCGCGGGGTCGCGTCAATCCTGGGACATGTCGGTCCCGCGGCTTACCGTGGAGAGTATGCCCAGGAGTAGCAGTCCGACCAGCAAACCCCGCGCGTCCGCGTCGGGCTCCTCGGCGCGCGCGAAGAAGGCCGATCCGGCCCCCCGCCGCAAGGCCGAACCCGCACCGCGCCACTACGTCGATGACGCCGATCGGCCGCCGATCGTCGTCCGCGCGTGGCTGGGCCTCGCGCACATCGCGGGCGGCATGTTCCGGGCGTTCGGATCCGAGTCCCTCGAGAAGGATCAGCGCCGCGACGGGTTCCCGTTCCTCCTGGTGCTCATGGCCGTCGCCGGTGCCGTCGTGGAGTGGTTCCTCATCGGTACCGAGGTCGGGACGAACATCAGCGCCTACTCGGTCGGTGCGCTCATCGGCCGCGAGGCCTTTATCTTCCCCGTCATCCTGCTGATCCTGGCCGGGTGGCTGTTCCGGCATCCGCCGTCCGTCCACGACAACGGGCGCATCGGGATCGGTGCGGGGCTGTTCATCCTGGCGGTGGCCGGTTTCTGCCACGTCGTGGCCGACCGGCCGAAGCCCAGCGAGGGTCTGATGGCGTTGAGCGCCGCGGGTGGACTGTTCGGCTGGGCGATCGGTGAGCCCCTGACGGTGCTGACCGAGGTGGGCGCCGGAATCGTCATGGGCCTGCTCGCCCTGCTGAGCGTGCTCATCCTGACCAAGACGCCGCCCAACCGCATCGGGCGTCGCCTGGGCGACCTCTACGCCTGGATGTTCGACGCCGAGCGGCCCGATCCCGACGCCGCCCCGGCGAAGGGACAGACCGGCCCGACGGTCGCGTTCGACGCTCCCGAGGACGAGAGCGATTCCCTGCCCTGGTGGCGCCGCAACAAGTCCGGCCGTGAGGAGGACGCCGACGGCGGCCTCGGAGCGGACGACCTCACGGCCCTTCTCGAGGCGAGCGGTGACGGCAGCTTCGACAACCCCGTCACGACGCCGACCCCCGAGGTCGTGCCCGACGCGGTCACCGAGATCATCGCGCCCGCCGCTCCCCGCACGCCCGGCCGCAAGCGCGACGCCGTGCCCGAGGCGCCGCCGGTTCCGCCGCTGCCCGATTTCGTGGCCGCGAACCTCGACTCCGTCGATCCGGATGCCGCCGACTACCGCCTGCCCTCCGCTGACGCGCTCGCGGCGGGGACGCCCCACAAGGCGCGCTCAGAGGCCAACGACGCCATGGTCCGCGCGATCATGGGTGTCTTCGAGCAGTTCTCCATCGACGCCAAGGTGACCGGGTTCTCCCGCGGCCCGACCGTGACGCAGTACGAGATCTCGCTCGGCTCGGGGGTCAAGGTCGAGCGCATCACGGCGCTCACGAACAACATCGCCTACGCCGTCGCCTCGAACGAGGTCCGCATCCTCGCGCCGATCCCCGGCAAGAGTGCCATCGGCGTCGAGATCCCGAACACCGACCGCGAGATCGTCACCCTCGGCGACGTCCTCCGCTCGCCGAACGCGCAGCAGGCGACGCATCCCATGACGATCGGGATCGGCAAGGACGTCGGCGGCGGGTACGTCGTCGCCAACCTCGCGAAGATGCCCCACCTGCTCGTCGCCGGCTCCACCGGCTCGGGTAAGTCGAGCTTCGTGAACTCCATGATCACGAGCCTTCTGATGCGGGCGAAGCCGTCGGACGTCCGCATGGTCCTCATCGACCCGAAGCGCGTCGAGCTCACGTCGTACGCCGGGGTGCCGCACCTCATCACGCCGATCATCACGAACCCCAAGAAGGCGGCCGAGGCGCTGCAGTGGGTCGTGAAGGAGATGGACATGCGGTACGACGACCTCGCGTCGTTCGGCTTCCGCCACATCGACGACTTCAACAGGGCGGTCGTCGCCAACGAGATCCAGCTCCCCGCGGGCAGTGAGCGCGTCCTGAAGCCCTACCCGTACCTCCTCGTGGTCGTCGACGAGCTCGCCGACCTCATGATGGTCGCGCCCCGCGACGTCGAGGACTCGATCGTCCGCATCACGCAGCTCGCCCGTGCCTCCGGCATCCACCTCGTCCTGGCGACGCAGCGTCCCTCGGTCGACGTCGTCACCGGTCTCATCAAGGCGAACGTGCCCTCGCGTCTGGCCTTCGCGGTGACGAGTGTCACCGACTCGCGCGTCATCCTCGACCAGCCCGGAGCCGACCGCCTGATCGGCCAGGGCGACGGTCTCTTCCTGCCGATGGGCGCCTCGAAGGCGGTCCGCGTGCAGGGTGCCTGGGTGGCCGAGAAGGAGATCGAGAAGGTCGTGGGCCACGTCAAGAACCAGGCGCGTCCCGAGTACCGCAAGGACGTCGAAGCGGTCATCGAGAAGAAGGAGATCGACGCCGACATCGGTGACGACCTCGAGCTCCTCCTGGCGGCCGCCGAGCAGATCATCACGACCCAGTTCGGCTCGACCTCGATGCTGCAGCGCAAGCTCCGGGTCGGCTTCGCGAAGGCCGGACGCCTCATGGACCTCCTCGAGGCGCGCGAGATCGTCGGCCCTTCCGAGGGATCGAAGGCCCGCGACGTCCTCGTGACGCCCGACGAGCTCCCTGCCGTCCTCGCGCGCCTGCGCGGCGAGGAGCCGCCGGAGGATGCCGCCCCCGCCGCCCCTGCGGCTGAGGCCGTCGCGACCGACCCTTACGGGCCTGACGCGGTGACGGAGCAGTTCGAGGGTTACGAGGTCGTCGAGTCCGAGGGCGATGAGGATGCCTGGGGTCTCACCGGCCGCGACTGACGTCGGCTGCGGGGCTCGGTAGGCTCAAGACGTGACGATTCCGAGGCAGCTGCCCAACGCCATCACGATCGTGCGCATCCTGTGCGCACCCGTGTTCGTCTGGCTTCTGCTCGCCGACGGCGGATCGGACGGCGCGCTTCGTTGGTGGGCAGGCGTCCTGTTCATCGTCGCGATCGCGACCGACGGGATCGACGGCTACCTCGCGCGTCGCTATGAGATCGTCACGGATCTGGGCAAGCTGCTCGACCCCATCGCCGACAAGGTGCTCACCGGCGCCGCGTTCGTGGTCCTCTCGATCCTCGGTGAACTCCCGCCGTGGGTGGTCGTGCTGGTGCTGGTGCGCGAACTGGGCATCACCGTCCATCGCCTCGTGGTCGCGACGGACCACGTCGTGGCGGCTGCGTGGATGGGCAAGCTCAAGACCGTCGCACAGGCCGTCGCCCTCTCCCTCGCCCTCCTGCCCTTGTGGACGGTCGTAGGGGAGTGGATCCACGTCGTCAATACGGTGACGATGACGATCGCCGTCCTGCTGACCGTTGCGAGTGGTCTCGACTACGTCGTCACGGCCATCCGTTCCAGCACGTCGCGCCGAGCATGATGCGCCGCACCGTCAGCGAACTGCCGGAAGAGCTCGAGGAGACCGCGGTGTCCCGCGGTCCTCGTTCGGACTCGGAGCGACTGGTCGAACGGCTCGGGGAACTGGGCTGGACGCTGGGCGTCGCCGAGTCGCTGACCGGGGGTCTGGTCGCGGCATCCGTCGTGTCCGTCCCGGGGGCGTCCTCGGTGTTCCGCGGGGCGATCGTCGCGTACGCCACGGATCTGAAGGAGCGGCTGCTCGGCGTGGACGGCACCCTCCTCGAGGCGCACGGGCCGGTCCATCCCCGTGTCGCCCGTCAGATGGCGGACGGCATCCGTCGTGTCGTCGGCGAGGGCGAGCCGGCCGACGTGGGGATCGCCACGACCGGGATCGCCGGACCGGTCTCCTCGGACGGCCAGCCCGTCGGCACAGTCCACATCGCCGTGTCGACCCCGCTCGGTTCGCGGGTCGAGTCCCTCGCGCTCGAGGGCGATCGGGACGAGATCCGGACGGCCGCAGCGGCCCGTGCGATCGCCCTCGCGGTGGAAGCGCTCTGAGCCGGGAATAGGCCTTGTTCCGAGCGCGTTACGACTCGGTGATTCCCACTCATTCCCCAGCACGCGGGGTCTAGGGTGACATCCAACGTGTTGTACCGTGGTTCCCCCGCAAGGGATTCGGTGGATCGCAGCTGAGGGAGGGCCCACGCATGATCCTGGTTCGTCAAGAGATCGGTGACGTCCTCCGCGACTTCCGGCTGCAGAAGGGTCACACCCTCCGACAGGTCTCCGGCAAGGCGAGCGTCGCACTCGGGTACCTCAGCGAGGTCGAGCGCGGTCAGAAGGAAGCCTCGAGCGAGATCCTCGCCGCCGTGGCCGAGGCCCTCGACGTCCCGATCTCCGCGATCATGCGCGAGGTCGGCGAGCGGATCTCGGTGCTCGAGGGACTGCATTCCCTCTCCGACGTCGTTCCCGACGACCTCGCCTCCCTTGGCGACGAGGTCCCGGCCCCCGAGCTGTCGCTGCGCTGACCACTCGATGCGTCACAGCGAATTCGATCGCGCCGTCGCCGACGAGTTCGGATCGGGAGGCGCGTCCCTCGTCTCGGACCTGGTGCTGACCGGCGTCGACAATCGGACTGCCCGCGAGGCCTTGGCCGCAGGTGTCGCTCCGCGTGATGTCTGGTATGCCCTGTGCGCCGAGACGGACGTCCCCGTGGACCGCCGTTACGGCGCCGGAAGGCTCGATCCACGCCGGTGAGTCGGCGTGTCGTATCGAAGATGCGTTCGATGCGGGCGTAGTCTCCTGCACAACGGGTGTCGTAGAGACGTCGTTCACGTAAGGGCCGGATCCGGCAGCGATGTCGGAGCCCCCTCCTAACGTGAATGTCGTCAGATGACACCCACGCCCTGTCGCAGCATCCGATCCGTCGGTGAGGAGCGCGACAGCCTACGGGCGACGGAACCGCGAGTATCAAGGAGTACGACATGCCCTCACCTGCAGACCGCGAGAAGGCCCTCGAATCGGCCCTCGCCCAGATCGACCGCCAGTTCGGCAAGGGGTCGATCATGCGACTCGGAAGCGACGAGCGCGCGCCGGTCGAGGTCATCCCGACCGGATCGATCGCCCTCGACGTCGCCCTGGGTATCGGCGGAATCCCTCGCGGCCGCGTCGTCGAGATCTACGGTCCCGAGTCCTCGGGTAAGACGACCCTCACGCTCCACGCCATCGCGAACACGCAGCGGGCCGGCGGTATCGCCGCCTTCATCGACGCCGAGCACGCGCTGGATCCCGGCTACGCCGAGAAGCTGGGCGTCGACATCGATGCTCTCCTCGTCTCGCAGCCCGACACCGGTGAGCAGGCGCTCGAGATCGCCGACATGCTGATCCGCTCCGGTGCCATCGACCTGGTCGTCATCGACTCCGTCGCCGCTCTCGTCCCCGAGGCCGAGATCAAGGGTGAGATGGGTGACTCCCATGTCGGTCTCCAGGCCCGCCTGATGTCCCAGGCGCTCCGCAAGATCACCGGTGGCCTGAACCAGACGAAGACTACGGCGATCTTCATCAACCAGCTCCGCGAGAAGATCGGCGTGTTCTTCGGGTCGCCCGAGACCACCGCGGGTGGTAAGGCGCTCAAGTTCTACGCCTCGGTGCGACTGGACATCCGCCGTATCGAGACCCTGAAGGACGGGTCCGAGGCGGTCGGTAACCGCACCCGCGTGAAGGTCGTCAAGAACAAGATGGCGCCGCCCTTCAAGCAGGCCGAGTTCGACATCCTCTACGGCGTCGGGATCTCGCGAGAGGGAAGCCTCATCGACTTCGGTGTCGAGCACGGCATCGTGAAGAAGTCGGGTGCCTGGTACACGTACGAGGGTGAGCAGCTCGGCCAGGGCAAAGAGAACTCGCGCAACTTCCTGCTGAAGAACACCGACGTGGCTGCCGAGATCGAGAACAAGATCAAGCAGAAGCTCGGCATCGGCCAGCCGAAGGCCGTCGCCGAGGATGCCGCGGTGTCGGACGAGCTGACGGCTCGCCGCCCGGCCTGATCATGACGGATTCGAACGGGGGCGAGCGGGACTCGCTCGCCCCCGTCATCCCGCTCTTCGGACGCCGGACGGAGGCCCCGGCCGACGCGGGCGATGTCACCGGAAACGGCGATGATCCGCAGCCGTGGCATGCGACGTGGATCGCCGAGCGTGCGGCATCCGAGAGGTCCGCGGCCCGTGCCGCGCACCCGGCGACGGGCACCGTGCCCGTCGTGGCTCCGGCGGGTGAGGATGCGCCCGCAGCCGTGGCTGAGCGGATCCTGCTGCGCAAGCTCCGGACGCGATCCCTCTCACTTCGCGAGGCGCGGTCGGTGCTCCGCGAGCACGATCTCGACGAGGCCGAGCTCGAGGGCATCATCGATCGGTTCGTCTCGCTCGGGTACCTCGACGACGCCGCCCTCGCCGAGCAGCTGATCGACAAAGCGACGTCCCGCAAGGCGCAGGGTCGCATGGCGATCGCGCAGGGCCTGTCGCAGCGCGGCATCCCTCGCGACGTGATCGACGAGGCGCTCGATCAACTTCCCGACGATGAGGCCGAGAGGGCTCTCGAGTTCGCACGGTCCAAGGTGCGGGGGCTCGAAGGGCTCGATCGCGATACGGCCCTCCGGCGCCTCGCCGGTCAGCTGGCCCGGCGCGGGTACGGCTCCGTCGCCCTGTCGGTTGCGCGTCGTGCGCTCGACGAGGCGAGCGCACCCCCGCGGCATGGGGTTCGCTTCGAACCGTGACCACGGTTGCGTCCATCTGACAGACTCGCCCTACGCGCGCCCGGCGCGGCCGGAGGAGTGTGCGCATGGCGATCGAGGTCGACGGTCTCGTGAAGTCCTACAAAACCGTCACCGCAGTCGACGGGGTCTCCTTCGCGGTGCCGGACGGCCAGCTGTTCGCCTTCCTGGGAGCGAACGGTGCCGGGAAGTCCACGACGATCGGATGCCTCACGACGCTGCTCCGAGCGGACGCCGGGACGGTCCGCGTCGCGGGGTACGACGTGTCGGCAGAGAGCGAACGGGTGCGGTCGCGGATCGGCGTCGTGTTCCAGCGGTCACTGCTCGATGACGGTCTGACCGTCCGCGAGAACCTTGCCCTGCGAGCCACGCTCTCCCACATCGACCGTCGGCGCTTCGCTGCCAGGCTCGACGAACTCTCGCTCCTCGTCGAACTCGACGAGTTCCTCGACCGTCCCTACGGCCGGCTGTCGGGCGGACAGCGTCGCCGCGCGGACATCGCCCGTGCGCTCATGCACGAGCCGTCGATCCTCTTCCTCGACGAGCCGACCGCGGGCTTGGACCCGGCGAGTCGTGTGGCGGTGTGGGCTGCGATCGATCGGCTCCGCTCCGAGCGGGGTCTCACCGTCTTCCTGACGACCCACTACATGGCCGAGACCGAGGAGGCGGATCAGGTCACCATCATCGACGCGGGCCGCGTCGTCGCGAGCGGGACGCCCACAGAACTGCGCGCTCGCCACAGTCGCAGCGTCCTCACCGTCACCACACGAGATCCGGACACGCTGTCCGCTCTCGCCACCCGCGGTGGACTGAGCGCGACTCGCGACGGCGACATCCTGACGATCGAGGTGTCCGACTCGCGGGCGGCACGGACGTTGCTGGCGCAGCACGACGAGGACGTTCTGGACTTCGAGTTCCGGCACGGTCGGATGGACGACGTCTTCCTCGCCCTCACCGGCCGCGGTGAGCTCGTCGGGGACGCCGCATGAGCATCATCGCGGCCATCGTGCGCCGCAATCTGACCCTTTTCTTCCGCGATCGGATGAACGTCTTCTTCTCGTTGCTGAGCGGGCTCATCCTCTTCTTCCTCTACACGCTCTTCCTCTCCCGGCTGCAGGTCGATGGTCTCGAGCGCACCCTCCCGCGCGCATCCCGCGGCGACATCGAGGCCTTCGTCGACAGTTGGATGCTGTCGGGCATCGTCCTGCTCACGACCGTGACCTCGGGGATCGGCGCGGTCTCCGTGTTCGTGGACGATCGCGCCTCGGGCCGGTTCGCCGACTTCCTCGTCGCCCCCATCCGTCGATCGCAGCTGGTGCTCGGCTACCTGCTGTCCTCGGTGTCGGTCGCGATCGTCATGTCGGGCATCATCCTCATCCTCACCGTGCTCGAACTCGGACTCGTCCGCGGCACGTGGCTCGGTCCTCTCGAGATCCTGCGGGCGATCGGTGCGATGGTGCTCTGCTGCGTCGCCTTCACCTCCCTCGGAGCCTTCGGGGCCTCCTTCCTGAAGACGACCGGTGCCTACTCCGCGTTCTCGACGGTCGTGGGTACCGTCCTCGGATTCGTCGCGGGTTCCTACATCCCGGTCGGGTCTCTCCCCGATGGCGTCGCGTCGACCATCAACGCCCTCCCGTTCGCCCAAGGAGCCATGCTCCTGCGCCTGCCGTTCACCGACGAGACGATCGCCGCTCTCGCCGGCGGGGACGCCGGCGCCATCAGTGACCTCAAGGAGATCTACGGGATCGATCTCTTCGTCGGCTCGAGCGTCGTCCCCGTGTGGCTCGCCGTCACCGTTCTCGTCGCCGTCGCCGTCACCTTCAGCGCCATCTCTGCGGCCCGCATCCGCTCGCTCCTGCGCTGACACCGCCCGGGGCGTCCCGAGGCGACGCGGCTCGTAGAATGGCCTGATCATGACCAGCCCTTCCGCTGCCCCCACTCTCATCGCCCCGTCAGACGCAGCCGTCACCGCCGACGGCCGCTCCCGCACCTACGAGGTACGGACCTTCGGGTGTCAGATGAACGTCCACGACTCCGAGCGTCTGTCCGGTTCCCTCGAGTCGGCCGGCTACATCCGTGCTGACGCGGGAGTCGAGGCCGACGTCGTCGTCATCAACACCTGCGCCGTCCGCGACAACGCCGCGGGCAAGCTCTACGGCACCCTCGGGCACCTGAAGAGCCGCAAGGACAAGCACGACGGCATGCAGATCGCCGTCGGCGGCTGCCTGGCCCAGATGGACAAGGACGCCGTCCAGCAGAAGGCACCCTGGGTCGACGTCGTCTTCGGCACCCACAACATGGGCTCGCTCCCGAGCCTCCTCGAGCGGGCGCGGCACAACGGCGAGGCGGAGCTCGAGATCCTCGAGTCTCTCGAGGTGTTCCCGTCGACGCTCCCCACCAAGCGCGACTCGGCGCACAGCGGCTGGGTCTCGATCTCCGTCGGGTGCAACAACACCTGCACGTTCTGCATCGTCCCCAGCCTGCGCGGCAAGGAGAAGGATCGCCGCCCGGGTGACATCCTGAACGAGATCCGTCTGCTCGTCGACGACGGCGCGATCGA
Source organism: Microbacterium aquilitoris (assembly GCF_031932285.1). Lineage (NCBI taxonomy): Bacteria > Bacillati > Actinomycetota > Actinomycetes > Micrococcales > Microbacteriaceae > Microbacterium > Microbacterium aquilitoris. The sequence goes on from NZ_JAUZVT010000001.1 coordinate 1,355,795, forward strand.
GGTCACCCTCCTCGGCCAGAACGTCAACAGCTACGGCGTCGAGTTCGGCGACCGCCAGGCGTTCAGCAAGCTCCTGCGCGCGGCGGGCGAGATCCCGGGTCTCGAGCGGGTGCGCTTCACGAGCCCGCACCCCGCTGCGTTCACCGATGACGTCATCGACGCGATGGCCGAGACCCCTGCCGTCATGCCGCAGCTGCACATGCCGCTGCAGTCCGGGTCGGACCGCATCCTCAAGGCGATGCGGCGGTCGTACCGCAGCGAGCGGTTCCTCGGCATCCTCGACCGCGTGCGCGAGAAGATGCCCCACGCGGCGATCTCGACCGACATCATCGTGGGTTTCCCGGGCGAGACCGATGAGGACTTCGAGGACACCATGCGCGTCGTCGAGCAAGCGAGATTCGCGGGGGCCTTCACCTTCCAGTACTCGATCCGCGAGGGAACACCCGCTGCGACGATGCCCGATCAGGTCCCGAAGGAGGTCGTCCAGGAGCGCTACAACCGCCTCGTCGCCTTGCAGGAGCGCATTTCCCTCGAGGAGAACCAGGCTCAGCTCGGGCGCACCGTCGAGGCCCTCGTCTCGACGGGTGAGGGGAAGAAGGATGCCGCGACCCGCCGCCTGACCGGCCGCGCCGAGGACAACCGCCTGGTCCACTTCGAGGTGCCCGAGGGTTCCCCGACGCCGCGTCCCGGCGACGTGGTAACGACGGTCGTCACGCACGCCGCGCCGTTCCACCTCCTCGCCGACAGTCCGGACGGCGCGCCGCTGCGCATCCGCCGCACGCGCGCCGGCGACGCGTGGGATCGTGCGCAGGCCGACTCCTGCGGTCTCCCGGCTCCGGCCGGTGACGCCGGTCCGCGCGCCGTGTCGCTCGGCCTGCCGATGATCCGCACCGCGACGCCCGGACTCTGACCTCGTGGGCGCGGAGCGCCTGTGGGCGATCGTCGGAGCGACCGGGACGGGTAAGACGTCGCTGTCGCTGAACCTCGCCGAGGAGTTGATCCGTCGCGGCCGCGCGGCGGAGATCGTGAACGCCGATGCCATGCAGCTCTACCGCGGCATGGACATCGGGACCGCGAAGATCCCCCTGGCAGAGCGGCGCGGCATCCCGCATCATCTGTTCGACGAGTTCGATGTGACCGAGGACGTCGCTGTCGCCGTCTACCAGGAGAGGGCGCGCGCGACGATCCGCGGCATCCTCGATCGCGGGGCCGACGCGATCCTTGTCGGGGGCTCAGGGCTCTACGTGTCGAGCGTGGTCTTCGACTTCCGCTTCCCGCCCCGCGACCCGGCGCTGCGCGCCCGGCTCGAGGCGGATCTCGACGAGCTCGGAGCCGCGGCGCTGATCGAGCGGATCCGCGACCTCGATCCGGGAGCAGCAGATCGCCTCGATCCGCGCAACAGCCGGCGTGTCGTCCGGGCCCTCGAGGTGCTCCTCCAAGGGGCGGACACCCACGGCGCTGCGCTCCCTGAGGCGCCCGTGCTGTGGCATCCCGCCACCGAACTCGTCGGTGTCCACCTGGACCGTGCAGAGCTGGTCGAGCGCCTCGATGAGCGGGTCCGGGGGATGTGGCGGGACGGTCTACTCGCCGAGGTCGAGGGCCTCCGGGCCCGGGGTCTCGAGTCCGGTCCGACCGCGCCTCGCGCCATCGGTTACGCGCAGGCACTCGCGCAGCTGGGCGGCCGGATGGACGAAGAAGAGGCCGTCGCCGAGACTCAGGCGTTCACGCGTCGGTACGCGCGGCGTCAGGTCTCGTGGTTCAAGAGGTACCCCGGCATTCGGTGGGTGGATGCCGGGACCCCCGGCATCCGCCTCCTCGACCCCTTGACAAGCTAAAGCTAATAGCCGTAGCCTTCTCGTATCGAACACGATGCGAAGGAGACGCCGATGGTCGAGAAGATCCAGGTCCAAGGCGGGGAGATCGCGTTCGACGTGGTCGGGGACGGTCCACTCGTGGTTCTGGCACACGGGATGGGCGACTCCCGGCGCTCCTATCGCTTCGTCGTGCCGGCCCTCGTCGAGGCAGGGTTCCGTGTGGCGAACGTCGACATCCGCGGATGCGGCGAGTCGAGTGCCACGTGGGCGAGCTACAGCCGCGGTGACATAGCCGGTGATCTGCTCGCCGTCATCCGTCATCTCGGCGGTCCCGCGGTCATCGTCGGCCAGTCGATCAGCGGAGGTGCTGCGACGGTCGCGGCAGCGCGCGCCCCGCACGACGTCGTCGGGGTCGTCGAGCTCGCCCCGTTCACCCGCACGCAGCGATTCGACCCGGTCGGCCTGATCCGGCACCCCCGTCATCGGAAGGGCATGACCCGCCTGGCGACGATGATGCTCCGTGGGAGTGTGCCCGCGTGGCTCCGCTACCTCGACCTCGCCATTCCGCAGAAGCCCGCAGACTGGGCGCAGGAGCAGGCTGGCATCGCCCGTCATCTCGCCGATCCCGCGCGCATGGCCGCGCTCCGGGCCATGGGGCAGACGAGTCCCGCGGATGCGGGGGAGCAGCTCCCGCAGGTGACCGTGCCGGTCCTCGTGGTGATGGGCACGGCCGACCCGGACTGGGCGGACCCCCGGGCCGAGGGAGAAGGGGTGATCGCCGCGCTTAGGCCCGGCATCGGCCGGCTGGCGGTCATCGAGGGTGCCGGACACTACCCGCACGTCGAACGGCCGGGGGAGGTCGTCGACCTCGCCGTCCCGTTCCTGCGAACGGCTTTCTCGATCGGGACGGGGGCGGCGGATGCCTAGGGCCGGCCTCGACGTCGACGCCGTGACGCGCGCCGCAGCCGACCTCATCGACGAGCAGGGGCTCGCCGCCCTGACGATGACGGCGCTGGCGGAGCGGGTCGGCGTCCGTCCGCCGTCGCTCTACAAGCATGTGCCGGGCGGGCTCGTCGAGCTCACCCATCGGGTGGCGACCCTGGCCGCGCAGGACCTCGCGGGGGTGTTCCGTGCGACGCTATCGGAACACCGCGGCGCCGCCCTCACCGACGTCGCTGTCGCCTTCCGGCGCTATGCACAGGCGCACCCGGGTCGGTATGCCGCGACCGCCGCCGCCGAGCCGTCCGGTGATGACGACCCGCTCGCGATCGCGCTCCACGACAGTCTCGACGCCCTCGGCGGAGTGTTCGACAGCTACGGACTGCCGAGACAGGAGCACGTCCACGCCATCCGCATGCTCCGGAGCGTGCTCCACGGGTTCGCTGTCCTGGATGCCGCGCACGGCTTCCGGATGGATATCGATGTCGAGGACAGCGTCGCGTGGTCCCTCGATCTCATGGATGCGGGACTCCGCGCAGCGGGGTCGACTCCGCCGCGCTGACCGGCGAAGCGGCATCCACCCGCACCTAGACTGGGCGGGTGTCGACGATCGCATTCACGAAGGGCCACGGGACGGGCAACGACTTCGTCGTCGTCGCCGACCCCGACGGGTCGCTGCACCTGACCGGCGAGCAGATCGCCGCGCTGACCGACCGACGCTTCGGGATCGGAGCCGACGGGCTGTTGCGGGTCGTCCGTTCAGCCGCCATCGATGCAGGCTCTGAGACTCCCGACGCCGAGTGGTTCATGGACTACCGCAACGCCGACGGCTCGATCGCCGAGATGTGCGGCAACGGTGTTCGCGTCTTCGTGAAGTACCTCCTGAGTGCGGGTTACGCGACGCTCGGCGCCGGCGAGACCCTGCGCATCGGCACACGCGCCGGAACCAAGACCGTCACGCTCGCCGACAACGGATTCGAAGTCGACCTCGGCCTGTGGCGTCCGACCTCCGACGAGGTCCTCGTGCGGGCGCACGGTCTCAAGATCGCGCGCCCCGGTCTCGGCATCGACGTCGGGAACCCCCATGTCGTCGTCGCCCTCTCGAGCATCGCCGAGCTCGACGGGCTCGACCTGACGGTCCAGCCGATCCTGGACCCCGTCCCGGCAGCCGGCGCGAACGTCGAGTTCGTCGTCCCCGAAGAACCCCTCATCACCGACGGCGTTGGCGCGATCCGGATGCGCGTGTTCGAGCGGGGCGTCGGGGAGACGCTCTCGTGCGGGACCGGGGTAGCGGCATCCGCTCTGGCCGTGCGTCACTGGGCGGGCGCCGGTGCCCCGGACCGGTGGACGGTGGACGTCCCCGGCGGCCGTCTCGGGGTGCGCGTCGTGCGGACGGATGCCGGTGAGCGCGTCCTGCTCTCCGGTCCCGCGTCGCTCGTCTTCTCGGGCGAGATCACGCTCGCCTGACGTCGCTCAGGGGAGGGTGATCGTCCCCGTCGCGGGCGTGCCGTGACGGCGGACCTTCAGCACCCGGAATCCTCGCCCGGTCGCGGCACGGGTGACCGAATAGCCCCTGTCGAGGGATGCCGCGAGCCACCGCTGCAGCGAGTCGGAACCGAGATTGCGTTGCACGACGAGCCAGGCATCGCTGCGCTCGGCGAGCCGGGGAATCCACGTCTCGAGCAGTCCGTGCAGGACATCCTTGCCGACACGGATCGGCGGGTTGGACCGGATGGTGCGGAAGGCGACGTCGCTCGGAACATCTTCGGGCAGCACGGCGTTGACGTTATCGAGGCTGAGTTCCGCAGCGTTGCGGCGGACGAGGTCCAAGGCTCGCTCGTTGACGTCGACGGCCCACACCGTCGCGTGAGGCGCGTCGATGGCGAGCGACAGCGCGATGGGACCCCAGCCGCATCCGAGATCGAGAAGATGACCGCCCGCCGGGGGCGGAGGCGTGTTCGCCAGGAGCACCGCCGTCCCGCCGTCCACATGGTCGGGACTGAAGACCCCGCCCGCTGTCGTCACCTCGACGTCGCGACCGGCGAGGGACACACGGATGCGGCGGAGGTTCTCGGAGCTGGACGGGGACGCGCTGAAGTAATGGTCGCTCCCCATGCGACGAGCGTAGCGGAGGCGGTGGAAGCCGCGGGAAGCTAGAGTTCACGGATGGCCGCGAGGCCGCGAAAGGATCACATGACAGACACCACCACCCCTGCCGCGACGGACGAGCCGGTGGACCCGGTAGACCGGGTGCTGGCGCGAGCGGAGTCGCGTTCGGGGGTGCGCGTGTTCGGCGCCGCACAGGCGCTGCAGGACGAGAGCACCGTCGCCTACGGCGACACGGACGGCGACCAGTGGGACCGCGAGGAGCGCGCCGCGCTCCGCCGCGTCCCGGGGCTGTCCACCGAACTCGAGGACGTCACCGAGGTCGAGTACCGCCAGCTGCGGCTGGAGAACGTCGTGCTCGTGGGCGTCTACCCCCAGGGGTCGACGGAGGATGCCGAGAACTCGTTGCGCGAGCTCGCCGCACTCGCCGAGACAGCCGGGGCCGTCGTCCTCGACGGCGTGCTGCAGCGTCGTCCGCATCCCGATCCCGCGACGTACATCGGCCGCGGTAAGGCGGCGGAACTCCGCGACCTGGTCGTCGCCGTCGGTGCCGACACGGTCATCGCCGACACCGAGCTCGCGCCCAGCCAGCGACGCGCCCTCGAGGACGTCGTCAAGGTCAAGGTCATCGACCGGACCACCGTCATCCTCGACATCTTCAGCCAGCACGCGAAGAGCCGGGAGGGCAAGGCTCAGGTCGAACTCGCCCAGCTCGAATACCTCCTTCCGCGCCTGCGCGGCTGGGGCGACTCGATGAGCCGACAGGCCGGTGGCCAGGTCGGCGCCGGCGGCGCCGGTATGGGCTCGCGCGGTCCGGGTGAGACGAAGATCGAGCTCGACCGCCGACGCATCCGCACGCGCATGGCGATGCTGCGCCGTCAGATCCGCGACTTCAAGCCGGCCCGTGAGGCCAAGCGTGCCGAGCGCAAGCGCAACACGATCCCGTCGGTCGCGATCGCCGGGTACACGAACGCCGGCAAGTCGAGTCTGCTCAACAAGCTGACGAGCGCGGGCGTCCTCGTCGAGAACGCGCTGTTCGCGACCCTGGACGCGACCGTCCGTCGCGCGCAGGCGGCCGACGGTCGGGTCTACACGCTCACCGACACCGTCGGGTTCGTCCGCAACCTCCCGCACCAGCTGGTCGAGGCGTTCCGCTCGACGCTCGAGGAGGTCGGCGACGCGGACGTCATCGTGCACGTCGTCGACGGGTCGCACCCCGACCCGGCCGCACAGCTCGCGACCGTCCGCGACGTCATGGGCGATGTGGGGGCGCGCTCGACGAACGAGATCGTCGTCTTCAACAAGGCCGACCTGATCGACGCCGACACGCGCCTCGTGCTGCGCGGCCTCGAGCCGAAGGCGCACTTCGTCTCGTCGCGCACCGGCGAAGGCATCGTCGAGCTGCGCGCGACGATCGAGGACGCTCTGCCGTTGCCGGCCGTCGAGGTCCACGCGCTCGTCCCGTACGACCGCGGCGATCTCGTCAGCGCCGTCCACGAGTCCGGTCATATCCTGTCGACCCGTCACGAGGAGGGCGGCACCGCCGTCCACGCCCACGTGTCGGAGCGGCTGGCGGCCGAGCTCGCGCCGTACGCGCGCTGACCGATCGGCTCGGACTCAGCTGAGCGCGATCGCGGGGACCCCGGGGGTCTCGAAGCCGAACACCTGACCGAGGAAGGCCAGCTCGGATTCGAGCGCGTGCACGACGGTCTCCGCTCGTCGGAACCCGTGCCCCTCGCCGTCGTACAGGACGTAGGCGTGCGGCACGCCGCGTTCGGCCAGGGCGTCGCGGATGGCCTCCGCCTGCGTCGGCGGCACGACCGCGTCGTCCGATCCCTGCAGGAGCAGGACCGGCACGCGGAAGCCCTCCGTGTGGCTGAGCGGTGAGCGCTCGAGGTACAACGCCTCCGCCGCGGGGAGCGGCCCGATGAGACCGTCGAGGTAGCGGGCCTCGAAGTCGTGGGTGTCGGTGGCGAGCAGGCGCGCGTCTCCGACGCCGTAGCGGGAGATCCCCGCGGCGAAGACGTCGGTGCCGACGAGGGCCGCGAGCACGGTCCAGCCGCCGGCCGAGCTCCCCGCGATCGCCAGGCGCGCGGCATCCGCTCGTCCCTCCGCGGCGAGACCGGATGCCGCGGCTGCGACATCGTCGCGATCGACGACGCCCCACTGCCCGCGGAGCCGGTCGCGATAGGCCCGCCCGTAGCCGGTCGAGCCGCCGTAGTTCACCTCGACGACGCCGATGCCCCGGCTCGTGAAGAATGTGATCCGGCTGTCGGCCACGCCGCCGACGTGGGCCGTCGGGCCTCCGTGCACGAGGGCGATGTACGGCGGAAGTTCGCCCTCGGGCGCCGTGTGGTGCGGGTTGGTGGGCGGGTGATCGAACGCGTGGACGTCGCCGTGGCGGCCGTGCACCGTGAAGGGGCGCGCCGGGGGGATCCACTCGTCGCCGAGGTCGGAGCGCGAGCCCACGACGAGCGTCACGTCGCCGTTTTCGTCGAGCTGCCAGATGCCGGTGACCCCGGGCGCCATCCCCGACACCAGCACGCGGGATCCGAGGGCATCCTCGACGACCGCGCGCGATCGGACGGGGATGCCGGTCGCGCGAGCGGTCCCCTCCGCGTCGATGCGCACCACCTCGTCGGCGCCGTGCGTCCGGACCGCGACGATCCCGCCGTCCGGCAGGAGTGCGTACCACCGGACGCCGAGCACCCACAGTCCGCCTCCGGTGTCGGCGTCCGCGGGGGCGACCGGCTCCGCCGGAAGATCGGATGCCACGTCCCGCCGCCACAGGTTCCACCGACCGGCGTTCGGACCGGCCGAGGGGTCGTCGAGCCAGATGAGCCGGCCGGAGGCATCCCACTCCGGCTGAAGTGCCGCTGTCTCGCCGGACGTGATCGGGCGCCAGGTCGTCACGGTGCCGTGGGCGAGGTCTCCGACCCGGATCTGCGTGCGGTCCCAGGGCATGTCCGGGTGGTCCCACGCCACCCAGGCGAGGTGCCTGCCGTCGTGCGACAGCGCCGGTTGCGCGAGGAAGTCGCTTCCCCCGACGATCTCGCGCGCCTCGCCGCCGTCCTGGGGGATGGACACGATCGATCGCCGTGGCACGGGGCTGCCGTCGTGCACTTCCCGGATCGCGAGCAGCACCCCGTGCTGCCACCGCAGGCCGCCGTGACGGGCCTGCGGGTCGTCGGGGGTGAGCGGCGTCGGCTCCTCTCCTCTGCGGAGCGACCAGACGCGCTGATCGGACTTCTCGACGAAGAAGAGCCGACCGTCCTCATCGGTCGTCCACGACCCGCCGCCGTACTCGTGCACGCGGGAGCGCGCGCTCCACGGGGCGGGGAGGAGATCCTCGACCTCGCCGTCGACCGAGCGCCGGATCGACGAGCGACCGCCCTGATCGGGCAGCGACTCTCCCCACCAGACCTCGTCGGCCACGAAACGTGCACCGTCGTAACGCGGCGCCGCGGCGGAGGCGTCCGCAGCGGACAGGGGCGAGATCCACGAACCGTAAGGAGCGACCGTCGTCATGCCCTCACGCTACGCGGTGGCGCCCACCTGGATCACACGGCTCGAAGGACAGCGACGACCTTCCCGAGGACGACCGCGTCGTCGCCGAGGATCGGCTCGAACGCGGAGTTGCGGGGGAGGAGCCAGGTGTGTCCGTCGCGCTGGCGGAACGTCTTGACGGTGGCTTCGCCGTCGAGCATCGCCGCGACGATCTCACCATTTGACGCATCCGCCTGCGAGCGCACGACGACCCAGTCGCCATCGCAGATGGCGGCGTCGATCATCGAGTCCCCCGACACCCTCAGCATGAACAAGTCGCCCTTGCCGACGAGCTGACGGGGAAGGGGGAAGATCTCCTCGACCTGCTGCTCGGCGGTGATCGGCACCCCCGCGGCAATGCGTCCGACCAGGGGGACCATGGCGGCGTCGCCCACGGCGGGCGCGGCATCGGCCGGGTTCTCCCCGGCGGCGCCGGGGAGGTCGATGAGGACCTCCATAGCCCGGGTCTTGCCGGGATCGCGACGGAGGTACCCGCTCAGCTCGAGCTGATTGAGCTGATGGGTGACGCTCGAGAGCGACTTCAAGCCGACCGCATCCCCGATCTCACGCATGCTCGGCGGATACCCGTAGCGAGCGATCGACCGCTGGATCACCTCGAGGATCGCGAGCTGCTTGTCGCTCAGGCTCTTGCGCCGGCGGGTCTGCGGCTTGTCGCTCATGTCGTTCCTTTCACGGCCCTGCGTCCCCGCCGGTTTTCCGGGCGTCGGACGTCGAGCCGGGGGCACTCGCCTTCGAATGTCGGAGGTTGGTGATGGGCTCTGTTCATCGAAACCGTATCCGGTGTCGATGGGATCGTCCCGTAGCCGACCGCGTGTCGTCTTCGATCGATCTGCGGATAACCGCTCTCTTGACAGTGTACGAACATCGAAGATAGATTCGGAAGAGAACTTCGCACCCGCCCGTCCCGGCCGATGGGCGGGGGCGAAGATCTCATCTGACCGGGGTTGCCCCGAGGAGGACACCATGAACTCGATCACCACCATCACGCCCGCCCGTCCGGTCGCTGTCCGCACCCGTCTGCGTCTCACGACGCGTGGGCGCCGCGCCCTCATGACCGTTGCGACTCTGCCTGCCGTCGTCGCCCTGGGTGTCGGCATCCTTTCGGGCGGCGGCGCACTCGCCAGTGGCGATGCGGGCACGCCCGCGGGTTCTTTCAGCACCGTGACCGTTCTGCCCGGCGACTCGCTGTGGACCATCGCCCAGGACATCGCACCCGACAGCGACCCGCGTGACGTCATCGACGAGATCGTCCGCCTCAACGCCCTCCCGTCCACTGCCGTCGACGCCGGCGAGTCCCTCGCGATCCCCGCCTCCTACAGTGCTCAGGCGGCCGAATAAGGCGTCGTGACGCCCTACGATGGCGGGGTGAGTGCGAGTCTCGACGACCTACCCCTCCGTGACGACCTGCGCGGTCAGATCCCGTATGGAGCCCCGCAGGCCTCCCTCCCGGTGACGTTGAACGTCAACGAGAACACCCACCCTGTTCCCGAAGACGTCGCGGACGACATCCTGGATGCTGTCGCTCAGGCGCTCCGCGACATCAACCGGTACCCCGACCGCGAGTTCACGGTGCTGCGAGAGGGGTTCGCCGACTACCTCGGCCACGGTCTCGAACCGGAGCAGATCTGGGCGGCGAACGGGTCGAATGAAGTCCTCCACCACCTGCTGCAGGCGTTCGCCGGCCCGGGGCGGACGGCGTTCGGGTTCTCGCCGACGTACTCGATGTATCCGCTGCTGACGGGGGCGACGGGCGCCACGTACGTCAGCGGCTCCCGCGGCGAGGACTTCACGCTCACCGCGGCCGACGCCGCCGAGCAGGTCGAGCGTGCACAGCCCGATGTCGTGTTCCTCTGCTCGCCGAACAACCCGACGGGCACGCCCCTCTCCCTCGATGTCATCGAGGCGGTCTACGACGCGTCCCAGGGCATCGTGATCGTCGACGAGGCGTACCAGGAGTTCGCGCCGCACGACGAGCCCTCGGCGCTGACCCTTCTCCACGGGCGTGAGCGTCTCGTCGTCTCCCGGACGATGAGCAAGGCCTTCGCCTTCGCCGGTGCGCGGGTGGGGTACCTCGCCGCCGACCCTGCGGTGATCGACGCACTCCGGCTGGTGCGCCTGCCGTACCACCTGGGCGCGCTCACGCAGGCGGCTGCGACCGCTGCCCTGCGGCACGCGCCCACGATGCTCCGAATGGTCGATGACATCGTCGCCCAGCGCGACCGGATCTCCGCCACCCTCAGCGCCCTCGGGTACTCGCCGTACGAGAGCTGGTCGAACTTCGTCCTCTTCGGCGGCGTCGATGACCCGCAGGCCACGTGGCAGGGCTTGTACGACCGCGGCATCCTCGTCCGGGACGTCGGGCTGCCGCACACCCTCCGCGTCTCCGCGGGCAGTGAAGAGGAGTCGACGGCATTCCTCGAGGCGCTCGCCTCGCTCTGAGTGGCATCGCGACATCGGGCGGCGGGACGGATGCCGCGCGTCGATAGACTCGACGCATGAGCACCCCCGCGTCCCGCACCGCCTCCGTCCGGCGTGCGACCAGCGAGTCGACGATCGAGCTCGAGCTGGATCTCGACGGCACCGGCCAGAGCACGATCGACACGACGGTGCCGTTCTTCGACCACCTGCTCACGGCTTTCGCGAAACACTCGCTCACCGATCTGACCGTCCGCGCGACGGGCGACACGCACATCGACGCTCACCACACGGTGGAGGACACGGCGATCGTCCTCGGGCAGGCCATCCGTCAGGCGCTCGGAGACAAGGCGGGCATCTCCCGCTACGGCGACGCCCTCGTTCCCCTCGATGAGGCACTCGCCCAGGCGGTCGTGGACATCAGCGGGCGTCCGTACCTGGTTCACTCCGGAGAGCCCGAGGGTTACGAGTTCCACCTCATCGGCGGCCACTTCACCGGCTCGCTCGTCCGCCACGCGTTCGAGGCGATCGCGTTCCACGCCGGTCTGACCGTCCACGTCACGCTGGTCGGCGGACGCGACCCCCACCACATCGCCGAGGCCGAGTTCAAGGCGTTCGCGCGCGCCTTCCGTCAGGCGAAGGCGCTCGATCCGCTCGTCCAGGGCATCCCGAGCACGAAGGGCGCCCTGTGACCGCAGCACCGGTCGTCGCGGTCCTCGATTACGGCTCCGGCAACGTCCACTCGGCGGTCAAAGCGCTGATCGAGGCGGGCGCCGATGCGCGACTGACCAAGGATCGCGGCCTCATCGCGGACGCGGCCGGATTGCTCGTCCCGGGAGTCGGCGCGTTCTCGGCGGTCATGTCCGCACTCCGCGCGAGTCGCGGTGACGAGCTCATCGGTCGCCGCCTGGCGGGCGGGATGCCGGTGCTCGGCATCTGCGTCGGGATGCAGGTCATGTTCGAACTCGGCGTCGAGCGCGGGGTCGACACCGAGGGGATGGGGGAGTGGCCGGGGTCGGTCACCGAACTCCAGGCGCCGGTGCTTCCGCACATGGGGTGGAACACCGTCCGCACGGGCGAGGGCTCCACGCTGTTCGCCGGTCTCGAGGACGAGCGGTTCTACTTCGTCCACTCCTACGGTGCGCAGGACTGGACGCTCGACGTCATCAAGCCGTTCCGCGAGCCGGTGCTGACCTGGTGCGACTACGGCCGGCCGTTCCTCGCGGCCGTCGAGAACGGCCCGCTCTCGGCGACGCAGTTCCACCCTGAGAAGTCGGGGACCGCCGGCATCCGCTTGCTCTCCAACTGGATCTCCTCGCTTCCTGCGTCGGAGTAACCTGTCCCCTTGTGCGCGCGCCCGGCGTGCACCCCATCCCACCCGGAGCCATGAACGAATTCGCATCCACGCCCGAACTGACCCTGCTGCCCGCTGTGGACGTCGCCGACGGCAAGGCCGTCCGACTGACGCAGGGTGAGGCCGGCACCGAGACGAGCTACGGCGACCCGGTCGACGCAGCGCAGGAGTGGGCACGCCAGGGCGCGGAGTGGATCCACCTCGTCGACCTCGACGCGGCCTTCGGTCGCGGCTCGAACGCGTCACTGCTGCGCAAGGTGATCAAATCGCTCCGCGGCGTGAAGGTGGAGCTCTCGGGCGGCATCCGCGACGACGAATCCCTCGACGCGGCGCTCGACTCCGGTGCGACCCGCATCAACCTCGGCACCGCGGCTCTCGAGAACCCCGAATGGGCGGCCGACGTCATCCTCCGCTACGGCGAGGCGATCGCCGTCGGGCTCGACGTCCGCGGGACGACCCTGGCAGCCCGCGGGTGGACCCGTGACGGCGGCGACCTGTGGCAGGTCCTGGACCGTCTCGAGGATGCCGGTTGCAGCCGCTACGTGCTCACCGACGTGACGAAGGACGGCACGCTGCAGGGGCCGAACATCGAGCTGCTGCGCGAGGTCGCCGTCCGCACCGACAAGCCCGTCGTCGCATCCGGTGGGATCTCGAGCCTCGACGACATCGCGGCGCTCCGCGAACTCGTCCCGCTGGGCGTCGAGGGCGCGATCGTCGGGAAGGCCCTGTACGCCGGCGCGTTCACGCTGGCCGAGGCGCTGGATGTCGCCGGACACTGACCCCCACTCGGGCGGCGCGGCCGATTCCGCCGGCGTCCCCTGGGAGGGGCGGAGCTTCCAGCCGAACCCCCACAGCGGAGACGACGGCAGCGCTGATCCGGCGCTGCTCGCGGCGCTGACCGCCTTCCACGCGGGTGAGGGCTCGGCGGGAGCCGTGGTCGACGCCTACCGGACGGCTCGCCTTCTCATCCCCCTGGTCGCCGAGAAGGGCGAGGAGGGTGTCGGGCCGACCGGCTTGATCGTCGACAAGACGCAGGAACTCTCGATCGTCACGGTCGCCGCTCCCGACGGCCGTCGCGTGCTTCCGGTGTTCACGTCGGTCGCAGCGATGTCGCGATGGGATGCCGCGGCCCGCCCGGTCCCCGCCGACGGTATCCGGATCGCGCTCTCGGCCGCGGCGGACGACACGGATCTCATCGTCATCGATCCCGGCAGCGAAACGGAGTTCGTCCTGCGTCGTCCCGCGGTGTGGGCGATCGGGCAGGGGCTGCCGTGGGAGGCTCCGCACGTATCGCCGGAGGTCTTCGCCGGCCTGCAGGAGTCGATCGGCACCGAGCTCGGTGTCCTGGATCTGTCGGTCGCGACGGGGGACCCCCACTCGCGTCTGCGGGGACCCGAGCTCGTCGTGAGCCTGCACCTCGTCGACGGTCTCGATCAGCCCGCGCTCGACGCCATCCTGCAGCGACTCGCATCCCGATGGGCGGCGGACGATCGCGTCGCCGTCCTCGTGGACGCCCTGACGGTCAAACTCGTCCGCGCCTGATACGCACGAAGGGGGATGCCGCACGGCATCCCCCTTCGTATCGGTGTCAGTTGACGGGGCCGGTCCACTTCTCGCCCGGACCCTTGCCGATCGGGTCGGGGATCGAGGATGCTTCGCGGAACGCGAGCTGCAGCGTCCGCAGCCCGTCACGGAGCGAGCGCGCGTGCATGTCGCTCACCTCGGGGGCGGCGGCGGTGATCAGGCCGGCGAGGGCGTTGATCAGCTTGCGGGCCTCGTCGAGGTCCTTCTGCTGGTCGGGATCGTCGGCGAGACCGAGTTTGACGGCGGCGGCGCTCATCAGGTGAACGGACGTGGTGGTGATCACCTCGACGGCCGGGACGTCCGCGATGTCGCGCGTGGCCGACTGTGCGACCCGCTCCTGTTCTTCCCAGCGCGAGAGGCGCTCGGGGTCGTGATCACTGTGGTCGGCCGGAATAGTACTCACGTGCTGCTCTCTGCTAGACTTCTGCGGGCACCGGAGTGTTCTGCTCCGTGTCGAAAGAGGATCACATCCCACCCGCGCTTGCCGCTCCAGGCTACCGGGTCTCGCACTCCGCCTCGCTCGTCGAGGTTGTCCAGGGTGCAGAACAGAACGCCGATGCATGCATCGTGCGGGGTGGACGTGACGATCTTCCGCCCGGCGACACATTTTCCGTGTCACCGGAGGCCGTCCACCGCACGAAGAGGAGTTCCGCATCAGCGATCCCCGCACCAATGACCGCATCCGCGTCCCCGAGGTCCGCCTCGTCGGACCCGCGGGTGAGCAGGTCGGCGTCGTCCGCATCGAGGTGGCCATGCGCCTGGCCCAGGAGGCCGACCTCGATCTCGTCGAGGTAGCCCCGAACTCGAAGCCCCCCGTGGTCAAGATCATGGATTACGGCAAGTTCAAGTACGAGGCTGCGCAGAAGGCCAAGGAAGCGCGGCGCAATCAGGCGAACACCGTCCTCAAGGAGGTCCGGTTCCGTCTGAAGATCGAGGCGCACGACTACATAACCAAGCTCAAGCGCGCCGAGGGCTTCCTCCAGGCGGGCGACAAGGTGAAGGCGATGATCCTCTTCCGCGGTCGCGAGCAGTCGCGCCCCGAGCAGGGTGTCCGTCTCCTCCGCAAGTTCGCCGAGGATGTGGCCGAGTTCGGCACCGTGGAATCCAACCCCACGATCGACGGACGCAACATGGTCATGGTCGTCGCGCCCCACAAGAACAAGTCCGAGGTCAAGACCGAGCAGAACGCCGTTCGCGCGGCGTCCAAGCAGGCAGCGCGCGATGCGCGCGGTGGTCAGGCCGACGACGAACAGACCCCCGCTTCCGCTCCGGCGGAGTAAGCGCACCACAGACTCCCGTCCGCGGGATCCCCAACGAAGGAAGAGATATGCCGAAGCAGAAGACCCACTCGGGTGCCAAGAAGCGTTTCAAGGTCACCGGCAGCGGCAAGCTGATGAAGCAGCAGGCCAACCTGCGCCACAACCTCGAGGGCAAGGCGACCCGTCGTACCCGTCGCCTCGACCAGGAGCAGGTCCTGGCCAAGGGTGACGCCAAGGTCGCCAAGAAGCTCCTCGGCATCTGATCGCCGACGCAGATTTAGGAAGTAGAAGAAATGGCTAGAGTCAAGCGGGCTGTCAACGCCCACAAGAAGCGTCGCGTCATCCTCGAGCGCGCCTCCGGTTACCGCGGACAGCGTTCGCGCCTGTACCGCAAGGCGAAGGAGCAGGTCACCCACTCGCTCGTCTACGCATACCGGGACCGTCGCAAGCGCAAGGGTGACTTCCGTCGCCTCTGGATCCAGCGCATCAACGCCGCTGCCCGTCAGAACGGTGTCACGTACAACCGCTTCATCCAGGGCCTCGGCCTCGCGGGTGTCCAGGTCGACCGTCGCATGCTCGCCGAGCTCGCGGTGAACGAGCCCGCCGTCTTCGCGTCGCTCGTCGCGACCGCCAAGGCTGCGCTGCCGGCTGACGTCAACGCCCCCAAGGCCTGACCGCGGCACCTTTCAGAAAGGGCGTCCTCTTCGGAGGGCGCCCTTTCGCGTGCCCGCCGTACCCGCGCCCTACACTGAGAACGTGCTCGAGAACCCCCGATCGCCGCGTGTCCGCGCTGTTGCGAAGCTGACCAAGCGTGCAGCCCGTCAAGAGACCGGGCTCTACCTGCTCGAAGGTCCGCAGGCGGCGAGGGAGGCCCTCGTCTGGCGGCCCGACACGCTCATCGAGTTGTATGCGACTCCGTCGGCATGGGAGAAGCACCAGGACATTCGCGATGCGGCATCCGACGCGGACGTCGATGTAGAGTTCGCGAGCGAGGCCGTGATCGAGGCGATGGCCGACACCGTGACCCCGCAGGGCATCATCGCGGTGGCCCGGCAGGTGCCGACGTCGGTGCGCGACATCTTCGCCGATGACCCGAAGCTCATCGTGATCTGCGAGGAGGTGCGCGATCCCGGCAACCTCGGCACGATCATCCGAGCAGCGGATGCCGTCGGTGCCGACGCGGTCATCCTCACCGGTCGCACCGTCGACCCCTTCAACCCCAAGGTGGTCCGTGCAACGACCGGCTCGCTCTTCCACCTTCCGGTGGCGGTCGGCATCGAACTGGCGGATGCCGCGGGTCGTGCCCGCTCGGCGGGGCTCCGGATCGTCGCTGCCGATGTCGGGGGAGAGGACTTCGTCGATCACCGCGGGACCCTCGCCGAGCCGACCGCCTGGGTGTTCGGAAACGAGGCCCGAGGCCTCGACGACGATGCGCTGGCGTTGGTCGATCTGTCGCTTCGACTGCCGATCTACGGTCGGGCCGAATCGTTGAACCTCGCCACCGCCGCGAGCGTCTGTCTGTACGAGTCCGCTTTCGCCCAGCGCGCGGGCAACGGACCCGAATGATTACGGAACTGTAAACCCCGCGCAACCAGGCGGGTCTCCGGACGTCATCCCCCATAGGGTCGGAGCATGACCACTCCTGCTGCCGATCCTGCGCCGCGCACGTCGAACATCGATGTCCGCCGTGGCCAGCCGCTCGTCGTCATGACGAACGTGCAGAAGCACTACGGCGATTTCCAGGCCCTCACCGACATCGACCTGTCGGTCAACCGTGGCGAGGTCGTCGTCGTCGTCGGCCCGTCCGGGTCGGGTAAGTCGACGCTCTGCCGCACCATCAACCGCCTCGAGACGATCACGAGCGGGTCGATCACGATCGACGGCGCGGATCTCCCGGCCGAGGGCAAGGCGCTCGCAGCCCTCCGCGCCGATGTGGGCATGGTCTTCCAGTCCTTCAACCTCTTCTCGCACCTGACGATCCTCGAGAACGTGACCCTGGGGCCCATCAAGGTCAAGGGCATGAAGAAGGCGGATGCCGACAAGCTCGCCCGCGAACTGCTCGACCGTGTGGGCGTCGGCCACCAGGCCGACAAGTTGCCGGCTCAGCTCTCCGGAGGCCAGCAGCAGCGTGTCGCGATCGCGCGGGCCCTGGCGATGAAGCCCAAGGTGATGCTTTTCGACGAGCCGACCTCGGCTCTCGACCCCGAGATGATCAACGAGGTCCTCGACGTCATGGTCGGTCTCGCGCAGGACGGGATGACGATGATCGTCGTCACGCACGAGATGGGCTTCGCCCGTAAGGCCGCTGACCGCGTGGTCTTCATGGCCGACGGGCTGATCGTCGAGGAAGCGACGCCGCAGGAGTTCTTCACCAACCCGAAGAGCGACCGCGCGAAGGACTTCCTCTCCAAACTCATCACCCACTGAGACGTCCGCGCCCTGCACCGGCGCGACGAATGACGAACGACACGAAACCAGGAGGATCACATGCGTAAGACTCGACTCGCCGGCGCCTTCGCCGGCATCGCGATCGCGGCACTCGCTCTCGCCGGCTGCAACAGCGGCAGCCCCACCACCCCCGGCGGCGCTGCCGGCGGTGACGACGACAAGGCCCTCTGGGAGGTCGCGAGCGACGTGAACCTCGACGGCAGCCCGACGTTCGACCGCGCCTCGAAGGCCGACAAGATCGTCGTCGGTGTCAAGAGCGACCAGCCCGGCCTCGGCTACGAGGACGCCGTCTCCGGTGAGCGTTCCGGCTTCGATGTCGAGATCGCGCGGTGGATCGCGGCATCCCTCGGTTTCGACGAGGATCAGATCGATTTCCAGACGATCCCGTCGGCCAACCGCGAGCAGGAGATCGTCAACGGCAACATCGACTACTACGTCGGCACCTACTCGATGACCCCCGCTCGCGACGAGGTCATCGACTTCGCCGGACCGTACTTCATCACCGGCCAGGGCCTTCTGGTCGCCGCTGACGACGACTCCATCAACGGCCCGGACGACCTCAAGGACAAGGTCACCTGCT
This sequence comes from Microbacterium aquilitoris, assembly GCF_031932285.1. Classification (NCBI taxonomy): domain Bacteria; kingdom Bacillati; phylum Actinomycetota; class Actinomycetes; order Micrococcales; family Microbacteriaceae; genus Microbacterium; species Microbacterium aquilitoris. The sequence goes on from NZ_JAUZVT010000001.1 coordinate 1,373,861, forward strand.
CGGTCACGGGGTCCACGCCGCTGCAGCGCATCCGCGATGAGTACAACGGCGAGGTCACTGAACGTCAGACCTACTCCGAGTGTGTCGAGCAGCTCCTGAACGGCCAGGTCGACGCCATCACGACGGATGAGGCGATCCTCGCCGGCTATGTCGCGGAGGACAAGGACAAGCTCAAGCTCGCCGGTAAGCCGTTCAGCGAGGAGCGCTACGGCGTCGGCCTTGCGGACGGTGACACCGTCCTGAAGGACCACATCAACAAGCTGTTCACCGACGGCGGCGACGTCTGGACCGCCCTGTACGAGAAGTACCTCGAGCCGGCTGGCGTCGAGGCCACGCAGCCCCAGGTCGACTGACCTGATACCCCGGGGCGGCGTTGATTCGCCCCCCGGGGTTCCCCTTCTTGAGACGTTCGAAAGGACCGCATGGGCGTCATCACCGACAACCTCGATTTCTGGGGAGAAGCGCTCCGAGGCACCCTGGTGCTGTTCTTCGGTGGAGGGCTTCTCGCGCTGATCCTCGGGATCATCGTGGGCGCGATGCGCGTCTCGCCCGTTCCCATCGCGCGCGCGGTCGGCACGGCGTACGTCAACACCATCCGGAACACCCCCCTCACGCTCGTCTTCTTCGGCTTCGCCTTCACGCTTCCGCCTCTCCTCGACATCAGGTCGAGCGGAGGCGTTCAGGTCGCGTTCGCCGTCGCAGCCCTGGGGATCTACACGGCCACCTATGTCGCAGAGACCGTTCGGTCTGGGATCAACACCGTGCCCGTGGGGCAGGCGGAAGCCGCTCGCGCGCTGGGGTTGACCTTCGGGCAGGTCATGTCGCTCGTCGTCCTCCCTCAGGCGTTCCGTTCCGTGATCCCGCCGATGATGAGCGTCTTCATCGCCCTTCTGAAGAACACGACCGTCGCCGCCGGGTTCTCGGTCATGAACCTCGGGTCCGCCCGCGACTGGCTGAGCGAACGAGGCGAGAACCAACTCGTGGTGATCATCTGGGTCATGGTCATCTTCGTCGCCCTCGTCCTGCTTCTCTCGTGGGGTCAGCGGTCACTCGAGAACCGATGGAAGGTGGCGCGATGAGCAGCAGCGTCCTGTACGACGTCCCCGGCCCTCGAGCGATCGCACGTAACCGCATCATCGGTGTGATCGTCGTCCTGGTGGTGGCTGCCGTCATCGGCTTCCTCGTTTGGCGCCTCGCGGTGACCGGACAGTTCTCTGCGGAGAAGTGGAACGCGTTCACCTACACCCGCATCTGGGAGCAGTTCCTCCTCGCGGCGGGCCGTACACTCGCGGCCTTCGCCGTGGCTGCGGTCGGAGCCCTTGCGCTCGGATTCATCCTCGCGATCGGACGCCTCTCGAATCACGCATGGGTTCGTGTCCCGGTCGCTGCCATCGTCGAGTTCCTGCGCGCGGTGCCGGTGCTCGTCACGATGTTCCTCCTCTATTACGGGATGCCGGTCGTCGGCGTTCGGATCGAGGGGTACTGGGTCGTCGTCATCGCCCTCATCGTCTACAACGGCTCGGTGCTCGCCGAGGTAATTCGCGCAGGGGTCGAATCGCTCCCGCGCGGACAGTCCGAGGCGGGTTATGCGCTCGGACTCGGCAAATCCGGCGTGATGCGTCTCGTGCTCCTGCCCCAGGCGATCCGTGCCATGATGCCCGTGATCATTGCTCAGCTCGTGGTGACGTTGAAGGACACCGCCCTCGGATTCATCATCACGTACGAGGAGCTTCTCTTCTATGCGAAGTACCTCGGCTCGCAGAACTCGCTCGACCGACCCATCGTCCAAGCGACGATCGTCGCCGCCGTCATCTACATCGGTCTGTGCCTTGCGCTGTCCGGTGTAGCGAAGCTGGTCGAGAAGCGCCTCAGCGGCTCACCCCGCGTTCCCGGTGCCGCTTCCGGTCGTCCGATCCAAGAGACGACCGACACCGAACTCATCGCCACCCAGCTGAAGGCGAGCATGAAGGACTCGGGCACGGGACGCGCTGTCTGAGGGCTCATCGCCGGGTCGGACTCGTACTGCCGCTATCAGTTGCCGTTGACTGCCAATAGGTGCATCGGTAAGTTCTGCCAGAACGGGAGGGCAGTCTGCCCACCGAATCCAGGGGGGATTCATGCGAAACAAAACGAAAAAGTCAATAGGGGTAGGAGGCGCCGCGATCGTGATTGCTGCGCTTTTCACTTTGGCCGGACCGTCGGCGGCCTTTGCGGGATGGCCCACAAACTGCGCTCACTGGAAGAGTGATGGTCGGGCTTACGCACTCTGCGATGGGGGGACGGGGGCGTATAGGTCCATTGCGGTCTGCCGAAGCACAGTATTCAGTGATGTGACCGTCAGCTATTACGGCCCGTGGCGCACACCAGGCAATATCTCGAAATCTCCGGGGTGTCCCTCGGGGTCGCGGTTGGACTACTCGGGCCTAAACTCCCGCGCGACTCCGTAACAACCGATTCGAGAAGTACCGGCGGGCCGCACTCCGGCCCGCCGGTAGACTCGTCTCTCGTGTCCGACGCACCCGAGATCACCCCCGAGGCGGTGGATGCCGCCGTCTCAGACGCGCTGGCAGCCTTCGCCGCCGCACCCGACACCGCCGCGCTCAAAGCAGCACGATCGGCTCACACCGCGGAGGGGTCGCCCCTCGCCGGGCTGAACGCGCAGCTGCGGAACGTCCCGAACGACCAGAAGGCCGCCCTCGGCAAGCTCGTCGGTCAGGCTCGCGGTCGCGTCAACCAGGCGCTCGCGGCTCGAGAGGCCGAGCTCGCCGCCGCCGAGACCGCAGCGAAGCTCGAAGCCGAACGCGTCGACATCACGGCGATCGCCCCGCGCGGACGGGTCGGGGCGCGGCATCCCATCTCCCTCCTCCAGGAGGAGATCGCCGACCTCTTCGTCGGCATGGGGTGGGAGATCGCGGAGGGACCCGAACTCGAGCACGAGTGGTTCAACTTCGACGCCCTCAACTTCGCGCCCGATCACCCGGCGCGGCAGATGCAGGACACGTTCTTCGTCGACCCGGTCGCCCGCCACCTCGTCATGCGCACGCACACCAGCCCGGTGCAGGTCCGCTCGATGCTCGAGCGCGACGTGCCGATCTACATCCTCTGCCCGGGCCGGGTCTACCGCACCGACGAGTTCGATGCGACGCACCTCCCTGCCTTCACGCAGTTCGAGGGGCTCGTGATCGACAAGGGCATCACGATGGCGCACCTCAAGGGCACCCTCGACCACGCCGCGAAGGTCTTGTTCGGTGCCGAGGCGAAGACCCGGTTCCGCACCAACTACTTCCCCTTCACCGAGCCGTCCGCCGAGCTCGACCTCTGGCACCCCACCTTCCCCGGTGGCGCGCGCTGGATCGAGTGGGGTGGATGCGGGATGGTGAACCCCAACGTCCTCCGCGCCGCCGGCATCGACCCCGAGGTGTACTCGGGCTTCGCCTTCGGCATGGGCATCGAGCGGACGCTGATGTTCCGCAGCGATGTGCAGGACATGCGCGACATGGCCGAGGGTGATGTCCGCTTCAGCGAGCAGTTCGGAATGGTGGTCTGATGCGCGTCCCGCTCTCTTGGCTCGGCGAATACGTCGATGTGGCCGAAGGCACGACCCCCGAGGACGTCCTCGCCTCCTTCGTCTCCGTCGGATTCGAGGAGGAGGACGTCCACGCGTTCGACCTCACCGGTCCGATCGTCGTCGGACGCGTCGTCTCGTTCGAGGCCGAGCCGCAGTCCAACGGCAAGACCATCCGGTGGTGCCAGGTCGACGTCGGCGAGGCGAACGGCGGCGTCCGCGGCATCGTCTGCGGCGCCGGCAACTTCTTCGAGGGCGACAAAGTCGTCGTGACGCTGCCGGGAGCCGTCCTGCCCGGCCCGTTTCCGATCGCGGCGCGGAAGACGTACGGCCATGTCTCGGACGGCATGATCGCCTCCGCCAAGGAACTCGGCCTGGGGGAGGAGCACTCCGGCATCCTCCGCCTGACGGAACTCGGCTTCGACCCCGAGGCCGGGACCGACGCGATCGCCCTCCTCGGCCTCGACGACGTCGCCGTCGACATCAATGTCACGCCCGACCGCGGGTACGCGCTCTCGATCCGCGGTGCGGCACGCGAGTACGCGCACGCGACCCGAGCCCGCTTCACCGACCCCGGCCTGCGCCCCTTCGAGGAGCTCGAGCAGCCCACCGGCGGGTTCGACATCTCCGTCGACGACGCGGCTCCCATCCACGGCAAACCCGGTGCGAGCGAGTTCGTCGTGCGCATCGTCCGCGACGTCGACCCGGCCCGGCCGACGCCGCCCTGGATGACCGCGCGCCTGTCGCTCGCTGGCATCCGCTCGCTCGGCATCCTGATCGACATCACCAACTACGTGATGCTCGAACTGGGCAACCCGATCCACGGCTACGACCTCGACACGCTCACCGGCGGCATCACCGTCCGCCGCGCCTCGGCAGGAGAGAAGCTCACGACCCTCGACGGCAAGGAGCGCACCCTCGACGCCGAGGACCTGCTCATCACCGACGACTCGGGCCCCATCGGCCTGGCGGGCGTCATGGGCGGCGGCAAGACCGAGATGGGGGATGCCACGCGCAACGTCCTCATCGAGGCGGCCATCTTCGACCCGGTGTCGATCGCCCGCACGGCGCGTCGGCACAAGCTGCCCAGCGAGGCGTCCCGGCGCTTCGAGCGCGGCGTCGACCCGCTCATCCCGTTCGTCGCGGCACGCCGCGTCGCCGACCTGATGGTCGAACTCGCCGGCGGCACGCTCGACACGACCGCGGGCGGCGCACTCTTCGCCGAGGTTTTCGTCCCGTCCGTCGACCTCCCCGAGTCGTTCGTCAGCGGCCTCATCGGCGTCGACTACACGACCGACGAGATCGTCGGCGCGCTCGAGACCATCGGGTGCGAGGTCATCGACGCCGACGGCGGCTGGGAGGTCATCCCGCCCTCCTGGCGCCCCGACCTCACCGACCGATGGACGCTCGCCGAAGAAGTCGCGCGCCTGCACGGGCTCGATCGGATCCCGTCCATCCTCCCGACGCCTCCCTCCGGACGCGGTCTCACGGCTGCGCAGCGCGGACGTCGTCGCGTCGCCAACGCGTTGGCTGCCTCCGGTCACGTCGAGGTCGTCGCGTTCCCGTTCACGACCGAGGATGAGAACGACCTGCACGGTTCTGCGACGGGAGAGCATCTGCCCTCCATCAGGCTCGCCAACCCGCTCGATGGTCAGGCGCCCTTCCTGCGGCGTTCGCTTCTTCCCGGTCTTCTGCAGATCGCGCACCGGAACGTCTCCCGTGGCTTCACCGACGTCGCCCTCTTCGAGACCGGCACGGTGTTCGCACCGGTCGAGGGCGTCGAGTACGGCACCACCACCGTGCCGCCGCTCGCGCAGCTGCCCGATGAGGCCACGCTCGCCGCACTGCACGCATCGATCCCGCCGCAGCCCCGGCACGTCGCCGTCCTGCTGCACGGCAACGCCCTGGTGAAGCGTCCCGGCCAGTCGGCGGTCGCCTTCGACCTCGCCGATGCGCTCGGTGCGGTCCAGACGGTCGCCGCGGCGGCCGGGGTCGCGATCGAGGTCCGCCAGTCCCAGCGTGCGGCGCTCCACCCCGGACGCGCCGGTTCGCTCTTCGTCGGGGACACCGAGGTCGGCTACGTCGGCGAGTTGCTCCCGGCCGTCGCGGAGGCCGCTGACCTGCACGGCCGTGCCTTCGTCGCCGAGCTCGACCTCGACGCGGTGCTCGCACTCACGTCAGCACCGGATGCCGCCGCCTCGCTCGCGACCTATCCGGCCGCGACGCAGGACGTCTCGCTCGTCGTGGCCGCCGACCTCGCCGCCGGCGCGGTGCGCGACGCGCTCGTCGACGGGGCCGGCCCCCTCCTCGAGGACATCCGCCTCGTCGACGACTACCGGGGTACCGGTCTGCCGGACGGCTCGAAGAGCCTCACGTTCGCCCTGCGCTTCCGTGCCGACGACCGCACGCTGACCGCCGCGGAGGCGACGGACGCGAAGCTCGCGGGCGTCGCGGTCGCGGCCGAGCGGCATGGAGCCGCGATCCGCGACTGATCCGATCACCCTGCGGGGTGTGCTGCGGTCAGCCGCGATCGAAGCGCATACCGCAGGCATCGGCATCCGCGTCGGGTGCGACGGTGCCAGTCCGCGCGAAGTCAGCCCAGACACTCCGCACCGCGCGCCCGCGCGCGTCGACTTCGGCCCAGGCGTCGGGCGGAACGAGGCTCGTCCGCGTCCAGGCATCGCGGGTTCCGAGCACCAGCGGGACGTCGACGGTGTGTCCGACTCCGATCGGATTGGACGCGGGTGCTGCCTCCAGCAGGTACCGCACGGCGCGACCGCCCGCCGCTCGGTGGCGATCGACGAATGCCCGCACGGGCCGCGTGTAGACGACGCGGGTCAGCGGCCCCACCATCGCGCGCATGAGCAGCGCTCGGAGAGCGCGCCCCAGGACGGGAGCCCGCAGGAGCGGCGCGACCACGGGCAGCGCCGGCAGGTACATCGCGATCTCTTCGCGCGTCGTGCCGATGAGCAGGTCGACGTCCGATGCGACGGCCTGCCACGCGGCATCCCGCTGCGCTTCGGTCGGAAGGGGAGCGTGACCGTAGCGCGGACCCCACGGAAGCCCCGAACGGATGCCGAACGGCCAGGAGGCGCGCTCCGCCCCGGACTGCCGCCGCAGCACCGCATCGGTCGCGGCGTCGGGGGCGAGCGCCCGCGTCACGCGCGCCATCGCTCGGAACATGCGCTCCCGTCCGCCGGTGACGCCGAGGGGCGGGCTCTGCACGATGGCCCTGCGGATGAGTCCGCGCGCCCCCTCGCTGATCAGGAGATGCAGGATCGCGTCGGCGCCCGCGGACTGGCCCATCGCGGTGAGGGTTGTCGGATCCCCACCGAACGCGCCGATCGACGCGTGGATCCAGCGCAACGCTTCGATCTGATCCAGCAGGCCCAGGTTGGCGGGCGGTCCGTCCTGCGGATGCCTCGGGCCGGATCCGCCGCCGCCGAACCCCAGCAGCCCCAACCGCGAGGTCACGGCGACGACGATGACGCGCTGCTCGACGACGAGCGCGCGGGGGTCGTAGATCTCGAGGTCGCCGGCACCCGTCGTGTATCCGCCGCCGTGGAACCAGACGATGACGGGAACGACCTCACCGGGATCGAGGTCCGCCGGCAGCGTGATCGACAGGCGTTGGCAGTCCTCGGACTGGCTCACACCGTCGAGGGCGCCCTCCAGGAGGGTGTCGAGGATCCGCGACGACGGCTGCGGGCAGGCAGGCGCCGGAGTCACCGCGCTGAGCACTGCGCGTCCGGCCGGCGCCGCCACGGGCGCCTCCCCGCGGGCGGCGGTCGCGTAGGGGATTCCCCGGTAGCGGATGACGTCGCCGTCGCGGAGGCCCGTGACGGGCCCGGAGCGCGTCGGGATCGGACCGGGGACGGCGAGTGGCGGCATCCCGTAACGCTATCCGTCGAGGGGGCTGCTCAGCGCTTGCCCCAGTTCCACGGTGGGCCGTCCAATCGGCCCCGTCCCTCGACGGCCGTGCCGTTGCTGTACCGCTCGAGAGAGACCCGGTTGGCATCGGGTATCGCGTCGACGAGCCCGGACGCGTGCGACACCAGGATGACCTGCGTCTGCTCGGATGCCGCCCGCACGAGATGCGCCAACGGTTCGAGCAGGCTCGGGTGAAGGCTCGACTCCGGCTCGTTGAGGACCGTGAGGGGTGCGGGCCTGGCGGGCAGGAGCGCCGCGCACAGGAGCAGGTAACGGAGGGTCCCGTCCGAGAGTTCGGCCGCGTCCAGGGGTCGCAGGAGCCCCGACTGCCTGACGGTGAGTCGCAGCACGCCGTCGGTAGCCTCGACGCGCACGCGACTGCCGGGGAACGCGTCGTCGACGGCGCGATCGAGTTGATGCCCGAAGCCCATGTCGTGGACCGTGGCCCAGACCGCCGCGAGGTTCGACCCGTCGTGGGCGAGGAGCGGCGACCGCGTACCGACCTGGGGACGGCGGGCGGGGGCGTCCGCATCCACCCGGAAGTGGTCGTAGAAGCGCCAGCCGTTCATCATCCGTCGGAGCCCCAGCAGCTCCGGGGCGGTGTCGCCGTCGGCCAGGTCCGTGATGATGCTCTCGAACGGAGCGAGCTTCTGGTCGAGACTCACCCACGCGCCGTCCCGAACGCGCGTCTGCGTTCGGAGCCGGTCGATCAGAAGGGTCGCCGGCTTGGCCAGGGGGCCGGCGAAGACCTGCTCCCGCTTGATCTCGGGGTCACGGGCGAACACGCTCTCCTGGGAGATCTGGGGGATGCCGAGGTCGACGAGGTATCCGAGCTCGTCCGACGCGAACCCGAGCTGCACCGCGATCGGGCCCCGACGCACGGTGCCCTGATCGCCACCTTCCTCCGGTCCCGCCCACAGCAGGGACGGCAGACCTCCCTCGCGTGCGACGGCTCCGACGAGGTCGCCGCGCGCAGCGGATGCCAGTAAACGCAGCGCGCGGTAGAGGTTGGACTTGCCCGAGCCGTTCGGACCCGTCACGACCGTGAGCGCTTCGAGGGGCAGCACGATGTCGCGGAGGGATCGGTAACCGGAGACGGCGAGCGTGCGCAGCATCCCCTCACCCTGCCAGGTGGTGTGGACATCGCGACACGCCCGTTCGCTAGGCTCGCCGCGTGAGCGAGCAACAGAGCGTCCCCGCCCTCCATCTCTCCGGCCTGGTGAAGCAGTTCGGGTCGACTCCGGCGGTCGCCGGCATCGATCTGGTCGTACCGTCCGGCTCGTTCTACGGCCTCGTGGGCCCGAACGGGGCGGGCAAGACCACCACGTTGTCGATGGCGACGGGGCTTTTGCGTCCGGATGCGGGCGGCGCCTGGGTGCACGGGATCGACGTGTGGCGCGACCCGGTCGCTGCCAAGCGCGTGATCGGCAACCTCTCCGACGGCATTCGGCTCTTCGACCGTCTCACCGGGGAGCAGCTCATCACCTACACGGCGATGATGTTCGGGCTTCCGCGCCCGGAGATCGCGCCCCGCGTCTCCGACCTCCTCGACCTCATGGATCTGCGCCCCGCGGCCGGGACGATCGTCGCTGACTACTCGGCCGGTATGACCAAGAAGGTCGCCCTCGCGTGCGCACTGGTGCACGCACCACGACTGCTCGTCCTCGACGAACCGTTCGAATCCGTCGACCCCGTCTCGGCCGCCAACATCGAAGACGTGCTGCGCGGGTACACGGCGTCGGGCGGATCGGTGATCGTCTCGAGCCACTCGATGGACCTCGTCCAGCGCATGTGCGACCACGTCGCGGTCATCGCGGCCGGACGGGTCCTCGCCGCGGGTACGGTCGACGAGGTCCGCGCGGGGCAGACCCTGCAGGACCGTTTCGTCGAGCTCGTCGGCGGCCGTCACACGAGTGAGGGGCCGCAGTGGTTGCGACAGTCCTGAAGCTCCGGTACCGGGCGCTCTTCAACACGCTCGCCCGACGGCCCTGGCAGCTCGTCGGGTTCATCTTCGGCGCCTTGTGGGGTCTCGGGATCCTGGCCTCCGTGACGGCGGGCATCATCTCGCTCAGCATCTTCGGCTCCCTCGACGCCGCGGCCGGCGTCAGCATCCTCGGGGGGAGCGCGCTGATCCTCGGATGGGTCGTCGCCCCGATCGTCGCGACCGGCATGGACACTTCGATCGATGCGCGTCGCCTGGCCCCCTTCCCGTTCACGCGACGCCAGACGATGCTCGCGCTCGCCGGTACGGGGATCACCGGCATCCCGGGCGTCGTCACGACGCTCGTCGCCCTGATCTCCGTCATCCTGTGGCTGCGCTGGCCGCTGGCGGCGCTCGCGGGCATCCCCGCCGCGCTCATCGGGGTCGCGATCTGCGTCGTCGCCTCGCGACTCGTGGGAGAGCTCTCCGGCGGCATGGGCGGGAACCGGCGCGGTCGGGAGCTCATCGGGACGATCGTGCTCGTGGTCATCATGCTCTCGGGCCCGCTCATCACCGGCATCCTCGCCCTTCTCGACGGGGGGACGGGGTCGTTGGGCGATCGCTTCGGCGCCGCCGCCGCCGTGCTGCCCTGGACACCGCTCGGCGCCGCCTGGGGTGTGGCGCCGGCGCTCGCCGCGGGCGAGGGAGTGCTCGCGCTCGCTCGGGTGGCCATCGCACTCGCGACCCTCGCCGTCCTCGGGTGGGCCTGGTCCCGCGCCGTCGACCGGTCGACATCCGCCCCGCCGCGGCAGTCGAGCCGGCAGGTGGCCGCCGGCAAGCTCGGTCTGTTCGGCGTCATGCCCACCGGCGGTGTCGGTGCGACGTGGGCCCGTTCGCTCAACGCGTGGCTCCGCGACCCGCGGTACCTCCGGCAGTTGCTCGTGGTCCCGATCTTCCCGATCCTGTTCGCCTTCATCGGCGGCGTCGACGGATTCGGGTTCGCGGCGTCCCCGGTCCTCGTGGCCTTCATGCTCGCGATCGGTGGATACGCCGACATCTCCTACGACGGCACGGCGTACGCGACGGTCCTCGCGACGGGCATCCGCGGCCGAGACGACCGTCTTGGACGTCTCCTCGGCGCGGCGAGCCTCGGCATCCCTCTCGTCGTCATCGTCTCGATCGTGAGCTGCGTCCTCAGTGGGGATGCCGGGCGTCTTGCACTCGTGCTCGGCGCATCCCTGGGGGTCCTCCTGGTCGGATACGGGGTGTCGGCGGTGACGTCGGCGATGATCATCGCGCCCGTTGCGGCGCCGGGGGACAGTCCGTTCAAGAGCGTCCCCGGCCAGACCTTCGTCAGCGGACTCCTCGTCTTCGTCGTGTGGGCGGTGATCGGCGTGCTGTCGCTCCCCGTCCTCGTCATCGCGGTCACCGGCATGGTCCAAGGCCCGGCGGGTTGGGGTCTCGCGACCCTCGCGGTCGGCCTCATCGTCGGATGCGGTGCCGCCGTCCTCGGTGTCTTCCTGGGTGGGCGGACCTTCGACCGGTCCGGACCCGAGCTCTTCGACCGCATCCGGTCCCTCCCGACGACATGAGCGACCGCGTCCTCGTCCTCGGCGGCACCGGATGGGTGGGCCGGCGGGTCGCCGCGGCCTGGCTCGACCGCGGCGCCCGCGTGACGGTCAGCGGTCGCGGCGGTCGGACGGCTCCGGAGGGTGCCGAGCTCGTCGTGCTCGACCGCGCCGAACCGGACGCGTATCGCACGTTCGCCGGAACCGACTGGGATGAGATCGTCGATGTCTCCTCCGTCCCGGCGCACGTCGCCCACGCGGCATCCGCGCTCGGTGACCGTGCCGCGCACGCGACGTACATCTCCAGCGTGTCCGTCTATGCCGACGCGAGCACCCCGGGCGCCGACGAGGACGCGGGCCTGGTGGAGCCTCTCGGCGAGGACGACCCGGACGACTACGCCCGCGCCAAGGTCGCCGGCGAGCAGGCTGCCGTTGGGCTCGGCGCCCGCGTGGCGATCGTCCGTCCGGGGCTCATCGTGGGCCCCGGAGACCCGACGGATCGGTTCGGCTACTGGCCGGCGCGGTTCGCCGCCGCCGGGGCGGAGCCCGTCCTCGTCCCCGAGGCCGCCGAGCTGCGCGCGCAGGTGATCGACGTGGACGACCTGGTTTCCTTCGTCGTGGCATCGGGGGCGCGCGGGTTCGACGGTGTCGTCGATGCGGTCGGTCACTCGCACCCCCTCGCGGACGTCCTCACCGTCGCGCGGGAGACCGCCGGCCACACCGGCGAGATGCACGCCGCGCCGACCGACTGGCTCGAGCGTCACGGCGTCGCCTTCTGGTCCGGGCCCCGGTCGCTCCCGTTGTGGCTCCCGGCCGACGTACCCGGGTTCGCCGCGCGGAGCGGTGCCGCCTATCGGGCGGCGGGCGGCGGCATCCGTCCCCTCTCCGAGACGGTCGACCGCGTCCTCGCGGACGAGCGCGCACGCGGTGTCGCCCGTTCCCGCGCAGCGGGTCTCGAACGCGCCGAGGAGCTCGCTCTCATCGATGCGCTCCGGCCTGGGCGCTGAGCTCGATTTGCGACGACGGATGCCGCGGCGCTACCGTCGCGGTATGTCCTCGCCCGCGACCCTCACCGTCTCGACGGTGGTCCGCGCGCGTCGACGTCTGGGCGACCGCCGACGCTAGGCGACCCCTCCCGCTCTCCGCGCACGGCGGATCGAGCCGCAGGTGTCGCCGTCTTCGGCCCCGCTCACTCCAGACAATAAGGTTGAATCCATGACCTTCTCGGTCGCCGTCTCCGGCGCTTCCGGCTATGCGGGTGGAGAGATCCTCCGCCTCCTCGCGTCGCATCCCGACGCCGAGATCCGCACCGTCACGGCGCACTCCAACGCCGGACAGCCCCTCATCGACCACCAGCCGCACCTCCGGTCGCTCGCGCACCTGACGCTGCAGGACACGACCCCCGACATCCTGGCCGGTCACGACGTCGTCTTCCTCGCCCTGCCGCACGGTCAGTCCGCGCAGTACACCGACATGCTCGAGGGCGTTCCTCTCGTCATCGATGCCGGGGCGGACCACCGGCTCACCGACCCCGCCGCGTGGGACGCGTTCTACGGGGGTGCGTTCTCCGAGCCGTGGGCTTACGGGGTCCCCGAACTCCCCACCGGAACCGCGAAGCAGCGCGACGCCCTCCTCGGCGCGCGGCGCATCGCGGCGCCCGGGTGCAACGCCTCCACCGTCTCCCTGAGCCTCGCCCCCGGTGTCGCCGCCGGCGTCATCGACCCGGGCGACATCGTGACGGTGCTCGCCGTCGGACCCTCGGGGGCGGGCAAGAGCCTCGAGACGAACCTCCTCGCGTCCGAGATCCTCGGCACCGCCAACCCGTACGCGGTCGGCGGCACGCACCGGCACATCCCCGAGATCCGGCAGGCGCTCGCCGCCGCCGCTCCGGCCGAGACGGACATCCGCATCTCGTTCACGCCGGTCCTCGTCCCCATGGCCCGCGGCATCCTCGCCACCTCGACGGCCCCCATCGCTCCCGGTGTCACCGACACGCAGATCCGGGGCGCGTGGGAATCGGCGTACGCCGACGAGCCGTTCGTGCACCTCCTGCCCGAGGGCTCGTTCCCGCGGACGGCCGACGTGCTGGGCGCCAACACGGCGCTCCTCGGACTCGCGATCGACCGGGCCGCCGGACGCGTCGTCGTCGTCGCCGCCGTGGACAACCTCGTGAAGGGCACCGCCGGTGCCGCGATCCAATCGATGAACATCGCCCTCGGTCTCACCGAGACGACGGGCCTGAGCGTGAACGGGGTGGCACCGTGAGCGTCACGGCAGCACAGGGATTCGAGGCGGCCGGCGTCGCCGCAGGCCTCAAGTCGACGGGCGCGAACGACGTCGCCGTCGTCGTGAACCGCGGGCCCAAGAAGGTCGGTGCGGCCGTCTTCACGACCAACCGCGCCAAGGCCAACCCGATCCTGTGGTCGCAGCAGGTCATCGGGGACGGCGTGGTCGAGGCGATCGTCCTCAACTCCGGGGGAGCGAACTGCTTCACCGGGACCTTCGGGTTCCAGACGACGCACCAGACCGCCGAGAAGGCCGCCGAGCTCCTCGGGATCGGCGCAGGTGACGTGCTCGTCTGCTCGACCGGTCTCATCGGCACCGGTGACGAGGTCTTCCGCGGAAAGGTCCTCGACGGTGTCGCGAAGGGTGTCGCCGCCCTCTCCGCCGACGGGGGAGACGCGGCATCCCTCGCCATCATGACCACCGATTCCCGTCCCAAGCGCGCCGTCGTCTCGCAGGACGGCTGGACGATCGGCGGCATGGCCAAGGGCGCCGGCATGCTCGCCCCGGGCCTGGCGACGATGCTCGTCGTCATCACGACCGACGCCGACCTGGATGCCGCGGCCGCCGACGCCGCGCTCCGCGAGGCCACGCGGGTCAGCTTCGACCGGCTCGACTCCGACGGGTGCATGTCGACGAACGACCAGGTGACGCTCCTCGCGAGCGGAGCCAGCGGCATCCGTCCCGAGCCGGCCGCGTTCGCGCTGGCCCTCACCGAGCTCTGCCTCGACCTCGCCGCGCAGCTGCAGGGGGATGCCGAGGGTGCGAGCCACGACATCACGATCGAGGTCGTCGGCGCCGAGAACGAGCAGGATGCCGTCACGGTCGGCCGCTCGATCGCGCGCAACAACCTCTTCAAGGCCGCCATCTTCGGCAACGACCCCAACTGGGGGCGCGTGCTGGCGGCGATCGGGACGACGGATGCCGCCTTCGACCCCTACGACGTCGACGTGTCGTTCAACGGGGTCCGGGTCTGCACGGCCGGCGGTCCCGACCGCCCCCGCGAGGAGGTCGACCTGACTCCGCGCGCGACGCACATCCTCGTCGATCTGCGGGTCGGCCGGGCCGCGGCGACGATCCTCACCAACGACCTCACGCACGACTACGTCCACGAGAACAGCGCCTACTCGTCATGACCGATATCCAGCAGACCACGCCCGAAGAGGCCGCCGGCAAGGCCGCGGTCCTCGTCGAATCCCTGCCCTGGCTCCAGCGCTTCCGCGATCAGATCGTCGTCATCAAGTACGGCGGCAACGCGATGGTCAGCGAGGAGTTGCAGGCCGCCTTCGCCGAGGACATCGCGTACCTCCACCACGTCGGGGTGAAGCCCGTCGTCGTGCACGGCGGTGGACCGCAGATCTCGACCATGCTCGACCGCCTCGCGATCCCCAGCGAGTTCAAGGGCGGCTACCGCGTCACGAGCACCGAGGCGATCGGGGTCGTCCGCATGGTCCTCGCGGGGCAGATCAACCCGCAGCTCGTGTCGCGCATCAACGCGCACGGATCGTTCGCGACCGGGATGTCGGGGGAGGACGCCGGACTCTTCCGGGGCCGCCGTCGCGGTGTCGTCGTCGACGGAGCCGAGCACGACCTCGGGCACGTGGGCGACGTCGTCGGCGTCGACCCGACGGCGATCCTCGATCACCTCGCCGCTGATCGGGTGCCGGTCGTCTCGTCGATCGCGCCGGACGTCGATCAGCCCGGCAGCTCCCTGAACGTCAACGCGGATGCCGCAGCTGCCGCGCTCGCCGTCGCTCTCGGCGCGGTCAAGCTCGTCATCCTCACCGACGTCGCCGGCCTCTACGCCGACTGGCCCAACCGCGACTCGCTGGTCTCGCACCTGACGGCGACCGAGCTCCGCGCCCTGGTGCCGAGCCTCGAGTCGGGGATGATCCCCAAGATGCAGGCCTGCCTCGACGCGGTCGACGGCGGCGTCGACCGTGCGGCGATCATCGACGGGCGCCAGCCGCACTCGGTGCTCGTCGAACTCTTCACACAACGCGGTATCGGAACAGAGGTGGTGGCGGGATGACCGCGCAGATGACGGTGAGCTGGAAGGACGATGCGGCACGCGACCTCGTCCTCAACTCGGGGGACCGGTTCGCCCTGCTCGTCCGCGGCGAAGGCGCACACCTGTGGGACGACGAGGGCACCCGCTACCTCGATTTCCTCGGCGGCATCGCGGTCATCTCCCTGGGCCATGCCCACCCCGTGTTCGTGCAGGCCGTCGCCGAACAGGCGGCGACCCTCGGCCACGTCTCGAACTACTTCGCCACGCCGCCCCAGCTCGGTCTCGCGGCTCGGCTGAAGCGACTCGCCGGCACGGGGGACTCCGGCCGGGTCTACTTCGGCAACTCCGGTGCCGAGGCCAACGAAGCGGCCTTCAAGCTCGCGCGCCTGCACGGCGGCACCGATCGCCCTCGCATCCTCGCGCTGAAGAACGCCTTCCACGGGCGCACGATGGGAACGCTCGCCCTGACCGGCAAGCCCGCCATGCAGCAGCCGTTCGAGCCCATGGTCCCTGGAGTCGAGTTCCTCGACTCGACGATCGAGGCGCTCGAAGAGGCCATCGACGACCGCGTCGCTGCGCTGTTCGTCGAGCCGATCAAGGGTGAGGCGGGGGTGCTCGAGCTGCCCGAGGGCTACCTCGCCGCCGCGCGGCAGATCACCCGTCGCCATGGCGCGCTGCTGATCGTCGACGAGATCCAGACCGGCGCCGGGCGCACCGGCGCGTGGTTCGCATTCCAGCACACCGGCATCACCCCGGATGCGATCACCGTCGCCAAGGGCATCGGCAACGGCATCCCGATCGGCGCCCTGATCACCTTCGGTGCCGCGAGTGAGCTCTTCTACCCCGGCACGCACGGATCCACATTCGGGGGCAACCCGCTCGCGACGGCCGTGGCGTCTGCGGTCCTCGACGAGATCGAGAACGCCGGCCTCGTCGAGGCGGCGACCGAGCGCGGCCGCCAGGTCCGCGACGCGGTCGGCGCGATCGGCTCCCCTCTGGTGGAGGGATGCCGCGGCCAGGGGCTGCTGATCGGTGTCGCGCTCCGGCATCCCGTCGCCGGAGCCGTCGTCGCCGCTGCCCAGCAGCACGGCCTGATCGTCAACGCCGCCAACGACTCGACGATCCGTCTCGCTCCGGCCCTCACGATCGGCGACGTCGAGATCGACGAGTTCCAGACCCTGTTCGCCCGGGCCCTCGCCACCGTCGAGGACGCCCTCATGCTCGATGACACGACCCACGACACCTCGGAGGCCTCCGCATGACCCGCCACCTGCTGCGCGACGACGACCTGACCCCCGCCGAGCAGGCCGAGATCCTCGACCTCGCGCTCGAGTTGAAGGCCGACCGCTGGAAGGAGAAACCGCTCGCGGGTCCGCAGACCGTCGCCGTCATCTTCGACAAGTCCTCGACCCGGACGCGCGTGTCGTTCGCCGTCGGCATCGCAGACCTCGGCGGCTCGCCGCTCATCATCTCGACCGCGAACAGCCAGCTCGGCGGCAAGGAGACCCCCTCCGACACCGCCCGTGTGCTGGAGCGCCAGGTCGCCGCGATCGTCTGGCGCACCTACGCGCAGGCCGGGCTCGAGGAGATGGCGAAGGACACGCGCGTCCCCGTGGTCAACGCGCTGAGCGACGACTTCCACCCCTGCCAGCTGCTCGCCGACCTGCTCACGATCCGCGAGCACAAGGGCGAGCTGAAGGGTCTCACTCTCGCTTTCTTCGGGGACGGGCTCTCCAACATGGCCCACTCCTACGCGCTGGCGGGTGTCACCGCCGGGATGCACGTGCGCATCGCCTCGCCCGAGGACTACGCACCCCGCGAGGACGTCGTCGCCGACGCCGACCGCCGCGCCGCAGAGACGGGCGGGTCCCTCACCCTCTTCACCGATCCGAACGAGGCGGCCGCCGGTGCGGACATCATCGTGACCGACACGTGGGTGTCGATGGGGAAGGAAGAGGAGAAGACCGCGCGCCTGCGGGACCTGGGCTCCTACAAGGTGACGCAGGAGACGATGGCGCTCGCCCAGGAGGACGCCGTCTTCATCCACTGCCTCCCCGCAGACCGCGGATACGAAGTGGACGCGGACGTGATCGACGGACCGCAGAGCGTCGTCTGGGACGAGGCCGAGAACCGCCTGCACGCGCAGAAGGCGCTGCTGGTGTGGCTGTTGCGACAGCAGTGAGGGATGCCTGGCGGAGCTGGAACGGCCCCGCCAGGCTCCACGGCATCGACCTCGCCCGGGCGCTCGCCGTGTTCGGCATGCTCGCGGCGCATCTCCTGACGATCGAGCAGGACGTCGTGCTGTCCGACCCGTCGACGTGGATCGATCTCGTCAACGGGCGATCCTCGATCCTCTTCGCCGTCCTCGCGGGTGTCTCGATCGCGCTGATGACGGGTGGACGGATGCCGCACCGCGGCGGACTGTTGAGGGTCGACCGACGTCGACTCGCCGTCCGCGCGGGCGCCGTGTGGGCGGTGGGTCTGCTGCTCACGCAGACGGGCGTCCCGATCTACGTCATCCTGCAGGCGTACGGGATCCTGTTCCTCCTCGCCGTTCCGCTGCTCGCCTTCTCCGCTCGCGCGCTCTGGGCGATCGCGGCATCCGTGGCCCTGGCCGTGCCGTGGGTGCTGCCGCTCATCGACGGTCTGCCGGTATGGGGGTCCGACGCAGGTCGAACGCTCTTCTTCCTCACGGGGTGGGCCTACCCGTTCCCCCTCTGGATCGCCTTCGTGGTCGCCGGGATGGCGTTGGGGCGATCGGATCTCGGGAGCGCATCGATCCAGGTGACGATCCTGGCCTCGGGGGTCGCGGCGGTGGTCGTCGGGGGAGGCGTCTCGGCCGTCGCCGGGGCTGGCGGCGCCGCGCCGGGGTCCTACGAGGAGGCGGTCTTCTCCGCCGAGGCCCACAGCGGCGGCCTCGTGGAGGTCATCGCGTCAGGCGGCTTCGCGGTCGCGGTGATCGGCGCGTGTCTGCTGCTCTGCCGGACGCCGGTGACCTGGCTCGTGGCGCCGCTGCGTGCCGTCGGATCGATGCCCTTGACGGCGTACGTCGGTCAGGTCCTCGTATGGGCCCTCGTCGCTCTCGCCGTCTTCGGGGACACCACCGACCTCCGGGCGTTCCGTGACCTCGGTCTCTTCTGGTGGTTCTGCCTGGGCGCCGTGCTCCTCTGCTCCGCGTGGGCGGCGACCCTCGGCCAGGGCCCGCTCGAGCGGGCGCTCGCGTCGCTGTCGCGCCGCCTGGTGCCTCGGGAGGAGCCACCCGGCGCCGATAGGGTGGTCTCGTGAGCGAGAGCAAGAGCGAGGCGACGAATCAGGGTGCACTGTGGGGCGGGCGGTTCGCGACGGGCCCCTCTCCGGAGCTCGTCGCGCTGAGCCGTTCCACGCACTTCGACTGGTCGCTCGCCGAATACGATCTCGCCGGTTCGCACGCGCATGCGCGCGCACTCGCGTCCGCCGGATACCTCACGCCGGACGAGGAGGCTCGGATGCACGCGGGCCTCGACGCCCTGCGCGATGCCGTGCGCTCGGGCGACCTCGTCGCCGCCGAATCGGATGAGGACGTGCACGGCGCCCTCGAGGCGGCTCTGATCCGGGAGGTGGGCCCCGAACTCGGGGGCAAGCTCCGCGCAGGTCGCAGCCGCAACGACCAGATCGCCACGCTCGTGCGTCTGTATCTCCTCGATCACTCGCGGGTCATCGCGCGGGACCTGCTGAGGGTCATCGACGCGATCGTCGCGCAGGCCGAGGCGAACCCCACCGCGATCATGCCCGGACGCACGCATCTCCAGCACGCTCAGCCCGTCCTCCTCGCCCATCACCTGCAGGCGCACGCCTGGCCTCTCGTCCGCGACCTCGAGCGTCTTCGCGACTGGACCGCGCGGGCATCCGTCTCGCCGTACGGCGGGGGAGCGCTCGCGGGCGCGACGTTCGGTCTCGATGCGCAGGCGGTGGCGCAGGATCTGGGACTGGCTCGTCCGGCCGAGAACTCGATGGACGGCACGTCCGCACGCGACGTGGTCGCCGAGTTCGCCTTCGTGACCGCGATGATCGGGGTCGACATCTCGCGTTTCGCCGAGGACATCATCATCTGGAACACGCGGGAGTTCTCCTTCGTGCGTCTGGACGACGGCTTCTCGACGGGCTCGAGCATCATGCCGCAGAAGAAGAACCCCGACATCGCCGAACTCGCGCGAGGCAAGTCGGGTCGTCTCATCGGCAACCTCACGGGACTCCTCGCGACCCTGAAAGCTCTTCCGCTCGCGTACAACCGCGATCTGCAGGAGGACAAGGAGCCCGTCTTCGACTCGGTGACGACTCTCGAGGTCCTGCTCCCGGCGTTCGCGGGCATGATCGCGACGCTGCGGTTCCACACCGACCGCATGGTGGCCTCCGCGCCGGAGGGGTTCTCCCTCGCCACCGACGTGGCGGACTGGCTCGTCAAGCGGGGCGTTCCGTTCCGCGACGCCCACGAGATCTCAGGGGCACTGGTCCAGGCGTGCGAGCAGCGGGGGATCGGACTCGAGGAGGCGGATGACGCGCTCCTGACAGAGGTGTCGCCGCATCTCGATCCCGCAGTCCGTGACGTCCTGACCGTCGAGGGCTCGGTCGCGAGTCGCGACGGTGCGGGGGGAACCGCGCCCGTCCGGGTCGCCGAGCAGCGGGCGGATCTCGTCGCGCGGGCTCAGGAGCTCGCTCGGAGTCTGCAACTCTGACCCGATTGTTCTTATGCCTCGTCTCAAATAAGCAAAAAGCTTATTGATACCGAGTCATAACCGACGTAGTCTGCGGGGCATGACTTCTCGCGTCGCGGTGATCGCCGACATCGTCGGATCCCGTACCCTCGCCGACCGTGCCGGCGCGCAGCGAGCGATCATCGATACGTCGCGCCAGGTGCACGACGATCATCCCGTGGCCGAGTCCCCTCTCGCGCCGACGGTCGGCGACGAGTTCCAGGCGGTGTTCCCCGGACTCGCCGCCGCGTTGACGTCGCTGTTGCTGATCCAGCTGCATCTGCCGGAGGGCATCGGACTGCGATTCGGGCTGGGTGTCGGCGCCGTCGATCCCGTCGGCGGCGACATCACGGACGGGCCCGGCTGGTGGGCGGCCCGCGCGGCCATCGACGAGGCGCATCGGCTGCAAGACCGCGCCGTGCCGCACGCGCGCACGCGTGTCGCGGCAGCACAGGGGGAGGATGCCGCCATGGTCGAACGCATGGCACTCGCCAACGCCTACCTCCTCGCGAGGGACGAACTCGTCGCGTCGATGAGCGAGCGCGCTCGCCGCCTCACCTACGGCCGGTGCCTCGGTCGCACCCAGCGCGAGTTGGCGGATGCAGAGGGCATCACGCAGCCCGCCGTGTCTCAGGCTCTGGCGAGTGCGGGTTCGGCCGCTCTCGTCGCGGGCTTCGCCGACCTGCGCGAGGGCCTCGCATGATCGGCGCCGGGATCGTCCTCCTGGGCGTGGGTCTGGCGGATCTCATCCGACTCCACGCGCCGGCTCGCGGACGGGCAGCGTTCTTCGTCGTCGCCGTGCTCGCTGTGCTGATCGTGGCGTCGGGAGCGGATGCCGGTGTGTGGGCTTTCGTCGCTGCCGGGACCGCCGCGATGTGGATCCTCGCCACTCCGGGCTCCGCCGGCGGCCGTGCGGGGCTGTGGCCGCTCGTCGCGGTGGGACTCGTGACACTCGGCGCGGTCGCGTTCCAAGGGGTGCGCGAAGATCAGGGGCCTCTCGGCGAACTGTGGCCTGTCACGTCACCGCTCGGCGCCGTGAGCCTCGACGTCGGCGTGTTCGTGCTCGGCTCGCTCGTCTTCCTGACCGAGTCCGGCAACGTCGTCGTCCGGGCCGCCCTCCGGGGCGGGGAGGTCGCCCCCGATGCGCCCACCGCGCTCAAGGGCGGGCGTCTGATCGGTCCGCTCGAGCGCGTCCTCGTGTTCGCGCTGACGGTCACCGGCGCGTTCACGCTCCTGGCCGCCGTGCTCGCGGCGAAGGGGATCGTGCGCTTCCCCGAGATCTCACGAGACACCGACCTCGGCACGCGAGCGGAGTACTTCCTCATCGGCAGTCTCGTCAGCTGGGTCACTGCCCTCGGCGCGGCGATCCTCCTGTGGTGGGGCACCGCCGCCTGAGCCCTTGCCGCGGATGCCGGGGTCTGCTTGCCTCTGGTCATGGCGAAAATGGAACACTTCGAGATCCCGGTCGACGACATGCCGAGGGCCCAGGCCTTCTACAAGGACGTGCTCGGTTTCGACTACACCCCCTGGGGTGACGACATGGGGACGATCACGCAGCCCGACGGCGAGGGGACGAACGGCGATCTGCACGTGCGGGGCGTGCTGCCGCATCCCACCGTCGTCTTCACGGTCGACCGCATCGAAGACACCGTCGCGCTCGCGGTCGCCGCGGGCGGGGAGCAGATGGGCGAGATCCAGCCCCTCGATGAGCGTTCGCGGTGGGTGTACTTGCGGGACTCCGAGGGCAACATCATCGGCCTGTACGACGAGGTGTCGCCGGACTGATCGGCCGGAGCCCCGCTGATAGCCTGGAGGGCGTGTCTGAATCCGTATCGAGTGCCGAACTGACGGCTCTCGCGCCCGCCAACGACCCGTCCTTCGCGAATGTGTGGGACGAGATCGTCTGGCGTGGTCTCGTGCACGTGTCGACCGACGAAGCGTCGCTTCGCGAACTCCTCTCTGGAGCGCCGATCACGTACTACTGCGGCTTCGACCCGACCGCGCCCAGCCTGCACCTCGGCAACCTCGTGCAGCTGCTCCTGTTGCGGCGTCTGCAGCTCGCTGGACACAAACCGCTCGGGCTCGTGGGCGGGTCCACCGGTCTCATCGGCGATCCGCGGCCCACGGCGGAGCGGACGCTCAACACGCGCGAGACCGTCACCGAGTGGGTCGAGCGTCTGCGCGGCCAGGTCGAACGGTTCCTGAGCTTCGAGGGCGACAACGCCGCGCGACTGGTCAACAACCTCGACTGGACCGCTCCGATGAGCGCGATCGACTTCCTCCGCGAGGTCGGCAAGCACTACCGGGTCGGCACGATGTTGAAGAAGGATGCCGTCGCCGCACGACTCAACTCGGATGCGGGCATCAGCTACACCGAGTTCAGCTACCAGATCCTGCAGGGGATGGACTACCTCGAGTTGTACCGGCAGTACGGCTGCGTCCTGCAGACCGGCGGCAGCGACCAGTGGGGCAACCTGACGAGCGGTACGGATCTCATCCACCGCGTCGAGGGGACGTCCGTGCACGCCATCGGCACGCCGCTGATCACCAACAGCGACGGGACGAAGTTCGGCAAGAGCGAGGGCAACGCGGTATGGCTGGATGCCGACATGTGCAGCCCGTACCGGATGTACCAGTTCTGGCTCAACACGGATGATGCCGACGTCATCGCTCGCCTGAAGGTGTTCACGTTCCTGACGCGCGCCGACATCGAGGAGTACGAGCGCCTTGTCGCCGACGAACCCTTCCGGCGCGCGGCCCAGCGTCGTCTCGCGATGGAGGTGACTACGACGGTGCACGGGGTGGATGCCGCGACTGCGGTCGCCGCCGCTTCCGATGCGCTGTTCGGGCAGGGGGATCTCACCTCGCTCGACGCGCCCACGCTCCGCTCCGCGCTCGAGGAGTTGCCGCACGTGGCGACGGCCGGCGAGATCCCGGTCGTGCAAGCGCTTCTGGACACCGGTCTGGTCTCCAGTGCGAGTGAGGCGCGACGCGCGATCTCGCAGGGCGGTGTCTCCGTCGACGGTGTGAAGGTCGTCGACGAGGCACACGTCATCACGGGATCGCTGCCCGGCGGTGTCTCCGTCCTCCGACGCGGCAAGAAGACGATGGCCGGCGTGTTCGTCTCCTGACGACCGACGTCTCCCGAGGCCGCCCACCCCGACGAGGGAGGGCGGCCTCTCGCGTTCGCCCGGAAACACAGGCGACACGCCCGGGATGCGGGCCAGATTTGCCCGACTCCGGAGCGCCGCGTAACTTATTACTTGTTCGCCCCACAGGGAAGAGCGAGAGACTGAAAGGCCTCCCAGCCCCCTCAAGCGGAGAACCAAATCCATCCCAAACCTCTCCTAGAGAGAACAGGACCTCGTGGTCTAGGATGGGGACTCCACCTCGAAGCCCCGTGGTGATGAGCCCGACATGATCTTCTGATCGTTTCGTGCCGTCTCGTTCGGGAGTCGAGCGAAGAGTGTGACGTTGCCTCACTACGAAGCCCTGCGGGGTGGTGTGGGAGCATCCGATCCTTGAGAACTCAACAGCGTGCACTTGTCAAATGCCAAATAACCTCGACTTCAGCTTCGGCTGAGGTGAGATTCCTT